>NZ_JNZO01000018.1 GCF_000717595.1 Streptomyces flavochromogenes | reverse complement strand
CGCGGGGCTCCTTCCCCGCCCCGCCCCTACCCGAACCAGGGGCACCCCCCCGACCTCGTACAGCTCGCGGCCGTGCCCTCGCACGCCGGGCGGACCGAAGGTCCCGACCAGGGGGCGGAATGCCGGCCCCGCCGGCGTTCGAGGCGCGGGGGCCCTGGCGCGAGGCCCCGGTTCCGGGAAGGGGCGGGGTGGGGGAGGGCCGCGCGCAGCGGCCACGCCCACCCGGCGGCCCGGTCGTCAGACGCCCGCCCGTGCCTTCTCCTCGCCGTCCTCCGCCCGCTGATCCGGGAACCCGGCGGGAGCCGGCGCGTGGTCGTCCACCAGCGTCTTCTCGTCGAACGGCACGCGCCCGGCGAGCACCTCCGCCACCCGCTCCTTGTCGATCTCCTTCGTCCACGTGCCGACGAGCACCGTCGCGACCGCGTTGCCGGCGAAGTTGGTCAGCGCGCGCGCCTCGCTCATGAAGCGGTCGATGCCGACGATCAGGCCCACCCCGTCGACCAGCTCGGGCCGGTGCGACTGGAGGCCGCCCGCGAGGGTGGCGAGCCCGGCGCCGGTGACGCCCGCCGCACCCTTCGAGGCGATGATCATGAAGACGAGCAGGGAGATCTGCTCACCGACGGAGAGCGGGTCGCCCATCGCCTCGGCGACGAAGAGCGAGGCCATGGTGAGGTAGATCGCGGTGCCGTCGAGGTTGAAGGAGTAGCCGGTCGGCACGGTGATGCCGACGACGGGCTTGCTGACACCCAGGTGCTCCATCTTCGCGATGAGCCGCGGCAGCGCGGACTCGGACGAGGAGGTGGAGAGGATCAGCAGGAACTCGCGGCCCAGGTACCTGAGCAGGGTCCAGATGTTGAGCCCGGCGACCAGCCGGAGGAGCGTCCCGAGGACCACGAACACGAAGATCGCGCAGGTCAGATAGAAGCCGATCATGATGACGGCGAGGGACTTCAGCGCGTCGACACCGGTCGCGCCGACGACGGCGGCGATCGCGCCGAACGCGCCGACCGGGGCGGCCCACATGATCATGCCGAGGATGCGGAAGACGAGCCGCTGGATGTGGCCGATTCCACGCAGAACCGGTTCGCCCGCCGCGCCCATGGCCTGGAGCGCGAAGCCGGCGAGCAGCGCGACGAGGAGGGTCTGGAGGACCTCGCCCTCGGTGAAGGCGGAGACGATGGTCGTGGGGATGATCCCGAGGAGGAATTCCGGCGTGGACTCGCTCGCGCCCTCGGCCTGCTTGGCGCCGGCCTCGGCCAGCTCCTTGGTCAGATGCAGACCGGATCCGGGCTCCAGGATGTTGCCGACGACGAGGCCGATCGCGAGTGCGACGGTCGACATGACGAGGAAGTAGCCGAGGGCGAGGCCGCCGACGGCTCCGACCTTCGCGGCCTTCCGGACCGATCCGACGCCGAGCACGATCGTGCAGAAGATGATCGGCGAGATCATCATCTTGATCAGATTGACGAAGCCGGTCCCCAGCGGCTTCAGCTCGACGGCGACGCCGGGCGCCAGGAATCCGACCGCGATGCCGAGCACCACGGCTCCGATCACGGCCAGGTACAGATAGTGCGTACGGTCCCGTCTTGCGGCCACGGGGTCCTCCTCGTGCTGATGGGGGTGTCCACGTCCCGGTGGACTCCGAGAGCATCCATCAGCCTGTGACCGGGGTCACGGTTACGTACGTTTCGTTCACGACCGAACCGTGCGGCGGGAACGGAGGGGGAGGCCGGCGAGGGAACGATTCGGGAACGCAATGCGTCGGCGCACGGTCCCACGTGCACACTTACCCGCATGCGTTTCCCCCTCCCCCACCCCCGCAGCCTGGCCGGCCAGCTCTTCGCGATGCAGGTCGTGCTCGTGGCCGTCGTCGTGGCCGGGTGTGCGGTCTTCGCATACGTCACGGACCGGACGCAGGCCGAGGAGACCGCGCGACGCCAGGCCACGGCGACCGCCGCGGCCGTCGCCGACTCCCCGTCCGTGCTCGCCGCGGCGCGGTCCGCCGACCCGACGGCGGTGCTCCAGCCGTACGCCGAGGCGCTGCGCCGCCACGCGGGCGTGGCCTTCGTGGTGATCATGGCGCCGGACGGCACGCGCTGGACCCACCCCGAGCCGGAGCAGATCGGCCGGACGTACCTCGGACACATCGAGGAGGCGGCGGCGGGCCGGACGCACTCCGAGACCCACCTGGGGGTGCTCGGCCCTTCCGTACGGACGGTGGCGCCGGTCTTCGACCGCGGCGGCCGGGTCGTGGCGCTGGTCAGCGCGGGCATCACGATCGACAAGATCAGCGAGCAGGTACGGGAGCAGGTCACCGCGCTGCTCGGCATGGCGGGCGCGGCGCTCGCGCTCGGCGGGGCGGGGACGTACGTGATCAACGCGCGACTGCGGCGCCACACGCACGGCATGAACGCGACGGAGCTGAGCCGGATGCACGACTACCACGAGGCCGCACTGCACGCGGTCCGCGAGGGGCTCGTGATGCTCGACGGGCGGCGGCGGATCGCGCTCATCAACGACGGGGCGCGGGAGCTGCTGGGCCTGGACGAGGGGGTCGTCGGCCGTCCGGCGGCGGAACTCGGCCTTCCCGCGACGCTGACCGGCGCGCTGCTGTCCTCGGAGCCGCGGGTCGACGAGACGCATCTGACGGCGGACCGGGTACTGGTGGTCAACACCCGGCCGGTGGTGGGCGGGGAGCGGCGCGGCACGGTCGCCACGCTCCGGGACCGCACGGAACTCCAGGCGCTGTCGGGCGAGCTGGACTCGGAGCGGGGGTTCACGGAGGCGCTCCGCTCGCAGGCCCACGAGGCGGCGAACCGGCTGCACACGGTCGTGTCGCTCATCGAACTGGGCCGGGTGGCGGAGGCGGTGGAGTTCGCGACGGCGGAGCTGGAACTGGCCCAGGCGCTCACGGACCGTGTCGTGGACGCCGTCGGGGAGCCGGTGCTCGCGGCGCTGCTGCTCGGCAAGGCGGCGCAGGCGAACGAGCGGGGCGTGGAGCTGGTCCTCACGGAGGACAGCCGTATCGACGACGGTCTGGTGCCGGCGGCGCTGCCGTCCCGGGACCTGGTGACGATCCTCGGCAACCTCATCGACAACGCGGTGGAGGCGGCGGGCGGCACCCCGCACGCGCGTGTGACGGTCACGGTCGCGGCGCGCACGGGAGACGGCGAACTGCTCCTCCGGGTCGCCGACACCGGTCCCGGCGTCCGCCCGGCCGACCGCGACGCGGTCCTGGGCCGCGGCTGGACCACCCGGGGCCCGGGCCGGGGACTGGGCCTGGCACTGGTGGGCCAGGCGGTGTCCCGCGCGGCGGGCACGCTGGACGTGACGGACGCGGAGGGGGGCGGGGCTCGGTTCACGGTGCGCCTGCCGTTGCCGACGCCGGTGCCGCTGCCCCGGGCGGGCACGCCGGGCACGCCCCCCGACCCCGCCACCACCCCGGGACCGGACGCGGCCTCCGGGCCCGCCACCACCCCGGGGCCAGGCACAGCCGCCGGGTCCGGCGTTGCCTCGGGGCCCGACGCAGCCTCCGGGTCCGGCGCGGTCACCCGCCCCCGCGCCGCCCTCCAGTCCGGCCCCACCCCCACGCTGGGCCCCGCCTCACCCGGCGACCCGTCCCCCGGGTCCCGTGGGGGTACCCCGCCTCCCATCGGCTCTTCCGAGGTGGTCTCGTGAGCGCGCTTCCCCTGCGGGTGCTCGTCGTCGAGGACGATCCCGTCGCCGCCGACGCCCATGCCCTCTACGCCGGGCGCGTCGACGGGTTCACCGTCGTCGGCGTCGCACACTCCCGGGCCGCCGCCGTGCGCCTGCTCGAACGGACGCCCGTCGACCTGATCCTGCTCGACCTCTACCTGCCGGACGGCCACGGCCTCCAGCTGTTGCGCGCGCTGCGCGCCGCCGGGCACTCCGCCGACGTCATCGCCGTGACCTCCGCCCGCGACCTGGCCATCGTCCGCGAGGGCGTCTCGCTCGGCGTCGTCCAGTACGTCCTCAAGCCCTTCGCCTTCGCGACCCTGCGGGACCGGCTCGCCCGGTACGCCGAGTTCCGGGCGACCGCGGGCGAGGCCTCCGGGCAGGACGAGGTCGACCGGGCGCTCGCCACCCTCCGGGCCCCGCACCCCACCACCCTTCCCAAGGGCCTGAGCGCGCCCACCCTGGAGTCCGTCACCCGGACCCTCCGGTCCACCCCGGCCGGGCTCACCGCCGCCGAGGCCGGTGCGGCCGTCGGGATCTCACGGATCACCGCACGCCGCTATCTTGAACACCTGGTGACCGAGGGCCGGGCGGTGCGCGCCCCGCAGTACGGTCAGATCGGACGGCCGGAGCTCCAGTACCGCTGGCTCGACGGGCCCGCCCGCGGTCACTGATCGTCTTCTCCGCCGCCACCCGCGGTTACCGATCGGTTCCCACGTTCCTACGACTTCGCATGTTGGGGGAACGCACCGTAGCCAGCCGTCACCCTCCGCACCTACGGTGACCGGGTGCACCAACCCTCCCCACCCTTCAACGCCCTGGCCGCGCGGCGCTTCCGTGAGGGTCTCGGCATGACCCCCGGTCACGTCGCCTACGGCCTGCGCGCGCAGTACGGCCTCTTCGTCACGCCCGACGCCGTCGTCGCATGGGAACGCGGCCGGGCCCTCCCGAGCGAGCAGGAACTCACCGCCCTCGCGGGCGTCCTGTGGTGTGCTCCCGCCGAGCTCATCGCCGCCGCCACCACGCTCCGCGAGCACCGGATGACGCGCGGCCTGGCCCCCGAGGAGCTGGCCCGGCGGGTCGGCGTCTCGGCCCACGCGTACCAGCGCATGGAGGACGAGGGCCGCTGGCGCGGCACCGAACGCCAGACGGCCGCACTCGCCGAGGTCCTCGGTCTCGGCCCGCGCGCCCTGATCACCGCCACCGGCGGCGACGAGTCCCTCGCGGAGCTGCTGCGGGACGCCGCCACCACCCACCGCTGGCAGGCCTACGTGAAGCCGGCCGTGAAGATGCTGCCGCTGCCCCGGCAGACCCTGGAGTACGCCCTCCAGCGGCTGCACACCGACTACCACGCCAAGATGGCGGCGACCAGCAGCTGGGGCGCCTCGGCCGGCACCGGCGACGAGGGCCGCGCCTATCTCGACGACATCACCGGGCACTTCTGGGCCGCCGTCGGCGCCTAGCGGGCGCCTGACCGGATCCCGGTCCGCTCCCGTCCCCCGGTCGACCCACGACTCCCGATCGGCTCCCGACGGGCTGCCGGAGCACCGAACTCCGCACTCCGGCCCTTACATTGGCGCCGTGAGACGACACATACCCTTCGAACGACTCCACAACTTCCGTGACCTGGGCGGCTACCGGACCGCCGACGGCGGGACCGTGCGGTGGGAGACCCTCTACCGCTCCGACTCCCTCGCCAAGCTCGCGGACGCCGACCCCACCGATCTGGAGCGCTTCCGCGCGCTCGACGTGACCACGGTGATCGACCTGCGCTACCCGTGGGAGATCGCCGCCAAGGGCCGCCTCCCGGAGACCGAGGACGTCTCCTGGCACAACCTCTCCATCGAGCACCGCCCCTACGACCAGGCGGAGATCGACCCGGACCTCGACCCCTGGCGCTACCTCGCCGACCGGTTCGCCGAGGTCGCAGAGGACGGCGCGGTGGAACTCCGTACGGCCCTGGAGGTCATCGCCTCCGCCGACGGCCCGCTCGTCTTCCACTGCGCGTCCGGGAAGGACCGTACGGGGCTGCTCGCCGCCGTCCTCCTCGCCCTCCTGGGCGTTCCGGACGAGGAGATCCTCGCGGACTTCGCCCTCACCGAGCTGGCCACGGAGCGGCTGATCGCCGACTGGCGGGCCTCCCACCCCGGCCGCGCACTGCGCTGGCCGGGCTACGGCCGGGCGCCCGCCGACATCATCCGGCTCTTCCTCGCGGACCTGCGCGCCCGGTACGGCTCCGTGGACGCGTACGTCACCGGCCACGTCGGGCTCGACCCGGCGGTGGTGACGGCGCTCAGGGCCCGTCTGGTCGAGACGCCCTGACGCGCGTCCTCCACCGGGCCCGTTCCCGTGCCGACGGCGTCCTTCCCCGGCCGCCGGGATCAGTAGGATCGCGGCGGACGGACGGCGCTGCGGCGCCATGGGGGCTTGTGCCGTGGGGGGCCTGTGATGAAACCGCTCGACGACTCCGAGCCGACCGAGGTCGGTCCGTACCGGCTGCTCGCCGAGCTCGGCCACGGCGGCATGGGCCGCGTGCTCCTGGGCGCGGCCCACGACGGCCGGCTCGCCGCCGTCAAGCAGGTGCATGCCCGGTTCGCGTCCGACGACGACTTCCGGGCCCGCTTCCGCCGCGAGGTGGCCGCCTCCCGCAGGGTCTCCGGCGCCTACACGGCGGCCGTGATGGACGCCGACGCGGACGCCGCCCTCCCCTGGCTCGCCTCGGTGTTCGTGACCGGGCCCTCGCTGGGGGCGGCGGTGCGGGAGGCCGGTCCACTGCCCGAGACCGCCGTACGCCGGCTCGCCCTGGGCCTGGCGACGGCACTGACCGAGATCCACCGGGTGGGGCTGATCCACCGCGACCTCAAGCCCGAGAACGTCCTGCTCGCGGAGGACGGGGTCCGGGTCATCGACTTCGGCATCGCGCGGGCGGCGGACCCGGGCGCCGCCGAGCCGACGCAGCTGACCCAGACCGGCTGGGTCATCGGCTCGCCCCCGTTCATGTCGCCCGAGCAGGCGGAGAGCCGGGAACTCACCCCCGCGAGCGATGTGTTCTCGCTCGGCGCCGTCCTCGTCCTCGCGCTGACGGGCGCCTCCCCGTTCGCCGGCACCTCGACCTTCCAGACGCTCGCCAACGTGGTGCAGGGCGTCCCCGACCTGAGCGGGGTGCCGGCGGGGCTGCGCGGGATCGTCGAGGAGTGCCTCGCCAAAGACCCGGCCGCCCGGCCCACGCCGGCCCGGCTGATCGGACTCCTCGGCCCGGTCCCGCCCGCCGCCCGGGTCTGGCCCCCCGCGGTGCACGCCCTGGTGGCCGACCAGCAGGCCCGTATCGGCGCGTTGCTGGGCGAGGGGCCGGCCCCGACCCCGACGGTCGTCGTCGGGCCCCGCCCGGACGTACCCGTGACGCCGGGTCCGCCGACGCCGTACCCGACGGCCCACACCGGCGCCCGGCCGACGGTCACGGCGCCCGCGCGGATCCCCGCGCCCGCCACCGCGCCCCCGCCCATTCCCCGTCCCAGTCCCGCTCCCGCTCCCGCTCCTCAGGAGCCGCCGCGGCGGCGGGGTCGCGGGCGAACCGTCGCGCTCCTCGCCGCGGGACTGCTCGTCGTGGCGGGGACGGGCGTCGGCGGGTACTTCCTGCTGAGGAAGGACCCGGGCACGGACAAGTACCGCACGCTGCCCGCCTGCCAGGACGTGAAGCTCGCCCTGCCCTCGTACGAGCGGAACCCCGAGCGGGACTTCTCCGTCGCCCACGCCGACGGCCCGGAGATCCGCTGCTCCTGGACCACCGGGGAGTCCGACGGGGCGAAGGCCGAGAGTGCCGAGGTCTGGTGGAACCTCAAGACCCCCACCGCCGAGCGGGGTGAGGCGACGGACCGTCAGAAGACGGAGCACGCCGCTCAGTCGGACGGCGGCACCATGAACGCGGACGTCGGCGACGAGGCGTACTGGGCGGTCCCCGCGCCGGGCGAGGGGGACTGCGTCCTGCGCCTGCGCGACAGCAATCTGACGCTGCGCGTCTCGGTCACGCTCAAGGCCGAGGGCGACCCCGGGACGAACTGCCGGCCGGAGGCCGTGAGCATCGCCAGACACGCTCTCGACGTCCCGGTCCTGAGCCCCTGAGGCCCTGGCTCCTTGCCCGCTCCCCACTCCCCCTTCCCGCTCAGTCCCGCCGGTCGAAGGAGAAGAGCTGACCGGCGGCGTCCGGAGTACAGGGCGCCTGGGCCAGCCGTGCCCAGGCTGCCTGGCGGTCGCCGACGACGGTGACACAGGTACCGGGCGTCGCGGAGCCGACCGGAACGATCCGGTAGCCGCGGACCGGACCCTCGGGAGTGCCGTACGGCTCCAGGGTGAAGGCCTCGACCCGGCTGGGGTCCCCGCACTCGGAGTCCTCGTACGCGGAGTCGGGTATCCGGCCGCCGGAGGGTATGCCGGAGCATCCGGGGCCGAAGTCCGGGTGGTCGGAGACGATCCTCCACCGGCCGGAGCCCACCGTGGCGAGGGAGTAGAGCGGGAAGTCCGACGCGGCGCACGGCACCTGATGGACCTGTCCGGTGCGGGTGCCGCGCCGCTCGGCGAGGCAGAAGTCGGTGCCGGCCAGGCGGATGCGTACGTCTCCCACGGCGGGGGCCACGGCGGCGGGGGTACGGGGCGGCTGACCCGCACGGGGATGCTGGCCCGCGGGGCCGGTGCCGCCGTCGCGGAGGAAGGCGACGACGCTGACCCCGGCGAGGACGAGCCCGGTCAGGGCGACGGTCGCGACGAGCGCGCGCCGTATGCGGGACGGGGTGCCGGGACGGGTTCCGGACGGGATGCCGGACGCGCCGCCCTGCGACGCGGCCGCGGTATCGGGCCCGGGCCAGGTGGGCGGCGGGCCGACCGTCCCGGGCGTATCGGGCGCCACCTGCCCCGCCGCTCCGGGATCGGCAGGCGCACCCGCGTCCGTGTCCGTGTCTGTAGCCGCGTCCGTGGCCGTACTCGCGTCAGCCTCTGCCTCGGCGGCCCCGTACGCCCCCCGGCCCGCCAGCTCCGCCCGTACCGTCCGCCAGTCCTCCAGTTCGGCCGACGTCGCTCCGCAGGCGCGGACGAAGGCGGTCAGCAGTTCCTCGCGGGGCAGGGTCGCGCGGGCCAGCATGTTCGCCACGGTGGACCGGGGCAGGACGTCCCCGCGTGCCTCCGCCCGGGCCGAGAGCTCGCGGTAGGTCAGGCCCGACCAGTCCTTGAGGGCCTGGAGGCGCGCGAGGAACTCGGCCGGGGTGCGTGCCTCCCGTGGGTCAGGGGTGTGCCGCCCCGGTGTCATCCGTGCCTCTTCCCTTCGACCGAACCCACCGAACTCCGCCGGACAGGGGTTGGGACATGTCCGGGACAGGCCCCAAGCCTTGTTGATCGCAGGCTCCGGCTCAAGAGTGGAACCCGGCATTTCCAGGGGTGATGCCGCGCACGGCGGAGTGGCCCCGACCGTCCACGGGGGGACGGTCGGGGCCACTCGGGTGCGTCCGGGTCCCGGCGGGAATCGGGACAGGTCGGGACGGAGGTCCCGACGACAGGGCCTTGGGGACAGAGCCGTCGGCAGAGCCGTGAGGACGGCCCGTGAGGGCGGCCCGCGAAGGCCGGGCACCGCTGACGGGCGGACGGGCGCCGGCCGAACCTGTCCTCGGAAGGCGCCCTAGAAGACGGACTCCGCCTCGCGGATGCGGTCCTCCGGGACCGTCTTGAGGCGGGTGACCGCCTCGGCCAGCGGCACCATCTCGACGCCCGTGCCCCGCAGCGCCGTCATCCTGCCGAACTCGCCGCGGTGCGCGGCCTCCACCGCGTGCCAGCCGAAGCGGGTCGCGAGCACCCGGTCGTACGCGGTCGGCGTGCCGCCGCGCTGGACGTGGCCGAGGATGACCGGGCGGGCCTCCTTGCCGAGGCGCCGCTCCAGCTCGACGGCGAGCTGGTTGCCGATGCCCTGGAAGCGCTCGTGGCCGAACTGGTCGATCTCGCCCTTCTTGTACTCCATCGAGCCCTCGACCGGGTGGGCGCCTTCGGCGACGCAGATGACGGCGAACTTCTTGCCGCGGGCGAAGCGCTCCTCGACCATCTTGACCAGGTCGTCGACCTCGAAGGGCCGCTCGGGGAGGCAGATGCCGTGGGCGCCGCCGGCCATGCCGGACTCCAGGGCGATCCAGCCGGCGTGGCGGCCCATCACCTCGACGACCATCACCCGCTGGTGGGACTCGGCGGTGGTCTTGAGGCGGTCCATGGCCTCGGTGGCGACGCCGACGGCGGTGTCGAAGCCGAAGGTGCGGTCCGTGGACGAGATGTCGTTGTCGATCGTCTTCGGGACGCCGACGACGGGCATGCCGGCGTCGGAGAGCATCCGGGCGGCGGTCAGGGTGCCTTCGCCGCCGATCGGGATGAGGACGTCGATGCCGTACTCGCGGGCCAGGTCGGGGGCGGATTCGGCGGCTTCGGCCAGCCGGTTCCGCTCCAGGCGGGCGGAGCCGAGGATCGTGCCGCCGCGGGCCAGGATGCCGCTGACGGCGTTGAGGTCGAGGGGTCGGTAGTGGCCGTCGAGGAGGCCCTTGAAGCCGTCCTCGAAGCCGATGACTTCGTCGTCGTGGCCGGTGAGCGCCCGGTGCACGACCGACCGGATCACTGCGTTCAGGCCGGGGCAGTCTCCGCCTGCGGTGAGGACTCCGATGCGCATCGTGCTGTGTCTCCTGCTCGGTCGCGTTCCTTGGTGAGCCAGAGCGATTCTGGCACGCCCGGCCTGAGGGGCGCGCTCGCGGCCGTTCCGCGCGTCCCTCCCGGGCCTCGCGGAGAGGCCTTTCGTCCCGGGGTTCAGGGCCCTTCGTCCGGCGGGCGACCTAACCATCGGCGGGGGTATTGTCAAGGGGGTAATGCCGCCCTATCGGGGCTTTCTGAGCACAGTCGGTTGACGCGAGGGACCACGGCGTCGGTCGGCGCACGGGCCGCGAGCGTGCCGCGAGGGCACCGCTCGCCCCGGCTCCGTGAGTCCCGTTTTCCGCAGGACTGGACAGGAGACCACGGCGTGACGCGCAGCGTGTACGTGACCGGGATCGACCGCGGTGACGGCCGCCAGGTCGTCGAGCTGGGAGTCATGGAGCTCCTCACCCGCCAGGTGGACCGGGTGGGGGTGTTCCGGCCGCTGGTGCACGACGGTCCCGACCGGCTCTTCGACCTGCTGCGCACCCGCTACCGGCTCTCGCAGGACGCCTCGACGGTCTACGGCATGGACTACCACGAGGCCTCCGCGCTGCAGGCCGAGCGCGGCACCGACGAGCTGGTGTCGCAGCTGGTCGACCGCTTCCACGCGGTCGCCCGCGACTACGAGGTCGTCCTGGTCCTCGGCACCGACTTCGCCGCCACCCAGCTCCCCGACGAGCTGGCGCTCAACGCGCGGCTCGCCAACGAGTTCGGCGCCTCCGTCATCCCGGTCGTCGGCGGCAAGGGCCAGTCGGCGGAGTCCGTGCGGTCCGAGGCGCGCAACGCCTTCCGGGCGTACGACGGACTCGGCTGCGACGTGCTCGCGATGATCGTCAACCGGGTGGCGGGCGAGGACCGGGAGGTCATCGCCGAGCGGCTCACGGCCCGGCTGCCCGTACCCTGCTACGTCCTGCCGGACGAGCCGGCGCTCGCCGCGCCCACCGTCGCCCAGATCAAGCACGCGCTCGGCGCCTCCGTGGTCCTCGGCGACGACGCGGGCCTCGCGCGCGACGCGCTGGACTTCGTCTTCGGCGGCGCGATGCTGCCGAACTTCCTCAACGCGCTGACCCCGGGCTGTCTCGTCGTCACCCCCGGGGACCGGGCCGACCTGGTCGTCGGGGCGCTGGCCGCGCACTCGGCCGGCACCCCGCCGATCGCCGGTGTGCTGCTCACCCTGAACGAGCGGCCCAGCGACGAGATCCTGACCCTGGCGGCCCGTCTCGCGCCGGGCACCCCGGTCATCTCCGTGGCGGGCAACAGCTTCCCGACCGCCACCGAACTCTTCGCGCTGGAGGGCAAGCTGAACGCGGCCACCCCGCGCAAGGCGGAGACGGCGCTCGGCCTGTTCGAACGGCACGTGGACACGGCCGACCTGCTCAAGCGGGTCTCGGTGGCCCGCAGCGGCCGGGTCACCCCGATGATGTTCGAGCACGAGCTCATCGAGCAGGCGCGCGCCGACCGGCGCCGGGTGGTGCTCCCGGAGGGCACCGAGGAGCGGGTGCTGCGCGCCGCCGACGTGCTGCTGCGCCGTGACGTGTGCGACCTGACGCTGCTCGGCGACGTCGAGGTCATCCGGAAGAAGGCCGCCGATCTGGGCATCGCGCTCGCCGACACACAGCTGATCGACCCGGCGACGTCGGAGCTGCGGGACGCGTTCGCCGAGAAGTACGCGGCGCTGCGGGCCCACAAGGGCGTCACCGTGGAACTGGCGTACGACGTGGTCTCGGACGTCAACTACTTCGGCACGCTGATGGTCCAGGAGGGTCTGGCCGACGGCATGGTCTCCGGCTCGGTGCACTCCACGGCTGCGACGATCCGCCCGGCCTTCGAGATCATCAAGACCAAGCCGGACGCCTCGATCGTCTCGTCGGTCTTCTTCATGTGCCTCGCCGACAAGGTCCTCGTGTACGGCGACTGCGCGGTCAATCCGGACCCGGACGCCGAGCAGCTCGCGGACATCGCCGTCCAGTCGGCGGCCACCGCGGCCCGCTTCGGCGTCGAGCCGCGGATAGCGATGCTCTCGTACTCGACCGGCACGTCGGGCTCCGGCGCCGACGTCGACAAGGTGCGGGAGGCGACGAAGCTGGTCCGCGAGGCGCACCCGGAGCTGCGGATCGAGGGGCCCATCCAGTACGACGCCGCCGTCGAGCCCTCGGTCGCGGCGACGAAGCTGCCGGGCTCGGAGGTGGCGGGGCAGGCGACCGTGCTGATCTTCCCGGACCTCAACACCGGCAACAACACCTACAAGGCCGTGCAGCGTTCGGCCGGCGCCGTGGCCGTCGGGCCGGTGCTCCAGGGTCTGCGCAAGCCGGTGAACGACCTCTCGCGCGGCGCGCTCGTCAGCGACATCGTCAACACGGTCGCCATCACGGCGATCCAGTCCCAGGTCCCCGCCCAGGGTCAGGAGTTCCCCGCATGACCGCCCCCACCCCCGTTCCCACCCGTGTGCTGGTCCTCAACTCCGGCTCGTCGTCGGTGAAGTACCAGCTGCTCGACATGCGCGACGACAGCCGGCTCGCCCAGGGGCTCGTGGAGCGGATCGGCGAGGAGACCTCGCGGCTCGTGCACACCCCGCTGCAGGGCGGTGGAGGCGAGAAGCGCGAGAAGAACGGCCCGATCGCCGACCACGCGGCCGCGCTGAAGGCGGTCGCCGAGGAGCTGGCGGCGGACGGCCTGGGGCTCGACTCCCCCGAGCTGGCGGCGATCGGCCACCGGGTGGTGCACGGCGGGCTGCGGTTCACCGAGCCGACGGTCATCGACGACGAGGTGCTGGCGGAGATCGAGCGGCTCGTGCCGGTGGCGCCGCTGCACAACCCGGCGAACCTGACGGGCATCCGTACGGCGACGGCGCTCCGCCCCGACCTGCCGCAGGTCGCGGTCTTCGACACGGCTTTCCACACGACGATGCCGGAGTCGGCGGCGCGGTACGCGATCGACGTGGAGACGGCCGACGCGTACCGGATCCGGCGGTACGGGTTCCACGGCACCTCGCACGCGTATGTGTCGCGGGAGACGGCGAAGCTGCTCGGCAAGGAGCCGGAGGAGGTGAACGTGATCGTGCTGCACCTGGGCAACGGCGCGTCCGCCTCCGCGGTGAGGGGCGGCCGGTGCGTGGACACCTCGATGGGCCTGACGCCGCTGGAGGGCCTGGTCATGGGTACCCGCTCGGGCGACATCGACCCGGCGGTCACCTTCCACCTCAAGCGGGTGGCGGGCATGTCGGCCGACGACATCGACGTCCTGCTGAACAAGAAGTCCGGCCTGGTGGGACTCTGCGGGGACAACGACATGCGGGAGATCCGCCGCCGGATCGACGAGGGCGACGAGCGTGCGGCGCTCGCCTTCGAGATCTACATCCACCGGCTGAAGAAGTACATCGGGGCGTACTACGCGGTGCTGGGCCGGGTGGACGCGGTGGCGTTCACGGCGGGGGTCGGGGAGAACGCGGCCCCCGTGCGGGAGGCCGCGATCACGGGACTGGAGGAGCTGGGGCTCGCGGTGGACGCGGACCTCAACGCGGTGCGGTCGGACGAGGCACGGCTGATCTCGCCGAACTACGCGCGGGTGGCGGTCGCCGTGGTGCCGACGGACGAGGAGCTGGAGATCGCGCGCCAGACCTTCGCTCTGGTGGGCGGGGAAGCACCCGCGGAAAGGCCCGGAGAAACCCTCGGAGAAACGCTCGGAGAAGTGAACGCCTGAGCGACCTCGCGCCCATTTGTACTTTCCGCCAGCCGGAATATTCCGCAGCGAAACAAACCGATAGGATCCGCCTCATGCGCCGTTCCAAAATCGTCTGCACGCTGGGCCCCGCCGTCGACTCGTATGAGCAGCTGAAGGCTCTCATCGAGGCCGGCATGAACGTGGCCCGATTCAACTTCAGCCACGGATCCCAGGCGGAACACCAGGAGCGGTACGACCGCGTCCGGCAGGTCTCCGCGGACACCGGTCGCGCCGTCGGCGTGCTCGCCGACCTCCAGGGCCCCAAGATCCGTCTCGAGACCTTCGCCGAGGGCCCGGTCGAGCTGGTGCGCGGTGACGAGTTCACCATCACCACCGACGACGTCCCCGGCGACAAGTCCATCTGCGGCACCACCTACAAGGGCCTGCCCGGCGATGTCTCCAAGGGCGACCAGGTCCTGATCAACGACGGCAACGTCGAACTGCGGGTCGTCGAGGTCGAGGGCCCCCGGGTCAAGACCATCGTCGTCGAGGGCGGTGTCATCTCCGACCACAAGGGCATCAACCTGCCCGGCGCGGCGGTCAACGTCCCCGCCCTGTCGGAGAAGGACGTGGACGACCTCCGGTTCGCGCTCCGCATGGGCTGCGACATGGTCGCGCTCTCCTTCGTCCGTGACGCCGACGACGTCAAGGACGTCCACAAGGTGATGGACGAGGAGGGCCGCCGGGTCCCCGTCATCGCCAAGGTGGAGAAGCCGCAGGCCGTCGAGAACATGGAGGCCGTCGTCGCGGCCTTCGACGCGGTCATGGTGGCCCGCGGCGACCTCGCCGTCGAGTACCCGCTCGAAAAGGTCCCGATGGTGCAGAAGCGCCTCGTGGAGATGTGCCGCCGCAACGCCAAGCCGGTCATCGTCGCGACCCAGATGATGGAGTCGATGATCACCAACTCCCGTCCGACCCGCGCCGAGGCGAGCGACGTCGCCAACGCGATCCTGGACGGCGCGGACGCGGTCATGCTGTCGGCCGAGTCCTCGGTCGGCGCGTACCCGATCGAGACCGTGAAGACGATGTCGAAGATCGTCGCCGCGGCCGAGGAGGAGCTGCTCTCCAAGGGCCTCCAGCCCCTGGTCCCGGGCAAGAAGCCGCGCACCCAGGGCGGTTCCGTCGCCCGCGCGGCCTGCGAGATCGCCGACTTCCTGGGCGGCAAGGCCCTGGTCGCCTTCACCCAGTCCGGCGACACGGCCCGCCGTCTCTCGCGCTACCGCGTCCAGCAGCCGATCCTCGCCTTCACGACGGACGAGAACACCCGTAACCAGCTCACCCTGAGCTGGGGCGTCGAGTCCTTCGTCGTCCCGCACGTGGACAACACGGACGCGATGGTCGACCTGGTGGACGCCGAGCTCCTGAAGCTCCAGCGCTACAACGCGGGTGACACCATGGTCATCACCGCCGGCTCGCCCCCCGGCGTCCCCGGCACGACGAACATGGTCCGCGTCCACCACCTCGGTGGCGGCGAGCGCGCCTGACGTCACGACGAAGCCCCCGTCCGCACGGTGCGGACGGGGGCTTCGTCGTACGGGCCGTGTGTCGTACCGGGTCAGTCGGGCTCGACCGTGTTGCGGAGGCCCGGGACCTTGAGGGTGCCGCCGAACTGTCCCGCCTGCTTGAGCTTCACCTGGGTGAAGAAGGCGAAGGGGACGTCCAGCGGGGGCGGGCTCTCCGGGCTGAAGGTGATCGGGATGATGCCGAAGAGGTTGCCCTTCAGCTCCTCCGTGTACATGGTCACCGTGCCGTCGGTGATGGTCGACGTCGAGCCCTTGTCGGAGCGGACGTGGCCCGTGCGGCCCTCGGAGTGGACCGTCAGCTGGTGGAGGTCCTTGATGTCGATGCCGGTCGCGGTGAACTTCAGGACCTTCTTGAGCTTGCCGCTGCCCGTCTTGACCTCGACGATGCCGTGGTACTTGAGGCCCTTCAGCGTGAGCAGCGAGCTCTCCAGCCGCCACGGCTCGTCCGGGAGCAGCGGGATGCCCGGCTCCAGGTCGGCCGCCGCGAGCGCCTCGGGGTCCGGCTCGGGGCACGGGAACCGGGGCTTGGCGCCGTCGGGTATGGACTCGTCCTTCTTGGCCTCCAGGCCCTTGGCGCTCTCCGGCAGCTCCTGGACCTTCGCGCCGGCCTGCGCGGCGGCCTTCTCGATCTGCCTCTTCGCCGTCTCCGCGCCCGGGTCGGCGGTCGCCTTCGGAGCCGCGGTCGACTTCGGCGGAGTGGTCGTGGCCGGCTTGTCGGCGGGAGCCGTCGCGGAGGCGCTCGGGGCGGGTGCCTGGGTCGTCGGAGCCGCCGTGGTGGGCGTTTCCGTCGGCTTCGGGTCCGGGCCGTCGAACAGGTCCTTGAGCGCGTCGCCGAGGCCCAGCGGGTCGAGCGGGTTCTTCGACTGCGTCGGCGTGGGTGTGGCCGTCGGTGTCGGCGTCGCCGTCGGGGAGGCGGTGGTCTTGGCCTGGCCCTGCGTCTGCCGCGTGGCCGCCTGCCCGGTCTCCGTCGCGGTCGGCGTCGGGCTTCCGGTGGGGGTCGCGGTGGCGGTGGGGGTGGCGGTCGCGGTCGCGGAAGGCGTCGCGGTGGGGGTGGAGGCGGGCGTCGTCTTCGCCGTCTCGGCCGGCTTCGTCGTCTCCTCCTGCGTCGGCTCGTCCGAGCGCGTCACACAGGGGCCGGGCGCGAAGGGGATGTCCTTCTCATCGGCGAGGGCGAGCCTGGGCGTGAGGCCCATGCCCACGAACACCGCGGTCGGCATGGCGGCCAGCGCCATCGCCTTGCCCGCGGGGCCCTGGATCCTGTTCAGCAGCGACTTGCGCGGGGCCGCGTGCCGCGGGCCCTCCTTCGCGAGCGCCGACTGAGTCTCGTCACCCCGCACTGTTCCTCCCGCCCTTGGCGTCGATCGTCGTGTCGGTCAGCGGCTGCGCGCCCTCGCGCTGCTCCGGGAATACGGCCGCCACCATGGCCTCGGTCTCGGGGTCGAGGGCGGGGGCGGCCTCGTCGGAGGCCTCCGGCTGACCGTCGTGCTCTGCGTCGGCCTCTGCCTCGTCGGTCTCCTCGACCGGCGGGGCGGGCGCCCACGCGGCGGACATACCGCCGCCGATGACCGCGAACAGATAGCCGATGATCAGGCCACCGAAGTTCGAGACCGGGATGGAGACGAGCGCCAGGACGATCGTCGCGACACCCGCGAACACCCGGACGATGGGCTGGAACCACATCGTCAGACCGAGCGTGATGAGCAGGACGCCGATGATCAGCGCGCCGGCACCGGCGGTGGTCTGCATGGCGAGGGTGACATTGCCGAGCCGCATGTCCCCGTACGGAAGGTAGGCGATCGGTACGCCGCCGATCATGGTGAACAGTCCCGCCCAGAAGGGCCGGGTCTGCCGCCAGACCTTGAACCGGTTCTCCTTCTTGGGGACTTCGCGGGAGGCGGGGATCTCGGCGCTCATGGAACAGCTCCCTGGAAGCGGTGTTGCTGAGAAGTTGAAGGGAAGGGGCCTCGCGGGTGGGACCGCACGGGGCGGCCCCACCCTCAGGACGACCTGGTCCTCGCGGACCGGTCAGTCCTAGTAGCACTCCTTCGAGGTGCCCCGGTGCAGGGACAGGTGAAGGTCGGGGAGCTTGAAGGTGCCGGCCGTGGTGGCCCACGCCTTCTGCTCCACGTTGTTCAGCGTCGCCTGCTCGGCACGCTGGCCGAAGCCGTACGGGTTGGCCTTGGTGTTGGGCTGGATGCCCGGCTTGCCCGGAACCGGCTGGCCGTTGACCTTGTGCAGGTCGCCGGCGGCGATGCCGATGTCGATGTTGGTGAACTCGGCGTCGGCCTTGAGCTCGGAGACATCGAGGTAGATGCCCTTCGCGTAGACCTTGTCCTCGGCCTTTCCGGTCTTGGCGGCCTCGGTGCCGGCCTCCAGACGGAGGGTGACGTCACCGATGAACGGCACCTTCGGCGTCACGACCGACTGGCACATGTTCGTGATCCAGGCCTCGGAGAAGCCGGACACCGCCACCGGGGCGGCGAAGTCCTTGCCCTCGAGGTCCTTGCCGGCGTCGACGCTGCCGTACTGGACGAAGTCCGTACCGACGAGGCTGTTGGCCTTAACCTTGAATTCCTGGCCGGAGATGCTGAAGGACGCGGCGAGCGCGCCCTGGGCCAGGCCGACACCGATCGCGGCCGTCGCGGCCACACTCGGGACCATGACGACGGCGAACCGCTTCCATCTGGTCCCGCCACGAACCTGGGACTTCATGAGAATTCCTCCTTCTCGGACGTACATCTCCGGAAGGGCCCGGGGCCCGTCCTGGGATGGGAGAAGAGCTACGTCCTCGGGAAGGAGAGCGCCGAGGCATCAGGCGGCGCGTTGCGCGTCCGAATCACCGGCGATCACCCCCGAGCGACAACCATGGGCCACGCCTTGGAGCGCGACCTGATTGGACAGGCCCCGTTCGGTGAGAGCGGGAACCCCCCTGTCCACGACCGGTGCCGGAACACCGGTCCACCCGGTGGGGACCCTCGCCGCGTCCCGGTTGGTTGCCGGGGTGGTGCGGTTTTGGACCGAGCGTCGCCGATCGTGGTCCATTCCGGGCCCCCGCACAAGGGGGTTCGTTACTGGCTAGTAACGGGTGGATAACCACGTCATGGCGGGGTGGGGCCGAACGGGCACGGAGGGTACGTTCGCGTGGCGAGGAATGTCGGCAGATTGCCGGAAGAATACGGACAGAATCGCAGGTTCGATTTACTGCAAGTAACAGCGGCCGCGATTACCAAGTTTTGGTAAAGCGCGGCCGCCTTTTGTCACCCTGCTGCCAAATCGTCGGACGATCCGGCGCACCGGACGGGACTAGAACAGGACCCGCGCCAGGGCCTGCCGGGCCGCCGTGACCCGCGGGTCGTCGGCGCCGATCACCTCGAAGAGCTCCAGGAGCCGCAGCCGCGCCGCGTCCCGGTCCTCGCCGACCGTGCGGCGCACGGTCTCGACGAGACGCCCGAAGGCGTCCTGTACATGACCGCCCACCAGATCGAGGTCGGCGGCGGCGATCTGCGCGGTCACGTCGGCCGGACCGTCGGCGGCGGCCTTGCGCACCGCGGCCGGGTCGAGGTCCTGCACCCGGGCGAGGAGTTCGGCCTGGGCCAGACCGAGCTTGGCCTCCGGGTTGGCCGGGTCGTCGGCGAGCACGTTCTTGTACGCCTGGACGGCTCCGGCCAGATCACCGACGTCGAGCGCGGACATGGCCGCTTCGAGGAGCACGTCGTAGGGGCCGACGGGCTGCGCGGCCGCGGCCGCTCCGCCGTCGGGGCCCTCGCCGTCGGCGTCGACGACGATGCCGGTCAGACCGAAGCGCTCCTCGCCGACCTGGATCAGCTGGTCGAGGGTCTCGCGGATCTGGGCCTCGGGCACGGCGCCCTGGAAGAGCGGCAGCGCCTGACCGGCGACCACCGCGAAAACGGCCGGAATTCCCTGGATGCCGAACTGCTGCATCAGCATCTGGTTGGCGTCGACGTCGATCTTCGCGAGCAGGAAGCGGCCGTTGTACTCGACGGCGAGCCGCTCCAGGAGCGGGCTCAGCTGCTTGCAGGGCTCGCACCACTCGGCCCAGAAGTCGAGGACGACCGGGACCTCGGCGGAGCGCTGGAGCACATCGCGCTCGAATCCCGCCTCGTCGACGTCGATCACCAGGGCGGACGGGGGCACGGCGGCGGGGCCACCCTGCCGGGCGGCTGCGGCGCGCGTCTGCTCCGCCTTCGCCTTGGCCTCTCCGGCCGCCTTCACCGCGGCGAGGTCGACGACGCCGCTCATGGACATGTTTCGGGGCTGCATACGTACATCCTCCCCCTTCCGCGCGCGTAACCGGTAAGCCATGGCTGAACCGTGCCGTCCGCACGTCTCCCGCCGGTGTGCGAGACGTGGGGCGACACGGTTCCTCGTCTTCGGTTCGCACCGGGTCCCCACCCGGTGCGGTGCACCGGGTCCCCACCCGGTGCCGTGGTTGTCGCTCAGGCCGCTCAATGCCTTTCGCTACAGGTCGTAGCGTAACTCTCCCGGGTGAGCCGAGGGGAGGGCGCGGGCCGGATCCGCACGGTGAACTGCCTCACACGCCGCCCCTCTGGCGCACTACCTACCGGCGGGTATGGTCGACGTCCATGTGTAGCCGCACCAACCGCAGCAGCCGTACCGGACGCCCCCGCTCCACCGAGGCCGACACGGCCATCCTTGAGGCGACCCGCGCGGCCCTGGTAGAGCTGGGTTGGTCCAAGCTCACGATGGGGGACGTGGCCGGCAGGGCCGGGGTGGCCAAGACGACCCTGTACCGCCGCTGGGCCAACAAGAGCGAGCTCGTGGTCGACGCCGTCGCCGTCCTCTTCGATGAACTCGAACTGCCCGACCTGGGTTCCCTCCAGGCCGACATCGAGAACGTCGTCCTCCAGTTCGCCGCCCTCCTCGAACGCCCCGAGACCAAGACCGCCCTGATGGCGGTGGTGGCCGAGTCGACCCGCGACGAGCCGCTGCGCGAACGCATACGGGCCTCGATCGTCGACCGGCAGAAGCGGCTCGTCCTGGAGGGCCGGATGCGGGCACAGCGGCGCGGTGAACTCCCGGCGGACCGGGACCCGGTCGCGGTGGACGCCACCGACGACCTGATCTTCGACGTGATCGCGGGCGCCGTGGTGCACCGCGCGCTGGTGAGCGCGGAGCCGGTCGACGAACCGTGGGTGGCGCGGCTCTCGGCGCTCCTGGTGGGCGGTCTGGGAGCGGCGTCGGCCGCCGGCGGCTGAGACACGCACGGGTCAGGGGCGGTACGGGAGTTCCCGTGCCGCCCCTGACGCGTGACGCGCGACATGGCCGGCGCGCGAGGCGGGGAGACGGGTCAGAAGCCCGGGGGCTCCGTGTAGACGCCCCACTCGTCCCGCAGCGCGTTGCAGATCTCGCCGAGGGTGGCCTCGGCGCGGACGGCGTCCAGCATCGGGGCGATCATGTTCGAGCCGTCGCGGGCGGCCGCCAGCATGGCGTCGATCGAGGCGCGGACCTCGGCGTCGTCGCGGCGCTCCTTGCGCTCGCCGAGGACCCGGACCTGCTCCCACTCGACCTCGTGGCTGACCCGGAGGATCTCCAGGTCGCCGGTGACGGAGCCGTGGTGGACGTTGACGCCGACGACCCGCTTGTCGCCCTTCTCCAGGGACCGCTGGTACTGGAAGGCGGACTCGGCGATCTCGCCGGTGAACCAGCCGTCCTCGATGCCGCGCAGGATGCCGGAGGTGATCGGCCCGATCGGGTGCCGACCGTCCGGGTGGGCACGGCGGCCGCGCTCCTTGATCTGGTCGAAGATCTTCTCGGCGTCGGCCTCGATGCGGTCGGTGAGCTGCTCGACGTACCAGGAGCCGCCCAGCGGGTCGGCGACGTTGGCGACGCCGGTCTCCTCCATCAGCACCTGCTGGGTGCGGAGCGCGATCTCGGCGGCCTGCTCGCTGGGGAGCGCGAGGGTCTCGTCGAGGGCGTTGGTGTGGAGGGAGTTGGTGCCGCCGAGGACGGCGGAGAGGGCCTCCACGGCGGTCCGCACGACGTTGTTGTACGGCTGCTGGGCGGTGAGGGAGACACCGGCGGTCTGGGTGTGGAAGCGGAGCCACTGGGCCTTGTCGGTCGTGGCGCCGTACACCTCCTTCATCCAGCGCGCCCAGATCCGGCGGGCGGCGCGGAACTTGGCGATCTCCTCGAAGAAGTCGAGGTGGGCGTCGAAGAAGAAGGACAGACCGGGGGCGAAGACGTCCACGTCGAGGCCGCGGCTGAGGCCGAGCTCCACGTAGCCGAAGCCGTCGGCGAGGGTGTACGCGAGCTCCTGCGCGGCCGTCGCCCCGGCCTCGCGGATGTGGTAGCCGGAGACGGAGAGCGGCTTGTACGCGGGGATGCCCTGCGCGCAGTGCTCCATCAGGTCGCCGATGAGACGCAGATGGGGCTCGGGCTCGAAGAGCCACTCCTTCTGCGCGATGTACTCCTTGAAGATGTCGGTCTGGAGCGTGCCGTTGAGCACGGCCGGGTCGGCTCCCTGTCGCTCGGCGGCGACCAGGTACATGCAGAAGACGGGCACGGCGGGGCCGGAGATCGTCATCGAGGTGGTGACGTCGCCGAGCGGGATGTCCTTGAAGAGGACCTCCATGTCGGCGGCGGAGTCGATGGCGACACCGCAGTGGCCGACCTCACCGAGGGCGCGGGGGTCGTCGGAGTCGCGGCCCATGAGGGTGGGCATGTCGAAGGCGACGGAGAGGCCGCCGCCGCCGGCGGCCAGGATCATCTTGTAGCGCTCGTTGGTCTGCTCGGCGTTGCCGAAGCCGGCGAACTGGCGGATGGTCCACGTCCGGCCCCGGTAGCCGGTCGCGTGGAGCCCCCGGGTGTACGGGTACTCGCCGGGCCAGCCGATGCGTTCGAAGCCCTCGTAGGTGTCTCCGGGGCGGGGCCCGTAGACGGGCTCGACTGCGTCGCCGGAGAGCGTGGTGAAGTCGGCCTCCCGCTTGCGGGCCTTGTCGTAACGGGCCTGCCAGCGACGGCGGCCTTCCTCGATGGCGTCAGCGTCCATGCCTTCAAATTTACTAGGACGTCCTAGTAAGTGTCGACGGGAAACCCCCGCACATCAGTGCGGGGGTCCGTGTCAGGCCTTGACCGGCTCCGGTCGCGCGCCGCCGATCAGCGGCAGCGTCTCGGCGACGACCTTGCGCTCGACGAAGAACGCGGCGAAGGGGATGGTGCCCGAGACCAGGACCCAGAGCAGCTTCCCGAACGGCCAGCGGGCCTTGGAGCCCAGGTCGAAGGCGAAGACGAGGTAGATGATGTAGAGGACACCGTGGGCCTGGGAGACCGCGAAGGTCACGTCCTCGCCCATGTCGAACCCGTACTTGAAGACCATGCAGGTGCACAGCACGAGCAGCATGACGGCGGTGATGTACGCCATGACGCGGTAACGGGTCAGCACGCTGGATTTCATGCCGTCGAGCGTAACGGCACGTTCCGGGCGATCTTCGCGCGGGTCGGCCCTCGCCGTGCGGGCGCCTATTTCTCCTCGAAGTCGTCCGCCGCGACCCGCAGCGGACGCAGCATCGCGAAGATCTCGGCGCACTCCTCCGCGTCGTACGCGCCGAGCCCGAACTCCATCTCCATCAGGTCGCGGGTGGCCGCCTCGACCACCTCGCGGCCCTTCTCGGTGATGGAGGCGAGGGTTCCGCGGCCGTCGTTCGGGTTCGGCCGCTTGTCGACGAGACCGGACCTCACGAGCCGGTCCACCGTGTTCGTCACGGACGTGGGGTGGACCATCAGCCGCTCGCCGATCTTGGACATCGGCAGCTCGCCGGCCTTCGAGAAGGTGAGCAGCACCAGGGCCTCGTACCGCGCGAAGGTCAGCCCGTACGGCTTCACGACGGCGTCGACCTCCGCGAGGAGGATCTGGTGGGCGCGCATGATCGAGGTGATCGCGGCCATCGAGGGGACCGGGCCCCAGCGCTTCTGCCAGAGTTCGTCGGCGCGGGCGATGGGGTCGAAGGGGAGACTGAGCGGCTTCGGCACGCCTCGACCCTACCGACTGGTCATATGCCGGTCAGCCCCGTCTCGCCTTTCGGTCCCCGACCGCTCCGGGCCGCCCCTGTCGCCCCGGCCGCCCGCAGCTCGGCGGCGGCCACGAGGAGGCAGACCGTACCGAGGACGCCCGTACCCGCGACGACCGCGTGCACGGGGGCGAACTCGGCGGCGATCCCGGCCCCCGCCATGCCGACGCCCTGGACGGTCATCATGCCCGCGGTCATCAGGGTCATGGCCCTCCCCCGCTGCTCCTCGGGGACGGCGGCGACGAACCAGGCGTCGAGACCGAGGGTGTACGCCCCGGTGGCGCCCGCCAGGAAGAGGGCGGCGGCCGCGAGGGGCACGCCGGGCTCGGGGGCGTACAGCAGATAGGGCAGGACGCCGGTCACGGCAAGCGGCAGCACGATGCGGGAGCGGGTGGCCGGGCCGAGGAAGGACCCGGCGAACAGCTCGCCCGCGATGGTGCCGACGGGCAGCGCGCACATGAGGAGGCCGAGCGCGGCGGTGGAGACGCCGATCTGATCGGCGTACGGGGCGGCGAGCGCCTCGGGGACGACGGCGAAGAGCGGCGGCACCCAGAACATCAGCATCAGGGCCCGCACCCGCCGGTTCCGCAGCACCGCCCAGGTACCGGACAGCCCGCTGTCCGCGGATCCGGACGCCCGGGCGGGGCGGCGGACGGTGCCGAGCCTGAGCAGCAGCGCCGAGACGAGGAAGGTGATGGCGGTGACGGCGAGCGCACCGCGCGGCGGGACGACGGTGAGCAGCACGCCGCCGACGGCGAAGCCGGTGAGGAGGGCGCTCTGGGAGACGATCCGCAGCAGGGAGCGGCCGAGGACGAAGAGGTCGCCCTCGCCGAGGATGTCGGCGAGGGTCGCCATGCGGGTGCCGTTGAAGACGGGCGAGACGACGGCGATGGCGCACCGCAGCGCGAGCAGGAAGGCGACGGGGGTGGCGGGGACGACCATGAGCGCGACGCAGCCGGCGCAGAAGAGGTCGCAGACGACGAGGATGCGGCGGGGCGGGAACCGGTCGGTGAGCCCGGCCAGCAGGGTGCCGCCGACGAGGTACGGGAGGAAACCGAGGGCGAAGGTGAGGGAGGAGAGGAGCGGGGAGCGGGTGAGGTCGTAGACGAGCACGGTGAGCGCGAGCTCGCTGACGACGACTCCGAGCAGCGAGAACAGATGCGCCACGAAGACGACCCGGAACTCCCGCACCCGGAAGACGGCCCGGTATCCGTGGCCGGCGAGGGAGGGGGCGGGGCCGGGCAGGGGCGGGGGCGCGGGGGTGGTCGGCTCCGGTCCGGTCCCGGGCAGCGCGGTGGTGGGGTCGTCGTGCTTCGGCATGGCACGCAGCGTGCCGTCGGCGGCGGGATGAGCCCTAGACTTTCGGGCTCAGACGAATCTTCCCTTCCGGCCAGGAGGGCCTGTGCCGTACCACCTGCGTTTCGGCGAGGCCGACCCGCTGCGGATCCGGTTCGCGATCTCCCCTCTCTGGGAGACCCACTCCGCCGTGCGGGTCCTCGCCCGGCCCGGCAAACAGGGCTACCACCTGCCGTGGATGCGGCGGATCGCGTCCGCCGCGCGGGAGCTCGACCTCGGGCCGCTGCATCTGCTGATGCCGCTGCACGGGCACAGTCCGGACTTCCTCTATCCGCCGCCGCTGGGGCCCGCCGCCGCGTTCGAGGACGAGATCGCCGCGGTCCGGGAGACCGATCCGGCGCTGGTCCTGGACGACTTCGAGCGGGCGCTCGCGGACACCCCGGGGGCGGCCGGGACGGCCGAGGGGCGGCGGCTGCTCGCGGATCCCGCCGGGGCGGTGCTGCGGCTCGCGGAGCTGCTCCGGGCCGCGTGGGAGGCGCTGATCGCCCCGGACTGGCCACGACTGCGGGCGCTCCTGGAGGCGGACGTGGCGTACCACTCGCGGCGGCTCGCGGAGGGAGGGCTCGAACGGCTCCTGGACGAACTGCATCCGGCCTTCGCGTGGGACGCGGGGACGGCCACGCTCGAGGTCGCGTACCACGGTGAGCACATCCGTCCGCTGGACGGGCAGGGGCTCGTCCTGATGCCGTCGGTGTTCACCTGGCCGGACGTGGTGAGCGGTTTCGATCCGCCGTGGCAGCCGACGGTGGTCTATCCGGCCCGCGGGATCGGCGGGCTGTGGTCCGAGTCCGGGGACCGTACGCCGGAGGCCCTCGGGCGACTCCTCGGCCCGGTGCGGGCGGACGTCCTGTGCGCGCTCGCCGAGCCGATGGGGACGACGGCGCTCTCCCATCTCCTCGGCCGGGCCCCCTCCACCGTCTCCGCGCACCTCGCGGTGCTGCGGGACGCGGGGCTGCTGACCTCGCGGCGGTACGGCCACCAGGTGCTGTACGAGCGGACCCCGCTGGGGATCGCGGTGTCACAGCCCGGAACCGGCTGACCGACATGCCACGATGGCCCGGATTGTCCCGTCGTCCGTACGAAGCGCCGTGCTCGCCGTACCCGACCCTGGGGGCCGGATGTCCCGCCGCACCGTCACCGCCGTCGCCCTGGCCCTCGTCTCCGCGCTGCTCCTGACCGGGTGCGGCGAGGACGAGCCCCACGAGGGCCCCGTCGGTCCGCCGTCCACGCGCGGGGAGACCGTGGCCCCCGCGAGCGGCTCGCCGTTCTGGGTCGACCCGGACAGCGATGCGGCCCGGCAGGTGCGTCAGTACGAGGCGCAGGGCAGGACCGAGGACGCGAGGATCCTGAAGCGGATCGCGGACCGCCCGGTCGCGGACTGGCCGGCCGGGGACGATCCGGTGCCGGAGATCAGCCGCGCGGTACGGGGAGCCGCGGCGGAGAACCGTACGGCCGTGTTCGTCGCGTACAACATCCCGCACCGCGACTGCGGTATGTACTCGGCGGGCGGTTCCCACGACGCGCAGGCCTACCGGACCTGGATCGACTCCTTCGCGTCCGCGCTCGGGGACTCCTCGGCGATCGTCGTCCTGGAGCCGGACGCGGTGCCGCACATCGTGGACGGCTGCACCCCGGCCCAGTACCACGACGAGCGGTACCGGCTGCTCGCCGAGGCGATCGACCGGTTCAAGCGGCAGCCCCGTACGCGGGTCTACCTGGACGCGGGCAACCCGGCCTGGATCGACGACCCGCGCAAGCTGGCGGAGCCGATGCGCCGGGCGGGCGTGGCCCGCGCGGACGGCTTCGCGCTGAACGTGTCCAACTTCGAGACCAACGACACGGTGAGGGCCTTCGGCGCGAGGCTGTCGGAGCTGCTCGGCGGCACCCACTTCGCCGTGGACACCAGCCGCAACGGCGACGGCCCCCTCCCGGGCGACCGGGCCGAGGCCTGGTGCAATCCGCCCGGCCGGGCCCTCGGCGTACCGCCGACGGACCGGACCGGGGACGAGCTGGTCGACGCGTATCTGTGGATCAAGCGCCCCGGCGACTCGGACGGCCAGTGCCGGGGCGGCCCGGCCGCCGGTACGTGGTGGCCGGACTACGCCCTGGGCCTGGCGCGCAGGGCGAAGGGCTAGCCCGGCCGGGGGCCGCTCACCGGGGGTCGGTCGCCGACCTGGATCCACTTCGCCTCGGACGGGATGCCGTTCTCGTCGGTGACGAAGAGCATGTACCAGCCGGGCGGTACGAGGGTCCGGTCCTCCGGTACGTCCACGGTGACCGTCGTCCCGTTCTGGCTCCTCGTCAGGCCGACTTCCACCGAGCGCTGTTCGACGTCGGTGGTGTGGGTGACGGCGCTGGGCCGCATGAGCCGGGCCCTGACGATCCGGCCGGCGTCCTTCGTCTTGAAGGTGGCGCGGCCGTTCTGGTCGAGCTCCTGCGGGCCCTCTCCCAGGACGGGCCGGTCGGCACCGGCTTTGTGGAGGTAGGGCGGGGTGAAGACCTCGACGCGCTGCTCGAAGGTGCCGAGCCTGGTGTTGTCCTTGTCGCCGAAGAGCGGGTCGGATCCGAAGGTGGCGACCCGGCCGTCGGGCAGCAGCAGCGCCTCGGAGTGGTAGTTGCGGCCGACGGTGGGTGCGGCTGCGGCGGTGAAGGCGTTGCTCCTCGGGTCGTAGAACTGCGCCTTGAGGATGTCGCTGCCGCCGCGGCCCCGGTAGTCCTCGGAGCCGCCGGTGGTGAAGACGGTGTCGTCGGGCAGCAGGACGCTGCTGAGGTAGCGGGTGCCCTGCGGGAGCGCCGGCCCGTCGGTGAAGACGGGGCTGTCCTCGGACACGTCGATGATCGAGGTGCGGGCGGTCGACCTGGACGACTCGCCGACCCCGCCGCCGCCGAGGACCATGACCTTCTGGTTCTGCGCGGGGGGCAGGATCAGGGAGGCGGAGGTCTCCAGCTGGTCGGGGTCGGTGAGCCCGCCGAGCTTGGTGAAGGAGTTCTTCCTCAGGTCCCACAGGCCCGGTGCGCGGCCCTTCTCGGCGGGGCCGTATCCGGCGTTGGAACCGGTGTAGAGGAGCTTGCCGCCCTGGGTGAGGAAGAGGGAGGGGTAGGTGGGGAAGTAGCGGAAGGGCCCCTTGGACCACGTCTTGGTCTCGGGGTCGTAGATCTCGTTGTCGCCGGGTACGACGTCTCCGACGTCGTTGAGTCCGGAGACGGCGAGGACCTTGCCGTCTCCGAGGGTGACGAGCGTGGGGTACCAGCGGGCGTCCTTCATGGGGGCGACCGGGATGTACTTCTCGGCCTTCGGGTCGAACTCGTAGGCGCCCTTGATGCCCTGGAAGTCCTGCTTCTCGGTGGTGAGCTTCTGCGCGAGGCCGTAGACGTCGTCGGCGGCGTCGCCCTTGAGGCCGACGACCTCGTACTGCGCGGCCTCGGTGGTGAGCGCCTGCGGGCCCTCCTTGCGGGCCTCGACGAAGACCCGGACCTCCGCGGCGGTGACCTTGGTCTTCCACGGCTTCATCCGGCCGCTCTCGGAGTACGAGATCTCGAATTCGCGCTTGGCCTTGGGGACGGTGACGTCGGACTTGGAGACGTACTCGACCCCGGACGGCGACCGGAAGACGGTGCCCTTCTTGAGGGTGATCGCCCTGTCGGGACTCTCGTTCTTGACCCGCATACCGCCGCCGGCCTTCTTGACCTCGCCGTCGAGGATCTCGTACCGCGCGGTGCCGCCGGCGACGAGGAGACGGCCGTCCGGAAGCTGGGTGTGGCCGGAGCAGAAGAAGTCCACGGGGGTGGGGATCTTCTTGAAGGTGTTCCTGACGGGGTCCCAGAGGATGGTCTCGAAGGTCCCCGCGTCGAAGTTCTTCTGGCTGTTGCCCGAGCCGGCGATCAGCAGCACCTTGCCGGTGTGCAGCAGGGCGGCGTGGATGGCGTTGATCCGGTACTGGCCGGGGACCGCGACCTCGGCCCAGGAGCCGAACCGCCGCTGGTAGCCGGGCTGGGCGATCTTGTACGCGTGGTACTTCTCCTCGGCGAAGGAGACGGCGGCGGGGGCGTTGAGCGCCGCGAGGACCAGGACCGCCGCGCTGCCGAGCAGGGTCTTCTTGAACTTCTTCGACGGTCGGTGGGCCATGGCTCAGTTCCCTCCCGTCGTCGTGGGGGCGGGGGTGACGGGCGCGGTCGGCGGCGGGGCGGCGGCCGCCGTGACGACCTCGCCCCCTTCGCGGGCGCCGGCGGGACCGCGGGCCCGGACGCGGGCACGGGCGAGCGCGCGGACGCGCCGCGCGCGCCGTCTCCCGAGGGCCGTGCACGCCCAGAGGGTGATCGGGGCGAGCGCGATGACCAGGGCGAGGAGTGCCCAGGTGCGCATGGCCACGTGGGTGTGTCCGAAGTGGACGGAGGCGGCGAGCGAGACGATGAGGACCACCGCCCAGAAGAGGTGGATACGGAAGGTCAGGATCCGGTCGGGGCTGGCCTCGCCGCCCTTGGGCGTGACGACGAAACGGCCGCGGGTGCGGAGGATCGCCGAGCCGAGGGACGTGAGGTAGATCGGGGCGGAGACCGCGGACATCGCCATGCCGGCGAGTCCGCCGGAGCCCTCGGGTTCGTGGGGCGAGACGTTGTGCCGCCGGTTCCAGAGGTAGAGGCCGATCTGGAGGGCGACGGCGTCGCTGTAGATCATCAGCCACACCGAGGTGGAGACCTGGGTGCCGGAGGCGCCGAACCAGAGGTACAGGACGCCGCTGAGGATGCCGAGGAGCCAGTTGACCGCGGTCATCGGGTAGTAGACGAGCATCAGGGTGTAGTTGAGGAAGCGGCCCGGAGGGGTGCGGAAGGGTGCTTTCCAGTACTGCTTGACGATCGTCTCGTACGTGCCCCGGGACCAGCGGAGCTGCTGGGCGAAGAAGTCCGTCCAGGAGGCCGGGCCCTCGCCGACGGCGAGGACGTCGGGGGTGTAGACGGAGCGCCAGTAGCGGCCGGTGCGCGGGTTCTTCCTGCGGTGCAGTTCGAAGCCGGTGGCCATGTCCTCGGTGATCGAGTCGTACAGGCCGCCGATCTGCTGGAGGGCGGAGATCCGGACGACGTTGTTCGTGCCGACGAACATGGGCGCGTGGTAGCGGTTCCCGGCGCGCTGGATGAGGGCGTGGAAGAGGAACTGCTGGGACTCGGCGGCCTTGGTGACGATGTCGGTGTAGTTGCCGTACACCTGCGGTCCGACGACGAAGGCGATGTCGGGGTCCCGGAAGTAGCCGAGCATCCGCTCCAGGAAGTCGGGGAGCGGGACGTGGTCGGTGTCGACGGAGGCGAAGTAGTCGTACGCGTCGCCGTGCACGGCGAGCCAGGCGTTGTAGTTGCCGTGCTTGGTCCTCGCCTTGTGGACCCCCTTCCTGCGGTTCCACTCGGGGACGCCGGCCCGGGTGAAGTGGTGTACGCCCAGTTCGGCGCAGAGCGCCCTGGCCTCTGCGGAGTCGCCCTCGTCGAGGAGCCAGACGTCGAGGAGGCCGTCGTGCCGCAGCCGGGTGGCGCCCTCCAGGGTGCCGCGGACCATGGCGAGCGGCTCCTTGCCCGGGACGTGGGTGGTGAGGAAGGCGACGCGGGTGCCCTTCTCGGCGTACACGGGTATCGGGTCGCGGGCGACCATGGTGGCGTGGGCGATCGCCGTGACGTTCACCAGCATGAAGAGGCAGATGAGCCCGATCGACACGAGCATCACGGTGTCGAGGTGGACGAGGAGGCGGTCGCCGCCTTCTCGGACGGTCCGGTGGCCGGGCCAGACGAGGTAGGCGAGGAGCAGCGCCGAGAGGACCGGCGCGAGGCTCATCAGGAGGACGGCCCGTATTCGGTGCGGCTCCTTCGAGAGGAGACTGCGGTACTGCACCGTGTAGGTCTCGGGGTCCGGTTCCGTGAGCGGGCCGGCGAGTCGGCTGTAGGTGTCGTAGTCGTAGGCTCCCGGCCGCACGGTGCCTCCAGCTGTCGTCGAACAGGTCGATACCCCAACGAAAGGGGCAAACGTTCGGTGTGTCGACTGGAGTAGTCCGAGTGGGTTGGTCTAGCGCGTACGGCCGCTCTGCCGCCGGAGCGTGTACGTGACGGCCTTTCGGGCGACCGGGTTCAGCTCCTCCACAGCGGCCATCAGGGCACCCAGCTGCTCCAGGGCCGCGAAGGCCGCCTCCGCGCCCGCCGGGTCGACGCCCTCGTACAGTTCGAGGCCGACGAAGGAGGCGCCGACCGCGCGGGCGAGCCCGGCGGGGTCGGTGAACTCGGCGAGCGGGGTCCCCGCCAGGACCCGGACGAGCACCTGCTCGATTTCGGTGATCCACAGGTCGAGACCGGCTGCCGTGGCCGGCACCAGCCGGGGGTGGGCCTGCGCGCCGGCGAGCAGCTGCCCGAGGAAGGCGACATGACCGGCCTCCCGCTCCTCCTCGTGCAGCTCGCGCCCGAAGGCGAGCAGCTCGGTGAGGCTGCCGACCTGGGCGAGCCGCTCGCGGTGCCGGGCGACCCGCTGCTCGGCGCCGTGCCGGCAGGCCTCGGCGAGCAGTTCGTCGACGGACCCGAAGTGATAGAAGACGAGGGCCTGGTTCACACCCGCGGTGGCCGCGATGGCGCGGGCGGAGGCCTTGGTGATGCCCTGCTCGACGAGGGTCCGCAGGGCGCCCGCGAGCAGCTTCTCCCGGGTCTCCTGGCTGCGCGCGTCCTGCGCCCGGGACTCCCCCGTCCTCCGGTCCTTCACTTCCCCGCTCATGCCCGTACCTCCTCGCGCACCGGGCGCAGCCCCGCGCGCACCCCCCGGGATCGTAGGTCCATGTACTCGGCCGCGAACGAACCCTCGTAGCCGAAGACGGGACCGACGTACCTGTTGTCCACCCGGACCTTGATGCGGAAGCGGCCGGTGCGCTCGTCGAAGGACTCGCGCACCTCGGCCCGGCCGCCGATCAGTTCGGGGACGCGCACGTCCAACGGACCCTCGCGGAAGCGGTGTTCGCCGGAGCGGATGAGGAGCGAGCCGTCCGGCTCGGCGGACATGTGCAGATCGCTGGCGAGGTGCTGGTGGGTGCCGAGGTAATCGAGGACGCAGTCCCGCTCGGGGCTGTGGACCATGGTGGCGTCGAAGCGCCGGGGCCCGCCGGGCAGGGCGAAGGTCCGGACGAAGGTGACGGTCTCACGCCCGTACGAGTCCGTGTACGGCACGTTCTCGATGGTGAAGGGCACGTCGCGGCCGGTGCGGGGCAGCAGGATGTTCCGCAGCCCGCCGATCGCGAGGAACGGCTTCACCAGGGCCCGGCCGTGCCAGATCCGGTCCATGACACCCCGGCCGACGCACAGCTCTCCGCTCGCGAGCCCGACGGAGAAGCGCCGCTGGAGCTCGGGGTGCAGGCGCTCGAAGGCCGCGTCTCCCATGGCCGTACGGAAGATCGAGGTCACGACTGCTCCAGGGCGGGCTCGGGTGCGGGCTTCGGGGCGGGCTCCCCGGTCGCCTCCAGGGTCGCGAGGAGACGGGGCTCCCGCGTGCGGGCGGGCGGGGTGCGCAGACAGCGCCGGGCGGCGGGCGTACGCGGCGAGGGCGGTACGAGCGTGGCGAGGGCGAGCCCGAGGACGGTGAGCGGCACGGCGCCGGGCGAGAGCGGCCCGAGCGGCAGCGAGGCGAGCGTCGGGGGCACGGCCACGAGGAGGACGCGGGCGGCGAGTTCGAGGAGCCAGTGGACGAGCGCGCGCTCGGGGGTGACGCCCCGCTCGCACCAGAGCCGCAGCCGGTCGAAGGACCAGGCGGTGGCCCAGCCCATGAGGGGCCGGAAGACGAGCCGGTCGGCGAGGCGGCCGAGACGGCCCCAGCGCGGCCGGTAGTCGTAGCCGGTGAGGAAGCGGACGCCGTCCGGGGTGGGGATGTAGCGCCAGTAGCCGCTGCCCTCGGCGAGGAGCGAGAGCGGGTGCGGCGAGGCGAACCGGAGTGCGGAGACCCGGTCGCCGCCGGCCCGGTGGCGCTCCCCCGCGGAGACACCGGTGCCGGCGACGACCAGGAAGGGCAGGACGCGTGTCGCGTACCGGAAGTGCCGGGGTTCGCCCTCGGCACGCGGGAGGTACGCGATCTCCGTGAACCGCAGGTCCCACCGCTGATGGCGGCCGGGTTCCTGCGTGCGCTCCCAGAGCGTCTCCAGGTCCGCGCGGACCTGTGTCTCGATGTAGAGGCCCATGGGGTTGCTCTCCCGGCTCGTACGGCGTTTTGAGCGACTGCTCAAAACTGCCCCCGGGCTGAAGGTAGCCGATTTTGAGCAGTCGCTCAAGACGGATCCTCCGGCACGACGAAGCCCCCGGTCCCGAACCGGGACCAGGGGCTTTCTCGCATACGGAGGAGGGCGGGGCCTCAGCCCTCCAGGTACCGCTCCACCGTGGCGACCTTGCTGTGCAGACCGTCCGTGACACCGGGACGGATGTCGACCTTCATGACCACCGAGACGCGCGGGGCCCGCGCCTCCACGGCGGCGACCGCGCGCTTCACGACGTCCATGACCTGGTCCCAGTCGTCGCCCTCGACGGAGGTGAACATCGCGTCGGTGCGATGGGGGAGGCCGGACTCGCGGACGACCCGGACGGCGTCGGCGACGTACTCGCCGACCTCCTCCCCCACGCCCAGCGGGGTGACCGAGAACGCGACGATCACGCCTTCACCGCGCCTTCGGCGGCCGCGGCGCGGGCGCGGGAGGCGATGACCGCGTTCTCGGCCTCGCGCTTGAGCCTGCGCTCGGCGTAGAAGCCGCCCAGGGGCAGCACGGAGAGGACGAAGTAGAGGGCGGCGGTCCCGAAGCTCCACTTGGTCCGGTTCCAGGCGTCCAGCCAGAACAGGACGTAGAGGACGAACAGCACGCCGTGGATCGCGCCCATGACCGGCACCGCGTTGAAGTCCGTCGTCCGCTTCAGCACCGAGCAGACCAGCAGGAGCAGGAACGAGACGGCCTCCGGCGCGGAGACGAGCCGGAGTCGGTGGAGGGAGGAAGCGGTCTTGATGTCCACGGAGGGGGTCACCTTCGTTCGATCTTGTGAACGGATGCACAAGGGCCCGTCCATTGTGCACGCCGACTTTGCTGTCTCTTTATCCGGGTCCCCAGTACCTTCAGCGGGTGGCAACGTTCCGACTCCAAGGCAGCAAGGTGCTCGCCGTCTCCATGACCGGCGACGCCGTCAAGGCGAAGAACGGCTCGATGGTCGCCTACGACGGCCAGATGGCGTTCAAGAAGATGAGCGGCGGCGGTGAGGGCCTGCGCGGCATGGTCACCCGTCGGCTCACGGGTGAGCAGATGGAGGTGATGGAGGTACGCGGCCAGGGGACCTGCTGGTTCGCCGACCGGGCCTCCGAGATCAACCTCGTCTCGCTCCACGGCGACAAGCTCTGGGTCGAGGCGAGCAATCTGCTCTGCACCGACGCGGGGCTGCGCACGGGCACCACCTTCACGGGCCTGCGCGGCGGGGCCACCGGCAACGGCCTCTTCACCACGACCGTCGAGGGCACCGGCCAGGCCGCGATCATGTCCGACGGTCCCGCGGTGGTGCTGCGGGTGACCCCGCAGTACCCGCTCCAGGTCGACCCCGGCGCGTACATCGCGCACCAGGGCAACCTCCAGCAGCACTTCCAGTCCGGTGTGACCTTCCGCACCTTCATGGGCGAGGGCGGCGGCGAGGCCTTCCAGATCCGCTTCGAGGGGGACGGCCTCGTGTACGTCCAGCCGAGCGAGCGGAACACGATCGGGGGCGACGTCTGATGCCGTTCCGCGAGATCAACTCGAAGATGGTCGAGGCGACCGTCATCCCCGGACAGCGGATGTTCAGCCAGCGCGGCGCGATGCTCGCGTACCGCGGCGACGTCACTTTCACGCCGAACACGGCGGGCGGTCAGGGCGGCGTGATGTCGATGATCGGCCGCCGGGTGGCCGGCGAGGCGACGCCGCTGATGACCGTCGAGGGCAACGGCACGGTGATGTTCGGGCACGGCGGTCACCACATCCAGGTGATCGGACTGACCGGCGACACCCTGTACGTGGAGGCCGACCGGCTCCTCGCCTTCGACGGCACCCTGGAGCAGGGCACCATGTTCATGGGCTCGCAGGGCGGGGTGATGGGCATGGTCCGCGGCCAGGTGACCGGCCAGGGCCTCTTCACCACCACCCTGAAGGGCCACGGCGCGGTGGCCGTCATGGCGCACGGCGGCGTCATCGAGCTGCCGATCACCCCGGGCCGCCCGGTCCATGTGGACCCGCAGGCGTACGTGGCCCACCACGGCGACGTACGGAACAAGCTCTCCACCGCGCTCGGCTGGCGCGACATGGTGGGGCGCGGCTCGGGCGAGGCGTTCCAGCTGGAGCTGAGCGGCAGTGGTGCGGTGTACGTGCAGGCCTCGGAGGAAAAGCTGTGACCGGTCCCGTGATCCACGACCCGATGACCCTGCCGTCGGACGACAACGTGAACGCGTACACCTTCTGCGTGGAGCTCAAGGGCTCCCAGTGGTTCCTGCAGAAGGGCAAGATGATCGCCTACTACGGGCGGATCGAGTTCAACGGCATCGGGCACGGGCGGCTGGACCGTCTGGTCCGGACGTCGTTCCACTCGCCGCTGCACGCGAGCGACTGGGTGGTGGCCGAGGGCAGCGGGAAGATGCTGCTGGCGGACCGGGCCTTCGACGTGAACTCGTTCGACCTGGACGAGGGCAATCTGACGATCCGTTCCGGCAATCTGCTCGCCTACCAGCCGACGCTCGCGCTGAAGCAGTCGATCGTGCCGGGCTTCGTGACGCTGATCGGCACGGGCAAGTTCGTGGCCGCCTCGAACGGCCCGGTGGTCTTCATGGAGCCGCCGATGCGGGTGGACCCGCAGGCTCTGGTCGGCTGGGCGGACTGCCCGTCGCCGTGCCACCACTACGACCACGGCTACATGACGGGTGTGATGGGCGGCGTCCGCGCGCTGACGGGCATCGGCGGCACCTCGGGCGAGGAGCACCAGTTCGAGTTCGTGGGGGCGGGCACGGTCCTCCTGCAGTCGACGGAGATCCTGATGGCGGACCGCGCGATCGGCGGCCCACCGGCCCAGCCGGGTGTACCCGGCGGTCACGGATCGCCCGGTTCCGGCCAGTCTGTGCAAGGCTCGGTACCGCGCCTTCCCGGCCAGCTCGGCGACCTCCAGCGTCGCTTCGGTCTGTGAGCGGTAGTCTGCGGAGGGTGACGTCTTCGAACGCACGCTCCCAGACTTCGTCAAGTATTCAACTTCTTAGGTAGAATCCATATATGGAGACCGAGACCGCCACCCCGTGGCTCACCGACGCCGAGCAGTGTGCGTGGCGCACATTCCTGGACGTCCAGAGGATGCTGACGTACCAGCTGGAGCGGGACCTCCAGCCCTTCGGACTGACGATGAACGACTACGAGATCCTCGTGAACCTCTCGGAGTCGGCCGAACGGCGGCTGCGCATGAGCGATCTGGCCGCGGCCACGCTCCAGTCGAAGAGCCGGCTCTCGCACCAGATCACCCGCATGGAGAACGCCGGACTCGTCCGGCGCGAGAACTGCGAGTCCGACCGCCGCGGACTGTACGCCGTACTGACCGACGCGGGCATGGAGACCATGCACAAGGTCGCCCCGCACCACGTCGAGTCGGTGCGCAAGCACTTCATCGACCAGATCGGCCCGGGCGCGCTCGGCGACCTGCGCGAGTCCCTGAAGCCGGTCGCGGACCAGTTGCGCGGCCGGCGCGGCAAGCCGTAGCGGCGGCCGCGGCCCGCCGACCTGACGGATTCGGCGGACCTGACGGAGAAGGGCCCCACCGGTCGTCCCGGTGGGGCCCTTCTCCGTACCCGCGGAGCCGTACGCCGCTCAGTTGCCCGTCAGGCTCGCGACCAGCTCGTCCGAGGCCGCGTACGGGTCGAGGTCGCCCGCCACGATCCGCTCCGCGAGCGCGTCCAGGCGCCGGTCGCCGTGCAGATCGCCGATCCGCTCCCGCAGGGCCGTGACCGCGATGGTCTCGACCTCGCGCGCGGCACGGGCCCTGCGGCGCTCCGCCAGGACCCCGTGCTCCTCCATCCATGCGCGGTGCTTCTCCAGGGCCTCCACGACCTCGTCGATGCCCTCGCCGCGCGCCGCGACCGTCTTGACGATCGGCGGCCGCCAGTCGCCGGGGCCGCGTGCCTCGCCCAGGCCCAGCATGTGGTTGAGCTCGCGGGCCGTGGCGTCCGCGCCGTCCCGGTCCGCCTTGTTCACCACGTACACGTCGCCGATCTCCAGGATGCCCGCCTTCGCGGCCTGGATCCCGTCGCCCATGCCCGGCGCGAGCAGCACGACCGAGGTGTCGGCCTGGGAGGCGATCTCGACCTCCGACTGCCCGACGCCCACGGTCTCCACGAGGATCACCTCGCAGCCGGCCGCGTCCAGGACGCGGATGGCCTGCGGGGCGGACCAGGCGAGACCGCCCAGGTGACCGCGGGTCGCCATCGAGCGGATGTAGACGCCCGGGTCGGAGGCGTGCTCCGACATCCGGACCCGGTCGCCGAGGAGCGCCCCGCCGCTGAACGGCGAGGACGGGTCGACGGCCAGGACGCCGACCCGCCTGCCCGCCCGCCGGTAGGCGGAGACCAGGGCGGACGTCGACGTGGACTTGCCGACGCCGGGCGAGCCGGTCAGGCCCACCACGTACGCGCCGCCGGTGAGCGGCGCCAGCGTCGCCATGACCTCGCGCAGCTGCGGGGACGCCCCCTCCACGAGCGAGATCAGCCGGGCCACGGCGCGCGGCCTGCCCTCCCGTGCCTGGGTGACCAGAGCGGGGACGTCCAGCATGTGCAGAGCTCCTTGCCCGACCTTGCCGAGGTGACTTACTTGCCGGCGACGCGGACGATCAGCGCGTCTCCCTGACCGCCGCCGCCGCACAGGGCGGCCGCGCCGATGCCGCCGCCGCGCCGCTTGAGCTCCAGGGCCAGGTGCAGCACCACGCGGGCGCCGGACATGCCGATCGGGTGGCCCAGCGCGATGGCGCCACCGTTGACGTTCACCTTCTCGGGGGTAACGCCGAGGTCCTTCATTGACTGCACGGCGACCGCGGCGAAGGCCTCGTTGATCTCGATCAGGTCGAGGTCGTCGACGGTCAGGCCGTCCTTCTTGAGGGCGTGCAGGATCGCGTTGGACGGCTGCGACTGCAGCGAGTTGTCCGGGCCCGCCACATTGCCGTGGGCGCCGATCTCGGCGATCCACTCGAGGCCCAGCTCCTCGGCCTTGGCCTTGCTCATCACCACGACGGCGGCGGCGCCGTCGGAGATCTGCGAGGAGGTGCCGGCGGTGATGGTGCCGTCCTTGGCGAAGGCGGGGCGGAGCTTGCCGAGGGACTCGACGGTGGTCTCCGCGCGGATGCCCTCGTCCTTGGAGAAGACGACCGGCTCGCCCTTGCGCTGCGGGATCTCGACCGGGGTGATCTCGGCCTCGAAGATGCCGTTCTTCTGGGCGGCGGCGGCGCGCTGGTGCGAGAGGGCGGCGATCTCGTCCTGCTCGGGGCGCTGGATGCCCAGGCGGCTGTTGTGCTTCTCGGTGGACTCGCCCATGGCGATGTTCTCGAAGGCGTCGGTGAGACCGTCGTACGCCATGGCGTCGAGCATCTCGATGGCGCCGTACTTGAAGCCCTCGCGGGACTTCGGCAGCAGGTGCGGCGCGTTGGTCATCGACTCCTGGCCGCCGGCGACGACCACGTCGAACTCACCCGCGCGGATCAGCTGGTCGGCGAGCGCGATGGCGTCGAGACCCGACAGACACACCTTGTTGATGGTGAGCGCGGGGACGTTCATGGGGATGCCGGCCTTGACCGCGGCCTGGCGGGCGGGGATCTGGCCGGCGCCCGCCTGGAGCACCTGGCCCATGATCACGTACTGGACCTGGTCGCCGCCGATGCCGGCCCGGTCGAGCGCGGCCTTGATGGCGAAGCCGCCGAGCTCGGCGCCCGAGAAGGACTTGAGCGAGCCGAGCAGGCGACCCATGGGCGTGCGGGCGCCCGCGACGATCACTGAGGTGGTACCGGTCGTTCCAGACATGAGGCACGGCCCCTAGGGATGAGAAGTGAACGAGGGTTTACCGCCAATGTACTGAGCGGCGGACCGCCGGGTCACCGGCCGGTCGGTGTGACGGCGCGCACGTTGCGTAACCACCGCGACGGCGCTGCACTGGAGGCATGCTGACGCGAATCGACCACATCGGGATCGCCTGTTTCGACCTGGACAAGACTGTCGAGTTCTACCGTGCCACGTACGGTTTCGAGGTCTTCCACTCCGAGGTCAACGAGGAGCAGGGCGTCCGCGAGGCCATGCTCAAGATCAACGAAACCTCGGACGGCGGGGCCTCGTACCTCCAGCTCCTGGAGCCGACCCGGGAGGACTCGGCGGTGGGCAAGTGGCTCGCCAAGAACGGCGAGGGCGTGCACCACATCGCCTTCGGCACGGCGGACGTCGACGGAGACGCCGAGGACATCCGTTCCAAGGGCGTCCGGGTCCTCTACGACCAGCCGCGGATCGGCTCCATGGGCTCCCGGATCACCTTCCTGCACCCCAAGGACTGCCACGGCGTACTCACGGAACTGGTCACCTCGGCAGAGCCGTCGGCTGACCACTCCTCAGCGGAGCACTGACCACCGGATTCCTGGCCCGGTAGAGTGGGCGACTCCGGGCCGGGGCCGGTCGGGGCCGCTCCGTGCGGCACCGTAGTCGGGATGTCGGGGTCGTCCGATCTGCCACGATTCCCCGGGGGTCCGTCCTCGGTCGAGAGGACGTGCTCGCTGGAGTTGCGACCAGGGTTGGGGTCTCCCCTGCTCGAAGAGCTCGGGGAAGGATGGACCGCGCAGTGCGGGGCTACGAACGCCAGGAGAGCCACCGAGCTGAAGACGACCATCTCGCCAGGTTCGAAGCCGAGATGGACCGGCTGAAGACCGAGCGCGAGAAGGCCGTTCAGCACGCCGAGGACCTCGGATACCAGGTCGAGGTCTTGCGCGCCAAGCTCCACGAGGCGCGGCGCACCATCGCGTCCCGGCCCGCCTACGACAGCGCGGACATCGGCTACCAGGCCGAGCAGCTGCTCCGGAACGCGCAGGCGCAGGCCGAGCAGCTCCGCCAGGACGCCGAGCGCGAGCTCCGCGACGCACGTGCCCAGACGCAGCGCATCCTCCAGGAGCACGCCGAGCACCAGTCCCGGCTCCAGGCCGAACTGCACAACGAGGCAGTCCAGCGCCGTCAGCAGCTGGACCAGGAACTCAGCGAGCGCCGGCAGACCGTCGAGGCGCACGTCAACGAGAACGTCGCCTGGGCCGAGCAGCTCCGCGCCCGTACGGAGTCCCAGGCCCGCCGCCTGATGGAGGAGTCCCGCGCGGAGGCCGAGCAGGCGCTCGCCACCGCCCGCGCCGAGGCCACCCGGCTCGCCGAGGAGACCAGCCGGCGCGTCGGCTCCGAGGCCGAGGCCGCCCGTGCCGAGGCCGAAGCGATTCTGCTGCGCGCCCGCAAGGACGCCGAGCGGCTCCTCGGCGCCGCCTCCAGCCAGGCGCAGGAGGCCACCAGCCACGCCGAGCAGCTCCGCTCGACCACCACCGCCGAGACCGACCAGGCCCGCCGTCAGGCCACCGAGCTCTCCCGCGCCGCCGAGCAGCGCATGCAGGAGGCCGAGGAGACGCTGCGCGTCGCGCGCGCGGAGGCCGAGAAGGCCCTCACCGAGGCCAAGGAAACCGCCGCCAAGCAGCTCGCCACCGCCGAGTCGGTCAACGAGCAGCGCACCCGCACCGCGAAGACGGAGATCGCCCGGCTGGTCGGCGAGGCCACCAAGGACGCCGAGGCGCTCAAGGCCGAGGCCGCGGAGAAGCTGCGCGAGGCGACCGCCGAGGCGGAGAAGCTCGTCGCCGAGGCCTCGGAGAAGGCCCGTACGGTCGCCGCCGAGGACTCCGCCGCCGCGCTCGCCAAGGCCGCGCGCAACGCCGAGGAGATCCTCACCAAGGCGTCCGACGACGCCCGCGAGACCACCCGGAAGGCCTCCGAGGAGGCCGAGCGGATCCGCCGCGAGACCGAGGCGGAGATCGACCGCCTGCGCTCCCAGGCCGAGGAGCAGGCGGACGAGCTGCTCGGTTCGGCGAAGGACGACACCAAGGAGTACCGCGCCAAGACGGTCGAGCTGCAGGAGGAGGCCCGCCGGCTGCGCGGCGAGGCCGAGCAGCTGCGCGCCGAGGCCATCGCGGAGGGCGAGCGGATCCGCGGCGAGGCCCGCCGCGAGGCCGTCCAGCAGATCGAGGAGGCGGCCAGCAGCGCCGAGGAGCTCCTCACCAAGGCCCGTACCGACGCCGACGAGATGCGGACGAAGGCCGGCGCCGAGAGCGAGCGGGCCAAGTCGGAGGCCATGGAGCGCGCCCAGACGCTCCGGACGCAGGCCGAGGAGACCCTGGAGCGGACCCGCGCCGAGGCCGAGCGGCTGCGCGCCGAGGCCGAGGAGCAGGCCGAGGCGGTCAAGGCGGCGGCCGAGAAGGCCGCGGCCGGGCTGCGCGCCGACGCCGAGCGGGCCGCCGAGGCCCGCCGCGCCGAGGCCGCCGAGGAGCTGACCCGGCTGCACACCGAAGCCGAGGCGAAGGTCGCGGCGGCCGGGCAGGAGCTCACCGACGCGCGCGCCGAGGGCGAGCTGATCCGGCGCGAGGCCGCCGAGGAGACGGAGCGGCTGCGGACCGAGGCCGCGGAGCGCGTCCGTACGCTCCAGGAGCAGGCCGAGCAGGAGGCCGAGCGGCTGCGCGCCGAGGCCGCGTCGGACGCGTCCGCCACGCGTACCGAGGCGGAGAGCGCCGCCGGACGGCTCCGCAAGGAGGCGACCGAGGAGGCCGAGCGGCTGCGGTCGGAGGCCCAGGAGACCGCCGACCGGGTACGGGCCGAGGCCGCCGCCGCTGCCGAGCGGGTGGCCACCGAGGCCGCCGAGGCGCTGGCCGCCGCGCAGGAGGAGGCCGTCCGGCGTCGCCGGGAGGCCGAGGAGACGCTCGAGTCGGCCCGTTCCGAGGCCGGCCGGGAGCGCGAGCACGCCCGCGAGCGGTCCGAGGAGCTTCTCGCCGCGGCCCGCAAGCGCGTCGAGGACGCGCAGGTCGAGGCGCAGCGCCTGGTCGAGGAGGCGGACGCGCGGGCGACCGAGATGGTCACCGCGGCCACGCGAGCCGCCCAGGAGGTACGGGACTCGGTGGCGGGTCTGCGCGAGCAGGCCGAGGAGGAGGTCGCCGGGCTGCGCAGCGCCGCCGAGCACGCGGCCGAGCGGACGCGTTCCGAGGCGCAGGAGGAGGCGGACCGGGTCCGCGCCGACGCGTACGAGGAGCGGGAGCGGGCGTCCGAGGACGCCGCCCGCACGCGGACGCGCGCGCAGGAGGAGACGGACGCCGCCAAGGCCCTGGCCGAGCGGACGGTCGCCGACGCGATCGCCGAGTCGGAGAAGCTGCGCGCGGACACCGCCGAGTACGCGCAGCGGGTACGGACCGAGGTGACGGATTCGCTCGCCGCGTCCGAGCAGGACGCGGCCCGCACCCGGGCCGACGCCCGCGACGACGCGAACCGGATCCGTTCGGAGGCCGCCGAGCGCGCCGAGTCGGTCGTCGGCGAGGCCCGTACCGAGGCGGACCGGATCGGCCGCCGAGGCCGAACGGCTCACCGCCGAGGCGGTCGAGCTCATGGAGACCACCGAGCAGGACGCCCGACGCCTCCGCACCGAGGCCGAACAGGTCAAGGCCGACGGGGAGGCGCACGCGGAGGCGCTGCGGGCGGCCGCGGTCGCCGCCGAGGCCGAACGGCTCACCGCCGAGGCGGTCGAGCTCATGGAGACCACCGAGCAGGACGCCCGACGCCTCCGCACCGAGGCCGGCCCGCAAGGCCGCCGACAAGCGCCGCAGCGACGCCGCCGAACAGGCCGACGCCCTGCTCGCGGAGGCCACGAGCGAAGCCGAACGGCTCACCCGCGAGGCGACCGCCGAGGCCGAACGGCTCACCCGTGAGGCCGGCGAACTCGTCGATTCCGTCACGGAGGAGGCGCGCGCCGCGGCAGAGGCGACCGTGAGCTCCGCCCGGCAGGACGCCGAGCGGATCCGTGCCGAGTCGGAGCGGCTCAAGGCCGACGCCGAGGCGGCGGCCGAGCAGATGCGCGCGGAGGCCCGCGAGGAGGCGGACCGGACGCTCGACGAGGCGCGGGAGGCCGGCGCCCGGAAGCGTTCGGACGCGGCCGAGCAGGCGGACCAGCTCATCGGCAAGGCGCAGGAGGAGGCGCTGCGCGCCACCACCGAGGCCGAGTCGCAGGCGGACATGATGGTCGGCGCGGCCCGCAAGGAGGCCGAGCGGATCGTCGCCGAGGCGACCGTCGAGGGCAACTCGCTGGTGGAGAAGGCCCGTACGGACGCGGACGAACTCCTGGTCGGGGCACGCGGCGACGCGACGGCCATAAGGGAGCGGGCCGAGGAGCTGCGGGGCCGCGTCGAGGGCGAGATCGAGGAACTGCACGAGCGGGCGCGCCGCGAGAGCGCCGAGCAGATGAAGACGGCGGGCGAGCGGGTCGACAACCTGATGAAGGCCGCGACGGAACAGCGGGCCGAGGCCGACGCGAAGGCCAAGGAGCTGGTCTCCGAGGCGAGTTCGGAGGCGAGCAAGGTCCGGATCGCGGCGGTCCGCAAGGCCGAGGCGCTCCTGAAGGAGGCCGAGCAGAAGAAGGCCTCGCTCGTCGCGGAGGCCGAGGGCATCAAGGCCGAGGCCGAGCGGACGCTGGCGGAGGCCCGGACCGAGGCGGAGAAGACGATCGAGGAAGGTCAGCGCGAACTGGAAGTGCTCGTGCGGCGCCGCAAGGACATCAATGCCGAGATCTCCCGTGTCCAGGACGTGCTGGAGGCGTTGGAGTCTTTCGAGACTCCGTCCGCCGGTACGAAGGATGGTGTCAAGGCGGGCGCATCAGCGGGGTCCACTCGTTCGAGTGGCAAGTCCCAGGACGGCTAGCCACTCAAAAGGCTGGACATTCTCCAGATCAAACGGGCATACGCTCGATGACACGCCGCTTCGGCCCCTAGGATTCCCTCTAACACCTCACCGGTCTCATTCGACAGGAAACCCATGAGCGACACATCCTCCCCCTTCGGCTTCGAGCTCGTGCGGCGCGGTTACGACCGCGGTCAGGTGGACGACCGCATTACCAAGCTCGTGTCCGACCGCGACAGTGCGCTGTCCCGCATCACCTCCCTGGAGAAGCGCATCGAGGAGCTCCACCTCGAGACGCAGAACGCCCAGGCGCAGGTCACCGACGCCGAGCCGTCGTACGCGGGGCTCGGCGCCCGAGTCGAGAAGATCCTCCGGCTCGCCGAGGAGGAGGCGAAGGACCTGCGTGAGGAGGCCCGTCGCGCCGCCGAGCAGCACCGCGAGCTGGCCGAGTCGGCCGCCCAGCAGGTGCGCAACGACGCGGAGTCCTTCGCGGCCGAGCGCAAGTCGAAGGCCGAGGACGAGGGCGTCCGCATCGTCGAGAAGGCGCAGGGCGAGGCCAACACGCTGCGCGCCGAGGCGCAGAAGGACGCGCAGTCGAAGCGCGAGGAGGCGGACGCCCTCTTCGAGGAGACCCGCGCCAAGGCCGCCCAGGCCGCCGCGGACTTCGAGACCAACCTGGCCAAGCGTCGCGAGCAGTCGGAGCGCGACCTGGCCTCGCGTCAGGCCAAGGCCGAGAAGCGCCTCGCCGAGATCGAGCACCGCGCCGAGCAGCTCCGCCTGGAGGCCGAGAAGCTGCGTACGGACGCGGAGCGCCGGGCCCGTCAGACGGTGGAGACCGCGCAGCGCCAGGCCGAGGACATCGTGGCCGACGCGAACGCCAAGGCCGACCGGATCCGCAGCGAATCGGAGCGCGAGCTCGCGGCGCTGACGAACCGCCGGGACTCGATCAACGCGCAGCTGACCAACGTCCGCGAGATGCTGGCGACGCTGACCGGTGCCGCGGTGGCGGCGGCCGGCTCCCCGATCGACGACGAGCGCCCGGCCGGCGTCCCGGCCCAGCAGTCCCGCTGACGCCCGTCCCCTGTACGGCCGCCCCCCGTACGGCCGTCCGGGTCGGGACCGTCGACCTGACGCACTGCCGGTAACGAGTTCGTAGCGTTCCCCAGAACCCCCTGTCATTCCGGTGGCGGGGGGTTTTGCGCACCCGTAGGTTGGGACGCATGATCGAGCTTGAGGGCCTGACCAAGCGATACGGGGCGAAGACCGCGGTCGACCATCTCTCCTTCCAGGTGCGTCCTGGGGTGATCACGGGCTTCCTCGGGCCCAATGGGGCGGGCAAGTCCACGACGATGCGGATGATGCTGGACCTGGACAACCCGACGAGCGGGACGGTCCGGATCGACGGCAAGCACTACCGGGAGCTCCAGGAGCCGCTGAAGTACATCGGCGCGCTGCTCGACGCCAAGGCCATGAACGGCGGCCGCTCCGCGTACAACAACCTGCTGTGCCTCGCGCAGTCGAACCGCATCCCCGAACGCCGGGTGAGCGAGGTGCTGGACCTGGTGGGTCTGACGCCGGTCGCGCGGAAGAAGTCGAAAGGTTTCTCCCTCGGTATGGGGCAGCGGCTCGGCATCGCGTCGGCGCTGCTCGGCGATCCCGAGATCCTGATGTTCGACGAACCCGTCAATGGTCTGGACCCCGAGGGAATTCACTGGATCCGCAATCTGATGAAGGCGTTGGCGGCCGAGGGCCGGACGATCTTCGTTTCCAGCCATCTGATGAGTGAAATGGCCCTGACAGCCGATCATCTGATCGTGATCGGACAGGGAAAGCTGCTGGCCGACACGTCGATGGCGGATTTCATCCAGGAGAATTCCCGGAGTTATGTACGGCTGCGCTCTCCGCAACAGGAGCGCCTCCGGGACCTGTTGCACGCGCACGGGTTCATCGCGGTCGAGGCGGGCAACGGCACCCTCGAGGTGGACGGGGCGACGACCGAGAAGCTGGGTGAACTCGCCGCCGAGAACGGGCTCGTGCTGCACGAGCTGAGCTCCCAGCGCGCCTCGCTCGAAGAGGCCTTCATGCAGATGACGGCAAGTGCGGTGGAGTACCACGCGCACGGCACCGATGTACACGGTGGCGCCCCGGCGCCCGGCCCCCAGTGGGGCACGACCTCCCAGGGAGCCTGAACGATGGCAGCGGTATCCGCGGTCCTGCAGTCCGAGTGGACCAAGATCCGGACGGTGTCGTCGACCGTCTGGACGCTGGCGAGCGCCCTGATCGTCACGGTGGCGATCGGCGCGGCGCTGTCCGCCGTGTTCAACTCCACCTTCGACGACCTCAGTGAGGTCGAGCGGGCCACCTTCGACCCGACGCTGGTCAGCTTCTTCGGGATGACCCTGGGGCAGCTGGCGATGGTGGTCTTCGGCGTCCTGGTGGTGGGGACCGAGTACTCCTCGGGCATGATCCGCACCTCCCTGGCGGCCGTGCCGCAGCGCGCGACCTTCCTCTTCTCGAAGGTCACGGTGGCGGGCGGGCTCGCGTTCGCCGTGGGGCTCGCGACGAGCTTCCTCTCCTTCTTCCTGGGGCAGGCGCTGCTCGGTGAGCACCGGGCCTCGATCGGTGACGACAACGTGCTGCGGGCGGTGATCGGCGGCGGGCTCTACATGGGCCTGATCGCGCTGTTCTCCATGGGCGTCGCGGCGATGCTGCGCTCGTCGATGCTCTCGCTCGGCATCCTGATGCCGTTCTTCTTCCTGGTGTCGCAGATCCTGGCGGCCGTGCCGAAGGTCAAGGAGGTGGCCCGCTACTTCCCCGACCAGGCCGGCTCGAAGATCATGCAGGTCGTCCCGGACGCCATGAACACGGAGGAGGCTCCGTACGGCCCGTGGGCCGGTCTGGGGATCATGGTGCTCTGGGTGGTGGCCGCGCTGGCCGGCGGCTATCTGGTGATGAAGAAGCGGGACGCCTGAGAGGCCGCCGGATCCGGAGACCGCCCGGAGGCCGTCTCCACTTCGCCGGAACCGTCAACGGCTGGATAAGCTCCTAGCTCATACGGGGGGCTCCGGCCGACGGCCGCCACGCCCCGACCATGGTGCGACCGACCTGTCGATGGGGCTGGAGAATGATCGAGGCAGTCGGCCTGACGAAGCGCTACGGCGCCAAGACGGCCGTGTACAACCTTTCCTTCCAGGTGAGGCCCGGTGTCGTCACCGGGTTCCTGGGGCCCAACGGGTCCGGCAAGTCGACCACGATGCGCATGATCCTCGGCCTCGACCGGCCGTCCGCGGGACATGTCACGATCGGCGGCCACCCCTTCCGGCAGCTGCCGAACGCGCCCCGTCAGGTCGGCGCGCTCCTCGACGCGAAGGCCGTGCACGGCGGGCGGAGCGCGCGCAGCCATCTGCTGTCGCTCGCGCAGCTCGCCGGCATCCCGGCGCAGCGCGTCGACGAGGTCCTCGGAGTCGTCGGCCTCCAGGACGTGGCCAAGCGGCGTTCCAAGGGCTTCTCGCTCGGCATGGGCCAGCGGCTCGGCATCGCGGCGGCGCTCCTGGGCGACCCGCAGGTGCTGCTCTTCGACGAGCCGGTCAACGGCCTGGACCCGGAGGGCATCCTCTGGGTCCGCAACCTGATGAAGAAGCTGGCCGCCGAGGGGCGGACGGTCTTCGTCTCCAGCCACCTCATGAGCGAGATGGCCCTCACCGCCGACCATCTGATCGTGATCGGCCGCGGGCAGCTGCTCGCGGACATGAGCGTCACGGACTTCATCTCGGCGAACTCCGCCGACTTCGCCCGGGTGCGGACGCCGCACACGGAGCCGGGGCAGCGGGAGAAGCTGACGGCGGCCCTCATGGAGGCCGGCGGCCAGGTGATGTCGGAGCCGGACGGCGCGCTGCGGGTGACGGGCCTGCCGCTGCCGCGGATCAGCGACCTGGCGCACGACGCGGACGTACGCGTCTGGGAGCTGTCCCCGCACCAGGCCTCGCTGGAGGAGGCGTACATGCGCCTGACACAGGGCGCCGTGGACTACCGCTCCACCGACGACCGGCTCGCGCACCTCCAGCCGCCGCAGCAGCCCGGCCACCCGGGGTACGGCATGCCGCCGCAGCCGGTGGTGCAGGACGTGCCGCAGCAGGGCTGGTACGCCCCGCCGCCGCCCGGGCAGAACCCGTACGCGGGGGCTCCCGGCCAGCAGCCCGTGCCGGGTCCGTACGCCCCTCCGGCCGCTCAGCAGCCGGCCGCCCCCCAGCCGAGCGACACCACCAAGGACGCCCGATGACCGCCCCCGCCCAGCACCACGCTCCGGCGCCGCACTCCTACGTCTCCCCCATCCCGGTCCGCAGGGCACACCTCGGTGACGCGCTCGCCTCCGAGTGGACGAAGATCCGCTCGGTGCGTTCGACGCTGTGGACGCTCGGGGTGATGGTCCTGCTGATGGTGGCCATCGGCCTGGGGGTGGCGGCGATCGCCGCCAACGCCGGCGAGCAGGGGATGGGCGACGAGTCGGCACTCGGCTTCGGCTTCTTCGGCATGCTTCCGGCCTCGATCTGTGTGATCACGCTCGGCGTGCTGACGATCGCCTCCGAGTACGGCACCGGCATGATCCGTACGACCCTGACGGCCTGCCCGAGCCGGGCCCGGGTGCTGACGGCGAAGGCGATCGTGTTCTTCCTGCTCGTCTTCACGGTGACCACCGTGGTGGCCGCGCTCGTGGGTGCGGTGCAGGTCGCCCTGGTGGATGCGGCGGACACGCCGACGACGGGCGAGTGGCTGCGGGCGACGGTCGGCGCGGGCGGCTACCTGGCCATGCTGGGGCTGCTGTCGCTGGCGCTCGGCACGCTGATCCGGCACTCGGCCGGTGCGATCACGGTGATGATCGGTGTGCTGCTGCTGCCGCTGGTGGCGGCCATGTTCATGTTCTCCGAGGCCTTGAAGTCGGTACAGGAGTGGCTCTTCACCTACGCGATCCCCTCGCAGATGATCGCGCTGTACGCCGCGCGGCCGCCGTTCGGGGACGACGGCCCGTCGGGCTGGGAGCCACTGCTGATCATGACCGGGGTCGCCGGGGTCGCACTCGCGGGCGCGTTCTCGCTGCTGAACAGCCGGGACGTCTGAGCGCCCCTGCCCCTTGCTTCTCCGAAGTGCCTCGGCTCGGCACTTCGGCTCAGTACTTCGGCGCGTTCCGGGACCGCTGCACCCTGCTGGTGCGGCGGTCCTTCGCGCTCCAGCAGGCCTTGTGCCAGTGCCGTCGGTCGTCCACTCCCCCGTACTCCGGCCAGGCGACCACGTGCGGGGCGCCGCCGGGGATCTCCTGGTCGCAGCCGGGGCAGCGGTAGCGCTTGCCGGGCGCGCTCGCGCCGGCGACGAGGCGGACGAACCACTCCTCGCCCTGCCAGGTCTCGGTACGCTGCACGCCGCCGTACCGGTCGCCGTGGTCGCCCTGCTGCTGCTCGGGCTTCTCGCCGCCTCGGGAACGGTTGTGGCGCGGGGACACGGGCACACCTCACGGGGTCTGGGAACACGGACCGTTCCCTCAAGCCTACGGGCCGCGATGCGGTGCCCCGGGCCCTGTCCGCGACGGCTTAGCCGAAAATCGCAAGAACTTCATGAACGGCCGTTGCCTTTGGCACGTGTCAGACGTTGGTGCCAGTGCGAGGGGAGTTACGCGTCGGCCGCAAAGGAGGCACAAGGCGATGCGCGTGGGTACGTTCGTTCTGGCAGCCCAGTTCCCGGGCCAGGGACAGGGTGAGGCCCTGCACCGGGCGGTGCGGACCGCCGAGGTCGCCGAGGAGGCGGGCCTCGACGCGGTCTGGCTTGCCGAGCACCACTTCGTGCCGTACGGGGTCTGCCCCTCGGCCGTGACACTGGCCGCACTGCTCCTGGGCCGCACCCGCCGGCTGCGGGTGGGCACGGCGGTGAGCGTACTGCCGAACGTGCACCCGGTCGCCCTGGGCGAGCAGGCGGCGCTGCTGCACCTCACGTCGGGCGGCAGGTTCACCCTCGGGGTGGGCCGGGGCGGCCCCTGGGTCGACCTGGAGGTCTTCGGCGCGGGCCTCGGCGCGTACGAGAAGGGCTTCCCCGAATCGCTCGACCTGTTGCTGCGCTGGCTCTCCGAGCCCCGTGTGGGCGCCGAGGGAGAACGGTTCGCCTTCCGCGAGGTGCCGGTGGTGCCCCGCCCCGACGAGCTGATCGGCGGGGACCCGGCCCCGGAGGTCGTGGTGGCCTGCACGTCGCCGAAGAGTGTGCGGCTGGCCGCCGAGCGCGGACTGCCGATGCTGCTCGGGATGCACTGCGGTGACGAGGAGAAGGCCGAGATGGTCACGGCCTGGGCGCACGGCGCGCGGGAGGCCGGACGCGACCCGGACGAGATCGCGCGGATCGGGTCCCACCACGTCTCTGCGGGCGTGGCCCAGCTCGCGGACCGGGGCGCGGACGCGGCCGAGGCGCTGGTGAAGGCGATGCCGGGCTGGCTGAAGCAGGGTCTCGACGCGCATGTGACGGTCGACGGCCGGCACCGGGCGATGCGGGACCCCGTGGCGTACACGGAGCTGCTGTGCGGGCTGCACCCGGTGGGCACGCCCCGGCGCGCGGCGGACCGGCTGGCGGCGACGGCGGAGCGCACGGGCATCACCCGCTTCGCCCTGCTCGCCGAGGGCACGGGCGACCTCGCGGCGACCGAGGAGAACGTGCGGCGGCTCGGCGCGGAAGTCCTGCCGCTGCTCGTCTGACCGTACGGACCGAAGTGCGAACCGTACGGGCTCAGGGCGGGGCTGTGCTGCCGCTCCGGCATCTCCGCGCGGCGATGCGCGTCGACACGCATCGATCGCGTCTCCCGCGATGCGGAGCGACAGCACCATGTCTCAGCAGTCGCGCAGTTCCGGCGACTGGTTCAGCAGCTGCCCCCGTACGGACGTGAAGCGGGCGAGCCGCTCGTCCACCGACGGGTCCAGCGGGAAGACCGCCACCCGGTGGCAGTTCTGGAAGGCGAGACGCACCCCGAAATGCCGCTGCAGCGCACCACGAATGGCATCGCTCGCGAGCGCGCGCAGCAGCTGACCACGTGCCTGCTCATTCGGCGGCGGCGTCTGGTTGTCGGCGAACTCTCCGCCGTCGACCTTCAGCTGAGCCACCAGAGAACTGATCATCTCCCATGCATAGGGCAGGGAGGTCCGGACGCAGTCGACGAAGTCGGCTTCGTCGACCTCGCCTCGCTCGGCCTGTTCCAACAGTGCCGGTGAGACGTCGAGCGACATGGGTTCTCCTCTCGCGACCCCGCGGACGGGGTCTTGCGGGCAGGGGCGAAGGCCGGGCCGCCCGCCACGCAGCGTGCACGGACGACGACCTCCAGCTTCCACGGTAAGCGCGCAGTCCTGCACGCACCAGGAGATGGCGAACACAACCGGCTGATAACCGACGGGTGTTCGGCTCAGGATCATGCTTGGAGGGGGCCCGGAGCGGGTCCGGGTGATGCCCGAATCGCGCGGAAGAGCGCCCGTCTTGTAGCGTTGGCGACCATGCGTCTCGTCATCGCCCGTTGCTCCGTGGACTACGCGGGCCGGCTCACGGCCCACCTGCCCTCCGCGCCCCGTCTGATCCTCATCAAGGCAGACGGCAGTGTCTCCATCCACGCGGACGACCGGGCGTACAAACCGCTCAACTGGATGTCCCCGCCCTGCACCCTCAAGGAGGGCGCAGACGGTGAGGCGGGCGTCTGGACCGTGATCAACAAAGCGGGCGAGAAACTGATCATCACGATGGAGGAGATCCTCCACGACTCCTCGCACGAACTGGGTGTGGACCCGGGTCTCATCAAGGACGGTGTCGAGGCGCACCTCCAGGAGCTGCTCGCCGACCGCATCGAGACCCTGGGCGAGGGCTACACCCTGATCCGCCGCGAGTACCCGACCGCGATCGGCCCGGTGGACATCCTCTGCCGGGACGCGGACGGCGCGACGGTCGCGGTCGAGATCAAGCGGCGCGGCGAGATCGACGGCGTCGAGCAGCTGACCCGCTACCTCGAACTGCTCAACCGCGATCCGCACCTCGCCCCGGTACGGGGCGTCTTCGCGGCGCAGGAGATCAAGCCGCAGGCCCGGGTCCTCGCGACGGACCGCGGGATCGGCTGCGTCGTCCTGGACTACAACGCGATGCGGGGCATCGAGGACGACAAGCTGCGGCTGTTCTGACGGACGGCGGTGGCGGTACGGGACGGCCCCGGGTGCGGTGAACGCGCCCGGGGCCGTCCCCCGTCTCCGTACGTGCGCTCCGGCTCGGTCCCGCCCGTCAGGCGGGGGAGCCCGTGACGTCGCCGGGGGCGGGCGAGCCGCCGAGGGACGAGGACGCGGAGATGCTCGGGCTGTCCGCCCCGCCGGTCGACGGGGAGGTGGTCGGCGGGTCCGTGGTCGGCTCCGGCGGGGTCGTCGTCACCGGCGGCGGGGTCGTCGTCGGCGGCTTCGACGTCGTCGTCGGCGGCTTCGGGGGCGTCGTCGTGGGCCGCGGCGGCCGCGTGGTCGGTCTCGTCGGCGGGGTCGTCGCGGTGGGCGGAGTGGTCGTCGACGGGCTGCCCGAGGACGACGGCGCGCCGGAGCCGCCCGGGGTGCCCGAGCCCGACGGGTCCGTCGAGCCCGACGGGGAGGCGCTCCCGGAGACGGAGGGGCTCGGGGAGCCGGAGCGGGTGGCCTCGCCGGTCTCGCCGGGCTCGTCGCCCTCGGCCGGCTCCTCCTCGCCGTCGATGCCGTCGTCGGTGGTGTCGTCGGTGGCCGTGCTGTCGGAGGTGACGCGATTGGTGGCCGGGTCCTCGCCGTTGCCGGAGGTGGCGCCGAGGGTCACGACGGTGCCCAGGACGGCGACGAGCAGAGCGCCCGCGCCGACGGCGGCGAGGTTGCGGCGCGCGCCGTTGATGATGCCGCCCCCGAGGCCCGGGCGGCCGGCGCCCTTGGCGGTGTCGGGGCGGGTGATGAGCGTCGGGCCCTCGTCGGCGAAGTCGGGGAACGCCGGCATCGAGGACTGCGCCGTCCCCCGGCCGGCGACGCCGGACGGCGCGGTCCGGCCCAGGACTCCCGCGGTTCCGCCCGGGGGCGTGGGGAGGGGCTGGGGGGCCGGTCTGCGTGCGGGGCCACGCAGGGAGGGAATGCCGCGGGGCGGCGAGACGGGCTCCTCGGCGCGGGTCTCGGCCGGGGCGGCGTGCTCCCCGGAGAGGTCGGCGACCAGGGCGAGCGCCCGGCGTCCCGCGACGGTGCCGCGCTTGTCGGCGAGCACGCCGCGCATGCCGATGGAGGCCTCCAGCTCGGCGCGGGCCCGCTCCAGGTTTCCGGCGCACAGGGCGAGGACACCGAGCTCGTGGTGGAAGTAGGCCTCTTCGGCGACCTCGCCGGTGAGCCGGGCGGCCTCCTGTCCGGCGCGCAGGGTCCGCTCCCAGGCGCCCCAGTGCAGTCCGGCGGCGAAGGCGGGGGCGGCGGCGCGGGCGAGCAGGACGGCGGTGGCGCGGTGCTCGGCCTCCGTGTCGGGCTCGCCTCCGGTGCCGGCGACGAGGACGGACAGGGCGGCGAGGACGGCGTCGGACTCGGCGACGGCCCGCTCGGGGGTGACGGAGGGGTGGGCGGCCCACCAGGCGTAGTGCTGGGCGATGGTGTGGGCGCGGTCGGCGGCCGCCTGGTCGGGCTCGTACCCCTGGGCGAGGAGCTGGGTGAGGACGCCGGCGGCCAGCCGGTAGCGGGGGCCGACCGGGGAGAGCAGGCCGCAGGCCCGCAGTTCGCCGAGGGCGGCGTCGGCGTGGGTGTCGCCGACGAGGGCCGGCAGATGGGCCTGGTGCGGTACCTCGCCGCCGAGGGCGACGGCGAAGCGCAGCGCGCTCTGGGCGGAGCGGCTGAGGCGGGAGGCGAGCAGGGCGGCGGGGGCGGCTCCCTCGCCGAGGCTGGGCAGGGGTATCTCGCGCAGTTCGACGTCGGGGTCGTCGACTCCGTCGAAGGCCGCCGCGGCGACGGCCGCGGCCGCTTCGGGGTCGGTCGGTCCGAAGGCCTCCTCAAGGGCGCCGAAGGCGTCGAACTCGGCGGGGGTGACGCGGAGCCGGTCGCGCTGGCGGAGCAGGGCGCCGGCCTGGACGAAGCGGAGCGGCAGGCCCTCGGACTCGAACCACAGGTCGCCGGCCCAGTTGGCCTCGTCGTCGGTGAGGGTGCGGCCGACGGCGCTCTCCAGGAGCTTGAGCGCGGCGCCGCGGCCGAGGCCGGCGAGGTGGATGTCCTCGACGTGAGCGTCGGCCGAGGGGGCGGGGGTGTCGGGTCCCGCCGCGAGCAGGAAGGCGCATTCGGGGGCGGCGGCGAGGAACTCGTCGAGGGCGGCGCCGCCGAACTCCAGGTCGTCGACGACCACGACGGCGCCGATCTCGCGGAGCCGGTCGTGGAGCACGGTTCGGCCGGGCCGGTGGTCCGGGGCGTACCGGACGGCGGCGAACAGCTCGTGGAGGAGTTCGGCCGGGGTGCGGTGGTGGCCGGAGAGCCGGACGACTCCGTCGGGCGCGAGGTCGGCGCAGTCGGCGGCGACGGCGTCGAGGAGGGCGGTGCGGCCGGATCCTGCGGGGCCGCTCAGGCGGGCGGAGCGGCCGCGGCCGAGGATGCCGACGAGGCGCTCGCGCTCCTCCTGGCGTTCGAGGAGGGGCAGGGTGGGAGCGGCCGGGCCCGGTGGTACGGGCGGGGCGGCGGCGCGGGCGGCCTCGGCGCGCTCCTCGGCGGTGAGGGGGCGGGGGGCCGCGGGTTCGTGGCCGGGCGGGCAGGGTTCGATCTCGCTGCCGTCGACCGGGTTGACGGTGACGAGCAGGTCGCCGGAGACGAGCCGGACGACGCGGGCACGCGCGGGTGCGGGGGCCGGGGCGGGGGTGCCGCGTCCCTGGCGGGCGTCGTCGCCCTCGCCGTCGTGTCCGTACTCCTCCGGCCCCCGGTTGATCGGGTCCATGGTCCAAGCCCCCAAGAAGCGGTGTCCGGTGCCCGCCGGGTGGGTCCGTCAATGTGCAGGCGACCGAACCCTAGACCGTGGTCAGGCGCTCGGGAACAGGTGGGGTGCCCAGGAGACCCAGTCGTCACGGTCTTGTGAGGATTGAGCGTGACGCCTGGTTCACACAGCTGCTTCACACACGCGCGCCACCGCGGATCGTCCCGGTCCGGATCGGCCCTGCTCGCGGCCGCCGGCCCGGTCCGGGTCGTCCCCGCTCCGGGTGGTCACACCCGGGGCAGGGACTCCAGCGCGAGGCCGCCCTCGATGGCGAGGATGCGATGCAGCTTCGTGGCGACGAGCAGCCGCTGCATCTGGGGCGGCACCCCGCGCAGGACGAGCCGTCGGCCGCAGCGGCCCGCGCGTCGGTGGGCGCCCATGATGACGCCGAGTCCGGTCGCGTCCCAGGAGTCGAGGCCGGTCAGGTCGAGTACCAGGTCGCCGACTCCGTCGTCGACGGCCGAGTGCAGGACCGTACGGGCGTCCGCCGCGCTCCGGACGTCGAGGCGGCCCCCGACGACCAGCTCGACATGGTCGCCCCTGATGTGCATATGCGCTCCCCGAGAGTGCTCCGTCTTCGCAACAACTGACTGCCGCACCGGCAGATACGTTGCGCCTTGTCAGCGAACCGATACCGAAATTCACCCCACGGGGTGAGGCGGGGTGGCGGGTACGGCTCAGTACTCGTAGAAGCCCTGCCCGCTCTTGCGGCCGATGTCACCCGCGTCCACCATCCGGCGCATCGCTTCGGGCACCGCGAACTTCTCGTCCTGGGACTCGGTGTAGATGTTGTTGGCCGCGTTCACCAGGATGTCGATGCCGGTGAGGTCGGCGGTGGCGAGCGGGCCCATCGCGTGGCCGAAGCCGAGCTTGCAGGCGATGTCGATGTCCTCGGCGGTGGCGACGCCCGACTCGTGGAGCTTGGCGGCCTCGACGACGAGGGCCGAGATGAGGCGGGTGGTGACGAAACCGGCGACGTCGCGGTTGACGACGATGCAGGTCTTGCCGACGGACTCGGCGAACTCCCGGGCGGCGGCGAGGGTCTCGTCGCTGGTCTTGTAACCGCGGACGAGCTCGACGAGCTGCATCATCGGGACCGGCGAGAAGAAGTGGACGCCGACGACGGACTCGGGGCGCCCGGTCACCGCGGCGATCTTGGTGATCGGGATCGCGGAGGTGTTGGAGGCGAGGACCGCGCCGTCCTTGACGACCTTGTCGAGCGAGCGGAAGATCTCGTGCTTGACGTCGAGGTTCTCGAAGACGGCCTCGACGACGATGTCGGCGTCGGCGACGGCCTCGAGCTCGGTGGTGGCGGTGATGCGGCCGAGCGCGGCCTCGGCGTCGGCGGCGTCCAGCTTGCCCTTCGCGACGAACCGGTCGTACGACGCCTTGATGCCGTCGGTTCCCCGGGTGAGGGCGGCGTCGGTGACGTCACGCAGGACGACGTCCCAGCCCGCCTGTGCCGAGACCTGTGCGATGCCGGATCCCATGAGTCCGGCCCCGATGACGGCGAGCTTCCTGGCCACGATGTTCCACCCCTTAACGCCTGTTCACTTCTGGCTCTCCGGCGGAGATTAGCGGTCGGGAGCCGTCGTGTGACCGTGAAGTAATGCGCGTCACGCCCTGTTTGACGGACGTCACACTCGCACCACCCCGTTCGGGCACCTCCACGGTCGCGACATACCCTCGGGGGGTATATGGTCGAGCGCACTTGTCCGACTGCCGCCGCACGGGGAGGAGCCGCCGTCATGCGCCCGTACGCCCCGGGGACCGTCCCCGCGCCGCTGCTCCTGCTGACCGGCATGATCAGCCTCCAGTTCGGCTCCGCGTTCGCGAAGCGGCTCTTCGAGGAGACCGGCCCGGCCGGCGCCACCCTGTTACGGCTGCTCATCGCCGCCACCCTGCTCTGCCTGTTCTCCCGGCCCGCGCCCCGCCTGCTCCGCACCCACGGCCGACTGCTGCTGCCGTACGGGGCCGTGTTCGCCGTGATGCAGTTCTCGTTCTACGAGGCGACCTCACGGCTCCCCCTCGGCGTGGTGGTGACGCTGGAGTTCAGCGGACCGCTGCTGCTCGCCGCCGTCACCTCGCGGCGCGCCCTCGACCGGGTCCGGGTGGCGCTCGCCGGGGCCGGCCTGCTCGTCCTCGGCGGCACGAAGGGCATGGACGACCCGGTCGGTCTGGCCGCGAGCCTGCTCACCGGAGCGGCCCTCACCGCGTACATCCTGCTCGGCGCCCGGGTCGGCAGGGCCGTCCCCGGCGGCTCGGGCCTGGCCCTCGGCCTCACCGTGGCGGCCGCGCTCGCCCTGCCCGCCGCCCCGGCCCTCGGGCTGCCCCCCGCGGACGTCCTGCTCGAACCGGGGGTACTGGGGGCCGCGCTCGCGGTGGCCGTGCTCACGACGGTGGTGCCGTTCTCGCTGGAGTTCGCCGCGCTGCGGCGGATGCCTCCGCGGGTCTTCGCCGTCCTCTCGACGGTGGAGCCGGTGATCGCGGCCCTGGTGGGCCTCGCGCTGCTCGGCGAGCACCTGACGTGGCTCCAGTGGGCGGCCGTGCTCTGCGTGGTGGGCGCGGCCCTCGGCACGGGCCTGGCCGCGGGCGCCCCGGACAAGGAGGCCGCGCCGCCCGGCACGTCACCGGGCACGTCCGACCCGGCCCCGGACCCCCCGCCCGAGCCGCCCGGCACCTCCCCCGCACCGTCCGATCGATCCCCCTCCCGGAAGAACGGAGTGCACCCATGACCCACACCACCAGCACCTGGAGCCCCCAGGTCACGGACCGCGTCGCGCCCCTCCTGGAGACCGTCTCCACGACCTCCCGCTCGGCGGTCCTCGTCGCGGGCGGCTACTTCGACACGGCCGCCGGCATCGGCGCCTTCTCGCTCAACTCCTTCGCCCTCGCCCAGGAGACCGGCGCGGCCGCCCGCCGGCTGCACCGCGGCAACAAGGTGCTCTACGACGTCATCGTCAACGACCTCGGGATGTCCTGTGCCACCGACGTCTGTGCGCTGCCGGCCGCCGCCGGCCCCGCCGGGATCGACCTCTCCCCGCTCACCGCCTCGGCCGCCGGGGCCGGGATCTCGTTCACCGTCACCCGTGAGCGGAACCTGCGCAATCGCGCGGCCCGTTCGATGAAGCGGTGGCTGCGCGACCCGGCGGCCCGGCCGCTGTTCACCCGCGAGGGCGACGAGATCGTCTTCCGCTCCCGCCAGTACGAGAAGGTGCTGGCCGGGGTCGTCACGGACGGCCATGTCGTACCGCGCTGCCCGTTGATCGTCGCCGAGTACTTCGCCCGCTACTTCGCCCGGCTGCGGCGGGCCTTCCCCGACTGCGCGCACCGCCATGTCGTCGACATCAACTCGCTCGCCGACCGCGACAAGGTGACCAAGGGCGCGGAGATCTACCTCCGCACGCACGGCACGCCCGAGGAGGAGATCGTCCTCGTCTTCGCCGACCCCTCCTGCGTCGATCCACTGGCCCTGACCTACACGGCGTACGACTTCTGACGCCCCTTCACCTCCGATCACCCGTCCGAACGGAAGAGGGAGAACCGGCATGGCCACGATCTATCTCGACCACCAGGCGACCACCCCGATGGACCCGGCGGTCGCCGAGGCGATGACCTTCGCCGCCACCCACTGCTACGCCAACCCGTCCAGTCCTCACGCCGCCGGCATCCGCGCCTTCCGGGAGGTCGAGCGGGCGCGCGGGGCGGTCGCCCGGTTCATCGGGGCGGGGCGCAGCGAGATCTGCTTCACCTCCGGCGCGACGGAGGGCAACAACCTCGCGATCAAGGGGGTCGTTCGGCCCGGCGCGGCCCGCCATGTGGTGACGACGGCGGTGGAGCACAAGTCCGTGCTCGACACCTGCCGTTCGCTGCGGGAGGCGGGGCACGAGGTGACGGTACTGCCGGTCGACGAGGAGGGCCGGGTCGATCCGGGGCAGGTGGCGGCGGCGTTACGGCCGGACACCGCGCTGGTCTCGGTGATGCTCGCGAACAACGAGGTCGCCACCGTCCAGCCGGTCGCCGAGATCGGCGCGCTGACCCGGGCGGCGGGGGTCCCGCTGCACTGCGACGCGACCCAGGGCGTGGGCTCGCTGCCGGTGGACGTGGCGGCGCTCGGCGTCGATCTGCTGACGTTCTCCGGGCACAAGATCTACGGCCCCAAGGGCGTCGGCGTGCTGTACGTCGCCAATCGGCTCTCGGACCGGGCGCCGCTGGTGCCGCTGCTGCACGGCGGCGGTCAGGAGCGCGGGCTGCGCGCGGGCACCCTCAACACGGCGGCGGTCATCGGGCTGGGCGCGGCCGTCGGGGTCCTCGCGACGGGCCGGGAGGCGGAGGCGGTACGGCTCGCGGGGCTGCGGGCGCGGTTCCTGTCCGAGCTCGCGGATCTCGTCCCGTACGTGCTCAACAGCGGTACGGGCCCGGGTTTCCTGCCGCACGCCGTCAACCTGTCCTTCCCGGGCGTGGACGCGCAGCAGCTGCTCCTCGAGGTCGCGGATCTGGCGGTCTCGACGGGGTCGGCGTGCAACAGCTCGGCCCAGGAGCCCTCGCACGTGCTGCGGGCGATCGGGCTTGCGCCGGAGCGGATCCGGGGCAGTGTCCGGATCTCGTTCGGCCGCTTCACGACGGAGGCGGACGCGGCCACCGCCGCCCGCGCGCTGGCGGCGGTGGCCGCCCGTGAGCCGGCGCGCTCGGCCTGACCGGGGGCCCTCGCCGTCCCCGGACCGCGGCGCCGGCGTCGCCCGGGGCGCGGTGCCCCCGTCAGCCCTCGCGTACCGCGTAGTCCAGCACCTTCTCGCTCAGCAGCTCCTCGATCTCGTCGAGGAGCACGAGCGCTTCGCGGGAGACGGCGGTCGCCCTGCCCCCGGTGGTCATCGCGCGGGTGATGTAGCCGACGACGGTGCTCTCGATCCAGGCGAGCTGTCCGCCGACGAGCAGCGGCAGCGGGTCCTCGGCGGCGGCGCCGGTCTCCTCGCGGAGGGTGGTGACGACGGCGTCGTGGACCTGCTGCTGGACGTGGAAGAGCCGGGCCTTGAGGGTGGGGGCGTGCTCGATGACGTTCATGAAGGCGTCGAAGCCGTCCATGAGTCCGTACGCGGGTGATACGGCCCCGATGTCCTGGCGGAGTTCGCGCAGGACGGCCCGCGCGGCGGACTCCCCCCGGTCGCGGCCGCGGATCGCGCGGGCGAGGCGCTGGGTGACGCCGTCCATCCGGTCGAGGAAGAGGTCCTCCTTGGCCGGGAAGTAGTTGTACACCGTGTTGACGGACACGTCCGCCGCCTCGGCGACGTCCGCGACGGTCACATGGACGAAGCCGCGCTCCAGGAAGAGCCCGGTCGCGATGTCCGAGATCCGCTGCTTCGTCTCGCGCTTCTTGCGTTCCCTGAGTCCCTCGGCCATGCCCCTCATCCTAGGCTCCCTGAAATTTCAGCACCTCACCAATCTTGCCTGCGCTGAAATTTTGGAGGCGTTGCAAAATTTCAGTGACTCTGTTTTTGTAGTCGCCATGCCCATCATCAGCACGGCCGGGCTCGCCCGGACCTTCACGACCAGGAGCGGCCCCGTCGAGGCCGTCCGCGGAATCGACCTCACCGTCCGGTCCGGCGAGATCCTCGGACTGCTCGGCCCCAACGGCGCCGGCAAGACCACCACCCTCCGGATGCTCACCACGCTGCTGCCGCCCACCGGCGGCGCCGCCACCGTCGCCGGCCACGACCTCCTACGGGACCCCGCCGCCGTCCGCCGCCGCATCGGATACGTCGCCCAGTCCGGCGGCCTCGACCCCCAGGAGACCGTTCGCTCCGAGCTCGTCACCCAGGGCCGCCTCTACGGCATGAACCGGGCCCGCGCGACGGCCCGCGCCGAGGAACTCGCGGACGACCTCGGACTCACCGAGCTCCTCGACCGCAGGACCCCGGCGCTCTCCGGCGGCCAGCGCCGCCGGCTCGACCTCGCCATGGGACTCACCCACCGGCCGGAGATCCTCTTCCTCGACGAACCGACGACCGGCCTCGACCCCGGCAGCCGCACCGACCTGTGGGCCCTGGTCCGGCGTCTGCGCGACGAGCACGGCACCACCGTCGTCCTCACCACCCACTACCTGGACGAGGCAGACAGCCTCGCCGACCGGCTGGTCGTCGTCGACAACGGAACGGTCGTCGCCGAGGACTCCCCCGCCGGCCTCAAGGCCGCCCACGGCGCCGCCAGCCTCCAGGACGCGTTCCTCGCCGTCACCGGGCGCGGTCCGGCCCCCGTCGACACGACCCCCGTAGCCGTCTAGGACCTCCCGGTCCCCTCACGTCCTCAGGACATCCGATGCTTCTCCACGACACCGCGCTCCTCTTCGATCGCTACGCCCGCCAGACCCTGCGCTCCCCGTTCCAGATCTTCTTCGGCGCCCTGATGCCGCTGCTCTACCTGCTGCTCTTCGGGCCGCTGCTCACCGGGCTGCCGCTCGGCACCGAGGGCGACTCCTGGCAGATCCTCGTCCCCGGACTCCTGCTCCAACTGGGGCTCTTCGGCGCCTCGTTCGCCGGCTTCTCGATCATCATGGAGAAGAACTGGGGCGTGTTCGACCGGATGCGGGTCACCCCGGTGAGCCGGCTCGCCCTGCTGCTCGGCCGGGTCCTGCGGGACGCCGCCCTCTTCGTCTTCCAGGCGGCACTGCTCGTCCTGATCGCCCTGCCGATGGGCCTCAGGGCGCCGCTCGCCGGCATCCTGATCGGCTTCGGCTTCGTCGCGCTGCTCTCGGTGGCCCTGGCCTCCCTGTCGTACGCGCTCGCCCTGAAGCTGCGGACCCCGCAGGAGTTCGGACCCGCGATCAACACGCTCGCGATGCCGGCGATGCTGCTGTCGGGCCTGATGCTGCCGATGACCCTCGCCCCCGGCTGGCTGGACGCCCTCTCCCGCCTGATGCCGTTCCGCCATCTGGTGGACGCGGTCCGGGAGGCGTACGTCGGGCACTACACGACACCGACGCTGCTGTACGGAGTGCTCGTCGCCCTAGGCGTCGCGGCGCTCGCCGTGACGGTCGGCACACGGACGTTCCAGAAGGCCATCGCCTAACTAGGCTGGTCCCATGGTCAATCTGACACGCATCTACACCCGTACCGGCGACCAGGGCACCACGGCGCTCGGCGACATGAGCAGGACCGCCAAGACGGATCTGCGGATCTCGGCCTACGCCGACGCCAACGAGGCCAACGCCGCCATCGGTACGGCGATCGCCCTCGGGCAGCTCGACGGGGAGGTCGTGAAGGTCCTCGTCCGGGTGCAGAACGACCTGTTCGACGTGGGCGCCGACCTCTGCACTCCGGTGGTCGAGGACCCGAAGTACCCGCCGCTGCGGGTCGAGCAGTCGTACGTCGACAAGCTGGAGGCCGACTGCGACCTCTTCCTGGAGCAGCTCGACAAGCTGCGCTCCTTCATCCTGCCGGGCGGCACGCCCGGGGCGGCGCTGCTGCACCAGGCGTGCACGGTGGTCCGGCGGGCGGAGCGCTCGACCTGGGCGGCCCTGGAGGCGCACGGCGAGACGATGAACGCCCTGACCGCCACGTACCTCAACCGCCTCTCAGACCTGCTCTTCATCCTTGCCCGGACGGCGAACAAGGAGGTCGGGGACGTGCTGTGGGTCCCGGGCGGGGACCGCTGAGACCTCTCCCCCAGGGGCCTTCCGCGGCCAGATCGCGTAGCTGAGCGCGATCAGGCCGTGGATGCCCGCCGCCCGCCAGGCGACGAAGATCCAGCCGTGGAGACTGTCGGTGTTCCCGTCGTCGCCGACGTACAGGGCGGCCAGGAGCAGCAGCCCCGAGGCGACGGCCGCCGCCGTGACCGAGCCGAGCCAGACCTTGCCCTCGTGGCGGGCGCGGGCCATCCCGTACTGCGGCGGCTTCGGGGGCCGGGGCGCGCCGCCGAAGCGGTGGGCGGCGTGGCCGTCGAGCCACTTCACGGTGCGGTGGCCGTGGCCGACGGTGTAGCCGATGTAGAGGGCGGCGAGACCGTGCTTCCAGCTGGGGTCGGCGCCGTTCTTGAGATCGATCGCGGTGACGACGAGGAGGAGAACCTCCAGGAGCGGCTCGCAGAGCAGCAGCGCGATACCCGTCCGGGGCATCTTCAGGAGGTAGCGGGTGGCGAGGCCGGCTGCCAGCAGGACCCAGAAGCCCACCTCGCAGATGACGATCAGCGTGACGATCACGACGGTTCCCCTTTCGGTACCCCCTCAGCGTCCCCCGGCGGTCCGCCCGGATCGTCGTCGCCGATGACGACGTGCGACTACATCCTTCGACGGAGGAGCGGATCGGCCTGGACGGCGAGGCCCGGGGCGGGCGCGCCGTGTTGGATGGGAACGTGACACTCCCCCGACCGCACCGCCTCGACCTGCTCATGGCCGCCGGCGGCCTCGCCATCGGTCTGCTGATGTGGTCCTTCGGACTGCACACCCAGACCGACCGGATGATCACCGCGCGCTGGGCGACCCTGATCCCGCTGTTCGTCATGACCGCGATGCTGGCGCTGCGCCGGACGAGGCCGTTGACCGCCCTCAACGTGGGCACGGTCGCCCTCGTGGCGGACCAGTTCACCTACGGCACGCTCGTGACCGCGCTGATGTTCACGGACCTGGTCTACGCGGCCGTGCTGTACGGGACGGCCGCCGCCGCCCGGCGCATCCCGTATCTGACCGGGCTCATCACGATCGGCCTGACGATCGGCTTCCTGGTCTGGTGGCAGAACGCGATCGCTCTGGTGGTCGGCCTGATCACCGGCATGATCTCGTTCCTGCCCGCGCTGACCGGAGCGATCGTCCGCAATCACCGCCAGGCCACCGACGCCGCCCTGCTCCGCGCGGAGCAGACCGCACTGCTCGCCGAGATGGACCGCACCCAGGCCGTCGTCGCCGAGCGGGCCCGGATGGCGCGCGAACTGCACGATATGGTCGCGAACCACCTCTCGGCCATCGCGATCCACTCCACCGCGGCGATGTCGATCGACGAACCGGCCACCACCCGGCAGGCGCTGACCGTGATCCGGGAGAACAGCGTCGCCGGCCTCTCGGAGATGCGGCGGCTCATCGGCCTCCTCCGGGACAGCGGCGGCGACCCGGAGCCGGCCGCCGCGCCCACCCTCGCAGGTCTGGACGCCCTGATCGCCCAGGCGCGGGCCAACGCGGGGCCGAGCGGTCTCGACCTCGTCCTGGAGGACGGCCGGGAGTCGACGGAGTCCCTCCCGGCGCCGGTGGAACTGGCCGCGTACCGGATCGCGCAGGAGTCCCTGACGAACGCGCTCAAGCACGCGGCTCCGGGCGAGGTCAGGGTGGTCCTCACCGGCGGACGGGTGACCCTTACCGTCGAGGTGACGAGTCCGCTCGGGGAACGCCCCGGCCCGACCGCGCCCGGTTCGGGCGCCGGCCTTGTGGGGATGCGGGAGCGGGTGGACCTGCTCGGCGGCGCCTTCGAGGCGGGTCCGGTGACGGACCTCGACGGGCGGAAGCAGTGGCAGGTCAGGGCGGAACTGCCCATGGACGTGAAAGACGAGGAGCGGGCATGACAGTGCGGGTGGTGGTCGCCGAAGACCAGTCCGCGGTACGGGCGGGGCTTGTGCTCATCCTGGGCAGCGCACCGGACATCGAGGTCGTCGGCGAGGCGGCGGACGGCGAGCGGGCGGTGGAGCTCGCCCGCGAGCTGCGCCCCGATCTGGTCCTGATGGATGTGCAGATGCCCCGGATGGACGGGGTGACGGCGACCGGGATCGTCGTGTCGGAGGGCCTCGCCGATGTGCTGGTCCTGACGACCTTCGATCTCGACGCGTATGTCTTCGGGGCGCTGCGGGCGGGGGCTTCGGGCTTCCTGCTGAAGAACGCGGAGGCGCGGGAGCTGATCGAGGCGGTCCGGACGGTGGCGCGCGGCGAGGGGCTGATCGCTCCCGCGGTGACCCGGCGGCTGATCGCGGAGTTCGCGGCGACGGGCGCTCCGGTGCGGTCGACCGCGAAGACGGACCCCTCCGTGCTCGATGTCCTGACCCCCCGGGAGCGGCAGGTCCTGTCGACGCTCGGCCAGGGCCTGTCGAACGCGGAGATCGCGGTACGGCTCGACATGGCGGAGGCGACGGTGAAGACCCATGTCAGCAAGGTGCTCGGGAAGCTGGCGCTGCGGAGCAGGGTCCAAGCGGCTGTCCTGGCACAGGAGTTGGGAGTCTGAGCCGACTCGGCGACGTTGGTCTGGACCTCTTGACGATTGGTCCAGACCTTCCTACGCTCGCGGGGCGCGCGCATCTTCACGGACCACCCCCACCCATGTCCGTCCGCAACTTGAGGAGCACCGTTGAGCACTCAAGCACCGACGCGCAGAACAGGGTTCAGACACCGGGCCGCCGCCGGTCTCACCGCCCTGATCCTGCCCCTCGCCGCCATGGTCGGCCTCGCCACCCCCGCCGAAGCGGCCACCTCGGCCACCGCCACGTACACCAAGACCCAGGACTGGGGCACCGGATTCGGTGCCGGCTGGACCGTCAAGAACACCGGCACCACCACCATCAACTCCTGGACCGTCGAGTGGGACTACCCCGCCGGCACCTCCGTGACCTCCGCCTGGGACGCCACCGTCACCAGCTCCGGTAACCACTGGACCGCCAAGAACGTCGGCTGGAACGGAACCCTCGCCCCCGGCGCCTCCGTCTCCTTCGGCTACAACGGCGCAGGCCCCGGCGCCCCCAGCGGCTGCAAGATCAACGGCGCCGCCTGCGACGGCACCGGCCAGCCCGGCGACAACGCCCCCACGGCCCCCGGAACCCCCGTCGCCTCCGACATCACCGACACCTCGGTGAAGCTCACCTGGACCGCGGCCACCGACGACAAGGGCATCAAGAACTACGACGTCAAGCGCGACGGCACCACCGTCGCCACCGTCACCGGCCTCACATACACCAACACGGGCCTGACCGCCGGCACCGACTACAGCTACACGGTCGTCGCCCGCGACACCGTCGACCAGACCGGCCCCGACTCCGGCGCGGCCCCCGTCCGCACCACCGGCGGCGGTGGCGGCCAGCCGAACCCCAACGCCGTGAAGATGGGCTACTTCACCAACTGGGGCGTCTACGGGCGCAACTACCACGTGAAGAACATCGTGACCTCGGGCTCCGCGTCCAAGATCACCCACATCAACTACGCCTTCGGCAACGTCACGGGCGGCAAGTGCACCATCGGTGACGCCTACGCCGACTACGACAAGGCCTACACCGCCGACCAGTCCGTCGACGGCGTCGCCGACACCTGGGACCAGCCGCTGCGCGGCAACTTCAACCAGCTGCGCAAGCTGAAGAAGGCCTACCCGAACATCAAGATCCTGTGGTCCTTCGGCGGCTGGACCTGGTCCGGCGGCTTCGGTCAGGCCGTCCAGAACCCGGCCGCCTTCGCGCAGTCCTGCTACGACCTGATCGAGGACCCGCGCTGGGCCGACGTCTTCGACGGCATCGACCTGGACTGGGAGTACCCCAACGCCTGCGGTCTGTCCTGTGACACCAGCGGCGCCGCCTCCTTCAAGAACATGATGCAGGCCATGCGTGCCAAGTTCGGCCCCAGCTACCTGGTCACCGCGGCCGTCACGGCCGACGCCTCCGCCGGCGGCAAGATCGACGCCGCCGACTACGCGGGCGCCGCGCCGTACATGAACTGGTTCAACGTCATGACGTACGACTTCTTCGGCGCCTGGGCGGCGCAGGGCCCGACGGCCCCGCACTCCCCGCTCACCTCGTACGCCGGCATCCCGCAGGCGGGCTTCAACTCCGCCGAGGCGATCGCCAAGTTCAAGGCGAAGGGCGTCCCCGCCAACAAGCTGCTGCTCGGCATCGGCTTCTACGGACGCGGCTGGACCGGCGTCACCCAGGCCGCCCCCGGCGGCACGGCGACCGGCCCCGCCCCCGGCACCTACGAGCAGGGCATCGAGGACTACAAGGTCCTCAAGACCTCCTGCCCGGCCACCGGCACGATCGCGGGCACGGCCTACGCCAAGTGCGGCAGCAACTGGTGGAGCTACGACACCCCGGCCACCGTGAACTCGAAGATGAGCTGGGCCAAGAACCAGGGCCTCGGCGGAGCGTTCTTCTGGGAGTTCAGCGGTGACACCGGCAACGGCGAGCTCGTCGGCGCCATCAACACCGGCCTGAACTAGCACCTACGACGAAGCGGGGGACGACGCAGCACGCCGTCCCCCGCTTTCTCACGTCTCAGGCCACGTTGACCCGCTGCCCGGGAGGCGCCGCCTCCAGCCAGGCCATGAAACCCGTCCGGGCGTCCTCGCTCATCGCGAGCTCCAGGCGGACGCCCTCGTACATACAGGGCTGGATCACCATCTCGGAGAGCAGCGCGAGCTCCTCCTCGCCCTCCGGCATCCGGCGCTCCAGGGCCACGATGGAGGAACGCTCCAGGGTCCGGCGCGGGCGGGGCGCGTACGAGAAGACACGGAACCAGGCGATCTCGTCACCGCTGTAGCGGGCGACGCCGTACACCCAGCCCTTGCCGCTCGGATCCGGCTCGTCCGGGACGTTCCAGTGCAGCGAACAGTCGAAGGTGCCGCCGGCACGCTGAATCAGCCTCCGGCGCAAGCCGAAGACGAAGAGCCCGATCACCACCAGTGCGACGACCAGGCCGCACACGAGCAGAGCGAGGAACATCTTCACCGACCTCCTCGCTGCGTCCCGTAGCCGGCACCGCCGGCAGAACCGAATACAACCTGCATCTGCATCGCCTCAGCCGCGGCACGGTCTGGAAAATTCCAGCCGTGCCGCGGCTGAGGGCACTACTCTGCGCGGACCGTCAGCGGACCGCTACCGCGCGCAGCCGGACATCGGCGCGCCGCTCGGCGGCCGCGTCGGAATCCGACTTCGCACGCTCCAGCGCGCGCTCGGCGCGCTGGGCGTCGATCTCGTCCGCCAGCTCGCAGATCTCCGCGAGCAGAGACAGCTTGTCGTCGGCGAACGAGATGAATCCACCGTGGACGGCGGCGACGACAGTCGCGCCCTCACTGGTACGGATGGTCACCGGGCCCGACTCCAGCACACCGAGCAGCGGCTGGTGGCCGGGCATGACGCCGATGTCGCCGGAGGTGGTACGCGCGATGACCAGGGTGGCCTCGCCGGACCAGACACTCCGGTCCGCGGCGACCAGCTCGACGTGCAGCTCAGCAGCCAAGGGTGGCTCCTCGGGTCACCACCCGGCGGTCGTGCCGGGTGTTGGGGTCAATTCTAGGGGGCGTGGTGAGGGGGGCGGGACCGGAATCCCGCCCCCCTCGGGAGAGCACGGGGCTCAGGAGACGCCGAGCTCCTTGGCGTTGGCCTTGAGGTCCTCAATGCCACCGCACATGAAGAACGCCTGCTCGGGGAAGTGGTCGTACTCACCGTCGCAGATCGCGTTGAACGCGGCGATCGACTCGTCGAGCGGAACGTCCGAACCGTCCACACCGGTGAACTGCTTCGCCGCGTGGGTGTTCTGGGACAGGAAGCGCTCGACACGGCGGGCGCGGTGGACAACGAGCTTGTCCTCCTCGCTCAGCTCGTCGATACCGAGGATCGCGATGATGTCCTGGAGGTCCTTGTACTTCTGCAGGATTCCCTTGACGCGCGTGGCGGCGTCGTAGTGGTCCTGCGCGATGTAGCGCGGGTCCAGGATCCGGGACGTGGAGTCCAGCGGGTCCACGGCCGGGTAGATGCCCTTCTCGGAGATCGGACGGGAGAGAACCGTCGTCGCGTCGAGGTGGGCGAAGGTGGTGGCCGGAGCCGGGTCGGTCAGGTCGTCCGCGGGGACGTAGATCGCCTGCATCGAGGTGATCGAGTGACCACGGGTCGAGGTGATGCGCTCCTGGAGGAGACCCATCTCGTCGGCCAGGTTCGGCTGGTAACCCACCGCGGAGGGCATACGGCCGAGCAGGGTCGACACCTCGGAACCGGCCTGGGTGAAGCGGAAGATGTTGTCGATGAAGAACAGCACGTCCTGCTTCTGCACATCGCGGAAGTACTCCGCCATGGTCAGACCGGCGAGGGCCACGCGGAGACGGGTGCCCGGGGGCTCGTCCATCTGGCCGAAGACCAGCGCGGTCTTGTCCAGAACGCCGGCCTCCTCCATCTCCACCATGAGGTCGTTGCCCTCACGGGTGCGCTCGCCGACGCCCGCGAAGACCGACACACCGTCGTGCAGCTTGGCCACACGGACGATCATTTCCTGGATCAGAACGGTCTTGCCGACACCGGCACCACCGAACAGACCGATCTTTCCACCCTTGACGTACGGGGTGAGAAGGTCGACGACCTTCAGGCCGGTCTCGAACATCTCGGTCTTGGACTCGAGCTGGTCGAAGGCCGGGGCCTTGCGGTGGATCGTCCAGCGCGGCGCGTCGGCCACGGTGGACTCGTCCGCGTTCAGCACCTGACCCAGCGTGTTGAACACGCGGCCCTTGGTGACGTCACCGACGGGCACGGTGATGCCCGTGCCGGTGTCGGTCACCGGGGCCTGGCGGACCAGGCCGTCGGTGGGCTGCATCGAGATGGTGCGGACAACGCCGTCACCGAGGTGCTGGGCGACCTCGAGGGTCAGCGTCTTGGTCGCGCCCTCCTCGGCCGGGTCCGGAACCTGGACGTTCAGCGCGTTGTAGATCTCCGGCATCGCGTCGACGGGGAACTCCACGTCGACGACCGGGCCGATGACCCGGGCGACGCGGCCCGTGGCGGCGGCCGTCTCAACAGTGGTCGTCATTACTTGTCACTCCCCGCGGTCGCGTCGGCCAGGGCTGCGGTGCCACCGACGATCTCGCTGATTTCCTGGGTGATTTCGGCCTGGCGGGCCGCGTTGGCAAGTCGGGAGAGGTTGTTGATCAAGTCTCCCGCGTTGTCGGTCGCCGACTTCATCGCGCGGCGCGTGGCAGCGTGCTTGGAAGCAGCCGACTGGAGCAGCGCGTTGTAGATCCGGCTCTCGACGTACCGCGGCAGCAGGGCGTCGAGGACGTCCTCCGCCGACGGCTCGAAGTCGTACAGCGGACGAAGCGTGTCCGAGTCGCCCGCCTCCTTCGCCACCTCGTCGAGGCTGAGGGGCAGCAGCCGGGCCTCGACCGCGGTCTGCGTCATCATCGAGACGAACTCGGTGTAGACGATGTGGAGTTCGTCCACACCACCCTCGGCCGTGTCCTGCTCGATCGCCTCGATCAGCGGAGCCGCGATCGTCTTGGCGTCGCCGTACGAAGGCTGGTCCGTGAACCCGGTCCACGAGCCGGCCAGCTTCCGCTCACGGAAGTTGTAGTGCGCGATGCCACGACGGCCGACCACGTAGATGGTGACCTCGCGACCCTCGCCCTCCAGCTTCGCCGTCAGCTTCTCCGCCGCCTTGATGGCGTTGGAGTTGAAGGCACCGGCCAGACCACGGTCGCTCGAGAGGAGCAGGACCGCGGCCCGGATCGGGTTCTCCGCCTCAGTGGTCAGCGGGTGCTTGTCGTTCGCACCCGTGGCCACCGCCGTGACCGCGCGCGTCAGCTCGGTCGCGTACGGAGTCGACGCCTGCACCTTGCGCTGCGCCTTGACGACACGCGAGGCGGCGATCATCTCCATCGCCTTGGTGATCTTCTTCGTCGCGGTGACGGATTTGATGCGACGCTTGTAGACCCGGAGCTGCGCTCCCATGAGTCAGGTCCCTTCCGTCGTCACTTCGAGACGTTGACGGCGGCAGGAGCGTCCTCGCCCAGCAGCTTGCCGTCAGAGGTCTCGAACTGCTTCTTGAACTCCGCGATGGCGTCGCCCACGGCCTGCAGGGTGTCGTCGGACATCTTGCCGCCCTCACGGATGGAGGTCATGAGGCCCGAGTGGTTCTGGCGGAGGTACGCCAGGAGCTCGGCCTCGAAGCGGCGGATGTCGGCGACCGGGACATCGTCCATCTTGCCGGTGGTGCCGGCCCAGACGGAGACGACCTGGTTCTCGGTGGGCATCGGCTGGTACTGAGCCTGCTTGAGCAGCTCGACCATGCGCTGTCCACGCTCCAGCTGTGCCTTGGAGGCGGCGTCCAGGTCGGAGCCGAAGGCGGCGAACGCCTCGAGCTCACGGAACTGGGCCAGGTCCACGCGGAGGCGACCGGAGATCTGCTTCATCGCCTTGTGCTGGGCGGAGCCACCGACACGCGAGACCGAGATACCGACGTTCAGGGCCGGACGCTGGCCGGCGTTGAACAGGTCGGACTCCAGGAAGCACTGGCCGTCGGTGATGGAGATGACGTTGGTCGGGATGAACGCCGACACGTCGTTCGCCTTGGTCTCGACGATCGGAAGACCGGTCATCGAACCGGCACCCAGCTCGTCCGAGAGCTTCGCGCAGCGCTCGAGCAGACGCGAGTGCAGGTAGAAGACGTCACCCGGGTAGGCCTCACGGCCCGGCGGGCGGCGCAGCAGCAGCGACACGGCGCGGTAGGCGTCGGCCTGCTTCGACAGGTCGTCGAAGACGATCAGGACGTGCTTGCCCTGGTACATCCAGTGCTGGCCGATGGCGGAGCCGGTGTACGGCGCCAGGTACTTGAAGCCGGCCGGGTCGGACGCCGGGGCGGCGACGATCGTCGTGTACTCGAGCGCACCGGCCTCTTCCAGGGCGCCGCGCACGGACGCGATGGTCGAGCCCTTCTGGCCGACGGCGACGTAGATGCAGCGGACCTGCTTGTTCACGTCGCCCGAGCGCCAGTTGTCGCGCTGGTTGATGATCGTGTCGACACACAGAGCGGTCTTGCCGGTCTGACGGTCACCGATGATCAGCTGACGCTGACCACGGCCGACCGGCGTCATGGCGTCGACGGCCTTGTAGCCGGTCTCCATCGGCTCGTGCACCGACTTACGGGCCATAACGCCCGGGGCCTGCAGCTCGAGGGCGCGGCGGCCCTCGGTCGCGATCTCGCCGAGACCGTCGATCGGGTTGCCGAGCGGGTCGACGACGCGACCCAGGTAACCCTCACCGACACCGACGGAGAGGACCTCGCCGGTGCGCTGCACCGACTGACCCTCCTCGATGCCACTGAACTCGCCGAGGACGATCGCACCGATCTCGCGCTCTTCGAGGTTCAGCGCGAGACCCAGGGTCCCGTCCTCGAACTTCAGCAGCTCGTTCGCCATGGCCGAGGGAAGACCCTCGACCTTCGCGATACCGTCACCGGCCAGGCTGACCGTGCCGACCTCCTCGCGCGAGGCCGCGTCCGGCTGGTACGACTGGACAAAGTTCTCCAGTGCGTCCCGGATCTCCTCCGGCCGGATCGTGAGCTCCGCCATCTGGGTTCCCTGCTCTCCTTGTTGGGCCCGAAGTTTCTTAAGGGGTCTGGGGGCCGACCCCCAGGAATCTTCTGCAATCTCTGCACGGCCCAACCGGGCCGCTGGTGATGCTGTGTAGCTGTGATGCCTTGTGCTGGTGACGGTCGTCAGCCGGCCAGTCGACGGGTCGCCTCGTCGAGGCGCTCCGCGATCGATCCGTTGATGACCTCGTCGCCGACCTGCACCGTGATCCCGCCGAGGACCGCGGGGTCCACGTCCAGGTTCAGGTGCATCTCGCGGCCGTACAGCTTGGCGAGTACGGCTCCGAGGCGCTGCTTCTGCTGGTCCGACAGCGGCACCGCCGAGGTGACGACGGCGACCATCCGGTCCCGGCGCGCCGCGGCGAGCTTGGAGAGGGACTCGAGTCCCGCTTCCAGGCTACGTCCCCGGGGCTGGGTCACCAGACGGACGACCAGGCGCTCGGTGGCGACATTGGCCTTGCCGCCGAGCAGGCTGCGGAGCAGCTCGCCCTTGGCGGTGGCCGTGGCGGCCTTGTCCGTCAGCGCCGAGCGGAGCTCGGGGCTGGAGGACACGATCCGGCCGAAGCGGAACAGTTCGTCCTCGACACCGTCGAGGGCGCCCGCCTTCTGCGCCGCGGTGAGGTCGGCGGTGTTCGCCAGCTCCTCGGTCGCGTCGACCAGGTCACGCGAACGCGACCAGCGGGAACGCACCATGCCGGACACCAGGTCGACGGTCTCGCCGCCCACCTGACCGCTCAGGAGTCGCTGCGCGAGCTCGGCCTTGGCCTCGCCCGACTGCGCGGGGTCGGTCAGGACCCGGCGCAGCGACACCTCGCGGTCGAGCAGCGTGGTGACTGCGGCCAGCTCGTCCGCGAGCTTCGTCGCGTCGGCCGACGTGTTGTCGGTCAGCGCGTCGAGGGACTCACGTCCGGCGGCCAGTGCCTCACGGCTCGCTCCGTTCATCGGACGGCCTCCGCCTTCTCCTCGAGCTCGTCGAGGAAGCGGTCGATCGTCCGGCTCTGGCGGGCGGAGTCCTCGAGGGACTCGCCGACCAGCTTGCCGGCCAGGTCGGTGGCGAGCTTGCCCACGTCCTGACGCAGCGAGGCAGAAGCGGCCTTGCGGTCGGCCGCGATCTGCGTGTGGCCGGCCGCGATGATCTCCTCGCGCTGGCGCTGGCCTTCCGCCTTCATCTCCTGGATGATCGCGGTGCCCTGCTCCGTCGCCTCCTGGCGAAGACGCGCGGCCTCGTGGCGGGCTTCGGCGAGCTGGGCCTTGTACTGCTCCAGCACGCTCTGAGCCTCGATCTGGGCCGACTCGGCCTTCTCGATGCCACCCTCGATGGCCTCGCGACGCTGCTCCAGAACCTTGTTGATGTTCGGGAGAAGCTTCTTGGCGAGGAAACCGAAGACGATGACGAAGGCGATCAGGCCGATGACGAGCTCGTCGAGATGCGGGATCAGAGGAGGCTGGGGCTCCTCCGCCTGCGCAAGAAGCAGCGCGTTCACATCAGTGCCTTCCGTAAAAGAATCGGGCTGTCGGTCCGGCTTACTGGTAGACGAAGCCCATGACGATGCCGATGAGGGCGAGCGCCTCACAGAACGCGAAGCCCATGATCTGGTTGGTGCGGATCAGGCCGGCAGCTTCGGGCTGACGGGCGAGCGCCTGCGTACCGTTACCGAAGATGATGCCGACGCCGACGCCGGGGCCGATCGCGGCGAGGCCATAGCCGATGGACGCGACGTTGCCGACGACCGTGGTCTTGGCGGAGTCACCGGGGACGGCGAGGTTGACCAGTTCGAGAGCAGCGGACATGCCGTTACTTCCTTCTCTTTCAATGACCCGGTGGGGGTTGGCCACCGGACGACTGTTGGATTGGGGGTGAAGCTGCGATCCGGGACGGATCGGCTCAGTGGTGCTCGGAGAGCGCGCCCTGGATGTAGCTGCAGGCCAGGAGGACGAAGACGTACGCCTGGACGGCCTGGATGAAGAGCTCGAAGGCGGTCATCACGAGGACCATCACGAACGAGGCGCCGGCGTAGACGAAGCCCAGGCCGTTCATGAGGTACCAGGTGGCCAGCGAGAACATCACGATCAGCAGGTGACCGGCGAACATGTTCGCGAACAGTCGCACCGCGTGCGTGAAGGGCCGGATCAGCAGGTTCGAGAAGAACTCGAGGACGACGACCATCGGAAGGATCGCGCCGAGCGACTTGTCGTAGCCGACGATGTTCTTCCAGCCGCCGACGAAGCCGTGCTTCTTGAACGTCAGCGAGATCCACATGACGTAGACGATCAGCGCGAGACCGGCCGGGAAGGCGATCAGCGAGGTGACCGGGAACTGGGCGAGCGGAACGATCGACCAGAGGTTCATGATCCAGACGAAGAAGAACAACGACACCATGAAGGGGACGTACTTCTCGCCGTCCTTCTTGCCGATGATCTCGTAGACGATGCCGCGGCGCACGAAGTCGTAACCGGCCTCGCCGACCATCTGCATCTTGCCGGGGATCAGCTTGGGCTTGTTGAAGGCGGCCCAGAAGAACCCGACGACCACGATGGAGCCGAGGATGGCGAGCAGCATCGGCTTGGTGAACTCGATGCCCCCCACCGTCGCGATGGGCTCGTACATGAACGTGTGCAGGCCCGGCGCCGGGAAGCCACATCCACTGAAGATGTGGCAATCCGGGTCGAAGGCAAGCGTCTGGTCAGCACTCACCGCGGGCTCCTTCAGCGTGGCGCATAGGTACGGCAACCTCGTTGTGTCGGCGCGGCACGCAGCCGCGGGTCGGCACTGGACTGGTCTTACGGATAAGGGGGCGGCGGTTCGGCATCGAGCCTCGCGCTGGGACAGGCGTCTCGGATGCCCGCGCCCGCAGTGCCGCAGTTGGCACCGGACGATAGCAGGAAGCCGAACGCGGCTTTATCCCGGCCCTACCCTTCACGACTTCGACCCCGTGTTTCCGGGGTCGATGTACGTGATCTTGGCCTTCATGTAGGCGCGGGCCTGTGCGGCGACCCACACCACGGTCGTCGCGAGCAGCGTGAAGGCGAAGGCCTTGAAGTCGAACAGCGTGGTGTTCTTGAGCAAAGCCAGGAAGATGAAGAGCAGCAGCAACTGGGCCGTGTAGAGCATGAGCCCCATGGCCTGGAACAGATGCGGGAGCGACTTCGCCGTCCGCTGCAGGACGACCTGCCCGATTCCCATGAAGAGGAGCACGAGCAGGGTGCCGACGACGGCGCCGAGCGCGCCCTTGCCACCGGCGACCACAGCGCTGACGACCGTGGCGATCGCGCCGACGGCAGCGGTGGGGATGACGGTGTGCAGAAGGATGCGTGCGTCGTTGGACGGCATGGCGGTGTCTCCGCTTGCTGGAGGGGGCGATGGTGTCGTCAAGGACGAGCGTAAGCCCGGTCCGAGGTGGGTCTCGGGGCCAACAGACCGTCGCACTACGGTCTTTCGGCACTGTCGCCGGGTCTCGTGAACGGTATCACAAACTATTTGAATAGGTCTTTACCCATAAGGTGTGCCAACAGTCACACATGAGAGCTACCCCGCGCGTGTGTGCGCGACAGTACGACGCCTTGTCTGCTAATGGCCGCGAATGCGGCTTTCGTCAACTTGGCGTTCCGGCCTTCCGCCTGTCGGTGAAGCGCCCCCGGTTGCCGATGGCGGTGGCGCCGTTGATCCCCGCCGGCACCGGGATCCGCTCCTCCTCGACCACGACGGGATCCGGAGCGGCCTCCACGACGGGAACCCGCTTGCGGCGCCGGTAGCGAGGCGGTACGACCGACTCGGCCCAGCGGGGCGCGCGCGGGGTGAAGCGCGGCAGCAGGAGCAGCACCAGGCCGATCGCGCTGAGCGCGACGACGCAGAGGACGATCCACATCGACGCCGAGTGGACCGAGTACGCCAGCGTCCCGAAGGCGATGAGCGCCGACCAGAAGTACATGATCAGGACCGCGCGGCTGTGCGAGTGCCCGATCTCCAGGAGCCGGTGGTGCAGGTGGCCGCGGTCGGCCGCGAACGGCGACTGGCCCTTCCAGGTACGGCGCACGATCGCGAGGATCAGGTCCGCCATGGGGATCGCGATGATCGTCAGCGGCAGCACCAGCGGGATGAAGACCGGCAGGGCGGCGTGCGTGGCCTCACGGGTCGAACCCTCGAAGATCTTCAGCGCGTCCGGGTCGACCTGGCCGGTGATCGAGATGGCCGAGGCCGCCAGGATCAGACCGATCAGCATCGAGCCGGAGTCGCCCATGAAGATCCGCGCCGGGTGCATGTTGTGCGGCAGGAAGCCCAGGCACATGCCCATGAGGATGACGGTGAAGAGCGTCGCGGGAGCGGCGGCCTCGATCGTGTAGCCGTACCAGAGGCGATACGCGTACAGGAAGAACGCGGCGGCGGCGATGCAGACCATGCCGGCCGCGAGACCGTCGAGGCCGTCGACGAAGTTGACCGCGTTGATGGTGAGGACGACCAGGGCGACGGTCAGGAGCGTGCCCTGCCACGGGGTCAGCGAGACGACGCCGACACCCGGGATCGGCAGCCACAGGATCGTCAGACCCTGCGCCACCATGACGCCCGCCGAGATCATCTGCGCGCCCAGCTTGATCAGGGCGTCCAGCTCGAACTTGTCGTCCAGGACGCCGATCAGCCAGATCAGGGCGGCACCGGAGAGCAGCGCGCGCGGCTCGTTGGAGAGCTCGAAGACGCTGTTCAGGTTCTGCAGGTGGTCGGCGACGAGGAGTCCCGCGCACAGCCCGAAGAACATGGCGATGCCACCGAGCCGCGGAGTCGGTTCTCGGTGTACGTCTCGGGCGCGGATCTCCGGCATCGCCCCGGTCGCGATGGCGAACTTCCGCACCGGGCCGGTGAGCAGATAGGTCACCGCGGCCGTGACACAGAGCGTCAGCAGGTAATCACGCACGGGCTGCCCCACAGGTTTCGCTGGCCATCTCAGCCCCACACCCTAGCCGTGCCGTCCATGTGCTTGGAGACACCTGGACCCCCCGAACGGTTGCACAGCGACTTTCCGTGACCTCTCCTCAACCTCCATACGGGGGAAATCGCCCGGTCAGCCCCCGTACCTCCGCCCGTACGCGGGCCGTCTCCGCGGGATCGTCACGCAGCGCCGCGGTGAACAGCGCGGCGATCCGCGCCATCTCCGGGGCCCCCATCCCCTGGGTGGTGACGGCGGCGGTGCCGAGCCGGATCCCGCGCCCCTCCCCGTACGGGAGCGCGCAGGTGTCGAGGACCATGCCGGCGGCGGCGAGCCGGGCGCGGGCGGTGCGGCCGTCGACGCCGAGGGGGGCGGGGTCGGCGGTGATGAGGTGGGTGTCGGTGCCGCCGGTCGTCAGCGCGAACCCCTCGGCGGCGAGCGCGGCCGCGAGCACGCGCGCGTGCTCGACCACCTGATGGGCGTATGCGGTGAACGCCGGAGTGGACGCCTCGCCGAAGGCCACCGCCTTCGCCGCGATGGTGTGCATCTGCGCGCCGCCCTGGGTGAACGGGAAGACGGCCCGGTCGATCCGCCCCGCGAGCTCCTCCCCGCAGAGGACCATCCCGCCGCGCGGCCCGCGCAGCACCTTGTGGGTGGTCGCGCAGACGACATCGGCGTACGGGACGGGGCTGGGGGCCGCTCCCCCGGCGACCAGGCCGATGGGGTGGGCGGCGTCGGCGATGAGATAGGCGCCGACCTCGTCGGCGATCTCGCGGAAGAGCGCGTAGTCGAGGTGCCGGGGGTACGCGATGGAGCCGCACACGATCGCCTTGGGGCGGTGGTGGCGGGCGAGCGCGGCGACCTGCTCGTAGTCCACGAGCCCGGTCTCGGCGTCGACGCCGTACGGGACGAAGTCGAACCAGCGCCCGGAGAAGTTGGCGGGCGAACCGTGCGTGAGGTGCCCGCCGTGGTCCAGGCCCATGGCGAGCACCGTGTCACCGGGCCTCAGAAGGGCCGCGTACGCCGCCAGGACGGCCGAGGAGCCCGAGTGTGCCTGGACGTTCGCGTGGTCGGCGCCGAACAGCGCGGTGGCCCGCTCCACGGCGATCCGCTCGGCGGCGTCGGCGTACTCGCAGCCACCGTGATGACGTGCGCCGGGATACCCCTCGGCGTACTTGTTGGCGAGCGGGGAGCCGAGGGCGGCGAGAACGGCGGGCGAGGTGAAGTTCTCGGCCGCGATCAACTGCAGGCTGTCGGCCTGCCGCCGCGCCTCGCCGAGCAGCACGTCGGCGATCTCCGGGTCCTGCCGGCGCAGGACGTCGAGAGCCTCATCGGGGGGAGCGGTGACCGGCATGGCTGACTCCGGGCGTGGAGGGATGTCAGCACCAATGTAGGCAGCCCCGCGCCCACGCGCCGCGCGACCGCACGCCCGTCAGCGCCGTCACCACGGGATCCAGCGCCTGATTGATCTCGTCGCCGATCGAACGGAAGAAGGTGATCGGGGCTCCGTACGCGACCCGATCCCCGACGCGCCCCTCGCGCCCCTCGGCCCCGAGGGGCCTCCCGGGCTTCCGCGCGACCGCACGCCCGTCAGCGCCGTCACCACGGGATCCAGCGCCTGATTGATCTCGTCGCCGATCGAACGGAAGAAGGTGATCGGGGCTCCGTACGGGTCGTTGACCTCGTCCGCGTCCACCGAGGGGGCCAGGAGCCACCCGCGTAGAGCCGCTGCCGCGCGGACCAGGGCACGCGCGCGTTCCACCATGCCCTCGTCGCGGGCGTCCGGCAGCGTCGCCGGGTCGATCGCGCGGACCAGGCGGGTGAACTCCTTCAGGGTGAAGGTGCGCAGACCCGCCGAGTGGCCCATCGAGATGACCTGGGCGCGGTGGTCGCGGGTCGCCGTGAGGACCAGGTCCGCGCGGATGACGTGCTCGTCGAGGAGCTCGCGCCCCACGAAGCCGCTGGAGTCCGCGCCGAAGTCGGCGAGGACCAGTTCCGCGTTGGCCTCCATCGGGGCGCCCTCGTGGCCCCAGGTGCCCGCGCTCTCCACGATCAGGCCGCCGCCGAGCGGGTCGCCGAGGCGGTCGCTCAGGGCATGCCGGGTCAGCCGCTCGGTGATCGGCGAGCGGCAGACGTTGCCGGTGCTGACGTGGAGGATGCGGAAGGTGTTGCTGTCGTCGAACCCCGCTATGCCACGCCCCTCAGGGGCGGTCAATTCGCCACCTCGAGGTCGGGTACGACCTTCCGGAGCTCCTCCGGCGAGAGCGCGCCCTCGCGCAGCAGCACCGGCACCTTGCCCGTGACGTCGACGATGGAGGACGGGACGATGCCGGGCGTCGGTCCGCCGTCCAGGTAGACGGAGACGGAGTCGCCGAGCATCTGCTGGGCCGCGTCGCAGTCCTCCGGGGACGGGTGGCCGGTGAGGTTCGCCGACGAGACGGCCATCGGGCCGACCTCGGTGAGCAGCTCGATGGCGACCGGGTGCAGCGGCATGCGGATGGCGACGGTGCCCCGGGTGTCGCCCAGGTCCCACTGCAGGGACGGCTGGTGCTTGGCGACGAGGGTGAGGGCGCCGGGCCAGAAGGCGTCGACGAGCTCCCACGCCTGCTCGGAGAAGTCCGTGACCAGGCCGTGGAGGGTGTTCGGGGAGCCGATGAGCACGGGCGTGGGCATGTTGCGGCCCCGGCCCTTGGCGGCGAGGAGATCCGCCACGGCCTCGCTGCTGAAGGCGTCCGCCCCGATCCCGTACACGGTGTCGGTGGGCAGCACGACCAGCTCGCCCCGGCGGACGGCGGACGCGGCCTCGCGCAGACCGGTCACACGGTCGGTCGCCTCGTTGCAGTCGTATCGCCGTGCCATCAGTTCCCGGCCTCCTCGTACGCGTGGTTCGTCATGGCGGTCATGCCGGTCATGGCATGGCCTTGCGGGCGGTCGCGAAGCGCGGCCGGTTGTTCAGGTCCGGGTGGTCGGCGGCGTCGGCCCAGCCGGCCTCTTCGTTGAAGATCCACGGCACCTGCCCGCCCTGGGTGTCCGCGTGCTCGATGACGACGAGGCCGCCGGGGCGGAGCAGCCGGTGGGCGGTGCGCTCGATGCCGCGGATCGTGTCGAGGCCGTCCTCGCCGGAGAAGAGGGCCATCTCCGGGTCGTGGTCACGGGCCTCGGGTGCCACGTACTCCCACTCGGTGAGCGGGATGTACGGCGGGTTGGAGATGACCAGGTCGACCTGGCCGTCCAGCTCCGGGAGCGCGCTGAGCGCGTCGCCCTGGTGGACGGTGACGCGGGAGCCCTCGGCGTTCTTGCGCGTCCACACGAGCGCGTCGTCGGAGAGCTCGACCGCGTGCACGCGCGAGCGCGGCACCTCCTGGGCCATCGCGAGGGCGATGGCGCCGGAGCCGGTGCAGAGGTCGACGATGAGGGGCTCGACGACGTCCATCGCGCGGACGGCGTCTATGGCCCAGCCGACGACCGACTCGGTCTCCGGGCGCGGCACGAAGACCCCGGGCCCGACCTGGAGCTCCAGGTACCGGAAGAACGCCCGCCCGGTGATGTGCTGGAGCGGTTCACGGGCCTCGCGGCGGGCGACCGTCTCCCAGTAGCGGGCGTCGAAGTCCGCGTCCTTGACGTTGTGCAGCTCCCCCCGCTTGACGCCGTGCACGAACGCGGCGAGCTCCTCCGCGTCGAAACGCGGTGAGGGAACGCCGGCGTCGGCCAGCCGCTGGGTGGCCTGGGCCACCTCGGCAAGCAGCAGGTTCACGCTGGTCCTCCGTGGTGCGGGGTGGGGCTTACGGAACTGACGCCACTTACGCCGCGGCGAGCTTGGCGGCCGAGTCGGCGTCGACGCACGCCTGGATCATCGGGTCCAGGTCGCCGTCGAGCACCTGGTCCAGGTTGTACGCCTTGAAGCCGACGCGGTGGTCCGAGATCCGGTTCTCCGGGAAGTTGTACGTACGGATCTTCTCGGACCGGTCGACGGTGCGGACCTGGCTGCGCCGGGCGTCGGCGGCCTTGGACTCGGCCTCCTCCTGCGCGGCGGCGAGCAGCCGGGACCGCAGGATACGCATGGCCTGCTCCTTGTTCTGGAGCTGGCTCTTCTCGTTCTGGCAGGAGGCGACGATGCCGGTCGGCAGGTGGGTGATGCGGACGGCGGAGTCGGTGGTGTTGACCGACTGGCCGCCGGGGCCCGACGAGCGGTAGACGTCGATGCGCAGGTCGTTGGCGTGGACCTCGACCTCGACCTCCTCGGCCTCGGGCGTGACCAGGACGCCGGCGGCGGAGGTGTGGATGCGGCCGGCGGACTCGGTCGCGGGCACACGCTGCACGCGGTGCACCCCGCCCTCGTACTTCAGGCGCGCCCAGACGCCCTGGCCGGGCTCCGTGGCGCCGTTGCCGCCCTTGGTCTTCACGGCGACCTGGACGTCCTTGTAGCCGCCCAGCTCGGACTCGGTGGCGTCGATGATCTCGGTCTTCCAGCCGATGCGCTCGGCGTACCGCAGGTACATGCGGAGCAGGTCACCGGCGAAGAGGGCGGACTCGTCGCCGCCCGCGCCCGCCTTGATCTCCAGGATGACGTCCTTGTCGTCGCTCGGGTCGCGCGGGACGAGGAGCAGACGGAGCTTCTCGGTGAGCTCCTCCCGGTCCTTCTCCAGCTGCTTGACCTCGGCGGCGAAGTCGGGATCGTCGTGTGCCAGCTCGCGGGCGGTCTCGATGTCGTCACCGGTCTGCTTCCAGGCCCGGTAGGCGGCGACGATCGGGGTCAGCTCGGCGTAGCGCTTGTTCAGCTTGCGCGCGTTCGCCTGGTCGGCGTGGACCGAGGGGTCCGCGAGCTTCGTCTCCAGGCCGGCGTGCTCGCCGACCAGTTCCTCGACCGCCTCGAACATCGGGGGCTCCTGGTTTTTTCGTCAGTTGCTACGGGGACGGCAAAGCGCCGGTCCCGGCCACCCGCGCGGGGCGACCGTGGACCGGCGCAGGGGCTCGCTACTTGGCGGAGCCGGCCTTGCCGAAGCGGGCCTCGAAGCGGGCGACGCGGCCGCCGGTGTCGAGGATCTTCTGCTTGCCCGTGTAGAACGGGTGGCACTCGGAGCAGACCTCGGCACGGATGGTGCCCTCGGTCAGGGTGCTCCGGGTGGTGAACGACGCGCCACAGGTGCAGCTGACCTGGGTCTCGACGTACTCGGGGTGAATCTCGCGCTTCAAGGTGTCTCCTAGTTTCGGGAGGGCTCCGGGTCGCTTCCGCGGGGCGCGGCAAACGTGAACCGGGGCCGACGTACCAGTCTGCCAGGACTGGCCGCATCTCCCCAAACCGGGGTGGCGGCGAAAGTATTCCTGAGCTGCCTCGGACGGCGGGTCGCCGTGCTCGGCGCGGCGTCGCGTGCGCTATCTCACGATGCCGTCGGCCTGGCCGGTGGCCGCGTCCTTCGTCGCCGACGCGGGGATCGGCAGGTCCTTCTTCAGCGCCGTCCAGACCTGCCGCGACTGGGCCTCCAGGGGCACGACGCGGTTGGGGTCCCGGGGGTCGTACTCGACGGGCAGGGTGACCATGTGGACGTTCTGGGAGCCGATGCCGGAGAGGCCCTTGGCGAAGCCCATCAGCTCCTGGACCGAGTCGAGTTCGGAGTCCGGGGTGATGGCCTTGGTGGCGGCGTCGGCGAGGTCGAGGAGCTTCTTCGGGTTGGTGAGGACGCCGACGTCCTTGACCTGGTTCATGAAGGCCTTCATGAAGGCCTGCTGGAGCTGGATGCGGCCGAGGTCGCTGCCGTCGCCGACGCTCTTGCGGGTCCGCACGAGGCCGAGGGACTGCTCGCCGTCGAGGGTGTGGGTGCCCGGTGCGAGGTCGAGGTGGCTCTTGCCGTCCTTGATGGCGGTGGTGGTGGTGATCTCCACCCCGCCGAGCTTGTCGATGAGCTTCGTGAAGCCGGTGAAGTCGACCTCGATGTAGTGGTCCATGCGGATGCCGGAGATCGACTCGACGGTCTTGACGGCGCAGGCGGGGCCGCCGACCTCGTACGCCGTGTTGAACATCGCCCGCCGCTCGGCGGCGACGGCGGTGCCCTGCGCGTCCGTGCACTTCGGCCGGTCGACGAGGGTGTCGCGGGGGATGGAGACGACGCTGGCCTTCTTGTGACCCTCGTAGACGTGGACGACCATCGCGGTGTCGGAGCGGGCGCCGCCCTCGTCCTTGCCGTACGCGCCGTTGTCGCCGGAGCGGGAGTCGGAGCCGAGGACGAGGATGTCCAGGGAGCCGTTGTCGACGTCGTCGGGGCGGTCGGTGCCCAGCTGGGCGTTGATGTCGACGGTCTCGAGGTTGCCGTCGAGCTTGAAGTAGACGTATCCGAGGCCCGCACCCCCGAGGACGAGGACGGCGAGGGCACCCGAGACCAGCACGGCCGCCTTGCGGCTGCGCCTGGCGGGCTCCTTGCGGCGGCGGCCGCTGCCCGCGCCGCTTATTCGGCCGCTCTTGCTCTGCTCGGTCATCGCCATCCCTCGGCCCTAGGTTCACCATATGTGACGGTGAGGCACCCGAAAGGGTTGCATGCGGGCCTGTGAGGTTTCGGCGAGCGCGGGCCGGTACAGCACTGCGCCCACCGTGCGGGGCACGGTGGGCGCAGTGGTTCACGCAGGTCACGACGGGGTTACGGCACCGAGGCCGCGTCCCCGCCGTACGACTGGGGTATGACGCGGGTCACACGTCAGTCGTCGTTCTTGCCGCCAGGAGTCGTCTTCTGGATCTGGAGCAGGAACTCGCCGTTCGACTTCGTCTGCTTCATCTTGTCGAGCAGCAGCTCGATCGCCTGCTGCTGGTCGAGAGCGTGCAGCACGCGACGCAGCTTCCAGGTGACGGCGAGCTCGTCGCTGCCGAGCAGGATCTCTTCCTTACGCGTACCCGAGGCGTCGACGTCGACGGCCGGGAAGATGCGCTTGTCGGCGAGCTTCCGGTCGAGCTTGAGCTCCATGTTGCCGGTGCCCTTGAACTCCTCGAAGATCACCTCGTCCATGCGCGAGCCGGTGTCGACCAGCGCGGTGGCCAGGATGGTCAGCGAGCCGCCGTCCTCGATGTTGCGCGCCGCACCGAAGAAGCGCTTCGGCGGGTAGAGCGCGGTCGAGTCGACACCACCGGACAGGATGCGGCCGGAGGCCGGCGCCGCGAGGTTGTACGCGCGGCCCAGGCGGGTGATCGAGTCGAGCAGGACGACCACGTCGTGACCCAGCTCCACGAGCCGCTTGGCACGCTCGATGGCCAGCTCGGCGACGGTGGTGTGGTCCTCGGCCGGACGGTCGAAGGTCGAGGAGATGACCTCGCCCTTGACCGACCGCTGCATGTCGGTGACCTCTTCCGGACGCTCGTCGACCAGGACGACCATCAGGTGGCACTCGGGGTTGTTGTGCGTGATCGCGTTGGCGATCGCCTGCATGATCATGGTCTTGCCGGTCTTCGGCGGGGCCACGATCAGACCGCGCTGGCCCTTGCCGATCGGCGACACGAGGTCGATGATCCGCGTGGTCAGCACGCCCGGGTCGGTCTCCAGACGGAGCCGGTCCTGCGGGTAGAGCGGGGTCAGCTTGTTGAACTCGGGGCGGCCGCGGCCGGAGTCGGCGGCCATGCCGTTCGCCGAGTCCAGGCGGACCAGCGCGTTGAACTTCTCGCGGCGCTCGCCCTCCTTCGGCTGACGCACGGCACCGGTGACGTGGTCGCCCTTGCGCAGGCCGTTCTTGCGGACCTGGGCGAGGGAGACGTACACGTCGTTCGGACCGGGCAGGTAGCCGGAGGTCCGGATGAACGCGTAGTTGTCGAGGATGTCGAGGATGCCCGCGACGGGGATCAGGACGTCGTCGTCGGCGACCTGCGGCTCGCCGGCCTGGAAGTCGTCACGGCCACGACGCCCACGACGGTCGCGGTAGCGGCCGCGGCGACCGCGGCGACCGCCGGCCTCGTCGTCGTAGTCGTCCTGCGGGCCGGCCTGCTGGCCGCCCTGCTGACCCTGGCCCTGGACCTGCTGGCCCTGGCCCTGGCCGCCCTGGCGCTGGCGCTGGCCGCCCTGGCCACCGCCCTGCTGCTCGTCGCCCTTGCCGCGGTCGCGCTGACGGTCACGGCGGTCGCGGCGCTCGCCACGCTCCCCGCGCTCGCCGCGGTCGCGACGGCCACGCCCCTCGGCGCCGTCGGCGGCGGCCTCGGCCTTGGTGTCGGTGCCCGCGTCGGCCTTGGCCTCGGTACGGGTCTCGGTCTTGACGACCTGCGCGGCCTCGGCCTTGGCCTCGCCCTCCGGCGAACCGGCGGGGGCGGTGGCACGGCGACGACGACGCTCGCCTGCGGGCTGGTCGTCGGAGGCCGGCTGACCCGGGATGTCGATCTGCTGCTGGGCGACGGCCTTCTCGGCCTTCTCCGCCTTGGGCTCGGCGGCCTCGGCAGCGGTGTCACCCGTACGGGTCTTGGCGGTGGCGCGGCGCTTCGGCTTGGTCTCGGCGGCGTCGGCGGTCTTGGCGGGGGCGGCGGAGCCTCCGCCGGCCTGCGCCTCCTTGATGACCTCGATCAGCTGGCTCTTGCGCATCCGCGCGGTGCCCCTGATGCCGAGGCCGGACGCGACCTGCTGCAGCTCGGCCAGGACCATGCCGTCGAGGCCGGTGCCGGAGCGGCGGCGCCGTGCGGTGCCGCCGGTGGCAGCACCTGCGGCGGGCGCGGCGGCGTCGACACTGCTGTCGGCAGTCACGCCCATCAGATCGGTGGTGTCGCTCACGAAGGGTCCTTCCCTGGAGCGGACGTCGGCCATCTGGCTCGGCGACCGGTTGTGCTGTCCGGCAGCGGTCCCGTGTTGGGTGGACCGTGTCCGGGGCGGTGGTCCCGCCGGGTGCGGCGGAGAGAAAACGTGCTGGGTCCGGCCCGAGCGCCCCCTGCTCGGCCCTCGCGAGGAAAGAAGAGCGAGGGGTGTCGTGCCGGTTCCGGAGCGTGCTCGAAACTGCTCAGGCAGGCTGCTCAGGCAGTTGGGGAGGCTCCCGGAAGAATCGGTGGTCCCTGATGGGGACACTCAGCACCGCGCCACAAAGGCGCCGGGTGCTGACTTGAGGTTAACACTACCGGCTCCAACAAACATTCCCCCTCTCCCTCACCGGCAATCTCCTGTCCCGGACGCTGCCCGGCGTCCGGCCGCCGTGCGCCTAGGGCGCCAGCGGAAGGACGCTCGCTCCGGACGCGTCGAGGTCGAGCCGGTTCGCGGCCCAGCCCTCGCCCGCGAGGCGGGCGACCTTGTCGGCCGTCCCGTGTTCGGCCAGCGCGAGGACCGTGGGGCCCGCGCCGGAGATGACCGCGGGGACGCCGTCCGCCCGCAGCCGGTTCACCAGGGCGATGCTGTCGGGCATCGCGGGAGCCCGGTACTCCTGGTGCAGCCGGTCCTCGGTGGCCGCGAGCAGCAGCTCGGGGCGGCGGGTCAGGGCCTCGACGAGGAGGGCGGCGCGCCCGGCGTTGGCAGCGGCGTCCACGTGCGGGACGGTGCGCGGCAGGAGTCCTCGGGCGGTCTCGGTCAGCACCGGCTTCCCGGGGACGAAAACCACCGGAACGATGGAATCCGAGGGATCCATCCTGATCGCCCGCGCGGCACCGGACTCGGTCCAGGCGAGCGTGAATCCGCCGAGCAGACAGGCGGCGACGTTGTCGGGGTGCCCCTCGATCTCGGTGGCCAGCTCCAGGAGGGCGGCCTCGTCGAGCTTGGCGTCCCCGCCTATGGTCACGGCGCGGGCGGCGACGATGCCGGCACAGATGGCGGCGGAGGAGGAGCCGAGGCCGCGGCCGTGCGGGATGCGGTTGGCACAGACGACCTCGAGGCCGCGCGGCTGTCCGCCGAGCAGGTCGAAGGCGGTGCGCAGGGAGCGTACGAGCAGGTGGCTCTCGTCGCGCGGGAGCGTCTCGGCGCCCTCGCCGGCGATGTCGACGTGCAGCCCGGAGTCGGCGACACGGACGACGACGTCGTCGTAGAGGCCCAGCGACAGGCCGAAGGCGTCGAAGCCCGGACCGAGATTGGCGCTGGTGGCGGGGACGCGCACCCGTACGGCGGCGGCGCGGAACGCTGGACCGGCCATCGCTCGATGATCTCCTTGCATTGCGACAACGGGTTGTTCTGGAACAGCGGGTGTTTCAGAGGGTGTTTCGGCGGGTGTTTCAAGAGAAGTACCGGGAACCCGGGGTCCGTTTCAGCCACGGAGGCGACGACGGCAACAACACCGCGCATATGCGTCGGGGCGGGTTCGGTACAGCCTATCGAAGGAAGGTTCTGCCGCGACATAGGGCGCACAGGAGGCGCACGATGCGTGTCGCGAGCCAACCTGTGCGCCTATGTACGTTCCTGATCGGGTTTCGATCAGCACGTTTCCCCGCGCGGAGGGGTGAGGATCAGGCCAGACCGAGGCGTTCGGCGGCGGTGGCCGCGTCGACCGGAACGGTGACCGGCTGCGGCGCGCCGGCGACGGCCCAGTCGGGGTCCTTGAGCCCGTTGCCGGTGACCGTGCAGACGATCCGCTGGCCCGGGTCGACCTTGCCCTGGGCGGCGGCCTTCAGCAGACCGGCGACCGAGGCGGCCGAGGCGGGCTCGACGAAGACGCCCTCCTGCGCGGCCAACAGGCGGTAGGCCTGCAGGATCTCACGGTCCGTCACCTCGTCGATGAAGCCGCCCGACTCGTCACGCGCGGCGATCGCGTAGTCCCACGAGGCCGGGTTGCCGATGCGGATCGCGGTGGCGATCGTCGACGGGTCCTTGACGACCTCGCCCCGGACCAGCGGGGCGGAACCGGAGGCCTGGAAGCCCCACATGCGGGGGCGGTGCGTCGCGAGACCGTCCGCCGCGTACTCGCGGTACCCCTTCCAGTACGCCGTGATGTTGCCGGCGTTGCCCACGGGCAGGACGTGGATGTCGGGCGCGTCGCCCAGCATGTCCACGATCTCGAAGGCGGCGGTCTTCTGGCCCTCGATGCGGACCGGGTTGACCGAATTGACCAGCGCCACCGGGTAGTTCTCCGAGAGGCTGCGGGCCAGGGTCAGGCAGTCGTCGAAGTTGCCGTCGACCTGGAGGATCTTCGCGCCGTGCACGAGGGCCTGGCCCATCTTGCCGAGCGCGATCTTGCCCTGCGGCACGAGGACGGCCGACACCATGCCGGCGCGTACCGCGTAGGCCGCGGCCGAGGCGGAGGTGTTGCCGGTGGAGGCGCAGATGACGGCCTGCGCCCCCTCCTCCTTGGCCTTGGTGATGGCCATGGTCATGCCCCGGTCCTTGAAGGAGCCGGTGGGGTTGGCGCCCTCGACCTTGAGGTGCACCTCGCAGCCCGTGCGCTCGGAGAGGACCTGAGCGGGTACGAGCGGCGTGCCGCCCTCACGGAGCGTGACGACCGGCGTCTTTTCCGTGACCGGAAGACGGTCCCGGTACTCCTCGATGATGCCGCGCCACTGGTGGGTGCCCTTGTGGGTCATGGGTCCTTACTCCCCTTCAACACGCATGATGCTGGCGACACCGCGCACGGTGTCGAGCTTGCGCAGCGCCTCGACGGTCCCCGAAAGGGCGGCGTCGGGCGCGCGGTGGGTGACGACGACGAGGGAGGCCTCGCCGAATCCGTCTTGTCGACCTTGCTGGCGCACCGTGTCGATGGATACGCCGTGCTCGGCGAAGACCGTCGCGACCTGGGCGAGGACGCCCGGCTTGTCGGCCACGTCGAGACTGATGTGGTACCGCGTCACCACGTCGCCCATGGGGCTCACGGGCAGCTGGGTGTACGCGGACTCGCCGGGGCCGTTGGCCTCGTTGAGCTTGTTGCGGCACACGGCGACGAGGTCGCCGAGGACGGCCGAGGCCGTCGGAGCGCCGCCGGCGCCGGGGCCGTAGAACATGAGCTGCCCGGCGGCGTCGGCCTCGACGAAGACCGCGTTGTACGCCTCGCGGACGGAGGCCAGCGGGTGGCTGAGCGGGATCATCGCCGGGTGCACGCGCGCGGTGACGGACTCGCCGTCGGCGGCGCGCTCGCAGATGGCGAGCAGCTTGATGGTGCAGCCCATCCGCTTGGCGGAGGCGAAGTCGGCGGCGGTGACCTCGGTCATGCCCTCGCGGTAGACGTCGTCGAGGCGCACGCGCGTGTGGAAGGCGATCCCGGCGAGGATGGCGGCCTTGGCGGCGGCGTCGAAGCCCTCGACGTCGGCGGTCGGGTCGGCCTCGGCGTACCCGAGGGCGGTGGCCTCGTCGAGCGCCTCGGAGTAGCCGGCCCCGGAGGTGTCCATCTTGTCGAGGATGAAGTTCGTCGTGCCGTTGACGATGCCCATCACGCGGTTGATCTTGTCGCCGGCGAGGGACTCGCGCAGCGGGCGGATGAGCGGGATGGCGCCGGCGACGGCGGCCTCGTAGTAGAGGTCCTGGCCGTGCTCCTGGGCGGCGGCGTACAGGTTCGCGCCGTCCTGGGCGAGCAGCGCCTTGTTCGCCGAGACGACGGAGGCGCCGTGCTCGAAGGCGGTGGTGATGAGGGTGCGGGCCGGCTCGACCCCGCCGATGACCTCGACGATCACGTCGATGTCCCCCCGTTTCACGAGGGCGGTGGCATCGGTGGTGATCAGCTCCGCGGGGATGCCCTCCCGGACCTTGTCCGGGCGGCGGACCGCCACGCCGGCGAGCTCGACCGGGGCGCCGATGCGCGCGGCGAGGTCGTCGGCGTGCGTCGTCATGATGCGCGCCACCTCTGAGCCGACCACTCCACAGCCCAGCAGCGCCACCTTCAGCGGACGCGTACGCATCATCCGACCTCTTTCTCGTCCTACTTCGTATCTCTACGTTCGAGTCTCTGCGACTCTCAACGGTGGAACCAGTCTCACTCACCGGACGGGGGTTTCAGCCCCTCGTCCGGATCCTGAGACATCTATTTCATCACTCGACTATTTCATCACCCGACGTCGAGACGCAGGAGATCTTCCTCCGTCTCGCGCCGCACGATGACCCGCGCCTCGCCGTCGCGGACGGCGACGACGGGCGGCCGGAGTGCGTGGTTGTAGTTGCTGGCCATGGAGCGGCAGTACGCACCGGTGGCCGGCACGGCGATGAGGTCGCCGGGCGCCAGGTCCGAGGGCAGGAAGGCGTCCCGTACGACGATGTCGCCGCTCTCGCAGTGCTTGCCGACGACCCGGGAGAGCATGGGCGCGGCGTCGCTGGTCCGCGAGACGAGGCTGACGCTGTACTCGGCGTCGTACAGCGCGGTGCGGATGTTGTCCGACATGCCGCCGTCGACACTCACGTACGTCCGCAGCCCTTCGAGCGGCTTGACGGTGCCGACCTCGTACAGCGTGAACGCGGTGGGCCCGACGATGGCGCGCCCGGGCTCGACGGAGATACGGGGGGTGGCGAGGCCCGCGGCCTCGCACTCGCGCGTCACGATCTCGCTCAGCGCCTTGGCGATCTCGTGCGGCTCGCGCGGGTCGTCCTCGGAGGTGTACGCGATGCCGAGGCCGCCGCCGAGATCGATCTCGGGCAGCTCGACCCCGTGCTCGTCCCGCACCTCGGCGAGCAGCTGGACGACGCGTCGCGCGGAGACCTCGAAGCCCGCCATGTCGAAGATCTGCGAGCCGATGTGCGAGTGAATGCCGATGAGCTCGAGGCCGTCGAGCTTGAGGGCCCGCCGCACGGCCTCGGCGGCCTGCCCGCCGGCGAGCGCGATGCCGAACTTCTGGTCCTCGTGCGCGGTGGCGATGAACTCGTGCGTGTGGGCCTCGACGCCGACGGTCACGCGGATCTGCACGCGCTGGCGCCTGCCGAGGGACTGCGCGATGTGCGCGACGCGCGCGATCTCCTGGAAGGAGTCGAGAACGATCCGCCCCACACCGGCCTCGACGGCCGTACGGATCTCGTTCTCGCTCTTGTTGTTGCCGTGGAAGGCGATGCGCTCGGCGGGCATCCCGGCGGAGAGGGCGGTGGTGAGCTCCCCACCGGAACACACGTCGAGGTTCAGCCCCTCTTCCTTGAGCCACCGCACGATGGCCCGGGAGAGGAAGGCCTTCCCGGCGTAGAAGACGTCGGCGTCCTTGCCGAAGGCCTCGGCCCAGGCACGGCAGCGAGTACGGAAGTCGCTCTCGTCGAGGAAGTAGGCGGGAGTCCCGAACTCCTCGGCGAGCTCGGTCACGCTCAGCCCTCCGACGGTGGCGACTCCGCGCTCGTCCCGCTCGACGGTCCGGGACCAGACCTTGGGGTCGAGGACGTTCAGGTCGGCGGGCGGCGCGGTGTAGTGACCCTCGGGAAGGACGTCGGCATGGCGAGGGCCTGCGGGATGGGCGGAACGACTCATGTCTGAACTCTTTCAAATCCGTTCGGGTGCGCTGATGCCGAGCACGGAGAGGCCACCGGCGAGCACCGTCCCGGCGGCTTCGGCGAGCGCGAGCCGGGAACGATGGGCGGCCGAGGGTTTCTCGTCGCCGAGCGGCAGAACGGTGTGCTGGAACGCGAGCAGCGCGTCGGCGGTGGCTTCCAGGTGCCGGGCGACCCGGTCTGGGGCGCGGTGGCGGGCGGCGGTCAGGAGGGCGACGGGGTGATCGCCGAGGACGCCGAGAAGTCCGGGTGCGTGGACGGGTGTCTCGTACGCGGGCCCGAAGCCGAGCTGCGCGGCGTTGACGAGCAGCCTCCGGACCCGGGAGTGGGCGTACCGCACGCGGAAGAGGGAGTTGCGCTCGTGCTGGACCAGGAGGGGAGGCCCGTCGAGGGGCCGGTCCTGGGGAGCGGCCCGGAGGAGAGCCCAGCGGGCGGCGTCGACACCGAGGGCGTCGGGGTCGTACGCCCCGGGGTACACGTGGATCCGCTCGTCGACGCAGTCGTCGATCCGGTGATCGACGGACTCGTCGATTCGGTGATCGACCGACTGGCCGGCGGGCCGGCCGACGGCCTGGCCGACCGGCTGCCCCCCGCGGAACCCGGCGTCGGCGCCCTGGGTCCGGAGGAGCCGGACGACGGTCTCGGTGACGAGCAGCGCACGCGACTCTGTCAGGTCGGCGAAGCGGACGGTGACCCCGGCGAGGGCGGTGCCCCTCCCGTACGCCTCCCCGGCCTCGCGGACGGCCCGCACGAGCTCACCGCCTGCGTCGGGCCGAAGGGTGAAGTTCAGGAAGCCGGGCCCGGTGACGGCGACCGCTTGGAGTCCGGGGGCGTCACGGAGACGTTCTTCGAGGATCCCGGCGACGTCGAGGGCGGAGCGTCCGGCGGACCGGGCGAGAGTGAGGGCGACGTTGCTGGCGTACTCGCCGACGCCGCCGGGCCGAGCCCGCTCGACCTTGACCACCGGGGGCACGTCGACCCGCAGCGCACCGTCGTCGACCGCACGGCGCACGGCGTGCAGCACGGTGAGGGAGAGGTCCGCGGGGGTCACGGGACAAGCGTAGGGGAGGAGGGGGGGCGTCACGCGAACCGGTTTCGCCATGCGGTCACCCGAGGCGGGGACCTGCCCGGTGGTCGGGCGACGGACGGCGCTCAGTGCGGACGGTTGGTGCTCCCGGCGCGTCGGGACTCCTGGCAGCCGTCGACTGCGGCCGGGTCCTCTCCCCCGTCGGGCCCGGCCCCCTCGGGCCGCTCCCGGCGCTCGCGGTGCATCAGCTGACGGACGACGCGGACGAGCTCGGCGGGCTCGAAGGGCTTGGCGAGAAAGGCGTCGACACCGGAGCCGACCCCACCGGACACCTCGTGCTCACCGCAGGCGCTGATGATCGCGACGGGGAGGTGACTGGTCCGGGGATCGGCCCGCAGCCGCTCGGCGGTCCTGATCCCGTCCAAGCGGGGCATGACGACGTCCAGGGTGACGACATCAGGACAGACCTGATGTACGACATCCAGACACTCGGCACCATCGGCCGCGGTCACGACCTCGAACCCCTCGAGTTCGAGATTGACCCTGATCAACTGCCGGATCACCTTGTTGTCGTCGACAACGAGCACCCGACCGGACACGCCTGACACACGAACGAGAGTAGGGCGCCCCCAACGGCCGCGTCCGGGTTTTGCCCACTTCTGACCCGTGCGGGGGACCCAGCCCCTGGTGACACCCCGGAAATACCTGTTCACAGCCACTCCCGCGAAGCTGGTAGGGTTCTACCCGTCGCCGCCGAACGCGGCGGACGCCCCCGTAGCTCAGGGGATAGAGCAACGGCCTCCGGAGCCGTGTGCGCAGGTTCGAATCCTGCCGGGGGCACTTCGCAGAAGTGCCACACAGACCCCGTGATCAGCGGAAACGCTGAACGCGGGGTCTTGTTGTATATGCAGGCGTGTGCAGCGCTGAGCGGCCGTATGTCGGGGTCCGTGGACTATTCGTGGACAGGGACCGAGGCCGTTGTCGCCGGTCAGAGAACAGACAGGTCGAGCCATCTGTCGAAGCGGTCCATGCCGTCGAAGCGGTCGACGATCAGCTTGGCGAGCGCGTTCGACTCAACGACCGACGGCGCATCGATCACAAGGAACTCAGGGCGAGACGGGTCGATGTGGAACCCGCACCCTGCCTCGTCCAGAAGCGGCTCCAACCACTCGGCTCGTGGCCTGTCCACGGCAGCGAACACCACGGGGTTCTCCGCCCAGGGGCGCTCCGAAACATGACCGCGGCAGCTCGCGACCGGCACGGCGCCGATGTACGAGAGCGCATACGCCAGGCCCGCTACCCCTACCTCCAGATCCCCCAGATCCGCGTAGAAGTCTTCGGGTTCTCCCTCCGAGAAGCTCGGGATCCGCTGAAGGAGCTGACGACGGATGCCCTCATCCTGGACCCCGTCCACCACGCCGGTGTCACAGGCGCGGGCGATCTCTTCGAACTGCGACTCCGAAGACGCCAGTTCCGCAAGCATGGCAATCTGCGCCGCCTCAGCGGAGACGATGGTTCGCGCTTCCTCCGATGTCACGCCCAAGATCATCCAGACGCCGCGAAAGGCCCCGATCCCTTCATCGTCCGGAATATCCTCCTCCGTCGGCATCCAGAACTCAGCTTCTTCGGGTATACGACTGGATACCGGGTACTCCGTGCGCGGAATCATGGCCCTCCATACGGGTGCGAGCGGTTGAAGTAGAGGTCATTTTGTCTCGCAGTCGGAGGGCGGACAAGAGCGCCTGAACAGGCAAAGGGCCCAGGTCAATCACAACCTGGGCCCAGCTAAGAGCGCTACCGCCTATTCGTACTCACTGAGCAAGTCCTCGATGCGCCGATTCGCCACTTCCTGACGGCCGTCAAGGCACTTCGCGTACCGACTCAACAGCACCTCCACACTGTTGCCGGCTCGCTCGGCAACCTCGGTGGCGTCCACCCCCGCGTTCAACCACGTCGAGAGGGCCGAGTGTCGGAGATCGTAGGGGCGTCGGGCGAGCGGAGAGGCGACGACGGCCGGCGGGAGCGCGAGCTCCCGAGCTTCCTGCCACGCCCGGTAGTACGTGGAGGAGGAGACCACTCCCCCGTTCTCGCTGAAGAACAGGCGCCCGCCCTCGGCAGTACCGAACGTCTCGATGTGCTCCCGGAAGACAGCCACGAGCTGGGGCGGGATGGGCACCCGGCGGACGTCCTCGGTCGGGCGGTTCTTCAGGCCGCGGTCGTCATGGCTCTCCCCCGTGTCGGTCCACTGTTTCCCGACGCTCGGGCGAGTCCGGTGAAGCAGTGCGGAGCCCCACCCGGAGTCGGGCAGCGAGAGATCCGGCTCCGCCAGGCCGACGGCTTCGGCAGGTCGGAACCCTCCGAAGTACATGCCGGCGAACAGGCCGACCAGACGCCGACCTCGGGCTCGTCGGTAGCCGCCGACATACGAGACCGCGTGGAGGAGGGACCGAGCCTGCTCAGGATTGGCGACGATCCTCGGGTCCACCTCACTGGACACCTTGGGCTTCTGCCAGCGAACCGCAGCGAGCGGGTTCTCGGGGAACTCCCCTAGGTCTACGGCGTAGTGCACCGCGTTGACGAGGGTCCGGCGCTTTCGCCGTACCGTCTCGGCAGCGGCCGCCGTGCCGTCGAGCTTGAGCTTGAGCGAGTCGAGGACCGCGCGCCCGATCACCGGGTCGGCGAGGTCGGAGAGCGGGCGGGAAGCCTTCACCACCCAGTGCAGCGCGTTGCCGATCTCGGTCGGCAGCTCACGGTCGTCGGGCCCCGGAAGAACGAACGCCCAGTTCCTTAGCGCCCTACGGAGCAGCTCATCGGACGGACGCCCCGGACGATCATCGAGGAGGGCCGTTGTGACCGAGGCCAGTGATTCGTTGATCCCGTCGCGCGTGTTCGGTGCCGCGTGCGGCCATTTCATGGCCAGATACTTCAGCGCGAAGGCGTACCAGGTGAGAGCGGACTTCTTCTCCTCCATGGAGCCCGGAAGGCCGGATTCGGTGTCGAATTCCTCGCCGTCGCGAGCCGCCCGCACCAGCTTGGAGCGGTAGTTGTCGGCGAGTGCCTTCGTGCGGAAAGAATCGGAGAAGACCCGGCCGGCGACAGCCCAGCGCACGTCATAGGACGGCTTCTTGGTGTTCCGCTTGCGAACACCCCAGATCTTGACGTCGAGCGACTTCACGCGGCAGCCCCTTCCAGCCCTCGGAGCCAGGCGGAGAAGTCCGAGCGCCAGACCCGCAGCTCGCCATTCGGTAGCTTGAATGCCGCCGGTCCCTGCCCCAACTCACGCCAGCGGTAGAAGGTCCGCCGCGACACCCCACCCAACTCGACGAGCATCTGCGGCACAGTCATCAGCTCGTCCGTCACAGCAGCTCATCCCCCTGTGCTTCTAGTTCGGTTCGGATCTCTCTGGCGTGGTCGCGGTTGTGCTGAATGTCGCGGCGGATGTTGGCGGCGAGCCAGGACTCACCCGGGGTGGCGCCGTGGCCGGCATACGCCCAGTGCGCTATGACGAGGAGGGTCGACTCGGGGTGCTCGTCCGGGTCGGGGAGGCCGAGGGCGGTGCGTTGCTGCGCCGCGCGGTAGTCGGCGCGGACCTGGCGTAAGGCGCCGAGGGTGGTGGAGTAGGCACGGGATTTGGTCGAGAAGTGGCCGCGGAAGCCGAGCATGTGCGCCCAGGCGCGGAGACGTCGGTCCGGGTAGGCCGCATCGAGGTCCATGCAGGCTTCCATCAGGCGCCGGGGGTGCTCGGGGACGTCGAGGAGGATCAAGGCTTCCTTGTTGCCCACGCGGTGGTCGACGGATCCGGTCGTCTCGGCAGCCTTCGTGGCGTACTTGGCGACGTAGGCGGCGACGGCCTGTTCGGTGAGGTCCTCGCCCTGGCCGAAGGCGCCAATGGGCTGGACGTCGAGCTGAGTGCCCCACGTGAGCGTGAGGTCCTGAGCGACGCCGTGCGCGGGGGCGGCCGGGACGACAACCTGGACGCGGGCGGCCGCAGCCTGGATGGCGTCGGTGAGGAGGCCGAGGGTGGCCCAGTGCGGGGGCGGGGTGTGGGGTCCGTCCGGGCCGTCGAAGCGGATGACGGCGTGAAAGTGGACGGCGCCGCGCTTCTGGTACTCGGCAACCTTGCCGAAGGAGACGCGGGACTGTTCGCGGGCGGCTTTCTGGGTGAGGCCGGCGCGGGCGGCGATCTCGCGGCGGAGGTAGATGGTGAAGTAGCGCCACAGCTCGGAGGCGTGGTTGTTCCAGAGCACCGCGGCCGCGTAGTCGTAGGTGGTCGGGTCGAGCGGTGTCCCGAGTTCGGGCGCGTCATCCTGGTGCTGCTTGCCGCAGCGGCAGGGCCGGGTACCGGGCCGGTTGTGGACGGGGCCGAAGGACGGGGCGGTGAGGGTAGCGAAGACGCGGGGGTGGTCGCGGATCGTCTCGGGGGTGCCCTTGTCGGGGTTGCCGACGAGTCCGGCGCGGATGAGGTGGTAGGTGTCTCCGGCGTAGGTCCAGGCGCAGGAGAGGCAGCGTGAGGCGCGGCGGTTGCCGCAGGCGACGCGGAGGACGCCGCCGGGTTCGGCGTCGGTGTTGTAGGCGTGCAGGACCGTACGGGTGGCGGGATCGAGCAGCTTGGTCCCGCCGGTGAGGCGGATGGGGGCGGTGCAGCCGCCGGTGCGGCGGAGTTGTTCGGTGAGGCGGTCGAAGCCGGGAGACCCGGCCAGCCGGAGCAGGTCGCTCAGGGTGGCCGGGTCCAGGCCCGCCGCGATGGCGGAGTCGGTCACGCCAGGACCTCCTGTCGCGCGGTCATGAAGGCGGTGCCGATCCAGCGGGTGTAGGCGGGAGGGATGGCCTCGGTGAGTTCTTCGTGGACGTCGGTCCAGGTGATGTCCATGGCGTCCTGCATCTCGGGCACGGTGGCCTTGCCGCCGCCCTTGCCGTATGCGGCGACGTAGGGGCCTTCGCGGCGGATGCCGTGGCGGTGGCCGCGTACGTAGCCGCGGTGGCGGGAGTGGGCCGGCTTGGTGGTGGCCCAGCGGCCGAGTTCGAAGTTGCGGTGCCGCAGGACGCCGAGGCCGAACATCTCGCCGCACAGGGTGAGGTCCTTGCGGATCGCGGCCCGGCCGTTGGGCTGCTCGATCACGTACGGCAGGCCGGAGGTGTCGAGGAGTTCGCGGGTCGGGGCGACGAGGTCGACGTGGGTGCCGCCCCAGCCCCGGGAAGCGTTCGTGCCGACCGTGACGGCGCAGCCGGCCTGGCAGGGCGGGGAGGCGTGGACGAGGGTGTACCGCTCGATCTCTCCCGAGGCGATCAGACCCGCGAGATAGTCGAGGGCGTCGCCGCGGTGGTAGGCGAAGGGGTAGCGGGGGCGGTCGGCGATGTCGCAGCCGTCGACCGCGAACCCGGCGCGGTGGTACCCCATGGCGCCGCCGCCGGCACAGGAGAACAGGTCCAGGACCCGGGGCGTGGCGTTCACGCGGCACCTCGTACGGCGCGGGTGGTGCGCAGGGCGGGGACGGTGTGGCCGAGGCCCCGGCAGGTGGGGCAGTTGACCCGGACGGTGCCCCGGGTGCCGTCGACGTCGGCGAAGCCGGTGGTGATGGTGGCGGTGGCGAAGCCGTCGCAGTCGCGGCAGACGCGCGCGGTCAGGGTGGTCTGGGACATGATGGGCTTTCCCTTTCGGGTCCGGTGGATCTGGGAGGGGTTGAAGGCGCCCGGGGCGGCGGAAGTTTGGCGACCTAGGCCGTCCCGGGTGCCCCTTAGCGTGTGTTGCGCCTGCCGTGGCCCTTGGACGCGTACATCGCCGCATCGGCGGCCGAGAGCGCGTCGGTGAGCGTGGGGACCGGCAGCTGGTCGCGGTGGCAGCGGCCAACCGAGGCCGAGACCGGCAGGACGTGACCGTGGTGGCGGACCGGCGCGTCGAGGGCGATCCGCAGCGCGAAGGGGCCGGCGGTGTGGGCGGGGTCGGTGACGATGGCGGCGAACTCGTCTCCACCGAGGCGGGCGGCGATCCCGTGACGGCCGCACCAGTCGGCCAGACGCTGGGCGGTGGCGGTGAGGACGGCGTCTCCGGCGGCGTGGCCGTGGGTGTCGTTGATGGCCTTGAAGTCGTCGAGGTCGATCAGGAGGACGAGTGCGCTCGCGTGCTTGGCCAGGAGGTGTTCGGCGCGGGTGGTCCATCCGGCTCGGGTGTGGAGGCCGGTGAGGGGGTCGCGGCGGGCGGTGGCCAGGCGGCGCCAGAGCAGTCCGCCGTGCAGGGCCCAGCCGAGGGCCGGTAAGCCAGCCGCGGCGATCGTCTGCGTGTCCATGGTGGTCACCGGCCCTTCTGCATGTCGCGGACGACAAGGCGCAGGACGACGGCGATCAGGGCGACGGAGACGCCGGTGATGGCGACCGCGAGGAGCATGGAGACCAGGACGGCGCCGACGACCAGGACGACGGCGCCACCGCCGGCGGCGAGGGCGAGCGCGCTGCCGGGGGTGAGCTGGACCGTGGTCCGGGCCGGGGCGACCGGTGCCGGGGCGGGGGCCTGGACCGGCTCGACGTCGGTCACGGGGGCGGGCTGGATGGGCGGTGTGACGATGCCGGTCGGGAGCGGGTTGACCGGGATGCGGGGCTGGAGCATGACGGGGTTCTCCCTACTTGATCGTGGTGTCGATGAGGGGTGCGAGAAGGCTGTCGGCGAGGAGGTAGCCGCCGAGGAGGAGGACGGCGACGAGCCACCAGGGCGGGCGGATGAGCTTGATGCCGAGGCCGCCGACGACGATCAGGGCGAGCCAGAGCGGGACGTCCATGACGCGTTCTCCTTCGGGTCAGCGGGGGTTGCAGCGGTGGGTGCTCGCGGCGAGTTCGGCGGCGGCGCGGGTGTTGTAGTCGGCGGAGAAGTCGCAGCGCGGGGCGGTGCACACGGCGGTGTGCTTGGTCCGGCCGCGGCCGTCGTGGTGGGTGCCGACCTGGACCGGGCCGATCTTGATGACGTGGTGGAAGCGGTTCGGGCGCACGGGTCTTGCCTCCTGTCTGGTCAGGCGAGTTGGAGGGCGATGGAGTCCGCGAGGGGTGCGGGGATGCCGAGGCGGGCGCGGAGGGTGGCCGCGTCGATCGGGGCACCGGTCTGGGCGTGATGGGCGTCCGCGATCTTCCGGGCGTGGTCGAGCAGCGCGGGCGGGACCGAAGCCGCGGGCGCCGGGGTGACAGGTTCCGGCGTGACCTCGGGTGTCGACGGCGTTTCCTGTGCGGCAGGTTCGGCCGGCGGAAGCTCGGGAGACGGGTCCGGGACACGCTCGACGACAAGGTCCGGCGCGGCGGGTTCGAGGTCAGGCTCAGCCGCAGGTTCGGGCTCGGGGGTGTGCGCGTGGGCGAGGAGGGTGCCGCCAAGGAAGGCGAGGGCGGGCCACCCGGCGACGAGGATGCGCAGCCAGTCGGGGACGTCGTTCATGTCCAGGAGTCCGGCGGTGGCGACGTTGGCGCCGAGTGATGCGATGAGGGCGATGGCGAACCAGAGCCAGGCGTCACGGTTGCCGCCGTCTTTGCGCATCCGGCGCCAGGCAGCGACCAAGAGCAGATCGACGGAGACCGGGTATGCCCAGGCCTTCCATCCGTCCTGCCCGGCCGCGGCCGCGAGGTCGTGCAGGTGGGCGAAGGACAGGGCACCGGCGATGACGGCTTGGATGAGCACTGCATCGAGGCGGAGGGTGCGGAACACCGGGTCACCTCCTTCCTGGGTCAGGTGGTGCCGGTGCCGAAGCAGTCCGGGCAAAGTCCGGTCTGCGTGGCGTCGATCGCCCGGTTCTTGCGCCCGACGAGGACAGCCGTCGTGGTCTCTCCGGTGCCGGCGCAGGTGCCGCAGGGCGGCGGAGCGGGCGGGAGCTTGGGCGAGCCCCGGCGCGGGGCGGGTGTCTTCTTCACGCTGGTCATGGCGGTTCCCTTTCGGCTTCAGGCATGGGTCGGGTAGGGACCTGGCGTGAGACGGTCACTCCAACCGAGAAGGGAGAGACTCAGCTGGTTGCCGGGATCGGCTTCACCAGCGGGACGGGCCCGGCCGACCCGACGACGGCGGGAACGGTCGGCCGGAAGGGGCCGAATCGCGGGACGTCCGGGGTGAGGTGGGCGTGCTCGGAGCAGATGGCAGCGGCGTCGGCCGTAGTCAGCTCGGGGGTGCGGATGCGGGACCAGCCGCCGGAGGTGTCACCGGCCACTGCGAGGCCCGGCAGGTCGGGCGGGATCGATGTCACGGCGACGACCGCGTCCGGGGCGATGTCGCCGAGCCCCATTTCGGCGGTCTGCTTGTCGTTGACCCGGTGCACTACGCGTCCGGTGAGCTGGGCCCGCAGTGCGGTGGCGCCCTTGCCGAGGTCGGAGCCGAAGCGCTGCCCGCAAACCTCCAGGAACATGCCGGCCGCGCGAGCCATCTGCCCGAGCCGGATCAGCTGCGTGACCATCCGGTCCCGCCGTTCCTCATCCTTCTTCGTCGCCACGAGGAACAGCTCCGCGACCTCATCCACCAGCAGCACGACCGGCACCGGGCGGACGACGTCGGGGAGTTCCCACACGTCAGCGGCGCCGTGGTCGCTCAGCAGGTCGAACCGGTCCTCCATCTCTTCCACGAGCGCGTCCAAGAGCCCCGACGCCTCTTCGGGCGTGATAGCGAGCGCGGACAGGCGGGGCGCGTAGCGCTGCTGCTCGACTCCCCGCTTGCAGTCGATACCGACCAAGGCGACCCGGAGGCGTGCGAGTCCGGCGATCAGGTTGCGCTGGTACATCGACTTGCCCGACTGGTTCGCGCCCAGGGTCAACGCGTGCGGGACCTTGAGATAGTCGCGGACGAACGCGGTGCCGTCCTCCCGCAATGCGACCGGAACGCTCATCGGGCCGACCGGAAGGTTGCGCGGCATCTTCACCTGCCGCAGGACGTTGTAGCCGGTCATCCTCAGTTCGACGAACCCCGGCTTGGTCTCGGTCACGTGGACGGAGTGGACGCCCCAGGCGTGCCGCAGCCGCTCGGAGGCCGCCATCACGTCGGCGGGCTCCAGACCGGCGGGGAGTCGGAGGGTGACCCGCAGGCCGGTCGAGGAGGCCCGCACCCGGCGGACCTTCGGCGGCACCGGCTGGACGTCGGGGCGGCGGGCGACGTTGCGGACCATGAACGCCCGCAGACGGGACGGCTGAACCGTCAGCCCGCACACGTCCATCGTCGACCGGTACGTCACCGCGAACCGCACGGTGGCCACCGGCAGACCCGCCAGCGACCAGAACACACGCGGCGCGCGGACCTTCGCGTACCCGAGACCGCCACCGGCCCCGGCGAGCGGGAGGCCGACCTCCCATAACGTCGACAGATCCGTCATCGTCAGACCCCGACCTGGGTGACCGCGACCGCGCGGAACGAGATGCCGTGACGGGTCTGCCCGTTGAACGTGTTCTCCCAGTCCCGGGCCTTGAGCCCGATCACCGACACCGGCATACCCGGCGCGAGCCCGTCGGGGAGACCGGTCTCCGGGACGGTCACCTGGTAGAGGTTGCCCTCCCCCTCGTCCGAAATCAGCAGGCCCACCGTGGACAGCCCGGCACCGGTCTCCCGGTCCATCGCGCGCTCACCGGTCTGCTTGCTCACGAGCTTCGGCGTGGGAGCCGTGGCCACGAACACCACAGCGGTCGAAAGGTCGATCTTGAAGGACGGCATCTTCACTCTCCCGGTAAGGGGGGCTTAACAGCCCGAGCGTCGGAACCCCAGTACTGCTAAGGGGGGGTTAGCAGCCAAGATGCACGCGACTGGTGCGGGATGTCAAGCCCCCCTTAACATGTGGGTATGAAGTCAGCCCAATGTCCGGTTCCGCGAGGTGTTCGCCGTGATTGAAGAAGTGCGGCGGGTCGCCGCCATGCAAGATCACGCGCTCCGCGTGAAGGCCGCCGTGGAGCTGATGGGGGACCTGCAAGCCGCCGTCGTCGAGACTTCTCGCATGCGCAAGGAGAGCATCGCTTGGCTTCGCGACAACGGGCACTCCATGGCCGACGTGGCCAAGATGATGGGCGTCAGCCGGGCGCGCGTGGCACAGCTCCGCGATGCCGGCCCCCCTCCGGAGCGCGCATTCCTCGGTACCGAGCACGCTCAGGTACTCGTTCCCATGCGGCCGGGCGAGCGAGATTACGTGGCGCTCGAAGACAGCTCCACGGGACAGAAACTGTTGGCCTTGGCACATCGTCTGCAACTCGAAGGAGACCTCGGCTACATCCCGACCTCCGGCGAGATCGACCTCAACCGTGACGACCTGCTGGTCGTCTGTGGACCGAAAACTTCACCTGTCACCGCCGAAGCATTGGGCAAGGACCCACGGCTAGCTTTCGAGACCTTGCCAGATGGGCGCTGGGCCCTGATCGAGCGAGGCGCCGGCACCGTACACACCTCCCCTACCGACGACCCCGAGAAGCCCTCACCGACGGATGTCGCCTATCTCGGCAGACTGCCGAGGCCTGACGGGCAGGGGAACTTCCTGCTCATCGCCGGCGTCCATGCAGTCGGTTCGCTAGGCGTGGCTCACTTCCTCTCCGAGAACGTCGCCGATCTCTACAAGCAGGTGGGCACGGCCCCGTTCTCCATGGCCATCGCAGCGGACTACGACCCGAACACCAAGACGATCAGCAGTAGCCGGGTGCTGAGCGATGTCCTGATCCACGAGACCACCTGACGTGCTCGTCGACGCCGCCAGCTACCCCCGCCCTGGGGGTACGAATGAGGACTTCGTGCTCTTCGACTCCACCGCGGCCGTGGTTCTGGACGGCGCCGGGATGGCACCCGGCATGCAGTCGGGGTGCCGGCATGGAGTCGCTTGGTACGTGGAGCAGCTGGGGACATTCCTGCATGCAGAGGCAGTCCGGGCAGACAAGCCCCTCGCCGTTTGCCTGGCGACGGCGATCGAGTCGACGACGAACAAGCACCGGGACACCTGCGCGGTCGATGGTCCGCTGTCTCCATCCGCAACGGTGTCGGTGGCCCGCGTGCGAGGCGACGTCGTCGAGTGGCTCGTACTCGGAGACTGCACAGTTCTCGTCCAGAGCGACGGCACAGTGACAGCCGCAACGGACGATCGCCTTGTCCACGTGGCGCCTCGAGCCCGTGAAGCTCTCGCCAGGGCAGCCTCAGGGTCGCCTGAGCGGCAGCGGGCCCATGAAGCCTTGGTTCGAGAAGAGCGCAGCCAGCGCAATACTCAGGGCGGTTACTGGGTGGCGGCAGCCGACCCGACGGCAGCAAGCCAGGCACTCACCGGCTCAGAGACCGTGGCCCGGGTCGAGGGCGTAGCACTTCTGACCGACGGTGCTGGACGACTGGTGACGACGTTCCACTCAACCGACTGGCAGGGCTACATGGGCCTACTGAGGCACAGTGGCCCCGAGGGAGTGCTCCGGCAGGTCCGCGAAGCGGAAGCATCCGACCCCAGCCTCAGCCAATGGCCACGAAGCAAGCAGTACGACGACGCCACAATCGCGCACATCCGCCCATAGGCACGGTGGAGTTGTTACAGATTTCTCTACCTCATCAAGGCACCCGCCGCGCACAGCGCGGCGCGCGCGGCCCGTCGCCCGGGCCTGCGCTCCTGTCTCCGCCCCGCTCCAGCCCGACCGCCGTCCGCACGCCTAACAGCTCGGGTTGATGGGTGACGAACCCGGGGCAGCCGGGGCGAGTGCCCAAGGTGCGGGTCAGAGCAATGCCTCCGGCGGGGGCGCTCAGGCTCCGGGATGTAGGGGGTCGTGGGCGTCTGCCGGCAGCATCGTGGTGAAGGTGGGGGCTCCCATCCCGCCTGCCATCGACCCAGGCAGAGCCGAGCAGACACGGCACCGGGCGTCCAGGTCGTTCGTACAGTGGCGCGCTCCACCTGGACGCCCGGCACCGCGCCCGCTCCACATACGTGTGGGTCGACGGCAGACGGGATGGGAGCTGGGGGCATGGCTAGCGGGCATGGAGCGGTCTTTCAGCTGGGTTTGCCGATCACACTGCCCTCCGGGGAAGGAGGGTCATCTAGACAGCAGACGACCCGGCCTGCCAAAACGCCCGGCTACTGGTCCTCGCTCGACTCGGTTGAGGTGGTTCCTGCACCTGCCAGCGCCTGCATTCGACCGTCCTCAGGTGCTCGATCAAAAAGGATGTCGAAATATTCCTGCCATTGCGACCTCGCCTTTCCGAGAAGACCAGCCCAATCGGTCGCATCCATTCCCTGCCTACGCAGCCCAGCAAGCTTCTCAGTAAACCCTGCCGGCCTCTCCAATCTGTCTGCCACCATCAGACCAGTCACCGACGTGAAATCTCCACCTCGATTCGCAATTATCGCTTCTCGAAGGGAGAAAATGTAGCGCTCGAACCGGCCGACGTGATCCCAGTCGGCCGTGACTCCGGGACGCATAAATTCAATCACAAGAAGCTGATGTCCAGAACAGAGCACCAGATCCACTCGCCCCTTCCATCCTTCCAAAGTGTCAAGGGACGTCTCCCCGACCATCTTCATCAGGTTTTCAAGGCTCTTCTCGACCTTAAAAGTATCCCACTCCGGCGAGATCATCCACGGATTCTCCGCGATGTAATCTCGCACAGCATTCTCAAGTTCGCGATTCTTGATGCGCTGCTCAAGGCCTTCAAGAAGATTCAGTTGGATCTTGACGCGCTCCGCCGCATGAAGCGCGTTCATCGCTCGGGATTCAATCAAAATTCTGACAAGTGCGTCGGCATCCATCTCGCCGGTCTGGCCGAGATCATCGATCAAGTCGCGAAGTCGACCTCCTTCCCATGCGCTCAAGATGGCATTAGCCAAATCCTCGAACTGCTCGTCTGAAATTACGGCGACCCTGGCAAGCGATGTCAAGGCGCGATTCACAATCTTTCGCTCATGCCTCTCAAGCTTTCCGAGGCGCTGCGAGAAAGGCTCAATCCTGGCGTTCATCGCCTTCACCTTCGACTCGGCGCGCCGATCTTGCCAGATCCTCAGAAGGGCCTTCACTCGATCCTGACCCCACGCAGCCAGAGGGAGAGCCGCGTCCGCCTCCCAGTTGATCCGCTGCCGTTCCGTCGAGATCAAATCTTTCTCTTGATCATCAATGAAGTCGGCCTCGATTCGACCTGACAGGTAACTCGTACCTTGCTGCCCTCCAATTCCGCCACTCAGATTGAAGAAGAAGGGGCGCTGAGAGAGTTTATGATGACTGAAGATCGAGATGCCTGCCAGCTCTTCCTCATGGATCGGGTCCCGGTAGAAATGAAACTGCCAGCGAATCTTTTCTCCATTGGAGAGCCGCTCGACTCCCCAGCCTCCGTCGAGGGTCAGACCAGCCGGCGCTTCACCCTCGGCGTAGTCAGCAGGGAAAGAGAACTGAATCTTCTCCACATCCCCCTCATCTGCGATCGGCTTGCCATCCACCAATACTTCAAACTCGTCCGAACGCTCTAGCAGGAGAAAACGTCGCGCCATGCTCAACCGAAACTGATCACTATTCGGTCGCTTCTTGAGCGTTAGATTACGGAGATAGATGGTCGTGCCGCCATCCTTCCTCATGGACTCATTCGGGCCAGAGTAATCGACTACCTCCACATCGAGGCGGGTTTCGCTGGCATATCCGTCGGATTCTCCCGTGAGGCGAGCAACGTCGAGCTTAAAAACCGTCCGCTCTCCCGTCTCTCGACTCACTGTGTCGACGACGACAAGATTCGCGATTCCGAATCCTGCGAACTTTCCAATCCCCTTGCGCCCCATGACCGGACGGCCACCAACAGTGAACTCCGATTGCCGATCCTTCCGGCGATTGTAGCCAACCTTCAGGTATCGATCCTGACACTGCTTAAGGGACATCCCCTCCCCAGTGTCCGAGATTACGATCTCGGCGTCTGCTGAAATGTCATCCGGCAAGCTGACCGTCACGCGTCGAGCGTCAGCATCCCAGGAGTTCGAGACGAGTTCGGCAATTGCGGCGACCGGGGATTGATACATGTCGATTCCAAGGTGCTCGATCACTCGACCATGGAACGCGATGTACAGCTTGGCCGCTTCAGTTGTCACCGTATTCAACTTCTTCCTGTCTGAGGACGCTGTTTTCCGCCAGCGCCTTCTGGCCACCCGATCTCGCCAAGGAGCGCTCCCCGCCCCCGCACGCCGAGTCTCGCCCTAGCTATATGACACGGCCTGGCCGCGTGACAAGATCCTCAAAGACTAGACACGGAGGTTCTGTTGGGCGGCAGGTTTCGCGTAGGGCAGGTCTACCGCTACGCCAGCGGAAAGGACCCCCTACCGCAGGTGCTGGACGGCTACCCAAACTTCCACCACGTGACCTTCTCCCCGGGGCGGAAGCGGGCGTTGCTCGAGCGTGGCATCAACGGGATGGCGAAGGTCTCAGCCCTCGGCGGCGCCCGCAGGCCAGCCATCTTCATCCGGTCCAGCCCTTGGAAGGCAGGGACCGAACAGACGCCGTGGCACGACGTGTTCGACATGGACAACGGGCACGTCCGGTACTTCGGGGATCACAAGGCCGGCCTAAGCATGGCTCCGGGCACGACCACCGGCAATGCCACCCTGCTTGACGCCTTCGATGGCCACCAGGGTCGTACGCCCGAAGCGCGAGCCGCGGCGACACCACTGCTGCTCTTCCGGTCGGTCTCTCGAAACGGGCAACCCAAGGGGCACGTTGAGTTCTGCGGGCTTGGTGTCATTGAACGGACCGAACGGCTCGTTCAGTGGGGTGGAAGTGACCACACCACGTTCGTGAACTATGTCTACGACATTGCACTTCTCGATCTAGCAGTTGAGGGCGATGAGGTCGCCTGGGAGTGGATCGAAGCCCGTAGGGACGAGACCGTCACAGACGCCGAGGCCGTCCAGCTCGCGCCCACGGCGTGGCGGGAATGGGTGAAGCACGGCATCTCAGCGCTGCCACGGCTACGACGTCGTGTCGCTCGTGCCAAGGTCAGCAAGGTTCGCGACCAGCGGCCTAAGCCTGGTAGCAGTGAACATGCCGACCTTGAACTGATCTACAAGCACTTCGACGGCCGCAAGCACGATTTCGAAGCCCTGGCGTCCGCGGTGGCGGCTCGTGTCCTGCGAGGATCCGGGCATAGCTACGTCGAAGGATGGTTGACGCGGCGCTCAGGAGACGGCGGCGCCGATTTTGTGGGTCGCATCGATCTGGGAAGCGGCTTGGCCGGCACGAACCTCGTGGTGCTGGGGCAGGCCAAGTGTGTGAAGCTCGACACGCTCGTCACCGCGGAACAGATCGCTCGCGTCGTGGCGCGGCTCCGGCGAGGGTGGATCGGCGTCTACGTCACTACCGGGGCGTACTCGGAGCCCGCACAGACCGAGATGGTCGAGGACCAGTACCCGATCGTTCTGATCAACGGATCAGAACTGGTGCGTGAACTCAGAGCTATGGCTAGGGACGACCACGGCGGCGACCTGACGGCGTGCATTGAACACATACTCGCTGGGCAGGAAACTGTGATCACGAACCGCAGGCCGGAGGAGATCCTCCTTGAGTGAGCTCTGACGGTCGCGGTCTATTCGCGGACAGGCAGGGGACATCCATGGGCTTGCAATCCTGCCGGGGGCACTTCGCAAGGAGTGCCACACAGACCCCGTCAACAGCGGAAACGCTGAGGACGGGGTCTTGTTGTATGTGCGGGCGTGTGCGGCTCGGAGCAGCCGTATGTCGGGGTCTGTGGACGAGGCGTGGACGGGATCTTGGGCCATCGCCGCAGGTGAGGTGCACGAGGAGACGAGAGGCCGCATCAGCCTGCAGGCAGACCTCTGAGGTATCGGCCGCGCCGAGGAGCCTGCCCGCGGTGCTCCTGGAGACGACCAACGCCCCACCGAGGCACGGCTCAAGCCTTGTTCCATGCCTGGCGATGGCGAGCGACGCTGTAGACCTGCTCGACCTGCTCGGCCGTCAGCACCCCCGAGAGCGGCGCCAGAGCAGCGACTTGGCGCTCCTGGTACACCCGGACGCTGAGTTGCGTGGCGACCACCTTGAGATCGGTGACGCCGACGAAGACGAGGACACCGGTTCAACCGGTACAGGGAAACCGCAGTAGTGCTCAAGCACCCGGACCACACGCTTGGCCTCAGCTCGGCTCTTGCGGACGTAGGGCGCCGGCTTGCCGTGATTGACCTTCACTGCGTCGTCGCCGACCCATACGGCCTTGTCGTGGTGGTGCTTCGTGTTGATGCTGAACACTCCTCCAGGGCCGATCAGCAAGTGGTCGACGTCCACACGTTCGCCCAGGGGAATGGAGTGCAGGACCCGCCAGCCGTGCCGCTCCAGGCGGTTCAGCACGCCTCCCACGCGCTTCTCCCCCCGCCAGTCCTTTCCGCCACGAGTCCCACTTGCTGGGGCGCCGCAGGAGTCGTGAGACAACACGCTCCATGAGACCCGGGCCGGACTTGTCGAGCAGGTCACGAAGGGCTTCACCGGGGCGGTTGGCGGACAGGTCGTCGGTCGGCAGCAGAGGCGGCAGTACCGGACGGGCTTCAGCCCGCGATGCCGGCTCCCGTGGCGAGACCCGCGCGGAGATCTCCCGTAAGTGGTCTGTCAGCAGGGCGATCACGTCATCGCGATACTCGGCAGCCAGGACGGTGATGTCCCCCGTGTCACGTCCGCCCAACCGACCGCAGTGCCATCGGGCAGATTCGCGTACAGGCGATCATGTCCGTACCGCTTCCAGCGCGTGACTTTCAGCTCCACGAGCCCCCCTCGTCCGCTCTCAGCTCGCAGCATTGCAGCGGGTAGGGCTGAAAACGAGTGAGGCCCCGGACAAGATGCCCGGAGCCTCTCTGGGGTGGTGCGGGATGCTTCACTCGTACTCGCGAAGAAGATCCTCAATGCGCCGGTTGGCGACGTCCTGGCGCCCGTCGAGGCACTTCGCGTATCGGGTCAGCAGGACCTCCACGCTGTTGCCGGCGCGCTCCGCAACCTTCAGTCTGGCCCGCACCTTCCTCGCCGAGGGGCGCACGGCCGACGCATCGACGCCCGCGTTCAGCCAGGTCGACAGCGCCGAGTGCCGAAGGTCGTACGGCCGACTCGCGAGCGGCGAGGCGGCGACGGCCGGCGGAAGCGCGAGGAGCCGGGCCTCCTGCCACACGCGGTAGTAGGTCGAGGATGGCACTACCGAGCCCTTCTCACTGAAGAACAGGCGCCCGTCGTCCGCCGTGCCGAAGGTGGTCAGGTGCTCACGGAGAACGGCGACCAGGTGCGGCGGTATGGGCACCCTGCGGACGTCCTCATTCGGGCGGTTCTTCAGCCCGCTGTCGTCGTGGGTCTCTCCCGAATCCGTCCACTGCCTGCCGACCGACGGACGAGTCCGATGAAGAAGGGCCGAGCCCCAACCCTGCGAGGGAAGGTCCAAGTCCGTCTCGACCAGGCCGACGGCTTCGGCCGGACGAAGCCCACCGAAGTACATGGCTGCACGGTCCAGTGGCGCGCTCCACCTGGACGCCCGGCACCGCGCCTGCTCCACAGCGTGTGGGTCGACGGCAGACGGGATGGGAGTTGAGGCGAGGGTGGCAGGTCGGAACGAAGCTCACGCAAAACCCGCCGCACGGCCCTCCGGAGTGGCTAATCTTCTGCGAACCACCCGGGTGTTGGACACCTGAGAGCAGTGGAATACGTGACGGATATTTTCGGGAAGCTGACGGACAGCCTTTATAACCGGATAGAGCAAAAGTCGCATTACTAGCGCGCAACGACGAAAAGCCAGACATCAAGCAAGGGTCCAGCTTCATGACAATGCCGACTAGCGGCGGCGAGTAATCGAGCACATCTACGGTCAATTTGCAGCGGGCGATTGCACGCCAACCCAATGCGACAGGCAGTTATACCGCAAAAGACCCAGGAGGCGACCCATGCCAACACCCCGAGAAAAGGCAGATGATGAGATCCTTAATCTCCGCTCGAACTTGACGACCCTAGGAGTCGCGATCGGAGTAACGGGGCCCACGCGAACAATGATTCGCCGCTATCACGCAACCCGCATGTGGTTCGGCAGATCCCTTTTCAACCTCTTCATGTTCTTCTTCATTCCGACCTTGGTGCTCCGGATTTACCTAGATTGGGTTGAAACCGTCGTACGGGCCATGCGGAATCCTCCCATTGACGTAGCGATACCGGCGGACAACCTGAACGAGTGGTGGAGTCTAGCCAAGGAGGCAAACCCTATAGCCTTCTCTGCAGCCGTTTCCATGGCTTTCATGGTACTTCTCATTGGCATCATTTCTATTGTGGCAGCTGCGCTTCTCATCTACTTCGTTACGATATTTTCATTTAAGCACTTCTGGAGGTCACCCTCAAGGAAGTACGTTCTAGTGCATCATGTTTCTAATGCGATAGATTATGCCGCGCGCGCATACCAGAAGGCGCCGGGAAGCGCAAAACAGCAGATCCTCCTCCGTGGCTTGAGTAGCGAGCTTCGTGAAATCCATAAAGAGGTTGCACTGATTACTCGATTTAACAAAACCATAACGAGAAGCTCTCACCGTAGAATCCCCCTTCATACGCATCATTTGCAGGTTATCGCCAAACTTCAGGAGCAGGAGAGAGGGATTGACGTGGATGTCAGGTCCGCTCTCACTACTCTTGCGGAGACGCTCACCAAGGTGGCTAATGCGCACTCGGTAGGGAAAATCGGCGAGCTACTCTCGGAGACCGAGGTGGGGAGCCTCTCGCCAGCCCGCTCGCGGGATTTTGAACCCCTCAAGATGGCCCTAACGGCCCTGATGCTGAGTGGCTCTGTTTTGCTTGTAACTTTCCTAGACCTTCCCGACGCGGCGGTCACGTCTGTGGTTGGGGCCATGGGCATCCTCGCTGTATCCGTAATTTATGGAAGCAATGCGCGTCGAGGCTTGGAAATTCTAGACTCGGTTCGCGGAATTCAACGCCCATAGAATCCTGCTCTGGCGAGGCAGGGCATGGATTCATCGGCGGCATTCACATGCGTGCGAGTTTGGATTGGCGCTCAACGCGGCGAGAGTAGACCCGGGGAAGACCACAATCCTGCCGGGGGCACTTCGCAAGGAGTGCCACACAGACCCCGTCAACAGCGGAAACGCTGAGGACGGGGTCTTGTTGTATGTGCGGGCGTGTGCGGCGCCTAGAAAGGCTCGGCATCCGCCGTGATCACCGCAGCGCTCGGCGCGGTCGCCTTGTTGGGAACGGCGCCGACAGCACACGCGATCCCCGCCCCCAGCCCCGGCTCCATCGTCGACAAGGGATCGCCACGTGACGTAGGGGCAGCTATCGCCTGTCCGTGGTTCCGTCGGGTGGGGCACCGTGATCGGTCGAGCCGCTCAGTCGGGTGGATCCGTAGCGGCGGGCCTCTCCTCGGACTTGCCCTGCCCTGCCGTGCCGTGCCGTGCCGTGGAGGTCAGGGCGGTATTACGCTTTGACCGGTTCGCCTTTCGGGGTGTTGGTTGATGGGCCGTCAGGTGTCGCTGGGTGATTCCGGCGGCTTCGGCGTCGAGGACGGCCGGGGGGCCTAGGTCGGGGGGAACTGTGACGGGAGAGTCCGTGTCCAGGCGTACCGCCAGGAAGGTCGAGCGAGCGTGGCGTGAGGGGGTCGCGCTGCTTCGGCTCGGGCAGTTCGATGCCGCCGCCGTTCGGTTCACCGAGGTTCTGGAGTACGACCCCACGGCCGCCGACGCCTGGTTGGGGCTGCATGCGACAGGGCGGTCCCAGGCCGAGGCCGTCGAAGCCATGGGGCGGTACCGGCATTCCTTCGGCGCGCTGCGGAACACGTGTGCGCTGACCGTCCGTTCGCAGTTCGACCTCGGCGTCTACGTCACCTTCCGGCTGGAGACCTCGCGCGATCTCTGGCTCGCCGGCATGGCGCAGCAGCTCTCCTCGGGGCGCGTCGACGAGGCCGAGCCGGCTCTTCTCACCGCCGTTCTCGACTGTGACGAGACGCGGTTCCTCTGCACCCGTTACGCCTACCTCAAGCAGAACTGGCCGCAGGTCCTGGAGTTCTCGCGGGGCATCCAGGCACCCTTCCTGCGCGACGAGGCCCAGCTGTACGTCGGGTACGCGCTCGCCCGCCAGCGCGTCTTCCACGAGGTCCTCAACACCGTGGCGCCCCTCCCCCGGGTGCTGGGCCGTGGCGGGAGGTTCGACGGCGAGGTCGCCTACCTGCGCGGGCTCGCCCAGGAGGGTGTCGGCGACGGCCGGGAGGCGCTGCGCCACTTCCAGTACGCCTTCCGCTGCTTCCCCGGCCTCGCCGACGTCGCCCAGCGCGCGCAGGCCCATGTGCCCGTTCAGGTCCCCGCCGCCGCCCCGGAGGGGGCGGCCGCCTCCGCCGCGCCTTCCGGGGAGGGGGCCACCGCCACCGCCGCGGACCGGCGGCTCGACGAGGCGCTCGCGCGGCTCGACCGGATGATCGGGCTCGAACCGGTCAAACGGCAGGTGCGGACCCTCGTCGCCCAGCTGCGGATGGCCACCGTCCGCAGGGAGCAGGGCCTGCCGACGACCGCCGGGCCGCAGCACTTCGTCTTCGCCGGTCCCCCGGGCACGGGCAAGACGACCGTGGCCCGCATCATCGGCGACATCTTCGCCGGGCTCGGCATGCTGGCGACGGGGACGCTCGTCGAGACCTCGCGGGTCGACCTCGTGGGCGAACACCTCGGGTCGTCGGCCATGAAGACGAAAGCCGTCGTCGACTCCGCCCTCGGTGGCGTCCTCTTCGTCGACGAGGCCTACGCGCTCCACAACACCGGTTACTCCGGCGGCGACGCCTTCGGCAAGGAAGCCCTTCAGGTGCTGCTCAAGCGGGCCGAGGACGACCGCGACCAGCTCGTGGTCATCCTGGCCGGATATCCGGACGAGATGGCCGAGCTCCTTTCCACGAACCCCGGCCTCACCTCCCGTTTCAGTACGCGGATCGACTTCCCCTCGTACTCGGCGGCGGAACTCCTCCGGATCGCCCACGGCGTTCTGGAGGCCCAGGGCGACGTCGTGGACGAGGACGCCGCCGCCGTCCTCCACTCCCACTTCCGGAGCGTCGTACAGGACGGGCTCGTCGACCGGCTGGGCAACGGGCGGCTCGCCCGTGAGCTCTGCCGCAAGGCCGCCTCCTCACGCGACCTGCGCCTCTACGACACCCACGGCGGGAGCGCGACCCCCAGCCGGGACGACCTCGTCACCGTGCGCGTCGCCGACGTCAACACCGCGTACGAGGAGTTGCGTTCCGCCGGCGGCGCTCCTTCCAGATGACACCCGGGCACCCGTTGGGCGGGGTGTGGGCGGTGTACGGGCGGGGAGCGGGCAGGGTGTGGGCAGGGTGCCGGCGGCCCGTGGACACCCGAGTGCGCCTTGCGCCGTGCGCTTGCCTGAGGCCGCCGCCCCTACGCCGTGCGCTCGCGCGAGGCGGCCGCCCCTACGCCGTGCGCTTGCGTGGGGTCGCCTTCTTCGCCGTCGTCTTCTTCGCCGTCGCTGTCTTCTTCGTCGTCGTCTTCTTCGTCGCCGTGCTCTTCGTCGCCGCGCTCTTCGCCGTCGTCTTCTTCGCCGCCGTCTTCGACGTGGACTTGCGCGCCGGCGCCGCCGTCTTCTTCGCCGTCGTCTTCGACGTGGACTTCTTCGCGTCCGTCGCCTTCGGCGTACGCGCCCGTGGCTTCAGCTGGGTGACCTCCGCCTCCCTCTTCCCCTTCTCCGGCTCGCCCCTGGCCTCCTTCGCCGCCCTCACGCTGTTCTCCAGGGCGGCCATCAGGTCGATGACCTGGCCGCCGCCGGGCTCCTCGCCCGCGGCCGGGGGTGCGACTCCCTCGCCGCCCTCCGCCTTCGCCGCGATCATCTCCTCGACCGCGGTGCGGTAGTCGTCGTGCAGGGTGCTCATGTCGACCTCGCCCAGGGTGGCCATCAGGGCGTCCGCCAGGTCGAGTTCGGCGTCCCGTACGCTCACCGGGTTCTCCGGGGCCACGCCCTCCGGTGCGCGGATCTCGTCCGGCCAGAGCAGGCCGTGCATGGCGATCACGTCGTCCACGACGCGGAGCATCCCCAGGCGTTCCCGTCCCCTGAGGGCGTACTTGGCCACGGCCACCTTCTCGCTGCGCTTCAGCGCCTCGCGGAGCAGGGTGTACGGCTTGGCCGCCGGGACGCCGTTCGCCGAGAGGTAGTACGCGGCGTCCATCTGCAGCGGGTCGATGTCACCGGCCGGTACGAAGGCGACGATCTCGATCGTCTTCGCGGTGGGGAGCGGCAGCGAGGCCAGGTCCTCCTCGGTGATCGGGATCATGGTCCCGTCGGCGTCCTCGTAGGCCTTGCCGATCTCCGCCTGCGGGACCTCCTCGCCGTCGAGCTCGCACACCTTCTTGTAGCGGACGCGGCCGCCGTCCTCGGTGTGGATCTGCCGGAAGGAGACGGACCGGCTCTCGGTGGCGTTCACCAGCTTGATCGGGATGCTGACCAGGCCGAAGGATATGGCGCCGTTCCAGATGGATCGCACAGATGTTCCCTTCGGGTCGGATCAGGACGTTTCGTCGTCCCCGATTTGTCCGTAATCGTGGGATTCTCATCGTATGACGCCTCTCACAGAGGTGGAGGGACGGCGCCTGGCGCTCAGCAACCTGGACAAGGTGCTCCACCCGGTCACCGGCACCACCAAGGGCGAGCTGCTCCACTACTACGCGACCGTCGGAGCCGCGATCCTGCCGCATCTGCGCGATCGCCCGGTGTCCTTCCTGCGCTATCCGGACGGTCCCGAGGGGCAGCTCTTCTTCACGAAGAATCCGCCGCCCGGCACACCCTCCTGGGTGAGGACCACCCCCGTGCCGCGCTCCGAGGCCCCCCGGGCCCGGCAGGTGGTCGTCGAGGACCTCGCCTCGCTGATGTGGGCCGCGAACCTCGTCGTGGAGTTCCACACGCCCCAGTGGCGGGCGGCCTCCCCCGCCGTCGCCGACCGGCTCGTGTTCGACCTCGACCCCGGGCCGCCCGCGACGGTCGTCGAGTGCTGCCGCGTCGCCCTCCACCTGCGCGAACGGCTCGCCGCGGACGGTCTCGACGCCTTCGCCAAGACCTCCGGCTCCAAGGGGCTGCACCTGCTCGTCCCGGTGGTGCCCACCCCGTCCCCGCTCGTCTCGGCGTACGCGCGCAAGCTCGCCGTGGAGGCGGAGGCCGCCCTGCCGCGGCTCGTGGTGCACCGGATGGCCCGGGCGCTGCGGCCCGGGAAGGTCTTCGTCGACCACAGCCAGAACGCCGCCGCGAAGACCACCGCCACCCCCTACACCCTGCGGGCGCGGCCCCTCCCCATGGTGTCCGCGCCCGTCACGTGGGAGGAGGTCGAGGAGTGCGCCGGGGCCACCGCGGACCCCGAGTCCCTCGTCCTCCTCATGGATGACATCGCGCCACGTCTTGAGCGGTACGGGGAGCTCCTCGCGCCACTTTTCGCGCCCGAGCGGGCGGGGGACGTGCCGTGAACCGGGCCGGGGACGCGTCGTGAACGGGGCAGGGGCGCACGCCCGGGGCGGGCGTGGTGCCGCCGCGAGCGCCGGTGGCGGCGCTCCGGGCGGGCTTGGCGGCACCCCCGGCGGGGCCCCCGGCCGGGGCGCGCCCGCAGCCGGTGGCACTCCGGGCCACGGTCGCGCCGAGCCGCCTCGCCCCGGCAGCGGCCCCGATCGCGGTCCCGCCCCCGGCCACGGCTCCGACCTTGGCTCTGACCCCGAACCCGCCTCCGGCCGCGGCTCCCGCCCCCGCCCTCGACCCCGCCGCGACCTCGGTCCCGGGGCCGACCCTCGCCCCGGGGCCCACGACCTCGTGCTTCTTCCGCCCGTCGACGTCATGAGGCCCCGCTCCGCCGACGAGATCCCCGCGCAGGGAAGTCCGCCCAGGGAGCTCCAGTACTCGCTCAAGCTCGACGGCTTCCGCGCGCTCGCCTTCGTCCTCGGCGACGGGAAGGTCGTCCTCCAGTCGCGTTCCCGTCGCGACCTGGCCCCCGAGTTCCCCGGGATCGCCGCGCACCTGCGTGACCAGCTGCCGCCCGGGATCGTCCTCGACGGCGAGCTGTGCGCCTACCGGGAGGGGCGGCTGAGCTTCACCGACCTGCTGCGTTCCCCCGCCGACCGGGCGCGGGCCGGCGTTCCGGTCTCGTACATCGCGTTCGACCTGCTCGCGGTCCCGGGGCGCGACGTACGGGCACTGCCGCTCCGCGACCGGTGGGAGCTGCTCGGTACGGCCCTGCTCGACGCCGAGCCGCCGCTCCAGCGGGTGCTCGCCACCCGGGACGAGGAGACCGCCCGCGAATGGTTCCGCGATCTGCGGGACGCGGGCGTCGAGGGGATCGTCGCGAAGTCCCTGACCTCCACCTATCGGGCCGGCTCCACCTGGGCCTGGCGGAAGATCCGGCACATGGAGACGAGCGACGGCGTGCTGCTCGGTGTCGTCGGCCCGCCCGATCGCCCCCGGGCCCTGGTCGTACGTCTCGCGGACGGTCGTACGGTCTCCACCTCGCCCCGGCTCACCCCGGCGCAGTCGCGTGAGGTCGGCGCCCTGGCCGGGGATCGCGCGGGGCCGCTCGCCCAGGACCCCGAGCACGGTCCGGTGCGGTGGATCGACCCGCCGCTCCCCGTCGAACTGCGGCAGCTCGCCGTGCGGCAGCGGCAGGAGAACGCGACCTTCGTCCGCGTCCGGTCCGAGGGGTAGGCGGCCGGGGGACCCTGTTTCCGGGGTGGGCACTGAGTGCAACTGCCCCACTGCGTACCGCACATGGCGCAAAGAGACCGCAACTGGGGGTCTACGCGCGCCCGGTGTTGTCGGTAAGGCCTTGCTGCCTGTCCCGTGGTGCACACTTGCTGCCTGGTACAGGGCTCACGGGGAAGGCGGCCTGGCACATGCTGACGGGGATCGAGGAGGTCGACTGGGCCTCGCTGGGGCACGCGTACGGCCCCGCGGACGACGTGCCGGAGCTGCTCCGCGGACTCGCCTCCGCCGATCCCGCCGAGCGGGAGACGGCCCTCGACGGCATGTACGGGGCCGTGCACCACCAGGGCGATGTCTACGACTCCACCCTCGCCTGCATCCCCTTCCTCCTCGAACTCGTCGCCGACCCCGCCGTCCAGGACCGCGGCTGCATCGTCGAGCTGCTCACCAGCATCGGCGGGATCGAGCTCGACGACGACGAGGAACTGGACGAACTCGACCCCGACGAGGAGGAGTTCATCCCCGCCGCCAACTACGCGATGGCCGCCGCCGCGATCGCCGCCGGCGCCGACGTCTTCCTCGGGCTCGTCTCCGACCCCGACCCGGAGGTGCGGCTCGCCGCGCCCTGCGCGCTCGCCTCGCTGCACCCCGAGCCCGCGCGGGTGCTGACCCTGCTGCGGGAGCGGCTCACCGTCGAGCGGGACACCGAGGTGCGGCTCGCCCTGGTCGCCGCCGTCGGGCGGATCGCCCTGCGCCACGCGTCGCTGCGCACCGAGACCGTCGACTGGCTCGACTGGCTCGCCCGCGCCGCCCAGGACCCCGGGCTCCGGCTCGCGGCCCTCGCCCAGCGGGCGCGCTGCGCGCCCGGCGACATCCCCGACGACATCGTGCCGTGGGTGACGGGACTCCTGGAGGAGATCAGGACCTCGGCGCTGGCACCGGCCGTGCCCGGCACCGAGCGCGCCGCGACACCGACCCTCATCGGGCAGGTCCGCGAGCTCCTGGAGGAGCACGCCGCCGGGCGCCCCGCTCCCTGGACGGAGGAGCTGCTCCGGACCCTGCACGCGGCGCTCGACGACCGGGTCGACGACCGCATCGCTCTCATCCTGGCGCAGCTGCGGAGCCCCGACTGGGGCCAGCGCTCGGACGCGATCTGGCTGTGCGGCGGGTTGATACGGATCTGGCGGGGTCGGTACGAGGAGGTCGTCCGGCTCGTCGGCGACCAGCTCAACGACCCCGAGCCACGACTCCGGGAGGCCGCGACCTCGTTCCTGGAGCGTCTCTTCGAGCTGGGCGCACCCGCCGCCGACGCGCTCGCCGCCCGCCTCGCCGTGGGCACCGGCACCGGCCCTGCCCAGGCGAGCGGCAGCGGCGGCAACATCAATGGCAGCCCTCAGGCGGGCTTCGTCGGACGGTCCGGGCGCGACGGCGCCCTCCTCGCGCTCGCCCGCGCCGGGGACACCCGCGCCGTCCCGCTGCTCGCCCGCGCCCTGGAGGAGCGCGAGGTGCGGCGCGAGCTGCTGTACGCGATGGACGGTCTCGGGCCCTCCGCCGCCATGCTGGCCCCGCTGCTGCGGCGCCGGCTCGCCGAGGTCGAGCTCGACGAGCGGCTGTACGACCGGGCGGCGCCCCTGCTCTACGCCCTCGCCGCGGTACGAGGCTCCCAGGCGGTGCCGGAGGTCCTGCGGGTACTGCGCGGCGCGCCCGCGAACCGGCGCGACTGGGTGCGCGAGTCCGCGCTACGGACCCTGGCGGCGTTCGGGCCCGCGGCCCAGGAGGCCGTTCCGGACATGCGCGGGCTCCTCGCCGTCGACTCGGCCACCGTCTCCACGGCGGCGGCGCGCGCCCTGTGGGCGGCCGAGGGTGATCTGGGTGAGGTCCTGACCGCGCTGGAGCGGTGGCTCCGGCCTGGCGCCTCGGGCGCGGACTGGTGCTCGGCCGCCCAGGCCCTCGGTGAGATCGGCCCGGCCGCCGCCTCGACTGCCCACGCCCTCGGACCGGGTCTGGGCGCGCGGGACCTGTGGGTACGGGTCCGCAGTGCCGCGGCCCTGTGGCGGGTGTCCGGGGACGCGGCGGCGGCGCTGCCGGTGCTGCTCGCGGCCTGGGAGGAGAACCGGCACGCGCGCGTGGACGTGGCCGAGTGCCTGGCGGAGATGGGCCCGGCCGCATCGGAGGCGCAGCTGGTGGTCCTCACCGAGCTGACCCGACGGCGCCGTCACAACGCCCGCGAGGGCGCCTCCGGCAGCCATGACATCCACCTCGACGAGAAGCTTCTGACCGTGTGCCGGGCGGCCCTCGCGAGGATGGAGCGGGGCGCGTTCTAGGCTCCACAGCCCCGCCGGTGGGGCTGTGGAGTCCGGTCGGCGGAGCCGTGGAGCCTCAGGCCGGTGGGCGGTGGAGTCCCGGGCCAGGGGTGGCGGAGTACCCGGCCGGTGGGGCGGGCGGTTCCGGGCGGTGGGACAGTGAGCGGTGCCGGACCGACCGGGCCCGCTGCCGAACCGGCCGGGCCTATGAGTAGACAAAAAGGACTTCCCTCCGAATAAGGTCTACTGGAAGCGGGCCCGGACCGGTTCCGCCGCCCGGCGCCCCGGCCCCGGGCCACCCCGGCCGCCCCACCGACCGACCCGTACGAGGAGCAGCGTGAGACCGCGCGGAGTGCAGCTCGCCGCCGCCGGTGTCCTGTGTGCCCTCGTACTCGGCGGCGCCGTCGGCTGCGGACGCAACGAGGGCGGGCTCCAGAGCGCCGGGTCCACACCCACCGCCGTCGGGCCCGTACGCCTCTGGCCCGATCTGCCGCCCGCCACGGATCCGCCGGTCGACTACGGGGAGTCCGACACCGAGCGCGTCCCCGGCATCAAGGTCACCGACAACGACGTCCACACCGTCGACGCCGTCGCGGTGGTCGCCGCCGAGGTGCGCGCCCACCCCGGCACGTACAGCGGCGGCGACGGGCTCTACGAGGAGACCGCCCGCGCCATCGAGACCTGCGACACCGCACCGGCCGCGTGCCCCGTCATGCGGCCGTACTACCGGGACCTCACCGGGAACGGCCGGGACGAGCTGATCGTCGGGATCCGGATGCCGGACCAGCAGGTCGGCGTGCGCGTCTACCTCGCGGAGAACGGCGGGCTCACCCGCATCATGTCCACCGTCGACCAGGTCATCAGCGTGGAGCTGGCGGGCCGTGACCTGATCATGCGGGTCAGTTCCGCGGGCATCCCCGGGTACGAGTACCGCACCGCCTGGTCCTGGGACGAGCAGCAGCACAGCATGCTGCCCACCCGCGACGAGATCGTCCGCGTGAAGCCCGGCCGCACCGCGCCCCCGACCGTCCCCGCGCCCCGCCTGGTCAGCCCGACGCCGACCCCGGGCTCGACACCCCTCCCGGTCCCGCCCGACGTGGCCGTTCCCGCCGAGCCGAGCCCGTGAGGGCGCCCCGGCTGCCCGCCTGGACCGCGACCCTCACCTGGAAGGCCGCGGTCTTCATCGCGGTGATGTGCTGCGCCCTGGCCGCGCTGCTCGGCGTCCTCGTCCATGTGTCGGTGACCGGTCAGACCGTGAACGACTCGCGGGAGAAGGCCCTCGCGCGGCTCACCGACGTCACCCGGCTCTACGAGGCCGGCGAACCGCTCCCCCGGTTCGCCGGGGTCGACCCGCCCGGGCTCCCGCCCTCCCTCCACGCGCTCGCCGTCCGGGGCGAGCGCGGCACGGTGGTCGCCGACGACCGGGGCAGGCCGACGATGTGGGCGGCGGGCCCGGCGGACGGCCGCGCCCTCGCCGTACGCCTCGACTACACCCAGAGCGCCGAGACGATCGACGCGCTCGACCGCTCGATCCTCGGCTCCTCCGTCCTCGCGATCGGGGCGACGCTGCTCGTGGGCGTCTTCGCCGTCACCCGGGTCACCCGGCGGCTGCACCTCACCGCCCAGGTGGCCCGCCGGATCAGCGCGGGCGATCTCGACGCGCGCGTCGACGACCCCCGCACGAAGGACTCCTCGCGCCCCCAGGACGAGGTGGCCACGGTGTCCGGGGCGCTCGACACGATGGCCTCCTCGCTGCAGAGCAAGCTGCAGAGCGAGCAGCGGTTCACCGCCGACGTGGCGCACGAGCTGCGCACTCCGCTCACCGGGCTCTCCGCGGCGGCCGAGCTGCTGCCGGAGGGACGGCCGTCGGAGCTCGTACGGGACAGGGTGCGGGCGATGCGCGGGCTGACCGAGGACCTCCTGGAGATCTCGCGGCTCGACGCCCGCAACGAGACCGTCGACCTGGCCGTGCACGAACTCGGTCCGCTCGCCGAGCGGGTGGTGCGCGCCTCGGGCACCGCGACCGAGGTACGGGTCGTGCGGGACACGACGGTGGAGACGGACCGGCGGCGTCTGGAGCGGGTGCTCGGCAATCTGATCGCCAACGCGCACAAGCACGGCGCTCCGCCGGTGGTGCTGACGGTGGACGGCCCCGTGGTGTCCGTACGGGACCACGGGCCCGGCTATCCCGCGTATCTGCTGGAGTCGGGGCCGCAGCGGTTCCGCACCGAGAGCGGGGGCAAGGGGCACGGCCTCGGGCTGACGATCGCGGTGGGGCAGGCGGAGGTGATCGGCGCCGAGCTCGTCTTCGCGCGCGCCGCCGACGGCGAGGGCGCCGAGGCCCGGCTGCGACTGCCGGAGTACGTGAGCCTCGTGGACACGACGCCGGACGACTGACGGCACGGCCTGGCGGAAGGACCGGGCGCAGGCTGAGCAGCCCTGGTGGCCGGGAGCAGGCGAGCCGGCCCGAAATGCGGGGAACAGAAGCGCGCCACACGGCACACCGTCACACAAAAGGGACATAGGGCATACCGCTTGCTACGTTGCGGCCATGACCGCACCGCGCACGGACGCTCCCCCGCCCGGGGTACGCATGCCGAAGCGCCGCGGCGTGGAACTCTCCCTCCTCGTCTGCGCCGTCCTCATCTGCGTCTACGGGTACGCCGAGGTCGGCCTCGCCCGCAGCGGGGCCGTACCGCCGGACGCCGCGCGCTACGGGGCCGGACTCGGTCTGCTCGCGCTCCTCGCCCACCTCGCGGTCCGGTTCCGCGCGCCGTACGCCGATCCGCTGCTCCTGCCGATCGCGGTCCTGCTCAACGGCCTCGGCCTGGTGCTGATCTACCGGCTCGACCTGGAGACGCCGAAGGACCAGGCGGCGACGACGCAGCTGATCTGGTCGACGCTCGGGGTCGCGCTCTTCATCGTGGTCGTGCTGCTGCTCCGCGACCATCGCGCGCTCCAGGGGTACGCGTACGTGTCGGTGGCCGCCGCGCTCGCCCTGATGATCCTGCCGATCTTCTTCCCGGCGGTGAACGGCGCCAAGATCTGGATCCGGCTCGGCGGTCTCTCCTTCCAGCCGGGCGAGTTCGCCAAGATCCTGCTCGCGGTCTTCTTCGCCGCGTACCTCGCCGCCAACCACAACGCGCTCGCGTACACCGGCCGCCGGATCTGGAAGTTCCAGTTCCCGACCGGGCGGGTGCTCGGGCCGATCGTGGCGATCTGGCTGCTGAGCGTCGGCGTGCTCGTCCTCGAACGGGACCTGGGCACCTCGCTGCTCTTCTTCGGCCTCTTCGTGATCATGCTGTACGTGGCGACCGGCCGGACCGGATGGATCGCGGTCGGGCTCGTCCTCGCCGCCGCCGGGGCCTTCCTCGTCGGCTCGCTCGAACCGCATGTGCACAGCCGGGTGCAGGACTGGCTCGACCCGTTCGCCTCGATCCGGGCGGGGGACGGGCCCGGACAGCTCGCCCAGTCGCTCTTCTCGTTCGCGGCCGGCGGGATGCTCGGCTCGGGACTCGGCCTCGGGCATTCCGTCCTCATCGGCTTCGCCACCAAGTCGGACTTCATCCTGGCCACGGCAGGCGAGGAGTTGGGGCTCGTCGGCCTGACCGCGCTCTTCCTGCTGTACGCGCTGCTCGTCGCCCGCGGCTACCGCGCCGGCCTCTCGCTGCGGGACCCGTTCGGGCGGCTCCTCGCGATCGGGCTCGCCTCGATCGTGGCGCTCCAGGTGTTCGTGATCGCGGGCGGGGTGATGGGCCTGATCCCGCTGACCGGGATGGCGATGCCGTTCCTGGCCCAGGGAGGGTCGTCGGTGGTCACGAACTGGGTGATCGTGGCGCTCCTCATCCGGGTCAGCGACTCGGCGCGCGCACCGCAGCCGGACGACGCCGACACGGGGACGCTCGCACCGGTGAAGGAGGGGGCCTCGTGACCCGGCCGCACGCCCCCGGGGGAACCACGTGATCCGCTACGCCCGGCGGGCGGCCGCGCTCTGTCTCGTGCTTCTCGTGGCGCTCCTCGTCAACTCCGCGCGCGTGATGGTCTTCGAGGCCGAGTCGCTCGACGGCAACCCGGCCAACCGGCGCATCGCGATCAACCGCTACGCGCAGCCGCGCGGCGAGATCGTCGTCGACGGGAAGCCGGTCACCGGCTCCCGGGACAGCGGACAGCAACTGCGCTGGGAACGGACCTACCGCCGGGGACCGTTGTACGCGCCGCTCACCGGCTACTCCTCGCAGACGTACGGCACGACCCTCGTCGAGCACGCCGAGGACGCGATCCTGGCCGGCACCGATCCGATGCTGGCCCCGCTGCCGCTCTGGAACGACCTCACCCGGGGCCGGCAGCCCGGCGGCGACGTCGTGACGACGATCCGCGGCTCGATGCAGGAGGCGGCCTTCCGGGGCCTCGCCGGGAAACGGGGCGCGGTCGTCGCGGTCGAGCCGCACAGCGGCCGCATCCTCGCGCTGGTCAGCTCACCGTCGTACGACCCGGGTGTCCTCTCCGGTACGGGGCAGGGCGTCAAGGACGCCTGGAGGCGGCTCACCACCTCGCCGAACCAGCCGATGCTGAACCGGGCGCTGCGGCAGACGTATCCGCCGGGCTCCACGTTCAAGATCGTGACGGCGGCGGCGGCGCTCGACGCGGGGATGGTGCGGGACGTGGACGCGCCGACGGACACCCCGGACCCGTTCGTACTGCCCGGCACCCGGCAGGTGCTGCCGAACGAGGCGAAGGGCTGCGGCGACGCGTCCCTCGCGTACGCGATCCAGTGGTCGTGCAACACGGTGATGGCCGGCCTGGGGGTGGAGGTGGGCCTGGAGGGGATGGTCGACGCGGTGGGGAAGTTCGGCTTCAACGACACGGGGCTGCGGGTGCCGTCCTGGGTGGCCAAGTCCAACTTCGACCGGGAGATGAGTCCGGACCAGCTCGCGCTGTCGTCGATCGGACAGTTCGACACGACGGCGACGCCGCTCCAGATGGCGATGGTGGCGGCGGCGGTCGCCAACAACGGCGAGATCGCCCAGCCGTACCTCGTCGACCGCACGACGACCTCGGGCGGCACGACGATCGACCGTACGGGCCGCCGCAGTTACCGGCAGGCGATGAACCCGGCGACGGCGATGCAGCTCCAGCGGCTGATGGTGAAGGCGGTGACGGAGGGGACGGGGACGAACGCGGCGATCCCCGGGGCGCTGGTCGGCGGCAAGACGGGCACGGCCCAGCACGGTTTCGGCAACACCGGCACCCCGTACGCCTGGTTCATCGCCTGGGCGCAGGCGGAGGACGCGGCCCAGCCGGCGGTCGCGGTGGCGGTGGTCGTCGAGGACGCGGAGGCGTCCCGTACGGACATCAGCGGGGGCGGGAGCGCCGCGCCGATCGCGAGGGCGGTGATGGAGGAGGCGCTGCGGCTGGAGGAGGAGGCGCGGGGGTAGACGGGGGCGCGGGTGCGGGCGCTCGGGACTGCGTCCCGGCGGCCCCGGGTGCCTGAGCACCCTCCGCCCTCGCCCTTCGCCCTTCGCCTCCGCCCTCGCCCTTCGCCGTTCGCCCTCCGCCAGCCGTCTGCCGCCTGCCGCCTGCCGCCTGCCGTCTGCCGTCTGCCGTCTGCCGTCTGCCGTCTGCCGTGGACCGTCAGCCGGGGACCGTCAGCCGTCAGGCGATCGGCTTGCGGATCTCCGCGCGGATCTTGGCCGTCTTCTCGGCGAGTCCGGCCAGGTCGATGTCCTTCGGGTCGGCCGTGGCCTCCCCGGCGCCGACGAGGGCGACGGCGGCGGCGGTGTTCTCGTCGCCCCAGGCGCACATGGGCAGCGTCGTCGTGCTGAGTCCGTCCCTCGACGTGGTGACCTGGCAGCTGACGGTCACGCCGTACCCGGCGGGTGTGAAGTCCCTGGGCTTGACGACGAGCTTGGAGCCCTTGTCCGTGGCGGCTCCCTTGAGGATGGACGAGCGGGTGGTACCGGGGCTCTTGATCTGCCCGTACAGCCCGGAGAGGACGAGGACGGACTCGTCCTTGCCGCTGTACTGCCCGACCGCCGCCGTCGCGTCCTTCACGGTGAAGTCGGGGGTGTCCTCGATCTCCTTGCCCTGGGTGTCGGAGAGGTCGGAGACGAGGGCGAACTCGCCGTCGAGGACGGTCTGTGGGACGACCAGCTTGTGCGTCGCCGCGGGGAAGGAACCGGTGACGCCGTCGAGCCCGGCCTTGACCCCGTAACCGATGCCGCCGACCACGACCAGGGAGCCGACGACGATGGCGACGATCGCGCCGGCCGACAGCTTCTTCTTCGGGGGCGGACCCATGGGCGGCTGCCCCCAGCCGCCGGGGCCGGGGCCCGCCGGGTACTGCGGCGGAACACCGTGCTGGGGGTAGGCCTGTTGGGGGTGGCCCGGCGGAGGGAAGCCCTGCGGGGCGCCGTACGGGCCGGGCTGCTGCGGGGGCGGCACCGGCCCGCCGTACGGGTTGTGGGGCGGCTGGTTCGGCGGTGGCGGCATGGTCATGACGAGCACGCTACGTCACCTGTACGACAAACCGTTCTTCCGGGGACTCAGCCCTGCGCCGCCCCGTCCGCGATCGCGTCCGCCACCTCCGCGACCCGGGCCTGCTCCTCCTTGGCGAAGCGCTCCGCGTCGAGCTGTTCCGCGATCTCCTCGTCCTGGGTCATGAGGAGGTCGAGATTGGAGTCGCCGAGGTCGAAGACGCCCATGTCGAGGTAGGCCTTCTGGAGGCGTTCGCCCCAGAGTCCGATGTCCTTGACGCAGGGGACGATCCGGCTGAAGAGCAGCTTGCGGAAGAGGTGCAGGAACTCGCTCTGCTCGGTCAGCTCCTCCGCCTCCTTCCGCGGGATGCCGAAGTTGTCCAGGACCTCGACGCCGCGCAGCCGGTCGCGCATCAGATAGCAGCCCTCGATGACGAACTCCTCGCGTTCGCGGAGTTCGGCGTCGGACAGCTGCCGGTAGTAGTCGCGCAGGGCCATCCGGCCGAAGGCGACGTGCCGGGCCTCGTCCTGCATCACGTACGCGAGGATCTGCTTGGGCAGCGGCTTGTCGGTGGTGTCGCGGATCATGCCGAAGGCGGCGAGGGCGAGGCCCTCGATGAGGACCTGCATGCCGAGGTACGGCATGTCCCAGCGGGAGTCGCGCAGGGTGTCGTCGAGCAGGCTCTGCAGGTTGTCGTTGATCGGGTAGAGCATGCCGACCTTGTCGTGGAGGAAGCGGCCGTAGATCTCGGCGTGCCGGGCCTCGTCCATGGTCTGGGTGGCCGAGTAGAACTTGGCGTCCAGGTCGGGGACGGACTCGACGATCCTGGCGGCGCAGATCATGGCGCCCTGCTCGCCGTGGAGGAACTGGCTGAACTGCCAGGAGGCGTAGTGCCGGCGCAGGTCGCCCTTGTCCTTCTCGGTCATCTTCGCCCAGTGGCGGGTGCCGTGGAGGGTCAGGACCTCGTCGGGGGTGCCGAGGGGGTCGTACGGGTCGACCTCCAGGTCCCAGTCGATCCGGGTGGCGCCGTCCCACTGTTTGTCCTTGCCCTTCTGGTAGAGGGCGAGGAGGCGCTCGCGGCCGGCGGCCTCCATGTCGTATTCCCAGTTGAAGCGGGCGGCGCCGGTGGCGGGGACCTGCCAGCTCGGGGTGGACGGGGCCGTGGTGTAGAGGTCGCGCGTCGACACTGACGCCTCCTTGGGGGGTCGGGCCTTTCCCGTGGTGCGAGTCCTGTGGCCCGGCCAGGCTCACACGTTGGTAGACGGATCGTCAACAAGTCGCGCACAAGGGATTGACGGCGCTACTGACGGGCAGTCTGATAAACGGTGACCATCGGTAACGTCACACCGTCGCGACGAGCACAGCGAGGTGCCCCGCAACCATGACCCCCTTCACCGAGTCCACGGAGCCGGACTTCAGTCTCCTCAGGGACGCCCTGGGGCCGCTGCGCGACCGTGAGCAGGTCGCCGAACGCCTCCTGGAGTCCTCCCGCAAGCATTCCTACGACCCCGATGCCGAGCTCGACTGGGACGCGCCGTTCGAGGACGACAAGTGGTTCTGGCCGCCCGAGCTGCTCTCCCTGTACGACACGCCGCTGTGGCGCAGGATGTCCGAGGAGCAGCGGATCGCGCTCTCGCGCCACGAGGCGGCGTCGCTCGCGTCGCTCGGCGTCTGGTTCGAGATCATCCTGATGCAGCTGCTCGTCCGGCACATCTACGACAAGTCGCTGACCAGCCATCACGTCCGTTACGCGCTGACCGAGATAGCGGACGAGTGCCGGCACTCGATGATGTTCGCCCGGCTGATCCAGCAGGGCGGGACCCCGGCGTACCCGGTACCGAGGCTCTACCACAACCTCGCGCGCCTGCTGAAGACCGTGTCCACGACCCCGGGCTCGTTCGCCTCGACGCTGCTCGGCGAGGAGATCCTCGACTGGATGCAGCGGCTGACGTTCCCGGACGAGCGGGTGCAGACGCTGGTGCGCGGGGTGACCCGCATCCATGTGGTCGAGGAGGCACGGCACGTGCGGTACGCCCGCGAGGAGCTGCGGCGCCAGATGGCGACAGCGCCCCGCTGGGAGCAGGAGTTCACCCGGGTGAGCTGCGGAGAGGCGGCGCGGGTCTTCTCGACGTGCTTCGTGAACCCGCAGGTGTACGAGGCGGTGGGCCTGGACCGGCGGGAGGCGGTCGCCCAGGTGAGGGCGAGCGGGCACCGCCGCGAGGTCATGCAGTCCGGCGCACGCCGCCTGACGGACTTCCTGGACGACATCGGGGTGCTGCGGGGGGTGGGGCGACGGCTGTGGAAGTCGTCGGGGCTGCTGGCGTGAGGTGTGTGACGGGGAGCGGTCGGGGCGGAGGCTGCCGCCGCGCCGGAGGCGGCGCGGCCCGGGGCTTCGGCACTCGGGGGCCCCGCGCCGCTGTCCGAGCCGCCCCCGTGCGGGCTCCCGCAGCACAGGACGGGAAGAGAGCGCGGGCCCGGGGGAGGAACAGGCGCCCACAACGGGGGCCAGCAGCGGCGCGGGTGGCAGCCCGCGGCGGCGGGGCCCGGCCGGGCGGGCCCGGTCATGGCAGAGGCCCAACGGCGGCTGCGTCGCAGGCGGCGCGGGCTGCCGGGCGGCGTGGGCCACGGCGGGTGGGGGCATGAGGGGTCCCGCTACGCTGCGGAGCATGACTGCCGCCGCCACCCCCGCGTACCGCAGGCTCAGCGTCGAGGCGCGCCGCGGCCAGCTCCTCGAAGCCGCCCAGGAGCTCTTCGCCCACCGCACCCCCGAGGACGTCTCCCTCGACGATGTCGCCGAGGCGGCCGGCGTCTCCCGGCCCCTCGTCTACCGCTACTTCCCCGGCGGCAAGCAGCAGCTCTACGAGGCCGCCCTCCGGTCCTCCGCAGACGCCCTGAACCACTGCTTCACCGAGCCCCCGGTCGGAGCGCCCACCGAGCGGCTCGGCAGGGTGCTCGACCGCTATCTGGCCTTCGTCGACGAGCACGACGCCGGTTTCAGCGCCCTCCTGCGCGGCGGCAGCGTCGCCGAGACCTCCCGCACCACCGCGATCGTCGACGAGGTCCGCCGCGCGGCCGCCGGCCAGATCCTCGTCCACCTCGGCGTGGACCGCCCCGGCCCCCGCCTCGGCATGCTGGTCCGCACATGGATCGCCGCCGTGGAGGCCGCCTCCCTCATCTGGCTCGACGAGGACAAGCGGCCCCCGGCCCGGGAGCTGCGGGAGTGGCTCGTGGACCATCTCATCGCCCTCCTCGCCGCGAGCACGGCCAGTGACGAGGAGACCGCGCGCGTCGTCGGACGCCTCCTCGCCGAGGAGACGCCCGAGGGGCCCGTGGCCCGGCTGGCCCGCCGGGTGATCCCGGTGGTCGGCGAGGCCGCTCATCTCCTCTGAGCAGGAACCGGAGGCCGGAGGGGACACTGGAGGGGTGAGAAGCCAGAACACCTCCTTCCGTGGCGGCCCCCTCGACGGCCGGGTCCTGCCGATCCTGCTCGGCCCGACCGGCCACCCGCCGAAGTGGTACGAGATCCCGGTCCCGGCCCACAACGGGAACCCCCCGACCCTCCACACCTACCGCCGCGAGCCCGCGGGCTACACGAAGCGACTGGGTCTCCAGCGCGGCTGGATCTACGAGTACGCCCCCGAGGGCCGCGAGCGTCGCGAGCTGAAGTGGCCCTGGTCGAAGCCGAGCACCGGCGCGACCCCTCCCCGGGGCGGCGCTGAGCCGAACGAGTGAGGACGCCGGACTCACCCCCATGCGTACGGTAATCACATGAAGTGACACGTCATCATCCCCGTGGAGGTGGTGACGTGTCGCGAAGGCTGCTGCGTACGGTCTGCACGGGGGCCCTGGCCGCCGCGACCGCCCTCACCGGCGTCCTCCCGGCGGGCGCCGCCGCTCCCGAGCCGCCCGCCGATCCCCCGGTGGAGGCGCCGATCGCCTGGGCGGACCCGGCTGCGGAACCGGTGGGACCGGTCGACCCGGACGCGCCCGCACCACCCAAGGCGCCCACGGCACCCACCGCGGAACCAGCCGAGACAGCCGAGACAGCAACGACCGCGGCGGGCTCTTCCGGGAGGCAGGACGCGGCCGATCCCGCAGACCCCGACGACCCCGGCGACCCGCGGGAGTCCGCCCCTCCCACCCCGCCTCCCGCCACCGACGACGACGCCGCCGCTCTCCCTCCCCCCGGCGGCGACTCCGTCACCGCCCTGCTCACCCGGATGCGGACGCTCTACCAGCAGGCCGAGGAGGCCACCGAGCGGTTCAACGCCGCCGAGGAGGCGCTGAAGCTCCAGACCGCCGACACCAAGAGGGTCACCGCCCGGCTGACCGCCGCCCGTACCGCGCTGGCGCAGGGGCGGGCCGAGGCCGGGCGGATCGCCCGGGACCAGTACCGGGGCGGGTCCGAGTTCTCCTCGTATCTGCGGCTGCTGTTCGCGCCGGATCCCCAGTCGGCGCTCGACCAGGGGCATCTGATGGCGCGGACGTCACGGGACCGGGCGTCGGCCGTGCCGCGGCTCGAGAAGGCCGAGCGGCAAGCCGGCAGCCTGGCGAGCGCCTCCCGCAGGGCGCTCGACCGGCAGCAGACCCTCGCCGCCACGCAGCGCACCCGGCGCGACGAGGTGCGGGCCCGGCTGGCGGAGGTCGAGAAGCTGCTCGCCGCGCTCTCTCCCGAACAGCTGGCCCGGCTCACCGAGCTGGAGCGGGTCCAGACGGCGGGCGCGCAGCGCGAGCTGCTCGACTCGGGTGTCCTGAAGGGCCGGCGTACCCCGTCCGGGGCGGGCGCGGAGGCGCTGCGGTTCGCGGTGGGCCAGATCGGCAAGCCGTACGAGTGGGGGGCGGAGGGCCCGGAGACGTACGACTGCTCGGGGCTGACCCAGCGGGCGTGGGCGGCGGCGGGCCTGGAGGTGCCGCGGACGAGCCAGGAGCAGTGGGCGACACTGCCCCGGGTGTCGCTCGCGGAGCTCCGTCCCGGGGACCTGGTGGTGTATTTCCCCGGCGCGACGCATGTGGCGGTCTATCTAGGCGAGGGCCTGGTGGTGCAGGCGCCGCGGCCCGGCGGGAAGGTGAAGGTCTCCCCGATCGCGGCGAACCCGCTGCTCGGGGCGGTGCGCCCGGATCCGGACGGGGAGGCTCTGGCCGCGTACACCCCGCCGGCGCTGCCGGCGGGGGCGAGGGACGGAGCGGACGAGGGATACGACCGCGGCCCGAGGCGGTCGGCCCCGGCCTGCTCATCGCTCTGTGCATCGGCGGGGGCCGCCCCGGCTGGTACGTCGTCGGCGCGCTCTTCGCCCTGACGGGTCCGCCGGCGCCGTGGGCGGTCCGCCGGGCGGAGGCCGGCGGGCGCTACGAGAAGAGGGAGACGAGTCCGAGCACCCAGATGCCCACCATGACCACGGTTCCCGCGAGGGCGCCGGCGCCCGCGATCACTCCGGCGGACGTCCAGCCGCCGGGTTCCGGGGCGTCGGCCTCTTCGCCCCGGTCCGCCGCGTAGGTGCCCGGGTCGTCCCAGTCGACGGGGTGTCCGAGCCGCTCGGCGCAGGCGGTCCGCACCGCGGCGAGCTGCTCGACGGCGAAGGAGGACGCGGCCAGCGCCTCGGGCCCACGCCAGGCGAGGGCCTTCATCCGCCACCCGGGAGTCCCGTAGCGCTCTTCGAAGGCGGCGGTCTCCTCCGCGTTCCGGTCCTCTTCGAGGTACATCCAGCGCCCCGCCTCGGCCGCGTCCCCGTACAGCCGGTACACCTCGGCAAGCCGACGCCGCAGCGTCAGATCGTCCGGAAACGACGAAACCAGCCCACGCAGCCGCTGCCGCGCCATGGGGACCCTCCCGGCGATGAGGTCGGCGTCCACGCGGGCCAGGGTGTTCGTCTGAGACATGGACACATCATCGAGCACGGGGCGGGAGATCTCGATCCGTTTTACGACCGCCGTTGGACGGTCGATCCCGGGAAGACCGACGCCAGACGAGCCGACGCCAGACGAGCCGACGGCAGACGGCCGGCACCCGGGCCTGGAGCCCCGGGTGCCGGCCGTCGAAGGGAACCGTCCGCGGTTCAGCCGCCCGCGACCTCCGCGAGGTACGCGTCCGTCCTCTCCGGGTCGAAGAAGAAGTTCTCGAAGTCCGACGGGTCGTTGAAGCCGTTCGCGAAGCGGTCGGCGACCGGCTGGAGCCGGCCCGCTGCGCCCAGGAGGTTCAGGACGTGCTCCGGCGGGGGCGCCAGCATCGCGTTCGTCCACTTGGTGACATGCTGGGCCGTCTGCCAGTAGCGGTCGAAGGCCGACTGCATCCACTCCTCGTCGAAGGGCTTGTCGCCCTGCTCGACGATCGCCGCCAGGTACGCCGCCGCGCACTTCGACGCGGAGTTCGAGCCCTGGCCGGTGATCGGGTCGTTGGCCACGACCACGTCGGCCACGCCGAGGACCAGGCCGCCGCCGGGCAGCCGGCCGATCGGGTTGCGGACCGTCGGCGCGTACCGGCCGGCGAGGGTGCCGCCCGCGTCGGTCAGTTCGACCCTGGTGGCCCGCGCGTACTCCCAGGGCGTGAACTTCTCCATCAGCTCCAGGGTCAGCGACAGGTGCTCCGCCGGGTCCTTGACGCCCTGGAAGGCGTCGAGCGGGCCGCCGGGGACGCCCTCCCAGAAGAGGATGTCCGCGCGGCCGCCCGTCGTCAGCGTCGGCATGACGAACAGCTCGCCCACGCCCGGGACCACGTTGCACCGCACCGCGTCGAAGTCCGGGTGCTCGGGGCGCGGGCCGAGGCCGTGGACGTACGCGACGGCCAGCGCGCGCTGCGGCTCGCTGTACGGCGAACGGGACGCGTCCCGGCCGAACATCGAGACCAGCTCGCCCTTGCCCGCCGCGACGAGCACCAGGTCGTAGCTGCGCGAGAAGTAGTCCAGGTCGCTGACGGCCGCGCCGTGTATCACCAGCTGGCCGCCGCGCTGGGCGAAGGTCTCCATCCAGCCGGCCATCTTCACCCGCTGGTCGACCGACTGCGCGTACCCGTCGAGCCTGCCGACCCAGTCGATCGCACGGGTGGAGTCGGGCGCGGCGACCGAGACGCCGAGGCCCTCGATGCGCGGTGCCTGGGACTCCCAGAAGTTGAGGCCGAGGTCCCGCTCGTGCTGGAGCGCGGTGTGGAACATGCACTGGGTGGACATGACCCGGCCGGCCCGGATCTCGTCCGCCGTCCGGTTCGACATGAGGGTGACCTCGTACCCCGACGACTGGAGTCCGAGGGCGAGCTGCAGACCGGACTGGCCGGCGCCGACTATGAGTATCTTCCGCATGGGTGGTGCTCCTGGCGTGACGGGGAGAGCTGAGCGATCTATTCGGGGGTGTGTTCCAGCGCGTGCGCGACCATCGCGAGCAGGCTCTCGACGACGCTGTACCGCTTGCGCGCGTCCATGATCACCACGGGGACGTGCGCGGGCACGGTCAACGCCTCCCTGACGTCGTCCGCCTCGAACAGCTCGGTGCCCTCGAAGTGGTTGACGGCCACGATGTACGGCAGCCCACAGCTCTCGAAGTAGTCGAGGGCCGGGAAGCAGTCCGTGAGCCGCCGCGTGTCGGCCAGCACGATCGCGCCGATCGCCCCGCGCACCAGGTCGTCCCACATGAACCAGAAACGCTGCTGTCCCGGCGTACCGAAGACGTACAGCACCAGGTCGTTGTCGAGCGTGATCCGGCCGAAGTCCATCGCCACCGTGGTGGTGAGCTTGTCCGGCGTGGCGGTGAGGTCGTCGGTCTCCTCGCTCGCCCGGGTCATCAGTGCCTCGGTCTGGAGCGGGGTGATCTCCGAGACCGCGCGCACGAAGGTGGTCTTGCCGACGCCGAATCCGCCCGCGACGACGATCTTCGTCGCGATCGGGGCGCGGGTGTGGTCGAGCTGCCAGTCCTGCGCGCCGTCCTCGGCGTCGGGCTCGGCGGTGGCCGACGCGGTCGTATCTCGCTGGAACAGGTCGGCCTCGGGGGCCTGGGGCTGCGCGGGAATGCCGGTCACCGCCGGTGATGCGGTGTCGGCATCGGAGACGGCGGAGGCGTCAGAGACGACGGAGTCCACTCAGCACCCTTTCGAGGAGCGCGCGGTCGGGCTGCCCGGTGCCGTGACCGGTCCCGTACACACGGATCTTTCCCTGGTCGGCCAGGTCGCTGAGGAGCACCCGGACGACCCCCAACGGCATCTTCAGAAGCGCCGAGATCTCCGCGACCGTCCGCATCCGGCGGCAGATCTCGACGATGGCCCGCATCTCCGGCATCAGACCGCGGGCGCCCGGCCCGCCGTCCGTCAGGAGCTTGCGCACGGCGGGCGCTTCGAGCGCCGCCACGAAGGTCTCGACGAGCAGGACATGGCCGAAGCGGGTCCGCCCGCCGGTCAGCGAGTACGGGCGTACGCGCGCGGGGCGGCGTCCGTCTCCTCGTACGGGCAGCCGGTGGGCGGGAAACCCCGAAGACACTGACGTCACTGGGTGCTCTCCATCGATTTGCGCAGCTCACTGCGGACTTCGGGGGTGAGTACGTGACCGGCGCGGCCCACGAAGAGCGCCATGTGGTAGGCCACCACGCTCATGTCGCAGTCGGGCGTGGCGTGGACGCCGAGCAGCGAACCGTCGCTGATCGACATGACGAAGACGCTGCCCTCCTCCATCGCCACCATGGTCTGCTTGACCCCGCCGCCGTCCATCAGGCGTGCGGCGCCGATGGTCAGACTGCCGATGCCGGAGACGATGGTGGCCAGGTCGGCACTGGAGCCGCGCGGCCCGTTCGGACGGCCGGCTTCGGCGGCGGCCGTCGTGCTCTGCTGGGCGGCCGGGTCGGACGAGAGCAGCATCAGGCCGTCGGAGGAGACGACGGCGACCGAATGGACCCCGGGCACCTCCTCCACCAGATTCCCCAGCAGCCATTGCAGGTTGCGGGCTTCCGTGCTCAGTCCGAACGTTCCCGTCGCAGTCAACTGCGTGCCTCCTCGACTGTGTCCCCCGTCATCTCCTCTGTACGTGCAGTCTTTACGTCATCTATGCGCGCCGTCTCCATCTCCGCCTCCACGTCGCGGCGCCCGGCCTTGGCGCCCTGATGGAAGCCGCCGAGGCGGCGGCGCAGGGCCTCCGCGTCCACGCCGCCCTGACGAGGGGTCGTGGTGGCGGGGCCGGCGGGGCGGACCACCTGCGGGGTCCGCTTGGGCAGGCCCTTGTCGGTGACGCGCTCCCACTGCGGGGTACGCGGCCCGGGAACCGGCTGGTCGGTGACTGGCTCGGGGGCGGCGGGACTCTGCGGAGCCGGGGGCTCCTCCTGGTGGGCGGGAGTGGTGACGTCCGCCGCGCGCTCGTGGGCGTCGGGCTCCGGCGGCGGGTCGGGCAGCCGGACCTGGAGCGTGGTCTCGGAGACGCTCTCACCGAGGGGGACGGGCTCGTCGTGGGTGACGGGCTCGCGGTGGGCGAGCTCGGGCTCGTCGGGGGGCGCGGGCTCGTCGTGGGCGGGCCCGGGCTCGTACGCCGCCTGCGGCTCCGGCTCGTACGGCGCGTCCTGCCCGGGCTCGTAGGAGCCCTCCTGCGGCTCGGGCTCGTACGCCGCCGGCTCCTCCGCCGGCTCCGGCTCCTGGTCCCGCTGTTCCCTCGCCTCCGTCACCTCGGCCTCCATGAACGCCCGCTCCGCCGCCTCGACGAGGGGATCGCGGTTCCGGGACGGCAGCGTGTTGGAGTTGGCCTCCGCGGCCGAGCCGGGCAGGAGGATCGTGGGTGCCGCGCCCGCCACCCGTACGGGCTCCGTCACGGTGGTCGGCAGGGCGGTGGGGAGCAGGGGCTGCGGCAGGACCACGACGGCCGCCGTGCCGCCCTGCTGCTGCTCGCGCAGTTCGACGCGGACGCCGTGGCGGGCGGCGAGCAGGGCGACGACCCGCATGCCGAGCCCCTCGCCTTCGAAGGCGGTGGGGTCGGCCTCGGCCAGGCGCGCGTTGAGCTCGGCGAGCCGGGAGGCGGTCATGCCGATGCCCGCGTCCTGCACGGAGAGCATCACCTCGCCGGACTCCAGGAGCCAGCCGGAGAGCTGGACCTCGGCGTCGGGCGGCGAGAAGGAGGTCGCGTTCTCCAGGAGTTCGGCGATGAGGTGGCTCAGGTCGTCCGCGGCGAAGCCGGCGATCTGGGCGTGCGGCGGCAGGGACTGGATGGTGACCCGCTCGTACCGCTCGATCTCGCTGACGGCGGCGCGCAGCACGTCGACCAGCGGGACGGGCCCGGGGTGACCGTGGACGTGCTCGTGCCCGGCGAGGACCAGGAGGTTCTCGCTGTGGCGGCGCATGACGGTCGCCATGTGGTCGAGCTTGAAGAGGGTCGCGAGGCGATCCGGGTCCTGCTCGCGCTCCTCCAGCTTCTCGATCACGCCGAGCTGTCGCTCGACGAGCCCGAGGCTGCGCAGCGAGAGGTTGACGAAGGTGTGGTGGACGGTGCTCCGGAACCGTTCGAGGTCGGCGGTGAGGAGTGCGACCTGCCCCTGGAGTTCGGCACGCTGGGTGGCGAGCTCGGCGCCGAGTGCCTCCTTGGCGGCGGTCAGGTCGGTCCGGTCGTCGGTGAGCCGCTCGGTGTGCGCGGCCAGGCCGGCGAGCTTGCCGTGCAGGGTGTTGAGCGAGCGGACGACCTGCGCGAACTCGTCGTTGCGGCCGGTGAAGCGGACCAGCTCCTGGGCGCCGGGCTCGGGGGCGCCGGCGAGCCGGGCGGCGCCGAGCCGGAGGACGGCGAGCGGCCGGGTGAGGGTGCGGGCCACGTACGTGGAGATGCCGATCGCGACGATCAGACAGCCGCCGAGGAAGGCGATCCGCAGTTCGAGGGCGGTGACGTCGTCGTCGCGGAGCGCGCCGAGGCGTTCGACCCGCTCGGCGGAGAGGGCGGATTCGACACCGCGCATCTGCTCGATGCGGGCGGAGAGGGCGGACTCGAGCCCGGCCGGGTCGGTCTCGCGCTCGGTCTCCGTCAGCCGCGGCTGGTCGGTGAGGGAGGCGAGGGAGCGCTCCGCGCTCTTGACGTCGGGGCCGGCCACGGTGGCGGCGAGGGAGTCGCGGGCGGTGGAGCCGGCGGCCTGGTCGAAGTCGCCGAGGGCGGCGAGTTCACGGACCCTGGCCTGCTGGGCGGCGGCGGTGAGGATGTCGCGGGCGCGGGCGGCCTCGGCGGTGCCCGCGGGCACCTCGGGGACGTAGGTGCCGGTCTCGGCGTCGTACCGGACCTCGCCGGTGGGCTCGGGCTGCGGGACGGAGAGCGCGGCGAGGAGCAGGCCGCGGGTGGCGGAGGCCTGCTCGACGGCGCGGCTGAGGGCGGCGGGGGCGCGGGTGGCCTCGGTGAGCGCGGTGTCGGAGGCGCGGGCCGGGGTCTTGTCGGCCAGCTCGTCGGCGAGGGCCTGGAGTTTGGTGATGATCTCCGAGTACGCCCGGTGGGCCTCCAGGGCCGTGCCCTTGCCGGTGAGGGCGGTACGGCGGACGGAGGGGACGCCGGCGAGGTCGCGGCGGAGCTCGGCGGAGGCGGCGGGGCGGATCTCGTCGATCTGGCGGTCGACGCGGGTCGATCGCGTGCTGGTGATCTGGCGCCTGTGCTTGGCGTCGCCGCTCTGGGCGTCGCGGCCGGCGGCGATGTAGGCGACGACCTCGTCCCGCTCGTCGGCGAGCGAGTGGGCCAGGGTGACGGCCTGCCGGTCGAGTTCGGCGAGGGTGACCAGGCTCTGGGAGTCGTTGAGCTCGGTGGAGGCGGCGAGGACCGCGGGCGCTCCGGCGACGAGGACCGTGATGCCGACGAGGGCGACGCCGGCGACGAGACGGTTGCGGACGCGCTTGGGACGGCCGGTGGGGGCGCTGCCGGTGAAGGTGCTGCCGTCGGGGAGGCTGCCGGCGGGCGCCGCGGCGCCGTCCGGGGTCGGCACCGCACCGGGGGTCTGGCTCCGCGTGCCGTTCTTGCTCCGAGGCCGCTTCATCTGCACCGGTGCTCGCATTCTTGATTCGTCCGCCCACAAAGCAGAGGTGACGGCCGGTCACATGGAGCGCCCCCACCCCTGGTACGGCTTCCGACCATTCCAGCGCTTCTGGGAAGGGGGCGCGCATCGGCCGCTCCGCCACCCGAACGAGTGAACAACACTCCTGAGTTGGCGAACAACTTCTCCGGGTGGGCCGAGGCGTCCCCGAAGGGCCCCTGGTTGGATCTTCCGCGCGGGCTTTGGCAGGATGCCCGCCCGCAGCTCCCCGGAGTCCGCCGCTCCGGCTCCCCGGGACCGCCGCCGGGTTGGTACAGGCCATTTCCGCACGTTTGCAGGTCCGGTGAAGACGTACACCGGGAACGTACGCCGCCCCGGGCACACTGGTCGTCATGCGCAGTGACGTCGCGACCCTCCCCGGCAACCCCGAACGCCCCAACGAGGACTGGGTGGCCGCCGCCCAGCCCGCCTCGGGCGGCGGCGGAACCGTCGTCCTCCTCGACGGCGTCACACCACCGGCCGGTGATGACGGTTGTGTGCACACGGTGCCGTGGTTCACCGCGCGCCTCGGCGGGTCTTTGACCGAACTGTCCGCTTCCCGCCGGGACATGTCCCTGGCCGGGATCCTGTCGCTGGCAATCCGGCGCACCGCGGAGGCCCATCGGGACACCTGTGACCTTTCTCACGTCCGTACGCCCCAGGCGACCGTCGTGCTCGCCCGCTGGGACGAGACCTCGGTCGAACACCTCGTCCTCTCCGACTCCGTACTCCTCCTGGAGTCGCCGGACGGGTCCGTACGGGCCGTGCTCGACGACCGGCTCGACCGCGTTCCCGACGAGGTCCTGCGGTCCCTGGCGGCGACGGACCGGCTGCGGAACCGGGAGGGCGGCTTCTTCACGGCGGCGGCGGACCCGGCGGTCGCCGCGCGGGCGGTGACGGGGACGAGCCCGCGCGCGGAGGTACGGGCCCTGGCGGCGCTCACGGACGGGGCGAGCCGCTGGGTGGAGATGTTCGGCGAGGGCGACTGGACGGACTGCTTCGGCGTCCTGCGCAAGGAGGGCACGCTCGGGCTGCTCCACCGCGTGCGCGCCCTGGAGGCGGCGGACGCGTCGGCCGGCGGGACGCGCCGCTGGAAGCCGCACGACGACGCGACGGCGGTACTGGTGGAGCTGGGAGCCGGCTGAGCGACGACCGCGCCGACGGAGGCCGGGGCCCGCCGAGCCAGGCCGGTGTCGGCGGAGGCCGGGGCCACGGGCCCGCGATGGGCCGTGTGGACCCGCTCAGCCTTCGGAACGGACGTTGAAGTGGTTCAGGAGCCGGGCCAGTTCGGCGACCTCGGCGCGGTCCCAGTCGGCGAGCTTGCGGACGTACCGCTCGCGCCGCGCGTCCCGGACGTGCCGGAAGCGGTCCCGGCCCTCCTCGGTGAGCCGGACCAGCGAGGCGCGTCCGTCGGCGGGGTCGGGGTCGCGGGCGACGAGCCCGAGGTCTTCGAGGGCCCGGAGCTGGCGGCTCATGGTCGCCTTGCCGACCCCGAAGTACCCGGCGAGTTCGGTGGCCCGCTGGGGCCCGGCGTCGTCGAGCCGCACGAACAGGCCGTAGGCGGCGGGTTCGAGTTCGGGGTGGACCTCGCGGGCCATCTCGCCGGACTGGGCGCGGGCACGGCGCAGGAAGACCGCGAGTTCGCGTTCGAGCGCGAGGAACTCCCGGTCGACCCCGCCGGACGGGGCGTGGGGTTCGCCGCCGACGGTCGGCGGGGCCCCACCGTCACTTCCCGTACCGCTTCCGTGCACGTCAGCACCTCTCACACGTTCTCCGGCGATCCGCCGACGGCTTTCCGGCCGCTGAAAGTTTCTTTCGGCCGGGGCCATCGCCGCAGCTCTTCCAGTATTTCGCAGGCGTAGACCAACGGCGGTATCCAGGCCCTCTTCCATGGGCCGGGTCTACGTGCGTAGCGTCGTCCACGACACCCGCGCTGACATGTCCACACCATGACTGGCGGCGGGCGTCCAGGACCGTCGACCTCGCTCCCCCCACCGATCCTTTCGGAGGCACGCAATGCGTGTGCACAGATCCGGAACGACCCTCGCCGGCGCCGCGCTCGCGGCCCTGACCCTCCTCATCCCCCTCGCCGCGTCCGCCGGAGCGGCCCAGGACCCCGGTGCCCGCCAGGCGCCGCCGCGCGGCTCCGCCAGCATGGGCATGGGCGTCCTCGCGCACGACGGGCAGGGCGGCGCACCCGGCGGCGTCTCCGCCCAGGCCGTCCAGACCGAAGGCGTGGACGTCTCCAGCCACCAGGGCAACGTCGCCTGGTCCACCCTGTGGAACAGCGGCGTCAAGTGGGCCTACGTCAAGGCGACGGAGGGCACCTACTACAAGAACACCTACTTCAACCAGCAGTACACCGGCTCGTACAACGTCGGCATGATCCGGGGCACGTACCACTTCGCGACCCCGGACACGACGACGGGCACGGCCCAGGCCGACTACTTCGTCAACAACGGCGGCGGCTGGTCGAAGGACGGCAGGACGCTTCCGGGCGTGCTCGACATCGAGTGGAACCCGTACGGCGCGACCTGCTACGGCAAGACCCAGGCCGGGATGGTGACCTGGATCCGCGACTTCGTGAACCGGTACAAGGCCAGGACCGGCCGGGACGCCGTCATCTACACGGCGACCAGCTGGTGGACCCAGTGCACCGGCAACTCCTCCGCCTTCGCCACGACCAACCCGCTGTGGATCGCGCGGTACGCCGCGTCCGTGGGCGAACTCCCGGCCGGCTGGCAGTACTACACGATGTGGCAGTACACCTCCTCCGGCCCGACGGTCGGCGACCACAACCACTTCAACGGCGACCTCTCGCGCGTGCAGGCGCTCGCCAACGGCTGACGCCCCCGCGCGTACGGCGGCCCCCGGGTGTGCGGCACCCCGGGGGCCGCTTCGGCTTTTCCGGCCCTCCCCCTTGCCTATTGGTATGGACCAATGCGAGGCTCTACGGCGATCGCCCGGGATTCAACTTCCGTGTGCTCAGCGCGCGTTGCTCGTCCGTCCTCCCCCACGCACGAGAGAGAGCCCCCGCATGCAGTCCACCCGCCGCACCGCCGCCGGCGTCGCAGCCCTGTCCGCAGCCGCAGCCCTCGTCACCCTCACCCCCACCACCGCCAGCGCCCACGGAGCCGTCTTCAACCCCGTGAGCCGCGTCGCCGCCTGTTACGCGGAGGGCCCCGAGACCCCCAAGTCACAGGTGTGCAAGGACCTCGTCGCCGACTCCGGCACCCAGCCGCTCTACGACTGGAACGAGGTCAACATCGCCAACGCCGCCGGGCAGCACCAGGCCCTCATCCCGGACGGCAAGCTCTGCTCGGCGAACCGCGAGAAGTACCGGGCGCTCGACTGGGCGCGCACCGACTGGCCGGCGACGGCGGTCGCGGCGGGCAGTTTCGACTTCAAGGTCCGGGTGACGGCCGCCCACTCCGGCACGATGACCGTCTACATCACCAAGCCGGGCTTCGACCCCACGCAGCCGCTGAAGTGGTCGGACCTGGACGCGACCCCCGTCGCCGTCTACAACACCGCCCGCACGGCCACCGACGGCTACTACAACTTCACGGGCAACCTCCCCGCCCGCACCGGCCGCCACATCGTCTACAAGGTGTGGCAGCGCAACGACAGCCCCGAGGCCTTCTACAGCTGCTCGGACGTCACCTTCGGCGCCGCGGCCGCGCAGCCGGCCGCGGCGAAGGCCCAGGCCCCGAGCGAGGCGAAGATCGCGGCGGGCGCGTCGCTCTCCACCGTGAGCCACGCGGGCCACGGCGGCGACGAGCAGGCCCCGGCCCTCTCCGCCGAGACGACCGAGACCCCCTCCTCGCCGCTGCCCATGGCCCTCGCGGGCGCGGGCGCCCTCGCCGCCTTCGGCGCGGGCAGCCTGCTCCTGGGCCGCCGCCGGAACTCGTCGGCGTCCTAGGAGCGCTCCGGAACCGTCCGGCTCCCGGGGCCGCGGTCCCGAGCGTCCTAGGAGCCGGACGCAGCGAGCGGGAAGAGGGCGGTGAGCCGGGGCATCGCCACCCCCTCCGGACGAGACCCCCGGGGCTCGCCGCCCTCTTCCCACTCCCCCTCGAAGTCCCCCGCGAGCTCGTCCGCGAGCTCCTCGGCACGCTCGTCCACGGCGTCGTCGAACTCCTCGCCGCAGTCGTCCTCCTGGCCGGTCAGCTCGTCGTACGCGTCCTGCGCGACGTAGTCCAGCCACTCCCACTCGGGCCACTCGTCGTCGTCCCACTCGTTCCTGTGCCGGCCCACCAGGGCCCGGATCCCCGGCACGTCGGCCAGCGCGTCGGGGTCGGCGACGACCGAGTCGTACACCTTCCGCCCCTGCCCGACCAGCCAGAGGGTGAAGTAGTGGAAGCCGTCGTCGGTGGAGGCTCCGCTCTCGATCCGGTCCGCCGCCCGCCACAGCGCGCGCGTTCCCGCGACCTCGCACGCGTCGTCGAGGCGCACCTGGAACTCCACGCTCTCGGCGGCCGGACGCCGGAGCAGCTCCGTGCGCAGCCACTCCATCCGCTCCTCAAGGTCCTCGGTGCGGCGGCTCAACTCGTCGATGAGAGCCCAGAAGGCGTCTTCGTTCATGCGTACGAGCATGACACCCCCGGCCGACATCCGGGTGACGATTTACCTGCGAGTACGCGGACGCGCCGGGCATGACGGAGCGGGGTGCCCCCTGTCGGGGACACCCCGCTCCGTACGGGAGTTACGCCGCCGCCACTCCCACGGGCACCGCCGCCGGCGCCAGGGCGATCTCCAGGACCTGGCGGACGTCCGTCACCGGGTGGACCTCCAGCTTCTCCAGGATCTCCGCCGGGACGTCGTCCAGGTCGGCCTCGTTCCGCTTGGGGATCACGACCGTGGTGATGCCCGCCCGGTGCGCGGCGAGGAGCTTCTGCTTCACGCCGCCGATCGGGAGGACCCGGCCGGTGAGGGAGACCTCGCCGGTCATGGCCACGTCCGTACGGACGAGCCGCCCGCTCAGCAGGGAGGCGAGGGCGGTCGTCATGGTGACGCCCGCGCTCGGGCCGTCCTTGGGGACCGCGCCCGCGGGGAAGTGGATGTGCACGCCCCGGTCCTTGAGGCCGGTGACGGGCAGTTCCAGTTCCGCGCCGTGCGAGCGGAGGAAGGAGAGCGCGATCTGCGCCGACTCCTTCATCACGTCGCCCAGCTGACCGGTGAGGGTCAGCCCGGCGGCGCCGGTCTCCGGGTCGGCCAGGGACGCCTCGACGAAGAGGACGTCGCCGCCCGCGCCGGTCACGGCGAGCCCGGTGGCGACACCCGGTACGGCGGTGCGGCGCTCGGCGGGGTCCTGGGCCGACTCGGGCACGTGGTGCGGACGGCCGATGAGGTCCCGGAGGTCGTCCGGGGTGACCGTGAACGGCAGCTCGCGGTCGCCCAGTTCGTGCTGGGCCGTGATCTTCCGGAGCAGCCGGGCGACGGCGCGCTCCAGCGTACGGACGCCCGCCTCCCGGGTGTACTCCCCGGCGAGCTTCCGCAGCGAGGCGTCCTCGAGGACGACCTCGCCGGGCTCCAGACCCGCCCGCTCCAGCTGCCGGGGCAGCAGGTGGTCACGGGCGATGACGACCTTCTCGTCCTCCGTGTAGCCGTCGAGCCTGACCAGCTCCATGCGGTCGAGGAGGGCCTCCGGGATGGCTTCGAGGACGTTGGCCGTGGCCAGGAAGACGACGTCGGAGAGGTCGAGTTCGACCTCCAGGTAGTGGTCGCGGAAGGTGTGGTTCTGCGCCGGGTCGAGGACTTCGAGGAGGGCCGCCGCGGGGTCGCCGCGGAAGTCGGAGCCGACCTTGTCGATCTCGTCGAGCAGGACCACCGGGTTCATGGACCCGGCCTCCTTGACGGCCCGCACGATCCGGCCGGGCAGCGCGCCCACGTACGTACGCCGGTGTCCGCGGATCTCCGCCTCGTCCCGTACGCCGCCGAGGGCGACGCGGACGAACTTGCGGCCCATCGCGTGGGCGACGGACTCGCCGAGCGAGGTCTTGCCGACGCCGGGCGGGCCGACGAGGGCGAGTACGGCTCCGCCGCGGCGGCCGCCCACGACGCCGAGACCGCGCTCGGCACGCCGCTTGCGCACGGCGAGGTACTCGGTGATCCGCTCCTTGACGTCCTCAAGGCCCGCGTGTTCGGCGTCGAGGACCGCCTGGGCGCCCGGGATGTCGTACCGGTCCTCGGTGCGCTCGTTCCAGGGCAGTTCGAGGACGGTGTCGAGCCAGGTGCGGATCCAGGAGCCCTCGGGGGACTGGTCGCTGGACCGCTCCAGCTTCTCGACCTCCTTGAGGGCGGCCTCCCGGACCTTCTCGGGCAGGTCGGCGGCCTCCACGCGGGCGCGGTAGTCGTCGGACTCGTCACCCTCGGCTTCGCCGTTGAGGTCGCGGAGCTCCTTGCGGACGGCTTCGAGCTGGCGGCGGAGGAGGAACTCGCGCTGCTGCTTGTCGACGCCCTCCTGGACGTCCTTGGCGATGGTCTCGGCGACGTCCTGCTCGGCGAGGTGCTCGCGGAGCTGGGCGGTGGCGAGCTTGAGGCGGGCGACCGGGTCGGCGGTCTCCAGGAGCGCGACCTTCTGCTCGACGGTGAGGAAGGGCGAGTATCCGGAGTTGTCGGCGAGGGCCCCGACGCCGTCGATCTGCTGCACGCGGTCGACGACCTGCCAGGCACCGCGCTTCTTGAGCCAGCTGGTGGCGAGCGCCTTGTACTCCTTGATCAGGTCGGTGACCTGACCGGGCAGCGGTTCGGGCAGGGTCTCCTCGACGGTGCTGCCCTCGACCCACAGGGCCGCGCCGGGTCCGGTCGTGCCGGCGCCGATGCGCACGCGGCCGAGTCCGCGGATCAGGGCGCCGGGGTCGCCGTCGGACAGTCGTCCGACCTGCTCGACGGTGCCCAGGACGCCGGTCCCGGCGTAGGTCCCGTCGACGCGGGGCACGAGCAGCACCCGCGGCTTGCCCGCTCCGGGCCGCGCGGCGGCCTGGGCGGCCTCCACCGCGGCGCGTACGTCGTTGTCGGACAGGTCGAGCGGCACCACCATTCCGGGCAGCACGACCTCGTCGTCAAGCGGCAGCACGGGCAGAGTGAGCGGCACGGACGGCTTGGAGTCAGCCATGATCTCCCCTTCGGCAGTCAAGTTGAGCTATGCCGACTCAATGCATGTGAGCCCATGAATGTTCCCGGACGTCCGTTCGCTCTGAGCGATCACCCTCGCACGGGCCACTTTCGACCGATGTAATGACTGCATGGATATTGCAGCTCTTACATCGGCATGGGTCGCGGGCTGGACCGTCTCCCGCGGGACCCCGGCCGCCGTCCACGAGCCGTGGGGCCACCGGATCGACGTGGGGCTGCCCCGGCACGTCGTACGGCATGTCCTGCCCGCTCCCGACGCGGCCACCGTCGGCGCACTCTGCGCCCGGCTGACCACCCCGTACAGCTGGCTCAAGATCATGGCCGAGCCCGCGGACGCGCACGCGTGGATCACGGAGGGATGGACGGTCCCCGACGACCCGGGCTTCATGATGATCAAGCCGCTGGACCCCGGCGCCCGGCCCGCCCCGCCCGAGGGGTACGCGCGGACCACCGAGGTCCGGGACGGTGTCATCCGGGTCCGCGTCCTGGCGCCCGACGGCACCCTCGCCGCGAGCGGCCGGATCGCCCCGACCGGTTCCACGGCCGTCGCCGACCAGATCGAGACCGACCCCGCGCACCGGCGGCGGGGGCTCGGCGCCAACGTCATGCGCACCCTGGAGGCGGCCGCCGCGCAGGCCGGCGCCGAGACCGGCGTGCTCTCCGCGACCACGGACGGCCTCGCGCTGTACGACTCCCTCGACTGGCGCTACCGCGGTCCGCTCACCGGCATCGTCCGGGACGGCGGCGGGACCGGCTGACGGTCGGGTCCGGGCCCGAACCTGACCGTCCGGCTGCGCGCGGTGCCCGTCCCTTGGCATGCTCGGTCCATGGTGAGAGGCGTACGGGTGACGTGGTGCGGGACCCTGCTTCTGGTGGGGGTCCTGGTCGGTGGTGCGAGCGGCTGCGGGCCGGAGACGCCGCCCGCGCCGGGCGGACCGCCGTCGGAGCTGAGCGGACCCGCCGAGCCGGCCGCCACGACGACGGCCCCGGGGGCCACGGCGACCCCAGGAGTCACGACGGTGCCGGGGACCACCGCCGCGCCCGGCACCCCCACGGCGGACCCCCACCCGGCCGAGGTCCTCGTCGAGGTCGTCGTCAACGGCGGCCTCGCCGGTGTCCGCAACAAGCTCGTCGTCCACTACGACGGCTCCTGGACCAGCCGCTCCGGCACCAAGGCGCCGCGCACCGGCCGGCAGACCCCCGCCGAGGCCGCCGAGCTCCGGGCCGCCCTGGAGGACCCCGCGTACGCCCGGGTCCCGGAGCGGCCGACGGGCGGCCCGGTCTTCGACGGCTTCCAGTACTACGTGACGTACCGCCACCGCCTCGTCGTCTCGGGCGACGGCGAGCGCCCGGCCGCGCTCCAGCGGGTCTTCGCCGCCCTCCCGGAGGGCGGCCCGCCGACGAACCCCTGAGCCGGACCGCCGGCGGACCCCCGCCGGCGAGCCCCTGAAAGGGCCGCCGTACTCCCGCACCGGACCGGTGGACTCCCGAATCGGGCCCGGCACGGAGAACCGAACCGGGGCACGCGCGCGATAGGGAAGGCGTGAGACTGTTGCGCCCCGCAGGGGGAGGCCCCTCCGGGGGCGACGAGGACGACGCGGCGCTGCTGCGCGCGGTCGCCCGGGGAGACTCCGAGGCGCTCGCCGTGCTGTACGACCGGCACGCCGGCTGGCTGCACGCGCGCCTCGCCCGGCGCTGCCCGGACGAGGAGACCGTACGGGAGGTCCTCCAGGACACCTTCGTCACGGTCTGGCGCTCGGCGGGCGGCCACCGGGGCCGGGGCGAGGCCGGTGGCTGGATCTGGGTGATCGCGGCCCGGCGCCTCGTGGACGCGCAGCGGGCCCGGGCCCGCGCGGAACGCGTCGTGGAACGGGCGGCCGAACACGCCGCCGTGCCCACGGAGCCGTCCTCCGCCGAGGACCGCGTGCTCGCCGGACTGGAGTACGGGGAGGTGGGCGCGGCCCTCGACCGGATCTCGCCCGAGCTCGCCGAGGTCCTGCGGGCGACCGTCGTCGACGGCCTGACGACCCGCGAGACCGCCCGGCTCCTCGGCATACCCGAGGGCACGGTCAAGACCCGCGCCCTGCGCGCCCGCCGCGAACTGCGCGCCGCGCTCGGGGCGGCCCACCCCGGTGGCCCACACGCCTTGGGAGGCACCGCATGACGACACGACGCCCCCCTGCCGACGTCCCCGGGAGCCCCGGGCTCCCCTGGCACGTCAGCGACGCCCTCGCGCGCCGGTACGCCGACGGGTCGGCCGCCGAGACCGACGCCTGGTCGCTGGAGAAGCACGTCGAGTCCTGCGCGGGCTGCGCCGGCCGCGTCTCGGCCGCCGTACGGGCCGGAACGGCCGGCCCGGTGCTGGCGAGCGTCCGCGCCGAGCTGCTGGCGTCCCTCGGACCCGGTCGGGCACGGGAGGGCGCCCGGGCCGTACGCCCGGGTTCCCCCGCCCACCGGACCGCACCCGGCGCCCCCCTCGGCCGCCGGATCGCAGCCGTCGCCTCCCTGGGGCGGCGACCCGGACCCACCACCTCGCCCGGGCTCCGACCTGAATCCGCCACCCCCGGCGCCCGGCCCACCCGCGTCGCGCACACCCCCACCCCGCACGCCCCCACCCCCTTCGGCCGGTGGGCGCGGCTCTGGTGGGCCGTCGGGCCCGCCCTGCGCGGGTCCTGGGTGGTGGCCGTGATGCTGGTCGTCGGTGGGGCCTACGGGCTCGCCTACGGAGCCGGGGTCCAGGGGGCGCGGAGTCTGCTGCTCGCCCTCTCGCCGGTCCTTCCGCTCGCCGGCGTCGCCGTCTCGTACGGACGTCATGCCGATCCGCTGTACGAGATCACCGCCGCCACCCCGTCCGGCGGGCTGCGGCTGCTGCTCACCCGTACCGCCGCCGTCCTCGCCGTCTGCGTACCGCTGCTGACCGCGGGCGGCGCGCTGCTGCCGCCGGTGGCCGGCTTCCCGGGAGCCGCCGCCTGGCTGCTGCCCGGCCTGGCGCTGACGCTGGCCACGCTCGCACTCGGCTCGTTCGTCGGCTGCCGTGCGGCGGCCGCGACGCTCGGCGGCGGGTGGCTGCTCGCCGTCACGGGTCCGCTGCTCGGGCCCGTGGACACGGCCGCTTCGGCCACCGCGCTCGCCCTGTACTTCTCCGGCCCCGCCGCCCAGGGGGGGTGGGCCGCCGCAGCGCTGGCCTGCGCGGCCCTCCTCGTGCTGCGGCGCCGTTCCTTCGACCACCTGGAGTCCCGGTGAACGTCTCGACCGCCGTCGCGGTGAGCGGACTGACCGTCCGCCATCGCCGTACCGTCGCCCTCGACCGGCTCGACCTGTCCCTCGGTCCCGGCGTCCACGGCCTGCTCGGCCCGAACGGCGCCGGAAAGACCTCCCTCATCCGGGTCCTCGCGACCGTCGCCGCACCCTCCTCCGGCCGGGTGGAGCTGCTCGGCGGGGACGCGACCAGTCATCGCGAACGCACCGGCATCCGGCGCCGGCTCGGCTATCTGCCGCAGGACTTCGGCCACTACCCGGCCTTCACCGTGCGGGAGTTCGTGGCCTACGTCGCCTGGCTCAAGGAGGTGCCGGCCGAGCGGGTCCCGGCTGCCGTGGAGCACGCCGTGGCACGGGTCGGGCTCGGCGACCGGATCGACGCGAGGATGAAGACGCTCTCGGGCGGCATGGTCCGGCGCGCCGGAATCGCCCAGGCCATCGTGAACGAGCCCGAACTGCTGCTGCTCGACGAGCCGACGGCCGGTCTCGACCCGGAGCAGCGGGTCGATTTCCGTTCGCTGCTGCGGGAGTTGGGCACGGAGGCGACGGTGGTGGTCTCCACGCACCTGGTGGAGGACGTGGCCGCGGCCTGCACCGACGTCGCCCTCATCGAGTCGGGCCGCCTCGCCTTCCAGGGCTCGACGGCGGAACTCACCGCGCTCGGCGGGGAGTCCCCGGACGGGAACGACTCCACGACCCACGCCGTCGAGCGCGGCTACACGGCCGCCCTGCACGCCCACCGAACCCCCTCGCACACCGCGAAGGGAGCACTCCGGTGACCGCCACCCTCACCCCTCCCCCGCCCCGGACCGCCGGACGGGCCGTCCGCGCGCCGAGGCCCGTCCTCATCGAGCTGCGCCGCGGACTGGGCCCCTGGACCGGTACCGCCGTCCTGCTCACCGTCCTCGTGGCGATGTACGGCAAGACCCCCGGCTGGCAGGGGCGTTGGGCCGACGCCACGAACCTGCTGCACGTGGCGGCCGGGCTGCTCGCCGGACCGCTGGCACTCGCGGCGGGCTGCTGGCAGGGCGGCAGGGACCGGCGACGCGGAACGCTGGACCTCTGGGAGTCCGCACCCCGCTCGCCGCTGCGCCGCCTGTTCGTCGCGGTCGCCCCGTCCGCGCTCTGGCCGGCCGCGGGCGTGCTCCTCGCCGACGCCGTCTGTCTCCTCGCGACCTGGCCGTACGCCTCCGGCGGCCGCCCCTTCCTCGAACTCCTCGCCGCCGACGCGGTCGCCGTCGCCGCTCTGGGCGCCGTCGGCCATGTCGTCGGACGTGCGGTCCGCTGGCGGCTGACGGCCCCGCTCCTGGGCATCGTCGGGTACGTCGTGCTGGGGGCGGGCGCGTACAGCCAGGGCCCCGCCCGCTGGCTCGGCCCCGCCGCCGAGCACCAGTTCCTCTGGGACCGGCCGGTGTGGTGGTTCGGTCCGGTGTCGATGGCGTGGACGGCCGGACTCGCGCTCACCGTCCTCCTCGCGTACGGGATCCGCCGGGCGCGGCTGCGTCCGCTCGTCCTGGTGCCGCTGGCCGTGGCGGTCGCCGCCGCCGCTGCGATCCTGCGCCTGCCGTCGGACGAGGGACCGTGGCGTCCGGACCCGGCCCTGGCCCGTCCGCTCTGCGACGACGGCACGCCGCAGGTCTGCCTCACAGCCGTGGACGAACGCCTGCTGCCGGAGGTGACGGCGGCGCTCGCCCCGCTCAACGCGCGCCTCAAGGGGCTGCCCGGCGCCCCGGTCCGCTGGGTCGGCGGCCCGTTCGGTCCCCCTCGCCCCGGGGACGTCGAACTGCCCAACGCGGCGACCGCCGCGGTGCGTGGCCGGCTCCCGCGCCCGGATCTGTTTCTGAACTCGGCGGTGTCGTGGCTGTTCTCGGACACGTGCCGACCGGGTGACAACACCGGCCCGGACGCGGAGCGGGCGAGCATCGTCAACCTCGCCGTCATCGAGTGGCTGGCGCCGACCCCCGAGGGCTACGGCCCCGACACCACCGCCGCCCGGCCGTACATCGACCGCCTCCGCGCCAAGTCCCCTGCCGCCCAACGCGATTACCTGGGCCGCTACCTGGCGGCGAACACCTGCCACCCCGACGAGGTGCCGGTCCCGTGAGGCCTTCCGCCCTGCTCTATCTGCGCTCCCGCGCCCTCCCCGGTGCCCTGGCCGCCCTCGCCGGAACGGCGGTGGCCGCCGCCTGGGCGGCCTGGTGGCTGGAATCGCGGCCCGACTTCGACCACACGGCCCGGCTGCCGGTCGTCGTCCTCGGCCCGCTGCTCGCGGCCGCCGCGATCGGCAGCAGTCTCCACACGCCGAGCGACGAGCTGGACCGTACGGCCGTGCGCGCGTGGTGGCCCCGCCGTCTCGCCCATGTACTCGCCCCGGCCGCCCTCGCCGTCACGCTGCTCGCCCTGGCGGTACCGGGGCACGCGGAGCAGTTCGGCGCGCTCGCCGCCGTACGCAACACCCTCGGGCTCGTGGGGGTGACGGCGGTCGCCGCCGCCGTCGTGGGCGCCCGGCTGAGCTGGCTGCCGCCGGCCTTCTTCGTGGGCACGGTCTATCTCGCGGCCCCGTCCACCCCGGGCGGTGGGGCGCAGTGGTGGGCCTGGGTGATGCAGCCGGGCACCCAGGCGGGGGCGTGGACCGTGGCGGTCGCCACGCTCACGGTGGGCACGGCCCTGTACGCGTGGCGGGGCGCGCGGCGGGTGACGGGCGAGTCCTGAGGACCGCGCGCGCGGCGGCCGCCACGCCCGCGCGCGCCGTGACCACCCCCGCACGCCATGACGCGGGTACCCGTGAAGTGAGGCCGGCGCCTGTGAGGTGAGGTCGGTACCCGTGAAGTGAGGTCGGTACCCGTGAAGTGACCGGGTGACTTCGAAGTGCCTTCTTCCCCGAATCTCCGCCGTGCCGCAGGATTTCCCCATCGACGCGTGGGAATCCCGCGGCACGGCTTTCTCCTTGTGCCGCGCCCCTGCCGGGCCGGCTTCTCACGCGGATCACGAGGGAATGCCGCGCGCCTGCCGCAAGAATTCGGCCGATTCCCCACGACCATTCCTCCGCGCACAAGGAGCAATTCTGTGTCCATCCCGAAATCCCCGTCGAGCAGCGGTACGGACCGGATGAGCGGGCGCGCCTGGGGCGTGCTGTTCGTCCTGTGCGGCGCGATCTTCCTCGAGGGCATCGACGTGGCCATGCTCAACGTGGCCCTGCCGTCGATCCGCGAGGACCTGGACATGTCGACCGGCATGCTCCAGTGGGTCATGAGCGCCTACGTACTCGGTTACGGCGGGTTCATGCTGCTGGGCGGCCGGGCCGCCGACCTGTTCGGACGCCGCCGGATGTTCGTCTTCTGGCTGGTGGTCTTCCTGCTCTTCTCCGGCCTCGGCGGGTTCGCCACCGAGGGCTGGATGCTGATCGTCGCCCGCTTCGTGACCGGTGTCGCCGCCGCGTTCATGACTCCGGCCGGCCTGTCCATCATCACCACCAGCTTCGACGAGGGCCCTCAGCGCAACAAGGCGCTGCTCGTCTACTCCGGCACCGCGGCCGGCGGCTTCTCGATCGGCCTCGTCGTGGGCGGCCTGCTGGCCGCCGTCGACTGGCGCTGGGTGTTCTTCGCGCCGGTCGTCCTCAGTCTTCTCATCCTGATCGCGGCGATCGCCCTCATCCCGGGGTCGCCGCGCCCGGACCGCGCGGGCCGGGGCATCGACCTGGCGGGCTCGATCAGCGTCACCGGCGGCATCCTGCTCCTCGTCTTCGGCGTCGAGCGTGCCGCGCACGTCTCCGTGGCGTCGACGGTCGGCACCGTCGCCGCGAGCCTGGTGCTCTTCCTGGTCTTCGTCGCCGTCGAGCGCAGATCGCCCTCGCCGCTGGTGCGCCTGGGCCTCTTCCGCAACGGTTCGCTGGTCCGCGCCAACCTGGCGGGACTGCTCTTCGCCGCGGGCTTCTTCGGCTTCCAGTTCATCGCGGTGCTCTACCTGCAGGAGCTGCGCGGCTGGTCGACCCTGCAGACCAGCTTCGCCCTCATCGCCATCGGTGTGGACGCGGTCCTCTCCCCCACCCTCACGCCCCGGCTCGTGGCCAGGTTCGGCAACGCCCGGGTGATCTTCGGCGGTCTGCTCCTCGCCGCCTTGTCGTACGCGCTGTTCCTGCCGGTCGGCGCCGACTGGACGTACCTGGCGATGTTCCCGAGCCTGATCATCCTGGGCCTGGCCTTCTCCCTGGCCTACGGGCCGCTGACCATCGCCGCCACCGACGGCATCGCCGAGGAGGAGCAGGGCGTCGCCGGCGGTCTGCTGTACACGTCCTTCCAGTTCGGCGCCGCGCTGGGCCTGTCCGCCGTCGCCGCGGTGAACATCGCGGCCACGGACGGCACCTCGCCGACGGCGCTCCTCGACGGCTACCGGGCCGCCCTGGTCGTGCCGCTCGTCGCCGCCCTCGTCGCCGCCCTCGTCAGCGCCTTCGGCCTCCGCGGCCGGGCGGGGGCTGCCGACGCCGGACCCGGTCCCGGCACCGACCCCGCGGACATTCCCCGTACGGCCGAGCGCGTCGACGCGTCGATGTAGCCGTCCCGTCGACCACCGGAATACGGGATACGGGATACGGGATACCGAAAGGAATCGATATGGCCATCCGCGTGGAGTCCTTCTCGGAAATCGAGGACAAGTTCAACGCCTATATCCAGGACATCGTCTACTGCACCATGATCACCGTCGACAGTGCGTCGCGCCCCAGGGCCCGGGTACTGCTGCCGGTCTGGGAAGTGGTCGACGGAAGGCCGGTCGGCTGGCTCGCCGCCCACAGGACACCCGTCAAGGTGGCTCATCTGGCCGGCAACCCGCACACCACCTACTCGTACTGGAACCCGCGCCAGAACGCCGTGTTCATCGACAGCGTCTCGATCTGGGCGGAGGACCGGGAGAGCAGGCGGTACGCGTGGGACCTCTACCGCGAGGGAAGCCCCACGGGCGTCGGGTACGACCCCGCCGGATTCTGGCGCGGCGGTCCCGAGGACCCCGACTACCACGTCCTTCGCATCGAACCGTGGCGGGTTCAGGTGCTCCGGGGCTCGGACCTCGGCAGCCGGATCTGGACGGACGGGACCCGGCGCTGAGCGCGGCGCGGGCGGGGAGCGGGCCTCTCGCACGGCTGTCCGATCCCATCCCCTCCCATCCCCCCTTCCCCGAAACGGGTTTGTCCCCGCCCCGATCGCCCGCGAGGATGGCCGGGGACCCACTGCCGAGCCGAGAGCGGAGCGACCGACCATGTCCGGAACCGTCACCCTCGACCGCCGCGAAGGACCGTACGGAGAGGTCGTCCTCCGCCGTCGCGACGAGCACTACGAGATCATCGCCAACGGGACCTTCCTGATGGACACCTCCGACGGGCGCTCCGAGCGACTCCTGATCGACGCGGCGCAGGCCGCGCTCCCCGAGCCGTCCCGCGCCGGCGCGTCCGTCCTCGTCGGCGGTCTCGGCGTCGGTTTCTCGCTCGCCCACGCCGCCGCCGACCCCCGCTGGGGCCGGATCACGGTCGTCGAGCGTGAGGAGGCGATCATCGACTGGCACCGTCGGGGGCCTCTCGCCTCGATCTCGGGGGCCGCGCTCGCGGATTCCCGGACCGTGATCCTGCACACGGACCTGGTGGACCATCTCCGCACTTCCCCGGACACCTACGACGCCCTCTGTCTGGACATCGACAACGGACCCGACTGGACGGTCACCGAGGACAACGAATCCCTGTACGCGGCCGAGGGTTTGGCGGCCTGCGCGGCCCGTCTGAACCCCGGCGGCGTGCTCGCCGTCTGGTCCGCCCGGCCCTCCGCCGATTTCGAATGGTCCTTGCGGAATGCCGGATTCAGCGCGGTACGGACGGAAGAGATCCCCGTTGCCCGGGGCGTCCCCGACGTGGTTCACCTCGGCGTCCGCCCCGAGTAAGTCCTGGATAGCCGGGACGCCTGCGGTACCTCTAGGCTGCAGAGCCGACATCGGCGACGCGAGGCGGGGCAATGGAGCAGACACACACCACTCACCACGGTGCGGCGGCGACTCCGGGTGCCCAGCGCCGGGTGCTCGTGGTCGAGGACGACGCCACGATCGTGGAGGCGATCTCCGCTCGGCTGCGCGCCGAGGGCTTTCTCGTCCAGACCGCGACCGACGGCCCCGCGGCCGTCGACGCGGCCGAGGCATGGCAGCCGGACCTGATGGTCCTCGACGTGATGCTGCCCGGGTTCGACGGCCTGGAGGTGTGCCGCCGGGTCCAGGCCCAGCGCCCCGTCCCGGTCCTCATGCTGACCGCCCGCGACGACGAGACCGACATGCTGGTCGGCCTCGGCGTGGGCGCGGACGACTACATGACCAAGCCGTTCTCGATGCGGGAGCTGGCCGCCCGGGTGCACGTGCTGCTCCGCCGCGTGGAGCGGGCCGCGCTCGCGGCCGTGACCCCGCGCAGCGGCATCCTGCGCCTCGGCGAGCTGGAGATCGACCACGCGCAGCGCCGGGTCCGGGTGCGGTCCGAGGACGTGCACCTGACCCCGACCGAGTTCGACCTGCTGGTCTGCCTGGCGAGCACCCCGCGGGCGGTCCTCTCCCGCGAGCAGCTGCTCGCCGAGGTGTGGGACTGGGCGGACGCCTCGGGCACCCGGACCGTGGACAGCCACATCAAGGCGCTGCGCCGGAAGATCGGGGCCGAGCGGATCCGCACGGTCCATGGCGTCGGCTACGCGCTGGAGACCCCGGCGCTGTGAGCCGGCGGAGGCCCGGGCGGCCGCGGGAGCTGCGGGGGCCGGAAGGCGAGGCGCGCCGGCCGCGCCGGATCGCGATCTCGATCAAGACCAAGCTGGGCACGCTGGTGGTCGGGGCGGTCCTGCTGACCTCCGGGCTCGCGCTGGTGGCGATCCGGACGTCCACGGAGTTCCGGTACATCACCATCTTCGCGATGATCGCGACCCTGCTGATCACCCAGTTCGTGGCGCAGTCCCTGACGGCGCCGCTGGACGAGATGACCACGGTGGCCGGGACGATCTCGCGCGGGGACTTCACCCGGCGGGTGCGGGGCGCGGACCGGCGCGACGAGCTGGGCGACCTGGCGTCGACGATCAACCGCATGGCGGACGACCTGGAGGCGGTGGACCGGCACCGCAAGGAGCTGGTCGCCAATGTGTCGCACGAGCTGCGGACCCCGATCGCCGCACTCAGGGCCGTACTGGAGAACGTCGTGGACGGGGTCTCCGAGGCGGATCCGGAGACGATGCGGTCGGCGCTGAAGCAGACCGAGCGGCTGGGCCGGCTGGTGGAGACGCTGCTCGACCTGTCACGTCTTGACAACGGTGTCGTGGCGCTGAGGGCGAGCCGTTTCGAGGTCTGGCCGTATTTGTCCGGGGTTCTGCGCGAAGCGAACCTGGCCGCCTCGCAGCGCGGCCTCTCGTCCACCTCGGGCCTGCACAACCGCACGGACGTGCATCTGCATCTGGACGTGTCGCCGCCCGAGCTGGTGGCGCACGCGGACGCGGAGCGGCTGCACCAGGTGATGGCGAACCTGATCGACAACGCGGTGAAGCACTCGCCGCCGCACGGCCGCGTCACGGTCCGGGCCCGGCGCGGCCCGTACCCGGACTCCCTGGAGCTGGAGGTCGAGGACGAGGGTCCCGGCATCCCGGAGTCGGAGCGGCACAAGGTCTTCGAGCGGTTCAACCGGGGCACGGCGCCGCACCGGCAGGGCCCCGGGAGCGACGGCGGCACGGGGCTCGGCCTCGCGATCGCCCGCTGGGCGGTGGATCTGCACGGCGGCGGGATCGGGGTGGCCGAATCATCACGCGGCTGCCGCATCAGGGTCACTCTTCCGGGCAGCCTTCCGCCAAGAGATTGACGTAGGGTTCGAACCGGAAGAGCTCGTTCTGCGTGTACGTGGGGGAGACCTCCGCGCAAGTGAGCGGGACGTGGTCAGAGGTGCGGTCGAAGAGGGCCGTGCCTGCGCTTCTCCCTACCCTCACACATGCGGAACCACGCTTGTTTCCCGCCATTCACGGCCCCGAAACACCGCGTCAAGTGTGACTTGCGCGACGTTGGCGCTCCCCGCCTGCACCTCTCGGCCGGACAGGCGTAGCCTTTATTTCCGCTGTCCATCACCTTGTGAAGCGGAAGAGGGCGGTTGCCGCCGTGTCGTCTCAGTCCCCCAGTACCCCGAGCTCCCCGACCGACCAGGACGGGCAGGGCAAGAGCCCCGCAGCCGCCTTCGGTGCCAATGAGTGGCTCGTCGACGAGATCTACCAGCAGTACCTCCAGGACCCGAATTCGGTCGATCGTGCCTGGTGGGACTTCTTCGCCGACTACAAGCCCGGAGCGTCGGAGACCCCGACCGCCCCGGCTTCCACCACGCCGAGCGCCCCTGCGGTGCCGCAGGCGGGCCCCGCACAGGCCGCGCCTGCCGCTCCTGCGGCCGTTCCGGCTCCCGCGCCCGCTCCGGTCGCGGCCCCGGCCCCCGCAGCCGCTCCGGCGCCCGTGAAGGTCGCCGCGGCCCCTGCCGCGCCGGTCGCCGCCAAGCCGGCCGCCGCCCCGCCTGCCCCGGCCAAGGCCGCTCCGGCCGCCGCCAAGCCCGCGGCCGAGGCCCCGGCCGGCCCCGAGCTGATCACTCTGCGCGGTCCCGCCGCCGCGGTCGCGAAGAACATGAACGCCTCGCTCGAGGTGCCGACGGCCACGTCCGTCCGCGCCGTCCCGGTGAAGCTGCTCTTCGACAACCGGATCGTGATCAACAACCACCTGAAGCGCGCCCGGGGCGGGAAGATCTCCTTCACGCACCTCATCGGCTACGCGATGGTGCAGGCGATCAAGGCCATGCCGTCGATGAACTACTCCTTCGCGGAGAAGGACGGCAAGCCGACCCTGGTCAAGCCGGAGCACGTGAACTTCGGTCTCGCGATCGACCTGGTGAAGCCCAACGGCGACCGCCAGCTCGTCGTCGCGGGCATCAAGAAGGCCGAGACGCTCAACTTCTTCGAGTTCTGGCAGGCGTACGAGGACATCGTCAAGCGGGCCCGCGTGGGCAAGCTGACGATGGAGGACTTCACCGGCGTCACGGTCTCCCTGACCAACCCCGGCGGCCTCGGCACCGTTCACTCCGTCCCGCGTCTGATGCCCGGACAGTCGGTCATCATGGGCGTCGGCTCGATGGACTACCCGGCCGAGTTCCAGGGCACCTCCCAGGACACCCTGAACAAGCTGGGCATCTCGAAGGTCATGACCCTGACCTCGACGTACGACCACCGCGTCATCCAGGGCGCCGCCTCCGGCGAGTTCCTGCGCGTCGTCGCCAACTTCCTCCTCGGCGAGGAGGGCTTCTACGACGAGATCTTCAAGGCCCTGCGCATCCCCTACGAGCCGGTCCGCTGGCTCAAGGACATCGACGCGTCGCACGACGACGACGTCACCAAGGCCGCGCGCGTCTTCGAGCTCATCCACTCCTACCGGGTCCGCGGCCACGTCATGGCCGACACCGACCCGCTGGAGTACAAGCAGCGCAAGCACCCCGACCTGGACATCACCGAGCACGGCCTCACCCTGTGGGACCTGGAGCGGGAGTTCGCGGTCGGCGGCTTCGCCGGCAAGTCGATGATGAAGCTCCGCGACATCCTCGGCGTGCTGCGCGACTCGTACTGCCGCACCACCGGCGTCGAGTTCATGCACATCCAGGACCCGAAGCAGCGCAAGTGGATCCAGGACCGCGTCGAGCGCCCGCACTCCCGCGTGGAGCGCGAGGAGCAGCTGCGGATCCTGCGCCGGCTGAACGCCGCGGAGGCCTTCGAGACCTTCCTGCAGACGAAGTACGTCGGCCAGAAGCGCTTCTCCCTGGAGGGCGGCGAGTCCGTCATCCCGCTGCTCGACGCGGTCATCGACTCGGCCGCCGAGTCGCGCCTCGACGAGGTCGTCATCGGCATGGCCCACCGCGGCCGGCTGAACGTCCTGGCGAACATCGTCGGCAAGTCGTACGCGCAGATCTTCCGCGAGTTCGAGGGCAACCTCGACCCGAAGTCGATGCACGGCTCCGGCGACGTCAAGTACCACCTGGGCGCCGAGGGCACCTTCGTCGGTCTCGACGGCGAGGAGATCAAGGTCTCGCTGGCCGCGAACCCCTCGCACCTGGAGGCGGTCGACCCGGTCCTGGAAGGCATCGTCCGCGCCAAGCAGGACGTCATCAACAAGGGCGGCACGGACTTCACCGTCCTGCCCGTCGCCCTGCACGGTGACGCGGCCTTCGCCGGCCAGGGTGTCGTCGCCGAGACGCTGAACATGTCGCAGCTGCGCGGCTACCGCACCGGCGGCACGGTCCACATCGTCATCAACAACCAGGTCGGCTTCACCGCCGCCCCGGAGTCCTCGCGTTCCTCGATGTACGCGACCGACGTGGCCCGCATGATCGAGGCGCCGATCTTCCACGTGAACGGCGACGACCCGGAGGCCGTGGTCCGCGTCGCGCGGCTCGCCTTCGAGTTCCGCCAGACGTTCAACAAGGACGTCGTGATCGACCTCATCTGCTACCGCCGCCGCGGTCACAACGAGGGCGACAACCCGCAGTTCACCAACCCGCAGATGTACAACCTGATCGACAAGAAGCGTTCGGTGCGCAAGCTGTACACCGAGTCGCTCATCGGTCGCGGTGACATCACCCTCGAAGAGGCGGAGCAGGCGCTCCAGGACTTCCAGGGCCAGCTGGAGAAGGTGTTCGCGGAGGTCCGCGAGGCCACCAACGCCCCGGCGACGGCGACCGTGCCGGACGCCAAGGCCGCCTTCCCGGTCGGCGTCACCACCGCGGTCTCCGCCGAGGTCGTCAAGCGGATCGCCGAGTCGCAGGTCAGCGTCCCGGAGCGGATCACGGTCCACCCGCGTCTGATGCCGCAGATGCAGCGCCGCGCCGCCTCCGTCGAGGACGGCACGATCGACTGGGGCATGGGCGAGACCCTCGCCATCGGCTCGCTGCTGATGGAGGGCACCCCGGTCCGGCTGTCCGGCCAGGACTCCCGCCGCGGCACCTTCGGCCAGCGTCACGCGGTCCTGGTGGACCAGGAGACCGGCGAGGACTACACCCCGCTGCTCTACCTGACCGAGGAGCAGGCCCACTACAACGTCTACGACTCGCTGCTCAGCGAGTACGCGGCGATGGGCTTCGAGTACGGCTACTCGCTGGAGCGCCCGGACGCCCTGGTCATCTGGGAGGCCCAGTTCGGTGACTTCGTCAACGGCGCGCAGACCGTCGTCGACGAGTTCATCTCCTCGGCCGAGCAGAAGTGGGGCCAGACCTCCGGCGTCACGCTGCTCCTGCCGCACGGCTACGAGGGCCAGGGCCCGGACCACTCGTCCGCGCGCCCGGAGCGCTTCCTCCAGATGTGCGCCCAGGACAACATGACGGTCGCCATGCCGACGCTGCCGTCGAACTACTTCCACCTCCTGCGCTGGCAGGTCCACAACCCGCACCACAAGCCGCTCATCGTCTTCACCCCGAAGTCGATGCTGCGTCTCAAGGCCGCGGCGTCCAAGGCGGAGGAGTTCACCACCGGCGGCTTCCGCCCGGTGATCGGTGACGCGACGGCGAACCCGGCCGACGTCCGCAAGGTCGTCTTCTGCGCCGGCAAGGTCTACTACGACCTGGAGGCCGAGCGGCAGAAGCGCGGCGACACGGAGACCGCGATCATCCGCCTCGAGCGTCTGTACCCGCTGCCGGGTGCCGAGCTCCAGGCCGAGATCGCCAAGTACCCGAACGCCGCGAAGTACATCTGGGCGCAGGAGGAGCCGGCGAACCAGGGTGCGTGGCCGTTCATCGCGCTCAACCTGATCGACCACCTGGACCTGGCGGTCGGCGCGGACATCCCGGCGGGCGAGCGCCTGCGCCGGATCTCGCGTCCGCACTCCTCGTCCCCGGCGGTCGGCTCGGCCAAGCGCCACCAGGCCGAGCAGCAGCAGCTGGTCAACGAGGTCTTCGACGCCTGATCGACCGGAGTACGTACGGAGGCCCGGCACCCCGCGTGGGGTGCCGGGCCTCCGGCGTCTCCGCCGGGTGTGCGGGCTCAGCCCAGGTTGGCCTCGAAGTCCCAGTAGGGCCGGTTGCGCTGCCGTGCCGACAGGGTGTGCGGGTGCTGAGCGCCCAGCGTGCGGGTGAGGGTGAGCAGGGCGTCCTCCTCCAGCTTCCCGGCCTCCTCGGTCTCCCTGAGTCCGCGCAGATCGGTGGCGAGGGCCACCTGGCACGACAGGGTGAGCGGGTGCTCGTTGCCGAGGGTGTGCCGGGCCCGGCGGAGGGTGTCCCGGCTGAGCTCGGCCGCGTCGTGCACCCGGCCGTTGAAGTTCCGGGCGGCTCCGGTGTTGAGCGCGCAGCCGAGCACCCAGGGGTGGTCGGACCCGAGCGAGGAGGTCAGGCCGGCGAGGGCGGCCTCCAGGATGGCCAGGGCGTCCGCGCGTTCGCCGGAGGCCTGGAGGACGAGGGCGGTGTTGGCGAGGACGCCGGTGGCCACGGGGTGCGCGGGGCCGAGGAGGGCGCGGTAGCCGGCCTCGGCCTCGCGGCTGAGTTCGCGCGCGTGGTCGAGGTCACCGTGCTCGCGGAGGTAGTTGGCGTAGTTGTTGATCGACGCGAGGGTGATGTAGTGGTCGCGCCCGTGCACCTGCTGCATCTGTTCGAGCACGCTCGCCATGGTGGCACCGAGATCCTGCGGGAACCCGCCCTCCCGCCGACGGCACAGGGCGAGCTGTGCCCGTGCGTACAGGGTCTGCAGGTGCTGGGGCCCCATGACCCGGACGTGCACGCGGACGTTGGCCTCCTGACGGGCCAGCGCCTCACGGTACTGGCCGAGCAGGCGCTGGTCCTGGGCGACGTTGTTGCCGAGGATGAGGGTCTGGGAGTGCAGGGCGCCGAGGGCGCTCTCCGCGCGCGTGAGGGTGGCGATGTCCTGCTCGTACGCCTCCTTGTAGCGCCCGAGCACCCGCAGGGCGACCCCGAGGTTGTTCCCGGCGACGAGGGTGAGGAACTCGTTCTCGCCGAGCAGACGCCGGGACTCGGCGACGACGTCGCGCTGCATCCGCTCCGACTCCTGGTACTGACCGAGGAAGCGGAGGTCGCTGGCGATGGAGATGTCCGATCGGAGCGAGCCGAGCGGGTCGGAGGTCTCCGCCTCGTCGAGGCGGGTGCGCAGGGCGAGATCGAGTTGGTACGCGTCACGGAAGCGCCCGTAGTTGCGCAGGATGGAGCACTCCTGGCTGGTGAGCTCCTGCATCTCGGAGCTCACCGGGTCCATGAAGGTGGACCAGTTCTCCCGGATCCGCTCCGCGAGCCGGATGCCGGCCCGGTATTCGGCGCTGCGGAAGCAGTAGCGCAGACAGTTGAGGACGGCGGTCTGCACGCGTGGGTTACGGCTGTTCAGAGCCCCGGAGGGTTCCAGGTGCGGCAGGAGTTCGGCGTAGCGGGGCCAGTTCCTGCTGTCCATGGGGTTGCCGGGATCGGCCTCGGCGAGCAGGGTGCGGACGGCCTTGCGGTGGGCCGTGCGGTGTTCGCCGTCGGTGAGCCGGGCCACGATGTCGTGGACGAGCCGGTGCATGTGCACGGACTCCTGGTGGGGGCCCATCTCCCCGCTCGGGACCGGACCGCGTGACTCGCGGCTGAGCACGGAGTAGTTGACCAGGGTGTCCAGGGCCCGGGACCAGGCGGCGAGGTCGGTGACCATCCAGCGCAGGTCCTCGGGGAGGTCGGCCTGCGGATAGGCGCGGACGATGCCGAGCGGGATGCGGCCGGGGGCGAAGGAGGCGCACAGGCTGAGCACGTCGATGGCCTGCGGCTGGGTGCGTCGGAGCCGGTTGATCAGTATCGACCAGGAGGTCAGGGAGGCGTTGGGGATGCCGTCGCCGCCGGCCGGCTCGTCCATGGCGTTGATCCGTCCCTCGCGGACCATGCGCAGGTACTCGGGGACCTCCATCCGGGACTCGCCGAGCCAGGCGGCGGCCTGGACCAGCTGCAGCGGCACGTCGCCGAACTCGGCGGCGACCTCGTCGGCCTCGGGTGCGGTGATGTGCGGGGCACGGCGCATCAGATAGGCCGTGGACTCGGCCCGGTCGAAGCCCCGGATGCTCAGGGTGTCCGTGAACTCGCCCCAGCCGCGGTTGCGTGAGGTGATCAGTACGTGGCCGGGTCCCTGCGGCAGCATCACGTTCGCGCCGTCGGTGTCGTCCCAGCCGTCGAAGACGACGAGCCAGCGGGAGTGCGGGTCTCCGCGGCGCAGCGCCTCGCGGACGGCACGGATGCGTTCGCCGGGCTCGTTGCCGGTGGTCAGGCCGAGTTCGGCGGCGAGTTCGCCGAAGCGGTCGCGCTGCACGTTGCGGTCGTCGGAACTGACCCACCAGACGACGTCGTAGTCGGAGCTGAAGCGGTGGGCGTACTCGGCGGCCATCTGGGTCTTGCCGATCCCGGACATGCCGACCAGGGTGCACGCGGCGTTGCCCCGGCCGGCGTCCATGAGTCGCGCCTGAAGCTCGGTGAGCAGGTCGTCGCGGCCGGTGAAGCGCGGGTTGCGGCGCGGGATCTCACCCCAGATCTCGGGGGGTGTGTCCGGGAAGCGGATGAGGGACCCGGCGTGCAGCCGGCGGCCGGAGGCCCGACGCGGATCGATGCCGAGCCGGCTGAGCAGGCGTGCCTCGGCCTCCTCCTCGCCGACGCCCCACAGGCTGACGGGTTCGAGGACGGCGGTGGCCGGGAGCAGGGGCCGGTTGGTGAGGTTGACCGCGGCGAACCGCTCGGAATGGGCGGCGACGAAGCCGCGCAGTACGTCGTTCCACTCACCGGAGGCCCGGGGGCCGAGCTGGAAGAACCAGTCGTCCAGGACGAGCAGCACCTGGCCCCGGGCGAGCAGGAGGTCGCCGAGCGAGTCTTCGAGGGGCACCTCGCGCGGAGGGTCCCAGCGCTGGAGGCTGGCGCGCACGCCGTGGGCGTCGAGCCGTTGGTTGACCCAGGTCGCCCAGGGACGGTGATAGCCGGGGAAGACCACGAGGACGTGTTCCGGCCCGTTCCTGCCCCCGTGGTCCGCCGCGCCGCCCGACCGCTGTTCCGCCATCTGTCGTGTCTCCCGTCCCGCTCCCGCGCAACGCGGTGTCATGTGCCGTGGGCACAGTGTTACCCAGCGACGAGGGGGGTCGTGCCGAGGCTCGCGTGGTGCTGCCGCATTTGATACGCGAACTCCCGCCCCTCCCTAGTCAGTTCATCGGATTCAAGCAGGATCGTCAGCGCCTCGCCCACCTGATCGTGGAGCTCGTCGAACTGTTGCCCGGCATCGGACCGCCAGGACGTCGGCACCCCCTCGACGGTGGCGGCGCGGCGCCACAGATCGGCGAGCGCCAGATGCGCGTAGGCGCCGTGCAGCACGCCGGCGATGGGCCGCGGGTCCGGCCGCCAGCCCACCTGGTGCACGGCGTCCCGCCCGGGGCCGTACAACGGCACGAGTTCGTGGAGCGTGGCCAGCTTGCTGTGGTGCAGCTCGTGGACGAGCGTCTCGGCCATCCCCCACGCCTCGTCGGGCAGCGAGGTCAGCACGGCTCCGGGAGCCGCGCTCAGGGTGGCACCGCGGTGGCCCGGCCCGCACGGGACGAGCGGGACGACGACACGGACCGAGCGGGTGACCTCGAAGGCCCGGCCCGGGTCGGTACGCGCGAGCAACTCCTGGGCCGCGCGCCAGCGGGCGGACCAGACGGCGTGGTCGGTGTCGACGTGGCCGGCGGGGGTGCCGATGGAGCCGCCGGCCGTGCCCACCGGCACCCTGTACGGGTCGAGGTCGTCCAGACGCGTGGTGCCACGGGGCAGCGAACGCACGGGACTCCAGTCGGGCCCGCGTCCCGCGAGCACGCCCCGGCGCCCGGCGAGGAGGGTGAGGACGGTGGGTGCGGGATGCCGGCCGGCGTCCGGATGAAACCGTGCGGTCCGGTTGCCGGCAAGGATCCGGACGCGGTCGGAGGGCATCCGCAGCCGGCCCACGCCCGGCAGGGAGAGCAGGCCGTCCGCGGTCTCGACGGTCAGGTCGAGCGGGTCGCCGGAGCGCAGGGCGGCGGTGAGCGCGACCATGTCGAGACGGGTCAGCAGGCGGTCGAAGTCCGGCCCGGCGGGCTCGGCGAGCGCGGCGGCCAGCCAGACGCCGGTCGTCGGGTAGTCGAGAACGTCCCGGACCACGGCGGGATGGTGCCGCTCGACTTGTTCGAGCAGGTCCCAGGAGCGCTCGAACCGGCCCAGCGCACCCGTTCCGACGGAAGCCCGCTCCCGGTGGACGCGCACCAGGAGCGCCTTGAGGAGCAGCAGCCGCCGTGTGTGCAGGGCGGACCGCAGCAGGGTCAGCCCGGCCGGGGCGGGGCTGGTCCGGGCCAACTCGGCGAACGCGGAGGCCGGCAGGGACGCGACGTTCATGTCCGCCCCCCTTCGAGCCCCCGTGCCGTGCCGCCGTCGCCCGGCGGGCATCTGGCCGGAAACGGCCGGTCGGAGCCGCCCCTCCCCCGGAGGTCAGCCGTGGGACCCGTCCCCGTTGCTCTCCAGCCAGGAGTCGCCGAGGTCCCGCGTCCGCCAGAACACCCGCTCGACGGCTGCCTCCAGGTCGGGATCGTCCATGAAGCGCAAGGTCCGCAGGTCCACGCCGGTGAGATCGGGCAGGCGCCGGGGTCGTCCTTCAGCCCGGTCGACGCCTGCGACCCGCTTCGTGTGCTCCAACACCCTCGGCTCCTCCTCACCGGCCTTTGCCCCCCACGGTCGTAGCGGCGGAGCGGTTCTTCCCTACGCCTCAGAGACGGAAACCCGTTCGACTCAACTGCGCCCATGCGCGCCCCCGTGATCCAGCCGTTCCGCTTCTCCTTCCCGCCACGCCCACCAGGGCGGCGTGATCCTGCGCCGTTCCTCGCGGGAGAACCGCTCCGGCCGGGGGCGGGGGTCGGCACCGACCTCGGCGAGCAGGGCCCGGGTCCGCTCCACGTCCGCCCAGTCCACCGCCACCAGCACGCCGTCCAGCCGCCGCCACTGCTCGGCGGCCTCTTCGAGGAGGGCCGCGGCCTGACCGACACGGTCCATCAGGTACAGCACGGCTCCCTGGGCATGGAGTGCCCGCGCCAGCGTGACCGTGCCGGGGGTGTCGCCGCGGGCGGCGCGGATGCCGTCGGCGGCTCGCTGGAAGGCGGTGAGGGCACCGACGAGCTGCCCGTCCCTCGCCGCCTCGCTCAGCTGCAGCTGCACCCAGCCCAGTTGGAGCGAGACCTCGGCCCGGGTCTCCGGGTCGCGGGCGGTGCGGACGGCCTCGTCGAGCAGGTGACGGCTCTCGTACAGGTCCGGCAGGAAGCCCGCGCGGTCGAAGCGCAGCGCGAGCACGCTGCCGATGAGGATCCGGGCCCGCTCGCGGGCGGCGGCTCCGGCGGGGAGGCTGGTGAGGGCCTCGCGCAGGACGCCCTCGGCCCGGTCGACCGGTGCCGTGCCCGTACCCGCGGCGGCCCGCCGCAGCAGCGATCCGCCCCAGGCGAGCAGGAGCGGTCCGCGCTGTTCGCTGTCGGCGGGGGCGAGCAGGGTGGCCTCCTCGTACGCCGCGTCGGCCGCGGCACCGTCGCCCTCCGTGTCGTACAGCCGCGCGCGTGCGGTGGTGAAGCGCAGCCGCAGGGCGCGCGCGTCGCCGAGGAGGGGTTCGGCGCGGTCGAGCACGAGACCGATGCGGCCGGGGGCGGCCCCGGAGAGATGGAGGGCGTCGGCGAGGTCGAGGAGGGCGGCGGCGCTCTCGTGCAGGGTGAGGGCGGCGGTGAGTTCGGTGGCCGCCTCCGCGCCGTCACCGCGCGCGAGGAGCAGCCGGCCGCGCCGCAGATGGAGGGTGTGGCGGGCGGTCTCCGGCCAGCGGTCGGCGGCTTCGGCGAGGGCGCTGAGGGCCGCGTCGAGATGGCCGGTCTCGTCGCTGTCCCGCCACAAGGCATGGTGGACGACGGCCAGTTCGAGCCGGGCCTCGGCCCATGCCTCCCCGCCGGTCCCGGCGAGCTCCCCGGCCCGTACGAGCGTGTCGGCGGCCGCGCCGAGGAGCTCGGGGCGGCGGCCGGTGCGGCGGGCGGCGGCGGTGCCGGCCTCGGCGTACAGGGCGCGGGCGAGGACGATCCGGGCCTCGACCGGTTCGGCCGGGAGCGCCGCCTCGGCGCGCTCGCGTGCTCCGGCGAGCAGGGCCGGGTCGGACTGGGCGCGGCCCTGCGCGAGGAGGCGGCGGGCCTCGGTGAGCGGGTCGGGGGTGACGAGGTCGGGGTGGTAGAAGCGGAGTACGCGCGCGGGGATACGGGCGAAGAGTTCGGTCTCGGGGCCGTCGGGTCCCAGGGGCTCGTCGGTCGCCTCGGTCTCCTCGGGGAGGTCGGCCGTCCGGCCGTGGCTCCGTCGGGTCCCCGGCGCGGCCGCGGTCCCGGTCCCGGTGTCGGCCTCGGTGTCGGCGCCCGCGAGGCGCGCGGCGGCGAGCGCCGGGAAGTTGCGCATGCCCTGGCCGAAATTGCGCTCCACGTATGCGGAGCAGTGCTTGAGGACGAGGGCGGCGGCGCTGGGGTCGAGCGAGCCGAGGAAGTGCTGCTGGATGCCGGGCGGATAGCTGAAGCAGGGGTACGGGGTGGGCCCGGGCAGTCGTCGCAGGAGCCCGCTGAGCAGCACCTCGGCCAGCTCCATGGGGCCGGTGTCGGGGAGCATGGCGCGCTGCACGAGCTGCATCACGGGCAGGGTCAGCGGGGCCGCCGCGAGGTGGACGGCGAGCCGGAGCGCGCCGGGTGAGGCCGCGGCCCGGAAGGCGCGCAGCAGGTCGTCGTCGCTCCGTGCGGCGCGGGGGGTCCTGGGCGCACGGGGCTCCACCGCCTCGGGGGCGAGCCAGGCGGCCCAGCCGCGTACGGCGTTGCCGCCGTGGCCGGTGTGGAGCCGGGTCCAGGAGGCGAAGGCCTCCGGGGTCGGGGTGAGCACGGGGACGGCTCTGCGGCCGGGGGCGAGTGGCCCCCAGGGCTCCTCGTCGGAGCGGAAGGCGGTGTGGCCGCCGGGGGTGGCGGAGCGCTGGAAGGTGCCGGGCTCGGCGGGGAGCGCGGTGCGGGGCCAGAGGCGCGGCGGCAGCGGCTGGACGAGGGCGAGCGGGGAGTTGCGGGGCCACTGGCGGAGGAAGCGCTGGGCGGCGCCGCGCTGCCAGAGGGGTCCGACGCAGTCGCTGACGACCAGGGTGAACCGGCGGCCTGTGGGGTCGTGGAGCTGGTCGACGGGGCGCAGCCGGGGGCGGCCGTCGGCGCCGGAGGTGGTGGTGACGAGTGGGGGGCCTTCCCCGGCGTCGTACAGCCGGTGCACCTGGACGTCCCGGAAGGCGCCGGACTGCTGGCAGGCCTGGCGGAGTTCCTCGACCATCCGGCTCCAGACGACCATGGCGGGGCCGGTGTCCATGAGGAGCTGGATGTCGGGGCGGCGGCCCGCCGCCGGGCGCATCACGGGGGTGAGGATGCCGGCGGCTGCGCTGCGCTCGGCGGTGGCCTCCTCGTCGAGGACGCCCTCGCCGGGGCGGTGGGGTGCGGGGGCGTAGGCGCGCAGGGGGCGGAGGGCCTTCTGGAGTCCTAAGAGCCCGGGCAGCGCGTTGGCGCCGGGCGCGCGGACGGGCAGGGTCGCGCCCCGGTCCGTACGCCGCTCCTCACCGGTGGCTCCCGTGTCCCCCGGGGTGTGGGTGGCGTCGGCGGCTGGTGTTCCGCTGTTGGCTCCGGCTTCTCCCGTGGTTCCTGTGGTTCTCGTTGTTCCCGTGGCCATGTGGAGGGAGACGGACTCGCGTGGGCCGCCGGGCCCGGCCGCCGCACCCCCGTCCTCGCCGGCGGCACCGGCCGGGCCGCCGCCCGGGTCATGGCCGTCGGCGGAACCGCCCCCGGCCGTCTCCCGCCGAGGATCGGCCGGCGGTCCCTGCGCCCCCTCCGCCCCTTCCTGGTCCGGGGTCGGGCCGGGGAGCCATTGGGACAGCCAGAGGGCGTCCGCGACGTCCTCGGCGGTGGGGTCCTGGCCACCGGCCCGCAGTCTGCGGGTGAGTTCCTCCAGATGCATCCGGTGCATCCGATCGTCACCTCGGCTGATCGAGAGGTTGCATGAGCATGTCGGCGATGCGCTCCCTGGTGACCCGTTCGGCACGGGAGGCGTGCTGGGTCAGATAGAGGGCGTTGAGCAGCTGGTCGGTGGCGATGACCTCACCCGGCTCGCGGTTGAGGAAGCGCTGGACGAGTCCCTGCTCCCCGTCCCCCGCGGCGGCCTCGCTGCCGAGGTGGGCCTCGATCATGGCGCGCAGCTGGTCCTCGCCGGGCGCTTCGAGCTCCAGGCGGATGCAGCGGCGCAACAGGGCGGCGGGGAAGTCCCGTTCGCCGTTGGAGGTGAGCACGATGAACGGGAAGGTGGTGCAGCGGACCCGGCCGCCGAGCACCGCCACCTTGCGGCCGTCGTCGCTGAGCACCTCGACGACGGGCTCCCGGTCGGCGAGCCGCTCCAGCTCGGGAAGGGCGAACTCGCCCTCCTCCAGGGCGTTCAGGAGGTCGTTCGGCAGGTCCAGGTCGCTCTTGTCGAGCTCGTCGATGAGCAGCACCCGGGGCTGCTCGGAGGGGAGCAGCGCGGTGCCGAGCGGGCCGAGCCGGATGTACGAGCCGATGCCGGCCGGCGCCGCGGCGGCCGAGCCGGGCGATCCGGCCTGGGCACGCTCCAGCTGGACGTCCTGGAGCCGGCCGATGGCGTCGTACCGGTAGAGCCCGTCCTGGAGGGTGGTCCGGCTGACGATCGGCCACCGGAGCACGCGCCCGAGGCCCAGTTCGTGGGCGACGGCGTGGGCGAGGGTGGACTTGCCGGTGCCGGGGTTGCCGGTGACGAGCAGCGGACGCCGCAGGTACAGCGCGGCGTTGACGGCGTCGGTCTCGGCGGGCCTGGGGTGATGGTTCTGGACGAGTCTGCGCTTGACGCCGAGCCGCCGGTCGGAGCCCGCCAGGGTGTCGTCGGCGCTGCCCGTGGAGAAGTCGCGCCAGGGCGGCGGGGCGGGCAGCCGCTGTATCTCGTCGTGCGGAAGACCGGCACCACGATAGATCCGCCAATCGCTCACGATGGACTCCTCCTGGCTGTGGTGTCGGTGCCGGGTCCGTCGACGGTACCGCCCGGGAGCGGGGCCTGCCGATGGCCTAATCGGACGGATCGCGGGGCCTTCGTCCCCGTGGGCACTCCGGTCACTGCTCCCCCTCCCCCAGCAGCGGCGGGGGCTCCAGACGACCGCCGTGCGGAGGCCGGTCGGGCGGGTCCAGGAGCAGGGCGATGCTCTCGGCCCACGCGTACTCGGCCGACGCCTCGGGGCCCGCCGCCCGGTCCGTCGCGCGGGTGCGCAGGGATCTGACGGGTCCTCGGACGTCCCAGGCGGTGGGGGCGGCGGAGATCAGCCGGTCGGCCCGGTCGTGGAACTCCGCGCAGTCGGCGTGGTCGTGGGCGCCGGGACGCCAGAGGGCGAGCGGATGCCCGGCGGCGAGCGCCGCGTGCATCGCCATGAGCCCGTCGCCGCTGCCCACGCGGCCGCAGTACACGGGAACGGTGCCGCCCTCGGCCTCCCGCAGCCGGTCGTACGTCTCCGCCCAGGTCTCCCGGCGGACGCGCGCGGTGTGGGCGTCCGGGCCCGTCCCGGGCACCTCCGCGCGCAGCGGGGCGGCGCGGAGGGGCCCGCCCTCCGCCGCCTCCCAGCGCTCGCGCCATTCGGGGGCGGGTTCCCGGTCGTAGCGGCGGCGGTCGCGGATGACGACGAACCTGCGCTGGCCGAGAGAGGGCGCCCAGGCGTCCTCGGGGCCGCCCTGCGGCGGTTCGAGCCGCCAGGTGTCGAGGGGTTCGTCGAAGAGTTCGAGCGGCAGCACCGCCTCCACGGCGGCCAGGTGCCGGCCGCTGTCGCCGCGCCGCAGGGCGTCCGCGAGCGGTTCGCGCAGGGTCTCCCTGAGCTGGGCCCGCGTGACGCCCCGCTCGTCGAAGTGGAGCGGGCTGACCGTGTGCCCGTCGAGGAGGAGCTTGACCCGCCACGGGTACCGACCCGGGTCGTAGACCGGGGGGTCGATCTCCAGGAGGACGTCGGCACGCGCGCGGGGTTCGCGTACGGAGAGGGGGGCCGGCCTGCCGGGGCTGACGAGCCGGTCGATCTCGCGCCGGAGGTGCCGGTCTGCGTCGCCCGACTCGTCGACGATCCAGTGGGTGAGGGCCGCGGTGTCGACCCGCTCGCCGTACCGCCCGCGCACGTGCCGGGCGACGTGAGCGGCGTACAGGAGCACCGCGTCCAGTTCGAGGTCGCGGACGCCGTCCCTGCGGGGCGCCCGCAGACCGCGCAGGAGTCCGGCGCCCTCGCTCCAGGTGCGCGGGTCGTCCTCCAGGGCGTCCGGCAGTTCGTCGTCCCTGATCCAGGCCTTGACCTGGTCGATGAGGTCCATGATCTCGCCGGGCGCGGTGGGCGCGGGCAGCTCGGCGAAGTGTCCGTGCAGCTGGGTGCGCAGTCCCGGGCCGACACCCGTCGAGCCGGTGAGACGTCCCTGGGTGCGGGTCCAGTCGGGCCGGTCGTCCAGGGAGCGGTAGCGGGCGAGGTGGTACCGGTCGTGGGCGCGCAGCGCCTCGCCCATCGCCTCGCCGCCGGGTAGGTCGTGCAGCCGGCGCAGCGCGGTGACGGGGACGACGGCGCCGCCGTCGCGGCCGCGTCCCTTGTTGAGGCCGACGACGGCGCCCTGCTGGTGGTCGACGACGGGCCCGCCGGAGCAGCCTTCGACGGGCATGACCCAGTCGGTGATGAGCGCCTTGCCGTCCGTGCCGATCAGGGTGCCGTGGACGTGCCGGATGCCGAGCTCGCCGGTCTCCCGGGACCAGCCGTGCAGTCCGACGGAGGTCGGCGGGATCGGCGGACGCTCGCCGAGGCGCACACAGGAAGCCTTCTGCGCGCCGGGCACGCGGACGAGCGCGATGTCGGGGAAGGCCCACCGGTCCGGCGGGTCGTCGGGCCGGTCGGGGCGCGGCAGGGCGAGCACGACGGTGCCGGTGGTCTCCCGGGAGGTCTTTCCGTCCTCCCAGGTGATGCCGACGGCGGGCTCGCTCCTCCACACCGCGCTTCCCCCCTCGGCCACGACATGGGCGCAGGTCAGCACCCAGCCGGGGGCGATGAAGAAGCCGGTGCCCCAGTACCGGTCGCCGTGCGGGTCATACCCGCAGTCGGGAGCGGCGATGCGTACCAATGCGGGGCGCACGAGAGCGTCGAAGGCGCTCATGCGGGTCCATCGGCCGCCGGGTCCGCTGCGGAGGGATCGGGTGCGGGGGGCCGGGGCGCGGGAACGCCCGCGGGATCCGCTGCGGAGCCCGGCGCGGGACCGGTGGCGGGCTCGGCGGCCCGGCCCGGTTCGGTCCAGGTCAGGGAGACGTTCACGGACGCCTTGCCCGAGCCGTCGGCGAGGACGCCGATCACCTTGCCGGACTGGGCGGACAGTTCGATGCCGAAGCTGACGGCGACCTCCACGGACCCCTGCGGGTCGAGCCCGGCCCGCAGCGAGCCGACCACTCCGCGCACCACGTCCGTGAGTCCGCCGGCCATCGAGACCACCCGGTCCTTGACGCCGGTGTCCTGGAAGCCACCGCCCCTGCCGAGTTCCTGTACGTCACTGACCCGGGCCCAGACGGGCGTGCCGTCGTCCAGCCGAATACGCGCGATCCCGTGCGTCACAGCGCCCCCGCTCCCCGAAACGATGATGGGGAAGGCTAGTCGGTGGGGCTGACGGGCGACAGGGGACGTGAGGTGTTCCGCCTATCCTGAACGCATGTACTTCACCGACCGTGGCATCGAGGAACTGGAGAAGCGGCGCGGCGAGGAGGAAGTCACCTTCGAGTGGCTCGCCGAGCAGCTGCGGACGTTCGTCGATCTCAACCCCGACTTCGAGGTGCCGGTCGAGCGCCTCGCGACCTGGCTGGCCCGTCTCGACGACGAGGACGACGAGGACGAGTAGGGCCCGCTCGTAGAAACGGCCGCTCCGAGGGGTGTCTCCGCGCGCGGGGTCACCCCTCCCGCAGTCGGTCGTAGGCGAGGCCGAGCGCGCCGTGGGCGACGAGCAGCGCCCCGGCCGTGGCCCAGCCGCCGCTGCGCCGGCCGAGACCCCAGATCAGGAGCGGCATCCCCGCGGCGAGCTGCGCCCCGCCCAGTACGCGCGCCCTGGGGCCGCGCAGGTACGGGCCGAGGGGGCTGCCCTCCACCACGTCGAGTTCGGCGCGTACGGCATCCCTCCAGCCCGACCATTCGAGCTGCTCGGCGCCCTGGGCCAGGGCCACGGAGCGGAGCCGGTCGGCGCTCTCGCCGGGGAGGAGTCCGGTCGGCAGGGCGAGCCCGACGCGGCCGAGGACGGCGACGACGCCGAGGAGCCGGGCGTCGGCGTCGACGTCCGGATCGGGCTCGGTGAGCGGTTCCAGGGCCTGGACGTCCAGGACGGGGTCGAGCGCGAGCCGGGCGGCGAAGGTGCGCATGGCCTCGTCCTCGCCGACGGGCGTGCCGTCCGCGAGCCAGGTGTAGCCGACCGTACGGCGGAAGCCGGCGGCGAGCGTGAGGCCGGCCCGGTCGCGGTCCCACCAGAACGCGACGACGGGCCAGCCGGCGGCCGAGACGGCGAGGGCGGTGGCCCAGCCGGTGACGACCTGTTCGACCGGCTCCCCGCCGTGGAGCCAGGGCTTCCCCTCCGGTACGAGCACGCTCCAGTCGTCGCCCGCGGGGGCGAGCAGCAGGTGCTCGCGGAGCAGCTGGGCGGGTGGCCGGACCGTCGGGGGATCGGCACGGCAGAGGAGCAGTGCCCCGACGGGATGCGGTCCGGATGTCGCGTTCATGGCCCTACGCTAGGCCAATTTGTCCGTGTATGGAGGCAATTGCCCCCACCCTGTCAGGGGAGAGTCAGGGTTGACTTCCCTTCACCGCGATATATCGTGTCTATCGAGAAACACGATATGTTGCGTTGCCGAAACGGGAGGTCAGCACCATGACAGAGTGGTCCGTCACCGAGCCGACGAAGCTGGCCCCTGCCGACCCCGTGACCCGGCTGCAGGTCCGCATCGTCAACGGCACGGTGAACGTGGTGGGGACGGACGAGAGTTCCGCCCGCGTGGAGGTCTCCGAGGTCGAGGGCCCGCCGCTGATCGTGTCCCAGGACGGCTCCACCCTGACCGTGGGCTACGAGGACCTCCAGTGGAAGAGCGCCCTCAAGTGGCTCGACCGCAAGGAGTTCCGGCGCCGGGCCGTCGTCTCCGTCGCCGTCCCCGCCGGCGCCGACGTCGAGGTGACCGTGGTCGGCGCCGAGGCCGTCGTCACCGGCATCACCGGGCGCACGGAGGTGCGCGGAGTCTCCGGCGACACCACCCTCCTCCGGCTCGCCGGCCCGGTCCGCGCCGAGAGCGTCTCGGGCAATCTGGAGGCCCAGTCGGTCACGGGCGCGCTCCGGATCAACTCGGTGACCGGCGACGTGACGGTGATCGAGGGCGCGGGCGCCTCCGTGCGGGCCGAGACCGTCAGCGGCGACATGGTCATCGACCTCGACCCGGCCGAGCTCGACGGGCCGCCCGCCGACATCCGGCTCTCCAGCCTCTCCGGCGAGGTCGCCATCCGCCTCCCCCACCCGGCCGACGCCCGCGTCGAGGCCAACACGACGACGGGCTCCGTGTCGAACGCCTTCGAGGACCTGCGCGTGGCCGGACAGTGGGGCACCAAATCCGTCACCGGCACCCTCGGTTCGGGCCGGGGCACCCTCAAGGCGACCACCGTCTCCGGCTCCATCGCGCTGCTCCGCCGTCCCGAGTCCGAAGAGGACGGCGGCTCCGCCCCCTCCCCCACCCCCTCCGCGACCGGAAAGGTGCTCTGACATGCCGCCCGTCTTCGCGCACGGCCGCCTGCGTCTCTATCTGCTCAAGCTGCTCGACGAGGCGCCACGCCACGGTTACGAGGTGATCCGCCTCCTGGAGGAGCGCTTCCAGGGGCTGTACGCACCCTCGGCGGGCACGGTCTACCCGCGCCTGGCCAAGCTGGAGGCCGAGGGCCTCGTCACCCACGCCAGCGAGGGCGGCCGCAAGGTCTACTCGATCACCGACGCCGGCCGCGCCGAGCTGGCCGGGCGCGGCGCCGAACTGGACGACCTGGAGAGGGAGATCCGCGAGTCGGTGTCGGAGCTCGCGGCGGAGATCCGTGACGACGTGCGCGGTGCGGCGGGCCGGGTGCGCAGCGAGATGCGCGCGGCGGCGGGCCGGACCCGTGCGGCGGAGTCCTCCTCGTTCGCCGAGGCCAAGGAGGAGCTGCGCCGGGTCGGGCAGGAGTGGAAGGAGCAGGCCCGCCAGGCCCGCGCCGAGGCCAAGTCCGCCCGCCACCAGGCGAAGGAGTTCCAGCGGATCGCCCAGCAGGTGCAGGAGGAGGTCCAGGACCGCTTCTCGCGCGGCGACTGGCCCAAGGGCGTCTGGGAGGGCCTCTCGGACATCACGGCGCAGCTCGGCGGTCTCGTCGCGGGCACGACCCACCCGAAGGCCGCCGGCCAGGAGCCTCCGTTCGCGGCGGCCCCGGCCGACGAGGTGCCGGAGTGGGCGCGGGACACGGAGGGCTCGGGCGACCCGGCCCGCGACCTGGACCGGCTCCTCGACCGCTTCCGCGACGAGATCCGGGACGCGGCCCGCGACCACGGGGTGAGCCAGGAACAACTGGCCGAGACCCGCGACCAGCTGTCGACGGCGGCGATCCGCATCACGGGCCTGCTGCGGTCCCGCCCGAGAGCCTGACCGCCGGGGTCGCGGGGTCCGGGCCGAGCAGGACGACCGGGGCCACGCGGGCGCGGGTGTGGAACGGGACGGCCGGGGTCACGGAGGCCGGGCCGCGGGCCTGAACAGCCAGGGCCACGCGGGCGCGGGTGTAGAACGGGACGGCCGGGGGCGTGCGTGAGCGCGTGACCGCCGGGGGCACGACCACCCCCGCCGGCGGTCTGACCCCGCCTCCCCGCAGGACCTCAGCGCCGGGTGACGGTCACCGTCACCCGGGTGCCCGGGGCCGCGAGGACCAGCGCCCGGCCGGGGGTCGGGCGGAGCACCAGCGCCCCGCCCCGGGCCGTCACCCGCCAGTCGCCGGACGGCAGGGCGAGCTCGGTGACCCGGGAGCCGCGCAGCCCGGCGGAGTCGTACGAGAGGCGGTAGACCCCGGCCCCCGGGTCGTAGGCGGCGGAGCGCACCGTGCCCGCGACCGCCTCCGCGTAGGGCTCGGCGGTCAGCTCCTTGTTCGTACGGAACGCCCCCGTGCCGTCCACGGCGCAGTAGCCGCCTCCGTAGCACCATTCCCAGCCCGCCCAGCCGGAGCTGTAGCGGCCGAGCGAGGCCATGGCCTCCCGGTAGAAGCGGTTCATGTTCGGCTGGGAGTTGTTGAGCGGTCCCCACTCGCCCACCACCACGGGCACCTTGTACTCCTTCGGGTACAGGGTGACGGCCTGCTCGTAGTTCTCGATCCAGCGGGCCGCCGGGTCGTAGTCCCCGCCGGCCTCCATCGCGCCGTTGTAGAAGTGCGGGGCGTAGACGATCTTCGGGTCGTCGATGCGGCCGAGTCCCGTGGGCACGCCCTCGCCCACGATGGGCGTCGGTTCCACGAAGATCCAGTTGTCCTTGTCGACCGAACGGATCGCGTCCGCGACGCGGTTGTACATCGGGGTGATCTGATCCCGCTCGATGCGCCGGGCGGCGGTCGCCAGGTCCTCGCCCTCGCGCAGCTCGCCCATCGGCTCATTGATCGGGTCGTAGCCGAGCACGGCCGGATGGTCCTCGAAGCGGTCGGCGAGCACCCGCCACATCCGGGCCTGGGCACGCCTCAGGTCCTCGTCCTCGTACAGGTGGGTGAAGGCGCGCTGCACGGCCGGCTCGAAGTACTCGGAGAACCAGTCGTCGGGGTGCGGCGTGAAGGGCAGTCCGTCGGTCCTGGTCGCCCAGGCGGGCACGCCCCGGTGGCCGAAGGCGGGACCGAAGACGTCCTGGTGGGCGTCGATGAGGACCTTGACGTCGTGCTTCTCGGCCCAGTCCAGGATCCGCTCGATCTTCCGCAGATAGGACTGGCTGTACTGGCCGGGCCGGGGCTCCAGGTCGTCCCAGAAGACAAGGAGCCGGGCGAAGTTGAAGCCCTTGGCCCGCATGTCGCGGAAGTGTTTCTCGGTGACGCCGGAGAGGGCGGCGTCACCGCTGTGCGCCTTGTCCCCGACGTTCCAGCCGCGCAGGGTGAGGGTGCGGCCGCGTTCGTCGGTGAGGGCGGGTATCGCGTCCCCGCCGGTCTCCGGGCGATCCGCGGCAGCGGCAGGCACGGTGGGGGTGATCAGCGCGGCGGCGAGGGCGCCCGTGACAAGGGTGGTTCGCCACGCGTGGGTGGTTCGCGACAAGGTAGACCTCCGGCACGACGAAGTGAGCGTTGTTCACGTTTCACGTGCCGGAGATCTCATCAGTCCTACCGACGAGTCATCAAGAGGTCGTCACGAGGTCTTCAGGACGATCTTTCCGAAGAGTTCGCCGGAGGCCATCCGCTCGAAGCCCTCCCGCGCCCGGTCCAGCGGCAGGACCTCGTCGACGACCGGCCGGACCCCCGTCGCCGCGCAGAAGGACAGCAGGTCCTCCAGTTCGTCCTTGGAGCCCATGGTCGAGCCGACGACCTTCAGTTCGAGGAAGAAGATCCGGGTCAGCTCGGCGTGCGCGGGCCGGTCGCCGCTCGTGGCGCCCGAGATGACGAGCGTGCCGCCGGGCCGCAGCGACTTGACGGAGTGGGACCAGGTGGCGGCACCGACGGTCTCGATGACCGCGTCGACCCGCTGCGGAAGCCGCGCGCCCGGCTCGAACGCCTCGACGGCGCCGAGCTCGACGGCCCGCTTGCGCTTCTCCTCGTCACGGCTGGTGGCGAAGACCCGCAGGCCGGCGGCCTTGCCGAGGGCGATCGCGGCGGTGGCGACACCGCCGCCCGCGCCCTGCACGAGCACCGAGTCCCCGGGCCGTACACCGGCGTTGGTGAAGAGCATGCGGTAGGCGGTCAGCCATGCGGTGGGAAGACAGGCGGCCTCCTCGAAGGAGAGCTCCTTCGGCTTGGGCAGCACGTTCCAGCGGGGCACGGTCACCCGCTCGGCGAAGGTTCCCTGGTAGCGCTCGGTGAGGATGGACCGGGGCTCGTCGGGTCCGACGCCGTGGCCGGTCTGGCCGATCACGGAGTGCAGGACGACCTCGTTGCCGTCCTCGTCGATCCCCGCGGCGTCGCAGCCGAGGATCATCGGCAGCTTCTCCTCGGGCAGTCCGACCCCGCGCAGCGACCACAGGTCGTGGTGGTTGAGCGAGGCGGCCTTGACGGTGACGGTGGTCCACCCCGGCCGCACCTCGGGTTCGGGACGTTCACCCAATTCGAGGCCGTTCAGGGGCTGGTCGCGGTCGATTCGGGCAGCGTAGGCAGCGAACATGGCCCCGACCCTAGGCGGCCACGGGCAGGCCACGGAACCACGCGCCCGTGTGACGCGCGTCCCTCCCTCGTCCCGGCGACCCCCCTTGCACGAGAGGGCCCCGTCCTGGGATCAGGACGGGGCCCTTCACGGGGTGCGCGACGCGTCAGCGGCGGGCGACGCCCTCCGCGCGGGCCGCGGCGGCGACCGCGGCCGCGACGGCCGGGGCGACCCGCTCGTCGAACGGCGACGGGATCACGCAGTCGGCGGCGAGCTGGTCGCCGACGACGTCCGCGATCGCGTTGGCCGCGGCGATCTTCATGCCCTCGGTGATCCGGGAGGCCCGGACCTGGAGCGCGCCGGCGAAGATGCCGGGGAAGGCGAGGACGTTGTTGATCTGGTTCGGGTAGTCCGAACGCCCCGTCGCCACGACGGCCGCGTACTTGTGCGCGACGTCGGGGTGGACCTCGGGGTTCGGGTTGGCCATGGCGAACACGAAGGCGTTCGGAGCCATGGAGGCGACGGCCGCCTCGGGGACCGTACCGCCGGAGACGCCGATGAAGACGTCGGCGCCGGCGAGGGCGGTCTCCAGGGAGCCGCTGAGGCCCGCCTTGTTGGTGAGGTCGGCGATCTCGCGCTTGACCGGGTTGAGGTCGTCCCGGTCGCGGCTGACGATGCCCTTGCGGTCGGCGACGGCGACGTCGCCGAGGCCGGCCTCCAGGAGGAACTTGGCGATGGCGACTCCGGCCGCGCCGGCGCCGGAGATGACCGCGCGCAGGTCACCGAGGGTCCGGCCGGTCAGCTTCGCCGCGTTACGGAGGGCGGCGAGGGTGACGATGGCGGTGCCGTGCTGGTCGTCGTGGAAGACGGGGATGTCGAGGCGCTCCTGGAGCTTGCGCTCGATCTCGAAGCACCGCGGGGCCGAGATGTCCTCCAGGTTGACGCCGCCGAAGGACGGGGCCAGCCGGACGACGGTCTCGACGATCTCGTCGGTGTCGGTGGTGGCCAGGGCGATCGGGACCGCGTCCACGCCGCCGAACTGCTTGAAGAGGATGGCCTTCCCCTCCATGACCGGGAGGGAGGCCTCCGGGCCGATGTCACCGAGGCCGAGGACCGCCGTACCGTCGGTCACGACCGCGACGACCTGGGACTTCCAGGTGTAGTCGTTGACCAGGTCGGGCTGCTCGGCGATCGCGGTGCACACCTTGGCGACGCCGGGCGTGTACGCGAGGGACAGGTCGTCCTTGTTCCGGACGGGAACGGTGGCCTGAATGGCCATCTTGCCGCCCCGGTGGAGGGCGAAGACAGGATCGAAGGGCTCCTCCGGAGCTCCTTCCGTACCGCTGTCACTGCGAGGATTGACGATCTCCGCTGCCATTGGGTTGACCCCTTAAGTCTGCTTCATTTGAGGGTTGGCCGCTCCTGGTGTGGAGCGGTGGGCGGGTCCCGCGGCCGCCGTGTCTGGTAGCCGCGCGGGCGCGCCGCACAACGCGCCCTGAGCCCCGGATGAGGGGTGTAAGGATCCTTCTTACCGGACGGACGGCACCGCAGACGAGTCCATATCCGCTCGGTGACGCGACTCATACCGAGCGCATCCGGACACGGACGGAGGACGACACGTCACCCCATGTCCATATAGGTGCTTCAAGCACCCGATTGGTGGCCTTCGTGTCGTCCGAATGGCGAGATCAACAGGAAATTCTTCGGTGGCGTGGAAGGCATCCAGCAGAAGATCCGGCCCTGATGTACCGGCCTGTTGGCATTCGGGGGTCACCCGTTATCCGATTTTGACATCCGTGGCCGTCGGTTTGAGGCGGTCCGAATGGCAAGATGCCGTAATCACACGAGGTCACGACACTCGAAGAGACATACGTGACCACTGGCAACTCCCTCACACGCCGGAGGAACCCGATCATGACCGCACGCTCCACGCGCTGTACGACCGCCAAGACCCGCACCTCCCGTCTTGCCGCGGTCGCCGCCATCGCGGTCGTCGGCTCCGTGCTGCTGACCGCCTGTGGCGACCAGACCGAGGGCGGCTCGTCCGCCACCCCGACGAAGGACGCCGGCTCCGCCAACGCCGCCCCGCTCTTCTCGAAGCTCCCCGCCGACATCCAGAAGGCCGGTGTCATCAAGGTCGGCACCGACGCCTCGTACGCCCCGATGGAGTTCACCGAGGGCGGCAAGATCGTCGGCGTCGACCCCGACATCGCCGCGGCCCTGGGCAAGCAGCTCGGCGTCGAGTTCAAGTTCACGTCGGGCACCTTCGACGGTCTGATCACCTCGATCTACACCGGTCGCCAGGACGTGATCATGTCCTCGATGACGGACAACAAGAAGCGCCAGGAGGGCCTGGACGACAACGGGAAGAAGATCGGCAAGGGCATCGACTTCGTCGACTACTTCAGCTCCGGCGTCTCCCTCCTGGTCAAGAAGGGCAACCCGCAGAACATCAACTCGCTCGACGACCTCTGCGGCAAGACCGTGGCCGTCCAGCGCGGCACGATCTACGAGGACACCTTCAAGGCCCAGGCCACGAAGTGCGGCGCCAACAAGCTGACGATCCAGGCCTTCGACACCGACGCCGAGGCGCAGACGCGCGTCAAGGCCGGCGGCGCCGTGGCCGACCTCAACGACTACCCGGTCGCCGCGTACATCGCGAAGACCTCGGGCGGCGGCAACGACTTCGAGGTCGTCGGCAACCAGAGCGACGTCGGCCTGTTCGGCATCGGCGTCTCGAAGGACGACACCCAGCTGCGCGACGCCATCAAGGAAGCGCTCGACGCGGCCATCAAGGACGGCACCTACGCCGATGCCCTCAAGAAGTGGGACGTCTCGGACAGCGCCGTCAAGACGGCCACCGTCAACGCCGGCCAGTGACCTTCCTCGTCAACGCCGGCAAGTGACCTCCCCGCTCCACTGAAGGGCAGTCGTCATGACTGACAAGATCTCCAAGGACCCGGCCGCCGCTCCGGCCGGGTCCGGCGCCTCGGGTTCCCCGTACGAGGCGATCAAGGCCATCCCCGTACGGCACTACGGACGCTGGGTCAGCGGCGTCGTCGTCGTCGCGCTGCTCGGATGGCTCATCTACGCCTTCTCCCAGGGCAACATCATCTGGGACACGGTGTGGGACAAGCTGTTCGACCCGTCGGTCCTCGACGGCCTCGCGAACACCGTGATCATCAGCGTCGCCTCGATGGCCCTGGGCCTCGTCCTCGGTGTCGTCTTCGCGGTGATGCGGCTGTCGAAGAACCCCGTGACCGGCGCCGTCGCCTGGCTCTACATCTGGTTCTTCCGCGGCACTCCGGTGTACGTGCAGCTGCTGGTGTGGTTCAACCTGTCGCTGATCTTCGAGTACATCAACCTCGGGCCGATCTACAAGAACGAGACCGTCGACGTCATGACGCCGTTCATGGTCGCGCTGCTCGGTCTCGGCCTCAACGAGGGCGCCTACATGGCGGAGATCGTCCGGGCGGGCATCCAGTCCGTCGACGAGGGGCAGACGGAGGCCGCGCACGCGCTCGGCATGTCCCAGACCAAGACCATGGGCCGGGTCGTCCTTCCGCAGGCCATGCGGGTCATCGTGCCGCCGACGGGCAACGAGTTCATCAACATGCTGAAGACCTCGTCACTCGTCTCGGCCGTGCAGTACACAGAACTCCTGCGGGCCTCGTCGAACATCGGCAGCACGGCGGGCGCCGTGATGGAGATGCTCTTCGTCGCCTCCATCTGGTACCTCGCGCTGACCAGCGTGTTCAGCGTCGGCCAGTACTACCTGGAGCGCCGCTTCGCCCGCGGTTCGCTGCGGAGCCTGCCGCCCACCCCGTGGCAGCGGATCCGCGCGAACCTGACCACCTTCAAGCGATCGGCGGTGTCCGGATGACCGGCGAGCCCATGGTCAAGGCCGAAGGCGTCCACAAGTCCTACGGCGCGGCCCACATCCTCCGGGGCATCGACCTGGAGGTCCAGAACGGAGAGGTCTTCTGCCTGGTCGGCCCCTCCGGCTCCGGCAAGTCGACCTTCCTCCGCTGCATCAACCACCTGGAGCGGGTCGACGGCGGCCGGCTCTCGGTCGACGGCCAGCTGGTCGGCTACCGGGAGAAGAACGGCAAGCTGTACGAGCTGAAGGACAGCGAGGTCGCGGTCCAGCGCCGTGACATCGGCATGGTCTTCCAGCGCTTCAACCTCTTCCCCCACATGACGGCCCTGGCCAATGTCATGGAGGCCCCGATCCAGGTGAAGGGCGAGTCGAAGGCGGTGGCACGCGAGCGTGCCGAGCGTCTGCTCGACCGCGTGGGCCTGCGGGACAAGATGGGGAACTACCCGTCGCAGCTCTCCGGCGGCCAGCAGCAGCGTGTCGCCATCGCCCGCGCGCTGGCGATGGAGCCGAAGCTGATGCTCTTCGACGAGCCGACGTCGGCGCTCGACCCGGAGCTGGTCGGTGACGTCCTCGACGTCATGCGCGACCTCGCCGAGTCGGGCATGACGATGATCGTCGTCACGCACGAGATGGGCTTCGCCCGCGAGGTCGGCGACTCGCTGGTCTTCATGGACGGCGGTGTGGTCGTCGAGTCGGGCAACCCGCGCGACGTCCTGGGCAACCCGCAGCACGACCGGACGAAGGCGTTCCTGTCGAAGGTGCTGTAGCCGGAGACACGGGAAGGGGCGGTACGGGTTCTCCCGTACCGCCCCTTCCCGCATCCGCGCCGGCTACTTCACGGCGAGGAGCAGGGTGTCGGAGGGCGAGGCCCACACGGTCCTGGCCTCGCCGAATCCGGCGGCGAGGAGGGTGTCGGCGTGCCAGCGCGGGGAGGGCATGTCGCCGTCGGCGTGCTCGCCGTAGATCTCGAAGCGGCGGGCGGTGGGCCCGGCGAGGACGGGGTCCTCGGCGGCGAGCGCCCACCACTCGGCCCAGTCCAGGGCGCCACCGGTCCTGGCGCGGTCCATGACGGCGTGGCGCTGGGCGCGCTCGGCGGCGTTGATCCGGGGGGTGGTCGTGTCGATCATGTGGTCGGCGTTCATGAAGACGCCGTCGTCGCGGACGAGGCCGGCGAGCCGGCCGTAGAGGGCCGTCAGGGGCTCGCTGTGGAGCCAGTGGAGCGCGGTGGCGGTGAGGACGGCGTCGTACGCGTCGTGGGGCAGCCCGGCGGCCCAGTCGGGGTCCTTGAGGTCGGCGGTCACGAAGGTGACTCGCTCGTCGTCGGCGAAGTAGCCCTCGGCGATGGCGAGGAGGGCCGGGTCGAGGTCGACACCGGTACTGGTCGCCTCCGGGAACCTCTTGAGGAGCCGATCCGTGATACTTCCCGTACCGCACGCGAGGTCGAGGACGCGGGGCTTCGGTCCCACCATGGCCTCGACCATGTCGAGCATCACCCGGAAGCGCTCCTCACGGTCCGGCATGTACCACTCCTGCTGACGGTCCCAGCTCTGCTGCCAGGCCGCCCAGTCGGTTCCGGTCATCGCCGTTCCTCCCCCTCTTCGTAATACCCTCATAGGGGAAACAGTTGTTACCCCTCCCGACCGAGACACTAGCCCGCCGGAGTAAGGACTACAAGTGGAACTGGCCTATTACTCGGATTACGCCGTGCGTCTGGTCAACACCGAGGAGCCGGCCCGCAACAAGGACGCCCTGACCTCCGTCGAGGTCATCCGCGAGCTCTTCGGCGCCGCCACCCAGATGGCCCGCCGGGCCACCGACTCCGACGTGACCCGCTTCCGCGCGGTACGGGCCCGGCTGCGGGCGGTCTTCACCGCGGCCGACGAGGGCGACCACACGGGAGCCGTGGACCTGCTGAACTCGCTGCTCCTGGAGTTCCCGGTCAGCCCGCAGATCTCGGGCCACGACATCCTCGACGAGGACGGCCGGCCGCGGTGGCACATGCATCTCGCGGACCACCCGTCGAACGCGACCGCGGGATACGCGGCGATCGCGGCGATGGGGCTCGCCTTCCACCTGACGGAGTTCGGCGCGGACCGCCTCGGCCTCTGCCAGGCACCGCCCTGCCGCAACGCCTACCTGGACACCTCCACCAACCGCTCCCGGCGCTACTGCTCGGACCGCTGCGCGACCCGCGCCAACGTGGCCGCCTACCGGGCCCGCAAGCGCCTGGAGGCCGACCGGTCGGACCGGACCGGCCTCACCGCCGAGAACAGCCAGGAGAGCGTCACCCCCAGCGACCGCTGACGCCCCGGTGTCACCGGCCGGTAGCGCGCCCGCACCCGCCCGAGAACCAGCTCGGGCGGTACGGCCCCGAAGACCCGGCTGTCGCCCTCGGCGTCCGGGTTGTCGCCGAGCACCCACCAGCCGCCGTCACGTCGCTCGATCAGCCGCTTCACGATGAGCAGATCCTGCTGGAGCGGGTGCCGCACCACGGCCACGCACCCCGGCCGCAGACGTCCGCCGTAGTGCACGAGCAGCTGATCCCCGTGGAGCAGCGTGGGCACCATGGACACCCCCGTCACCTCGGCGATCCCGAACGGAGCCCCGGCATCCGCCACTCGCTCCCGCCCCGATTCCCTCATCGGCCCTCCCGCTCCGCCCGCCGGTCCACACGCGCCTCCACCCACACATCTGCTCGTTCACTCGTACACGAGTCCCATGGTGACCCTGGACTTTTGACCTAAGCCCCAGGGGGCGCCCGCGAAATCGCCCTTCTCACCGAGTAATGTCCCACCTGAGAAGACGATCACGAGGAAGGACGGCTCAATGCTCTCCCGCCTGTTTGCCCCCAAGGTGAAGGTCAGCGCCCACTGCGACCTCCCGTGCGGCGTGTACGACCCGGCCCAGGCCCGCATCGAGGCCGAGTCGGTCAAGGCTGTCCAGGAGAAGTACCAGGCGAACGAGGACGCGCACTTCCGCGCCCGCGCCACGGTCATCAAGGAGCAGCGCGCGGAGCTCGCCAAGCACCACGTGTCGGTGCTCTGGAGCGACTACTTCAAGGCCCCGCACTTCGAGAAGTACCCCGAGCTCAACCAGCTGGTCAACGACACCCTGAAGGCCCTCTCGGCCGCCAAGGCGTCGACGGACCCGAAGACGGGCGAGAAGGCGCTGGAGCTCATCGCCGAGATCGACCGCATCTTCTGGGAGACGAAGAAGGCCTGACCTTCTCTTTCCCGCTCGAAGGGGTACGACCGCCTGGCGGTCGTACCCCTTCGGACTTTCCCGCCGCAATACCGACGTACCTACAGAAGGGTGATGCTCCATGCGCGTCAAGGCTTTCGACCACCTGGTACTCAACGTGACCGACGTCGAGGAGGCGCTCGCGTTCTACACCGGGCCCCTGGGGCTCGCGGGCGAGCGCGTCGAGGAATGGCGGGCTGGGAAGGTGTCGTTCCCCTCCGTGCGGATCGACGAGAGCACCGTCATAGACCTCTTCTCGCGCCCGCGCGGCGAGTCCAACGTCGATCACATCTGTCTCGTCGTGGACCCTCTCGACTGGCAGGAGGTCCTCGACGCCGGGACGTTCGACGTCATCGAGGGCCCCGTCCCCCGCTGGGGCGCCCGTGGTTCGGCCCAGTCGGTCTACGTGAAGGACCCGGACGGCAACACGGTCGAGCTGCGCTGGTACCCGCAGGACGTCACGGAGTAGGGCCTACCGCCCCTCCGCCGGCGCCGGCAGCGCCAGGGCTCTGGCCAGCGCCCCGGTCACCGCGGTCGCGTGGTCGGGGACGTACCGGGCGGTCCACTCGTCGGCCAGCCGGAGGAAGCCGGTCAGATCGCGTTCCGCGTCGGCCAGCAGGCGCCGCAGGTCGGTGACGGGGAGTTCGATCACCGGGCTGTCGGCCCGTTCGACGTCGACGGTCAGCCGCACCGCGTCGCCGACGCGTTCCGCGAGCGGCGAGGGGTCGTGGCCGAAGCCGGCCCACCCGTCGCCGTCGAGGACCTCGAACCAGTCGCGCCGCTCTTCCAGCCCGTTGCAGCAGCCGGGCAGGAGCGTGACGCCCGTCGCGGTGTCGGTGACCCGCAGACCCCCCGCAGCGGAGAGTTCCTCCACGGTCAGCAGTCCGTGGAGGAAGCTCCCCAGCGGATCGGTGGGACGCGGCGGGCGGCCCTCGTCCGCCGTCTCGTCGCTGTTGTACTCGGCGATGCGCATCACCGCCGTACCGACCTCAGCCGTGCCGAGCCGGCCGCTGAGCGGCAGGAAGCCGTACGGCTCCGATTCCACGACCGGCCAGAGGTCGAAGTCGCGCGTGCCGAGGATCTCCAGGACGGGGTGAAGGGTGATCATCCGAAGAGTGTGCGTCACTAGGCTTCGGGCATGGCCACGTTCTCCCCGTCCTCTCCGTCCTCTGCGTCCCCTCGGTTGACCACCGAAGACGCCCGGGTCCTTCTCCATCTGCTCCCGGCCGAGATCGGGCCCGGTCTCAGTGACGCGGAACTCGACGCCGTCGAGGCGCGGTTCGGGTTCGGGTTCTCGGCGGACCATCGGGTGTTCCTCGCCGCCGGGCTGCCCCTCGGGTCGCCGAACTGGCCGGACTGGCGCGACGGCGACCCGGACGACCTGGCCGACCGGCTCGCCCGGCCGGTCGAGGGCATGCTCTTCGACGTGGAGCACAACGGCTTCTGGCATCCCGACTGGAGCCCCCGGCCCACGGATGCCGCCGAGGCGCTGAAGGTCGCGCGGGCCGAGTGCGCGAACGTTCCTCCGCTGGTCCCCGTCTACGGCCACCGCTACCTGCCCGGCACTCCGGGCGCGTGGGGGCACCCGGTGCTGTCCGTCCACCAGACCGACGCCATCCTCTACGGGAACGACCTCTCCGACTACGTCCGGCACGAGTTCGCCGGGCGGGCGAGCAGTCTCACCGCCCACGTCACCGTCGACTTCTGGTCGTACCTCGTCGAGGGCGGACCCGGCATCGACGTCATCGCGCCCACTCCGTACGCCCCGTACGCCGTCACCCCGCAGGAGGCCGTCGAGTGCCTCCGGATGCTGGCCGTCGAGCGGCTCATCGGCCGGCGGCCCTCGCCCGAGCAGTTGGTCGAGGCCGGGCTCACCGCGCTGCTGCTCGACGTCGAGACGGAGTCCCTTCCGCTGCTCGCCGGTCTGACCCGGTCGGAGCACGAACGCGCCGACGGTCTCTTCGAACGGGTTCTCGGCGAGCTGGGACTTGCCGACGCCCTGCCCGTGGACGACACCGGCCTTCCGTGGGAGGCCGCCCGTTGGGAGCTGGTGCGCTGGTGGCTGGGGCTGATCGTGAACGGTCACCTCGCCCCAGGTGCCGGAGGTGACCTCATCACGTACGAGGGCTGGGGCGCCCTGGCCCGGCCGCGGGTGCTCCGGCCGCTCTTCGAGGCGACCGACGCCCACAACGACTGGGCGGCCGTCCGGTCGGGCGCGCGCGAGCATCTCGCGGCGGCGATCGTCACCGAGGCCGAGCGGCTGCTCGCCGGGCCCTGGCCGCCGGCCCGCGACTGAGCCCCCGCGGGCCGCCTACGCCTCCGTGCGGAGGCTGTAGCGGCGCTTCTCCTTGGACGTGGCGCCCAGCCGGTCGTAGAAGCGGATCGCGTTCTCGTTCCACGCGGGGGTCTGCCACTGGATCTCGGCGAGCCCGAGCCGGCTCGCCTCCGCGCGGACCGCCGCCATCAGGAGCGGGCCCAGGCCGTGCCCCCGGGAGGTCTCCGTGAGGTAGAGGCAGTCCATGTGGAGGTACTCCGTGCCGTCCCAGGTGGAGAGCTCCGGCGCGCAGCTCGCGTAGCCCGCGAGGGTGCCGTCGGGGAGGGCGGCGACCAGGCAGCGGAGGCGGGGCGGTTCGGTGCCGAAGAGGAGGCCGGTGAGCCGGTCCGCGAGCCCGGGGGCGGGGGGCGCCGCCTTCTCGTACGCCGCGTGCTCGGCGATGAGTTCCACGACCCGCGGCAGGTCCTCGGGGCGCGCGTGTCGGACCAGTGCCGGTGCCGGGTGTTCGCTCATGCCGTCATCATGCACGGTCCCACCGACAGGCTCGCGGCCGTTCCCTGCCGCCGCAGCCACTCGCGGTACGGGGCCGCCCTCAGGGCCACCTCCCGGTAGGCCGCCGCGAGTTCCGCGTACAGCGTGTCCAGGGGCGCCCCGGGGCGCGCGTACAGCAGCAGTCGGACGGCCAGCGGGTCGCCGCGCAGCGGGCGGACGGCCATGTCCTCGCGCGGGACCGAGGTCGGCTGGCAGGGGGCGACGGCCTCGCCGAGGACGATGAGGGAGGCGGCCGTGTGGTAGTCGCCGTGCAGCAGCGGCGGGTCGATGCCGGCGGCGTCCAGGACCCGGCGCAGGCCGTCCCATTCGCCGTCCACGGTCGGGTCGACCATCCAGTGGTCGCCGGCCAGGTCGGCGAGGTCCACCACGGGCCGGGCGGCGGCCGGATGGTCACGGGCCATGGAGACGAACTGCGGTTCGCGGGCGACCAGGACGCGCCCCTTGAGGCCCTCGGGGACCCGTAACGGGCAGCCCTCCACCTCGTGCACGAAGGCCACGTCGAGCCGCCCGGCGGCGACGCTCCGCAGCAGCGCGTTCGCGGAGACGTCCATCCGCAGGCCGATGTCGGTGCCGGGCAGCCGCTGGCGGAGCCGGCGCAGCCAGCCCGGGAGCGCCCGGCTGGCGGTGGACCCGACCCGGAGCCCGAGTCCGTCGGTGCGGGCGGCGGCCCGGGTCTCGGTGACGAGCGCCGCCATGTCGGCGACGAGCGGGCGGGCCCGGCTGAGCAGGGAGCGACCGAGCGGGGTGGGGCGGCAGCCGGTTCGGCCGCGGGAGAAGAGCTCGGCGCCCAGGGTGTTCTCGATGCGGCGCAGCTGGGTGGTCAACGACGGCTGACTCATGCCCAGTTGGCGGGCCGCCTTGTGCAGGCTGCCCGTGTCCGCGATGGCGCAGAGCGCGCGCAGGTGTCTCACCTCCAGCTCCATGCCCCGAGGGTAGGGCGGCTCCCTGGCTCGCACCAGATACCCGGAACCCCTCAATCACCTTTGATTTCAAGGGAGTTGAGGGTGTTTCGACCAGGTGATGCGGTGATGCTATCGCCGGTTGACATCATCCCCACGCGCCCCGGCTCCCCCGAGACTCTCTCCCATCCCCTACAGGAGGAGCCCCCCATGCGTCACCCCAAGGTCCTCACCTCTGTCCTGACCACCGCCCTCGGCCTCGGTCTCGCCGCCTCGCTGGGCGCGGCCCCGGCCGTGGCCGCCCCCGCCCCCACCGGCGTCCCCGCGGCCGGCAACACCGCCGTGGCGTACGCCGGTTCGGCCGAGGAGGCGAAGGCCAACCAGGCCTTCTTCGACGCCGTCGTGAAGTCGGTGGCGAAGAAGCGGGCCGCCGCTCCCGGCGCGGCCGCCGTCACCGTGGTCTACAGCGCCGCCAACGCGCCGAGCTTCCGCAGCCAGATCTCCCGCTCGACGCAGATATGGAACAGCTCGGTGGCGAACGTCCGGCTCGTCGAGGGCAGCAACCCGGACTTCCGCTACTACGAGGGCAACGACTCCCGTGGCTCGTACGCGAGCACCGACGGTCACGGCAGCGGCTACATCTTCCTCGACTACCGGCAGAACCAGCAGTACAACTCCACCCGTGTGACCGCCCACGAGACCGGGCACGTCCTCGGGCTGCCGGACCACTACAGCGGTCCGTGCAGCGAGCTGATGTCGGGCGGCGGCCCCGGCACGTCCTGCCAGAACGCCCAGCCGAACTCCCAGGAGCGGTCCCGCGTCGACCAGTTGTGGCGCAACGGCCTCGCCTCCGCGTTCAAGAGCTGAGCACGCGGAAGACGAGAAGCGGCGGCGTCCCCTCCCCGGGGCGCCGCCGTCCTCGTTCTCCGTTCCGGTACGGGTGCTCTCAGGCCGCCTGAAGCAGTCGGCGGCCGAAATCCGCGCCGGGCGGCAGCTGGCGCCTGACCCGTTCGAGCGCCCCGTCGAAGTCACCTCCGGCGACGCACGATTCGAAGGCGGCGCCACCGTAGTGCAGCGTCAGGCTGAGGTCCGCGCGCTCACCGAGGGTCAGCAGGCAGCTCAGCGTGGCCTGCTGGGAGGCGCCGTCCATGACGACGGGGAGCGGCAGGTCCCACTCCAGGACGCAGGCGGTGAGAGGCTGCCCGCCCTCCGCCGCCGCGCTGAGCTCGGCGAAGCCCTCGCCCGTGTACTCGATCCCCCTGATCCGGGTGGCGACATGCCGCCCGTCGGCCGTGATGACGATCGCTTCCGCGCCGCTGCGGTCCCGGTACCAGCCGGTCCAGACTTCCGTCGACTCCGATGACATGCGCGGACTGTAGCCGTACGACCGGCTCCTGCGCGCGTCCGGTCACCCCGTGGCCTGACTTCTCCCGATCTCGCCGTTCTTGCCGGTCACGTGCGTGCTCGCGGCTTCCGCACCCGCGACGGGACGCGTGCCCGCAGCCACGTCGGCGGCCGTTTCCACGCTTTCGCCCAGGTCTGCCTCCACGCTCCGGTAGAGCGTGCAGTCCGGGTTGCGGCAGGGCTGCACCTCCCACTCCGGCACCCAGGCCCCGAGGACCTTGTGCCGGGTGGCCGTCACGGCTCGCGGCTGCCCGCAGGCCGGGCATCCGTGCTCGGCCCGGGGGTCCCTCGTCGTGTGAGGCGCCTCGTCACCCATAGGTCCAGGGTAGGACGGCTCGCACGGGAGCGCCTGCCGCCGTTCACCGCTTCCTGGTGTACGTACGGACGAACGCGCCGTTACCGAAGACGCGCAGGTCGTTCAGCTCGAAGTCGCGGGGCTCGAAGTCGGCGCCGAACATCGGCATACCGGAGCCGTACACCTGCGGATAGGTCTTGATGACCAGCTCGTCGATCTCCTCGATGAGCTCACCGGCGATCGTGGAGCCACCGCAGAGCCAGATGTCCAGGGGGCTGTCCTCGGCCTTGAGCTCGCGGACGCGGCCGACGAGGTCGTCGGCGATGAGCTCCACGTTGGCGTCGGGCGACTCGGCCAGCGAGCGGGTGGCGACGACCTCCCGCAGGTGGCCGTACGGGCTGGTGATGCCCATGTCCAGGGCGATCCGGTACGACCCCAGCCCCTGGACGACGGTGTCGAACCGCTGGTTCTCGGCGTCGATCCCGAGCATCTCCCGGCCCTGCGCCGAGACGGTCTCCGGGTACTCGCCGGTCAGGAACTCCAGGAACTCGGCGTCCACGAACTGGTACATGGAGGTGGCATCGCCCTTGGGGTCACCGATGAAGCCGTCGATGGTGCAGGCGATGAAGTACGTGAGCTTGCGCAAACCGGTCCTCTTCCACTTCGGATCGTGGCCGCGATCGCAACCACGACGGCTATAGTGCTTCACCTGTAGTGGTTACGCAAGCCCTATGTTCGAAGAAGGAGGAAACACGACATGGCGAGAAACCCCGAACGACGTACGGCGCTGCTCGACGCTGCCATCCAGGTCCTGGCGGACGACGGTGCCCGCGGGCTGACCTTCCGCGCGGTCGACGCCTGCGCCGGGGTCCCCACGGGAACCTCGTCCAACTACTTCCGCGACCGGGACCAGGTGCTCTCCGAGGTCGCCGACCGGATCTTCGTCCGGCTCACCCCCAAGCCCGGAGTCATGGAGACCGCCATGCTGCCCGCGCCGAGCCGCGCCCTGGTCTTCGAGCTGATGCGCCAGGTCGCCCAGCGGCTCGCCGCCGAGCGCACCTGCTACCTCGGGCTCTTCGAGCTCCGCCTCGAAGCCGTGCGCCGCCCCGAGCTGCGGACCCAGCTCACCAAGGTGCTCCGGGGCGATCTGGACGCGAACATCCAGGGGCACCTGGAGGCCGGGATGCCCGGGGACGCGGACACCGTCCGGCTGCTCTACTTCGCCCTCACCGGGCTGCTGCTCGACCACTTCACGGTCCCGGGCCTGCACGACGACCGGCACCTGGACGACCTGATCGAGACCGTGGTCAACCGGATCGTCCCCGAGGCGTGACGACGCCCCGGGGCCTCAGCGCGAGCGTCGCGTGACGAACTCCGCGAGCGCCAGCATGTCCCCCGCCGCCGCCAGGTCCGGGACCGCCTGGGCCAGGTGCTCGACGGCACGGCCCATCCGCTCGGCCGCCTGGTCCTGCGCCCAGTCGCGCCCACCGGCCCGCTCGACCGCGTCCGCGGCCGCCCGTACCGCCTCGGCGTCGAGGACCGGGCGGGAGTACAGCTCGGCCAGCTCGTCACCCGCCGGCGTCCCCGAGGCGAGCGCCGCCACCACCGGCAGCGACTTCTTGTGGGCGACGAGATCGGCCCCGGCGGGTTTGCCCGTACGGTCCGGGTCTCCCCAGATCCCGATGAGGTCGTCGATCAGCTGGAAGGCGAGGCCCGCCTCACGGCCGAACGCGTCCATCGCGGCGACCTCCTCGTCCCCCGCGCCCGCGTAGAGCGCGCCGATGGTACAGGAGGCGCCGAGCAGCGCGCCGGTCTTGGCGGTGGCCATGGCCAGACACTCGTCCAGGGAGACCTCGCGCGGCGCCCGCTGCTCGAAGGCGCAGTCCGCCTGCTGTCCCGCGCAGAGCTCGATGATGCAGGCGGCGAGCCGCGCGGACGCGGCCGCCGAGGCGGGGTGCGGATCCTCGGCGAGCATCCGCAGGGCGAGCGCGCTCATCGCGTCCCCGGCGATCAGCGCGTCCGGGATGCCGAAGACCGTCCAGGCGGTGGGCCGGTGCCGCCGGGTCACGTCCTCGTCGACGATGTCGTCGTGGAGCAGGGTGAAGTTGTGCGCGAGCTCCACCGCGGCCGCGGCCTTCACCGCCGAGGCCTCGTCGGCGCCGAGCGCGCGGGTCGCCGCGAGGACCAGGGCGGGCCGGATCGCCTTGCCCGGCTGCTCCCTGGCAGGAGTGCCGTCGGCGTGCTCCCAGCCGAAGTGGTACATCGCGACCCGCCGCATCGAACCGGGCAGGGTCTCGACGGTCGAGCGCAGTTGAGGATGGACGGCCGTCCGCGTCCGGTCCAGGAGCCGCACAGCCCCCTGACCGTCGGTGACGGCATCCCCGCCGGCAATGCTCAAGGTCACTTCCTTCGTCTCCTCCGTGGCGATGCTGCGCGGCGACGAGCCGGGAGCGCCCGGGGGCGGGAGGGTTCGGTCCCCGCCCCCGGGCGTCGTCGGCTCAACGCCAGCGGCTGACCTCGACGTTCTCCAGGACACCGAGCGCGTCCGGGACGAGGATCGCCGCCGAGTAGTAGGCCGTGACCAGGTAGGAGATGATCGCCTGCTCGTCGATGCCCATGAAGCGGACGGAGAGGCTCGGCTCGATCTCGTCGGGGATGCCGGTCTGGTGCAGACCGATCACACCCTGGTCGGCCTCGCCCGTGCGCATGCAGATGATCGAGGTGGTCCGGGCGTCCGAGACCGGGATCTTGTTGCACGGGTAGATCGGCACACCGCGCCAGGTCGGGATGCGGTTGCCGTTGATGTCGATCGTCTCGGGCACCAGTCCGCGCTTGTTGAGCTCGCGGCCGAAGGCGGCGATGGCGCGCGGGTGGGCGAGGAACAGCTTGGATCCCCGGCGGCGGGAGAGCAGCTCGTCCATGTCGTCGGGGCTGGGGGCCCCGTCGTGCGGCTGGAGGCGCTGCCCGTAGTCGCAGTTGGCGAGGAGGCCGAACTCCTTGTTGTTGACCAGCTCGAACTCCTGGCGCTCGCGGAGCGCCTCGACCGTGAGCCGCAACTGCTGCTCGGTCTGGTTCATCGGCTGGTTGTAGAGGTCGGCGACGCGGCTGTGCACCTTCAGCACGGTCTGGGCGACGCTCAGCTCGTACTCGCGGGGCGAGGCGTCGTAGTCGACGTACGTGTGCGGGACGACGGCCTCGCCGACGTGGCCCGCGGAGAGGTCGATCTCGGCCTCGCCGTACCTGTTCGTCCGCTGGTTGGGCAGGGCGGCCACGCTCGCGAGGTGGGCGGCGAGCGAGCCGGCCCGCTCCGCCAGGTTCCGCACGTCGTCCCTGGTGAGCTCCAGGACCGTACAGGCGGTGGCGGCGCGGGCGGACCACTCCCAGGTGGCCTCCGGGTCGACGAGGGCGTTGTCGCCGAAGTAGGCGCCGTCGGCGAGGACTCCGAGGACGGCCTCGTCGCCGTACGGCCCCTCGCCGATCTGCTCGATCCTGCCGTGCGCGAGGAGGTGGACCCGGTCGGTCGGCTCCCCGGCGACGGCGACGACCTCGCCGGCCGCGTACTCCCGCTGGCGGCAGCGAGCCGCGAGCTCGCCCAGGGCCTCCTCGTCCTCGTAGCCGCGCAGGACGGGGAGTTCGCCGAGCTCGGCGGGGATGACCGCGACGCGCTCTCCGGTCTGGACGAAGGTGACCCGGCCGTCACCCACGGAGTAGCTGAGCCTCCGGTTCACCCGGTACGTACCACCCTGCACCTGGACCCAGGGCAGCGCCCGCAGCAGCCACCGTGAGGTGATCTCCTGCATCTGCGGCGCCGACTTGGTGGTCGTGGCGAGGTTCCGCGCGGCCGCGGTGCCGAGACTCTGCTGCGGCGCCTGCTGCTCCGCGACGCGGACCTCGTCGCCAACCGAACCAACGGACATGGAACTCCCTCTCGTATGACTGAGTTGCGAGACGAAGCCTTTCAGCACGCAGCGTGTCGGCGCCATTACACATTCGAGTGGGACTGTTCGACGATCTTCGGGGCATGTCACGTGATTTCCATCCGAACAGCGGAGTCCCGGAAGCCTCACGGGACCCTGTCCGGATCGGCTCGCACACGGTCCGAACGGATGGCGGTGGAGGAGCGGACTCCGGTACTCCGGAACCTCCGGTACTCCGGACTCCGGCGCTCCGGAAGCCCCCACCCGTCCTCCGAAGGGAGTCGGTCATGTCCACCCCCATGTCCGCGAGCAGGTTCCTCGACGCGCTGCGCGACGCGGGCCTCGCGGTCGTCCAGGTCGGCGCATGGTCCACCCACAACCGCAACCACAAGGGTCCCTGGGGCCCCGTGCACGGCGTGATGATCCATCACACCGTGACCCGCGGCACCGCCGGCACCGTCCGGATCTGCCGGGACGGCTACGCGGGTCTGCCGGGGCCGCTCTGTCACGGCGTGATCGCCAAGGACGGCACCGTCCATCTCGTCGGCTACGGCCGCGCGAACCACGCGGGCCTCGGTGACGACGAGGTCCTCAGGGCGGTCATCGCCGAGCAGGGCCTGCCCCGGGACGACGAGGCCACCACGGACGGCAACCGGTACTTCTACGGCTTCGAGTGCGAGAACCTCGGCGACGGCGTGGATCCGTGGCCGAAGGTCCAGCTGGAGGCCATCGCGAAGGCGGCGGCCGCAGTGTGCCGGGTGCACGGCTGGACGCAGCGCTCGGTCATCGGGCACCTGGAGTGGCAGCCGGGGAAGGTGGACCCGCGCGGCTTCACGATGGCCTCGATGCGCGAGCGGGTGGCCGACCTCCTGCGCTGACCGGACGGAGCGTGCGGACGAGGGCCCGGCACACGGACAATGGCCGGGTGAACGCGTTCGACCTCTCCCGCCTGCGGCCCCGGATCCCCTCGCCCCTGGAGCCGGTGGAGGACGAGCGCTTCACCCGGCGCGGGCTCACGCTGTCGCTCAAGCGCGAGGACCTCATCCATCCCGATCTGCCGGGCAACAAGTGGCGCAAGCTCGCGCTCAACCTCGAGGCGGCGGCCGGCCGTCCCGTGCTGACCTTCGGCGGCGCGTACTCCAACCATCTGCGCGCGGTGGCGGCCGCCGGACGGCTGCTCGGCTTTCCCACCGTCGGGATCGTGCGCGGCGACGAGCTGGCCGGGCGGCCGCTCAACCCCTCGCTCGCGCGCTGCGCGGCGGACGGGATGCGGCTCGTGTTCGTGGACCGGGCCACGTACCGCGCGAAGAATGACCCGGCCACGCGCGCGATGCTCCTGGAACGGGCCCCCGCGGGCGCGTACGTGGTCCCCGAGGGCGGCAGCAACGCGCTCGCCGTCCAGGGCTGCGTGGAGCTGGGGCGGGAGCTCGCCGGGCGGGCGGACACGGTCGCCGTCGCCTGCGGCACGGGCGGCACCCTCGCGGGTCTCGCGGCCGGCCTGTCCCCGGGCCCGGGGGCACCTCCCGCCGGAGGCGGCGGGAGGGCACTGGGCGTCCCGGTCCTCAAGGGCGGTTTCCTGGGCGGGGAGGTGCGCGCCCTCCAGGACGCGGCGTTCGGCGGGCCGCGCGGCGACTGGGCCCTGGACGAGCGTTTCCACTGCGGGGGCTACGCGCGCGTGCCCCCGGCCCTCGACGCGTTCGCACGCGACTTCGAGGCGCGGCACGGACTCGCCATCGAGCGGCTGTATGTGGCCAAAATGCTGCTCGGCCTCACGACGCTGGCGGAGGAGGGCGCGTTCCCGGCCGGCACCCGGCTCGTGGCGGTCGTCACGGGCGCCCCGGACACGCCCCGGCAGGACGGCGGGGCTCAGCCCGCGGTCTCCTCGCGATAGGCGGCGGCCTCCTCCAGGTCGAGCCTGCGCAGCAGCGTCCGCATCATCTCGTCGTCGATCCGCCGGGCGTCACGCAGTTGCACGAAGACCTCGCGCTCGGCGTCGATCATCTCGCGCGACAGGCGCCGGTAGGTGTCGTCCGCGGTCTCCCCGGTGACCGCGTTGACGGCGCCGAGCCGCTCCCAGACCGCGTTGCGGCGCCGTTCGAGGACCGTGCGGAGCCGGTCGGCGAGGGGCTTCGGCAGGGCGTTGCGCTCGTCGGCGAGCAGCGCGTCGAGGCGCTCCTCGGCGGCCTGCGAGGCCTCGCTCTGGGCCTGCGCCTCGGCCAGGGTCTCGGCGTACCGGTCCTTTCCCGGGAGCTTCAGGAAACGGATGAGGGGCGGCAGGGTGAGGCCCTGCACGACCAGGGTGCCGATGACGGTGGTGAAGGTGAGGAAGAGGACGAGGTTGCGGGCAGGGAACTCCACGCCGTCGGTGACCACGGGGATGGAGAACGCGATGGCGAGCGAGACCACCCCGCGCATGCCGGCCCAGCCGACGACGAGCGGGGCCCTCCAGTCCACCTCCGGCTCCCGTTCCCGGACCCGGGCGGAGAGCCGGGGCAGGAAGGTCGCGGGATAGACCCAGACGAACCGGACCACGACCACCGCGACGAAGACGCCGGCCGCGTACCAGGCCGCCTCGCCGATCCCGTACGGCCCGAGTTCCTGGACGACGTACGGCAGCTGAAGGCCGATCAGGGCGAAGACGGCGGACTCCAGGACGAAGGCCACCATCTTCCAGACGGCCTCCTCCTGGAGGCGGGTCGCGAAGTCGACCTGCCAGGCGCGGTGGCCGAGGAAGAGACCGACCACGACGACGGCGAGGACGCCCGAGGCGTGGACCTCCTCGGCCGCCGCGTAGGCGACGAAGGGGATGAGGAGCGAGAGGGTGTTCTGGAGGAGGGAGTCGCCGAGGCTCCGGCGCAGCCAGTGGATGGGGACCATGAGGACGAGACCGACGCCGATGCCGCCGAGGGCCGCGAGCGCGAACTCCCCGAGGCCGCCGGCCCAGCTCAGGCCCTCGCCGACGGCCGCCGCGAGGGCGACCTTGTACGCGGTGATGGCGGTGGCGTCGTTCACCAGGGACTCGCCCTGGAGGATCGTGGTGATCCGGTTCGGCAGGCCGAGCTTGCGGGCGATGGCGGTGGCGGCGACCGCGTCCGGCGGGGCGACGACCGCGCCGAGCACCAGGGCGGCGGTGAGCGGCAGATCGGGCACGAGGGCGTACGCGAGCCAGCCCACGGCCACGGTGGCGAAGAGGACGTACCCGACGGAGAGCAGCGCGACGGGCCGGATGTTGGCCCGCAGGTCGAGGTACGAGGAGTCGACGGCCGCCGTGTAGAGGAGCGGGGGCAGGATCAGCGGCAGCACGATGTGCGGGTCGAGGGTGTAGTCCGGTACTCCGGGGACGTAGGCGGCGGCCAGACCGGCGGCGACCAGGAGAAGCGGTGCGGGCACCGGGGTCCTGCGGGCGAGCCCCGCGATCGCCGCGCTCGCCGCCACGAGTGCCACCAGCTGTAGAGCGTCCATGCCCGTCCCCGTCTCGTCCCGCAACGTAACCTGGCCATCATGAGCGAGTGCCCACACGTTGCCGAAATGCCGCGCCCCGAACCGGCGCCGCTGGCCGACACCTGCCCGGAGTGCCTGGCGGACGGGACGCATCCGGTCCAGCTGCGGCTCTGTCTGACCTGCGGGCACGTGGGCTGCTGCGACTCCTCGGCGGGGCAGCACGCGACGGGGCACTTCTCCACGACGGGACACCCGGTGATGCGGACCTTCGAGCGGGGCGAGGCCTGGCGCTGGTGCTTCGTGGACGGGTCGATCGTCTGAGTCCACGGCCGGGCCGACGGTCCGACCGTCCGGCGATTCGGCCGTTCGACGATTCGCCCGCCCCACGGTTGGGTACGTCACCCCTCCGCCGGTCGCTCGCTTTCGGCCCCCGCAGACCCCTACCCACCGTCCGCGCCCATGGGCCTACCATGGGTGACGACCGGTGACCGGGGGGCCGGTGGGGACAGGGATGCGCGGCGACACGGCGGGACGGATCGCGATAGCGTCACGGCGGACTGCGCAGCCCCCTGCGTACCGCCCGGTTCGGGGGCCTCTCCCCCCGAGCCCCGAATGAGCTTGTGCCACCTTGGAGGTGAGGGTGTCCCAGATCGCAGGCGAGCCCGGGACCCAGGACTTCGTCGAAGTCCGGCTGCCCGCTGCGGGTGCCTATCTGTCCGTGCTGCGTACGGCCACGGCCGGCCTCGCGGCGCGCTTGGACTTCACCCTCGACGAGATCGAGGACTTGCGGATCGCGGTCGACGAGGCCTGCGCCATCCTGCTCCAGCAGGCCGTGCCGGGATCCGTCCTCAGCTGTGTCTTCCGGCTGGTCGACGACTCCCTCGACGTGACCGTCTCCGCCCCGACCACGGACGGCCGGGCGCCCGAGCGCGACACGTTCGCCTGGACGGTGCTGTCGGCACTGGCCGGGAAGGTGGAATCGTCGGTGGCCGATGACCGTACGGTCTCGATCAGCCTGTACAAACAGCGCGGCGCGGGGCCAGGCCCGGCGTGAGGCGCGGGGACGCGACGGCCGGCATCCCTGAGCAACAGGCACGGCCGTATGAGGTCGCTACGGAGCAGGCGGACCAGATGAGCGAGCACGAGCAGCACCACGAGGTTCCCGAGACACCAGGCGTCTCCGAGGCCCCCCGGGGCCCCGCCCGTGCGGAGGGCTCCCCCGAGGCGGGCGGGACCGCGCAGACGGCCACCGAGGCCGTCGCCGGGACGGCCACGGAGCCGGTCGCGGAATCGGTCGCGGAGGCGGAGAAGGCGCAGGACGGGGACGAGCCGGACGACGTCCCCGATGTCCCCGTCGCACCGGACCCGCACGACCGGAGCGGCGCCCGCGCGCTCTTCGTCACGCTGCGTGAGCTGCCGGAGGGTTCGCCGGAGAAGGCCGAGCTGCGCAACCAGCTGGTGCGGATGCACCTGCCGCTGGTGGAGCACCTGGCGCGACGCTTCCGCAACCGCGGCGAGCCGCTGGACGACCTGACGCAGGTCGCGACCATCGGCCTGATCAAGTCGGTGGACCGGTTCGACCCGGAGCGCGGCGTCGAGTTCTCGACGTACGCGACCCCGACGGTCGTCGGCGAGATCAAGCGCCACTTCCGTGACAAGGGCTGGGCGGTCCGTGTGCCGCGCCGGCTCCAGGAGCTGCGGCTCTCGCTCACCACGGCGACGGCGGAGCTCTCCCAGCAGCACGGCCGCTCGCCGACCGTGCACGAGCTGGCCGAGCGGCTCGGGATCTCGGAGGAGGAGGTCCTGGAGGGTCTGGAGTCGGCGAACGCCTACTCGACGCTCTCCCTGGACGTCCCCGACACGGACGACGAGTCGCCCGCGGTGGCGGACACCCTCGGCGCGGAGGACGAGGCCCTGGAGGGGGTCGAGTACCGCGAGTCGCTCAAGCCGCTGCTCGAGGACCTGCCGCCCCGGGAGAAGCGGATCCTGCTGCTTCGCTTCTTCGGGAACATGACCCAGTCGCAGATCGCGCAGGAGGTCGGCATCTCGCAGATGCACGTGTCCCGGCTGCTGGCCCGGACCCTGGCGCAGCTGCGGGAGAAGCTCCTGGTGGAGGAGTAGCCCCCGTCAGCCCTCCTGACCGGGGCGCCGGATACCGAGCGCCTCGGTCGTGGCCGGGTTCACGAGGAGGACGAGCCCGGTGACGGCCAGGACACCGAGGGCGATGCCGGCCGGAATCATCACGCTGTTCGCCTGGAGCATCTGCCAGGCGACCGGCAGGGCGAGGATCTGGGTGATCACGGCCGGACCGCGGCTCCAGGAACGGCGCATCCACAGGCCACGGGCGGCGGCGAGCGGGATGAGCCCGAGCGCGACGAGCGTCACGGCGCCCGTCGCGGCGCCCGTGAGGCCCTCGGACGTCCCGGTCAGTGCGTGCAGCAGCATGGAGACACCTCCGACGAAGAGGCCGAGGGCCTCGACACCGGCCACGGCCGCCGCGGCGGCGAGTCGGGCGGGGCGGGGGGTCTGCTCCGTGCTGCTCTCAGCGGGACTGCTCATACAGGGCAGGGTAGCGGGGGCCGACCGGCCCGCCCGAAGCCGGGCGAGAGCACGGTGCCCGGACCGGGCCCGGAGCACGACGCCGGGGCCGGGGCCGGGGCCGGGCCCGGAGCACGACGCCGGGGCCGGGGCCGGGGCCGGGCGGATATGTCCAGGGATCGGGCTGGACTGGGCCCGGTACCGCCGGGTAGGTACCCTGGCGCTCATGCGCGCACTTCTCGTGGTCAACCCGGCAGCCACCACCACCAGTGCCCGCACCCGTGACGTGCTCATCCACGCGCTCGCGAGCGAGATGAAGCTGGAGGCGGTCACCACCGAGTACCGCGGGCACGCGCGGGACCTCGCCCGGCGGGCCGCGGACTCCGGCACCACCGACCTGGTCGTGGCCCTCGGCGGCGACGGCACGGTGAACGAGGTCGTCAACGGACTGCTGCACGGCGGGCCCGACCCCGACCGGCTCCCGGGCCTCGCGGTCGTCCCCGGCGGATCGACGAATGTGTTCGCCCGGGCCCTCGGACTGCCGAACGACGCCGTGGAGGCGACCGGCGCCCTGCTCGACGCGTTGCGTGAGCGGCGGACACGCACGGTGAGCCTGGGTCTCGCCTCGGGAACGCCGGGCACGGAGGACGAATCCGTCCCGTCCCGCTGGTTCACCTTCTGCGCCGGTCTCGGTTTCGACGCGAGTGTCATCGGTCGGGTCGAACAGCAGCGGGAACGCGGGAAGAGATCCACCCACGCCCTGTACCTGCGCCAGGTGGTGCGCCAGTTCCTGGAGGAACCGAACCGCCGGCACGGCACGATCACCCTGGAGCGCCCCGGCGCCGAGCCGGTCGAGGACCTGGTCCTCTCCATAATCTGCAACACCTCCCCCTGGACCTACCTGGGCAATCGCCCGGTGTACGCGTCCCCGGAGGCCTCCTTCGAAACCGCGCTGGACGTGCTCGGACTGCGCCGTCTCTCCACCCCGGCGGTGGCCCGGTACGCCACCCAGCTGCTCACCTCGACCCCGGAACGAGGGCCGCGCGGCAAGCATGCGGCAACTCTGCACGACCTGACCGACTTCACCTTGCATTCGAAGGTTCCCCTCCCCCTGCAGATGGACGGAGACCACCTGGGACTGCGTACGAGCGTGACGTTCACAGGCGTACGCCGTGCACTGCGTGTGATTGTGTGAGTGGAAGGGCCCAAAGTCCTTTCACTCGAACGTTTAGGCGCGCATCCACCCCTTAGAAGTACGGCTGTGACCTAGCCGACACCGAGGAATCAAAAAAAACTTTCCGGAAGGGGTTGTATCCGTTGCTGGGGTTTGGGAGTCTCTTCTTGGCGATCGGGACGGCCCGCAACACCGGCCTCCACTGAGAGTCAGAACCCCTCCTCAGTCTTAGGACCACACCAGTTCATCTGGCAGTCGGCCCTTCCCTTGCGGGGGGATTCGTGAAAGCGTTCACATTCACAAGCAACCAGCTTGTAACACCCTAGAGAGGTAGCAGCCATGGACTGGCGTCACAACGCCGTTTGTCGTGAGGAAGACCCCGAGCTGTTCTTCCCCATCGGCAACACCGGTCCTGCGCTGCTGCAGATCGAGGAAGCCAAGGCCGTCTGCCGCCGCTGCCCCGTCATGGAGCAGTGCCTGCAGTGGGCGCTCGAGTCCGGCCAGGACTCCGGCGTCTGGGGTGGCCTCAGCGAGGACGAGCGCCGCGCGATGAAGCGCCGTGCCGCTCGCAACCGGGCGCGTAACGCCAGCGCCTGACGCCCACCGACAGCCTGAGGCGAGCGGCGCATACATCGCGTATGCAATCACCGCCCTTGAGCCGCAGCGCGCAGCAGTAACCCACAGCATTCGAGCCCCGGACCGACTTCTTCGGTCCGGGGCTCGCTGCTGTGTCCGCGCCGATCGCTGCCGCGACCGCTACTTCTGCGGCTGCACGGGGATGTCGAGGACCACCTTCGTACCGCGCTCGACGCCCGGCAGCATGTCGAAGGATCCTCCCAACTCCCCTTCGACCAGGGTCCGTACGATCTGCAGACCGAGGTTGCCCGCCCGCTGCGGGTCGAATCCCTCGGGCAGACCGCGGCCGTCGTCCTGGACCGTGATCAGGAGCCGGGCGTCCGGCCTGGGCTCACCCCGCACGGCGGTGACCTCGACGGCACCCTCGTCGCCCGGGGCGAACGCGTGCTCCAGGGCGTTCTGGAGGATTTCGGTGAGGACCATCGAGAGCGGGGTCGCGACCTCGGCGTCGAGAATGCCGAAGCGGCCGTTGCGCCGGCAGGTCACCCGGCCCGGGGAGATCTCGGCGACCATCGCGATCACGCGGTCGGCGATCTCGTCGAACTCCACCCGCTCGTCGAGGTTCTGGGACAAGGTCTCATGGACGATCGCGATGGAACCGACGCGCCGCACGGCCTCGTTGAGGGCCTCGCGGCCGCCCTCGGAGTCCATCCGGCGGGCCTGGAGGCGCAACAGGGCGGCCACCGTCTGGAGGTTGTTCTTCACCCGGTGGTGGATCTCCCGGATGGTGGCGTCCTTGGTGATCAACTCTCGCTCGCGGCGGCGCAGTTCGGTGACGTCCCGGAGCAGGACGAGCGAGCCGATGCGGGTGCCCTTCGGCTTGAGCGGGATGGCCCGGAGCTGGATCACGCCGCCGTTCCCCTCGACCTCGAACTCGCGCGGCGCGTAGCCGGAGGCCAGCGTGACCAGGGCTTCGTCCACCGGTCCGCGAGAGGGGGCGAGTTCGGCGGTGATCTGGCCGAGGTGCTGTCCGACGAGGTCGGCGGCGAGGCCGAGCCGGTGGTACGCGGAGAGGGCGTTGGGCGAGGCGTACTGGACGATGCCCTCGGCGTCGAGGCGGACGAGTCCGTCGCCGGCGCGGGGCGAGGAGTCCATGTCGACCTGCTCGCCGGGGAAGGGGAAGGTCCCGGCCGCGATCATCTGCGCGAGGTCGGAGGCCGACTGGAGGTAGGTGAGCTCCAGGCGGGAGGGGGTGCGGACGGTCAGCAGGTTGGTGTTGCGGGCGATGACGCCGAGGACGCGGCCCTCGCGGCGGACGGGGATGGACTCGACCCGTACCGGTACCTCCTCGCGCCACTCGGGGTCGCCCTCGCGGACGATCCTGCCCTCGTCGAGCGCGGCGTCGAGCAGCGGGCGGCGGCCGCGCGGCACGAGATGGCCGACCATGTCGTCCTGGTAGGAGGTGGGGCCGGTGTTCGGCCGCATCTGGGCGACGGAGACGTACCGCGTCCCGTCGAGGGTCGGGACCCAGAGGACGAGGTCGGCGAAGGAGAGGTCGGAGAGCAGCTGCCACTCCGACACCAGCAGGTGGAGCCACTCGAGGTCCGAGTCGCTCAGGGCGGTGTGCTGGCGCACGAGGTCGTTCATGGAGGGCACGGTGCGAGCGTACCCGCGGAATAAAGGGGCGGTGAACCTGGATCTCCGGGGCTCCGTGCTGGAGGATGGGCCAGGAAGGACCGCGTTCCTGTGGATGGACAGACAAGAATGGTCTAGTCCACAATGAATGCGATAGACCTCCATCCTCCCCGCACAGGAGGATGGAACGAGGTACCCGACGCTCTCTGCCCTGACTGCGTCGAGACCTCCCACACGGCCGAGGGACCGCACACCCCCGGCCGGAGCAAAACTCCGGGCTGCGGTGCCGGGCGGGCTGAGGGTCCCGCCGGGCGCCGCGGCCCGCGGGTGTTTCCGGGGCCGGCCCTACGGGCGCTCCGGGGGCCATGCCCGCATCGCCGTCGCGGCCACGGCCGCCAGCTCCTCCGCCGTCGCCCCGTCGCGGGCCTGCTGGGACATGCCCTGGAGGACGGCGCCGCTGAAGCGGGCGAGGGCCCGGGGGTCGGTGTCGGCGGGCAGCTCGCCCGACTCGACGTCCCGGCGGATCCGGGCCTCGAAGCTCGCCAGGTTGGCGTTCCTGTGGGCTCTCAGGGACTCCTCGACCTCGGGGGTCGAGCAGTTGGTCGCGGCGGAGATCATCAGGCAGCCGCGGGGGTGACCCGGCTCGGTGAAGAGCTCGGCGGCCTCACTCAGGAGCCGCCCGATGGCGCCGCGGGCGGTCGTCTCCTCGGCGAAAGCCCGGCCGCCGTACGCCCCGTACGAGGTGGTGTACGCCTCGACGACCTCCTCGAACAGCGTCTTCTTGTCACCGAAGGCGGCGTAGAGGCTGGGGGCACTGATGCCCATGGTGCGGGTGAGGTCGGAGACGGACGTCGTCTCGTAGCCGTGCTCCCAGAAGGCCATCGTGGCCTTTTCCAGGGCCGTGAGCCGGTCGAAGGAGCGGGGGCGGCCGCGCTGTGTCGTCACCATGGAGTGAATTCTATAGCGGGCGCTACGGAAGTGGGGTACGGTCTTTTCGTAACGACCGCTACAGAAATGAGGGGGGCGTCGTCATGGGCGTGCTCGAAGGAAAGACGGCTCTGGTGACGGGTGGCAGCCGGGGCATCGGACGGGGGATCGCCGAGCGGCTCGGCCGCGACGGAGCGCGGGTCGCGGTGCACTACGGGAGCAACGAGGCGGCGGCGAAGGAGACGGTCGCGGCCATCGAGGCCGCCGGCGGCGAGGCCTTCGCGATCGGGCAGGAGCTCGGGGTGCCGGGGGACGCGGAGGCGCTGTGGGCCGCGTTCGACGCCCACAGCGAGGGCCTGGACATCCTGGTGAACAACGCGGGGATCGGGACCTCCTCGCCGTTCGCGACGATCACCGAGGAGGAGTACGAGCGGGTCTTCGCCGTCAACACCAAGGCTCCGTTCTTCCTCGCGCGGCTCGGCGCGGAGCGACTGCGCGACGGGGGCCGGATCGTGAACGTCTCGACGGGCCTCTCGCACGCGGCGGTGATGCCGGAGCTGATGGCGTACGCGATGTCGAAGAGCGCGCTCGACGTGTTCACCCGCTATCTGTCGAAGGTGCTGGGCTCGCGCGGGATCACGGTCAACGCGGTGGCGCCGGGCATCGTGGACACCGACATCAACGCGGGCTGGCTGCGGGGGAACGACGAGGCCTGGGCGGGGGCGGCGGCGATGTCGGCCCTGGGCAAGGTCGGCACCCCGGAGGACATAGCCGACGTGGTGGCCTTCCTGGTCTCGCACGACGGGCGCTGGGTGACCGGGCAGTGGATCGACGCGACAGGGGGCTCCATCGCCTGACCCCGAGGGTCCGAGAGGTCCGAGGGGTTCGAGTGGCTGGTGGGACAGGGGCGGCCGACGATGGAGGCGGCGGGGGCGTCCGGGGGGCGGAACGGCATGAGGGGAAGGCCCCTCCTCTGCTAGATTTGGCTTCGATTGGTCTATACCACATGGCTCCTCACCAGCCCCTCACCAGATCGGCAGGCACAGCGTGGAAGTTGTCATCGTCAAGGACGCCAAGGCGGGCGGCGAGCTGATCGCGGACGGCATCGCCGACCTCCTGCGCCGCAAGCCCGACGCGCTGCTCGGCGTGGCCACCGGCTCGACTCCGCTGCCCATCTACGACGCCCTGATCGCCCAGGTCGAGGCCGGTTCCGTGGACGCCTCACGGGCCCGGATCGCCCAGCTGGACGAGTACGTGGGGCTGCCCTCGGGCCACCCCGAGTCGTACCGCTCCACCGTGCTCCGCCAGGTCGTCGAGCCGCTCGGGCTCTCCCCGGAGGCCTTCATGGGCCCCGACGGCTCCGCCGAGGACGTCCTGGCGGCCTGCGAGGCCTATGACACCGCGCTCTCCACCGCCGGTGGCGTGGACCTGCAGATCCTCGGCATCGGCACCGACGGACACATCGGTTTCAACGAGCCGTGCTCCTCGCTCGCCTCCCGCACCCGGATCAAGACCCTCACCGAGCAGACCCGCGTGGACAACGCCCGCTTCTTCGACAACGACATCGAGCAGGTGCCGCACCACGTCATCACCCAGGGCATCGGCACCATCCTGGAGGCCCGTCACCTGGTGCTGCTCGCCACCGGCGAGGGCAAGGCCGAGGCCGTGGCGCAGACCGTAGAGGGCCCGGTGGCGGCGCTCGTGCCGGCCTCCGCGCTGCAGCTGCACCCGCACGCCACGGTCGTGGTGGACGAGGCCGCCGCCTCCAAGCTGAAGCTCGCGGACTACTTCCGTCACACCTTCGCGAACAAGCCCGCCTGGCAGGGCATCTGAGCCGCCCGGAATCCCCGTGCACGACGAAGGGGCCCGGCACCTGTTCAGGTGCCGGGCCCCTTCGCGTCCGTCCCGTCAGGCGCCGGTTCCGGCGACGGCCTCCGCGGCCGCGCGGCCGCAGACCCGGGCGGCGCCGTGCGTGGCGATGTGCAGGGCTCCCCGGGGCTCCGCCTCGTTGAGGCCCATCTCGACCACGACGGTGTCGGGGCGGGCCGCGACCAGGGCGTCCAGGGCCTCGGTCATCCACGCGTGCCGGTGGAGGTCGCGCACGACCGCGACGATCCGCCGCTCCCCCGCCGCGGCGAGGAGGGCGTCCACGGAGGAGTCGGCGTAGGAGCCGGTCTCCGTGCCGGGCAGCAGCCGCTCCAGCTCGGCGGCGATGCCCCAGGGCGTCTCGTCGCCGACCGCGAAGTTCGCGACGGGGGTGAAGGAGGCCACGTACGGAGCGCTGGTCATCGGGGTGTACGGCCGCTCCCCCCGGGTCACCTTCAGGGCCCGGCGGGCGGCGACGAGTCCGATGTCGGCGCCGGGCGCGGTCCCCTCCTGCACTGCCGCGCCCGACACCGATTCAGCCCCCCTGGCCCGGTGCGCCTGGGTCCAGGCCGCCAGGGCGCGCACGCGCGCCGCGGCGTCGGCCAGCCGCTCCTCGGGCAGTTCACCGGTCCGTACCGCAGTGACGAGCGCGTCGCGCAGCTGCAGGACGGTGTCCTCGTCGCACAGCCCGCCGCCGACGCAGATGGCGTCGGCGCCCGCGGCGATGGCGAGAACGGATCCACGCTCGATGCCGTACGTCGCCGCGACGGCCTGCATCTCCATGCCGTCGGTGACGATCAGCCCCTCGAAGCCCAGCTCCTGGCGCAGCAGACCGGTGAGGATCTGCGGGCTCAGGGTGGCCGGACGGTGGGGGTCGAGCGCGGAGAGCAGGATATGCGCGCTCATCACCGCTTTGGTACCCGCGGCGACGGCCGCACGGAAAGGCACCAGCTCACGGGCGTGCAGTGTGGCGAGGTCCACATCGATCCGGGGCAGCGCGTCGTGGGAGTCCACGTTCGTGTCGCCGTGTCCGGGGAAGTGCTTGGTGCAGGCCGCGACCCCGACGCCCTGGAGGCCGTCGACGTACGCCACGGTGTGCCGGGCGACCAGATCCGGGTCCGGCCCGAAGGACCGGACGCCGATGACCGGGTTCTCGGCGTTGGAGTTGACGTCGGCGGACGGCGCCCAGTTGAGGTCGACGCCGCAGGCCGCGAGCCGGCGGCCGAGTTCACGGGCCACGGCCCGGGTGAGCTCGACGTCGTCCACGCTGCCCAGGGCGTAGTTGCCGGGGAACGAGGAGCCCTGCTTGACCTCCAGGCGGGTGACGTCGCCACCCTCCTCGTCGATGGCGACGAGGACGTCGTCCCGCTCGGCCCGCAGCTGCGCGGTGAGCGCGGTGAGCTGCTCGGGGCTGACGATGTTCCGGCCGAACAGGCCGACGGACGACAGGCCCTCGCCGATGCGGCGGAGCAGCCAGTCGGGCGCCGTGGTGCCGACGAACCCGGGCTGGAGCACCGTGAGCGCGTCACGGGTCAGGGTGTCCGTGCCGTGTACGAGTGTGGTCATGGGGAGCCCTTATCCCTTCACCGCGCCGGCGGTCATGCCGCCGACGGCCTTGCGCTGGAGGAAGAGGAAGACGACGAGCACGGGAAGTGCGAAGAGCGTCGAGGCGGCCATGGTGGCGCCCCAGTCGCTGCCGAACGCGGTCTGGAACTGCGTCAGCCAGAGCGTCAGCGTCTGCGACTCCTTGTCCTTGTTCAGCATGAGGATCATGGCGAACTCGTTCCAGGCGGTGATGAAGCCGAAGAGCGAGGTCGACATCAGGCCGGGGGCGAGCAGCGGGAAGATCACCTTGCGGAACGCCTGGCCCCGGGTGCAGCCGTCGATCTGCGCGGCCTCCTCCAGCTCGACCGGGACGGCGGCGATGAAGCCGCGCAGGGTCCAGATCGTGAAGGGGAGGACCATGACGAAGTAGATGAGCGTGAGCATCGGAATGCTGTTCAGCATGTCGTTCTCACGGGAGATCATGTACATGGCGATGACCATGACCTCCCAGGGTGCCATCTGCGCCATCATCACGATGAGGACGATGCCCTTGCGCCCCTTGAACTTCATGCGGGCGATCGCGAAGCTCGCGGCCAGCGCCACGAGAAGGGCGAGCACCACGGCACCGATGGTGACCATGAGGCTGTTGCTGACGTACGTCCAGAACAGGTCGACCCCGGTGGCGGTCGAGTAGTTCTCGAACGTCGGCGTGAAGACGAAGACGGGGTCCTTCGTCATGATCTCGTGCTGCGGCTTCAGCGAGGACGAGAACATCCAGTACACGGGGAAGACGAACACGACCGCGAGGACGAGGGCGGTGAGGTTCTTGGCGACCACGCCGACCGTGAGCGGCCTCCTGGTGCGCAGCTTCTGCGGAGTCTCGGTGGTGGCGCTCACAGCTCCTCCTCCTGCTTCAGGATCAGGCGGAAGTAGAAGGACATGACCGCGATGAGCATCACGATCGTCAGGATGGAGATGGCGGCGGCGACACCGTAGTGGAACTGGCCGACGCCCTCGATGTAGGCGAAGACGGGGAGCGTCTCGGAGCCTCGGTCGGGGCCGCCCTGGTTCATGGCGTAGACCTGGGCGAACGCCTTGAAGATCCAGATGATCTCCAGGAACGTCGTGATCATGAAGAACGACTTCAGGTTCGGGAAGACCACGGCCCAGAAGGTGCGCCAGCCGCTGGCGCCGTCCATCTTCGCGGCCTCGTACAGCTCGGACCCGATGGTGGTCAGGGCGGCGTACATGTTGAGGGCGACGAACGGGATGGATCCCCAGACCAGCAGGATCATGATGATGACGAGGGTGGAGAACCCGGTCTCGAACCAGTTGTGCTGCTCGTAGCCGTCGAAGCCCAGGGTCCGCATCAGCCAGTTCACGACGCCGAACTGCTCGTCGAAGAGCCAGCGGAAGACCGTGACGGAGGCGACGATCGGCATGGCCCAGGCGAACATCAGGGCCAGCGAGAGGACCAGGCGCATCTTCTTGCCCAGGCGGTTGAGCAGCAGGCCCACGCCCGTGCCGATCGCCATGATGAGCGCGACGTTGACCGCCGTGAAGACGACGCTTCGGACGACGACCGTCCAGAAGTCCGGGTCGCCGAGGAGCTCGGTGTAGTTGTCGAAGCCGGTCCAGACGGTCTCGCGGGTGATGAACTCCTTCCGGTTGAGCTCCTGGAAGGAGAGGATCACATTGCGGATCAGCGGGTAGAGCAGCAGCACCGCCATGGACAGCAGGGCCGGCGCGACGAGCAGGTACGGCAGCCACCCGCTGGGCAGGGAACGTCTGCCGCGCGAAGGCTTAAGGACTTCCTTCGGGCCCGAAGGGGGTGGCGGAGTCTGAGACTTCCCTGCCGCCCTCCCGGGCGCGTCCTGAGGATCGGCGGTCGCCGTCCCCTGGGAGTCCACGGTCATGGTCTTATTCCTCGCGGTTCTGGGGCTCCCGCGCCCACCGGGGCGCGGCCCGGGGGAGCGGGCCGCTGATCACTCGTGAAGCGCCGATGGTGCGGCCGGTGCGTGACCGGCCGCACCACCGGGCTACGGATTACTGCTGGTGCTGCGTATTACTGCTGGTTGATGCGCTCGTTGATGACCTTGTCGGCCGCCTCGCCGGCGGTCTTGGGGTCCTCACCCTTCAGGACCTTGGTCATGAAGTCCTTGATCGGGTTCGGGGCGGTCTCGACGTTCGCCCAGCCCGGGGTCACCGGGGTGACCTTGCCGGAGGCGGAGGAAGCGGCCATGGCCTCGGCGAAGGAGCCGGCGGCCGGCTTGAACTGCGCGGAGTCGGTGTTCGGAAGCAGCGCGCCCTCGGTGGCGGTGGCGTACTTCGTCATGAAGTCCTTACCGGCGGCGAGCGCCAGCCACTCCTTCGCGAGGTCCTTGTTCTGGGAGCGCTCGGCGATGGCGAGGTTCGAGCCGCCGAGGAAGACGGAGCCCGGCTTGTCGGCCGTCTTGCCCGGGATCGGGAAGTAGCCGAAGTCGGCGGTCTTGCCGGCCTTCTTCATGGCGTCGATCGCGCCGCCGGCCTCCCAGCCGAGACCGATCCAGGACGCCACGCCGCCCTTGGGGACGATGTCGGTGGACTGCTGCGGGGTCGCCTCGTCCTTGTCCTTCGGAGCGGTGGAGTAGGACGCCAGCTCCTTGTAGAAGTTCACGGCGTTGGCGGCCTCGGGGGAGGACAGGTTGCCCTTCCACTTGTCGCCGTCCTTGACCGCCAGGTCGCTGCCCTCGTCCCAGATGAGGCCGGCGAGGACGTACCAGGACTGACCCGGGAGGTAGATCGCCTGCGACTTCGGGTCGGACGCCTTGAGCTTCTTCAGACCGTCGATCCACTCGGCGCGGGTCTTGGGCGGGGTGACACCGGCCTTCTTGAAGGCGGCCTTGTCGTAGACGACGACACGGTTGGCGGCGTACCACGGGGCCGAGTAGAGCTTGCCGTCCAGCTCGTTGGAGGCGACCATGCCCTTGTTCCAGGCGTCGTAGCCCAGCGTGGCCTTGTCACCGGACAGGTCGGCGAGGCCGCCGGTCACGGCGTAGCCCGCGGTCTGCGTGTTGCCGAGCTCCAGAACGTCCGGCGGGGTGTCCTCGGAGAGCGCGGTGGTGACCTTCTCCTGGATGCCGTTCCAGATCTGCTTCTCGACCTTGACCTTGACACCCGGGTGCTTGGCCTCGAAGGCCTTGTTCACCTCGGCCATCCACGCGTCCGGGGCGGAACCGTCCATGACCCAGACGGTCAGAGTCTTGTCGCCCCCGGCCGACGCCTTGGCGCCGTCCTTACCCTTGTCACTGTCGGAACCACACGCAGCGATAGAGACCATCATGCCTGCGACGCCGATCGCCGCGATGAGCTTGCGCTTCACGCCACCCTCCTCAGGGATGCCTGCAACCCCTGCCCACCGCGCGAAGACATACGTCAGGTAGTGCTCGTGGGGCTGGGACCTGGTCTTTAATGGTTTAGACCAGTACCCGGAGCTTGGCCTAGACCTTTAGGGGTGTCAAGGGTGTATAAGAAGGGCAGTCGCGTCCGTTATCGGACCGACACCTGAGGGAGGGCGACGACCCGTGACCGGTCCGTGCCACCATGTGAGCCGCGACAGACGGAGGAGCCGGTGACGGCAGCAGCACAGGAGTCGGGAAGGCAGGCAATGGCCACGGACGCGGGCAGCACGGAGTCGGAGGGCGGGACACCCACCCGTACCGCGCGCGTGCCCAAGTACTACCGACTGAAGCGGCATTTGCTCGACATGACGGAGACCCTGCCACCCGGCACACCGGTCCCTCCCGAGCGCACACTCGCCGCCGAGTTCGACACCTCGCGCACCACCGTGCGCCAGGCCCTGCAGGAGCTGGTCGTCGAGGGCCGCCTGGAGCGCATCCAGGGCAAGGGCACCTTCGTGGCCAAGCCCAAGGTCTCCCAGGCGCTGCAACTCACCTCGTACACCGAGGACATGCGCGCCCAGGGCCTGGAGCCCACCTCTCAGCTCCTCGACATCGGCTATGTCACCGCCGACGACACGCTCGCCGGGCTGCTCGACATCTCGGCCGGCGGACGGGTGCTCCGCATCGAGCGACTGCGCCTCGCGAGCGGCGAGCCGATGGCGATCGAAACCACCCATCTCTCCGCAAAGCGCTTCCCCGCGCTGCGTCGTTCGCTTGTGAAGTACACCTCGTTGTACACCGCACTCGCCGAGGTGTACGACGTGCACCTCGCCGAGGCCGAGGAGACCATCGAGACCTCCCTCGCCACCCCGCGCGAGGCCGGCCTGCTCGGCACGGACGTGGGCCTGCCGATGCTGATGCTCTCCCGCCACTCGCTGGACGCCGAGGGCGAGCCGGTCGAGTGGGTGCGGTCGGTCTACCGCGGCGACCGGTACAAGTTCGTGGCGCGCCTCAAGCGCCCCAACGGCTGAGCGACGACACCACCCCGGCACGACACGAACGGCCGCACCCCACCGGGTGCGGCCGTTCGGCGTTTCCGGAAGCCGTACGAAGGGGCCCCGGGGCCGAACACAGGGGCCCCGGAAGCCGCACGAAGGATCCCCGCAGCCGTACGAACGGTTGCCTCAGGTCGCACGAAGGGGTTCGGGGCCCACGCGAAGGATCCCGGGGCCGTACGAGGAGATGACGGCCACCCGGCACCTTCCGCCTGGCAGGAACGTGACGCCTCCCGGAAACCTCCAGATCAGCGGCGCGCGGCGGCCGTACATACGGACTGGCTCCTCACGGCCACGCACTTGGTGCCAGCCTTTCTGCGGTGACAGGGCACCCCCGGCAGGCCAGTCTTGGACGTGTCGGAGCCGCCCGGAAGAGCCCGGGAGCGGCGCCGGGAGACCCGCCCCGACATTCCTCGTCCACATCTCCGGAAAGGTAGTTCCGCCATGCCCAGCAGCGCCCGTTTCGCCCCTTTCACCCGTGTTCAGGTCCGGCCCGTCCTCGCCCTGCTCGTCCCCGCCGCGGCCGCGCTGACCCTCGTCCTGGCGGCGGAGCCGGCGTCCGCGGGAGCCCCGGCGGTCGCCGCCGCCGACGCCGTGCCTGCCGCGACCGCGACCGCGCAGACCGACGACAGCGACAACGGCTTCTCCTGGGGCTGATCGTCATCTACCTCGTCGGCATCTCGATGAGGGCATCGGACGACGACCCCGCCCCGGACACCGACCCCCCACCGGCCCCGTCCGCAGCACTCCTCGTCGAGACGCTGCACCGCGTCGCCCGTCCGCAGGACCGCTTCGAGTCCGCACGGGCGCTGGTTCTCGACCGGACGATCCGCCTGGCCCTCTACATCCGGGGCCCCGACGAGATCGAAGCCGTCGGCCACGCGCTGCTGCTCTGCCGGCGCCTCCTCGGCCACTCCCCCGAGCTCTCCCACCACCGCATCGCGGACTTCCGGCTGCTCTGAAGCGCCCCCCACACGCCGCAACCCCCCGACCGCCCTCCCAAGGAACCCCCATGTCCAGGGCTCGTCCCAGCGTGTCCGTCGTCATCCCCAACTACAACTACGAGAAGACCCTCCACGCCTGTCTGACCTCGGTCTTCGCCCAGACCCACGCCCCGCTCGACGTCATCGTCGTCGACGACGCGAGCACCGACAGGTCCCGGGACATCGCCCGGCGGTTCGACGTCGTCCTGATCGCCAACCCCCACAACAGCGGGGTGTCCGCCGCCCGGAACCTCGGGGCCGCCGCCGCCCGCGGCGAGATCCTCTTCTTCCTCGACTCGGACACGGCCCTCCACCCCGAGGCCCTCGCGAACGCCGCCGACCTGCTCCGGGACGACCCCGAACTCGGCTGTGTCCACGGGGTGCTCGACCCCGAACCGCTCTTCGACGACGGGCCCGTGGAGCGCTACCACGCCCTGCACGCCCACTTCTGGCGCCGCCGCGCCGTCGGCGAGGTCCGCACCGCGTTCTTCGCCCTCGGCGCGATCCGCAAGGAGGTCTTCGACACCACCGGGCCCTTCGACGAGAACCTCCGGGACTCGGAGGACGTCGAGTACAGCGGCCGGCTCGTCCGCACCCACCGGATCGTGATGACGGAGGCGATCCGAGGCCGGCACGACGACGTCGACCGGCTCGGGGCGATGCTCCGGGAGCAGTACCGGCGTTCACAGCTGCTCATCGCGGCGCTCGGGCAGTTGAGGGAGGGCGGACTCACCGCCAACCGGCCACTCGGCGTCCTGGCCGCCGCGCTCACCCTCCCCACCCTGCCGCTCGGCCTGCTCACCCCGTGGCTCCTGCTCGTCCCCGCCCTGTGCGCGCTCGTCTTCGCCTGCGCCGATCCGGGCCTGAGCCGGTTCGCGCTGCGGACCCGCGGTCCCGGCTTCCTCCTCTACTTCACCGCCGTCCACTTCGTGCTGCACCAGGCGATCGTGCTCGGCGCGGCGCGGGGCACCGTCCGCTGGCTCACCGAGCCGGACTTCGGGCCCAGCGTGCGCGGCCGCGGAAAGGCCCTCCCGGCGGACCGCCCCGGAGCCGGCGCATCCGCCGCCGCCCGTGCCGGAGCTTCGGCTTCCGCCGCCGCTCCCTCCCCCACCGCCACCGCCACCTCCACCGGATGACCGCCGCCCACCCCCGTACGCCCCTCCCCCCAGGAGTCCGTTCATGGCCACGCCCACGCTCACCGGCCGAGAGGCGCCGACGGCCCGCCCGCCGGCCTCCCGCCCTCCCAGTCGGCTCGCCGACCTCACCTCTCTCGTCCGGCCCCACCAGTGGACGAAGAACCTGGTCGTCGTCCCCCTCGGCCTGCTCGGCGCGCCCCACCTCGACGGTGCCGCGCTCGGCGGAGCCCTCGCCGCGATCGGTGTCTTCACCCTCGCGTCCGCGCTGATCTACCTGATGAACGACCTCGGCGACCGGGACCGGGACCGCCGCCACCCGGAGAAGCGGCACCGGCCGATCGCCGCCGGCCGGATCGGCGTCGCGACCGCCGTCTCCTTCGCCGCCGCCCTCGCCGTCCTCCTCGCGGCGACGGTCGGTCTCACGGTGTACACCGGGACGGCCGCGCTCGTCGACTGGTGGCCGGTCGCCGCGTACGTCGCGCTGAACGCCGCGTACAGCAAGGGGCTCAAGCACGTCCCGCTGCTCGACGTCTTCATCGTCGCCCTCGGTTTCGTCCTGCGGCTCGCCCAGGGCTGCCTTGCCTCGGGCAACCCCGTGCCGAGCTGGCTCACCCTCTGTGTCTTCTCCCTCTGTCTGCTGCTGATCCTGGGCAAGCGGCGCCACGAGATGGCGGTCGGCGGGGTGCTGCACCGGCCCGCGCTGCGCGGCTACACCCTCGGCTTCCTCGACCAGCTGCTCGCCTTCACCGCGGTGCTCACGGCGGTCAGTTACGTCCTGCAGGTGCAGGACAGCCCGGTCTTCGGCCCGCACGGACCGCTGGTCGCGGTGCTCACCGCCCCGTTCGCGCTCTTCGGCCTCGCCCGGTATCTGCAGCTGCTCGTGGTCGACGCGGGTGGCGGCAATCCCTCGCGGGCGCTGTTCAGCGACCGGATGACCGTCTCCAACGCCCTGCTCTGGTCGGCGCTGCTCGCCGGCGCGTGGCCGCTGAGCCACCTCGGGTCATGACGGCGACGACCACCGCGCCGCCCGGTACCCCGTCCGCCACCGCCTCCGGCCCGACGTCCGCCGCGGCCGAGGCTCCCCCTGCGCCTCGCGGCCGCCTCCGGCGCGCCCGCCGCGCCCTCACCGTTCTCTTCCCGGTCGCCGTCGTCACCGGCATCGGCTTCGCCCTGTACGGCCGGGCCGGAGAGCTCGCCGCCCTCGTCCTGCGCCCCGACTCCGTCCCGTACCTCCTCGCGGCCCTGGTCGCCAACGCCCTCGCCGTCCTGCTCTCCCTGACCACCTGGCGAACCCTCCTCGCCGACCTGGGCCCCGCGGTGCCGGGCCGGACCGCGACCCGGATCTACTTCACCTCGTACCTCGGCAAGTACGTGCCGGGGGCCGTCTGGGGTGTCCTCGCCCAGCTGCGGATGGGCGGTGCGGCGGGGGTGCCCGCGCCGGTCGTGCTCGCCGTCTTCCTGCTGAACCTCGTCGTGGCCGTCCTCACCGGCCTCGCCGTCGGCCCGATCGCCGCTCCCTGGACGATCGGCGCCGAGGCCTGGTGGCTGGTCCTGCCGGGCGCGGTCACCGTCGCCTGGGCCGTGCGTCCCGCGCTGCTGCACCACCTGGCGGCGTTCGCCGCCCGGATCGCCCGGCGGCAGGCGCCCACCACCCGGGCGAGCGACCGGGGCATGCGGCGGGCCCTCGCCTCGGCCACCGCCTCCTGGGCGGTCGGCGGGCTGCACCTGTGGGCCCTCGCCGTGATGCTCGGGGCCCCGCCGCTGACCGCGCTGCCGGTCTGTGTGGGCGGCTTCGCCCTGGCCACCGCCGCCGCCAGCCTCGTGGTGGTGCTGCCGGACGGCTGGGGTGCCCGCGAGGCCCTGCTGCTCCTGGCGCTGACCGCCGTACTGCCCTGGCAGGAGGCGACCGCCGTCGCCGTCGCCAGCCGGGTGGTCTGCACCCTCAGCGAGGTCCTCGTCGGAGGCGCCGCCCTCCTCCTGACCGTCCCCCGCCGATCCGCTCCCCCCGCCCATCCGATCCCCGTGAAGGACTGACCATGCCGCCGCTGTACTCCGTCGACGACTGCGAGTCGCTGACGACGAAGCAGGTCCACGGCCTGTACAAGGACCACGTCAACAAGAGCCAGGTCTCGCTGATGACCTCCTTCGGCTTCGGCCAGGAGCTCGTCGAGAGCGCCGAGGGCGTCTGGATCACCCAGCGCGACGGCCGCCGCGTGCTCGACTTCACCGGTGGCGTCGGCGTCCTCAATCACGGCCACAACCACCCCCGGATCCTCGCCGCACGGCAGCGCTTCCAGGAGCGGAAGAGCATGGAGGTCCACAAGACCTACTTCTCGCCGTACGTCGCGGCCCTCGGCCACAACCTCGCGGAGCTGCTGCCCGGCGACCTGAACATGTCGTTCTTCCCCAACTCCGGTGCGGAGGCGGTCGAAGGCGCGGTCAAGCTGGCGTACAAGTACCACGGCGGCCGGCGCTCCCGGGTGCTGCGGGCCGACATCTCCTTCCACGGCAAGCTGCTCGGTTCGGGCAGCCTGACCGGCCAGAATCAGTCCGGGTTCCAGTTCCCCGGCATCCCCGGCGTGGAGATCTTCCGGTACGGGGACCTGGCGTCGGTCCAGCGGCTCGTCACCGAACTCCGCACCGACAAGGGCGAGTCGGACGTGTACGCGATCCTCATCGAGCCGCTGTCGGCGTCGACGATGAACGAGTGCTCGGAGGAGTTCCTGCGCGGGCTCCGGGAGTTGTGCACGGCCGAGAACATCGTGCTGCTCTTCGACGAGATCTACACCGGCTGGGGCAAGACGGGCACCCTCTTCCACTTCATGCGGTACGAGGGCCTGGTCCCCGACATCCTCACCACCTCGAAGTCCTTCGGCGGCGGCAAGTCCTCCATCTCCGCCTTCGTGGCCCGCGAGCCGGTCTTCCGCAAGGCCTACGACAACCTCACGGACGCCCTTCTCCAGTCGACGTCCACCACCTACTACGGGTTCGGCGAAGAGGCGGTCACCGCCATCGAGGCCGTCAACGTGGCCGTCGAGGACGACTATCCGGCCCGCGCCCGGGACATCGAGCGGATCCTCGCCCCCGGTCTGGCGCGGATCGCCAAGGAGTACCCGGACGTGGTGGCCGAGGTCCGCGGCCACGGCGCGCTCCACGGGGTCTTCCTGCACAAGGGCCCGAAGATCCTGGAGCTGGTGACGAAGCTGGTGCCGGGTGCGATGACGAAGGATCCGCGCTTCCGCACCAAGCTCATCACCTCGTCGGTGGTCAACGCCCTCTACCGGGACCACGGCATCTACACGTACTACACGCTCAACGGCGAGAACCCGCTGATGGTCGCCCCCTCGCTGGTAGCCGAGCCGCACGAGGTCGAGTTCTTCCTGGACTGCCTCGACAAGACCCTCGCCCAGGGTCTGCCCCGTCTGCTCACCCGTTTCGTCAAGGAGAAGGTGTCGTCGCTGTGGTAGAGCGCATTGTGGTGACCGGCGGTGCCGGCATGCTCGGTTCGACCCTGATCGACCGCCTGCTCGGCGACGGCCGCCAGGTGCACTGCGTGGACCTGCGGGCCCCGCGCACGGAGCACGAGAACCTGACGCACACCGTCTCGGACGTCCGGGACGCGGTGACGATGAAGCGGGTCACGGCGGACGCGGACGTGGTGGTGCACTGCGCCGCCGCCCTGCCCAGCTACCCGGCCGACATGATCCGCTCGGTGATCGTCGGCGGGACCGAGGCGGTCCTGACCGCAGCGGAGGCGAACGCCGTGCCCCGGGTCGTGCACATCTCCTCGACCGCCGTGTACGGACTGCCGAAGGTGGTGCCCACGCCGGAGGAGTACCCGCGCGAGCCCGTCGACACGTACAGCGCCGCGAAGGCGGAGGCCGAGGAGGTCGCCGAGCGGTTCCGCGGCCGGGAGATGTGCGTACCGGTCCTGCGGCCCAAGACCTTCCTCGGGCCGGGCCGGATGGGGCTGTTCGCGATGCTCTTCGAGTGGGCCGAGGAGGGACGGAACTTCCCGGTCCTGGGCCGGGGCGACGTCCGCATCCAGATGTTCGACGTGGACGACCTGGTCGACGCGGTGGTGACCGCGATGGACGCGCCGGCCGCGACGGCCGACGACACCTTCAACCTGGGGGCCACCTCGTTCGGCACCATACGCGAGGACTTCCAGGCCGTCCTGGACGCCGCCGGGCACGGCAAGCGGGTCCGGTCGATGCCCGCGAAGCCGGCGCTCGCCGCGCTCAGCCTGCTCCAGCGCTCCGGACTCTCCCCGGTGTACGGACGCCTGCTGCACAAGCTCCTCGACGACAGCTTCGTCTCCACAGAGAAGGCCCGGGACGTCCTCGGGTTCCGGCCGAAGCACTCCAACCAGGACGCGATCCTGCGCACCTTCGCCTGGTGGCGCGAGCACCGGCGCACCACCGCCGCGCTCCCCGCCGGCGCCCGCCCCGCGAAGAAGGGCGAGGGCGTCACCAGTGTCGAACCGTGGCGGCAGGGGGCCCTCTCCCTCGCCAAGGTCCTTTTCTAGGAGAAGCCGATCATGTCCGCTCCGCTGGTCTCCGTCATCGTCCCCAACTACAACTACGGCCGCTCGATCGGCCTGTGCGTCGAGGCCGCCCTCGCCCAGACGTATCCGAACATCGAGGTCCTCGTCGTCGACGACTGCTCCACCGACGACTCCGCCGCGATCGCCGCCGCGGCCGGCGCCCGGGTGGTCTCCACCGGCGTCAACAGCGGGGTCGCGGTCGCCCGCAACCTCGGCGCCGACCTGTCCTCGGGCGAGATCCTGGTCTTCCTCGACTCCGACGTCGCCATGCACCCCGACGCCGTCGCCAAGTCCGTCGAGCTGCTCGGCTCCGGACAGGGGTACGGGGCGATCTGCGGCACCTACGAGCCGGAGCCGCTCATCCGCGACAGCCTGATCGAGGAGTACCGCTCGCTCCAGCAGTACTACCTGCTGCTGAAGTCCGAGGGGGTCATCGACACCGTCCACACCGCGATCCTGGCGATCCCCCGGCGGGTCTTCGACGAGGTGGGACCGTTCAACCCGGTCCTGCGGCACACCGAGGACCAGGACTACGGGCGGCGCATCTCGGAGCGGTACACGGTGCTCAGCTCCCTGGAGGTGCGCGGCCGGCACGACCACGACGACACCGTGCGGATCGTCCTCGACAAGGTCTTCGCGCGCGCCCGGCTCGCCGTCCCGCTCATCCTGGGCAGGCGGCACCTCCAGGGCGGCTTCGTCACCGGTCCGCGCGCCGGGGCCAGCCTCGCCGCACCCCTGACGGTGGCCGCGCTCGCCGCACCGCCTCTGTGGGGAGCGGTGTGGACGCTGCTGCCGCTCGGCCTGTTCGTCCTCGGCGTGTGGGGCGATCTGGACATGTACCGGGAGGTGCGGCGGCACCGGGGGCGGATGTTCCTCGGGTACTTCGTGGCCGTCAACTTCCTGGTGAACCTGACGGTGTTCGCGGCGATCGGTGTCGCGGGCGTGCAGTGGCTGTGCTCGAAGCGGTTCCGGCGCCTGTACGACCCGCAGCCCCGGCCGGACCTCCCGGCGGCGACGGCCGGGGCGAGCGGTGCGACCGGGGTGGCCGCGGGGGTTTCCCGTGGCTGACACGCTCGCGTCGGCCGACGCTCCGGCGGAGACCCCGGCCGCGGCCGTACGGGTCGCCCCGGCCCGGCGGCACCTGAACCGCCTCGTCCTCGGCGCGGCCCTCGCCTGGCTCGTCCTCCTCCTCGTCGAGTGGGCGGCGGACGGCCGGATCTGGCTCGGGCATCTGGTGGGCATCGTCCCGCCGGCCGCGTTCGCCCTGGTCCCGCTGCTGCTCGCCGCGCTCGCCCCGCTCGCCCGGGGCGCCGCCCGGTGGCGGAGCCTCGCGGCCGCCGCGCTCGCCCTGGTCACGGGCTTCGGACAGTCGGGCTTCGACCCGGCGGCGCTGTGGCGGCCGGAGCCGGGGACCGGGCCGGACTCCGTGCGGGTCTTCGCCTGGAACACCAACTCGTGGAACCAGCTCCTCGGCACCCAGGACCACTTCTACGCCTTCCTGAAGGCGAAGGACGCGGACGTCTATCTGCTGCACGAGTACCAGCACGTGACCGCCGACCGGAAGGGCAGGCTGCCCGTCGACGACCTGCCACGGCTGCGCCGGGAGTTCCCCGGCCACGAGGTCGCCGTCCGGGGCGAGCTGGTGACGCTCTCCCGCTTCCCGATCCTGCGGCAGCCGGCCGTGGGCCCGGCCGGCGACCTGCCGGCGGGCGCGGACTGGCAGGCGGAGTACCGGGGGAACAAGGTGCTGCGGACGGATGTGCGCGTCAAGGGCCGGACGGTGTCGTTCTACAACGTGCACATGCCGGTGTGGAACAGCATGCCGGACGGGCTGCTCTCCGCCGCCTTCTACCGCCACATGAGGGAACGGTTCTCCCCCCGCCGGGCGCAGTACGCCGGCCTGGAGGCCGACCTCGCGGCCAACCGGAACCCGGTCGTGGTGGCCGGCGACTTCAACGCGACGGCGGCGATGTCCGACCTCGACCCGCTGCGGGAGCGCCTGGACGACGCGGCGGACGTGAGCACGGACCCGTACCCCACGAGCTGGGAGGAGGGCGGCTGGAAGCCCTTCTGGCGGACCGACTGGGCGTTCACGGGCAACGGTGCGAAGGCCGAGCGCTACGAGTTCAACGAGCCGGAGAAGCTCTCCGACCACGCGGTGCAGGACCTGTGGGTGTCCCTGCCGGGGAACGGGTGACCGCCGTGCTGCTGTCCTGCGCCCTGGTCTGGGCGGTGTTCCTCGCCCTGCACCTCGCGCTGAACGGGCGCTGGTGGCCCTGGCTGGCGGTCTCCCTGCTGCCGCCGCTCGTCCTCGCCGCCGTCCCGCTCGTCCTGCTCGTGGCCGCCGCGGTCACCCGCGGGTGGGCGGCGGGGGCGCTCGCCGCGGGCTGTCTGCTCGTGGGCTGGCCGCAGAACGGGGTCAACCTGCGTGCGCTGCGCCGCCGTTCGGAGTCCGCGGAGGGGCTGCGGCTCGTCTCCTGGAACACTCAGCACTGGAACCAGGGAGGTGACCCCGAGCGCTTCTACGCCTTCCTGCGTTCCCTCACGGCGGACGTCTACGTCCTCCAGGAGTACCTGAACGGCTTCGAGGGCGGCGAGGTCTGGGACATCGACGACGAGGAGCGGATCCGGGCCGCGTTCCCCGGACACCACCTGGCCGTCGCCAACAACTCCGTGACGCTGTCCCGGTTCCCGCCCGCCGGTCCGCCCGTGCCGGTCGGCGTCTGCTCGCTCCGGGTGGACCTGCGGGTCGGCGACGGCGTCCTGTCCACCTACAACGTGCACATCCCCGTGCAGCTGACCGTGACGAACCCGCTGCGCCCGGCCTTCCTCCGGGACATGCGGCGCCGGGCCGCCGCCCGCGACCGGGAGTACGCGGCACTCGTCGACGATCTGCGCGGCAACCCCCACCCGGTCCTGGTGACCGGTGACTTCAACACGAGCGCGGCCATCGGGGACATCCGCCGGATGCCACGCTCGCTGCGCGACGCGATCGGTGCCTGCCGTTCGGTCCTCCCGGCCAGCTGGAACGCCCGTGCGCGACTGCGGCTCTGGCGGATCGACTGGGCGTTCACCGGCGGCGGCGCCCGGGTGGGCTCGTACCGCTTCCGCGACGCCGAGGGCCTGTCGGACCACCTGGTCCAGGAGCTGACCGTCACCACCCCCCACGCATGAGAGAGAGGAAAGAACCGATGGAGTACACCAACCTCGGCGGCCCCGAGGGTCCCCGCGTGAGCACCCTGTGCCTGGGAACCCTGCCGTTCGGCACCCGGATCGACGAGGCCGCCGCCTTCGCCGTCCTCGACCGCTTCCACGAGGCCGGCGGCACGTTCATCGACACCGCCAACACCTACGCCTTCTGGGAGCCGGGCGCGACCGGCGCCGAGAGCGAGCTGCTGATCGGCCGCTGGCTGCGCAGCCGGGGCGTCCGGGACGAGATGGTGCTCGCCACCAAGGTCGGCGCGCTGCCCGACCCGCCCGGTTCGGCCTGGCCGGAGTGCGCGGAGGGGCTCTCGGCCCCGGTGCTGCGCCGGCAGGTGGAGGAGAGCCTGCGGAACCTGGGCACGGACCGGATCGATCTCTACTACGCGCACATCGACGACCGGCGGACGCCGGTCGCGGAGACCATGGGCGCGTTCGGCGAGCTGGAGGACACGGGGAAGATCGGCCGGGCCGGCTGCTCCAACTTCGCGGCCTGGCGGATCGAGGAGTCGCGGGGCGCCGCGGTCGCCGCCGGGGTGCCGGACTACGCGGCCGTGCAGCAGCGGTACACCTATCTGCGGCCGCGCCCCGGAGCGGAGTTCGGGGTGAACCCGCACGCCTCGGAGGAGCTGCTCGACTATCTGGGGACGCGTCCGGAGCTGACGTTCACGGCGTACACGACCCAGCTGACGGGGGCGTACACCGATGCGGGCAAGGAGGTGCCGGAGCAGTACCGGCACGAGGGTTCGGAGCGGCGCCTCAAGGTGCTCGCGGAGGTCGCGGCGGAGCTGGGCGTGACCGCCAACCAGGTGGTTCTGGCCTGGGCGTTGGGCGGTGAGCTGCCCGTACTGCCGGTGATCGGGGCGAGTTCGACGGCGCAGCTGGACGAGACGCTCGGCGCGGTGGGGCTGCGCCTGGACGACGAGCTGAGGAAGCGGCTCGACGATGTCGACTGAACAGGCCGCACGGATACGGGATGTCGCGCTCCGCCACCGGGTGGCCGTGGGCGTGGCCTGGCTGCTCGTGCTGGTGCTCGGCGGCACGGTGGCGGTGCCGGGTCTCGGCCGGCTCGACCAGTCGTTCACCGCCTCCGGCGGGCCGGGACACCGCGCGAACCAGGCGATCCAGGAGCGGTACGGGAACGGGGCCGCCGTCGCCCCGCTGGTCGCGGTCGCGACCTGGCCGGCGGCCACGGACGTACGGTCCCCGGGCGTGGCCGGGTCGTTCGCGGACAACGTCCGGCGGGTGGCGGGGCCGGGCGCGCGGACGGTCTCGTACGCGGGCACGGGCGACGAGGGGTTCCTCGGCGCGGACGGCCGCACGGTGTACGCGCTGGTCTACCCGGGCGCCGGAAAGCCGGACCTCGCGGGGCTCACGGCCGTGGAGGAGGCCGCGGGCACCCTGCGCACGGGTCTGCGCTCGGCGCTGCCGGAGGCCCGGGTCGAGGTGACGGGCGTGCTCCCGCTCCAGCACGACAGCGCGGTGACCGGGCCGGGTGCGGTGGCCCTCGCGGTGAAGGCGGCCTGCGCGCTCGGGCTGCTCGTCCTGCTGGTCCTGGCGTTCCGCTCGCCGCTCGGGGGCCTGGCGCCGCTGCTGCTCGCCGGGGCGACCTCGGTGGGGGCGCTGGTCCTGGTGGAGGCGGTGGCCGGGTTCACCGAGATCAGCTTCATCGTGGTCTACCTGGTGCCGGTCACGGCCCTGGTGCTCGCGGTGCACCGCTGGGCGCAGCCGCCGGAGAGCGCCGCCCGGTCCGCGGTGGCGGCCGGTGCGGCGGGGGCGGCGGCCTGCGCGGTCCTGGCGCTCTTCCCGGCGGCGTTCCTGCGCTCGGTCGGGGTCGCGGGTCTCGCGGTGTGGGCGGTGGGCACGGCGGCGACCCTCACCCTGGCGCCGGTGCTCCGCCCGGTGGCGACGCGGGCGACACGGCCCCCGCGGATCCCCCGCACCTCGCGGACCCCGCGTACGCCGACGCCGGCCCGGGCCGGACGGACCGCGCGTACGACGCCGGTACGGGCCGGTCGGCTGCCCCGCCCGATCCCGGCGGCCGTCGGCCTGACCCTCCTCGTCCTGCTCGCCGGCGCGGCCACGCAGCTCCGGGTGGGCAACCCGGAGGCGCACGCCCTGGTGGCGAGCGGCCCGGCCCGCGACGGTCTCGGCCGGCTCACGGCGGCCGGGGTGCCGACAGGGGTCCTGAACCCGCTGGAGGTCCTGGTCCCCGCGGGCGAGGACGCGGAGGCCGTGGCCGCGCGGGCGGCCCGGGTCCCCGGGGTGCTGCTCGCGGCGGCACCCGAGGCGGCCGAGTGGCGGCGCGACGGTTCGGCCGTGGTCGTGGTCGTGCCGGAGGAGGAGCCGATGACGGCGGCGGGGGCGGCGACGGTGACGGCGCTGCGGTCTGCGTTCAAGGGCGGGAGGCCCCCGGCTCTGGTCGGCGGCTCGGGCGTGGTCGACCGTGATCTCGTGGACGGCGTCTACCGGCTCCTCCCCTACGCGGTCCCGGCGGCCGCCCTCGCCGCCTTCCTCGCCCTGGCCGCTCTCACCGCGGCGGGCACGGCGGCCCGCGCCGTGTGCCGTGCCCTCCTCGCCGCCGTCGCCGCGGCGGGCGCGCTCACGGTCCTGTGGCAGTGGGGCCCGCCCGGCACCGGGGCCGTCACCGGCTGGGTCCCTCTCGTCGTCGGCGCCTTCGCCTTCTGCGTGTCGCTCGACCGCTCGGTGGCGTCGGCGGCGGGCGGCCCCTCGTGGGCGGGGCCCGTGGCGGCCGGGGCGGGCGCGCTCGCGGTGCTCGCGGTCGGGGTCGGCCCGCAGGTCGAACTGGCCCTGCTCGTCTCGGGTTTCGCGATGGCGGCGCTGTTCGACGCGTCGGTCGGCCGCCACCGTGCCCCGCCCGGTTCCCCCGCGCGTCCCATACCCCGGACTTCACTCCAATTGGTCTAGACCTAGATGGCCCCTCCCGCTTAGCATCGACGACCGCGATCACGATTGCGGGGCGGTCGCGGCACGGAACGCGACGAGGGGGAGACAGGGGATGCTGGAGGCGCTCGGCATAAAGGAGTCGACGGAGGCCGTCTACCGCTTGCTCCTGGAGCGACCCGAGTACGACGTGACGGAGATGGCGGCCCATCTGGGCCGACCCGAGCCCGAGGTCCGCGAGGCGCTCGCCTGTCTCGCGGACCTCAAGCTCGTGCTGATGGACGACTCCTCGGGCGAGGTCGAACCCTTCAACCCGGACGTCGGCTTCTCCTTCCTGCTCTCCCGCGCCGAGGCCGAGCTGAGCAAGCGGAAACGCCAGGTCGAACGGGCGGGACGGGCCGTGGCAGGCATCCTCGCCTCCTACGCGGACCACTCCGAGCCGGGCGTCCGGCACGACCTGGTGGACCGCATCACCGGCCTCGACAACGTTCGGGAACGTCTGGAGGACCTGGCCGCGAACGCCCGGACCGAGTGCCTCTCCCTGCTCCCGGGCGGTGCGCAGCTCCCCGACACCATGGACGCGAGCCAGCCGCTCGACCAACTCGCCCTGGAACGCGGCGTGAAGATCCGGTCGATCTACCAGGAGAGCTTCCGCAACGACCCGCCGACCGTCGAATACGTGCGCTGGTACTGCGATCTCGGCGGCGAGGCGCGGACCGTTCCCGTGGTGCCGATGCTCATGGTGATCGTCGACCGGGAGGCCGCGCTCGTCCCCGTCGACCCGGAGGACGGGCGCGCGGGCGCCCTGGAGGTCCGCAGCCCCGGCCTGGTGCACGCGCTCGTCGTGCTCTTCGACCGGCTGTGGGACGCGGGCACCCCGTTCGGCGAGAGCCCGCGCCGCGACGAGCACGATCTCTCACCACAGGAAAGGGAGTTGCTCATGCTGCTCGGCATCGGCTGCACGGACGACATCGCCGCCCGGCGACTCGGGATCTCACTGCGGACCGTACGCCGGATGAGCTCGGAGCTGATGAACCGGCTCGGCGCGCGCAGCCGGTTCGAGGCGGGCGTGCGGGCCGCCAAGGAGGGCTGGCTCTGAGCACCGCGCCGGGGGACCGCTCCCACGACGCGGCTGACGGAGTCCCATCCGTTATGCGGACAGGGGTTCCATGGAGCGGAACAGTCCCCTAGATTTCCCCAGCATTACCGAGGTGATCAGCGAGGGGACCGGAATCGCCATGCCAGAAGCGACACAAGGGAAACAACCCACCATCACGCCCCTGAGAGTGGTGATCGCGCTCTGCCTGTTCGCGCCGTTCGTGGCGATGCTCTGGGTGAGCTCGTACGCGAAGGTCGAGCCGCTCTTCGCGGGCATCCCGTTCTTCTACTGGTACCAGATGCTCTGGGTGCTGGTCTCCACCGCGCTCACCATGGTCGCGTACAAGCTGTGGCAGCTGGACCAGCGTGCCCGCAAGGGGGGTGACGAGCGATGAAGGACGGCGTGAACGGCGTCGCACTCGCCGTCTTCATCTTCTTCTTCCTGGCCGTCACGGTCATGGGATTCCTCGCCTCGCGCTGGCGCAAGGCCGAGAACGAGAACAGCCTCGACGAATGGGGCCTGGGCGGCCGGTCGTTCGGCACCTGGGTGACCTGGTTCCTGCTCGGCGGCGACCTCTACACCGCGTACACCTTCGTCGCCGTCCCGGCGGCCATCTACGCGGCCGGCGCGGCCGGCTTCTTCGCCGTCCCGTACACGATCCTGGTCTACCCGCTGATCTTCACCTTCCTGCCGCGCCTCTGGTCGGTCTCGCACAAGCACGGGTACGTCACCACCTCGGACTTCGTGCGCGGCCGCTGGGACTCCAAGGGCCTCTCCCTCGCGGTGGCGGTCACCGGCATCCTCGCCACCATGCCGTACATCGCGCTCCAGCTCGTCGGCATCCAGGCCGTCCTGGACGTGATGGGCGTCGGCGGCGGCGAGACCACCCACTGGTTCATCAAGGACCTGCCGCTGCTCATCGCCTTCGGCGTCCTCGCGGCGTACACGTACTCCTCGGGTCTGCGCGCCCCCGCGCTCATCGCCTTCGTCAAGGACACCCTGATCTACATCGTCATCGCGGTGGCGATCATCTACATCCCGATCAAGCTGGGCGGCTTCGACGAGATCTTCGCCAAGGCGGGCGAGGCGTACGCGCAGACCAACCCGGCGACCGGCAAGCCGCGCGGCTCGCTCGTCCCCGGTGAGGCCGGCCAGTGGACGTACGCGACGCTGGCGCTGGGCTCGGCGCTCGCGCTCTTCATGTACCCGCACTCCATCACGGCGACGCTGTCGTCCCGTAGCCGTGAGGTCATCCGCCGCAACACCACGATCCTGCCGCTGTACTCGCTGATGCTGGGCCTGCTCGCGCTGCTCGGCTTCATGGCGATCGCCGCCGGGATCCAGGTGAAGAACGGCCAGCTCGCCATCCCGCAGCTGTTCGAGACGATGTTCCCGGACTGGTTCGCCGGCGTCGCGTTCGCCGCGATCGGCATCGGCGCGCTCGTGCCGGCCGCGATCATGTCGATCGCCGCGGCCAACCTCTTCACCCGCAACATCTACAAGGACTTCATCAAACCGGACGCCACCCCGGCCCAGGAGACCAAGGTCTCCAAGCTGGTCTCGCTGCTCGTGAAGGTCGGCGCGCTCGCCTTCGTCCTCACCATGGACAAGACGGTCGCGATCAACTTCCAGCTGCTCGGCGGCATCTGGATCCTGCAGACCTTCCCGGCCCTCGTCGGCGGTCTCTTCACCCGTTGGTTCCACCGCTGGGCACTGCTCGCCGGCTGGGCCGTCGGCATGATCTACGGCACGGTCGCCGCGTACGGGGTCGCCAGCCCGACCCAGAAGCACTTCGGCGGCTCCTCCGCGGAGATCCCGGGCATCGGCGAGATCGGCTACATCGGTCTCACCGCCTTCGTCCTCAACGTGGTCGTCACGGTCGTCCTGACCTTCGTCCTCAAGGCCGTCAAGGCCCCCGAGGGCGTCGACGAGACCTCCCCGGAGGACTACACGGCCGACGCGGGCGACCGCGGGGTCGACCCGAAGCTCCCGAAGGTCGGCGCCGAGACCCACTGATCCACCGCCGGACCTGACGAAGGCCGCCCTGCCTCCCCCGGAGGCATGGCGGCCTTCGCCGTCCCCGGGCGAAGATGCGGGACATGCGCACCGGACCACGACTCACCCTGCTCGCCCTGCTCCCCGTCGCCCTCGCCGTCACCGGCTGCGGCACCGAGACGCCGGGCGGCCGCCCGGCGCCCGGCCCGGCCGAACTGGACGCCCGCGCCCGCTGGGCACAGACCGACACGGACCATGTGTACGTCACCGAGGCCGAGGGGTTCGAGGCGTCCCGGATGGCATCGGGGGTCATCGGCGACGACGGCTTCCAGGTCATGTATCTGAGGAAGGACGGCGTCCGCCTGACCGTCTCCGCCGAGCGCCGCCCCTTCACGGAGAAGGAGTGCGCCGCGGCGGACACCGCCGGGCCGGACGGCTGCGTCCGGGACGGCGACCGCTGGTATCTGCGGTCCTCCGGGCAACACGCGTACGTCCGCGCCGAGAACGGGCTGCGCGTCGAGGTCGCCGCCCCGCTCGCGGTGGACCGGGCGGTGCTCAGGGGCGCCGCCGAGCGCACCCACCGCGCCGACGCCGCCGAGCTCGACGCCGTCCTGCCGGAGCGGACGGGGGGCGGTCAGCCCGTCGAGCGGGGCGACCTGCCGCCGGTGGGCGACGGCGCGCCCGACAACTCGGTGGGGGCCGGAGGCTGACACCCGCTGGAGGCGCCCGGACCGCCGGAGGCACACTGCCCTCATGGACTTCACGATCAGGGCGGTACGGCCCGAGGACTTCGAGGCGCTCGGTGAGCTCACCGCGGGGACCTATCTGGACGACGGGCTGCTGAAGTACGGGGCGGAGGACTCGTATCTGCACGTGCTCCGGGACACGGCCCGGCGGGCGCGCGAGAGCGAGGTGCTCGTCGCCGAGGACGCCGACGAACGGCTGCTCGGCGGGGTGACCTTCGCCACCGGCTCCACTCCGTGGGCGGACATCGCGATCGAGGGCGAGGCCGAGTTCCGGATGCTCGTGGTCTCCCGGGAGGCCCGCGGCCGGGGCGTCGGAGAGGCCCTCGTACGGGCCTGTATCGATCGGGCACGTGCCCTCCCCGGGTGCCGCCGCATCGTGCTGTCCACGGACGCCACGATGGTCTCCGCGCACCGGATCTACGAGCGTCTGGGCTTCGTCCGCACCCCGGACCGGGACTGGGAGCCGATCCCCGACCACCGCCTGCGCACCTACTCCTTGGAGTTCTGAGCCGGGGGACGACACAACATGTGGGGGGTTCCGCAAGCGGCGCCCCCCACATGTATGCTCATCCTCGCTGTCGACGCAGGGGAATCCGGCGCGAATCCGGAACTGTCCCGCAACGGTGTGCTTCGTACGGATACGACGTATTCGGGCGAGGTGAGTCCGAGGACCTGCCGCCAGCGCATCCGGTCCGTCCGTTCCGGGTGCCAATGACGTCCGGGCCTCGCGGAGTGGGCCGGTGGAAGCGTCGTGTCCGGCGTTACGGATGCCCGCCTGCCCGCCTTCCCCCGCCGCGGCCCCGAGCCGAGCGAGGGAGAGCCCCCACGTGACCATCGCGCCCGCCGATCCGGCTTCCGCCGAGGCTTCCGCGGTCGAGAGCGACGGCCCCGGGACCGTGCTGCTGCGGACCCTGACCGACCTCACCGCCGATCTCCCCGACACCGACCCCGGCAAGGTCGCCGCCGCCGCGCTCCGCGGCCGCAGCGCCGTGGCGGACGAGGCGGAACTGCGCGAGCTGGCCACCGAGTCGGCCGCCGGTCTGATCGCCGAGGACCCGGCGTACTCCCGGCTCGCCGCCCGGCTCCTGACGATCACGATCGCCGACGAGGCGGCCGGCCAGGGCTCGTTCTCCTTCTCGGCCTCCGTCGCCGTGGGTCACCGCGAGGGCCTGATCGCCGATCGCACCGCCGAGTTCGTGGCACTGCACGCGGACCGGCTCGACGCGACGATCGACGCGGCCGCCGACGACCGCTTCGGTTACTTCGGCCTGCGCACCCTCTACTCGCGCTACCTGCTGCGCCACCCGATCACCCGCAAGGTGATCGAGACCCCGCAGCACTTCATGCTCCGCGTGGCCTGCGGTCTCGCCGAGGACGACAGCGTCCGCGCGCTCGACGAAGTCACCGCCCTCTACCGCCTGATGAGCCGGCTCGACTACCTGCCGTCCTCCCCCACGCTCTTCAACTCCGGCACCCGTCACCCGCAGATGTCCTCCTGCTACCTCCTGGACTCCCCGCAGGACGAGCTGGACTCCATCTACGACCGCTACCACCAGGTGGCGCGTCTCTCGAAGCACGCGGGCGGCATCGGCCTCTCCTACTCCCGCATCCGCGCCCGCGGTTCGCTGATCCGCGGCACCAACGGGCACTCCAACGGCATCGTGCCGTTCCTGAAGACCCTCGACGCCTCCGTCGCCGCCGTGAACCAGGGCGGCCGCCGCAAGGGCGCCGCCGCCGTCTACCTGGAGACCTGGCACGCGGACATCGAGGAGTTCCTGGAGCTCCGCGACAACACGGGCGAGGACCAGCGCCGTACGCACAACCTGAACCTGGCGCACTGGATCCCGGACGAGTTCATGCGCCGGGTCAACGCCGACGCCGACTGGTCGCTGTTCTCCCCGGCGGACGTGCCCGAGCTGGTCGACCTGTGGGGCGAGGAGTTCGACGCCGCCTACCACAAGGCCGAGGCGGCGGGCCTGGCCCGCAAGACGATGCCGGCCCGCGACCTGTACGGCCGGATGATGCGGACGCTGGCCCAGACCGGCAACGGCTGGATGACCTTCAAGGACGCCTCGAACCGGACGGCCAACCAGACCGCCGAGCCCGGCCACACCGTCCACTCCTCCAACCTCTGCACGGAGATCCTGGAGGTCACCGACGACGGCGAGACCGCGGTCTGCAACCTGGGCTCGGTCAATCTCGGCGCCTTCGTCGTCGACGGCGACATCGACTGGGAGCGCCTCGACTCCACCGTCCGTACGGCCGTCACCTTCCTCGACCGGGTCGTCGACATCAACTTCTACCCGACCGAGCAGGCGGGCCGCTCCAACGCCCGCTGGCGGCCGGTCGGCCTGGGCGCGATGGGCCTCCAGGACGTCTTCTTCCAGCTGAAGCTGCCGTTCGACTCCGCGGAGGCGCGCGCGCTGTCCACCCGTATCGCCGAGCGCATCATGCTCGCCGCGTACGAGGCCTCCGCCGACCTCGCCGAGCGCAGCGGTCCGGTCCCCGCCTGGGACAAGACCCGCGCCGCCCGCGGTGTGCTGCACCCGGACCACTACGACGTGGAACTGAACTGGCCGGAGCGCTGGGCCGCGCTGCGCGAGCGGATCGCCGCCGTCGGCATGCGCAACAGCCTTCTCCTCGCCATCGCGCCGACCGCGACGATCGCCTCGATCGCCGGTGTGTACGAGTGCATCGAGCCGCAGGTCTCCAACCTGTTCAAGCGCGAGACGCTCTCGGGCGAGTTCCTCCAGGTCAACTCGTACCTGGTCGACGAGCTGAAGAAGCTCGGCGTGTGGGACGCGCAGACGCGTGAGGCGCTGCGCGACTCCAACGGCTCGGTGGCCGGCTTCACCTGGGTCCCGGCCGAGGTGCGCGAGCTGTACCGCACGGCGTGGGAGATCCCGCAGCGCGGTCTGATCGACATGGCCGCCGCCCGGACGCCGTTCCTGGACCAGTCGCAGTCGCTGAACCTGTTCCTGGAGACGCCGACGATCGGCAAGCTGTCGTCGATGTACGCGTACGCCTGGAAGCAGGGCCTGAAGACGACGTACTACCTGCGCTCCCGTCCGGCGACGCGGATCGCCCGCGCCGCCCAGGCCGCGACGCCCGCCGCCGCCATTCCCGTCCAGCAGGCGACCCCCGACGCGGACGCCCTCGCCTGCTCCCTGGAAAACCCCGAGTCCTGCGAGGCCTGCCAGTAATGAGCACCAACGAAAAGAAGAACCTCCTCGACCCGGGCTTCGAGCTGACCCTCCGCCCGATGCGCTACCCGGACTTCTACGAGCGCTACCGGGACGCGATCAAGAACACCTGGACCGTGGAGGAGGTCGACCTCCACTCGGACGTCGCCGACCTCGCCAAGCTGACGCCGGCCGAGCAGCACATGATCGGCCGTCTGGTCGCGTTCTTCGCGACGGGCGACTCGATCGTCTCGAACAACCTGGTCCTGACGCTCTACAAGCACATCAACTCCCCGGAGGCGCGCCTGTACCTGTCGCGCCAGCTGTTCGAGGAGGCCGTGCACGTCCAGTTCTATCTGACGCTGCTCGACACCTACCTGCCCGACCCCGACGACCGCGCCGCCGCGTTCGACGCGGTCGAGGAGATCCCCTCCATCCGCGAGAAGGCGCAGTTCTGCTTCAAGTGGATGGACTCGGTCGAGAAGATCGAGAAGCTGGAGACGGCCGCCGACCGCCGCCGCTTCCTGCTGAACCTGATCTGCTTCGCGGCCTGCATCGAGGGCCTGTTCTTCTACGGCGCCTTCGCGTACGTGTACTGGTTCCGGTCGCGCGGTCTGCTGCACGGCCTGGCGACCGGCACCAACTGGGTGTTCCGCGACGAGACGATGCACATGAACTTCGCCTTCGAGGTCGTGGACACCGTCCGCAAGGAGGAGCCCGAGCTCTTCGACGACGCGCTCCAGCAGCAGGTCACGGACATGCTGAAGGAGGCCGTCGAGGCCGAGCTGCAGTTCGGCCGCGACCTGTGCGGCGACGGCCTGCCCGGCATGAACACCGAGTCGATGCGCGAGTACCTCCAGTGCGTCGCCGACCAGCGCCTCCAGCGCCTCGGCTTCGCCCCGGTGTACGGCTCCGAGAACCCGTTCTCGTTCATGGAGCTCCAGGGCGTCCAGGAGCTCACGAACTTCTTCGAGCGCCGTCCGTCCGCCTACCAGGTCGCGGTCGAGGGCTCGGTGGACCTGGACGAGGACTTCTGAGCGTCGACGTCCGCGCGCGAGGGGCGAGTTCACCCGCCCGGGCACCCGGCCTAAAATGATCTTGTTCCGTGGGGCCGTCGTACGGCGGCCCCACGGGCACGTCCTGCAGCACGCACCCCTGGGGGGAACATCATGATCCGCTTCGCTCGTACGCTCACCACCGCCGCGCTCACCGCTCTGCTGGTCGGCGGCGCGACCGCCGTCGCCGTCGCCGGCGACATGAGCTGGCAGTAGTCGCACAAAGGCCGGGCCCCGCTCCTTCGCGAAGGAGCGGGGCCCGGCCCATGTCCACGGCGATCAGGCGTTCGACACCGTCTCGTAGCGCGGGGTGCCCTCTTCCATCTGGCGCAGGGCGTCCTTGCGGTCCCGCTTGGAGAGGCGGTCGATGTACAGGTAGCCGTACAGGTGGTCCGTCTCGTGCTGGAGGCAGCGGGCGAAGTAGCCCGTGCCGCGCACCTTGATCGGGTTGCCCTGGGCGTCCTGGCCGTGGACCTCCGCGTAGTCGGGGCGGGCCAGCTCGGCGTAGGCGGTCGGCACGGAGAGGCAGCCCTCGTTGGACTCGTCGAGGACACGCAGCTCGGCCGGGAGCTCCTGGAGGACCGGGTTGATCACGACACCGGTGTGCCGGGCGCCCTCGTCGTCGGGGCAGTCGTAGACGAAGACCTTGAGGTCCACGCCGATCTGGTTCGCGGCGAGGCCCACACCCTCGGCGGCCTTCTGGCTCGCGAACATGTCGTCGATCAGCGCCGCGAGCGAGTCGTCGAACTCGGTGACGTCCTTGCACTCCTTGTGGAGCACCGGGTTGCCGACCACCGTGATCGGGCGGGCCGTGCCGCGCTCACGGTGGGCGAGCTCGCGTGCCTCGCAGTCCTCCGTGTCCACGACGAACCCGTCGTTGATCTGCGTCTGCTCGTCCGTCTCCTGCTGCGCCATGTCCGGCCGCGCCTTCCTGAAAACCCGATTCCGTCGAGAGACAGCCTACGGGCCCGGCAGGGCGGGTGGCTCCTGGATCAGGCCGGATCCGGGAGCCGCCCGAGGCTCAGCAGACCTCTTCGAGATCGCGCCACTCACGGCTGTCGGGGCTGTCCGCCACCCAGCCGTCGAGGAGCCCGCGCACCAGGCCCGCCGGGGCGGCGAGGCCGCACTCCCGCTCCGGGACCCACAGCTCGCCCGGCGAGCGGTGCCCGAGCGGCCCGGGATGGCCCGGCTCGCTGTGGTCGTGCGGGTCGGAGTGCTCGCCCTCGCCCTCGGCGCTCGGCATCGTCGACTCGGAGCAGGCACGACAGAGCAGTCGCACGGAGGACGACCAGTCCTCCGCGGCGAAACCCGCTTCCGCTGCCAGCTGCTCCAGGGCGTCCCGGTCGGCCTCGGTGGCCGCCTCCAGGAGGACCACCCAGGTGGGGACGGGTGAGGGGGCCCACAGCTCGATCTCGTCGAAGACCGGGTAGGAGGGGCCGGCGGTGGTGGTGCGCTCGCCGTTCGGCACGCCGTCGTGGAGGACGACCTCGCCCCAGCGGCGCCCGGAGGACGGCAGCGGAATGGAGAGGACCTCGATCCGGGCCGGGTCGAGCCGGCGGCCCCACACCACCTCGGCCTCGCCCTCGGGCGACAGCCGGACGGCGGCGCTGCCCAGCTCCATCCCGGCGGGCTCACCGGTGCCCGCGGCGGCGCCCGGGACCTTCAGTCCGTAGGCCTGCCAGGCACGACGGGCCAGCGGCCAGTCCTGGAGCGCGGTCGCGGCGATGCCCACGTTCCACCAGTCGGGGGCGCCGCTCTCCTTGTCGAGGAGCGCGACGGCACGGAGCCCGGCGGCGCGCGCCTGCTCCCAGTCGTGCCGGAACTTGTGCAGCAGCGCCAGGTTGAACCAGGACTCCGAGAGCCAGGGCTCCAGATCCGCCGCGCGCGTGAGAAGTGCGCCCGCGTCCTCGTACCGGCCGTCGCCGATCAGCGTGAACGCGCGGTCGGTGGCCTGCCGCCATGAGGCGGAGGGCCGATGCCGTACCTTCCCGAAGATCTTCACGATTCCCGCCTGCCGGTCGCTTCACCCTCTTGTTCGCATCCAACCATGCCCGGTCGGACGCGCGCTCATTACCCATGGGTTACCCAGTCGCGACGGAGGTCACCCCAGCCGCTCCGCCCCGCGCCAGGACCCTGGCCAGGCATTCGACGACATCCGGGTGATGATCGCGGGCAGTGCCGAGCCTGAGCCGCTCCAGGGCGTCGAGGGCGGCGCCCGCGCCCTCGCCGCCCGCGAGGTCGTCGTACGCGTTCACGGTCCGGACGATCCGGGCGGGCAGCGGCTGCTCCCGGTACGGGTCGGCCTGGCGCTCCACGACGACGGCGACCGCCTCGGGCACACCGGTTCTACGGACGACCTCGCCGCCGAGGAGGGCGATCCGGCGCTGCTCCTCGGTGGGCAGCAGGGCGGTGGCGCCGCCCTCGACGGGGTCGACGAGGGAGAGCTGGCCGATGTCGTGCATGAGCGCCGCGTGCTCCAGGACGGCCAGCTCGGCGCCGGAGAGGCCCAGCTCCCGTCCGACGGCGGCGCTGAGGGCGGCGACCCGGCGGGCGTGGCCGGGCGGGGTGCAGCCGGCGATCTCGGTGGCGCGGGCGAGGGAGGCGATGGTCTGCCGGTTGACCGTGCGCACGGCGGCGTACCGGCGGAAGGAGACCTGGGTGAGCAGCAGCGGCACGGCGAGCACGGGCAGGGCCCAGAGTCCGGCGGCGGCCACGCCGAGCGCCATGACGGTGCCGGTGGCGCCGACGGCGGAGCCGATGCCGAGGAGGGCGCTCAGTTCGTCGCGGAGGAGGGGGCCGTACGGGAATCCCGTGCGGGCGCGGAGGACGAGGGCGGCGAGGACCGCGTCGCACAGGGCGGTCAGGACGAGCAGCAGGACGAGGAAGAGGGCGTACGCCGGGCCCTGGCCGAGGTGCTCGACGACGGCCCCGGAGTTGTAGAGGGGCTGGAAGCAGAGCGCGGCGAAGCCGACGGTGAGGACGCGGCGTGCGACGTGGTCGGGGCCGGGCCCCCGGCCGCGGGCGATGTGGGGGACGATCCCGGCGAGGCCGGCGGCCACGACGACGGCGACGATCTGGAGGACGCCGTGAGTGGTGGCGGTCCCGGCGCTCGCCCCGAGCAGGGCGTAGGCGAGGGCCCCGGCGGCGGCGAGCGGCGCGGGCTCCCTCCCCCCGGGCGCCTCGCGCACGGAAGGTGCGCCGACGCCGGGTGCGGCGCCCCAGCGGGCGAGCTCGCCGAGGACGATCAGGGCGCCGAAGGCGAGGGCGTTGCCTGGTTCGTCGATGCCGTACCAGAGGGTGGAGGCGAATCCGGCCAGGCTCAGCAGGAGCGCGGCCCCGTGTACGGCGCCGACGGTGACGGCGCCGGGCCTCATGCGCGCTCCTTGGGCCTGGTGCCGGGCGTTTCAGGTCGCCGTGCGGCTTCGGGCGCTACCGGTGGTCGTGGGGCTTCGGGTGCCTTCGGTGGTCGTGCGGCTCCGGGTGCCTCCGGTGGTCGTGCGGCTCCGGGTGCCTCCGGTGGTCGTGCGGCTCCGGGGACGTCCGGTGGCCGTGCGGCTCCGGGCACTTCCGGTGGTCGCGCGGCTCCGGGTGCCTCCGGTGGTCGCGCGGCTCCGGGTGCCTCCGGTGGTCGTGCGGCTCCGGGGACGTCCGGTGGCCGTGCGGCTCCGGCATCGCGCGGCGGCGGCACGTTCCCGCCGGTCGGCGCCGCTGCGGTCTCGTCGGCGGTGACCGTGGGCTGCCAGCCGTGCCGGTCCAGGGCGCGGACGAGGGCGGCGACCATCCGGGCGTCGAACTGGCTGCCGGCGCAGCGCTCCAGTTCGGCGACGGCCGTCGGCACCGGGCGGGCCCGGCTGTAGGAGCGGGTGGAGGTCATGGCGTCGAAGGCGTCGGCGACGGCCACCACCCGGGCGAACTCGGGGATCTCGTCGCCGTGCAGCCCGTACGGGTAACCGCTGCCGTCCATGCGTTCGTGGTGGTGGAGGATCGCGGCCCGCGCCTCGCCGAGGAAGCCGATGCCGCGGACCATCTCGTGCCCGTACTCCGGGTGCAGTTCGATGACCCGGCGCTCCTCGGGGGTGAGGGGGCCGTCCTTGCGGAGGACCCGGGTGGGCACGCCCAGTTTGCCGACGTCGTGGAGGATGCCGGCAAACCGTACGACGTCGAGCCGGTCCTCGGCCATGCCCAGCTCGCGGGCGATCAGCACGGAGGCGTGACCCACGCGTTCGCTGTGGCCCCGGGTGTAGCGGTCCTTGATGTCGACGGCCTGGACGAGGGCGCGGATGGTGGCCTGGTGGGCGGCGCGCTCACGGTGGTACTGGGCGAAGACCCAGCAGGAGATGTACATCGGGAGGAGCACGAAGAGGGCCGACACGGGCCCGTACGTGCTGCGCCAGAGGACGGCCATCATCAGTCCGGCGAGTCCGTGCACGGCGTGCGGGGCGAGCGCCCGGCCGAGGAGGCCGCGCCAGGCGGCCCGCGGGGGCAGTCCGTCGGCCGTCGCCCGGATGCCGCCGTCGAGGGCGGTCAGGACCAGGCAGAACGTGAGCGCGGCGGCGCCCGCGGGCAGCAGCGCGTACGGGAAGTCGGGGGCGTCGTGGCCGTGTCCGAGGGCGCGGGCGCAGCTGAGGACCTCGGCCACCTGGGCGGCGGCCCAGGTGGCGAGGGCGGTGGCGGCGGCCCGCCAGGCGCGGCGGGGGGCGGCCGGGGGTTCGTCGACGCGGGCGAGGAGGCTGCCGGGCAGCGCGGTCAGCGCGGCGGCGGCGGGCGGCAGGAGGAGCGCCGCGGCGAGGAGGACGGGGAAGAAGGAGCCGGTTCCCATGGGGACGGAGCCGCCGAGCGCGCGGCCGAGGAGGCGGCAGCGGGCGGGCAGTTCGCAGAGCGCGTACAGGGCGGCGAGGAGCGCGACCGTGGCCCAGGGGGTGGCCGCGCCGGGGCGCAGGGCGGGGAGGACGGAGGCCCCGGCGCCCAGCAGGGCGCAACCGATGTACACGCGGGCCGCCCGCGGAATGACCTTCACGCCCATCATCCCCGTCACGCTAGCGAGTTGAACGGCCCGTGACGGCGGGGTGGAGCGGATTCGCACCATCGGGTGATACAAGCTGATATACGCACGAGGCCGCCGCGATCGTGTCGCGACGGCCTCCTTCTCCCTCTACGGAAGGGGAGTCACTCCTGGGGCGCCGGCGTCGTCGGCACGATCGGCGCGATCTCCTGCTCGGGCACCAGGTGCCCGGAGCGGATCAGGTCGATCCGGCCCATGACCTTGGACCGCAGGTCGGTGGGGACGTCGTCACTGCCGCAGCAGCGCTTGACGAGCTTCTTCACCGCCTGCTCCAGGCCGTACTTCTCCAGGCACGGGGAGCACTCCTCGAAGTGCACCTCGAACTTGGTGCAGTCACTGTCGGGCATCTCGTTGTCGAGGAACTCGTACAGATGATCCAGGACTTCCGAGCAATCCGTCTCGTGCGGCTCTCCGCAGCTCATGAGCCCGAGCCTTTCAGATCGTTCGACGACTCTCCGGCGCCCGCGGGTACCAGCCCGCGGTCGCGAGCGTAGTCCTCGAGCATGCCGCGCAGCTGGCGGCGACCCCGGTGCAGCCGTGACATCACCGTACCGATGGGTGTCCCCATGATGTCCGCGATCTCCTTGTACGCAAAGCCCTCGACATCCGCGAGATAGACGGCGATGCGGAACTCCTCGGGAATCGCCTGGAGCGCTTCCTTCACGTCGGAGTCCGGGAGGTGGTCGAGCGCCTGCGACTCGGCCGAACGCAGGCCGGTCGACATGTGCGACTCGGCGCGCGCGAGCTGCCAGTCCTCGATCTCCTCGGCGGCGCTGCGCTGGGGCTCGCGCTGCTTCTTGCGGTACGAGTTGATGAAGGTGTTCGTGAGGATGCGGTACAGCCAGGCCTTGAGGTTCGTACCCTCGCGGAACTGGTGGAAGGATCCGTACGCCTTGGCGTAGGTCTCCTGCACCAGGTCCTCCGCGTCCGCGGGGTTGCGCGTCATGCGCAGCGCGGCCGAGTACATCTGGTCGAGGTAGCCGAGGGCGTCCCGCTCGAAGCGCGCGTTGCGCTCCTCGGTCGTCTCCTCGGGGCCGTCGTCGGTCCCTGTGTCGGTCCCAGTGACCGGACCCACCTCCTCCAGCGCGACGGCGAGTCCGAGGGCGGACCCGCTCGTTTCGGAGGATAGACGAGGAACCGCTCCGCCCGCCGCCCGAATCCGGGCTCCCTTGGGAGCGGGCAGCACTGTCCAGTCGAGGTCAGCGGCCTGCGCGCGCTCGGGGCAGATGGTCGAACCCATGCGACGGACTCCCTCTTCCTTGCTCTCACACCGACGCACGGAACAACAGTGGTCCCCCACTCGGCATTCCCGCTCCGTCAGCGGAGGGAGAGGATCCATTCGGCGACCCCGTCCACCAGGAGCGCCATCGCCTCGTCCGGCCCGAGCGGCGCCCGTTTGGGCAGGGCGAAGCCGTGGTCCCCGTCCGGGATCCCGACGAGGCGGTACGGGCCTTCCGGGAACTCGGCGGGCCGTCCGAAGGGGTCGTTGCCGCCCTGGACGACGAGCGTCGGCAGGCCGCTGCCGAGGAGCTCGTCGGCCCGGGATTTCTCCGGCCTGCCCGGCGGGTGCAGGGGGAAGCTCAGCGCGAGGACGGCGAGCGCTCCCAGCTCCCGCCCGGTGCGGCAGGCGACCCGGGCGCCGGCGCTGCGGCCGCCCGCGATCACCGGGAGCCCGGGCCGGGCGAGGGCCGGCCAGAGGCCGCGCCAGCCGGTGTCCAGGGTCTTGGGGGCGGGCGCGACCTTCTTGCCCGCCACCCGCCAGGGCTGCTCGACGAGGGCGACGGCCACGCCCCGGGCGGGCAGCGCGGCGGCCAGCGCCTGGAGGTCACGGGCCTCGATGCCGCCGCCGGCTCCGTGGCCGAGGGCGAGGACGGCCCACGGCTTCGTCCCCCCGGGCACCTCGTACCAGGCGACGCGGGCATCCCCCGCGTCGGTGGAAACGGTCTCGTACTGTGTCACGTCGGTCACGTCCCCATCCTGCCGTCCGGCGGCGCGCGCGACGGTCTCAGAAGAGCGTGCCGACCTCCGGGCCGTCCAGCTCCGTCAGGAGCTCGGGCCCGTTGTTGCGGACGTTGCTGACCGCGGTCGCCACCGGATAGGCCCTCATCAGGCCCTCCGGCGGTGGGGCGAGCAGCCCGCGAAGCTCCTCCGGCCGGGTGGTCGCCGGGTCGAGCCAGGCGTCCCAGCGGTCCTCGGTGAGCATCAGCGGCATCCGGGGGTGGATGTCGGCGAGCGAGTGCGGGCCCTCGGCCGGGGCCACGCCCAGCGGCCCGGTCTCCGCCTCGGTGGTGATCACCGAGCAGGTCACCCACCACGCCAGGGGGTCGCCGTCGGGCCGGGTGCGGTCGCGCCAGAACTCGTAGAGCCCCGCCATCGCGAAGACCGAGCCGTCCGCCGGGGTCACGAAGTACGGCTGCTTCCGGGGCCGCTTCCGCTTCCCCTCGACCTCCAGGTCCCGCTCCCCCGCGCCGGTCACCCACTCGTAGTAGCCGTCGGCGGGCAGGATGCACCGGCGGGCCGAGAAGGCCCGCTTGAAGGAGGGCTTCTCGTCCAGGGTCTCCGCCCGTGCGTTGATCATCCGGGCGGCGCCCTCCGGCGACTTCGACCAGGACGGCACCAGACCCCATCTCAGCGCGCGCAGCTGACGAACCGGACGCGGGGATTCTGCGTCTTTCAGAGGACGTTCCAGAACGGCCCAGACCTCTTTGGTGGGGGCCACGTTCCAGTCCGGGGCCAGAGTCTCCTCCGGCTCCCTCCCCCCAGCTCCCGACTCCGCTCCGGCAGGAGGGACCCCCAGCTCGACCCCGAAGATCCCGACGAGGTCCTCGGGCCGCCGGCTCGCTGCATACCTTCCGCACATACGTGCCACACTGCCACGATCCCCGACCCCCCTGAGGAGCGGCCCGAAAGATGGACCTCTCGATGGACCTCTTCAGCCCGCAGGCCGCGCCGGCCGAGTGGCTGGTGATCGCCACCGGCGTCGCCGCACTCGCCGTCACCGTGCCCCGCCGCATATGGCTGCTCGCCCGCAACGCGATCACCATCGCCCACGAGGGGGGCCACGGACTTGTCGCCCTCGCCTCCGGCCGGCGCCTCGAAGCGATCCGGCTGCACTCGGACACCAGCGGACTGACCGTGAGCCGCGGCCGCCCGACCGGACTCGGCGTGGTCCTCACCCTGGCCGCCGGCTACCCCGCTGCCCCGCTGCTCGGCCTCGGCGGTGCCGCGCTGCTCGGCACCCATCGGGTGACCCTGCTGCTGTGGGTGGCGACGGCCCTGCTGCTCGCGATGCTCGTGATGGTCCGCAACGCGTACGGGGTCCTCACCGTCCTGCTCACCGGCGCCGCCTTCCTCCTCGTCTCCTGGCTGACCTCCCCCGAGGTCCAGTCGGTCTTCGCGTACGCCGTGGTCTGGTTCCTGCTGCTCGGCGGCGTCCGCCCGGCCTTCGAGCTCCAGCTGAAGCGACGCCACGGCGGCGCCCCCGACTCGGACGCGGACCAGCTCTCGCGGCTCACCCATGTGCCCGCCGGAGTGTGGCTGGTCTTCTTCCACGCCGTCGCGATCTCCTCCCTGATCGGCGGCGGGCGCTGGCTCCTGGGCTTCTGACTCCCCCGTACAGTGAGTCCATGACCGCAGCCACCTCCGCGCACATCGACCCGCCCACCGACCTCTGGCCCGCCCCGTATGCCCGCGGCGCCGTCGACGCGACCGTCACCGTGCCCGGATCGAAGTCGGTCACCAACCGCGCCCTCGTCCTCGCCGCGCTGGCGTCCGAGCCGGGCTGGCTGCGCCGCCCGCTGCGCTCCCGCGACACCCTCCTGATGGCCGAGGCGCTCCGTACCCTCGGTGTGCGGATCGAGGAGGGCGTGGGTCCCGACGGTTCCGGCGAGGCCTGGCGGATCATCCCCTCCCCGCTGCGCGGCCCCGCGACCGTCGACGTCGGCAACGCCGGCACGGTCATGCGCTTCCTGCCCCCGGTCGCGGCGCTCGCCGACGGCCCGGTGCGCTTCGACGGCGACCCCCGCTCCCACGAGCGCCCGCTGCACGGCGTGATCGACGCGCTGCGCGCGCTCGGCGCCCGCATCGACGACGAGGGCCGCGGCGCCCTTCCCATGACGGTGCACGGCGCCGGCGGTCTGGACGGCGGCACCGTCGAGATCGACGCCTCCTCGTCCTCCCAGTTCGTGAGCGCCCTGCTGCTGTCCGCGCCCCGCTTCAACCAGGGCGTCGAGGTACGGCACGTGGGGGCCCGGCTGCCTTCGCTGCCGCACATCCGGATGACGGTCGACATGCTGCGCGCGGTCGGCGCCCAGGTCGACGAGCCGGAGCACGGCGGCGCCCCGAACGTGTGGCGCGTGGCGCCCTCCGCGCTGCGCGGCCGGGACCTGGTCGTCGAACCCGATCTGTCGAACGCGCAGCCGTTCCTTGCGGCGGCCCTGATCACCGGCGGCCGTGTGACGGTCCCGGACTGGCCGGCGCGAACCACCCAGCCCGGTGACGCGCTGCGGGAGATCTTCACCGAGATGGGTGGATCCTGCGAGCTGACCGAGGCGGGCCTCACCTTCACCGGTACGGGCCGGATCCACGGCATCGACGTCGACCTCGGCGAGGTCGGTGAGCTGACGCCCGGCATCGCGGCGGTCGCCGCCCTCGCGGACTCCCCGTCGACGCTGCGCGGGGTCGCCCACCTCCGGCTGCACGAGACGGATCGGCTGGCGGCACTCACCAAGGAGATCAACGAGCTGGGCGGCGACGTGACCGAGACCGAGGACGGTCTCCACATCCGCCCGCGCCCGCTGCACGGCGGCGTCTTCCACACGTACCACGACCACCGCATGGCGACGGCGGGCGCGATCATCGGCCTCGCGGTCGAGGGCGTGGAGATCGAGGACGTGGCCACGACGGCGAAGACCTTGCCCGACTTCCCGAGGATGTGGACCGAAATGCTCGGGGCCTGAACCATGCGGCGTTACGGCAAGCACACCGACGAGGACGACATCCGCCAGCGGCCCAACCGCAAGGGCACCCGTCCCCGCACCACGATCCGCCCGAAGCACGAGGACGCCGTCGAGGGCATGGTCCTCACCGTCGACCGCGGCCGGCTGACCGTCCTGGTCGACGACCGGGCGGTGACCGCGATGAAGGCGCGCGAACTGGGCCGCAAGGCCGCCGTGGTCGGCGACCGCGTCTCGCTCGTCGGCGACCTGTCCGGCGAGAAGGACACCCTCGCCCGGATCGTGCGGATCGGTGAGCGCAGCTCGGTGCTGCGCCGCACGGCCGACGACGACGACCCGTACGAGCGGGTGGTCGTCGCCAACGCCGACCAGCTGGCGATCGTGACCGCCCTCGCCGACCCCGAGCCGCGCCCGCGCCTGATCGACCGCTGCCTGGTCGCCGCGTACGACGGCGGCCTCACCCCGCTGCTCGTCCTCACCAAGTCGGACCTGGCGCCGCCGGACGACCTCCTCGACATGTACGGCGCGCTCGGTGTGCCGTACGTGGTGACCACGCGCGACGAGTTCGTGGACGGGGTCGCCGCCGAGCGGGTCCACGAGCACCTCAAGGGCCGGACCACCGCGTTCGTCGGGCACTCCGGCGTCGGCAAGACGACCCTGGTCAACGCCCTGGTCCCGCCGGAGCGACGGCGGACCACCGGGGTCGTCAACGCGGTCACGGGCCGCGGCCGGCACACCACCACCTCCGCGCTCGCCCTGCCGCTCAACGACAAGGAGGGCGGCTGGGTCATCGACACCCCGGGCGTCCGCTCCTTCGGCCTGCACCACGTCGACCCGTCCCGGGTCATCCTCGCCTTCCCCGACCTCGTACCGGGTACGGAGAACTGCCCGCGCGCGTGCAGTCACGACGAGCAGGACTGCGCGCTCGACGCGTGGGTGGCGGAAGGGCACGCGGATCCGGCGCGGCTCTTCTCCCTGCGCAGGCTGCTCGCGACCCGGGAGCGCCGCGAGGGCGACTGAGTCCCTGAGCCGGCCTTCCCGGGCCGCCCCGCCGAGCCGCCCGCGTTTGCGGGCGGCCGCGCCGTACACGTTTACGGACGACCACGACCGGTAAGTGCATAATCGCACCAAGTGCGACGAAGCAGTCACCGACGGCGTGGGAGGCACTGACGATGGCGTGGCTGCTGGTGGTGGTGGCGGGCTTTCTGGAGACGGGGTTCGCGGTCTGCCTGAAGCTCTCGCACGGGTTCACCCGACTCTGGCCGACCGTCGCGTTCGCGGTGTTCGCCCTGGGCAGTTTCGGTCTCCTCACGCTCGCCCTGCGGAAGCTCGACGTGGGTCCGGCGTACGCGGTGTGGACCGGGATCGGGGCGGCCGGGACGGCGATCTACGGAATGATCTTCCTCGGCGACGTGGTCTCCACGCTCAAGATCATCTCGATCACTCTGGTCATCGTCGGCGTGATCGGGCTCCAGTTGTCCGGCTCGGCGCAATGACCGTCCGCCCGCCACCCTTCCAGAGAGGGGAGCGTGGGCGCCACGACATGGCTGAGGGCCAGCCGGACCGCCAGTTCGCAGCCCACCGCCCACCGCTCCCCCGCGCAGGCCGCGGTCGCCGCCACCAGCTCGCCGGGGGCGGGCGGCCCCTCGTCGGCGCGGCGCTGCGCGGGGACGGCCGCGGGGCGCGCGCCCGGCCTGGCGGGCCGGGGCATGGGCAGCCGCTCGTCCCAGGCACCCGTGAGCAGAGCCCGCAGCACGGGCCGGGAGGCGGCCCGGGTGACGATCCACTCGGCGACCGCTACCAGGTTCCGCTCGGGCGGGCCCGGGGCGTCGAGCAGCTGCCGGACGCCCTGGAGATAGGTGTCGGCCTCCCGTCGCACCAGCGCGCGGGCGAGGCCGTCCTTGCTGCCGAACTCGTTGTAGAGGGTCTGCCGGGAGACCCGGGCGGCCACGGCGAGGTCGGCCATGCGGACGGCGGACCACGACCGGTGCGCGAGCGCGCCGAGAGCGGCGTCGAGCAGGGCCTCGCGGGCATTCGGCATCGGCGCCTCCCGGGCCGGGGAATCGATTCCGTGCTCAGCGTCGGCAGGTGTCCCCGCACTGTCAAGGGGCGCCGGTGGACGGTTCTCCGCGCGGGGATCACACGGGGATAGAGTGCCGACCATGGCCGATTACCACGATGATCTGCGTCTCGCCCATGTCCTCGCGGATGCCGCCGACGCGGCCACCATGGACCGGTTCCAGGCACTCGACCTCAAGGTCGAGACGAAGCCGGACATGACTCCGGTGAGCGAGGCCGACAAGGCCGCCGAGGAACTGATCCGGGGGCAGCTGCAGCGCGCCAGGCCCCGCGACGCGATCCTGGGCGAGGAGTACGGCGTGGAGGGCTCGGGCCCGCGCCGCTGGGTGATCGACCCGATCGACGGTACGAAGAACTACGTGCGCGGGGTGCCCGTCTGGGCGACTCTGATCGCACTGATGGAGGCCGGGGACACCGGATTCCAGCCGGTGGTGGGCGTGGTGTCGGCCCCGGCTCTCGGCCGGCGCTGGTGGGCGGCGAAGGGCCTGGGGGCGTACACCGGGCGCAGCCTCGCCTCTGCGAGCCGGATCGGGGTCTCCAAGGTCGCCTCCCTGGAGGACGCCTCGTTCGCGTACTCCTCGCTGAGCGGCTGGGAGGAGCAGGGCCGCCTCGACGGATTCCTGGACCTCACGCGCGCGTGCTGGCGGACCCGGGCGTACGGCGACTTCTGGCCGTACATGATGGTCGCCGAGGGCTCGGTGGACATCTGCGCGGAGCCGGAGCTGTCGCTGTGGGACATGGCCGCGGTGGCGGTCGTGGTCCAGGAGGCGGGCGGTACGTACACGGGCCTGGACGGCCGGCACGGTCCGCACAGCGGAAACGCGGCGGCGTCGAACGGTCTGCTCCACGGCGAGCTGCTGAGCTACCTCAACCAGGAGAACGCGGAGGGCTGATCGCCCCACCGCGCCCGGTCGAACGCCCGCGTTCGAGCGCCCTCGGCACTCCCCGGGGGCGCCTCGCGCGCCCCCTTGTCGGGTCCGTCCCCCGGTGCCACTCTGAGAGTCCCCCCACTTGTGAACTTGTGAATTGGTTCTCGTTGAAAGCGGGAACGTTTCACCAAGGAGGTGGCTCCGCCCATGCTCGTCCGTGACGCCATGAGCACCGTGGTCCTCACCATCGGCCCCGCACACACCCTCCGACAGGCCGCCCGGCTGATGGCGGCGCGCCGCGTCGGCGCGGCCGTCGTCCTGGACGGGGACGCCGGGCTCGGCATCCTCACCGAGCGGGACATCCTCAACTCGCTGGCCCGCGACCAGAACCCCGACATCGAGACCGCCGACTCCCACACCACCCACGACGTCGTCTTCGCCGCCCCGACCTGGACGCTTGAGGAGGCGGCCGGCGCCATGACCCACGGCGGATTCCGCCACCTCGTGGTCCTCGACGACCACGGTCCCGTCGGCATCGTCTCGGTCCGGGACATCATCCGCTGCTGGATCCCGCTGCACAGCGTCGCGGGATGACGCGAGAGCGGGCCGGACTCCGTACGGAAATCCGGCCCGCTCCCTCTTTCGGCAGGCGCCCTCAGCCGCGCAGGGCCTGGATCGCGGCCTCCAGCCGCTTGCCGAAGTCTTCGTCCGCCCGGCGGAAGTTGCCGATCGCCCGCTCGGCGATGTCCTCGCGCGAGACCTTGGCGATGAAGCCGGCCAGGTTGTCGACCAGACGGCCCTTCTCGGCCTCCGACATCAGCCGGTAGAGGTCACCCGCCTGTGTGAAGTCGTCGTCCTCGGCGTGGACGGCGGCGGCGTGGTCGCCGGTGACGCCGGTGACCGGGGTGGACTGCCACAGCGGCCGGCCCGTCTGGGACGGGCCGCCGAAGGAGTTGGGCTCGTAGTTCTTCGCGCCCTTGTGACGGCCGTCGTAGAGGAAGCCGTCACGGGAGTGGGTGCGCGCCTCGGTGGCGTGCGGGCGGTTCACCGGCAGATGGTCGGCGTTGATGCCGACGCGGTAGCGGTGGGCGTCGCCGTAGGCGAAGAGCCGGCCCTGGAGCATCTTGTCCGGGGACGGGCCGATGCCGGGCACGAAGTGCGCCGGGCTGAAGACGGACTGCTCGACCTCGGCGAAGATGTTCTCCGGGTTGCGGTTGAGCTCCAGCCTGCCGATCTCGATCGGCGGGTAGTCCTCGTGCGGCCACACCTTGGTGAGGTCGAACGGGTTGAAGCGGTAGGTCGCGGCGTCGGCGGCGGGCATGATCTGGACCTGCACGGTCCAGGTCGGGAAGTCGCCGCGCTCGATGGCCTCGCGCAGGTCGCGCTGGTGCGAGTCCGGGTCCTCGCCGGCGAGCCGGTTGGCCTCGTCCTGGGTGAGGTTCTTGATCCCCTGGTCGGTCTTGAAGTGGTATTTGACCCAGAAGACCTCGCCGGCCTCGTTGTTCCACTGGAACGTGTGCGAGCCGTAGCCGTTCATGTGGCGGTACGAGGCGGGGATGCCGCGGTCGCCGAAGAGCCAGGTGACCTGGTGGGTCGACTCCGGGGAGAGGCCCCAGAAGTCCCAGACGTTGTCCGCCTCCTGCGAGCCCGAGTACGGGTCGCGCTTCTGGGTGTGGATGAAGTCGGGGAACTTGATGGCGTCCTTGATGAAGAACACCGGGGTGTTGTTGCCGACGAGGTCGTAGTTGCCCTCCTCGGTGTAGAACTTCAGCGCCCAGCCGCGCGGGTCGCGCACCGCGTCGGCCGCGCCGAGGCTGCCCGCGACCGTGGAGAAGCGCAGGAACGTCTCGGTCTGCTTGCCGACCTCGGAGAGGAACGCGGCTCGCGTCCACCGCGAGACGTCACGGGTGAGCGTGAAGGTGCCGTAGGCGCCCGCACCGCGCGCGTGGACCACGCGCTCCGGGATGCGCTCACGGTTGAAGTGGGCGAGCTTCTCCAGCAGGAGCTGGTCCTGGACGAGGACCGGACCGCCGACGCCCGCCGTCTCGCTGTTCTGGTTGTCGGCGACCGGCGCGCCGGCCTCCGTGGTGAGCGGTCCCTGCGTCACGTGCGCCTCCTGCGTCCCGTCCTGCGCTGCCATACACGATCCTACATTGGACATTGTCCAAGTCAAGTGAACATCCAAAGTCACACCTGTTCGGGAAGCCGAGGCCGCGACTGTTACCCTGGCCCCCATGAGCGACCTGTTGGAACGACTGCGCGGACGCGGCTGGCGGATGACCGCGCAGCGACGCGTCGTGGCCGAGGTCCTCGACGGGGATCATGTGCACCTGACCGCCGACGAGGTCCACGCGCGCGCCGTGTCGCGACTTCCAGAGATCTCGCGCGCGACCGTCTACAACACGCTGGGCGAGATGGTCACCCTCGGCGAGGTCCTCGAGGTCGCGACCGACGGACGCGCCAAGCGCTACGACCCCAACGCCCACCGGCCGCACCAGCACCTGGTCTGCGGCCGCTGCGGCGCGATCCGGGACGTCCACCCGGGCGGCGACCCGCTGGCGGACCTGCCGGACGCCGAGCGCTTCGGCTTCACGATCTCGAACGTCGAGGTCACGTACCGCGGCAGGCCTTCGTTGCTACTGAGTAGCGGGGACAGGATTTGAACCTGCGACCTCTGGGTTATGAGCCCAGCGAGCTACCGAGCTGCTCCACCCCGCGTCGGTAAACCCGACTCTACGGGACGCCACTCGACCAGCGCAAATCCATTACCGCGCGGCCATCACGCCGCCGTCACGCGGTCAGCTCCTGATGCAGTGCCTCGCTCAGCCGCGCCGCCCGCTCCGCGACCTCCGCAGGACCCAGCTCCACCGCGCGGGCGCACCAACGGCGCCCCTCGGTCAGCTCCCCTCGGCGCGCCGCGAGCAGCGCGAGCCGGAGCGCGGCGCGCCCGTGGCCGGCCCGGGCGGCCCGGGTCCACCAGAGGGCGGCCTCGCGCTCACTGCCCTCGCGGGCGAGCAGCAGCCCGAGGTTGAAGGCTCCGTTGCGGCTGCCGGCCTCGGCCGCCTCGCGGTACCAGCGGTCGGCCTCGGCCAGGTCGCCGCGCCCGGCGGCGAGCATGCCGACCCGCACCTGGGCACGCCGGTGGCCCTGCTGGGCCGCCCGCTCGTACCACTCCTCGCACTCGGTCTTCTCCTCCCGGGGCGCGCCGAGGACGGCCGGGCCCGGGTCGGGGCGACGCGCGTCGAGCACCGAGGCGAGCCGGAAGGCCGCCTCGGCGCTGCCGCCGCCGGCCGCGCAGCGAAGGTGCCGCTCGGCGGTGCGCTCGTCGCCGTCCCGGAGGGCGGCGATGCCCACCTGGAGGGCGGCCTCGGTGTGCCCGGCGGCCGCGGCCCGCTCGTACCAGACGAGGGCCGTACGGTCGTCGTCGCGGCCCGCGTGGAGGATGCCGAGGTTGAACGCGGCGTCGACGCTGCCGGCCTCGGCGGCCTTGGAGAACCAGGGCTCGGCGCCGTTGGCGTCGCCGGCCTGGAGCAGCAGCACGGCGAGCGCGTTGGCGGCCTCGCGGTGGCCCGCGTAGGCGGCCCGGCGGTACCACTGCTCGGCCTGCGGGATGCGGTCCTGCGCGGCGCAGAGCAGGCCGAGGTTGTAGGCGCCGTTCACGTCGCCCGCGTCCATGGCGGCCCGGTACCAGCGCTCGGCGGTCTGCTGCTCGCCCCTGGCCGCGTGCAGCGCCCCGAGGGCGTTGGCGGCGTTGCCGTCGCCGTCCTGGGCGGCACGCAGCCACCACACGGCGGCGCTCTCCTCGTCGCCCGCGTCGCGGAGCAGGAAACCGAGCGCGCAGGCGGCCTTGGCCTCGCCCTCCTTGGCGGAGCTGAGGTACCAGCGGCCGGCCTCCTTGAGCTCGCCGCGGTGCTCCAGGATCGCGCCGAGATGGAGCGCGGCGCGCCGGTGGCCGCGCGCGGCGGCCTGCCGGAACCACTGCTCGGCCTCGGTGGGCTCGCCCCCGGGCTCGCCGACGCGCCCGGCCGCGGCGTCGGTGGCCGGGGCGGCGGCGGGCGCGCCGGTGGGCACGAGCGCGCCGGTGCCGGGGACCCGGAGCCTGGTGCCGGTGTCGTGCGGACCGCGGGTGGTCTCGGTGGCGCGGCGCTCCAGGGAGAGGGCGAGCCGGTACGCGGCCTCGCGGTGGCCCTGCTCGGCGGCGGCGCGCAGCCAGCGCTCGGCGCCGACGTCGCTGCGGTGCTCCAGGAGGTCGGCGAGGGCGTACGCGCCGAGGGCGTGGCCCTGCTCGGCGGCCTGCCGCAGCCAGTACTCGGCGGCCGGCTCGTCGCCGCGCTCACGGTGGTGACGGCCGAGGGCGTGGGCGGCGGGCGCGGAGCCGGCGACGGCGGCGACCCGCCACCAGCCGGCGGCCTCTTCGGCGTAGCCGCGCTGGTGCAGCAGGACCCCGAGGTTGTTGGCGGCGGCCCGGTCGCCCTCGGCGGTGGCACCGCGCAGGTAGGGCTCGGCGCCGTCGAGGTCGCCGCGGCGCAGCAGCAGCGCGCCGAGCGCGCTCATCGAGGCGAGGTCGCCGCTCTCGGCGGCACGCCGGTGGCGGGCCTCGGTCTCGGTCTCGTTCTCCGTGTCGGCATCGGTCTCGGCGGTGGTGTCGACGGCCGCATCGACGGCCCCTACTGCCTCGATGATCTCGTCTGCGGCGTTCCTGGCATGCCGCTGCACAAACCGCCCTGTCTCCAACAGAGTTGCCCTGTCCCCCATAAATACCATCGTCGCACCACCCGCAACCCGAGCACACCTGGTATACCGCAGCCAGTGAGGTCACTCAGCGTTTTGTCGACATGCCCACAGAGAGACAAGTCAAACACGACTCACGCCAACTCGCCCCTTCCCTACCGCTCTTCGGGCCCCCCGCGCACGCCGACACACGACGAGGGCCCGGATCCTTATGGATCCGGGCCCTCGTCCTCTGAGTAGCGGGGACAGGATTTGAACCTGCGACCTCTGGGTTATGAGCCCAGCGAGCTACCGAGCTGCTCCACCCCGCGTCGGTAAACCAACCGTATCACGGTCGCGGGGTGGAAAACCTCAGGTCAGCCGCTTGACCCCGGCGTCTGCAGCTTCGCCCCGGCCTCCGCGGCGCGCTGGAGCGCCGCCTGGAGGTCCTCCTGGGCCTTGCCGTACGCCGTCCAGTCGCCCTTCGCCAGCGCCGCCTCGCCCGCGTCGTAGGCCTTCTGGGCGTCCGAGATCGCCTGCTTGAGCGCGGCGTCGTTGGACGCCGGCGGCGGGTTGGTGGTGCCCGGCGGGGTCGTCGGCGAGGTGGGCGGCGGCGTGGTGGGCGCCTCCACTCCGAAGACCGCGTTGAGCGCCTTGGTGAGGTTGTCCTCGAACACCGTGGTGTCCTTGGTCGTGTCACCGTTCGGCTGGTCCGCGTCCACGTACGACACCGCGACCTTCTTCAGCAGCGGGTAGAGCGCGTTGCGTCCCTGGGCGTACACCGGCTCCACGTACAGGAACCCGCCGTCGAGCGGGACGGTCAGCAGGTTGCCGTACTGGATGTCGGAGTCGGCGCCCTTCATGTCCCGGACGAAGGTGGCGACGGAGGGCAGACCGTTGAGCTTGCTCTGCACCTGCGCCGGACCCGGCACGTCCTCGGTGACCCGCAGCAGTCTCAGCCGGCCGTACTCCTTGCTGGTGGCGTCGGCGTCGACCGCCATGAAGCCGCCCAGGTTGGGCCGGCCGTTCGGCGTGAACGTCGTCGTCAGCGAGAAGCGCTGCGCCGTGTCCCCGGGCATCTTCATGCTCAGGTAGTACGGCGGGACCGCGTTGCCGTCCTTGTTCGTCGGGTCGTCCGGCACCTGCCAGGCGTCCGAGCCGCTGTAGAACTGCGCGGGGTCGGTGACGTGGTAGCGGGTCAGCAGCTCGCGCTGGACCTTGAACATGTCCTGCGGGTACCGCAGGTGCTGCATCAGGTCGCCGTCGATCTCGGACTTGGCCTTGACCGTGCCCGGGAACGCCTTCATCCAGGTCTTCAGGACCGGGTCCTGGGTGTCCCACTGGTAGAGGTTCACCGTGCCGTCGTAGGCGTCGACGGTGGCCTTCACCGAATTGCGGATGTAGTTGACCTGGTTCTGCTGGGCGACGACCGCGCGCTGCTGGTTGCCGACGGTCAGCGAGTCGGCGGTCGTGTCGCCGAGCGTGGTGCGCGAGGCGTACGGGTAGCCGTTGGTCGTCGTGTAGGCGTCGATGACCCACTGGATGCGGCCGTCGACGACCACCGGGTAGGCGTCGCCGTCGATGGTCAGCCAGGGCGCGACGGCCTCGACGCGCTCCTTGGGCGTGCGGTTGTAGAGGATCCGCGAGCCCTCGCCGATGGCCCCCGAGTAGAGGATCTGCGGCTCGCTGAACGCGACCGCGTAGGCCGCGCGGTTGAAGGTGCTGGAGAGGTTGACCCCGCTCTTGCCCTCGTAGCTGGTGGTCTTCTCGCCGTTCTCCTCGTAGTCCAGCTCCTTCTGCGGGCCGCCGACGATCGAGTACTGATCGGTCTTCTCGCCGTAGTAGATCCGCTGCTGGTACGTGCCGAGCATCCCCGTCGTCGGCAGACCGGCCTCGGTGAAGATCGGGGAGCCGTTGGCGTCCGTCTGCGTGCCCGCGGCCATGATCGCGCCGTAGCCGTGGGTGTAGGTGAAGTGGTCGTTGATCCAGTTCCGCTTCGGGATGCCCTTGATGTTGAGCTCACGGAGACCGACGACGGTGTCCTTGCCCGCGTACCGGTCCACGTCCAGGGTGGTCGGGAACTGGTAGTACTTCCGCTTCTGCTCCAGCTGCTGGAACGTCGGCGACACGATGTTCGGGTCGAGGACGCGGTAGCTGGCCGCCGAGTCGGCGTTGCTGCGCAGCTGGTCCTTGGCCTTCACCGTCGACTTGCCCGAGTAGTTCTCGAGCTTCGTCTCGTCGATCGCGTACGCCTTGCGGGTCGCGTCGATGTTCTTCTGGATGTACTCGGCTTCCTTGGCCTGCTCGTTCGGCTGGACCTGGAACTTCTGCACGATGGCCGGGTACAGGCCGCCGATCAGGATCGCGGAGAGCACCATCAGACCGAAGCCGATCACCGGCAGCTGCCAGGTGCGGCGCCAGAGCGTGGCGAAGAACAGCACGGCGCAGATCGCGGCGATGCAGAACAGGATGGTCTTCGCCGGCAGGTAGGCGTTGGCGTCGACGTACCGCAGGCCCGTCCAGTTGCCGGTGGCCTTGAAGTCGCTGGACTTCACGGCCAGGCCGTACCGGTCGAGCCAGTACGCCACGGCCTTCAGCGCCACGAAGACACCGAGCAGCACCGAGAGGTGGCCGGTCGCCGCGGCGGTCGCACGCGCACCCGGGCTGGTGATCCGCAGCCCGCCGTACAGGTAGTGCGTGAGCGCGGCGGCGATCAGCGACAGGACGACGGCGGCGAAGCCGAAGGCGAGCAGGAAGCGGTACCAGGGCAGGTCGAAGGCGTAGAACGACACGTCCAGCCCGAACTGCGGGTCCTTCTCCCCGAACTTCACGCCGTTGACCCACATCAGCCAGGTGCGCCACTGGCCCGAGGCGGAGGCGCCGGCGATCAGCGCCACCAGGGCGGTGACCGCGAGCAGCACCCACTTCCTGAACGGTGCGAGGCCCATCCGGTACCGGTCGAGGCTCTGCTGCTCCAGGGACATCGCGCTGAGCGGCGGCCGCAGCCGGTACGCCAGCCAGATGTTCAGGCCGACGGCGAGCCCCATCAGCAGACCGAAGACGGCGAAGAGGCCGATCTTGGTCCACAGCGTGGTCGTGAACACGGACGAGTACTTGACCGAGCGGTACCAGAGCCAGTCCGTCCAGAACCCGGCGAACATCACGAAAGCCATGGCCAGAACGGCCAGCACCCCGAGTGTCATGAGCAGGGTACGGGCCCGCCGGGACGGCCGGCCGACCCTCATCCTTGGCCCGGACGGGCTACCGCCGCGGTCCGGCATCTGGAAAGCCAACGTGCGCCCCTCGATGTTGATGCGTCTGAAAGCAGGCCCCGCGATCGTAGAGCCCAATGGTGCAACTTACTGAGGCTTTACCTAGTTCCCGTGTTCAGGGGAAGAGGAGGCAGGATGTTGGTCATGTCCAACGTTTCCCCCTCCGGCCCGGCAATGGCCGCGAGCCCCCTCACCCGCGCGGTGCTCGAGATCGACGAGTACGCGGCGGGCCTCGGCTGGGACCAGCCGGCCCGCCTGTTCGCCCTGGTCGACACCGCACGGCTGCGCGCCAAGGAACCCGCGCTCGCCTCCCAGCTGGGCCTGGGTGACGATGCCACCGCCTACACCCCGATCGAGCAGGACAAGCTGCCGCGCGGGAAGCCCCTCGACGAATTCCTCGGCACCATCGCCTGGCCCGCGGGCGTGGCCGGCTGCGCCATGACGGTGGAACGGCTCATGCTGCCCCCGTCGGCGGAGGCCCAGGTCCCGCAGGGCCTCAACGAGAAGCAGCTCGCCAAGTGGGTGGCCGCCCACCCGGACCGCCAGGAGGTACGGATGACCGTGGCCGTGCTCCGCGGCGGTGCCCGCGAGGCGGCGATCCGGCTCCGCGAGAAGGACACCGCGACCGAGGTCCTGACCGGCCCCGACCTGGTGCCGGGCCTCGCCGAGGCGCTGGCGGCGACCTTCGAGAGCTGACCTCCGCACGAAGCGGAAGGGGCGCCCGGTCGGTGACCGGGCGCCCCTTCCCACGTACGGACGCGGACTCAGCTCTTCGAGCAGCTCGGCAGGGACTTCGTGTCGCCGGCGCGGAGCTTCTCCAGGGACTTCGTGGCGTCGTCGATGGTGTCCACCTTGACGAGGGTGAGCCCGTCGGGTGTGTCCCTCGCGGCGTTCTCGCAGTTGTCGGCCGGGGTGAGGAAGTACTGGGCGCCGGCGTTGCGCGCGCCGACCAGCTTCATCTCGATACCGCCGATCGGGCCGACCTTGCCCTCGTCGTCGATGGTGCCGGTGCCGGCGACGAAGCGGCCGCCGGTGAGGCTCTCGGGGGTGAGCTTGTCGACGATGCCCAGCGCGAACATCAGCCCGGCGCTGGGACCGCCGACATCGGCCAGATTGATGTCGATCGTGAACGGGAAGACGTGGTCGGTGCCGGCCTGGATGCCGACGACGGCCCGGTCGCCCTCCTCGGAGGTGGTGGTCGTGATGACCACCTTCTGGGTGACCGTGGGCTCCTTGCGGGCCTTCTCGGCGGCGGCCGCCTCCTTGGCGGGGACGATCGTGAACTCGACGTCCTGGCCGGGCTTCCGCTTCACGACCTGCTTGGCGACATCGGCCTGCGCGGTGATCGCCACCCCGTCGACGGCCTTGATCACGTCACCGGCGTGCAGCTTGCCCTCGGAGGGCGAGCCCTTGATCACGGTGCCGACGACGACACGCGAGACGACCGGGATGTTCAGCTCCTTGAGGGCGGCCACCTTGGCGCTCTCCTGGGACTGGCTGAACTCCTCGGCGTTCTCCTGGCTCGACTGCTCCTCGGTCTTGCCGTCCGGGTAGAGCGTGTCGTGCGGCACCACCACGTTGTCGTGGGCCAGCCAGCCGTAGACCGCCTCGACGGCGTTCATCTTGTAGTCCGCGCTCGTGACGCGGACCGTCGTCATGTTGAGGTGCCCGTCGGTCGGGTACGTCTTGCGTCCCTCGATGTGCAGAACGGGCTCTCCCCGGGCCTCGCCGAGGGTGTTGACCGTGGGGCCCGGGCTCATCTCCGCGTACGGCACCGGGATCAGGACGCCCGCGATGAGCAGACAGATCAGGACCAGGGTGGAGGCGAGCATCGTCGCGGTGCGGCGTGGCATGGAACGACAGTACGGGACTCGCCTGTGGGTGCACCCCTGGGGCGGTCCGTACGAGGCGGGCCGGCGTCAGCTCGACGGCGAGGTGGCGGCACCGCCCGCGGCGGCGGCCGGTTCGCGCTCGGCACGAGCGGAATCGGGGGTCGTGGTGTGGGCGCGTTCCATCGCGTCCCGGAAGCGCGCGTAGCCGGCGAGTTCGGCCACGTCACCTATCGTCTTGTTCCTCGAAGCCCAGCTTCCCCATATCGCCGCGCCGACGACTGCGAAAAGCGGAATCAGCAACCAGGCCAGCGCTGCCATCCCGACCTCCCATCCCCAGTGAGTTGATCAGCAGACTGTCTCATCTGTGAGACCAACGCTCGCGCCTGGGGGGCGGTTACGCAAATCGGGCGTTCGGCTACGCCCTGTCGGCGCGTCGCCTTGCCGCCGCGACACGTAGGGGTGACGGGTCTCAGCAAGCGCCGACCCTCCCCCAGCCTCCGGCCGGGGGGACCCCCACACCAGGGGTGACGGGTCTCAGCAAGCGCCGACCCACTCCTCGGTGCCGTCCGAGAAGGTCTGGTGCTTCCAGATGGGGACCTCGTGCTTGAGGTCGTCGATGAGCTTGCGGGAGGCCTCGAAGGCCTCACCGCGGTGCGGGCAGGAGACGGCCACGATCACCGCGATGTCGCCCACGGCCAGGTCGCCCACGCGGTGCACGGCCGCCAGCGCGCGGACCGGGTAGTCGGCGACGACCTTCTCCGCGACCCGGCGCAGCTCCGCCTCGGCGGTGGGGTGGCACGAGTAGCCCAGACCGTCGACGTCGGCACCGCCGTCGTGATTGCGCACGGTGCCCACGAAGAGCGTCGTGCCGCCGGAGGCGTCGTCCCCGACCGCCCGGAAGACCTCGTCGAGGGAGAGCGGGGTCTCCCGGATCGCGAGGAGCTTGATCGGATCGGCGGCGGCCTGCTCGCCGGGGTGGTCAAACGACGTCGGTGCCATGCGTCCATCGTGCCGTACGCGCGCGGGATCCCGGAATAGCGGTTTCGACCGGTCGTCGGCGGCCTCCGTAGGAGGGTCCTACAGGCCGCCGGACCCGTCCTCCCCGGTCAGATCCCCCGCCGCTTCCGCATCTGCCGGACGAGCGCCGCCGTACCGAGCAGGGCCACCGTCGCACCGGCCGCGCCCGCCGCCGTGGCGTCCTTGCGGCCCAGCCGGCGGCCGGCGACCGTGTGACGGCCCTCGACCTCCTCCAGGAGCGCGGCGAGGACCTCCTCGTTCGTCCACTTCGGCCGCCAGCCGGCGTCGTGCAGGCGTCCGACACTGACCACCCACGGGTGCATCGTGTACGCGAGGTCGCCCGCCGGGGACGGGGTGAGCCCGATCCGGTGGAGCCGGGCCGCGGCACCGAGGGCGACGGCGGAGGGCAGCTCCATGCGCCGGATCCCGGAGAGCTCCTCGACCTCCTCCTGCTCCAGCCAGCCCTCGCAGCCGACCGCGAACTCGCCTTCGACCTTCTCAAGGGCCGCGTACTCCAGGGCGCTGACCAGGTCCTCCACATGGCAGAACTGCCAGGTGGGCCGGGAGCCTGCGACGACGAGCAGCCGGGGCGACTCGAAGTAGCGGGTCAGCGCCGTGTCCGTACCGCCGACGAGGACGGCCGGGCGGACCACGGTGACGTTGAGGCCGGGGTGCGCGCGCGGGGCCCGGCGGCCGAGGCGCTCGATCTCCAGCATGTCGCCCACGCCGGTGGCCTCGGCCGTGGCCCTGAGCTCGGCGTCCTCGGAGAGCGGGATGTCGTTGTCGGCCAGCGCGCCGTAGACCATCGTGGAGGTGCACAGCACCACCCGGTGGACCCCGGCGGCGGCCGCGGCGGTCAGCACGGTCTGAGTGCCGCGCACGTTGTAGGCCGTCCGGGCGGCCGGGTCGGTCTCCAGGTCGAGATCGACGGCGAGGTGCACGACGACGTCCGCGCCGCGCAGCTTCTCCGCGATGGCCGGGTCGCGCACGTCGAGGATGTGCCACTGCGCCTCGGCGACCTCGCCCCGGCGCTCGTCGATGGCGACGACCTTCTTGATCTCGTCGGACGCGGCGAGGCGCCTCGTCAGCAGGTCACCGACGCCGGAAGCGGCACCGGTGACCGCGACGACGGGGCCGCGCGCGGCGGACCGGGTTGAGAGGTTTCGCGCTCCGCGAACCTGTGGATCTGGGGAACTCACCGGGCGTCTCCAGCGGTTGTCTTCAGTACGTACACGGATGACGCGTACGGACCAGGTGGCGTCCATCCTGCCGCAGGGCACGGCCCGGCGGAGCACCGAGCCCATTTCCGGCCCGGATGTCTACGCTGGTGGTGTGCGGGGCCTGTCTGGACAGGCCCTGGTCGGGCAGTCGCCGTCGGCAGGAGGCCGGCGGCCCTACGAGCCGAGGAAACCTGTGAGTGACACCCCATTCGGATTCGGCCTTCCGCCGGAGGAGCCGGAGAACGGCGACGAGGGCAAGAAGAAGGACCCCGCCGGAGGTGGCCAGGGGTCCGGCGGCCAGGGCGGCAACCCGTTCGGGGCGAACCCGTTCGGCTTCGGCGGGCTGCCCGGCATGGGCGGGCCGGGCGGGGCGGACAATCCGTTCGCGGCGATGTTCGGCTCACTGAACCCCAACGATCTCGGTGCGGCCTTCCAGCAGCTCGGCCAGATGCTGAGCTACGAGGGCGGTCCCGTGAACTGGGACATGGCCAAGCAGATCGCGCGCCAGGTGGTGGCCCAGGGAACCGCCGACGGCACCAAGGACGCCAGCGTGGGTCCGGCGGAGAAGGCCGCGGTCGAGGAGGCCGTGCGCCTCGCCGACCTGTGGCTGGACGGCGTGACCTCGCTGCCCTCGGGCGCGAGCACGGCCGTGGCGTGGAGCCGTGCGGAGTGGGTCGAGGCGACGCTGCCGGCGTGGCAGCAGCTCGTGGACCCGGTCGCCGAGCGGGTCGGCTCGGCGATGGGCGACGTCCTGCCGGAGGAGATGCAGGCCATGGCGGGCCCGCTGATCGGCATGATGCGCTCCATGGGCGGCGCCATGTTCGGCCAGCAGATCGGCCAGGCCGTCGGCGCGCTCGCCGGTGAGGTCGTCGGCTCGACCGACGTCGGTCTGCCGCTCGGGCCGGCGGGCCGGGCCGCGCTGCTGCCGCTGAACGTCGAGGCCTTCGGCAAGGACCTGGGCGTGCCCTCCGACGAGGTGCGGCTCTACCTGGCGCTGCGCGAGGCCGCGCACCAGCGTCTCTTCGCCCACGTGCCGTGGCTGCGGGCGCATCTGTTCGGCGCGGTCGAGGGGTACGCGCGGGGAATCAAGGTCGACACCTCGAAGCTGGAGGAGGCGGTGGGCCAGCTCGACCCGACGCACCCGGAGCAGCTTCAGGAGGCCCTCCAGCAGGGCATGTTCCAGCCGGAGGACACGCCGGCGCAGAAGGCGGCCCTGGCCCGTCTGGAGACGGCGCTGGCCCTGGTCGAGGGCTGGGTGGACGCGGTGGTCCACGAGGCCGCCAAGTCGCGCCTCACGTCGGCGGACGCGCTGCGCGAGACGCTGCGCCGGCGCCGGGCCTCGGGCGGTCCCGCCGAGCAGACCTTCGCCACGCTGATCGGTCTCGAGCTGCGGCCGCGGCGGCTGCGGGACGCGGCGCGCCTGTGGGCGTCGCTGACGGACGCGCGCGGGGTCGACGGCCGTGACGGTCTGTGGGAGCACCCGGACATGCTGCCGACGGCGACCGACCTGGACGACCCGGACGGCTTCGTGCACCGCGAGCACCTCGACTTCTCCGAGATCGACAAGATGCTCGGCGAGGCGGCCAAGGGCGACGCCCCGGAAGACGGGGACGGCAAGGAGTGACTCTGCACGACGACGCGGTCCTCGTGCTCAAGGGGTACGAGGACCAGCCGGAGCTGCGCGACCTGTATCTGGCGCACCTGGACGCGCATCCGGACGGCATGTACAAGCCCTGCGGGGCCGGGCATCTGACCTCCAGCGCGCTGGTGGTCGACGCGGCGCGCGGGCGGGTGCTTCTGACCCTGCACAAGAAGCTGGGCATGTGGCTGCAGATGGGCGGTCACTGCGAGGCGGGTGACGCGACGGTCGAGGCGGCCGCGCTGCGGGAGGCGACCGAGGAGTCCGGGATCACGGGACTGACCCTGCTGCCGGGCGGCCCGGTGCGGCTGGACCGGCATCCGATCCCGGCGCCCTGCCACTGGCACCTGGACGTGCAGTACGCGGCGCTGGCCCCGGCCGGTGCGGTGGAGCAGATCAGCGAGGAGTCGCTGGACCTGCGCTGGTTCACGTACGAGGAGGTGGCGGGCGTGGCGGACACGTCGGTGGTCCGTCTCCTGGAGAGCACGCTGGCGCGGCTTCCGTAGGGCACGCGCGCGTGAGGGGCGGTCGGCATGCCGACCGCCCCTCACGTCCGTCCGGTGCCTAGTTCCAGGCGTTGTTCTGGTTCTGGGCGTGGGAGCCGTGCTGTCCGGCGCCGAACTGGGCGGCGATGCCCTGCCCGATGGCCGCGTTCTGCGGGGGCATGACCTCGCTGGGCTGGACGAGCGCGAAGCCCTGGCCGAGGAAGCTGAGTTCCCAGCCCTCGCCGGTGTTGCCGCGGCGGGTGCGGACGCTGGAGCTGTGCGTCTGCGCCTGCATCTGGACGCGCAGCCCGGTGGACCAGGCGACGATGGCGTCCGCGTCGACGCTCACGTACTTCTCGGGCGTGACCTGCATCATCAGCGGCTGCCCCGAGGTCATCAGGGCGACCCGGCCGCGGCCGGAGATGTTGAGCTGGTACTTGCCGGTGCCGGAGACGCCGTACTGGCTGTCGACGGCGATGACCTCGGTGTGGAGGGTCGAGTCGAGCGCCAGGACGTAGGCGCTGTCGACGGTCAGGCCCTCCTGCTCGACGTCCACGATGTGGACGTACTGGGCGAGGTTGGCGAAGTAGACCGTGCCCTGGCCGGAGCAGCGCATGAGGTCGAGGCCCTCACCGGTGCGGGCCTGGGCCCGGCGCTGGCTGGGGGTCTTGTACTCGCCGTCGAAGTCGACGAGTCCCTGGTACGCGACCATGGCGCCCTTGCGGGCCAGGATGTCGTCCTGCCCGGTGAGGGTGACCCGCAGGAGCTGCGGGTTCTGGATGACGTACCGCTCCTGGCTCTGCTGTTCGGCGTGGTTGAAAAGCGGGCTCTGCATGGTGTGTTCTCGCTCCCCCTCAGCCCCGGACCCGCAGGCGGTCGGTGCTGTCCTCGCTCGGCTGTACGACGACGATGCCCTGGCCCGAGAAGGCCATCTGGAATGCCTCGCCGCTGCCCCGCCCGATGAGGGAGGACGCCTTGAAGCTGCGCTTGCCCTTGACCTTGAGCGACGGCGACCAGGCGACGAGCGCGTCGGGGTCGACGTACGTCTCGTCGTCGCCGCGTCCGCAGTCGACGACGATCGGGGTGCCGCGCGAGGTCAGGGCGACCCAGCCGGTGCCGGCGATCTCGACGTTGAACAGGCCCTGGCCGGCGAACTTCGCCAGCCCCTTGACCCGCTCGACGCCCCACTGGAGGTGCGCGTCGAAGGCGAGCAGGTTGGTGCCGTTGACCGAGATCGAGTCGTTCTGGAGGTTGATCACGACGACGTCGGCGCCGTAGTCGGCGAGGTAGAGCAGTCCGTCGCCGGAGCACTTCATGATGGGCGCGCCCTCGCCGGTGACCCACTGCTGGGCGACCTGGCGGGCGGCGGGCGGGTTGGGCTCGTAGGTGATGTAGCCCTCGTAGGACACCATCGAGCCGGTCCGGGCGTAGAGGTCCTGGCCGGAGGCCATGGCCACCTGGAGCATGGCGCGGCCGTGGTTCTCCATCCGGGCCGCGACGGGGGTCGGGGCGTAGCCCGCGAATTGCTGGTTCATGACTTCGGGCTCCCTCAGACCTCGTAGGGCTGGACGACGATGAAGTTGCCGGGGGCTCCCCGGAACTGGAGGTTCACGGTCTCTCCGCTGTGGCCGGGGTAGGCGTTGCGGCGGAGCCGCACCTGGCTGGAGAGGATGACCTGGGACGCGGACGACCACGCCACGACGGCGTTGCAGTCGGCGAAGGTGGTCGGCGTGACGGGCAGCACCACGGGCACGCCGTGGGTCTTCACGACGACGGTGCCGGTGCCCTGGAACTGCATGGTGAAGAGGGCGCCGCCGGGGATGCCGTGGCCTTCGATGCGCCGCACCTCGTACTGCAGGGACTCGTCGAACGCGAGGACGTTCTCCGCGGAGACGCAGATGCCGTCGCCCTGGAGCTCGATCGGGTGCAGGTGGGCACCCTCCTCGGCGAGGAAGAGCTGGCCGCGGCCGGTGCAGCGCATCAGCTGCATCTCCTGGCCGGTGGCGTTGCCGACGATCCGGCCGGTGAAGCCGGCGCCCTTGTGGGAGAAGTCGACCTTGCCCTGGTACATGACCATGGAGCCCTGCCGGGCGAGCACGGGCATGCCGCCCATGGCCAGGTCGACCCGCATGAGCTGCTGGTTCTGCGGTGTCCAGCGGGCGCCGGTGGCGGTCTCCTTGTACGGCGCGAGCGCGGCGGCGAGGCCCGCTCCGGTGGCCGGGACACCCTGCGGGACGCCGGGCTGCTGACCGTACGACGGCTGCTGACCGTACGGGGCGGGGGCGGCCTGGCCGTAGCCGGGCGCCTGCGGCGGCTGACCGGGGTACTGGCCGGGCGCCTGCGGCGGCACCTGGCCGGGGTACTGGCCCGGAGGCTGTCCCGGGACCTGGCCGTAGGCGGGCGGCTGCTGCCCGTACGGGGCGGGAGCCGGGGCGGGCGGCGGGACCGGGGCGGGAGCCATCGGCGCCACCATGGTCGGGGCCGTGTGCACCGGCGGCACGGGCGCGGGCGGAGCCGGCGGCGCGCCGAACGCGGGCGCCGGTGCGGGCGCCGGAGGCGCGCCGAAGGCGGGTGCGGGCGCCGGAGCCGCGGGGGCGCCGAACGCCGGGGGCGCCGTCGCCTGCGGCGGCGGGGCGAAGCCGGGCGCGGCCTGCTGCTGGGCTGCGGGCTCCTCTTCGGCGACCTCGCCGCCGAAGTTCCGCAGGAGCGCGTCGAGGCCTCCGTCGAAGCCCTGGCCGACGGCGGCGAACCGCCACACGTCCTTGAGGTAGAAGTCGCCGAGCATCACCGCGCGCTCGGTGGTGAACTCCGCGCCGGTGAAGGCGTACCGGGCGACCTCTTCGCCGCCCGCCACGATCCGCAGGTGACCGGGGCCGACCTGCGACATCTGGCCGGCGCCGTCGATGGTCGCGGTGAACGACAGCTTGTGGATGTTGGCGGGGATGCGGTCGAGAGTCACGCGGAAGGACTCGGTGTCTCCGGACTGCGCCCCGAGCAGCTGCACGGACTCCTCGGGCGTCTTCGGCTGGTTGAAGAAGACGAAGTAACGGTCGTCGGAGAGCCGCTCGTCCGCGTCGAGTCCGAAACAGCTGATGTCGAAGGTCAGTCCGGGCGCCGCGATCTGCACACCGATGTACAGATCGGTACCCGCGGTGAGATCACTGATCTTGGCCTTGTGGCCGCGTTGGAATTCCCTGGCCATGCGTAACGACCGTCCCCCATCCCGAATGGCGAATGCTCGCGCCAGGCTAGCCGCTGAGTGCGACATTGAGACAGCGCAGGTCGCTTTCGGTACGGAATCGGGAAACCCCGGTCACGCGCACGTGCCCCCGGAGTCACTCCCCGCAAGCGGACGGGGTCACTCCTCGCGAGTGCCCGGGAGGTGCGGGAGGCGTTCGGCGGCGACGACGCCCTCCAGATAGCCGCGGGCCCGCTCGGTGCGGGGATACGCCTCCAGGAGCCGCCAGAACCCGGGGCCGTGCCCGGGGACGAGCAGATGGGCCAGCTCGTGCAGGAGGACGTAGTCGACGACGTATTCGGGCATGCCCTGGAGCCGGTGGGAGAGCCGGATGCTGCCCTCGGAGGGGGTGCAGGAGCCCCAGCGGGTGTTCTGGTTGGTGACCCAGCGCACGGAGCTGGGGCGGGCCCTGCCGCCGAAGTACTGCTCGGACAGCCGCAGCGACCGCTCGGTCAGCTCGCGGTCGCCGAGGACGCTGCGGCTCTCCTGGGCGGCGAGTTTGTCCAGCATCACGCGGACCCAGCGGCGCTCCTCGGCCTCGGACATCCGGGCCGGGATGAGCACGACGGTCCGGTCGCCCTCGCGGTAGGCCGAGACGGTTCTGCTCCGTCGCGCGCTTCTGCGGACCTCGACCGCACTCGTCCCCGCACCGCGGTGCGGCTCGTCGGTCACGCTGCGCTGTGGGTCGGCGGGCACGGCCCCGACGTTACCCGCTGTCAGCGGGGGAAGTCCCGCCTCCGAAGTGGTTTCGGCAACGATCCGCTCACACCCCACACGATTCGAATGACTAATCGCCTCGCCTGTGGACAACTTTCGGCGCCCATCACGGCGGCGGGGCATTCTCGGATCGGGCGGCGAAAGGCCGTTGTCGATCATGAAGCTGTCGATCATGAATGCGGGGCGGGGGAAATGCATCCGATGGTGAAACCGGCGCTGCGGCGCGCGTGGCGGAGTCTTCGCAGCGTGCAGTTCGGGGTCACCCCCGCGCACGCGGTGGTGCTCGATCCGGTCGACCAGGGGACGGGGACCCTGCTCGGGCTGCTCGACGGCACCCGCGGCACCGAGCTGCTCCGGTCCGAGGCGAGGACCCTCGGCCTGCCGCACGGACGCCTCGACGCGCTGCTCGGGCGGCTCGAGTCGGCGGGACTGCTCGCCGACGCCTCGACCGGGCGGCCGGGGAAGGCCGGGCCGGCGGCCGGAGCGGTGGACACCGCCCTCGACCCGCTCCGCGCCGACCTCGCCTCCCTCTCCGTCGTCCACCCCGAGCCGGAGCTTGCGGTACGGACCCTGGCGGCCCGGCGGGCCGTGCGCGTCCAGGTCCGGGGCGCGGGGCGGGTGGGGGCGATGGTGGCGGCGCTGCTCGCGGCGGCGGGCGTGGGCGGGGTCGAGGTCGTCGACTCGGGCCGGGTCGAGCCCTGGGAGACGGCCCCCGGCGGACTGCCTGCCGAGGCGGTCGGCGAGCGCCGGGCGACGGCGGCCCGCCGGCTGGTCGGCCGGTGGCGGAGATCACGCGGCCCGGGTGAGGGCTCCGGCGGCGTCGGGCTGTCACTCGTGGTGGTGACACCGCGGGACGGTCTCGGCGCGTACGTCCCCGATCCGCTTCCGGCACAGCGGTGGGTCACCACGGGAACCCCGCATCTGTACGCCGGAGTCCTGGAGGCCACGGGAGTCGTCGGGCCGCTCGTCCTGCCGGGTGGCACGGCGTGCGCGCGGTGTCTTCAGGAGGAGCGGACGGACCGGGAGTCGGACTGGCCCCGGCTCCTGGCCCAGTGGCGCTCCGGCGCCCGGCATCCCCTGCCCGCCTGCGACCTGGGTCTCGCGACGGCGGTGGCGGGTCTTGCCGCCGCGCACGCGCTCGCCTTCCTCGACGGGGATCTCCCGTCGAGCACGGGCACCCGCTGGGAGACGTCGCTCCCGCTGTCGGAGTGGCGGGCGGAGCGGCTGAGACCCCATCCGGCCTGTCCCTGTGGAGCGGCGCGCGGCGGAGAGGGGGAGTGTGCCTCGGCAGCCGGAGGCACGCAGGACACAATGGCGGGGTAACGGCCCTGCGCGGCACGGCAGGGATAACCGCTTTGCGCGGCACGGCAGTCTGGGTTTTGGAGGGGCGTATGTCTGATCTACCCCGGAAGGCGGTCACCCGGACCGCCAAGTTGGCCGCGTTGCCACTCGGCTTCGCGGGCCGGGCCACATGGGGCCTGGGCAAGCGGATCGGCGGGAGATCGGCGGAGATCGTCGCCCGCGAGCTCCAGCAGCGCACGGCCGAGCAGCTGTTCAAGGTGCTCGGTGAGCTCAAGGGCGGGGCCATGAAGTTCGGGCAGGCGCTGTCCGTCTTCGAGTCGGCCCTTCCCGAGGAGGTGGCCGGGCCCTACCGGGCGGCCCTGACGAAGCTTCAGGACGCGGCGCCGCCGATGCCGACGCGCACCGTGCACGCCGTCCTCGAGGAGCGGCTGGGCACGGAGTGGCGGGATCTTTTCCTGGAGTTCGAGGACAAGCCGGCGGCGGCCGCCTCGATCGGGCAGGTGCACCGGGCCGTGTGGCACGACGGGCGCGAGGTCGCGGTGAAGGTGCAGTACCCGGGCGCGGGGGAGGCACTGCTCTCGGACCTGACGCAGCTGAGCCGGTTCGCCCGGCTGCTCGGCCCGCTGATTCCGGGGATGGACATCAAGCCGCTGATCACCGAGATGAGGGACCGGGTCTCGGAGGAGCTGGACTACGCCCTGGAGGCGGCGGCCCAGCAGAAGCACGCGGAGGAGTTCGCGGACGACCCCGACGTACGGGTGCCGGCGGTGGTGCACCTGGCGGACCAGGTCCTGGTGACCGAGTGGATGGACGGCATCCCGCTCGCGGAGGTGATCGCGGACGGTACGGAGGAGCAGCGGGACCGGGCGGGCCAGCTCCTGGCCCGCTTCCTCTTCTCGGGGCCCGCGCGCACCGGTCTGCTGCACGCCGATCCGCACCCGGGGAACTTCCGGCTGCTTCCGGGCGCCGACGAGGACGAGGGCCCGGAGAACTGGCGGCTCGGGGTGCTCGACTTCGGCACGGTGGACAGGCTGCCGGGCGGGCTGCCGGAGACGATCGGCACCTGTCTGCGGATGACCCTGGAGGGTGAGGCCGAGACCGTCTACGAGCTGCTGCGGGCGGACGGCTTCGTCAAGAAGTCCGTGGCGCTCGACCCCGACGCGGTCCTGGAGTACCTGCTGCCGATCATCGAACCGGCCGAGGCGGAGTCCTTCCTCTTCACCCGGGGCTGGATGCGCACCCAGGCGGCCCGCATCGCCGATCCGCGCTCCCCCGCCCACCAGTTGGGCAAGCAGCTCAACCTGCCTCCCTCGTACCTGCTGATACACCGGGTGACGCTGAGCACCATCGGGGTGCTGTGCCAGCTGAACGCGACGGTGCGCCTGCGGACCGAGCTGGAGGAGTGGCTGCCGGGCTTCGTGCCGGCCGCCTCGGACTGACGGGGTCACCACCAGGAGGAGTCGAGGCGGCCTTCGATCGCACGGATGTTGGCGCGGGCGCAGTCCTCGCAGAAGTAGCTGCGCCGGCCGTTCTCCACCGAGCAGGTCCAGGTCAGCGGCAGGGTGTCGGCCGTCTTGCCGCAGCGCGCGCAGACGAGGGACTCCTCGGGGGTACGGGCGTCGTTCACCCTGGTGACGATAACCCGACGAAGCGCCGCGGACCCGACAACGCACCGCGGGGGCCGGTCCGTTCGGACCGGCCCCCGCGGGGGCGCCACTGGGGGCGCGGGTGGGTTCAGTGCATGGCGTTCGTCAGTGCATGACGGCCATGGCCAGCGCGCGGCGGGCGCGCAGCGAGACGCGCTCGGCGCGGCGCTGCATGCGTCGGGCGGCGACCAGGCGCACGGCCTGGCGTTCCGCGTCGGCCTCGCGGTGGCGCTCGCGCATATGGGCACGGGCCAGGGCTTCTGGGGCGAGTTGCATTTCACGGGTCCTGTTCTGACGCGCGGTGGGCGCGGCGGAGGGGAAGAAGACTGGGGTCGCGGAGCCGGCGGGCTCGCTGGTGGAAGAGGTCATCGGGGCCTGCTTCTGGGGATCGTGCGTGAGGGGGCGGTCGATGGTTCCGGTGGCGCTCATGCCGCGACCGGGTTCTTGCGCGGACGGCCACGGGGCCGCTTGCGGGCGACGACCACGCCCTGGACGAAGAGCTCGCCGCCCCAGACGCCCCACGGCTCGCGCCGCTCCTGGGCGCCGGCGAGACAGGCGGCCACGAGCGGGCAGGTCCGGCAGAGGGACTTCGCGTACTCGACGTCGGCCGGGGACTCCGCGAAGAAGACCTCCGGGTCGTAGGCGCGACAGGGGACGGGGACGCCGAGGTTCTCGATGGCGTCGTCGAGCGCGGTGAGCGTGCTGAGGGGGGTCAAAGTGGGGTCCTCCGTGGGGCGGCCGGGCTGGGCGATCGATTCGGAAGGCGGTACGGACGGGGCGTGCGCTTCGAGTTGCACGGTGGTCTTTCCTCGTCTGGTCGTTCCGGCCTGTTGACCGGGGTTTCGGCTGGTACCGGGGTGCGTCTGTCCCGAGGCGTCCTCGTGTCGTCGTCCCCGTTCGGGGACAAACAAAAGGGCCGCGGATCCCGGGTGGGGTTCCGCGGCCCTGAAGGCGCCGGTCTGATCATGGATCAGACTGGATCACTCCAGGGTTCGAGCCCACGGAAGGCCCACATCTTGTGGTCGTGCGTCGTCGTCTGCTGCTGGGTGCCGGCACCGGTCGCCGCAAAGGCATAGGCCTTGGCCTTGCCTGCTGCTCCTGCTTCCAGTGCCTTGGTCGGTCGCTCATTGCGAAGCTCCACGGCAGGTCGCAGACCGGCGCCGGCAAGGCCGGAGACGGGCAGACCGGTGCCAATGAACGCCGAGGCGGAGAGGCCGAGCGAGCAGGCGGAGACGACGGAGCGATCGGTCATTTTGGCGGTGCTGACGAAGCCGGCACGGCTGATGAAGCTGGCGGTGCTGGTCTGAATGACGTTGCTGATCACGTGGAATCGCCTCCTCTCGGCGTCTCGGAGGGCTCGGGTGCGAGCCGGACCCTCATGTTTATTTGGACAAGTACAGCACAGAAGCAGGGCTTCTTAGAAGCCGCTGTTTCCGTGGTTAAGAACCTATGGGGCTTGACGGGGCAGGCGCAAACTATTTTTCCCACGAGTTTTACTCAGCTGTCGTCGAGGCCCGCCCCGCCGTCCTCACCTGCGCAGATGGCCAGGACGTCGGCGCCGAAGCGGTCGAGCTTGCGGGCACCGACGCCGGAGATCGAGGAGAGCTCCCCGCCGGTGCCGGGGACCCGCTCGGCGATGGCCATCAGCGTCTTGTCGGTGAACACGCAATACGCCGGCTGGCCGAGCTCCCTGGCCTGATCGGCGCGCCAGTCGCGGAGCCGCTCGTACAGCGCCTCGTCCATGTCCGAGGGGCAGTCCTCGCAGCGCATGAGCTTCATGGCGCCCGCCTCGGTGAGGGTCGCCCCGCAGACCCGGCAGAGAACGGGGCCGCGCGGCTTGCGGCGGCCGGCGGCGGCGCCCCGCTCGAAGGAGCCGGACCCGCCCGAGGCGATGGTGCCGAGGGAGCCGGAGCCGGGCCGCAGGCCCTTGAGGAAGCGGCTGGGGCGCCGGGAGGCCCGGCCGCCCGGGGAGCGGGAGAGTGCCCAGGACAGCGTGAGGTGGAGCCGGGCGCGGGTGACGCCGACGTACAGCAGGCGCCGCTCCTCCTCGACCTGCTCGTCGGTCTTGGCGTAGGTGATGGGCATCATGCCCTCGGTGAGGCCGACCAGGAAGACGGCGTCCCATTCGAGGCCCTTGGCGGAGTGCAGCGAGGCGAGGGTGACGCCCTGCACGGTCGGCGCGTGCTGCGCGGCGGCCCGCTCGTCGAGTTCGGCGACCAGGTCGGAGAGGGTGGCCCCCGGCCTGGCACGGGCGAAGTCCTCGGCGAGCCGGACGAGGGCGGCGAGGGACTCCCAGCGGTCGCGGACGGCGCCGGAGCCCGAGGGCGGCTGTGAGGTCCAGCCCTTGGTCGAGAGGACGGCCCTGACCTGTGCGGGCAGGTCCTCGGCGTCGTCGAGGAGGGAGTCGTTGCCCCCGGCGCGGGCCGCGCCGCGCAGGGCGATGCCCGCCTCGCGTACCTCCTGGCGCTCGAAGAAGCGCTCGGCGCCGCGCAGCTGGTAGGGCACCCCGGCGTCGGCGAGGGCCTGCTCGTACACCTCGGACTGCGCGTTGATCCGGTAGAGGACGGCGATCTCGCCGGCGGGGACGCCGGCGGCGATGAGGTCCCGGATGCGGCGGGCGGTGCCCTCGGCCTCGGTCGGTTCGTCCGCGTACTCCGTGTAGACGGGATCGGGGCCGGGGTCGCGCTGCGAGATCAGCTCGAGGCGGTGCTCGGCGGCCCGGCCGCGGGCCTGGCTGAGCAGCCCGTTGGCGAGGTGGACGACCTGGGGGGTGGAGCGGTAGTCGCGGACCAGCTTGACCACCGTGGCCCCGGGGTGGCGGGTGCGGAAGTTCAGCAGGTGGTCGGGCGTGGCGCCGGTGAAGGAGTAGATGGTCTGACTCGCGTCGCCGACGACGCACAGGTTGTCGCGGTCGCCGAGCCACAGGTCGAGCAGCCGCTGCTGGAGCGGGGAGACGTCCTGGTACTCGTCCACCACGAAGTGCTGGTACTGGCTCCGGATCTGGTCGGCGATGTCGTGCCGGTCCTGGAGGATGCCGACGGTGAGCAGCAGCACGTCCTCGAAGTCGATCACCGAGCGGTCGCGCTTCAGCTGCTCGTACATCGCGTAGATCTGGCTGATTTCCGCCGGGTCTCGGGGGGCGTCCCGATGGGCCTTGGCGACGATGGCCGGGTAGTCGGCGGGGACGGTCTGGGTGACCTTGGCCCACTCGATCTCGCCGGTGACGTCCCTCAGTTCGTTCCGGTCGAGCCGGATCCGGCAGCGGGCCGCGGCGTCGGCGACCAGCTGGATCTTCCGCTCCAAGAGCCGGGGCAGATCGCCACCGACTGCTTTCGGCCAGAAGAACTGAAGCTGACGGAGGGCCGCGGAGTGGAACGTGCGCGCCTGGACGCCGCCCGCCCCGAGCTGCCGGAGCCGGCCGCGCATCTCGCCCGCGGCACGGTTGGTGAACGTGACGGCCAGCACACTGGCGGGCTGGAGTCTGCCCGACCGCACCCCGTACGCGATGCGGTGGGTGATCGCCCGTGTCTTGCCCGTGCCGGCGCCCGCCAGCACGCACACCGGGCCGGTCAGGGCCAGGGCGACCTCGCGCTGCTCCGGGTCGAGCCCGTCGAGCACCGCGTCGGCCGTCTCCGGGACCTGCGGGAAGAGAGTGGAGTGCGTTGCTGCTGTCACCCCCCAATGCTGCCAGGTCCGCCGAGCCGGCCGCGGAGGCTTGTCCACAGGCGGTGTCCGCGGTCATACGAATTCCGGGAATGGCCGGGACAAGGCGTACGTTCTTCCTCTCGGCACCCGTCAGCGAACCAAGAGGAGCGCCTCGCCATGCAGGGCACTGTGACGATGTACAGCACCACGTGGTGCGGCTACTGCCGTCGGCTGAAGAGCCAGATGGACCGCGAGGGCATCGCGTACACGGAGATCAACATCGAGCAGGACCCCGAGTCGGCGGCCTTCGTCGAGAAGGCGAACGGCGGAAACCAGACCGTTCCGACCGTCCTCTTCCCGAACGGCTCGACCCTGACGAACCCGAGCCTCGCCCAGGTGAAGCAGGCGCTCAGCGTCTGAGCCACCCGGCCCCCCAGCACACGAGGAACCCCCGACCGGTACGGACCGGCCGGGGGTTCCTCGCACGTGGGCGGAACGTGTCGTATCTCTCAGATCACGTCGCCGGGCTTCGGCAGCGGCTTGCCGTACCAGCGCTCGATCAGCCGCGAGGCGATCGAGATGCCGTACGGCGGGATCACCTCGCCCGACTCGAAGGCGGCGGCCAGGTCCTCGCGGGAGAACCAGCGGGCCTCGTGTATCTCCTCGCCGTCCACGGTGATCTCCGAGGAGGTCGCGCGGGCGAAGAACCCCAGCATCAGGCTGGACGGGAACGGCCAGGGCTGGCTGGCGACGTACTCGACCTCGCCGACCGTGACACCGGCCTCCTCGAAGACCTCGCGGACCACCGACGCCTCGATGGACTCGCCGGGCTCGACGAAACCGGCGAGGGTCGAGAAGCGGCCCTCGGGCCAGTGGACCTGACGGCCGAGCAGCGCCCGGTCCTCCTCGTCCGTGACCAGCATGATCACCGCGGGGTCGGTCCGCGGGTAGTGCTCCGCACCGCACGCCTGGCAGCGGCGGATGTGCCCGGCGGCGGCGATGACGGTGCGCTCGCCGCAGCGCGAGCAGAAACGGTGGAGGCGCTGCCAGTTCTCCAGGGCCACCGCGTGCACCATGAGACCCGCGTCCCGGTCCGACAGCAGCAGTCCGGCCTCGCGGAGCCCGGCGGGCCGCGCGGACTGGTCCATGCGACCAGGCAGCGAGTCCTTCTGGAGCGCGAAGTAGGAGACGCCGTCGGCGTCCGTGCCCAGGAAGTAGCGGTGCGTCTCGGTGACCGGGGCCTCGAACGCCGGGGTCATGACGAGTTCGGTCCTGCCGTCCGCCGTGTCGTCGATCAGCACCTGGCCCCCGGAGACCACGAAGACCCGCGTGGTGGGGTGGCTCCAGGCCGCCGCCAGCCACGCCTCGTCGAGGCGGTGGTGCGCGGCGCGGTCGATGCCGCTCGGAGCGGTGAGCGAGATCGGGCGGTCCGCTGACGCGTTCTTCAAGGTGCTCACAGGTGCTTCCAACTCCCCCGGATCGGTGTATGGGTTCAGCGCTCGGCGACGGGGGCGTGCCCGAGGGCGGCGGACAGGTCACCCCACAGATGAGCGGTCGTCTCGACGCCCTTCATGAGGAGATCGAGTTCGATCTTCTCGTTGGGGGCGTGCCAGCCGTCGGACGGGACGGAGATGCCGAGGAACAGCACGGGTGCCTCCAGGACGTCCTGGAGGTCGGCGGCCGGTCCCGAGCCGCCCTCGCGGGTGTAGCGGACCTTGGCGCCGTCGAAGGCCCTGCTCATGGCCCCGGCGACCGCCGTGAGGGCGGGGTGGTCGAGCGGGGTGAGACACGGGCGGGTCGGGGCGCCGAAGACGATCTCGTACCGGATGCCGGCGGGGACGAGACCGGCGAGCCAGTCCCGTACCGCGAGCTCGATCTTGGCCGGGTCCTGGCCGGCGACCAGCCGGAACGACAGCTTGAGCTGGGCTGAGGCGGGGACGATCGTCTTGCCGCCGGGTCCCTGGTAGCCGCCGCCGATGCCGTTGACCTCGGCGGTGGGGCGGGCCCAGACCCGCTCCAGGGTCGAGAAGCCGGTCTCGCCGAGGGTGCCGTGCGACTTCGCCGTGCGCAGCCAGGCGGCCTCGTCGAAGGGCAGCTCGGCGATGAGGGCGCGCTCGGCGTCGCCGAGCTCGGTCACTCCCTCGTAGAAGCCGGGGATCGCCACGTGCTCGTCGGCGTCGTGGAGGGCGGCGACGATCCGGCCGGCGACGGTGGCCGGGTTCGGCACGGCGCCGCCGAAGGAGCCGGAGTGGATGTCCTGGTCGGGTCCGTACAGCTCGATCTCGCAGTCGGCGACCCCGCGCATGCCGGTGCACACGGTGGGGGCGGTCTCGGACCACATGCCGGTGTCGGAGACGATCACGGCGTCGGCGGCGAGGCGCTCGGCGTGCGTCTCGACGAGGGTCCGGAAGTGCGGCGACCCGGACTCCTCCTCACCTTCGACGATCAGCTTGAGGTTGACGGCGGGCGCGGTGCGGCCGGTGACGGCGAGGTGCGCGCGGACGCCGAGGGTGTGGAAGAACACCTGCCCCTTGTCGTCGGCCGCCCCGCGCGCGTACATCCGTCCGTCGACCACGGTCGGCTCGAACGGGTCCGTGTGCCAGCCGTCCTCGCGGGCGGCGGGCTGCACGTCGTGGTGGCCGTAGACGAGGACCGTCGGCGCGGCCGGGTCGTCGGAGGGCCACTCGGCGAAGACGGCGGGGGCGCCGTCCGTGTCCCAGACCTCGACCGTGGTGAAACCGGTCTCGGTGAGCTTGGCGGCGAGCCACTCGGCACTGCGCCGTACGTCCCCGGCGCGGTCCGGCTGCGCCGACACGGAGGGGATGCGCAGCCACTCCGCGAGGTCGCCGAGGAAGGCGGCACGGTGCTGCTCGATGTACGTACGTACGGCGTGGACGGCGCTGTCCGGGGTCTCGCTCATGCCCCCGAGCCTATCCGGCGCCCGGGGGTGCCCCTCCCGGCAGGAGGGCCTGATCGGCGTCCGGAGCCGGCTCTCCGAGGAGGAGGGCCTCCAGCTCGGCCCGGCCGGGCAGTCGGGTGGGGCGGGCGACCTCGCCCGTCCGCACGTAGACGAAGGCCGCGGCCACGTCCTCGGGCGCGAGACCGTGCTGCTCGGCCCAGGCGAGCCGGTAGATCGCGAGCTGGAGCGGGTCCGCGGTGCGCAGCCGGCTCGTCTTCCAGTCGACGATCTCGTACGCGCCGGAGTCCGGGTCCCGGTAGACGGCGTCGATCCGGCCCCGGACGACCCGGCCGCCGAGCGAGAGGTGCACGGGGACCTCGACGCGGTACGGGGTGCGGTGGGCGTACTCGGTACGGGCGAAGGCCTCCTTCAACTCGTCGAGGTCCCGCTCGTCGAGGATCTCCGGCTCGCCCGCGAAGTCCTCCCCGCCGGGCAGGTCCTCGGGTCCGAGGAACGGCAGCGGCAGCTCCTCGAACCGGGACTCCACCCAGGCGTGGAACCGAGTGCCCCGGCGGGCCGCCGGCTGCGGCGCCTTCGGCATCGGCCGGGCCAGCTCCTGGGCGAAGCCGTCGGGGTCTGCGGCGAGGCGGAGGACCTGCGAGGCCGAGAGGTACGCGGGGAGGACGACGTCACGGGTGGTGGCGCGGGCACGGCGGAGTTCGGCGGTGAGGGCGGTGAGGTCGCGGTCCCAGGAGGCGATGGCTCGCGCGTCCTCGGGGGTGAGCGACCGGGCCTCCTCACGGGGTGCCGGGATCACGTCCGCGTGGGTGTCCTCCGGGAAGGTCTCCTCGTCCCAGACGGGTTCCTCTTCGTCCGGCCAGAGGTCCTCCGGGTGCGGGTCCGGGAGGTCGGGCGCCGCGCTGACGGGGTTGTGCCCACCCTCCCCCGCGCCCTGCGGGGCGACGGCCCACAACCTGGCCAGGACGTCGTCCGCCGCCTTCCGGCGGCGTCCGAACGACTCCCCGTCCAGCGGGAGCGGCCACGTCTCCTCGCTCTCCGCCTCCGTCAGGGTCGGGTTCTGGGCGTCCTTCTCCGGTTCCTCCGCCCAGGCCTCGATCTCCCCGTGACCCGTCTCGCAGTGGGCGTACAGGGCCTTGAGGAAGTCCGACGGGCCCCGGGGCCGCTTCTGGGACGGGCCCCACCAGTGGGCCGAGCCGAGGAGGAGGGTGCGGGGGCGGGTGAAGGTCACGTAGCCGAGGCGGAGTTCCTCGGTGTGCTGGTGGTCCCGCATCTCGTTCTTGAAGGCCGTGAGCGCCTTGGCGTTCCAGGTGTCGATGGCCGGCAGCGTGGCCGCGTCGCCGCGCAGGGCGTGCGGGAGGACCTGCGGCTGCGAGGTCCACGACTCGCGGGCCCGGGCGCTGGGGAACTGGCCGGCGACCAGGCCGGGGACGGCGACGACATCCCACTCCAGGCCCTTGGACTTGTGGGCGGTGAGGACCTTGACGGTGTTCTCGCCGCCGGGCAGGGCGTTGTCGAGGCCCTTCTCGAACTGGACGGCCGTGCGCAGGAAGCCGAGGAACGCGAGGAGGCTCGCCTCGCCGTCCAGGGAGGCGAAGCCGGCGGCGATGTCGAGGAAGTGGCCGAGGGTCTCGCGGCGGCGGGCGGCGAGCGCGTGCGGGGAGGCGGACAGTTCGACTTCGAGGCCGGTCGCGGAGAGCACCCGGTGCAGGACGTCCATGAGCGGGTCGGCGAGCGAGCCGCGGAGGGCGCGCAGCTCGGCGGCGAGGCGCGCGAAGCGGACCCGGGCGTCGGCGGAGAAGGCGAGGCCGTCGTCGGCCGTTCCGCCGGAGTCGAGGAAGGTGTCGAGCGCGTCGGCGAGGGAGACGACCTCGGCCGGGTCGACGCCTTCGACGGCGGCGGCGAGCCGCTGCTCGGGGTCGGGTTCGTCGCCGCCCCGGTGGACGAGGTGTCGGGCCCGCCTGCCGAGGAGGGCGAGGTCGCGGGGGCCGATGCGCCAGCGGGGGCCGGTGAGGAGGCGGACCAGGGCGGCGTTGGCCCCCGGGTCCTGGAGGACCTCGCAGACGGCGACCAGGTCGGCGATCTCGGGCAGGTGGAGGAGGCCGGAGAGGCCGACGACCTCGACGGGTACGTCACGGGCGACGAGGGCCGCGTGGATGGCGGGGAAGTCGCCGGCCGTACGGCACAGGACGGCGATCTCGCCGGGCTCCCGCCCGGTGCGGACGAGGTGGGCGAGGGAGTCGGCGAGCCAGTCGATCTCCTCGGCGTGGGTGGGGAGGAGCGCGATGCGGACGCTTCCGTCGGCCTCGGCGCCGGGCGCGGGGCGCAGCGCCTCCACGCCCGCGTGCATCGCGCGCAGGGGCGCGGCGAGTCCGTTGGCGAGGTCGAGGAGGCGGCCGCCGCTGCGCCGGTTCTCGGAGAGCGAGTAGCGGTCGGCGGGGCTGCCGTCCGCGTGCGGGAAGTGCTCGGGGAAGTCGTCGAGGTTGGCGACGGAGGCGCCGCGCCAGCCGTAGATGGCCTGGCAGGGGTCGCCGACGGCGGTCACCGCGTGGCCGGTCGCCCGCTGCCCGGTGCCCTGGCCGAAGAGTCCGGAGAGCAGCAGCCGCTGGGCGACGGACGTGTCCTGGTACTCGTCGAGGAGGACGACCCGGAACTCGTCACGGAGGATCTCGCCGACCTCGGGCCGGGTGGTGGCCAGTTCGGCGGATCGGGCGATCTGGTCGCCGAAGTCGAGCAGGTCGCGGGAGCGCTTGGCGGCCCGGTAGCGGATGACGAGGTCGAGGAGCTCGCGGCGGGCGGTTGCGGCCTCGGGGATCTTGCGCAGCTCGGCGTTGCTGAGCTTGGCCTCGGCGAGGGCGGCGAGCAGCGCGGAGTCGTACGAGAGGAGTCCTTCCGGCGGTACGAGGTGCTCGGCGAGCTCGGCGTCGAGGGCGAGGAGGTCGGTGATCAGGGTCGTGAAGGAGCGGGTGAGCGCCGGGTACGGGCCGGGGGCCTCGCGCAGGACGCGGGCGGCGAGCTGGTAGCGGGTGGCGTCGGCGAGGAGCCGGGAGGTGGGTTCGAGCCCGATGCGGAGGCCGTGGTCGGTGAGGAGCCGGCCGGCGAACGCGTGGTACGTGGAGATCTGCGGCTCGCCCGGGGGATCGTCCGGGTCGATGACGTCGGGGTCCGTCACTCCGGCGCGGACGAGAGCGGTGCGGACGCGCTCGGCGAGCTCACCGGCGGCCTTGTTGGTGAAGGTGAGACCGAGGACCTGCTCGGGGGCGACCTGGCCCGTCCCGACCAGCCAGACCACCCGGGCGGCCATCACCGTCGTCTTGCCGGAGCCGGCTCCGGCCACGACGACCTGCGGGGCGAGCGGCGCGGTGATGCAGGCCGTCTGCTCCGGGGTGAACGGGATGCCGAGGAGCTCCTTGAGCTGCTCGGGGTCGGTGATGCGTGCGGTCACCTCAAAGAGGCTAACGCGGACGGCTGACAGTCCGGTCCGGTCCGGCCCGGATCTCGCGGGGGACCTTCGTCACGCGGGCGTTCCGCCGTCGAGCTTCGACAGGTCCACCGTCTCGTCGGCGGGCGGGACGACCACGCGGACGGGCTTGTCGTAGTCGGAGAGCACGATGGCGCCGGGTTCCTCGCCACCGGCCTTGACCATCCTCAGGATGTACGGCTTGCCCTCCTGGGAGACGGACACGGTCGTGGTCTCGCCTTCGGCCTTCTTCTTGACCAGGGTCGCGACGGGGGTGTCGTCGACCTCGGCGTCGGGGCCCCTGGTGAGTCCGCGGCGTTCCTCCTTGTCCTCGCCGAGATCGTCGAGGAGCGCCTTCAGGTCGCAGACTCCGCTGAGGTCGGCGCTGCCGGCCTGCCCTGGGGCGATCTTCAGCCAGCGGCCCTTGACCAGCTCGACCGTGGTGTCGATCTGCGGCTCGGGCATCCCCTGGGAGGCCATGGAGACGCGCCAGAAGGCCTCGTCGCCCTTCATGTACGTGATCTCGTCGACCTTGCGCAGTTCGGCGGTGCCGCCCTTGATCTTCATCACGCCGGTGCACTCGTTCCGGTCGTTCACCGCGAAGTCGATGTCGAGGGGTTGTCCCTCCGTGACGAGCCGGCCTGTCATCCGGAGCGAGGTGGCCGACTGGGTCGCGGTGACCGCCTTGTCGCCGATCTCGTCGGCGGTGAGACCGGAGAACGGATCGGGCGACGGTGCCGACACCGAAGGTGCGGCGGCCGCGGTGCCGGTCGTCGCGGCCCAGGCCGCGACAGGTGCGGGACCTGTGACGACGGCGACGGCGCAGACGACGGCCGCGGCGCGGAGCTTCCGGTGGGACGCCATGCGAGCCTCCTCGCGGTTTTCCCGATCCCTGTCCACCAGGGTCTCCCCCCGCGCGCGTGCCCGCGACTCCGCACCCCGGGGCCGTCGGGTCAGTCGACGACCTGGCGGCCCTCCGGCTGGGCGCTGCACGAGGCGCGGAACGAGCAGGTCGTGCAGTGCTGGCCGGTGGTGGGGGTGAAGCGCTCGTCGAGGACCCGGCCGGCGGCGTTGGCGAGCAGCTCGCCGACCCATTCCCCGGCGAGCGGTTCCTGTGCCTGGACCTTGGGGAGGGCGTCGCCGCCCTCCTTCTGCGGGGCGGCCTGCCGCAGCTGGACGAGTTCGGCGCCGCCCGGCTCCGGCCGCCGCCCGTCGAGGACCTCGTCGAGGGCGCCCTCCCGGACCGCGAGCTGGTAGACGGCGAGCTGCGGGTGCTGGGCGACCTCGTCCTTGGTGGGGGCCGACTTGCCGGTCTTGAAGTCGACGACGTACGCGCGGCCGTGCTCGTCCGTCTCGACGCGGTCCATGGAACCGCGGATGCGGACCTCGTACGCGCCCGCCTCCAGGGTCACGTCGAAGCCGTGCTCCGAGGCGGCCGGGGTGCGGCCGCCCCGGTCCATGACGTGCCAGCTCAGGAAGCGTTCGAGCGCGACGCGCGCGTTCTGCTTCTCCTGGGCCGACTTCCAGGGGGCGTCGAACGCGAGGGCGTCCCACACGGAGTCCAGACGGGCCATGAGGACGTCGAGGTCGGCGGGGGTACGGCCGGAGGCGACCTCGTCGGCGAGGACGTGGACGACGTTGCCGAAGCCCTGGGCGGCGGTGGCGGGGGCCGCCGCCTTGACCTCGCGGCCGAGGAACCACTGGAGGGAACAGGTGCTCACCAGGTTGTCCAGGGAGCTCGGCGACAGGGCGACGGGCCGGTCGCGGTCGCGCAGCGGCTCCGGGCCGCGGGTCGGCTCGAACAGGCCCCACCAGCGGTCCGGGTGCGCGGCCGGGACCAAAGGCTGGCCGTCCTCGTCGGTGAGCGCGGCGAGCTCGGCGAGGCGGTGGGCGGCGGCGTCGCGGAGCGCGGGCGAGGCGTCCGGGTCGACGGTGGTGGCGCGCAGCTCGGCGACCAGCGCGGAGACGGCGAGGGGGCGGCGGGGGCGGCCGGGCACGTCCTTGGGCTCGGCGCCGAGCTCGGTGAGGAAACGGGAGGGCTGGTCGCCGTCCTCGGCGGCGGCCTTCACGGCCGTGACGACGAGCCGGTCACGCGCGCGCGTGGCGGCCACGTAGAAGAGGCGGCGCTCCTCGGCGAGGAGTGCGCCGGGGGTGAGGGGCTCGGCGAGGCCGTCCCGGCCGATGCGGTCGGCCTCCAGGAGGGAGCCGCGACGGCGCAGGTCGGGCCAGAGTCCCTCCTGGACCCCGGCGACGACGACGACGCTCCACTCCAGGCCCTTGGAACGGTGGGCGGTCATGAGGCGGACGGCGTCGGGGCGTGTGTGACGGCGGGTGAGGGTGTCGGCGGCGATGTCCTGCGCGTCGAGCTCTTCGAGGAAGTTGAGGACACCGCGGCCGCCGACGCGCTCCTCGGCGCGGGCGGCGGTCTCGAAGAGGGCGCAGACGGCGTCGAGGTCCCGGTCGGCGTTGCGGCCCGCGGGCCCGCCGCGGAGCGCGGCCCGCTCGAGCCGGCCGGGCCAGGGGGTGCCGTTCCAGAGGACCCAGAGGGCCTCCTCGGCGGTGCCGCCGTCGGCGAGGAGGGTGCGGGTGTCACGGAGCAGGTCGCCCAGCCGCTTCGCGCCCCGGGCGTAGGCGGGGTCGTGGGCGGCGAGGCGCTCGGGCTCGGCGAGGGCGCGGGCGAGCAGGACGTCGGAGGGGGCGGGGACCTTCGTCCCCGCGGCCCGCTCCTCGTCCCGCAGTGCCCGGCCGAGTCGGCGGAGGTCGGCGGGGTCCACGCCGGCGAGGGGGGAGGCCAGCAGCTCCAGGGCGGTCTCCGTGCGGAGCCATTCCGCGGCGGGCTCCGGTGCCTCGGGGTCGGGTGCGGCGCCGTCGTCGGTTGTGCCCACCGGTTCCGCCCCGGCGGAAGGCATGCCCACGACCGGGTCCGATCCCGACGCGGCCCCACCCGCGACCGGGTCCGATCCCGACGCGGCCCCACCCGCGACCGGGTCCGAACCCGACGCGGCCCCACCCACGACCGGGGCCGAACCCGACGCGACCCCACCCACGACCGGGTCCGAACCCGACGCGGCCCCACCCACGACCGGGGCCGAACCCGACGCGACCCCACCCACGACCGGGGCCGAACCCGACGCGACCCCACCCACGACCGGGGCCGAACCCGACGCGGGCCTGCCCGCTGCCTGTGCCACCGCCCGCAGCGCCAGCAGCAGCGGGGCCACCGCCGGTTCGTGACGCAACGGGGTGTCCGCCGCGTCCGTCTCCACCGGGACTCCCGCCGAGGTGAGAGCGCGACGGAGGGACGGGAGGTTGGCGCCGGCCCTGGTGAGGACGGCCATGTGCTGCCAGGGGACGCCGTCCTCCAGGTGGGCGCGGCGCAGCAGGTCGGCGATGTTCTCGGCCTCGGCCGAGGCCGTGGGGTACGTGTACGCCTCCGCCCGGCCGCCGTCCCGCGCCGCCGTGAGGTCCCGGTGGGCGCGGACCTTGTCGGCGGGGAGCCGGGGCATCGGCATCCGCTGGGCGAGCAGCCGGGTCGCGCCGAGCAGCTCGGTGCCCGAGCGGCGCGCGGTGCGCAGGACCCGGACGTCCGCACCGCCGAAGGTCGCGGGGAAGTCGAGGATGCCGTTCACATCGGCGCCCCGGAAGGCGTAGATGGACTGGTCGGGGTCGCCGAAGGCGACGACCGTGCTGCCGCCCGTCGACCGGCCACCGCCCCTCGCGGACGCCCTTCGGACGGCCCCTGTCGCACCGCCCGCGAGGGCGTGCAGCAGCCGGACCTGCGCCGGGTCGGTGTCCTGGTACTCGTCGACGTAGATCGCGTCGTACGCGGGCAGGCTGATGTCCTCGGCGAGGAGTACGGCCCGGTGGACGAGCTCCGTGTAGTCGAGGACGCCCTGGAGGTCCAGGACGTCGAGGTACTCGGCGAGGAAGCCGGCGGCGGCCTTCCAGTCGGGCCGTCCGACCCGCTCGGCGAAGTGGGCGAGGGCGTCCGGTTCGAGGCCGAGTTCACGGGAGCGGGCGAGGACGGCCCGTACCTCGTCGGCGAAGCCGCGGGTGGTGAGGCAGGCGCGGAGTTCGTCGGGCCAGCGGATGCTCCCGAGCCCGGCCTTCTCCAGGTCGATGTGGCCGGCGAGCAGTTCCCGCACGGCGAGGTCCTGCTCGGGTCCGGAGAGCAGCCGCAGGGGCTCGGCGAACAGTTCGGCGTCCTGGTGGGCGCGGATCAGGGCGTAGCAGTACGAGTGGAAGGTGGTGGCCTGCGGCGGGCGGCGGCCGCCGAGCCGGGCGGCCATGCGGTCGCGGAGTTCGACGGCGGCCTTGCGGCTGAAGGTGAGGACGAGGAGCCGTTCGGGGTCGGCGCCCTTCTCCATCCGGGCGGCGACGGCCTCGACCAGGGTCGTCGTCTTGCCGGTGCCGGGTCCGGCGAGGACGAGAAGAGGTCCTCCGTCGTGGTCAACCACTTCGCGCTGGGTTGCGTCCAGCTGAGGGGAATCCATCGGGGCCGGCGTGGTACGCACCAGTCGGTACGCGCCCGGGTTCCGCGGCCGTCCCGAACCCGGGTACGGCTGTCCCTGGTACGGCGGCGTACGCCGGGTGGTCGAGGAGGTACTCACGTGGGTCGCCGGTCCTGGTGGGAGTGGTGGTGCGGGTGAGGCGGCTGTCCTCCGCGGCCGGCCGTCGGGCTCGTCGGCCCGCCGTCGCCTCGGGAGACGCGAACGTCGACGTTACGCGAAACGGCACGCCGCCGAGCCGTACTCCGCGCCCCGTCCCGTCCCGCGTCCGCCCCCTCCGACGCCGCTCACGCCCCTCCCGGCACGGTCGTCCCCGGCCGGCGGCCTCAGGTGTGAGTTCCGTCCCAGCGGGCCCGCCGCATGTCGATCCTCGGCAGGTGTCCCTCGGCCGCCGGGCCCCGCTCGCGCAGCGGCGTGCCCTCCTCGCGGTAGTGGTCGAGGGCCCTCAGTTCGTGCCCGGGGAGCAGCGTGCCGTCCGAGCGGACCACCCGCCACCAGGGCGCGGTCCCGCCGTACAGGGCCATGACCCGGCCGACCTGGCGGGGCCCGCCGTCGCCCAGCCATTCGGCGACGTCGCCGTAGGTCATCACGCGGCCGGACGGGATCCCGTCGGCGACGTCGAGGACCCGTTCCGCGTACTCGGGCAGTTCTCCGGTCTCCCCCACGGGCACCTCCATGCTCATCCGCCCCATCCTGCCTCACCCCACCGACATGGCCCTGATGCCTCCGCGCGGCGGCTCTTCGTGCCACCATCGTGCGGGCGGTGACTGGTGATACGAGATCAAGAGCGACAAGTACAAGAACAGCAGCCGGAACAACAGCGAGAACGAGAACGACACAACGCGCATGCAGAGACGGACATGGTGATGGCCCCGGACACCCAGCCCCCCGAGGAGGGCCAGGCCGACGTGCCCGAGCGCGTCTCCGGCGACGAGCCGCTGCTCGCCGCCCGGGTCCACCGCCCCTCGGACCTGATGCGGCTGCTCGCCGGTCTGCTCGCCATCGGGCTCGTCATCGCCGTCGCCGCGTTCGCCCACGCGACGACCTCGGGCCTCGAGGAGGACATCAACAAGGGTGCCGTCGGCGCACCCGATGTCTTCGTCAAGATCGCCGGTCTCGTCTCCTCCATCGCCGTTCTGCTCGTCCCCGTAGCCTTCGCCATCGAACGCCTGATCAAACGTGACGGGCTGCGCATCGCGGACGGTGTCCTCGCCGCGGTGCTCGCGCACGGCCTCACCCTCGCCACCGACCTCTGGGTCGCCCAGGCCGCGCCCGGCACCATCCAGGACGCCCTGACCCAGCCGGCGTCCGGCGGGGGGCTCACCGACCCCGTGCACAACTACCTCGCGCCGGTGATCGCGTACATGACCGCCGTCGGCATGGCCCGCAGGCCGCGCTGGCGGGTGTCGCTCTGGGTGGTGCTGCTGCTCGACGCGTTCACCATGCTGGTGGCCGGCTACACCACCGCGCTCTCGATCATCCTGACCGTCCTGATCGGCTGGACGGTGGCGTACGGCACGCTGTACGCGGTCGGCTCCCCCAACGTGCGGCCCACCGGGCAGACCCTCCTCGCCGGTCTGCGCCGGGTCGGCTTCCGCCCGGTCACGGCGCTGCGCGCCGAGGGCGTGCCCGACTCGTCGGACAGCGGCGACCGGGGCCGCCGGTACATCGTGACCCTGGAGGACGGGCCGCCGCTCGACGTCACCGTCGTCGACCGCGAGCAGCAGGCGCACGGCTTCTTCTACCGCGCGTGGCGGCGGATCACCCTGCGGACGATCACCACCCGCCGGTCGATCGTCTCGCTGCGGCAGGCCCTGGAGCAGGAGGCGCTCCTCGCGTACGCGGCGATCGCCGCCGGGGCGAACGCACCGAAGCTGATCGCCACCTCCGAGCTCGGCCCGGACGCCGTGATGCTCGTCTACGAGCACATCGGCGGCCGCAGCCTCGACTCGCTCGACGACGACGAGATCACCGACGAGCTGGTCCGCAGCGCCTGGCGGCAGGTACGGGCGCTCCAGTCGCGCCGGATCGCGCACCGCCGGCTCACGGGCGACGCGATTCTGGTGGATCGTTCCGGCAGGGTGATCCTCACCGATCTGCGCGGCGGAGAGATCGCGGCCGGCGATCTGATCCTGCGGATGGACATCGCCCAGCTGCTCACCACCCTCGGTCTGCGGGTCGGTGCCGAGCGCACGGTCGCCGCCGCCGTCGAGGTCCTCGGCCCGGACGCCGTCGCCGACTGTCTGCCCCTGCTCCAGCCGATCGCACTGAGCCGCTCCACGCGCGCGACGCTGCGAAGACTGGCCCGGGACCGGTCGGCACGCGAGCGGGAGGCGGTGCTCGCCGCCTCGGAGGCGGCGAAGCACGAGCGGGAGCTGGCGAAGGCCCAGGCCGCGGAGGTCGCCGCGGACCCGACGGCCGCTCGGGCGGAGACCAAGGCCGAGAAGAAGGCGGACAAGAAGGCCGAGAAGCGGGCGCTGGACACGGCGCTCGACGAGGCCCGCGAGGAGGACCTGCTGGCCCAGATCCGCCAGCAGGTACTGCTCATCCGCCCGCAGGCACCGGCGGAGCCCGTCCGGCTGGAACGGATCAAGCCGCGGACCCTGGTCAGTATGATCGCGGGCGCGGTCGCCGCGTACTTCCTGCTGTCGCAGATCTCCCGGACGCCGCTGTCGACGATCAGCGAAGCGGACTGGCGGTGGGTGGCGGCCGCGGTGCTGTTCTCCGCGATCAGCTACGTGGCGGCGGCCATGAGCCTGCTCGGGTTCGTGCCGGAGCGGGTCGGGTTCTGGCGGACGGTGGTGGCGCAGGTCGCCGGATCGTTCGTGAAGATCGTCGCCCCGGCCGCGGTCGGCGGCGTCGCCCTGAACACCCGCTTCCTCCAGCGCTCGGGGGTGCGGCCCGGGCTCGCGGTGGCGAGCGTAGGCGCCTCCCAGCTCTTCGGGCTCGGGGCGCACATCCTGCTCCTGCTCGCCTTCGGCTATCTGACGGGAACGGAGCGGTCGCAGTCCTTCACCCCGTCGAGGACGGTCATCGCCGGTCTCCTCACGGTCGCGGTGCTCGTGCTCGTCGTGACGGCCATCCCGTTCATGCGGAAGTTCGTCTCGACGCGGCTACGCTCGCTCTTCGCCGGCGTGGTCCCGCGCATGCTGGACGTGCTCCAGCGGCCGATGAAGCTGATCACCGGCATCGGCGGGATGCTGCTGCTCACCCTCACCTTCGTGCTCTGCCTGGACGCCTCGATCCGGGCCTTCGACCACAACAACGTGTCGATCAGCTACGCGAGCGTGGCGGTCGTCTTCCTCGCGGGCAACGCGCTCGGCTCGGCGGCGCCGACCCCGGGCGGCGTGGGAGCGGTCGAGACCGCGCTCACCTTCGGTCTGGTGGCGGTCGGCCTCCCCATCGAGGTCGCGACCCCGGCCGTCCTGCTCTACCGCCTGCTGACCCTGTGGATCCCGGTCCTCCCGGGCTGGCTCTGCTTCAACTGGCTGACGAAGCGCGAGGCGCTGTAGGCGGCGCGGTCGCGTCCTGGCGCCACCCGCATGGACCCCCGTCCCGCGCGGCGGCGGGGGCGGCGGCCCACCATGGGCCTATGCCGATCTCCGCCGCCCAGCGCGCCGCTCTGCTCACCGCCGCCACCGTGCTGCTCGCCGCCGGGTGCTCGGACGGGGGCGACGAGGCGGACGGAACGAAGCCGAGCGGCACGGCGGGGCTCTCCGCACTGGCGGCGCAGAAGCTGTCCTGGGCCCCGTGTCCGGCACCGTCCGCCGCCGAGGGCGGCGGGCCCGCCCCCTCCCCGCTGCCCGGGGGCGCAGCCTGGGAGTGCTCCTTCCTCCAGACGCCGCTCGACTGGGCGGTGCCGGAGGGCGAGACCATCGAGCTCGCGCTGATCCGGGCCCGGGCCCGTGACCAGGACCGGAGGATCGGTTCGCTCGTCTTCAACTTCGGCGGGCCGGGCGGCTCCGGCGTCACCGGGCTGCCCGGGTTCGCCAACGAGTACGAGGGCCTGCGCGGCCGCTACGACCTGGTCTCCTTCGACCCGCGCGGAGTGGGCCGCAGCGACCCGGTGGAATGCCTCAGCGACAAGGAGCTCGACGCCTACTACGCGCTCGACTTCACGCCCGACGACGAGGCCGAGGAGCGGACGCTCTCGGACGCGCAGAAGAGGTACGCGGCCGGCTGCGAGAAGAACGCGGGGCCCTCCCTGCCGCACGTCGGCACCGAGAACGCCGCCCGGGACATGGATCTGATGCGCCAGGTGCTCGGCGACGACAAGCTCCACTACTTCGGCATCTCGTACGGCACCGAGCTCGGCGGCGTCTACGCCCATCTCTTCCCCAAGAACGTCGGCCGGGCCGTCTTCGACGCGGTCGTCGACCCGGAGGCCGGTGTCGAGGAGGGGGCGCTCGGCCAGGCGAAGGGCTTCCAGCTCGCCCTGGACAACTTCGCCCAGGACTGTGTGGACCGCGGCGACGAGTGCACCCTGCCCGGCTCGACCGTCGCCGAGATCGAGGGCTTCGTGATCGATCTCCTCGTCTCCCTCGACAAGGAGCCGATCGCCGGCATCGGCGACCGCAAGCTCACCCAGACGCAGGCCACCAACGGGATCGCGCAGGCCCTCTACTCCAAGGAGTTCTGGACCTATCTGGAGCAGGGTCTCTCCGACGCCGAGGGCGGCGACGGGGCGCTGCTCCTCACCCTCTCCGACTCGATGAACGGGCGCGGCCAGAACGGCTCCTACAGCAACATCCAGGCCGCCAACGCCGCCATCAACTGCGTCGACTTCAAGGAGCGCTACACCCTCGGCCAGGCCAAGGAGCGACTCCCCCAGTTCCGCGAGGCCTCCCCCGTCTTCGGCGACTTCATGGGCTGGGCGCTCTCCAGCTGCTCGCAGTGGCCGGTGCCCGGGACCTGGGAGCACCCGGACGTCTCCGCCCCGGGCGCGGCGCCGATCCTGGTCGTCGGCAACACCGGCGACCCGGCCACGCCCTACGAGGGCGCCCGCTCGATGGTGAAGGCGCTCGGCGACGGGGTCGGCGTGGAGCTGACGTACGAGGGCGAGGGCCACGGCGCCTACACCAGCGGCAGCGCGTGCGTGAAGAAGGCGGTCGACGCCTACCTCCTGGACGGCAAGGTCCCGGTCTCCGGCACCGTCTGCAAGTAGCCCGGAGGGCTCCCCCTAGGATGGGCCGCCCTGTAGGGCTCCTGGGGGGAACACATGTCCATACGCATACGGGTGGCGGTCCTGGCCGTCACCGGCCTGCTGGTCGCCGGCTGCACGAGCGCCGGCGGCGGGGCACCGGCCGCCACCCCGGGCCCGAGGACGACCACGACCGACGCCGAGCCGTCGGTCACCGCCGCCCCCTCGGCCACCGCCACCACGCCCCCGCTCCCCGCCTCCCTCACCGGCCAGCGCCCCGTCTGGAAGGCCTGCCCGGCCCCCGGGCCCGGCAGGGCGGAGCCGGGCGCGAACTGGCGCTGCGCGAACGTGAAGGTGCCGCTCGACCACGCGAAGCCCGCGGGGGCGACGATCCCGATCGCCCTGATCCGCAAGGAGGCGGACCGCAAGGCCGGCCGCATCGGCTCCCTGCTCTTCAACTTCGGTGGCCCCGGCGCCTCCGGCGTCGACATCCTGCCGCAGGTCGAGGAGGACTACGGCAAGCTCGCCGAGCGCTACGACCTGGTGGGCTTCGACCCGCGCGGCGTCAGCCGCAGCTCCGGCGTCGTCTGCCGGACCGACGCCGAACAGGCCGCCGCCGAGGCCACCGTCGACCTCACCCCGGACTCGGCCGCCGAGGAGGCCGCGTACCTCAAGGACAACGCCGCCTTCGCCGCCGGCTGCGCCCGCCGCTCCGGCACGCTCCTGCCGCACACCACGACCACCGAGACCGCCCGCGACCTGGACCTGATCCGGCGGGTCCTCGGCGACGACAAGCTCCACTACTTCGGCATCTCGTACGGGACACAGCTCGGCGGCACGTACGCGCACCTCTTCCCGAAGAACGTCGGACGGCTCGTCCTCGACGCGGTCGTCGACCCGACCGCCGACTCCGTGGGCCACGCCCGTCACCAGACGATCGGCTTCCAGCGGGCCCTGGGCAACTATCTGAAGAGCACCGGCCAGGACCCGGAGGACGGGACCGAGCGGATCGCGCGCCTGCTGCGGAAGCTCGACCGTGCGCCGCTGACCGTCGGCGAGCGAAAGCTCACCGAGGGCCTGGCCCTCACGGGCATCGCGGTGACGCTGTACGGGCAGTCCAACTGGCCCCTCCTGACGGCGGCCCTCGCGGAAGCCGAGAAGGGCCGCGGCGGCGCCCTGCTCGAACTCGCCGACTACTACAACGACCGTGACGAGAACGGCCACTACGCCACCCAGACGCACTCGCAGCGCGCGATCTCCTGCGCCGACTCCAGCACGCGGCCGACCGCGGCGGAGGCGAAGGCGCTGATCCCCGAACTCCGGCGGCTCTCCCCGGTGTTCGGCGAGTTCCTCGCCTGGGACACGGCCGGCTGGTGCGCCGAGTGGCCGGTGAAGGGCGAGCGGGCGACCCCGGAGGCGAGCGCCCCGGGCGCCGCACCGGTCCTCGTCGTCGGCACGACGGGCGACCCGGCGACCCCGTACGAGGGCGCGGAGAGAATGGCGAAGGAACTCGGCGACGGGGTCGGCGTCCTCGTCACCAACGAGGGCGAGGGACACGGCGCGTACGGCACGTCGTCGTGCGCGACGGCGACGATCGACGCGTACCTCCTGGACGGCAAGGTCCCCGCGTACGGCACGACCTGCTCCAGCGGGGCGGCCCGTAGCGGGGCGTGACCCGCGACAACGCATGAGGAGGGGCCCGGATCTCGTGTCGAGATCCGGGCCCCTCCGTTCGGCCGCCTAGTAGACCGGCTTCTCGGGCTCGATCTGGTGGACCCAGCCGATCACGCCGCCGCCGACGTGCACCGCGTCGGCGAAGCCCGCGGACTTCAGCACCGCGAGGACCTCCGCGCTGCGGACACCCGTCTTGCAGTGCAGGACGATGCGCTTGTCCTGCGGGAGGTCCTGGAGGGCGGTGCCCATCAGGAACTCGTTCTTCGGGATCAGGCGCGCGCCCGGGATCGAGACGATCTCGTACTCGTTCGGCTCGCGGACGTCGATGATGTCGATGTTCTCGCCGTCGTCGATCCACTCCTTGAGCTGCTTCGGAGTGATCGTGGAGCCGAGCGCCGCCTCCTGGGCCTCCTCGGACACGACGCCGCAGAAGGCCTCGTAGTCGATGAGCTCGGTGACGGTCGGGTTCTCGCCGCAGACCGCGCAGCCGGGGTCCTTGCGGACCTTCACCTGGCGGTACTGCATCTCCAGGGCGTCGTAGATCATCAGGCGGCCGACCAGCGGGTCGCCCACGCCGGCGAGGACCTTGATGGCCTCGGTGACCTGGATGGAGCCGATGGACGCGCACAGCACACCCAGGACGCCGCCCTCGGCGCAGGACGGGACCATGCCCGGCGGCGGGGGCTCCGGGTAGAGGCAGCGGTAGCAGGGGCCGTACTCGGACCAGAAGACGGACGCCTGGCCGTCGAAGCGGTAGATCGAACCCCAGACGTACGGCTTGTTCAGCAGCACGCAGGCGTCGTTCACCAGGTAGCGGGTGGCGAAGTTGTCGGTGCCGTCGACGATCAGGTCGTACTGGCTGAAGATGTCCATCACGTTCTCGGCCTCGAGCCGCTCTTCGTGGAGGATCACGTTCACGTACGGGTTGATGCCGAGCACGCTGTCGCGCGCCGACGCGGCCTTGGAGCGGCCGATGTCGGCCTGGCTGTGGATGATCTGGCGCTGGAGGTTCGACTCGTCGACCTCGTCGAACTCCACGATGCCGAGCGTGCCCACGCCGGCGGCGGCCAGGTACATCAGCGCCGGCGAGCCGAGGCCGCCGGCACCGACACACAGCACCTTCGCGTTCTTCAGCCGCTTCTGCCCGTCCATCCCGACGTCCGGGATGATCAGGTGGCGGGAGTACCTGCGGACCTCGTCTACGGTGAGCTCGGCAGCCGGCTCGACCAGGGGTGGCAGCGACACGGGGACTCCGGTTGTCGGTATGTCAGTACGGTTGTTCTCCCCGTAACACTGCCACGCCTCTTCTCATTCCGAGACACCCGGTCCGATCCGCGAGACGATTTCGTCCCAGTAGCCGGGCAGCGAGTGGAATGGCGCACTTTGTCCCGGCCCCCCCGCGCGGTCGGTGAAGAAGATCGTCCCGGCCCCCTGCCAGCGGGCGATCCGCAGGGCCTCGTCCAGGTGGGTGCGCGGAACGCCGTGCACGAGATGGACGAACTTCGCCTCCGTGTACTCGGCCGTCCACTCGGCCACCTGCGACCAGCGGTAGTCCGCCCAGGCGCCCGAGAAGGTCACCAGCTGGTCGGCGGTCTCGGCGTAGCCCGGGTGGGGATGGGTGCCGTGACCGAGGACGAGGTGGGCCTCGCCGCCGAGGACCGCCTCCAGGGTCGCGGTGACCCGCCGCACCCCGGCCAGGTCCGCCCGGTCCGCGGGGCAGCGGTCCAGGTAGTAGCCGTCGACCTTGTACCAGTCGACGAAGCGGTGGGCGTCCGAGACCAGCTCGCCGAACGGCCGGGAGCCGTACGCGGCGTCCAGGTGCCCGAGGACCCTCACCCCGGCGTTGCGGAGCCTCCCCGCCGCCTCCAGACAGTGCGGGTCCGGACGGCTGCCCGGGCCCTCCGCCACATTGAGCACCGCCCAGTGCAGCGGGGTCCCGGGGCGGGTCAGCTCGCCCCACTCGACGGGGGCGAGCAGCGGGTGGGCGTAGCCGGGCACGCCCACCCCCAGGGCTTCCTTCACCGCCCCCGCGGTCGCCGTCAGATGCGACACGCCGCCTCCATCCAGATGTCGGCGAGCGACTCCTCCAGGTTGATCCGGGGCCGCCAGCCGAGCCGGTCGCGGGCGGTCCGGACGTCGGCCTGCTGCCAGGGGCCGCAGCCGTCGGGGTACGGGTAGGGGGCGGCGGCCAGCTGGTCGGCGATGGTCCCCTCGGTGCGGGGGGCCCCGATCATCGGGCGCTGCGGCATGCCGTGCGGGGCGTCCAGCTCGTGCAGGTTGCCGGAGTAGCCGGCCACCCTGGCGAGGACGGCGGCGGCGTCCCGGAGCCGGACCGCGCGGCCGGTGCCGATGTTGACGACGCCCTGGGCGGCGGAGAGCGAGGCCGCGTGCACGGCCCGCGCCACGTCCCGTACGTCGACGAAGTCCCGCTGCACGCCGAGGCCGCTGAGCTTGAGCTCGCCGTCGCCGGCCTGCATGGCCCGGCGCATCGCCTCGGCGAGCCGGCCGAGCGGCGATCCGGCGGGAGTGCCGGGGCCGACGGGCGAGAAGACGCGGAGGACCACGGCGTCGAGGCCCGAGCCCAGGACGAGTTCGGTCGCCGCCAGTTTCGACACCCCGTACGGACCGCCGGGGCGGGGGACGGCGTCCTCGGCGGTGGAGGAGCCGGGCTGGCTGGGCCCGTACTCCGAGGCGCAGCCGACCTGGACGAGCCGGGCGCCGCAGCCGCTGCGGCGCAGGGCCTCGCAGACGGTGGCGACGGCGACGGTGTTGTGCCGGGTCAGGTCGCGGGCGCCGCCACGGGTGGCTCCGGCGCAGTTGACGACGACCCCGGGGTGGACGGCGTCGAGGAACCGGGTCAGCGCGCCCGGGCTGCCGGAGGCGAGGTCGAAGCGCACGTCGGCGTCGTCGCCCCGGCCGAGCGCGGTGAGGTGGACCGCCGGGTCGGCGAGGAGCCGGTCGGCGACGAAGCGGCCGATGAAGCCGTTGGCTCCGAGCAGTAGCACCCTCATCGCGCGGCCCCTTCGTGCCGACCGGCCGTTCCTTGGGGTTGCGGGGTCATGGTCTTCGGTCTCCTTGCGAGGTGATCAGAGAGGTGACGGGGCGCGCCCGCGGCGTCGGCTCCGCGGGTGCGCAAAGGTTTCCTGACGGGAGGCTCGGCGGGGTGGGGGGTGCTGTGGCCGCCCGGCCTCCGTCGGGTTCTCACGGGGTGGCGTGGGCCGAGGCCCGGGTGAGGGAGCCGGTCGCGTGGGCCAGCAGGCCGAGCGCGGCGGCGCCGCAGACGAGGGTGGGTACGGCCCCGGGGCCCCAGGTGTCGACGACGGCCCGCACGGGGGTGGCGAGCACGTCGAAGCCGGGGAGGGGGACGCGGGCGGCGAGGACGCTCGTGAGGGCGAGCGCCTCGGCGGCGCTGGCGGCGGCGAGGGCGGCCGCGGCCGTCTCGGGGAAGCCGTGGACGGTGAGGAGCCGGGCGAGCAGCAGGAGCGCGCCGAGGGCCAGGGCCCCGGAGCTGAACCCGGTGAGCCCGAGCAGCAGGGTGAGGGCGAGGAGTTGGAGGGTCACGGTGCCGAGGAGCAGCGGGCGGGTGCCTGCGGCGAAGTCGGCGAGGCCCCGGCTGTCGGCGATGCGGCGGCGTGCCCGGTGGGCGAAGAGCCGGGCGCACCAGGCGGCGGGGGCGACGGCGAGGGCGAGGGCGAGGACCGGTCCGGGGGCCAGGTCCCAGGGGCCGTCGGGGCCGCCGCTGAGGATCTGGGTGAGGAGTCCGTCGCCGCAGACCGCGTACGCCACGAGCCAGACGGTCCAGAGCCGGGCGGCGGGCACGCTGCCGCCGTCGGGGGCGCGGAACGGGCCGCGCCGGACGGCGAGGAGGAGTGCGCCGGTGAGGAGCAGGGCCCCGGTCGCGCCGACGGCGAGACGCACGGGCCCGTGGGTGACGGCGAGTCCGATGCCGGTGAGTCCGGCGGCGGCGCCGGGGGTGAGCACGGCGAGCGCCCAGGCGTCGGTGTCCCCGTGCGGGGGGACCGGGGGCGCGGAGGTCTCGCTGCCGCGTGGCACGCGCACGTAGAGCTCCTCGGCCAGCGAGAACACGTCCCGGTGCCGGAAGCGCGCGGCGGTCCGGTCGGTGAACCCCTGGGCCTCCAGCCCGGCGGCGATCTCCAGCGGGTCGACGGCCCGGGCGCAGAGCTCCCGGTGCCGGTGCATGAGGACTTTGACGGGGTCGGCGGTGCCGCGGCGGGGGCGGGCGGCGGGGACTCCGGCCGATGTGGGAGCTCCGGCCGGGGCGGGCGCCGCCGGGCCCCGGCCGGGGAGGTCTCCCGCCGGGGCGGGCGCGGGGCCGGCCGTCCCGGCGGAACCGGACCGATCGTCCGCGCCGGACGGGCCGGACAGATCCGACGGGCCGGACAGGTCCGACGGCTCCGACGGGTCGGTGGTGCCGGAGGTCCCCGTCGGGCCGGGCTGCGTTGTCGTCCCGCCCTCCCGCAGGGGTGTCGCCGCCTCCCCCGGGGCCGGGGCTATCCCGGACGGCGGGGCGTCGGCGGGCCCCTCGGGGGTGCGCGGTTCGAGGGCGCCGTCGGTACGAGGGGTCAGTGCGGGGGCGCCGAGGAGGGCCTCGGAGCGGGCGTCCCAGGCTCCGGGGCTCGTCGGGGCGGCGGAGCCGCGCATGGGGGTGTCTCCTTCAGGCATCGGGGGCTCCCGTCCCGGCCGCGGCCTTGGGCGCCCAGCTGCCCGGCACGTGCGCCTCGGCGGGGTGGGCGAAGGGCACGCCGTCCCCGGGGCGGTGGCGCACCGGCGCGTGGGAGAGGAGTTCCAGGTAGATGCCGCGGAACGCGGCGAGGTTCTGTTCGACCGTGAAGAGTTCGAGCGCGCGGGCGCGGGCGGCGGCGCCCAGGCGGTGGCGGCGCTCGGGCTCGCGGAGCAGTGCGAGGCAGGCGTCGGCGAGCGCCCGGGGGTTGCGCGGGGGGACGACGAGCCCGGTGCCGCCGATGATCTCGACGACCGCGCCGACGTCGGTCGAGACGGTGGCCCGCGCGCAGAACATGGCCTCGACGAGGCTCGTGGGGAAGCCCTCGACGACGCTGGACAGGACGACGACCGCGCCGGAGGCGTAGGTGTCCTCCAGGGTGGGTGCCTCGGGGCCGCCGAGCTCCTCGAAGGTGACCGGGTTCTCGCCGACGGCGTGCGCGCCGGCGGCCTCGTCGGGAAAGAGCTGGGCGGCGAGCCCCTTGATGTGGGCGAGGTACGCGCCGGAGCCCGGGTCCCGTACGGGTACGGCGACGATCCTCAGCCGGGCGTCGGGCTGCAGGGCGCGGATCTCGGCGAAGGCGTGCAGCAGGGCGATGAGGTCCTTGGCGGGTTCGACCCGGCCGACCCAGACGAGGGTGGCGGGGTCGCCGCTCTCCTCGTCCTCGCCGACCTCGGCGAAGCGGTCGGCGGCCATGCCGGGGTGGGCGGTGCGGATCCGGGCGCGGTCGGCGCCGCACTTCTCCTGCCAGCGGCGGGTGTGGGCGTTGCCGGGGGTGAGGAGGGCGGCCTGCCCGTAGACCTCGGCGGCGAGCCGGCCGTGGAGGGCGGCGAGCAGGGTGCGCAGGGGCGCGGAGCGGTCGGCGCCGGCGGCCGAGAGGTAGTGGGAGCGGAGCTGTACGCCGTATTCGGTCACGAGCAGCGGGGTTCCGAAGAAGCGTTTGGCCAGCAGTCCGGGAAGCGCGGTGGTGCCGCCGGCGGCGGCGTGGCAGAGGTCGGCCGCGCCGAGCGCGTCCTCCGCGTACCAGTCGAGGGAGAGGGGGCGCAGGGTGCGCTCCAGGTGCTCGACGAAGGCGAGGTGGTCGGGGAGCCCGGCGGCGGCCGCGCCTCGGCGTGCGCCGGGCGCGCGGCAGGCGGATTCGAGGGTGCGGACGGCGTCGTCCGAGCGGAGCGCGCCGGGGAGCCCGCCGCGCTCGCGGGCGAGTTCGGCGAGTGCGTAGAGCCCTTCGGCGAAGGCGATCCCGAGCTCGGCCCCCGTCTCGGCCTCCCCGGTCCCGGCGGTGTGCTCCCCGCACACGCCCACCGCGAGCCGGTGGAGGGCCTCGACGAACCGGCGTCGTTCGCGCCGGCCGTAGGCGCGGCGGGCGGCGCGGCGGTCGCCGAAGGCGGTCCGTTCGAGGAGGTTCCGGGCCGTCGGGCCGCTGTCGGAGCCGCCCAGGTCGGCGGTGCGTGCGACGCGGGCGTTCGGGGGGAGCGGTCGCGGGATGCCGGACCCGCCGACGGCGTACAGGTCGAACTGGTGCTGCCCGAGCCCGCGTACGAGCCGCTCGCACCAGAGTCCGGGCTCACCGGCGGCGTACGGGTAGCCACCCTCCGTGAGCAGTCCGATCCGCATGAGTGCACCCCCGATCTCCCTTGACGTCGGCCACCGTCGGTCCGGCGACTCGCAGCGGGAAGAACGTAAGCGGAGATACCGGTGGTGCGACGGACGGTTGTCCGTCGCACCACCGGAAGGGGTGAATGCACGTAACTTTCCCACCCCGGTAGCGTTCTGTCGCGGTACGCGCCGGAGTGGTCACGGAGGGTCAGGCGACGGCCAGTTCCTGGCGTCCTTCGCGGCGCAGTTCCCGGCGTTCCGTCGCACGGACCGGGTCGAGCGAGGGGACGGCGGCGAGCAGCTGCCGGGTGTACGGGTCCCGGGGCGTGCCGTACACCTCGGCGACCGTGCCCTGCTCGACGATCCGTCCCGCACGCATGACGGCGACCCGGTCGCTGACCTGCCGGACGACGGCGAGGTCGTGGGCGATGAAGACGAGCCCGAGCCCGAGTTCGGCCTGGAGTTCGGCGAGCAGCGCGGTCACCTGGGCCTGGGTGGTGACGTCGAGGGCGGAGACCGGTTCGTCGCAGACGACGATCCGGGGTTCGGCCGCGAGCGCGCGGGCGATGCCGACGCGCTGGCGCTGTCCGCCGCTGAACTCGTGCGGGTAGGCCTCGTACCGGTCGGGGTGGAGTCCCACCCGGTCGAGCAGCTCCCGCACCCGGCCCCGTATCCGGGCCTCGTCCCGCTCCCCCGCCACCCGCAGCGGGTCGGCGATCGACTCGCCGACGGAGCGGCGCGGGTTGAGCGAGGCGACCGGGTCCTGGAAGACCATCTGGAGTTCACGACGGTACGGGCGCAGTTCCCGCTCCGGCAGGGCGCCGATCTCCCTTCCTCCGTAGAGAAGTCGGCCGCCGGTCGGGTCGAGGAGCCGCACGAGCATGCGGCCGAGGGTCGTCTTGCCGCTGCCGGACTCCCCGACGACACCGAGGGTTTCGCCCGCGTGGAGCGTGAGCGAGGCGCCTTCGACGGCGGTCACCGCCCTCGACCCCCGTCCGAACACCCGCCGCAGGTCGTGGACTTCGAGAAGCGGCGAGCCCTTCTGCAGAGGCTCGCGCACCGGTCCGTCGAGCCGGGGCACGGCGGCGAGCAGCCTCCTCGTGTACGGCTCCGCCGGCGCGCCCAGCATCCCGCCCACGGGACCGCGTTCGACCTCCCGGCCGTCCTGCATGACGAGCACCTCGTCGACGCTCTCGGCGGCGACGCCCACGTCATGGGTGACGAGCAGCAGCGCCGTGCCCGTCTCGCGCCGCAGCTCGTGCAGCAGGTCGAGGATCTGGGCCTGCACGGTGACGTCGAGGGCGGTGGTCGGTTCGTCGGCGACGATGAGCCGGGGCTCACAGGCCAGGGCCATCGCGAGCAGGGCGCGCTGACGCATGCCGCCGCTGAACTCGTGCGGGCGGGAGCGGGAGCGGCGGGCCGCGTCGGGGATGCCCACCCGGTCGAGGACCTCGACGGCGCGGGCGCGGGCGGCCCGCCGTGAGCCTCCCGCGTGGACGCGGTACACCTCGGCGATCTGGTCGCCGACGGCGTAGTAGGGGTCGAGGGCGGACAGCGGGTCCTGGAAGACCATGGCGGCGACTCCGCCGCGCAGCCGCCGCAGCTCGCCGGCCTCCGCCGTGCCGACGTCGATGCCGCCGACCCGTACGGTCCCGCCGACCCGCGCACCTGTCCCCCGGTGGAGGCCGAGGAGGGCGCCGGCGACGGTGGACTTGCCGCTGCCGGACTCGCCGACGAGGGCGAGGGCCCGGCCCTCGTCGAGGGTGAAGGAGAGGCCCTCGACCGCCCGTACGGGATCGCCGGACCGGGCGAACTCGACGGTGAGGTCCGTCACTTCGACGATCGGGGTCACGTCAGGACCACCCTTCGGTCGGCGGCGGCGTACAGCAGGTCGGCGACGACGTTGGCGAGGACGACGAACGTGCCCGTCACCATGACCACGCCCACCACCACGGGCAGGTCGATCGCCTTCACCCCGTCGATGAGGGTCTTGCCGAGCCCGGGGATCCCGAAGAGGGACTCGGTGAGGACGGCCCCGCCGAACATCGACCCGAGGTCGACGGCGCTGATCGCGATGACCGGCGGGACGGCGCCGCGCAGCGCGTGGCGGGTGACGACGGACCGCTCCCCCACGCCGTAGGCGCGGAAGGTGCGGATGTGGTCCTCGGCGAGGGTCTCCAGGGTGGCGCTCCGGGTGAGCCGGGCGTACTTGGCGGACTCGAAGAGTCCGAGGGTGAGCCAGGGGAGGAGCAGGTTCCAGCCCCACTGCTCGGGGTCCTCGCCGAACGGCACGTAGCTGGGGAAGGGCAGCCACTGGAGGTAGGCGCAGACGGCCATGAGGAGCAGCAGTCCGAGGATGAAGACGGGGGTGCCGCTCCCGGCGAGGGTGAGCAGGGTGAGGATCCGCTCGGTGGGGCCGCCCCGGCGGAACGCGGAGAGCAGTCCGGTGCCGACGCCGACGACCAGCCAGACGACCAGCGCGCCGACGACGAGGGACGCGGTGGCGGGGAGCCGTTCCAGGACGAGCTGGGTGACCTGCTGGTCGCTCTGGTACGAGAGGCCGAGGCAGGGCGCGTCGCAGTGCACGAGGGAGACGCCGGTGGAGTAGTCGCGGCCGACGAAGACGCCCTGGAGGAAGTGCAGGTACTGGACGAACATGCTGTCGTTCAGACCGAGTTGCTCACGGACCTGGGCGATCTGCTGCGGGTTGCAGCGCTCGCCGCAGGCGAGCCGCGCGGGGTCGCCGGGCGCCAGGTGGAAGAGCGAGTACACGAGGACGGAGAGGGCCAGCAGGACGAGCACGGCACCCGCGAGCCGCTGGAGGACGAAGCGGGTCATCAGGAGGCCTCCTTGCGGGTGCCGACGCGCAGCCGGCTCGCCTCGCGCGGGTCGAGGGCCGTGCGGACCGCGTCGCCGAGGACGGTGAAGGCGAGCACGGTGACGAAGAGCAGTCCGGCGGGCAGCAGGACGTACGCCGGGTCGGCGCGGAACCAGGTCTGCGCCGTCGACAGCATCTGTCCCCAGGACGGCGTGGGCGGGGTGACGCCCACGCCGAGGAAGGACAGGGACGCCTCGACGACGATGTTGGTGGGGACGAGGATCGCCGCGTAGGTGATGACGGGCGCGGCGAGGGAGGGCAGCAGCTCGCGGCGGGCGGTCCGCCAGGGTCCGGAGCCCGCGAGCCGGGAGGCCGCGACGAAGTCGAGGCTCTTCAGGGTGAGGGTCTGGGCGCGCACGATCCGGGAGGTCCCGGCCCAGCCGAGGAAGCCGATGACGAGGATCAGCAGCAGGGGCCGGGGGAAGCCGCGCGGGACGACGGCGGTGAGGGCGACGGCGAGGACCAGCATCGGGAGGGCGACGAGGACGTCGGTGACCCGGCCGAGGACGCCGTCGATCCAGCGGTTGCCGAGGCCGGTGGCGAGGCCGACGAGGACGCCGATGAGGATCTGGACGGCGGTGGCGCCGACGGCGACGAGCAGGGAGATCCGGGCGCCGTGGAGGAGGCGGACGAACAGGTCGCGGCCTGTGCCGGGTTCGACGCCGAGCCAGTGGTCGGCGCTCGCGCCGCCGAAGGCGCCGTACGGGACGCCGCCGCGGGCCGAGTCGACGAGGTCGTCGTGGTACGTGTTCGCGTCCTGCCCCTCCAGGGCGGCCAGCAGGGGTGCGCCGAGGGCGAGGAGGACGAGCAGGAGGAGGACGGCGGCGGAGACGAGGGCGGCGGGGCGGGTGCGGAGCCGTCGCCACACCTGCCGGGCGGCGCCCGTGGCGGGGAGGCCCGCCACGGGCGCCGTCGTGTCGGTCAGAGCGGTCACTTGACCGAGACCTGCGAGATGTCGAGGACGCCGGTCCAGTCGCTGATGACGACGTTCTTGACGTTCTTGCCGACGAGCCGCTTGTAGACGGGGTGGAAGAGCGGCACGTCGAGCGCCTGCTCGCCGATCTTCTTGTCGAGGGCTCCCCAGCGGGCGGCGGCGGCCTTGAGGTCGGTCAGCTTGTTGATCTCGTCGATCTCCTTGTTGACCGCCGGGTCGTTCAGCTGCGCGTGGTTGTAGTTCGAGCCGTTGGTGACGATCTGGCGTCCGTCGAAGATCGGCGCGAGGAACGGGCCGCCGGCCGGCCAGTCGGCACCCCAGCGGGAGAGGAAGAAGCCGGGCGCGTCCTTGACGCTCCAGCGCTTCTCGTTGAAGGAGTTGGGCTGCCGGCCGTCGAGCTTGACGGTGATGCCGGCCTTGCCGAGCGCCTCCTGGACGGCGGTGGCGATCTCGGGGCTGGTGGTGCGGTTCTGGGCGGTGGAGTGGAGCAGGGTGACGGTGAGCCCGTTCGGGAAGCCGGCCTCCTTCAGGAGGTGCGCGGCCTTCTCCGGGTCGCCCGTCTTCCCGGCCGGGAAGTGGTCGTACGGCGTGAAGCCGAAGGCCTTCTGCTCGGGCAGGAAGGTGGTGGCGGGTTCGGCGAGCGCGGAGCCGCCGGCGGCGTTGACGACGCTGGTGCGGTTGATCGCGTACGAGATCGCCCGGCGGACCTTCGGGTTGTCGAAGGGCTTCACCTTGGGGTTGAAGGCGATGTAGTTGGTGAAGCCGAAGTGGCCGGTGCCGACCCGGGCGGCGAGGGCCTTGTCGGAGCCCACCTGGGCCAGCTCGGCCGGGCCGAGGTTGGTGTCGGTGGTGACGGCGGAGGCGTCGGCGCCGGTGGAGGTGGCGAGGCGCTGGTTGATCACCGCCTCGTCGAGGCCGGACCGGACGTCGATCTTGTCCGGGTAGGCCTTGCGCTCCTCGTCGGTCCTGGGGTCCCAGTGCTCGTTGCGCTCCAGGGTGAGGCGCTCGCCGTCGTTCTCGTTCCTGACGACCTTGTACGGGCCGGAGGAGACGGGGTGCTCCTCGTACGTCGCACCGGTGTCCCTGGCCTTCGGAACGGGGGTGAACTGGGTCTGGGTGGCGACGAAGGGGAACTCGCCCTCGGGCTTCCTCAGCTTGAAGACGATGGTCCGGGCGTCGGGGGTGACGATGGACGCGAGGCCCTTCTTGTCCTTGTAGGGGCCCTGGTACGCGTCGCCGCCGACCAGCCAGTCGCGCAGGTACGGGGCTCCGCCGGAGAGTTCGGCGGCGAAGGAGCGCTCGATGCCGTACTTGATGTCGGCGCTGGTGATGGGCGTGCCGTCCTCGAACTTCAGGCCCTCCTTCAGCGTGTACGTCCACTCGGTGGCGTCCTTGTTGGGGCGCCCGGTGTCGGTGGCGAGGTCGGGGACGACCTGGGTGCCGGCGGCGCCCGCCTCGCGGTTGCGGGTGGTGAGCGTACGGAAGACGAGGGAGGGGACGTTGCCGCCGCCGGAGGTGTAGAGGCGGGCGGGGTCGAAGTCGGTCTGGGCCTCGGAGTTGAGGACGGTGAGCGTGCCGCCCTTCTGCGGGGCGCCCGCGGCCTTGCCGGAGGTGCCGCCCGTGGCGCCGGTGTCCTCGGGGCCCGCGCAGGCGGCGACGCCCAGGGTCAGGACGAGACTGACGGCGGTCGCTGCCACGCGGCGCGAAACGACGGACGATTGACGCATCGGAGAAGACCTCTCGGAGAACTGCGGTGACGGGAAGGGGAATTCCACGCAGGCAGCGGCGAGCGGCGGCATCCGAAAGGAATGGCCGTGCACAGGAAATCAGAGGAGAGAGCCGCGCCTGCGGGGAGGAAACACCCGGGCGCGGAAAGCCGTCGGCAGTGCGGAAAAGCGAGAAAGGGCCGACGGGCGCTCGGGCCGGGGGTACCGCCCGGGCCATGGGGCCCGGGGGGAGTCAGCTACAGAGAACGTCGGCGACGGAATGCGCGGCCACACCGATGAGCGCCAGCTCGAAGGCGGCGCGATCGGATACGACGTGACGGTGCGACATGCCGAGAAATATGAACGAACGCGCGAACGATGTCAACGCGGTGCGACGATTCCCGAGACGCCCGTCTCATCATGTGATCACCGAAAGGACGGTTCGGATCTCAACTCCCCGGATGCACCCAGGGGTTGGGGCGGCACTTGATTCCGTCGATGTTCAGGGACTTCGTCTGCTGCTGCATCACGGGCGCGAGCGCGCCGGGAGTGCCGCAGTTCACGTGACCGTGCCCCAGCCGGTGTCCGACCTCGTGATTGATGAGCATCTGGCGATACGCGAACATCGCCTTGGGACCGAAGGTCTCCGAACCCTGCGCCCAGCGGAACGCGTTGATCATCACGCGGTCCGTCTGCGCCGAGTCACAGGACACGTTCTCGGCCAGGGTGTCGAGCCCGGACTTCTCGCACCAGACGCCGGTGGTGCCGGGGCTGGCGAGCGTGATGACGAACTGGGGCTCACCGCTGGAGATGCGCTCGAAGGTCATCTCGCCGTTGCCGGCCCAACTGCGGCGGTCGTTGAGGGTCTTGAACACGGCCGTGGCGAACAGGTTCTGGTCGAGACCGAGGCCCTCCTCGACGTCGATCCGGTAGCGGACCAGATTCCCCTTGCCGGGCGCCTTCTGGAAGCCGGGCACGGCCGCGAACTTGCCGGAGCCCTTGAGCTTCGGGTCGATCGGGTACTGGAGGGCGATCAGCTGCTCGTACGTCGGCGGCGGCACCGCGGTCGGGGCGGGCGCGGCCGGGCTCGACGGGGTGGCCCGCTCTTCGGAACGGGAGGCGGAGGTGTCGTCCGAGGCCCGCTCGTCCGGCTGTCCGGCGGCACGGGCGGCACCCGCGGCCTCGTCCTTGTCGGCGACCTGTCCGGTGACGACGACGGCGAGGACGGTGGCGACGGCGGCGGCCGCGACGCCGGTGAGGGTGCGGCCGAGGCCGCCCCTGCCGGTCGGCTCGTCGGCCTCGGGGACGGTCTCGCGGCGGGGGCCGGGGATGAACGGCGCCTGGGGGGCGGCCTGTTCGGTCTCGTCGGTACGGGAGGCGCCGTGCCGCGGGGCGTACGGGCGGGGCCCGGAGCCCTCCTCGTGCTGCGGATGCCCGCCCCGTACGGAGCTCCCGTAGAGGGGGACGCCGTGCGCGGGGGTCCCGAGAGCCGCGTGCGCCCCGGTGTCGTAGGCCCCTCCGCCGTACCCGGGACCGCCGTATGCGGGAGTTCCGTGCGCGGGCGTCCCGTACACGGGGGTGCCGTGCGCCGGGGTCCCGTACATCGGAGTGCCCTGCGCCGGGGTCCCGTACATCGGGGTTCCGTGCGCCGGGGTCCCCGCCGGGTCCTGGCCGCCGCCCGCGGTCCTGCGTCGGCGGCCCGTGCCGCCCTGCGGCGGGCGGCCCGGCTGCCTGCCCGGCGCTCCGGCCGCCGGCGGGGCCTGTTCGGCCGCCGCCTGCCGGCCGGTGTCGGCCACCGAGGGCGCGGAGCCCTTACGGCTATGTCGTCCCACGCCCCGGATCAGCTCCCGCCGTGATCGGCGATCAGGTCCCGGGCGGCCTGCGCGACCGTCTCGGGGTACTCCATCATCGCCACGTGCCCCGCCTCGGGAAGGGTCAGCAGACGCGAGCCGCGGAAGGTCGCGGCCGCCTTCCGCGCCATCCGGTACGAGACGAGCTGGTCGCGCCCACCGTAGACGAGGAGCGTCGGTGCGAGAACCCGTTCGGCCTGCCGCCACAGTCCGTGCTGACCACCGAGCGTGTACGCGTCGACGATGCCGCGCGAGGAGCGGGCCATGACGTCCCAGAAGTAAGGGAGCTCCAGACGCCGCTCCATCTCCTCCACGGCGTGCCGCAGGCCCTCGTCGGTGACCCGCCCGGGGTCTCCGTAACAGAGCGAGAGAACACCGCGGACGCGCTGCTCGGCCGTCCAGTCCTTCGTGAGCCTCGCGAAGACCGAGGCGACACCGGGCACCGCGAGCAGCACCGTCGGCCAGGCCGTGCGCTGGGCGCGCAGCTCGGGCAGCGCCGGTGAGACGAGGGTGAGCGTGCGGACCAGGTCGGGACGCGCCGCGGCGACGCGGGTGGCGACGGCGCCGCCCAGCGAGTTGCCGAAGAGGTGGACCGGCCCGCGACCCGTGGAGTCGAGGAGCCGGATGACGGCGCGCGCGTGCCCGGTGACCGAGTAGTTGCCGTCGTCGGGCGGCGCCGAGTCGCCGAAGCCGGGCAGGTCGACCGCCTCGCCGTCGACGAGGTCCGCCAGCAGCGGCATCAGGGCGGACCAGTTCTGCGAGGAACCCCCGAGTCCGTGGACGTACAGCGCGGGCGGCAGACCGGGCTCGACGCCCGGCCGGGCACGCACGGTGAGGGTGAGCCCGGGCAGCGAGACGGAGCGGAGCTCCTCGCCGTCGGCGACCCGTACGGCGCGCGCGGGGCGCGACGCGGAGGGCGCGGCGGCGGTCCGGGTTTCCGGCAGCTCGGTCGACGACATGGCCGCAATATTACGAGACGATCACGCGCGGAGACGTGTGGGTGCCGTCACAGGTGCGTATGCGGCGAGCCGCGTGTGCTCCTAGGCTCGGAGAGAGGGCCATCGGAGACGACCGCGACCCGCTGCTCCGGGAGGAACCTCATGACTGTCGATCCGACCGAGCCGGACACATTCACCGAGGAAGAGGACGTCGTGCTGGACCAGGAGATCCCGGAGGCCGACGCTGCCGAGCAGCACACCGAACTGCAGCAACGCGACGACGAACCGCTCACTCATGTCGAGCGCGACTCGGCGAACGAGGCGGACTCGTCCGAACAGGCACGGGTCGTCACCCTGGACGAGGACGACTACCGCTGAGCGGACGTCTACCGCCGATTTGTTCGGTTTAATTTTGAATCGACTGTCGACCCGGACGTCCGGTCCGTGAAATTCTGCGTCCGCACCGCGCACAGCCGGGTTACCCAAAAGTACGATGGCGGCGCGCGCGACAGCGTGCATGGATCGATTTTTGGGAGGCCGCGTGAGCGCCATCGAGCAGACAGAGGCAGCACGCCCTCGGGGCACGCGCCTGCCGCGACGTGCCCGACGGAACCAGCTCCTCGGCGCCGCCCAGGAGGTCTTCGTCGCCCAGGGGTACCACTCGGCCGCGATGGACGACATCGCCGAGCGCGCGGGCGTCAGCAAGCCGGTGCTCTACCAGCACTTCCCCGGGAAGCTGGAGCTCTACCTGGCCCTGCTCGACCAGCACTGCGAGTCCCTCCTCCTGGCGGTGCGCACGGCCCTCGCCTCCACCACGGACAACAAGCTGCGCGTCGCGGCCACGATGGACGCCTACTTCGCGTACGTCGAGGACGAGGGCGGCGCCTTCCGGCTCGTCTTCGAGTCCGACCTGACCAACGAGCCCGCCGTACGCGAGCGCGTGGACCGGGTGAGCCTGCAGTGCGCCGAGGCGATCTCCGATGTCATCGCCGAGGACACCGGCCTCTCCAAGGACGAGTCGATGCTGCTCGCCGTGGGTCTCGGCGGCGTCTCCCAGGTCGTGGCCCGCTACTGGCTGTCGAGCGGCTCCGCCATCCCGCGCGACAAGGCGGTCGGACTGCTGACCTCGCTCGCCTGGCGCGGCATCGCCGGCTTCCCGCTGCACGCGGTGGACGGCCAGCTGAGCGCCGAGGGTCACTGAGCATTCCCGCGGGCTTGTTCGCTCCTGGCGTGCGGCGGCTGAGCCGTACGCGTCCCCTCACCGGGCTAATGTGTGCAGCGTACGGCGCGGTATTCGCGCAACGCTGACCGTTCGGAGGGACATAGCCGTGGAGGTCAAGATCGGCGTGCAGCACGCACCCCGGGAGATCGTTCTGGAGAGCGGGCAGTCCGCCGAGGAGGTGGAGCGCGCCGTGGCCGACGCGCTGGCCGGCAAGGCGCAGCTGCTCAGCCTCTCGGACGAGAAGGGCCGCAAGATCCTCATCCCGGCCGAGAAGATCGCGTACGTGGAGCTCGGCGAGCCCGCCGTGCGCCGCGTGGGTTTCGGCGCGCTCTGAGCCCAGGATCTGCGGGAAGGGCCCGGTGGACCGTCACGGTCCGCCGGGCCCTTCGCCGTACGGGCCACCGGCGCCGTTCGCCGTGCGAGCCGCCGGGGCCCGCCATGGGGGTCACCGGGTGCCCTCCGCCATGTGGGCGCGCGGGCCGTCACGCCATGCCCTCGTATGTCCGAATGACCACGTCAGGGCGTACGGGAGGATTGCGTTCCGGAGCCCTGGGGTAGGAGGGATCTCGACCGCACCACCCGCCCCGCACCCCTCGCGAGGTGATTCGCTGTGTTCCTGGAAGCCCTCGGCTCCGCCCTGCTCGGTTTCGCCCTGGCCTGGGCCGCCGTGCACCGGCTGCCCGACCGCCTCCCCGTCCGGGTGATCGTCCTCGCCACCGGAGCGCTGGGCGGCGTCTTCGGCGCGCTCGTCACCCACGGGGCCCTCGGCCCCGGTCACTTCCTCGCCACCCTCATCGGAGCGGTGGCAGTGGCGGCGGTGCTGCTCTCGCTGCTGATCCGGCCCGCCTCGCGCAGGCTGCGACGATCAGCGGCGGCGTGAACAGCGCCGCCCACCCCCTTCCCGTACGACGGGAGCGACTTCGTGCGGGAACCTCTTCGTACGGGTGATGCTCAGGCGGCCAGACCGAGCGCGGCCATGCGCTTGGTGTGGGCCTCGGTGATCCGGGAGAACATCCGGCCGACCTCCGCGAGGTCGAAGCCGTCGGCGACGCCGCCGACCAGCATGGTCGACAGCGCGTCGCGCTCGGCGACCACACGCTGAGCCTGCGAGAGCGCCTCGCCCATCAGACGGCGCGCCCAGAGCGCGAGCCGGCCGCCGACACGCGGGTCCGCGTCGATCGCGGCGCGGACCTTCTCGACGGCGAAGTTGCCGTGACCGGTGTCGTCGAGCACGGAGACGACGAGCCCACGCGTGTCGGAGTCCAGGCGGGCCGCGACCTCACGGTAGAAGTCACTGGCGATCGAGTCGCCGACGTACGCCTTGACCAGGCCCTCCAGCCAGTCCGACGGCGCGGTCAGGCGGTGGAAGTCGTCGAGCGCCTTGGCGAAGGGCTCCATGGCCGCGGTCGGCTCCGCGTCGACGGCGGCGAGGCGGTCGCGCAGCCGCTCGAAGTGGTGGAACTCGGCGGAGGCCATCTTCGCCAGCTCCGCCTTGTCCGCGAGGGTCGGCGCCAGCTTGGCGTCCTCGGCGAGCCGTTCGAAGGCCGCGAGCTCTCCGTAGGCGAGGGCGCCGAGGAGGTCGATCACGGCGGCGCGGTACTGCGGCTCGGCGGAAGCCGTCGCCCAGTCCTTGGCTGCGATCCCGGTGGGTGTGGCGTTGTCAGGCGTCTCCATGGAGCGCACAATAGCCCGCTCGGGCACCGGGGGAAGGCGCTGGTCAGTCAGTGTGACCGTGCCCTCATCACCATTTCTCCCAACACACATGCGCGATTCCGGGGTACAGTGGTAAGGCGCCTGCTGAGTATGCGGACATGCTTTCGCACGTTCGGACGTATCCGGTGGGCCGACTCATGAATGAGGATGCCCGGTCGGTGGCCCGATCGGCTCCGGCCCGACAGCCCTTCCGGCGGACCCGCGGAAGGGTCACCTCAGCGGTACGACGCTCGAGCGACGGCAGTGGTCCCGTGCCACCCGGCAGCGATCCCCCGATCGCGCCGGCAGTTCCTGGCACGGTACGACCCCCTTCGTTCGCCTCGCACCGCGTCCACAGAAGAGGCAGCACCCTGACTACGACTTTCCGAGACCTCGGAATCCTTCCCGAGACGGCCGAAGCCCTTGAGGCGGTCGGCATCGTCAACCCCTTCCCCATCCAGGAGATGACTCTCCCGGTCGCCCTGACCGGCACCGATGTCATCGGCCAGGCCAAGACCGGCACCGGCAAGACCCTCGGATTCGGTCTGCCGATCCTGGAGCGCGTCACCGTCCCCATGGACGTCGAGGCCGGCCGGGCCAAGCCCGAGCAGCTGACCGACGCCCCGCAGGCGCTCGTCGTCGTCCCCACCCGCGAGCTGTGCCAGCAGGTCACCAACGACCTGCTCACCGCCGGCAAGGTGCGCAACGTCCGGGTGCTCGCCATCTACGGCGGCCGTGCGTACGAGCCCCAGGTCGAGGCGCTGAAGAAGGGCGTCGACGTCGTCGTCGGCACCCCCGGCCGTCTGCTCGACCTGGCCGGCCAGCGCAAGCTCGACCTGTCCCACGTCAAGGTCCTCGTCCTGGACGAGGCCGACGAGATGCTCGACCTGGGCTTCCTGCCCGACGTCGAGAAGATCATCAACATGCTTCCGGCGAAGCGTCAGACCATGCTGTTCTCGGCGACCATGCCGGGTGCGGTCATCGGCCTGGCCCGCCGCTACATGTCGCAGCCGACGCACATCCGCGCCACCTCGCCCGACGGCGAGGGCGCGACCGTCGCCAACATCAAGCAGCACGTCTACCGCGCGCACAACATGGACAAGCCGGAGATGGTCTCCCGCATCCTGCAGGCCAACGGCCGCGGGCTCGCGATGATCTTCTGCCGCACCAAGCGCACGGCGGCCGACATCGCCGAGCAGCTGGAGCGTCGCGGCTTCGCCTCGGGCGCGGTCCACGGCGACCTCGGCCAGGGCGCCCGCGAGCAGGCGCTGCGCGCCTTCCGCAACGGCAAGGTCGACGTGCTCGTCTGCACCGACGTCGCCGCCCGTGGCATCGACGTCGAGGGCGTCACCCACGTCATCAACTACCAGTCGCCGGAGGACGAGAAGACGTTCCTCCACCGCGTGGGCCGCACCGGCCGCGCCGGCAACAAGGGCACCGCGGTGACCCTGGTCGACTGGGACGACATCCCGCGCTGGCAGCTCATCAACAAGGCGCTCGAACTGGACTTCCACGAGCCGGTCGAGACGTACTCCTCGTCCCCGCACCTGTTCGAGGAGCTGGACATCCCGGCGGGCACCAAGGGCATCCTGCCCCGCGCCGAGCGGACCCGTGCGGGTCTGGGCGCGGAGGAGCTCGAGGACCTGGGCGAGCCCGGCGGACGCCGTGCGCGCGGCCCGAAGAACGACCGGACCGAGCGGACCGAGGAGCGCCCGGAGCGGACGCGGACCCCGCGTCAGCGCCGGCGTACCCGTGGCGGCGAGCTCGACGCCACGGCGTCGACGGCCTCCGCGGCCCCGGCCGTCGAGACCGCGCCGGTGACGGACGAGGCGAAGGCCGAGTCCGGCCCGCGGACCCCGCGCCGCCGCCGTCGCACCCGCGTCGGCGCCCCGGGCTCCGCGCCGGTGACCCAGGCCGCCCAGACGGCTCCCGCCCAGGCAGCGCCTGCCGCGACGGTCGTCCAGGCCGAGCGCAGGGCTCCGGCCGCCCGGACCGTGGTCGAGGACGCCGCTCCGGCGCCCGTGGCCGAGACCGTCGTGGTCAAGGCCCCCGTCGTCGAGGCCCCCGTGGTCGAGGCCCCGGCCGCCGAGCCGAAGGCCCCGCGCCGCCGCAGCCGTACCGCCGCCCGTCCGGAGGCCGTGCGCACCGCCCCGGCCCCGGTGGCCCAGGAGCCGGCCCCGGCCCCGCGCCGTCGTCGTCCCCGAGTGGCCCGCCCGGTCGAGGACACCGTGTCGTTCCAGACGGTCGAGACGGCCGCGGCCGCCCTGCGTGCCGCGAAGGCCGCTCCGGTCGTCGAGGCGCCCGTCGTCGAGGCCCCGGCCGCCGTGGCGCCGGTCGTCGAGGCCCTGGTCGCCGAGGAGCCGAAGAAGGCTCCCCGCCGCCGTACCGCCAAGAAGGCCGTGGCGGAGCCGGTCGCCGAGGCCGTCGCCGCCGCTCCGGTGGTGGCCGAGCAGGTCGCGGCCGCTGTCGCGCCCGTCGTCGAGGCCGCCGCCCCGGTCACTGCCGAGGTTCCCGCGCCGCGTCGTCGCCGTGTGGTGCGGAAGGCCGCCGGTTCGCCGGTGACCTCCACCCCGGTCGTCGAGCCCGTCGTCGAGCCGGCGCCCGCGCCGGTCGTCGAGGAGGAGCCGAAGAAGCCCGCGCGTCGCCGTGTGGTCCGCAAGGCCGCCGGTTCGCCGGCCACGTCGACCGCGGCCGTGATCGTCACGGCCCCGGTCGCCAAGGCAGCCCCGGCCGTCGTCGAGGCCCCGGTCGTCGAGGCCGCCGCGGCCGTCGTCGAGGCGCCGGTCGAGGAGGCCGCCCCGGCCGTCGTCGAGGAGCCGAAGAAGGCTCCCCGCCGCCGTACCGCCAAGAAGGCCGTGGCGGAGCCGGCCGCCGTCGCCGTCGAGGCCCCGGCCGCCGAGGAGGCCCCGAAGGCTCCCCGTCGTCGCGCGGCCAAGAAGGCCGTCGCCGCCGAGGCGCCCGACGCCTCGGAGCCGAAGACGCCGACCCGTCGCCGTACGACGAAGAAGGCCGCCGCGGAGCCGGTCGCCGAGGCCGCCGAGGAGGCCCCGAAGGCCCCGCGCCGTCGCACCACCAAGAAGGCGGCGGCCGCTCAGCCCGAGAGCTGATCCCGCCCGACCTCACGACCGCGGCCCGGCCCCTGGAGAGGGGCCGGGCCGCGGTCGTGAGGTCGAGGGCGGACGCCGTGGGACAGGGACCCCGGGCCGGTCCCGGCGCGCACGGTTACAGTCCAGATATGAGCAAGCCCCGGTCCCTCGTCCTGCCGCCCGGCACCCGTGCCCACCACCTCGTGACCGCGCGGGGCGACTTCGCCGTGCTCGACACGGAGCCCCTGGGCGAGCGGCGCGGGACGGTGCTGCTTCTGCCGGGGTACACCGGCAGCAAGGAGGACTTCCTGGCCCTGCTCGGCCCGCTGAGCGAGGCCGGGTACCGGGCCGTGGCGGTGGACGGGCGCGGTCAGTACCAGTCCCCGGGCCCCCGCGGCCGGGCCGGATACCGTCGCAGGGCGCTCGCGCTCGACGCGGTGGCCCAGGCCTCGGCGCTCGGCGACGGCCCGGTCCATCTGCTCGGCCACTCGTTCGGCGGCCTGGTGGCCCGTGCGGCCGCCTCGCTCGCCCCCGCCGCCTTCCGCTCCCTCACCCTGCTCTCCTCGGGCCCCGGCCGGGTCGCCAGGCCGCAGCGCGTCCGGGTGCGCGTGCTGCGTGTCTCGCTCGCGTTCCTGCCGAAGGAGCGGGTGTGGCAGGCGATGTGCTGGCTCGACAGCCGGGGTGAGGAGCCGGACACCGACGACGCGCCGCAGCTCGCGGGCTTCCTGCGACGGCGCTGGATGCGGACCCGGATCGCGCAACTGGCGGGCGCGGGGCGGCTGCTGCTCAGCCGTCAGGACGGTACGGCGGACCTCGCCGCGCTGCGGATGCCGCTGCACATCGCGTACGGGGCGGACGAGATGGTCTGGCCCACGGCCGCCCTGGCGGCGACGGCCGCCCGCACGGGCGCGCACCACACGGTGGTGGCGGGTGCCGGCCACTCCCCCAACGTGTCGCACCCGCAGGAGCTGACGGACCGTCTCACCGGCTTCTGGGAGCGGACGGCGGCCCCCACCGGAGCGGGCAGCACCGCCCGCTGACCGCGGCCCCGTGGGCAGCCGTCAGAACTGCCCCTTGAGGTGCTGCCAGAAGCCGTCCCGCAGGGCGCGCCGGAGTGCGGCGTGGCCGCGCAGGGACCGGCTGAGGAGGCGCTCCGCCTCGACGAGCAGGTCCTGGTCGACGGCCCCCGGCAGATAGGGCGCGCCCGGCAGGAGCTCGGCGAGCCGGTCCCGGCCGCGTTCGCCGAGCCAGACCGCCGCGATCTGGGCGCCGACGAACCGCACCTCCTCACGGGACGGCGGCGGCTCGCCCTCGTTCTCGTACGTGGTGACGGGACGGCGGGTGACGTACGGGCGGCAGAAGTCGAGCTCGAAGGTGCGCTGGCTGTCGACCTCCCAGAGGAGCGCCTCGGCCTGGTTGCGGCCCTCGGCGGCCTCGATGCCCCAGAGGTGGACGCGGGCACCGTAGCCCTGGGCCGCCTCGACGGCCGACACGAGGTCCTCGTCGCCGCCGACGAGGGCGGCGTCGCTGATGGCGCGGTGGCGGGCGAGCGACTCCAGGTCGGTGCGGATCAGGGAGTCGACGCCCTTCTGCTGGTTGTTGGCGTTGAGGTTGCCGAGGCGCACCTTGACGTCGGGCAGCTCGGCGATGGCCTGCTGCTCGGGGGTGTGGATACGGCGTCTGGCCCCGTCGTACCAGTAGACGCGGAGCAGTCGGCTGTCGGCGAAGATCGTGCGGGCCTTGTCGATGAAGGCCTCGATGAGGCCTTCGGCGTCGAGGTCGAAGGAGCGCCGGTCCTCGGTTCCCGTCACCAGCAACCCGGCCGCAGCATGGACGTAACCCGCGTCGACGAAGATGGCGTGAGTGGAGGGGGTCTTGGCGACCTCGGCCAGCATCCGCTGGAGGAGCTCGTTGGTGCGCTCCAGGCGCGCGTCGAGTGCGCGCAGGCGGGCGTCGGTCTCGGTCACCTGAGTGGTGTCTGCGTCGTTCATACGCGGCTCATTCTCCGCCGCTCCGGGCCCGGCCGCCACACCCTCTACCCGCCAGTAGTTAGACATCCGAAAATTTTCCTTAGCGTAAGGAATGTTTGCAGGATGCATGTCGTTGGAGCCATACGTAACGCAGTTCTCCATCAGGAGGATCAACTCAGACGAAGGGAGAAGCCTGTGCGCTTCGAAATCCTGCGACTCGACGACATCGACGGCACGCCCGTCGACCGGACCGTCGTGGACGCCGCCTCCGTCAACCGGATCGTGCAGCAGGCCGCCTCGATCGGCCAGCGCATCTGGATCCGCCCCGCCGAGACCTCGGCCTCGTAACAGGCCCGGTCCACACCACGCACCGCGCCCCCGCACGGACTTCGCAAGAGCGGAATCCGTACGGGGGCGCAGTGGTGTCCGGGGGTCCGGCGCGTCAGGCGTTCTGGATCACCTGCGTGACGCCGTTGATGATCTGCTGCACCGCGATGGCGGAGAGCATCATGCCGGCGAGCCGGGTGACCAGGACGACGCCGCCGTCCTTGATGACCCGGATGATCAGCAGCGAGTACCGCATGGTCAGCCAGAGCACGACGTGCATGGCGACGATGGCGGCCCAGACGGAGACCTGCGCGGCCGCGCCGTCGGCGTTCTGGACGGCCAGGATGACCGAGACGATCGCGCCGGGGCCGGCGAGCAGCGGCATGCCGAGCGGCACCAGGGCGACGTTGACGTCCTTGGTCTGCTTGGGCTCGTCGGTCTTGCCGGTGAGCAGGTCGAGCGCGATGAGCAGCAGCAGGAGACCGCCCGCGATCATCAGCGCGGGGACGGAGACGTGCAGGTAGTTCAGGATCTGCTGGCCGAGCAGACCGAAGACGGTGATGACGCCGAAGGCCACGGCGACGGCCTGCCAGGCCATCCGGCGCTGCACCTTGGCCGCACGGCCGGAGGTGAGGGCGAGGAAGATCGGGGTGATCCCGGGGGGATCCATGATCACGAAGAGGGTCAGGAACAGCGAGCCGAAGACGGCGACGTCGAACACGGTGGGGTGCCTTGCGGGAGAGGTCGAACGGTGGGGTGTGGCCCGGCGGGCGGAATGTGGGATTCCGAAGGCAGGGCAGGAAGAGCGCCACCCCGCGTCACGGCACGGAGCCGTAAGGGGGCGGACCAGAAGAAGAGAAGCCGCCGGGCAGGCCGGGGACAGACCGCGCGGCCCGCACCCGGAACACGGGACAGCGGGCCACGGAGCGCGGCGGACCTCCCGGTGGGCCGGGAGACGGGTCCCGCGGCGAAGGTCCGGACCCCGTGGAGCCCGGCAGCCGGCGGCTAGGCGGCTGATCCCCCCGCGCCGGGGACCGGGAAGGCCCCCGCGGCTCGGCGGGTGATCTCGCCGTAGATCTCGGGGTCGGTCGTGTACTCGCCGAGACGGCAGGTCTTCCGGCTGCCGTGGTAGTCGCTGGAGCCGGTGGTCAGCAGACCCAGCTCCCTCGCGAGCCCGCGCAGCCGCGCCCGCGTCGCCTCGTCGTGGTCCATGTGGTCGACCTCGATGCCGTCGAGTCCGGCCTCGGCGAGCCGGGCTATCGAGGCCTCGGGCAGCACCTGGCCGCGCTTGACGGCGAGCGGGTGCGCGAAGACGGTGACGCCGCCGGCCGCCTTGACCAGGCGGATGGCGTCGATCGGGTCGAGCTCGTGCTTCTCTACGTACGCCCGGCCGCCGTCGGCGAGCCACGCGGGCGTGAACGCCCCGGACACGTCCGGTACGACCCCGAGCTCGACGAGCGCCTCGGCGATGTGCGGACGGCCCAGGGAGCCGTCACCGGCGATGCGGGCGACCTGCTCCCAGGTGACGGGGACGCCGAGCTCCTGGAGCTTGCCGACCATGGCACGCGCGCGCGGGACCCGGTCGTCGCGGACGAGCTCACGCTCGGCGAGGAGCGCCGGCTCCTCGGGGTCGAAGAGGTACGCGAGCATGTGCAGGCCGATGCCGTCGACCCGGCAGGACAGCTCGGCCCCGGTGACGAGGGTCAGCCCCTCGGGCAGTGCGGCGATCGCCTCGGCGTGGCCCCGGGTGGTGTCGTGGTCCGTCAGCGCGACGACGTCGAGCCCGGCGGCGGCCGCGTTGCGGACGAGCTCGGCCGGGGAGTCCGTACCGTCGGAGGCCGTGGAGTGGGTGTGCAGGTCGATGCGCACGACGCGGTACTCCAGGGCTTCGGCACGGACGAGGGACGCTCCAGCATAACGGGCGAATCGAACACGCCCGTACGGAAGGAGCCGGCCCGGCCGGCCGGGCGCACGTCAGCTCAGCAGCCTCGGCGTCAGCGCTCCGCACGGCAGGAGTTCGACCTCGGCGCCCGCGTCGCGCAGGTCCGTCAGGACCAGTTCGTCGTACATCAGGAGGCCGGACTGCTCCGGCCAGACGATCGCCCACAGCCAGAGACCTCGCGCCTCCCCCGCGAACACCGCGCGGTCCTGCGGGGCGCCGTTGACGTGCCAGAGCGGGGTCGGGCGGCCCGCGGCGAGGACCTTCGTCTGCGGGGGCTTGTCGATGGCCATGCCCGCACCGGGGTCGGGGCCGTCGATGCCGGCATACCGGGCGCCGAGCCCGACGCCGAGTTCCTCGGCGACCAGGAGCAGCTCGCCGATGCCGCCGAGCGGTCCGGGGCCCGAGCAGGCGACGGCGGTCGCGCGTCCGCCGCTGCGGTCGTCACCGGCGTACGCGACTCCGGTGAAGAGCCAGCCGACGGGCAGGGGCCACGGCATCCACACCGGCACGTGGGACCGGTGCACCACGACACCGAGGGCCTCGACGCTGGGCGGGATCACGGGCTGGAGCGGGTGCACCGAGCCGTGCACGTCGCACTGCCAGGAGTCGGCGAACAGCCCCGGCGCCCTGACCCGGCCACCACACTTCGGACAACTGGGTTCGCCCCTCATAGGGCTCAACGGTCCTACCACCGGGGCCCCGCGTCAAGGACGATCACCGACGATCACCCGTCCGGCCCGTGGCGTTCACCTCCTGCCACTCCCGAATATAGATGTAGCTTGCACTCATTAGTCGCTCTAACTTATTCTGTGTATATCGCAACCATCTCGGCGCGGAGGAGCGGCACCATGGAGAGAGCAGAAGAGAACGCCGGCGGAGGCAGCATCCTGCGTCAGCCACCGGCCGTCTGGGCCACTGCCGGCGCGTCCGTCGTCGCCTTCATGGGCATCGGCCTCGTCGACCCGATCCTGCCGTCGATCGCCCAGGGCCTGGACGCGACGCCCAGCCAGGTGTCGCTGCTCTTCACCTCGTACTTCCTCATCACCGCCGTCGCGATGCTGGTGACCGGCTTCGTCTCCAGCCGCATCGGGGGACGCAGGACCCTGCTGACCGGGCTCGCGCTGGTCGTCGTCTTCGCCGCCCTCGCCGGCACCTCGGACTCCGTCGGCGAACTCGTCGGCTTCCGGGCCGGCTGGGGCCTCGGCAACGCACTCTTCGTCTCGACCTCGCTCGCCGTGATCGTCGGCGCCGCGGCCGGCGGCAGCGCGGCCGCGATCCTGCTCTACGAGTCGGCACTCGGCCTCGGCATGGCCTGCGGGCCGCTGCTCGGCGCCGTGCTCGGCGACGCCAGCTGGCGCTACCCCTTCTTCGGCACGGCCGCGCTGATGGCGATCGGCTTCCTGTGCATCGCGGTCTTCCTCAAGGAGCAGCCCAAGCCGGCCCGCAGGACCTCGCTGCTCGACCCCATCCGGGCGCTGGGCCACGGCGGACTCGCCTCGGCCGCGGCGGCCGCGTTCTTCTACAACTACGCCTTCTTCACGGTGCTCGCCTTCACCCCGTTCGTACTGGACATGACGCCGTACAAGTCCGGTGCGGTGTTCTTCGCCTGGGGTGTGCTGCTCGCCGTCTTCTCGGTCCTGGTCGCACCCAGGCTCCAGCGGCGCTTCGGCTCGCTCACCGTCCTCGGCGGCTCACTGGTGCTGCTCGCGGTCGACGTGGTGGTGCTCGGATACGGCGATCACACGACCGCGATCGTCTGCACCGTCCTGTCCGGCGCGTTCATCGGCGTCAACAACACCGTCTTCACCGAGCTCGCCCTCGGCGTCTCGGACGCCCCGCGCCCGGTGGCCAGCGCGGGCTACAACTTCGTCCGCTGGTTCGCCGCGGCCGCCGCCCCGTACTTCGCCCCGAAGATCGAGGAGTGGAGCGACGTCCACATGCCGTTCGTGGTGGCGGGCGTGGCCGCGGCGCTCGGCGCCGTGGTCGTCCGGGTCCGCCGCGACGCCCTCACCCTCGAAGCCCGCGAACTGGCCCCGAAGCACGCCACGGAGGACGGCGTCGGCGTCTTCGCCGGCTGAACCCCGGGACACCGCGCCGGCCCCCGGGAAGGCCACGGCGGCCGGGGCGGCGGTCCGGCACCGGCCCCGAGGACGGGACGGACGCGCCGTGGCCGGTTTGCCCCGGGAGACGCGGGCAAGACGGACCCCATGAGAGGCATCGACTCCGTCATAAGAACCGTGGCCCGCGTCCTCGCCGGAATCCTGGTCGTCTGGATCGTCCTGGACCTGCTCGACGCCAATCGGGGCAACACCGTGGTCGGCTGGTTCCACAGCGCCGCCGACTGGCTCGCCGGCTGGTCGATCGGACTCTTCGGCGTCTCCCAGCACACCCTTCAGGTACTGCTCGACTACGGCATTCCGGCGATCGTCTACGTGGTGATCGCCAACCTCGTCGCCAGCAGGACCGTCACCCGGACCTGAACCGGAGAAGCCCGCCGAGCGGAACGCCTTCCGGCCCGGGGTTCCCTCAGTCCAGATTCACGGACCTGCGCAGCGGATCGCGCAGGTCCGTGCCCTGCGTCAGCCAGCGTTCCTCCAGGGCCTGTGCCCCGTGGACCCGCTTCCACGCCGCCTCGTTCGAGGTCATCGGGAGCAGCGGCAGGAACCGCACCGGGTCCATCGGCTCGTCGAGCTCCAGGTCCTCGACCAGACCGCCGGACTCGGCGACCAGGACCGAGCTGAAGGCGGCGCCCGGCCAGAGCGGGTCGCCGACGTCGAGCGAGGCTCCCGCCGCCACGATGACGCCCTCGACCTGCGGGGTGGCGGCGAGGACCGCGAGCGGGCGCAGCACCTTGTCGGTGTCGGCGAGGCCGGCCCGTACGGTCAGGACGAGCTCGGCGCGCGGCCCCTTGACCGGGTCGGCGAGCGCGGCGGTCGGGTCGGCCATCGGCTGTGCGGACATGCCGAGGGTCGCGTACCGCACGAGGTCGCCGTCGATGAACCGGAGCACCTCGATCCGGTCCGTGCCGAGGAACGTCACCGCGGCCCGCGCGTCCGGTTCTCCGAGGGCTGTCCGCAACCGCGCCTCGACCAGAGCAAGAACTTCTCCCATGTCCTGAGCATAAAGCGCGTATGGAACGGGCAAAGGAAGGGATTGACCCTCAGTCGGCTGATAGTCTTGGCCGCTGGTCGGGAGTCCCGAACTCCCGACTACTCGTCACACGTCATCCCTCACGAGGGACCGGCCGGAGGAGGTGGGGCTGCGATGGACCGAAGTCGATCGGGCAGTACCAGCCGCTCTTCCGCCCCGCACCCGAGCCCGGTGCGTACGTACTTCCGGTGATTCCCGGCCCGTATCCGTACGGACCCGCCTCTCCGGCATCTCGCACGACGGAAGAGCATCTCGCCTTTGCCTGTCTGTAGCGAACGCCGTCACCGCGACCTCTCGGTGCCGCCCGCTTTGTGGACGACGTAGCTCCACGTCCCCATTCCGGGCTGTTCCACGCTCGCCGACGGCTTCTCCGTGAAGGAGCATGCCCATGTCGATGATCCGTGACCTGCGCGCCGCCGTCCGTCCGAGCCTGCGGCACCCCCTGCGCAAGACCCCCACCACGTACACCTCGTACGACCCCACCCGCGACCACACGGCCTCCAGCGCCGTCGTCGACTGCGCCGTCTACCGCGACGGACGCCGCATCGACGACCGCGAGTGCCTCACCCCGCGCGGCGCCATGAGCCAGGTGCGGGAGAGCGGCGGCTTCGCCTGGATCGGCCTGCACGAGCCGACCGAGGCCGAATTCGCCGGTATCGCCGCCGAGTTCGGGCTGCACCCGCTCGCCGTCGAGGACGCCGTCCACGCCCACCAGCGGCCCAAGCTGGAGCGGTACGACGACACCCTGTTCACCGTGTTCAAGACGATCCACTACGTCGAGCACGCCGAACTCACCGCGACGAGCGAGGTCGTCGAGACCGGCGAGGTCATGTGCTTCACCGGCCCCGACTTCGTCATCACCGTCCGGCACGGCGGTCAGGGCTCCCTGCGCAACCTCCGGCACCGCCTCCAGGGCGAGCCCGAGCTGCTCGCCAAGGGGCCCTCCGCGGTGCTGCACGCCCTCTCCGACCATGTCGTCGACGGCTACATCGCGGTCGCCGACGCCGTCGAACTCGACATCGACCAGCTGGAGATCGACGTCTTCTCACCGGCCGCGAAGGGCTCGACGCGCGGTACGGACACCGGCCGGATCTACCAACTGAAGCGTGAGGTACTGGAGTTCAAGCGGGCCGTCACGCCGCTGCTCCGCCCGATGCAGCTGCTCTCCGAGCGGCCGATGCGGCTGGTCGACCCCGACATCCAGAAGTACTTCCGGGACGTCGCCGACCACCTCGCGCGCGTGCAGGAGCAGGTCGTCGGCTTCGACGAACTACTCAACTCCATCCTCCAGGCCAACCTGGCGCAGGCGACCGTCGCGCAGAACGAGGACATGCGCAAGATCACCTCGTGGGCGGCGATCGTCGCCGTCCCCACCGCGGTCTGCGGCGTGTACGGCATGAACTTCGACCACATGCCGGAGCTGCACTGGAAGTACGGCTACCCGATGGTGCTCACCGGCATCGTCGCGATCTGTTTCACCATCCACCGCACGCTGAAGCGCAACGGCTGGCTGTGACCGCCCGGGGGCTAGGCTTCGGGCCATGACTGAAGAGCTGCTCGGGTCCGCCCTCGTCGAGGAGGCCACCAAGAAGTCCGGCCTGGTGTGGGTCCGCGGCACCGGCCCGGCCCGCGCGCTCTGGCACGTCTGGTTCGACGGCGCCGCGTTCGTCGTCGGCGACGGCCCCGGCGAGCAGCCGCTGCCGGGCCTGGTGGACGGCGGGACGGCCGAGGTCACGGTCCGCAGCAAGGACAAGGGCGGCCGTCTCGTCGCCTGGACGGCCGCCGTGCGCGAGATCGCCCACGGCAGCGAGGAGTGGGACGCGGCGGTCGCCGAGCTGAAGGGCAAGCGGCTCAACGCACCCGACGGCGAGGCCATGACGGGCCGCTGGGGGCGCGAATGCCGGGTCCTGCGACTCGACCCCCGGTCCTCGACCACGGAGCTGCCGGACGGCTCCCTGGCGGCCGTACCGCTGCCCTCCGCGGCCACGACCCGCGACCCGGTGCCCTCCGGTCTCCCCAAGCTGCTGCTCAAGCGACGCAGGCGACGCTGAACCGGGGCCGGGTCCGCAGGCGCCGCCGTCCGGGACCGGCGCCGCGGAAGCGGGCCCGGGATCAGGTCCTCGGCAGCTGCTTGCCGTAGTCGAGGGTCTCTTCCTTCGACGGCTCGGTGAGCGGGAAGTCCTTGTTCCACTCGGAGAGGACCACCAGGCCGGCTCCCCCGCCCCGCGCGAACTGCAGCGGGTACGGGTCCCCCTGCAGCGCCACGTCGAGGGTGCCGCCCTCGCCGTCCGCGCCGCCCTTGACCTTGACCGTGCGGATCCCGCCGATCTGGTCCCGGTCGCCCTTGACCTTCTCCCCGTGCAGCCCGGTCAGCCCGGTCAGCAGCAGGTCCATGTCGGTGAAGCCGCGCAACTGCTTGTACGCGGGGTCGCCCTGCGGCACCTTCACGTACTTGTCGTCGAGCTTGTCGGCGGCCTCGGCATCCGCCTCCGTCGGCTTGTCGCCGCCCTCGGCCCCGTGGGACCAGAAGTCCGCGTCCGCCTTCAGATAGAGCGCCTCGCCGACCCGCAGCAGCTCGAAGGTGCTGTTCTTCGTCGTCACCGAGCCGGAGGCGCCGTCCTGCTTGAGGCGCATGTTCAGCTTGAAGGTGTCGCCCTTGCTGACGAGGGTGCCCGAGAGCCGTACCGCCTTCGCGGTGTCCGCGGCGGTCCGTGCCTTGCCCTCGATCTCGGCTGCGGAGAGCTTCCCGACCCCGTTGGTCCCCTCGTCCGGATCGGCGGCACAGGCCGTCAGCCCCACGGTCAGACCGGCGCAGAGCGCGAGCGGCGCGAGGGCCCGGTGGATACGCGACGACGCGGCACGAACGGCCATCAGCGCTGCCTCTCATGTCGTGGGGGACACGGACCGCGGCCCGTACGGGGGACCCGGGGCGGCGGCCTTCTGTTCTGCCAGTTCTGCCGGGTGGGAGGGCCGGCGTGCCGGTGGGGACGGCAGACCGCAGCGTACCCGGGACGGGTGACGCGCCCGGCAGCAGCCGTACGGAGGCGCTGCCGGGGCGGGGCGGAACGGCACGGGCTAGCCTGAACCCGGCAAAGCTCGGCAATGACTCGAATCGTGCGGCACCGAGGAGGCGCGTGGCATGGCGGCAGGCGCCCCCAGGATCTTCGTCTCCCACCTCGCCGGAGTCCCGGTCTTCGACCCCGTCGGCGACCAGGTCGGCCGGGTCAGCGACCTGGTGGCCATGCTGCGGGTCGGCCGCAGGCCGCCGCGGCTGCTCGGCATGGTCGTGGAGGTCCTCAGCCGCCGCCGGGTGTTCGTGCCGATGACCCGGATCACCGGCGTGGAGTCCGGCCAGGTCATCACGACCGGTGTCGTCAACATGCGCCGCTTCGAGCCACGCCCCACCGAGCGCCTCGTGCTGGGCGAACTCCTCGACCGGCGCGTCCGGCTCGTCGGGCCCGGCGGGCAGGAGGGCGAGGAGGTCACCGTCCTCGACGTCGCCATCCAGCAGCTGCCCGCCCGCCGCGACTGGGAGATCGACAAGGTCTTCGTCCGCAAGGGGAAGGGCGGGGTGCTGAGCCGCCGGGGCGAGACGCTGACCGTCGAGTGGTCGGGCGTCACCGGCTTCTCCCTGGAGGAGCACGGGCAGGGCGCCGAGAGTCTGGTCGCCACCTTCGAGAAGCTGCGCCCCGCCGACCTCGCCAACGCGCTGCACCACCTCCCGTCCAAGCGGCGTGTCGAGGTCGCCGCCGCGCTCGACGACGACCGGCTCGCCGACGTCCTCGAAGAGCTCCCGGAGGACGACCAGATCGAGATCCTCGGCAAGCTGAAGGAGGAGCGCGCGGCCGACGTCCTGGAGGCGATGGACCCGGACGACGCGGCCGACCTGCTGTCCGAGCTGCCGGAGGAGGACAAGGAGCGGCTGCTGACGCTGATGCAGCCGGACGACGCGGCCGACGTACGGCGGCTCCTGGCGTACGAGGAGCGCACGGCGGGCGGTCTGATGACGACGGAGCCGATCGTGCTGCGGCCGGACGCCACGGTCGCGGACGCGCTGGCCCGGGTCCGGCAGCAGGATCTGTCGCCGGCGCTGGCGGCGCAGGTGTACGTGTGCCGGCCGCCGGACGAGACGCCGACGGGCAAGTACCTGGGCACGGTGCACTTCCAGCGGCTCCTTCGCGATCCGCCGTTCACCCTGGTCAGCTCGCTCGTGGACAGCGATCTTCCGCCGCTCGGCCCGGACACCCCGCTGCCGGCCGTGACCAGTTATCTCGCCGCGTACAACATGGTCGCGGCGCCCGTGGTGGACGAGAGCGGGTCGCTGCTCGGCGCCGTCACCGTCGACGACGTGCTCGACCACCTGCTCCCGGAGGACTGGCGCGAGACCGACTTCCACGACGAGGGGGCCGTACATGGCGGCTGAGCGCACGCACGACCGCGAGCGGGAACGGGACCGTGACCGGGAGCGCGACCGGCCGGGTCCCCGCATCCGGCTCGACCTGCCGCGCGAGCGGCGGGCCAAGCTCCTTCCGGAGTACGACCCCGAGGCCTTCGGGCGGCTCTCCGAGCGGATCGCCCGCTTCCTGGGAACGGGCCGGTTCCTCGTCTGGATGACCCTGACGATCATCGTCTGGGTCGTCTGGAACATCTTCGCGCCGGGCCCGCTCAAGTTCGACGAGTACCCCTTCATCTTCCTGACGCTCGCGCTGTCCCTCCAGGCCTCCTACGCGGCCCCGCTGATCCTGCTCGCGCAGAACCGTCAGGACGACCGGGACCGGGTCAATCTCGAACAGGACCGGAAGCAGAACGAGCGGTCGATCGCGGACACCGAGTACCTCACCCGGGAGATCGCGGCGCTGCGGATGGGCCTCGGCGAGGTGGCCACCCGCGACTGGATCCGCTCGGAGCTCCAGGACCTGATCAGAGAGCTGGAGGAGCGCCGGGATCTATTCCCGTCGGCCGACACCCGGGGAAGTGACGTACCCGACCGTTGACAGGCCTTTCATGGGCCGGTGGTCGGCGCCGTACCATCGTCGGTATGGCTATGGAAGACGCGGTGCTCGAAGCACTGGCGACGGTGAACGACCCCGAGATCAACAAACCGATCACTGAGCTCGGCATGGTCAAGTCGGTGGAGATCGAACCGGACGGCAAGGTCGCCGTCACGGTCTACCTGACCGTCTCCGGCTGCCCGATGCGCGAGACCATCACCCAGCGGGTGACCGAGGCCGTCTCCGGCGTCGAGGGCGTCACCGGCGTCGATGTCGCGCTGGACGTGATGAGCGACGAGCAGCGCAAGGAGCTCGCGGCGGCGCTGCGCGGCACGACCGCCGAGCGCGAGGTGCCGTTCGCGAAGCCGGGCTCGCTGACCCGGGTGTACGCGGTCGCCTCCGGCAAGGGTGGCGTCGGCAAGTCGTCCGTCACCGTGAACCTGGCCGCGGCGATGGCCGCCGACGGCCTGAAGGTCGGCGTCGTCGACGCCGACATCTACGGCCACAGCGTGCCGCGGATGCTGGGCGCGGACGGCCGTCCGACCCAGGTCGAGAACATGATCATGCCGCCGTCGGCGAACGGTGTGAAGGTCATCTCCATCGGCATGTTCACCCCGGGCAACGCGCCGGTGGTGTGGCGCGGCCCGATGCTGCACCGCGCGCTCCAGCAGTTCCTCGCGGACGTGTACTGGGGCGACCTGGACGTCCTGCTGCTCGACCTGCCCCCGGGTACCGGCGACATCGCGATCTCGGTCGCGCAGCTCGTGCCGAACGCGGAGATCCTGGTCGTCACCACCCCGCAGCAGGCGGCGGCCGAGGTCGCCGAGCGGGCCGGCTCCATCGCCGTCCAGACCCACCAGAAGATCGTCGGCGTCGTTGAGAACATGGCGGGCCTGCCGTGCCCGCACTGCGACGAGATGGTCGACGTGTTCGGCACGGGCGGCGGCCAGCGGGTCGCCGACGGTCTGACGCAGACCACGGGCGCGACGGTCCCGGTCCTCGGCTCGATCCCGATCGACGTACGGCTCCGCGAGGGCGGCGACGAGGGCAAGCCGGTCGTCCTCTCCGACCCGGACTCCCCCGCGGGCGCGGCCCTCCGCGCGATCGCCGGCAAGCTCGGCGGCCGCCAGCGGGGCCTCTCGGGCATGAGCCTGGGCATCACGCCGCGCAACAAGTTCTGAGGTCATGACGAAGGGCGCCCCCTCGGGGGCGCCCTTCGTCATACCGTCACGCGTAGGCGTCGAGGTCCTTGATCTGGGCGAAGCCCAGCCCGTACGCGCTCATCCCGCGCCCGTACGCCCCGATGTGCACGCCCGCCGCGGACCCCGCCAGGACCCACCCGAACTCCGACTCGCGGTAGTGGAACGGCATCGGCACCCCGTCCACGGGCAGCGACAGCGTCGACCACTCCGCCCCGTCGAGGTCGTCAGCCAGCTCGAACGCCGTCTCGGTCTGCTGGTCCAGCCAGTTGTCCCGCATCGCGTGGTCCAGCGAGGCGGGCCAGGTGTGGACGAGCAGCCCCGAGCCGGCCAGCCAGGCCGCCGAGGACACGGTGGTGGCGTCGAGGACGCCCGTGCCGTCACCGGTCCGCCGGACCGGGCTCGCGGCCACCGTCACGACGACCGCGAACCGCTCCTTCTCCGCGCCGCTCGCGTCCGTCTTTATCGACGGCGTCTCACCGTGCCCGGTCGACCCGTGCTGCACGCTGCCGTCCGCCGCCGTGCCCACCTGCATGAGCCAGCGCGGCCCGGTGAACGCCTCGTCGAGGCCGTACCAGGCGAAGGGTGCGCGCAGATAGCCCTCGGCGGTCCGCCGGGCCAGGGGTACGCCCTCCACCCGACTCGTGGTCTCCATCTCGGCCGCCTCCTCGTTCCGTCAACAGAGGGAGGATAGCCACCGGGACGCGTCGGGTTGGTGACAGCCCGTCGTCAGGTCGCGTCGGAGTCGTACGGAGGACGCTCCGCGGTGTCCGTCTTGTCCTGCTTCTTCAGCAGGTCCGGGGTGCCGTTCGCGGCGGTGACGGCGCCGGAGGAACCACCGGCCGAGGGGGAGCCGTTGACGGCCGAGGGCTGCGGCTCACGGCCGTGCACCGCGTCGGCGACGTCGTTCATCTCCTTCTTGAGGTCGAAGCTGCCCCGCAGCTCCTTGAGCTCCCGGAGGTCCTCGTTCTGCTCCATCTGCTTGCGGAGGAACGTCTTCGGGTTGAGGTCCTCGAACTCGAAGTCCTTGAAGTCCGGCCCCAGCTCGCTGCGGATGTCCTCCTTCGCGCTGTCCGAGAACTCACGGATCTTCCGGATGAAGCGCGAGACGTCCTGGATGACCTTCGGGAGCTTGTCCGGCCCGAAGACGAGCACGGCGAGGACGACGAGCGTCACCAGCTCGAGTGCGCCTATGTCGCTGAACACCTAGTAGCTCCTTCATGCCGGTCAAGGGCCCGGTCCACGGTACCCGCCGAAACTGCCGGACGGGTACCTCCCGGTGTCCGTCGTATGGCGCTCAGGTGCCCTGGGACGAGCCGAGCGTCAACGTCTTTGTCAGCTCTTTGCCGTCCCGGGTCAGGGTGAGCTTCAGCCGGTCGCCGGGGCGGTGGGCGCGGATCTTCACGATCAGCTCCTCGCCGTTGTGCACGCGCTGGCCGTCGACCTTGGTGATGACGTCGCCGGGGCGGAGCCCCGCCGTCGCGGCCGGGCCGCCGGGCGTGACGGAGGCGGAGCCGTCCTTGCCCTTCTCGCCGACGCGCGCGCCGTCGCCGTTGAACTGCATGTCGAGGCTCACACCGATGACGGGGTGGGTGGCCTTGCCGGTGTTGATGAGCTCCTCGGCGACGCGCTTGCCCTGGTTGATCGGTATGGCGAAGCCGAGGCCGATGGAGCCGGGCTGGGAGGCGCTGCCGCCCTCTCCCTCGCCCGAGCCGCCGCCGGCCGCGCGGATGGCGCTGTTGATGCCGATGACCCGGCCCTTGGCGTCGAGGAGCGGGCCGCCGGAGTTGCCGGGGTTGATGGGGGCGTCGGTCTGGAGGGCGTCGACGTAGCTGATGTCGCTGCCGTCTCCCTTCTCCCCTCCGGCGGTGATCGGGCGCTCCTTGGCGCTGATGATGCCGGAGGTGACCGTGTTGGAGAGGTCGAAGGGGGCGCCGATGGCGACGACGGGGTCGCCGACGCGGACGTTGTCGGAGTTGCCGAGCGGCAGCGGCTTGAGGCCGGAGACGCCGGTGACCTGGACGACGGCGAGGTCGTAGCCGGTGTCCTTGCCGACGACCTTGGCGCGGGCGGTCTCTCCGCTGGAGAAGGTCACCGAGATGTCGCGGGAGGACTGGGCCCCGTCCACGACGTGGTTGTTGGTGAGGATGTGGCCCTTGGTGTCGAGGACGAAGCCGGTGCCGGTGCCGGACGAACCGCCGCCCTTGACGTGCAGGGTGACGACACCGGGCAGGGCGCTGGCCGCGATCCCGGCCACGCTCTCCGGGGCCCGGTCGGTGTCGCCGGAGTCCGCCTGCGGCAGCTCGACGGTGGTGATCCCGCCGTTCCGCTCGACGTACGCGCCGATGCCGCCGCCGATGACGCCGGTGACGAGCGCGAAGGCGAGCGCCCCGGCGATGGCGAGCCCCTTGCGGGACTTCTTCGCGGGCAGGGGCGGGAGCCCGGGCCCGCCGGCCCCCCAGGGGTCGTACTGCACCCAGGGCGCACCGGCCTGCGGCGGCACGGCGCCACCCTGCGTGTGAAGCGGGGGGTGGGGGTGCGGCTGGGGCTGGGCCTGCGGCGGTACGGGGGGTACGTGGGCCTGCTGCGGCGGTACGTGCGCCGGGGGCCGCTGTACGGGCGGTGCGGGCGCCCAGGGGCCCGGCTCGCCGTAGGGCGGCGTCCGGTACTCGTCGGGCGCGTGCAGGGGCGTCGGGGCGGGCCCGCTGGGCGCCTGGACGGCCGGGGCCGGAGGGGCGTCGGCCCCGGCGGCGTCGGTGACCGGAAGGGTCTCGGTCCCCCGGTCCCCGGTCGTCTGAGCCTCGGTCACCGGAAGGGCCTCGGTCGGTGCCGCGTCCGCGGGGGCCTCGCTCTTGGTCAGCAGCACGGCGGGCGCGGGGGCGTCGGCGGGCGCGGGCATCACCGCGGTGTCCCCCGCGCCCCCGGCGTCCGCCACATCCGTCACGTCGGACGGGCCGGTGCCGGCGTCCGGCGCCTCGGAGGCTTCCGGTGCTTCGGTCGACGGCTGCGGCGCGGGCAGCGGGAAGTCGCCGTCGGCGTCATGTGCGGCGACGGCGGTGACGCCCTCCGTGGGGTCGTCGGCCGGAGGCGGCGAGGGTATCCGTGCCGCCTCCGGTGCGCTCGACGGCCGGCTCCACCAGTTCGGCTTCCCGTTGTTCATGCTCTCCCCGCAACCCGCTGACCCGTCCGCGCCCCGTTGGGCGGGCGCCGCTGTCCCTGGATTCAACCAGGTCGCGGGTCAGCGGGGGGAGCCGAGCGGTGCGGTGGTCGGACTAAGCGCCGGACCGGTTCCGGGACCGAAGGCCAGTCGGAGGGCCGGCCCCGTCGGTCGTATGAACGGCGACAGGGCGAGCAACGACTGCGTGGCCGGGTCCCGGAGCCGCATCGCCACCAGCGGCATGGCCGGGGACCGCACCGCGTCCGGCGGGACGGCGCCCGCCGGGACCGTGCCCGGACCGACCGGTGACACCGGCCCGTGCGGCAGGGCCGCCGGGATGCCGGGAGTCAGCGGAGCCCCGGATGCCACCTGTGAGCCGTCGACGGACTGGGCGCCACGCTCGCCGGAGCGCGTACCCCGCGAGACGGCCGTGCCGCCGCCGGGGCCCGTGGCGGTGGCACGCAGCGGGGTGACCGCCGTGCCGGTGCCCTGGCCGCCGCGCGCGCTCGCGTTCACCGAGGCCTCCAGCGGCAGGGTGCCGCCGAGGGCGATGGCCGCGAACGAGACGGCGCTGGCCGCCGCGAAGGCGAAGCGCCGGCCGCGCCAGGAGGTTCCGGACGCGCGGTCGCCGACCTCGTGGATGCGGAAGCCGGTCTGCGGGGCGGCGTGCGGGGAGTGCGGGGTGACGACGGCCGCCGTGGCGAAGCCGTCGGACCTCACGCCGCCCGCGCCGAGGAGTTCTTCGAGGGGGCCTCTCGGTCCGCCGGGTCCACCCGGCTCACCGGGGCCCCCGGGTAGCCCCTGCAGCCGGGCGAGGAATCCCTCCGAGGGCGGCGGCGGAGCCGCCGAGGCGAAGACGCTCTTGAGGGTGCGCTGCGCGTCGGCCTCCGCCTTGCAGCGGGCGCAGGTCGCGAGGTGGGCGAGGACCCGATCGCGGGAGTCGTGGCCGAGCTCGCCGTCGACGAGCGCGGCCAGCCGGTCCCCGAGGTGGTGCTCCGCGGGGGTCGGTGACGAGGGAACTGTGCCGCTCACGCTGTCCCTGCCTCCCATCCGACGGAGGCCAGGGCACGCTCCGCCCGTGCCTCGGGCGAGCGGTGCTTGAGGGCCTTGCGCAGGTGGGAGCGCCCGCGGTGGATACGGCTGCGGACGGTGCCGAGCTTCACGCCGAGGGTCGCGGCGATCTCCTCGTACGACAGCCCTTCGATGTCGCAGAGGACGACCGCGGCACGGAACTCGGGCGCGAGGGTGTCGAGGGCCTGCTGCACGTCCGCGTCGAAGTGGGTGTCGTTGAACACCTGCTGCGGCGAGGGCTCACGGCTGGGCAGGCGCTCGGCGGCGTCGTCGGCGAGCGCGTCGAAACGGATGCGCTGCTTGCGGCGGACCATGTCGAGGAAGAGGTTGGTGGTGATGCGGTGGAGCCAGCCCTCGAAGGTGCCCGGCGTGTACGTCGACAGCGAGCGGAAGACGCGGACGAAGACCTCCTGGGTCAGGTCCTCGGCGTCGTGCTGGTTGCCGGTCAGCCGGTATGCGAGGCGGTATACCCGGCCGCTGTGCGTGCTGACGATCTCCTCCCAGGTGGGCGGAGTCCACGCCTGCGATTCCGCATCCGATGCGAAGGTCGCGGTGGTGGGAGCGGAGTCGGCGGTGCGGATTCGGTCAGCGGTGTCGGTCACGGATTTCGGCTCACCCGCCGACCTGAGAAGACGCCGAAGCACTCCTCCCCGATCCACAGGCGCAGCCGCACCTCCCCTGTCGGCTCTGGTGGTGTCCAGTGGAGCCCCTACCATAGCCACCTCGCCCGTTAGCTCCGGATAAGAATCTTTACGCGAATTTGGAACCGGCTCCCCCGGCTTCCTCCTGCCGCGTCCTTCCCCTGGTGAACGCCCGGTCCCATCTGCGGGTTCCCGCTGACAGCGGATACAGTCACCGTTGCGTCAACTACGGGGACAGGAGAGGGCCATTACCGCCAACCGGCAGACGAGCTGGTCGTTCGCCGACGCCTTTGTCGCCGAGGACGAAGCTCTGCGCTGGGCCCGGGAGCGGGCCCGGGAGGCAGGGCTGCCCTCGGTGTCGCCGGGCACCGGTGGGGCGCTGCGCCTGCTCGCGGCCACGGCGGACGCGAAGGCGGTGGCGGAGATCGGCACGGGCACCGGCGTGTCCGGCATCTACCTGCTGCTCGGGATGCGGCCGGACGGCGTCCTGACGACGGTGGACCTCCAGCCGGAGCGGCAGCAGCTCGCCAAGACGGCGTTCCGCGCGGCGGGTTTCGCGGGCAACCGGGCGCGGTTCATCCCCGGCCGGGCCCTGGACGTCCTGCCGCGCCTCGCGGACGGCGGGTACGACCTCGTGTTCTGCGACGGCGACCGGCTCGAGTACCTGGACTACCTCGCTGAATCGTTGCGCCTGCTGCGACCTGGCGGACTCGTCTGCTTCGAGGGCGTCTTCGCGGACGGCCGCACGGTCGACTCGGGGGCCCAGCCGGCCGAGGTCCAGCGGGTCCGCGAGCTGCTGCGCACGGTGCGGGAGAGCCACGAGCTCATCCCTTCCCTGCTGCCGGTGGGCGACGGCCTGCTGTGCGCGGTCCGCCGCGGCTGAGAAGCCCCCGCTCCGCCCCGCCTCCGACGCACCGGCCGGCCGGCCGGCCCCGGACACACCACTGCCCCGGCACGGTCGGGACCGTGCCGGGGCAGTGCTCAGGATGCGAGGGAAGGTCAGCCGACGACCTTCTTCAGGGCGTCGCCCAGCGCCTCGGCCTCGTCGGGAGTCAGCTCGACGACAAGCCGACCGCCGCCTTCGAGCGGAACGCGCATGACGATGCCCCGCCCCTCCTTGGTCACCTCGAGCGGGCCGTCACCCGTCCGCGGCTTCATGGCCGCCATGCTTGTTCCCCTTCCTGAAACCAGCTCTTTGTCAGCCGGGCAGCTCCATGACCTGGAGCACGCGTCACCGGCTTCGAACACATTGCTTCCAGGTCATTATCCCGCATGGCAGGACCCGATGACCAACATCGAATGGCATCGCTTGCGCAACGCGCTCTCTCAAAACCCCACATTTCGGCGATCGGCCTGCGATACTTCGCCGCTCGGGGTCCGGCCGGGCCCTTCGAATCTTTGACGCAGCTCACATGGGCGGGGCGGGTGATGTCCGCCATGCTGTGCAGGTCAACCACGCAAAGAGGCGAAGGGAACCCCATGGCCGACACGGTGCTGTACGAGGTGAGCGACGGGCTCGCCACCATCACGCTCAACCGCCCCGAGGCCATGAACGCGATGAACGTGGCGGCGAAAGTCGCCCTCCGCGACGCGGCCGAGACGGCCGCGGCGGACCCCGCCGTACGGGCGGTGCTGCTCACCGCGGCGGGTGAGCGGGCGTTCTGCGTCGGCCAGGACCTGAAGGAACACGTGGGTCTGCTCATGGCGGACCACGAGAACGGCACCCAGGAGACCATGAACACGGTCCGGGACCACTACAACCCGATCACCAAGGCGCTCGCGGGCATGCGGAAGCCCGTCGTCGCCGGCGTGAACGGCGTCGCGGCCGGGGCCGGCTTCGGCTTCGCGCTCGCGGCGGACTACCGGGTGGTCGCGGACACCGCGTCGTTCAACACCTCCTTCGCGGGGGTCGCGTTGACCGCCGACTCGGGGATGTCCTGGACGCTCCCCCGTCTGATCGGCCCGAGCCGCGCCTCCGACCTGCTGCTCTTCCCGCGTTCGATCACCGCCCAGGAGGCGTACGAGCTGGGCATCGCGAACCGCGTCGTCCCGGCCGCCGACCTCACCGCCGAGGCCGAGAAGGTGGCCCGCAAGCTGGCGGCGGGCCCGACGGTGGCGTACGCGGCCCTGAAGGAGTCCCTCGCCTACGGCGCCGACCACTCCCTGTCCGAGGCACTGGACAAGGAGGAGGAGCTCCAGAACCGGGCTGGCGCCTCCGAGGACCACACGATCGCGGTCCGCGCCTTCATCGCCAAGGAGAAGCCGAAGTACCTGGGCCGCTGAGGGGGCCGCAGGCAGGGCCCGGGGGGCTACTTCCCGCCCCGGGCCACGCACCCCTTCACGTGGTCGTCGACCAGCCCACAGGCCTGCATCAGGGCGTAGGCCGTGGTCGGGCCGATGAAGCGGAGGCCTCGTTTCTTGAGGGCCTTCGAGAGGGCCGTGGACTCGTCCGTGACCGCCGGGACGTCCGCGACCGTACGCGGGACCGGACGGGTCGTCGGATCGGGGGCGTACGACCAGATCAGCTCGTCCAGTTCGCCCGGGGCCCAGCCGGCCAGCAGTTTCGCGTTGGCCAGGGTCGCGTCGATCTTGGCCCGGTTGCGGATGATGCCCTCGTCCACGAGGAGCCGCTCGCGGTCCGTGTCACCGAACTCGGCGACCGAGGCGATCCGGAAACCGGCGAACGCCGCCCTGAAGCCCTCGCGGCGGCGCAGGATCGTGATCCACGAAAGACCGGACTGGAACGCCTCCAGACAGAGCCGCTCGAACAACGCGTCGTCGCCGTGGACCGCGCGGCCCCACTCCTCGTCGTGGTACGCCACGTAGTCCTCGGTCGACAGGCCCCAGGGGCAGCGCAGCCGCCCGTCCGGGCCCGGCACCGCGCCGCCGGCCGTCACGCCGGCCCGTCCTCTCCGTCACCGGCGGCGGCCGCTCCCGCGAGCGCCTCCTCCAGCTCGGAGATCCGGGCGTCGCGCTCGGCCAGCTCGGCGCCGAGGCGGACCAGCACGTCGTCCACGTCCGCCATCCGGTAGCCGCGGACCGCGACGGGGAGACGGAGCGCCTCGACGTCCGCGCGGTCGACCGGGCGGGCGGCCGGGAGCGGGTCGACGAGCTCCTCGGGCGCCACGTCGGGCAGCACCTCGCTGTCGCCGCCGCCGACCACGGCCAGGGTCACCGCGGCCACGACCACGACCATCGTGATGAGCAGAAACCAGAACACCTGCGTGCCTCTCCCCGGAGTGGAAAACGTCCCGTGCCGATCGTGCCATGCGCCACCGACAGCTAGGGTCGCAGGCGAACGGACACGAGGGAGGACAAAAGGGATGCTGCGCTTGGGACGGCGTGAATTCGGGCCGCACGAGCCGGTGATCATGGCGATCGTGAACCGGACCCCGGACTCCTTCTACGACCAGGGCGCCACCTTCCGGGACGAGCCGGCGCTCGCCCGCGTCGAGCAGGCCGTGGCCGAGGGGGCGGCGATCATCGACATCGGCGGGGTGAAGGCGGGCCCCGGCGAGGAGGTCACGGCCGAGGAGGAGGCGCGACGCACGGTCGGTTTCGTCGCCGAGGTCCGCCGCCGCCATCCCGATGTCGTCATCAGCGTGGACACCTGGCGGGCGGACGTCGGCGCGGCGGTCTGCGAGGCCGGCGCGGACGTCCTGAACGACGCGTGGGGCGGGGTCGACCCCGGACTCGCCGAGGTCGCCGCGAAGTACGGCGCGGGGCTCGTGTGCACCCACGCGGGCGGCGCGGAGCCGCGCACGCGGCCGCACCGCGTGGAGTACGAGGACGTGATGGCCGACATCCTGCGCGTCACCGTGGGGCTCGCGGAGCGGGCGGTCGCGCTCGGGGTGCGGCGGGACGCGATCATGATCGACCCGGGACACGACTTCGGGAAGAACACCCGGCACAGCCTGGAGGCGACGCGTCGGCTCGGCGAGATGGCGGAGACGGGCTGGCCGGTGCTCGTGTCCCTGTCCAACAAGGACTTCGTGGGCGAGACGCTCGACCGGCCGGTGAAGGAGCGGGTCCTCGGGACCTTGGCGACGACCGCCGTGTCCGCCTGGCTGGGGGCGCAGGTGTACCGGGTGCACGAGGTCGCCGAGACACGGCAGGTCCTCGACATGGTGGCGTCCACCCCCGCCCCGTGGACCGCTACTTGCCCGTCTCCTTCGTCACCAACGCCACCGCCTCTTCCACGTCGTCCGTGACGTGGAAGAGGAGCAGGTCCCGCTCCGAGGCCTTGCCGCCCGCGACGACCGAGTCGCGGAGCCAGTCCACGAGGCCCTTCCAGTACTCCGTGCCGAAGAGGACGATCGGGAAGCGGGTGACCTTGCGGGTCTGGACCAGAGTCAGCGCCTCGAAGAGCTCGTCGAGGGTGCCGAGTCCGCCGGGCAGGACCACGAAGCCCTGCGCGTACTTCACGAACATCGTCTTGCGGACGAAGAAGTAGCGGAAGTTCACGCCGATGTCGACGTGCGGGTTGAGCCCCTGCTCGAAGGGGAGCTCGATGCCGAGGCCCACCGAGACGCCCTTGGCCTCGCGGGCACCCTTGTTGGCCGCCTCCATGGCGCCGGGGCCGCCGCCCGTGATGACCGCGAAGCCGGCCTCGACGAGCGCCCTGCCGATCCGTACACCCGCCTCGTACTCCGGCGAGTCCGGCTTGGTGCGGGCCGAGCCGAAGACGCTGATCGCGCTCGGCAGTTCGGCGAGGGCGCCGAAGCCCTCGACGAACTCGGACTGGATGCGCATGACCCGCCAGGGGTCGGTGTGCACCCATTCCGAGTCGCCCTCGGTGTCGAGCAGCCGCTGGTCCGTGGTGCCCGGCTGGACCTGGTCCCTGCGCCTGAGCACCGGCCCGAGCCGCTGCTCCTCCGGCTTCGTCTCCCCTTCAGGGATACCCATGGCCTGCTCCCTCCGTCGATCCAACGATCTTCTGGTCCGGTCAGCGTAGGACCACAGAGGTGACGAAATGCGAAATTACGGGAGTCGGGGCGAGGGAAGTCAGGCGGTCAGCCAGTCGCGCAGCCGTGCCTCGCAGTGGTGGATCCGGTCGACGGGCACGTGCTCGTCCCGCTTGTGGGCATAGATGGGGTCGCCGGGGCCGTAGTTGACCGCGGGCACGCCGAGGGCGCTGAAGCGGGCCACGTCGGTCCAGCCGAACTTGGGCTGGGCGCTGCCGCCGACGGCCTTCATGAAGGCCTCAGCCGCCGGGTGGGAGAGGCCGGGCAGGGCGCCGGGGCTCTCGTCGTCGACCACGAGGTCGGCGATGTCGCAGTCGGCGAAGAACTCGCGGACGTACGCCAGCGCCTCGGCCGGCGAGCGGTCGGGGGCGTAGCGGTAGTTGACCGTGACCGTGCACGCGTCGGGGATGACGTTGGTGGCGACGCCGCCCTGGATCGCGACGGCGTTGAGGCCCTCGTGGTACTGCAGGCCGTCGATGACCGGCTTGCGCGGCTCGTACGCGGCGAGTCGGGCCAGGATCGGGGCGGCGGAGTGGATGGCGTTGGAGCCCATCCAGGAGCGTGCGGAGTGGGCCCGCTCACCCGCGGTGTGCAGGATCACGCGCAGCGTGCCCTGGCAGCCGCCCTCGACCTGGGCGTCGGAGGGCTCCAGCAGGACGGCGAAGTCGCCCTCCAGCCAGTCGGGGTGCGCGTCGGCGATCTTCCCGAGGCCGTTGAGGTCGGCGGCGACCTCCTCGTTGTCGTAGAAGACGAACGTGAGGTCCCGGTTGGGCTCGGGGACGGTGGCGGCGATCCGCAGCTGGACGGCGACCCCGGACTTCATGTCGGAGGTGCCGCAGCCCCACAGGATGCCGTCCTCGTCGAGCCGCGAGGGCACGTTGTCGGCGATCGGCACGGTGTCGATGTGGCCGGCGAGGACGACGCGCTCGCCGCGGCCGAGGCGCGTACGGGCCACGACGTTGTTTCCGTACCGGTCGACCGTGAGGTGCGGCAGCGCGCGCAGTGCCTGCTCGATGGCGTCCGCGAGCGGCTGCTCGGTCCCGCTGACGGACGGGAAGTCGACGAGGGCGGCGGTGAGCGCGGCCCCGTCCTGGGACAGGTCGAGGGGCGCGTCGAGCGGGGTGATGTCAGCCATGTGCCGACCCTAACGCGGCCTCCAGTACGGTGGGCCCCGTGTCCGAGCCCACCCGCCCTCGCCGTCGCGGCCGCCTCGCCCGTTCCGCGGCCGCCTTCGCCGCGCTCCTCGGCCTTGCCTCGTACGTGGCCTTCCACCAGATGACGGGGAGTACCGGTACGCCCCGGTGCAGTGTCGGCACCGGGGACAACCGGTACGAGTTCACTCCGGAGCAGGCGTCGAACGCCGCGATGATCTCCGCCGTGGGCACCAGCCGGGGCCTGCCCGAGCGGGCGGTGACCATCGCCCTCGCGACGGCGCTCCAGGAGTCGGCGCTGCGGAACATCGAGCACGGCGACCGGGACTCGCTCGGACTCTTCCAGCAGCGGCCCTCGATGGGCTGGGGGACTCCGGCGCAGATCATGGACCCGGTGTACGCGTCGGGGAAGTTCTACGACGGCCTGGAGAAGGTCCCGGGGTATTCGCGGCTGCCGCTGACGGTGGCGGCGCAGAAGGTGCAGAAGAGCGGTTTCCCGCAGGCGTACGCGAAGCACGAGCCGGACGCCGGCCTTCTCTCGGCCGCGCTGACGGGCCGGTCCCCGGCCGCCCTCTCCTGTACGGCGAGCGATGCCGAGGGCCGTCCGGGCGATCCCGAGAAGGTGCGCGCGGAGCTGGTGCGCGCCTTCGGCGAGAAGGCGGCTCCGACGGCCGTGACGGGCGGCCCGAGCGCGGGCCGGTCGGCGGCCGAGCCGCCGGTGCTCGTGGTGCCGGTCCGGTCGGCGGCCGGGTCCGGGCGCGCGGCGGCGGACGCGCGGCGCGGCTGGGAGCTGGCGCAGTGGGCCGTGGCGCGGTCGGAGACACTGCGCATCACGGAGGTCGCGTACGGGGACCGGGTGTGGCGCGCGGGTGAGGCGCGGGGAGGCTGGTCGAAGGTCTCGGGGTCTTCGAAGGCGTTCTCGGAGGGGTCCGAGGGGTCTGCCGGGACCACGGGCGCGCCTGCCTCCGGCGGGGAGTACGTCCGCATGCGCCTCGCCCGGTAGTCGCTCGGCGGCCGATCACCCGTACGGTGATTCACTCGCCCGTGGCATGGCAGCGGTGCGCGTCCGGAGAAATTCGCGACCCTTCCGCGCCGTCTTTTGCGCGATGCGCCCCGCCTTCTCCATTCCCTTGCGGGACAAGGGAAGTGACGGTTCGCCAGACGACTGCGCAATGACGCGTTCGTCCGTTTTCCTCCCCACCCGACAATACGACGCATTACCAAGTCTTTACCTTCGACCGCCGCAACCCAACCCGCCCCAGCGCCGGTTGTCACTGCGTCCGAACCACACCTCGCACCTCGTCGAAGGAGCACCATGTCCCTCCCCCTGACCCGTCGGATCGCCCGCGCCGCCCTCCTCATCGCGGCCGGAGCAGCCCCCGTGGTCGGTGCGGCCGGCTCCGCGAGCGCCCTGGACCACAACCTCGCGCCGACCGGCACCCTCGGCGGCATCAGCGCCCTGGACGCCGCCGGTGCGGGCACCGCCGTCGACAGCGCCTCGCAGACCGCCACCGGCGTCGTCGGCTCCACCGGCAGCCAGGCCGTCGGCACGGCCGTCCCCGCCGCCGGCAAGACCGTCGGCGCGGCGGGCAAGACCGCCACCCCGGCCGCCCAGCAGGTCGCCGGCGAGACCGCCGGCAGCGCGGGCGAGGTCGTCGGCAAGACCGCCGGCGCCGCCGCCGAGAGCGCGGAGGGCCCCACCGGCGGCGCCCTGGGCGGCGGCCTCGGCGGCCTGCCGACCGGCCAGACCCTCGGCGGCCTGCCCGTCGGCGGCTGACCCGACCGGGGGACAGTCACACGCGGAAGGGCCCGGGGAGCGGATACTCGCCGGGCCCTTCCGTATGCCGTGCATGTCGCGGGTGGTCAGCCGAGCCGCTTGACCGCCGCCGCGACCCGCTCGTCCGTCGCCGTGAACGCGACCCGCACGAAGCGCTCCCCCGCCTCGCCGTAGAAGTCGCCGGGCGCCACGAGAACGCCCTTCTCCGCCAGGTACGCCACGGTCTCCCAGCACGGCTCGTCCCGGGTCGCCCACAGGTACAGGCTCGCCTCGCTGTGCTCGATCCGGAAACCGTGCGCCTCCAGAGCCGTACGCAGCGCCGCCCGGCGGGCCGCGTACCGCTCCCGCTGCTCGGCCACGTGCGCGTCGTCTCCGAGCGCCGCGACCGTCGCCGCCTGCACCGGCGCCGCCGTCATCATGCCGCCGTGTTTGCGGATCTGGAGCAGCTCACCGAGCACGGCCGCGTCGCCCGCGATGAACGCGGCCCGGTACCCGGCCAGGTTGGAGCGCTTGGACAGCGAGTGGACGGCGACGATGCCCTCGTACGAACCGCCGCAGACGTCCGGGTGCAGCACGGAGACCGGATCGGCCTCCCAGCCCAGTTCCAGGTAGCACTCGTCGGAGAAGACGAGGACACCGTGCTCGCGCGCCCAGGCCACGATCCGGGTCAGCTCGTCCTTCGGGAGGACCTTGCCGGTCGGGTTGGACGGGGAGTTCAGCCAGAGCAGCCTGAGCCCCGCCGGGTCGAGCTCCCGAGGGTCGTCGTAGACGACGGGCGTCGCACCGCAGAGCCGCGCGCCGACCTCGTACGTCGGGTACGCGAGCCGCGGGTACGCCACCCGGTCGCCCGCGCCGAGACCCAGCTGCGTCGGCAGCCAGGCCACCAGCTCCTTCGAGCCCACCACCGGCAGCACGTTCTCATGGGCGAAGTCCACCGCGCCCAGCCGCCGCTCGCACCAGCCGGTCAGTGCGTCCCGCAGCTCCTTCGTCCCCCACACCGTCGGATAGCCCGGCGAGTCCGCCGCCGCGACCAGGGCCTCCTGGATCAGCGCGGGGACCGGGTCGACGGGCGTGCCGACGGAGAGGTCCACGATTCCGTCGGGGTGCGCCACGGCCGTCTTCTTGTACGGCTCCAGCTTGTCCCAGGGGAAGACGGGCAGGCGCGAAGAGACTGCGCTCACGGGTTGGCTCTCACTTCCTGTACGTGCGCGGGTGAGGCGTCGGGAAACGCCTCGGTCCCGTACGGCGGCCGACGCCGTACGGGACCGGATTCGACCTGAAGCGGTCGATCAGCCGTTCTGCGGCGGCAGGGCGGCGATGAAGGGGTGGTCGCGCTCGATCTCGCCGAGCTTGGAGGCACCACCGGGCGAACCGAGCTCGTCGAAGAACTCGACGTTCGCCTTGTAGTAGTCCTTCCACTCCTCCGGGGTGTCGTCCTCGTAGAAGATCGCCTCCACCGGGCAGACCGGCTCACAGGCCCCGCAGTCGACGCATTCGTCCGGGTGGATGTACAAGGACCGCTTGCCCTCGTAGATGCAGTCGACGGGGCACTCCTCGATGCACGCCTTGTCCTTCACGTCGACACAAGGCTGCGCGATGACGTAGGTCACGCTGTCGTTCCTCCTCGATAGGGCTGGTCTGCGCGGGAGCGCGGCGTCGTCGATGCCCGCACCTAGTATCTCCGTTCTTGGGGGCGATCCGAACAGGAGGGGCGGAGAAGCTGTGGAATTCACCGGCGGAGGACGCCTGGAGGTCCGAATCACCAGCGCTGACGTGGGAAAACGTGTCTCCGTTCGGTACGTGACGGACTCGGCGGCCGCGGGCGAGAAGTTCACCGACGCGGTCGGAGTTCTCACATCATGGGACAACTCTGTGCTGCTGATCACACGAAAGAGCGGCGAGAGCGTCCGGATTGCGGAATCCACCCTGGTCGCCGGGAAGATCGTCCCGCCCGCCCCGGCCCGCCGGCGCGGCCCCTCCGCCACCTTCCCCGAGCTGGCCCGCGCCACCGCGCGCGCGTGGCGGCCGGTCGAGAGCGAGGCGCTCGGCGAGTGGACCCTGCGGGCATCCGACGGCTTCACCCGGCGGGCCAACTCGGTGCTCCCGCTCGGTGACCCAGGGCTGCCGATCGCCGACGCCCTGACACACGTACGCGCGTGGTACGAGGCCAGGGGGCTCCCCGCGTACATCCAGACCGCCACCGGCGCCGAGGGCACCCAGGAGCTGCTCTGCGCGGCCCTCGACCGGCACGGCTGGCGACGCGAGGTCTCCGCCGAGGTGCGGATCGCGGCACTGGCCCCGATCGGCGACCTCGACACCGACATCTCCGCCGTACGCCTCTCCCGGACCGTCGACGCCTCGTGGCTCCGCCGCTATCAGCGCTCCGGCGAACCGAGCCCCGCTGTACGGTCGGTGCTGACGTCCGGCCCGCGTGTGTGGTTCGCATCCGTGGCGGGCACGGGAGAGGTACCGGCGGCGATCGGACGATGCGTGGTCGACGGACGCTGGGCCGGCTTCATGGCCGTCGAGGTGGACCCGGAGCAGCGGCGCCGGGGCCTGGCGACCTCCGTCATGACCGCGCTCGCCCGGCAGGCCCTCGACGAGGGCGCGTCGGCGGCCTGGCTCCAGGTGGAGGCGGACAACGACGGCGCGCGGGCGCTGTACGACGGGATGGGCTTCGCGCCGCACCACCACTACCACCACTACCGATGGGCGGAGGCGTGACGGAGGCGTGACGGAGGACGTACCACCACCGGAGGACGGGCCGGAGAACGGACCGGAGGACGGACCAGCACGGCGGGACGGGGCAGCGGGTGAGGACGCCTTCGAGAGCCCGGACCCGCCCGACTGGCGGCGGGAGTTCGCGGAGGAGGCGCGGTCGGAACGACCCGACCTCGCCCGGCTCTGCCTGCTGATCGGAGCGGTGGCCGACCCCACCGTCACCCGGCACGTCCTGAACGAGGCCGAGATCGAACTCGACCGCCTCGCCGGGCTCGTCCCGTACGCCACCCGGATCCTCGGCGACTGGACCACCGCCCTCGCGGAGCTCCTCGGCAGCCGGGAGGGCTTCGAGGGCGTGCCCGCCGACTACCAGCGTCTGGAGTCCTCGCTCCTGCACGAGGTGCTCAGGCGCCGGCGCGGCCTGCCGATCCTGCTCTCCGTCGTCTGGATGGAGGTCGCACGACGGGCGGGCGCCCCCGTGTACGGGCTCGGACTGCCCGGCCACTTCGTCGTGGGCTTCGGCGACCCCGCCGACCTGAACCTCGCCGACCCCTTCGCGGGCGGCCGCGCCATGACGGGCCCGGACGCGGAGCTGCTGGTCACCAGCACGACGGGCGAGGCCCTCGACCGCTCGATGCTCCGGCCCGCCGAGCCCGGCGCGATCGTGCTGCGGGTCCTCAACAACATCCGCGCCTGGGCGGCCCCCCGCCCGGAGCGCTCCGACGTGGCCCTGTGGGCGGTGGAACTCTCCCTGCTCCTCCCCTCCCACCCGGCGAGACTCCGCTACGAGCGCGCCGAGCTGCTCGTCCAGCGCGGGGACTTCCTGACGGGGGCGGCGGAGATGGAGGCGTACGCGCAGGTCATGGACGCGGTGGACCCGGAGTCGGCGACGACGATCCGGCGCCGGGCACAGGCGGCGCGGGCACGGCTGAACTAGCACGTGGGCTTGAAGGGGGCGGGGCGACCGGATTCGAACCGGCGTCCTCCGAGATGCTGTCGCGGCGCACTACCTCTGTGCTACGACCCCGCCCTTGGGATGATCGTAAGGGGTGAAGGGGCGGGGGGACGAGGGGATTTCGGCGAGAGGGCGGGTCCCGCCCGGCACCCGCACCCGGCCCGCCCTCGGGCCCCCGGGACCCGTACCACCCGCCGGGCGTCCCCGGCGGGTGGCGGTGGATCAGATCTGCCAGTACTTGCGGATGTATCCCGTGAGCGTGGCGCTGGCGTGATCGTGGTCCAGCAGGTTGACCTTGGCGTTCATCTGGCCGCCGCCGGTCGAGTCCTCGAAGTTGCCCTCACCCCGCAGGATCTTGAACGTGCCGGACGGGTAGACCATCGTGTCCGACGTCAGCGGCGCGGAGAGCTCGTAGCTGATGAAGAGCTTGTCGCCGTCGCTCTCCGTCAGCGTCGCCGTCCCCTTGATGTCGTACTTGCCGGGGACGGTCGCGGTACACGCCGTCTCGTCCTGCGCCCAGGTGGCTCCGCTGACCGGTGCCCCGCCGGCGGTCCCCGTCCCGACCACCTTGTAGCCGTTACAGCCCACGGTGTCCGGGTGCGTGGTCGCGACCACGCCGAAGTTCACGCTGATGGTGACCGTGGGCGGGTTCTCTATAGCGAACGACGTGCCCGCCATCCCGCCGAAGATCATTGCCGATGCGGCCCCCACGCCCGATATGCGCGCAGCCCAACGACGAGCGGTTCCTGCCATGTTGTCCCCCGGTTGTGATGCGGATTCTGTCCAACGAGGCCTGTGTGCAGGCCTGTTGCAGACAGTTTCCCGGTCCGGAGGCTTCTCCGTCGAGCTTTTGAGACTATTTTCTGATTTTTAGTTTGGGATCCGGAATTAACCGTTCGTTCTCGCGAACCGCCCTACGCGAGTCGTTGCGCGCCTCCCCCCGGCCCCCGGCCGCCCGACGGCACAATGCGGCCATGCCGCTGACCGCAGACATCCTCGTCGCCCTCGTCGCCCTGCTGCACGCCTACATCCTGGTGATGGAGATGTTCCTGTGGGAGAAGGAGACCGGCCGCCGCTTCTCCGGGTTCGACGCGAAGACGGCGCGCGACACCGCCGCGATGGCCGCCAACCAAGGGCTCTACAACGGCTTCCTCGCCGCCGGGCTCGTCTGGGGGCTCATCGCCGACGACCCGATCGCCTTCCGCGTCCGGGTCTTCTTCCTGTCCTGCGTCGTCATCGCCGGCCTCTACGGGGCCGCCACGACCAACCGCCGCATCCTCTTCGCCCAGGCCCTGCCCGGCGCGCTCGCCCTCTCCGCCGTTCTCGTCGCCCACTACTGAAGCGGCGGTACGGGTCCCGCGATCACGCGCCGAGCCCCCGGCCGATGTTCGTCGGGCGGGGGCTCGGAACGCGTCGCTCGGGGCGGTCAGCCCTTCGGGTTCAGGTCGATCGTCTTGGTGCGTTCGTTCTTGGTCTTGCCGAGGAGCGCCTCGCGCATCACGGAGGCCACGTCGTCGGCCGAGACCTCCTGCTTGGTGCCGTCGGTCTTGTTGATCATGATGCCCTTGAAGGCGCCGTCGAGGAGGCGCTCGATGGCCTTCGTGTCGTAGACCGCCACCAGTCGGCCGTCGGCGGCCTTCATGGAGAGGATCTGCGGCAGCGAGCGCGCCGGGCCGAACTGGATCTCCCTGCCGCCCGCCCGGATGGTGATGCGGTCGGACATCGCGGGCGTCGCGAACTCCTTCATCGCCCGGTCCACCTCGGCCTTGCTGATGCTCGGCTGGCGGTCGGTCACCGGCAGCTCGACCAGCTTGGTCTGGCCCGTCTCCACCTGGGCGCGGAAGGCGTCCCTGACGGAGATCATCGAGCGCTGGACGTCGAGACCCTTGCCGGGCTTGCCCTGGACGGGCGTCACCTTGTTCGGGGCGAACAGGATCGTGCCCTCGGTCGCCGACGCGGACGTGCCGGCCAGGTCGGCGAGGGTGACGGCGAGCTTCTCCTCGTCGACGGGGAAGACCGGCTTGGCGACCCGCTCGCCGCCGAAGAGGGAGCCGATGACCGAGACGGGGTTGTAGTCGCTGCCCGCGGCGGCGCGGACGGTCTCCACGCTGTCGAGCGCCAGGCCCGCCTTGTCCGGGGCGAGCTGGACCTTCTTGCCGCCGATGCCGAGCTGGAGCGGGGTCCCGGCGCGCTTGCCGAGGGCCGCGTCCAGCTTGTTGACGGCCTCCTCCCTCGTACCGCCGCCGATGTCCACGCCGAGGACCGTGGTCCCCTTCGGGACGTCGGAGTGGTTGAGGAGCAGCCCGGCGCCGTAGGCGACGCCGGCGAGGCCGACGACTCCGGCGGCGACGAGGACCAGCTTGGAGCGGCCCTTCTTCGCCGGGGCGGCGCGGTTGGGGGCGGGTGCGGGACGCGGCGCGGGGGCCGGGGTCGCCTGCTCCTCGCTGCGGGGGGTGGGCTTCGGGCGGGCCGCGTGCGGCGGGACGACCGGGATGCCGCTGGTGAGGGTGTCGCCGGAGACGTGGCCGTTGCCACCGCCGTCGGCCGGTCGGCCCGGTCCGCGCTTTCCGCCGGGACCCCCGGGACCGCCCCGGCCGGGGGCGGACGGCGCGGGTGCCTGCGGGGTGAGGACCGCGGTGTCGTCGGACATGCGGGGGGCGCCGCCGGGGAACGGGGAGCCCGCGCCCTGGCCCGGTCCGGAGGGTCCGGAGGATCCGGCCAGGCCGCCCGGCCCGCCCAGCGAGGCCGTGCCCGTGACCGGGCCCGTCGTGGGGCCGGTCGGCGCGGCGGGGCCGCGGTACGCGGGCGTACCGCCGGGCGGCGTGCCCGGGTACATCGGGGTTCCGGCGGCGGGAGTGCCGTCGTAGAGCGGGTTTCCGGCGCCCGGGTGGGCGGCGGAGGGGTTGCCGTCGTACCGCGGCGAGCCTCCGGCGGGGGTCCCGTCGTACATCGGGGTCCCGCCTGCCGGCGTGCCCGTGTACATGGGGGTTCCGCCCGCGGGCGTGCCCGTGTACATCGGGGTGCCGCCGGAGGGCGTGCCGCCGTCGTACAGCGGGTTGCCTCCGGTGGGCCTGCCCTGGGTGACCGGGCGGCTCGACGGGGCGGTGCCGACCGTCGGGACGCCGGACGTCGCGGAGCCGGCGAAGCCGGTGCCCCGGTCGTCCGGTCCGGAGGTGGCCGGAGCGGGCTTCGGGGTCGGCGCGGGTGCCGGGGGCAGCGCGGGCTCGGGGGCCGGGCTCGGGGGCGCCGCCTTGCGGGGCGCGAACCAGTCGCTCGTCTCCTTCGCCTTCGGCGCCTCCTCGGCCTGCGGCGGCTCGGGGGCCGCCGCCTGCTCGGGCTCCGGCTCCGGGGCGGGCGCGGGCTCCGGCGCGGTGGCCGGCGACGCCGCGGGCGACTCGTTGACCGTGGTGCGGACCACGACGGGCGGGATCGGACGCGAACCCGGGATGTTGATCCGGATCCGGGTCGTCAGCGTCGTCTCGGTCTTGGGCTCCTCCGGCGGTGCGGGCGCGGCGGCAGTCTCCTCCGGCGCGTCCTGCGAGGGGTGGAGCGACGGATACTGGCGGGATCCGTACGGCGGTGTACCCGAGGGGTACGCGGCTCCACCGCGCCCCTGGGCGCCGGAGGACGAACTGTCAGTCTCTCGACCAGTTTCACGACTCAAAGCAGGATCTCCCGGTTGGCTCCACCGCCCGCTCTTGCTGATGCTCGTATAACCCGGGCGGTTCGGCGGCGCGCACCACCATACTGGGCGCCGCCGCCGTATAGCTGACCCATGGGTGACTGACGACGGTCAATCCGGCCGAAGTCAGGGCGTCCGCGGACTCAAGTCGTCCTGTTCACGGGATCGGTCGGGGCAGGCGGGCCAGCGTGGTGCACATCACAGCGATCGCCATGCCGCCGAAGAGGAAGAGCAGCTCGCCGACGCCTCCGCCGAACGCCCCGTCACCCTCCGGGCGTCCGAAGCTGAGCAGGATGACGGCGACGAGCCAGCCGACGCCGCCCGCGACGACGCCGACCTGGGTCTCGGTGGCCCGCAGTCCGCCGTAGAAGAGGGCGGCGGTCGCGAGGAGGGCGAGGATCAAGCCGACGGGGAGCCAGGCGGCTTGGACGAGTGCGCCCGCGGTGCCGACGAGGACGCCGAGGACGACGAGGCCCGCGTACCAGGCGAATCGGGCGTTACGGGAGACGGTGGACGCGGTGCGTGCGGTCGGTGCCTGGGGCGGGGTGGGCTTCGCGGGCGGCACGGGCGGCTTGGGGCTCATGCGGTCACTCCGGCGAAGAGGTCCGTCTCGCGGGTGCCCGCGGGGGCGCCCGCGGCGCCTCGTACCAACTCGTAGTACTCGGTGGTGAAGATCGGCTGGCCGAGGTCGTTCGAGAGGGCGAAGAACGGGCCGTCGACCGCGACTTGGGTGGCGTGGGCGGCCATCGCCGCGCTCTTGCGGGCCGTGTGCTCCGGTCCGGCGTCGATCTCGGTGGTGATCCGGTCCTCGTCGACGACGCCGGGGACGTCGTCGATCACGGCGGCGGCCGGGAAGGCGGAGCCCTCGGCGCGCAGCCGGGCGAAGCCGGCCTCGGCGACCGGACGCGGGACCCGGTTCCAGTAGATCTTGGCGATCGTGTGGGCCGGTCCCAGGTCGGGGCGGTACGCCGGGTCGGCGGCCAGTTCGGCGGCGCGCATGGCGACCCGGTGGGCCTGGATGTGGTCGGGGTGTCCGTAGCCGCCGTCGGGGTCGTAGGTGACGAGGACCTGCGGGCGGGTCTCCCTGATCACCTCGACGAGGTACGGGGCGGCGGTGTCGACGTCCGTGTTCCAGAAGGCGTTGGCACGCTTGTTCTGCTCGACGCCCATCATTCCGGAGTCGCGGAAGCGCCCGGGGCCGCCGAGGAACCGGTGGTCGGTGACACCGAGCTCGGCCATCGCGGCGGCGAGTTCACCGACCCGGTACGGGCCGAGCCGGTCCTCCCGGTCGGGGGCCAGATGGGCGAGCTCGGGCGGGATGACCTCGCCCTCCTCGCCGAGCGTGCAGGTGACCAGGGTGACGAGGGCGCCCTCGGCCGCGTACCGGGCCATGGTGGCGCCGTTGTTGATCGACTCGTCGTCCGGGTGCGCGTGCACGAGCAGCAGACGGCGGGCGGGGAGATCGGACATGTCCCCACCCTACGAGGTCGGCGCGCGGGGGCGCGCTCAGAACTTGAGGCCGCCGACCATGTTCGCCACGTTCGTGGTGAGGGTGCTGATGGACGGGGCGATGGACGAGCTCGCCAGGTAGAAGCCCAGGAGCGCGCTGATCGCCGCGTGTCCAGCCTTCAACCCGGATTTCCGGATCAGAAGGAAGACGACGATCGCCAGCAGCACCACCACGGAGATCGAGAGTGCCACGGCGGTTCACCTCCACACTTCTTCGGTCGGATATTCGAGTGGTTCGGTCGATCAGCATGTGCCAGGGGGCAGGCCCGTCGGATGCATACCCACCTAGCGCTACGGATCATAACTATCCGTGCGGCCGCATCGATCGGCGGACGGAGGCACGAGGGGGGCGCACAGCGCTAGTTTCAGCCGCATGACCTCGTCTCGACAGCAGCCGGCCACACCCCCTGCCGAGCTCTCCTTCCCCCGCCGTCACGCCCGTACCCAGCGGTTCACCCTGGGCGTTCCCCGTGCCTTCTCGGTCTCCCCCGACGGGGAGCGCGTCGTGTTCGTCAGGGCCGCGTCCGGTGTGGACCGTACGCACCGGCTCTGGGTCCTCGACCTGCCCCGCGACGGCGGCGCGCCCGTGGAGCGGGTGGCGGCCGACCCGGAGGTGCTGCTCGCGGGCGGCGAGGAGGAGTTGTCGCCGCAGGAGCGGGCACGCCGGGAGCGGAGCCGGGAGGGCTCGGCCGGCGTGGTGGCGTACGCGGTGGACGGGGCCGTGGAGTTGGCGGCCTTCCCCCTGTCGGGGCGGCTGTTCGCGGCGGAGCTGCGGGCCGGGACGGCGCGGGAGCTGCCGGTGCCGGGGCCGGTGATCGACCCCCGGCCCTCGCCGGACGGGCGCCTGGTCGCGTACGTGACGGAGGGCGCGCTGCGGGTGGTGGGCGCGGACGGTTCGGGCGACCGGGAGCTGGCCGTTCCGGAGGAGGCGCATGTGTCCTACGGATTGGCCGAATTCATCGCATCGGAGGACATGACCCGGGACCGGGGTTTCTGGTGGTCCCCCTCCTCGGACCGGCTGCTCGTGGCCCGCGTCGACGACCGGGCGGTGCGGCGCTGGTGGATCGCCGACCCGGCGCATCCGGACCGGGAGCCGCAGCCGGTGGCGTATCCGGCGGCGGGTACGGCCAACGCGGACGTGCGGCTGTTCGTCATGGACCTCGCCGGGGTCCGCACGGAGGTGCTGTGGGACCGGGAGCGGTATCCGTACCTCGCGCGCGTGCACTGGTCGGCGGCCGGGGAGCCGCTGCTGCTCGTCCAGGCGCGGGACCAGCGGGAGCAGTTGTTCCTGGCGGTGGACCCGGAGTCCGGGGAGACGAGGACGGTGCGGGCGGAGCGGGACCCGGTGTGGCTGGAGGTGCTGCCGGGGGTGCCTGCCCGGGCACCGGACGGGCGGCTCGTACGGCTCACGGACGAGACCGGGGCGCGGGCCCTGGCCGTGGGCGACGAGGTGCTGACGGATGCCGCGCTGCACGTCCGGGCGGTGCTCGACATCGGGGAGGACGATGTCCTCGTGTCGGCGTCGGCGGGCGCGGAGGCGACTCTCCCGGAGACCGGCGAGGTCCATGTGTACCGGGTGACCGGTGCGGGCGCGGAGCGGTGGTCCGAGGGCGTCGGCGTACACGGAGCGGTGCGTTCGGGGGCGGTGACCGTGCTGGTGTCGGCGCGGCCGGAGACGCCGGGGAGCGTGGCGCGGGTGCTGCGGGACGGCGCGCAGGTCGCGGTGGTGGCCTCGTACGCCCAGGATCCGGTGCTCCGCGCGCGCGTGCGGCTCACGGAGGCCGGCGCGCGGCGGATCCCGTGCGCGGTGCTGCTGCCCTCGGGGTACGCGGAGGGCGACGGGCCGCTGCCGGTCCTGATGGATCCGTACGGCGGTCCGCACGGGCCGCGGGTCCTCGCCGCGCACAACCCGCATCTGACGTCCCAGTGGTTCGCCGACCAGGGCTTCGCGGTGGTCGTGGCGGACGGGCGGGGCACGCCGGGCCGCTCCCCCGCCTGGGAGAAGGCGATCGCGCGGGACTTCGGGCCGACCCTCGACGACCAGGTGGACGCGCTCCAGGGCCTCGCCGGGCGCTTCCCGCTGGATCTGGAACGGGTGGCGATCCGGGGCTGGTCCTACGGCGGCTATCTGGCGGCGCGGGCGGTGCTGCGGCGCCCCGACGTGTTCCACGCGGCGGTGGTGGGGGCGCCGGTGACGGACTGGCGGCTGTACGACACCCACTACACCGAGCGGTACCTCGGCACCCCGCAGGACGATCCCGAGGTGTACGCGGCGCAGTCCCTGCTCACCGACGACGGACTCTCCACTCCGGAGGTTCCGGCACGGCCGATGATGATCGTCCATGGTCTCGCGGACGACAACGTGGTCGTCGCGCACGCGCTGCGGCTCTCCTCGGCGCTCCTCGCGGCGGGCCGGCCGCACGAGGTGCTGCCGCTGACGGGGGTGACCCATATGACGCCGCAGGAGCAGGTCGCGGAGAACCTGTTGCTGCTTCAGGTGGACTTCCTGAAGCGGTCCCTCGGCGCGAAGCGGGGCTGAGTCACCAGCCGGGCGGCGGCGGGTAGGGCGGGGCCGGGGGCGGCATCCCGGCCGGCGGGTACGGACTCGGCGCGCCGGCGGGGTCGCCGCGCCCGGCGAGCAGGACGAGCACCGCGATGCCGGCGAGCAGCCCGAGGAAGGCGGTGAGGACGCTCAGCTGGGCGGTGCCCGGGAGGTCCCCGAAGTCGCCGAGCAGTTCGTAGCGGGTGGTCCTGGCGATCTCGGCGAGGCCGCCGGCCGCCAGGAACACCCCGGCGAGCAGTCCGAAGGCCCGGCCGTGGCGGGCCCGTACGAAGGCGGAGACGGCGGCGGTCCCGTACAGGCCGACGAGGATCAGCGACAGCCAGCCGGGCGGGGGCGCGAGGGCCGCCTTCATGATGGACCGGCCGCCGGTGAAGCGGTCGACGGTGATCTCCAGGGGCAGTTCGGTGGCCCAGTACAGCTCCCACAGGGTCACGACGAGCGCGCACGTCGCGAGGAGGACGCCGGCGGCGACGGCGGGGCCCGTACGCGGGCGCGTGGGGAGGGGTTCGTACGAGGCGGCGGCCGGGCGGCGGCCGACGGCGGCGGTGACGACCAGTCCGGCCGCAAGGCCGAGTTCGACGAGTGCGGTGACGAGGGCGCCGCTGTCGGGCTCCCAGAGGCCCGGCAGCCGCAGGGCCAACGTGACGGTGCCCGTGGCGGCGAGCGCGGAGGCCGCGTGCCGGGAGCGGATCGCGGCGGCCGCGGCGCCGGCGGAGACGACGAGCAGCACGGCGTCGACCAGGGAGGTGGCGGACCGTCCCCGGATGAGGAAGTGGTGGTCCCCGGCCCAGTACCAGGCGAGGTCGACGGGTGAGCCGAGCGCGGCGAGGTCCTTGAGGATCCACACGGCGGCGGTGAGGGCGAGCGCGGCGCAGAGCGCGGCGCCCGTGAGACGTGCCGGTCGTGTCACAGTCACGGTCCCGATACTCACGGTCGCCACCGACCGAAACAAGCGGTTCCGCGAAACCTGTGGGGCGTGGGGAACACAGAGGTCCGGGCCGGGGCGACATGGCGCGCCCCGGCCCGGTTCACGGCACCCGCACGGCCGTACGCTGTGCAGTCTGGCCTGTTCGTATATCGGAGCCGATTCGGTGAAGTTGCCTGTGCGTTAAGGCGATTCGGGCTTCCTGAAGGGGTCGGCGCCGTTCGTCGGCGGCGTCTCGGGGCCGTCCTCGTCGGTCTCCGCGGGGACGACGTGCTTCTCCTCTGCGAAGTGGCAGGCCGAGTCGTGCTTCGCCGGACTGTCCGTGAGACGGAAGACGGCCGGGACGGCGAGCAGCGGGACCTCCAGGGCGCAGCGTTCCTGGGCCTTCCAGCAGCGGGTGCGGAAGCGGCAGCCGGAGGGGATGTTGGCCGGGGAGGGGACGTCGCCGGTGAGGATGATGCGCTCGCGGTGGGCGCGCGCGTCGGGGTCGGGGACCGGGACGGCGGAGAGCAGCGCCTGGGTGTAGGGGTGGGTGGGGTGGTCGTAGATCTGCGCGTCGCTGCCGATCTCGACGATCCGGCCGAGGTACATGACGCCGACGCGGTCGGAGATGTGCCGCACGATCGACAGGTCGTGGGCGATGAAGACGTACGACAGGGAGAACTCGGACTGGAGGTTCCCCATCAGGTTGATGACCTGCGCCTGGACGGAGACGTCGAGGGCGGACACGGGTTCGTCGGCGACGATGATCTCGGGCTGGAGGGCGAGGCCGCGGGCGATGCCGATGCGCTGGCGCTGGCCGCCGGAGAACTGGTGCGGGTAGCGGTTGATGTACTCGGGGTTGAGGCCGACGACGTCCAGGAGGTCCTGCACCTTGCGGCGCCGGTCGCCCTTGGGAGCGACCTCGGGGTGGATCTCGTACGGCTCGCCGATGATGTCGCCGACTGTCATGCGCGGGTTGAGCGAGGTGTACGGGTCCTGGAACACCATCTGGATGTTGCGGCGGACGGCCTTCAGGGCCTTCGGCGACAGGGTGGTGATGTCCTCGCCCTTGTACCTGATCGAGCCGGATGTCGGCCGCTCCAGGTTGACGAGCATCTTCGCGACCGTCGACTTGCCGCAGCCGGACTCGCCGACGATGCCGAGGGTCTCGCCGGCGGCGAGGTCGAAGTCGACGCCGTCGACCGCCTTGACCGCGCCGACCTGCTTCTTGAAGAGGACGCCCTGGGTGAGCGGGTAGTGCTTGTGGAGGTCCCGGACTTCGAGAATCGCCTCGGCCGTGTCAGCCATGGAGGCACTCCTTCCAGAAGTGGCAGGCGCTGGCGCGCGGCACGGGGGACTCGGTGACGTCGTACAGCGGGGGTACGTCGGTGCGGCAGACGTCCTGGGCCAGGGGGCAGCGCGGGTTGAAGGCGCAGCCGGGCGGGATGTTCAGCAGGTTGGGCGGCAGGCCCTTGATCGCGTACAGCTCCTGGCCCTTCTGGTCCAGGCGCGGGATCGATTCGAGGAGGCCCTTGGTGTACGGGTGGGCGGGGGCCTTGTAGATCTCGTGGACGGGGGCGCGCTCGACGATGCGGCCCGCGTACATGACGGCGATCTTGTCGGCGACGTCGGCGACGACGCCGAGGTCGTGGGTGATGAGGATGAGGCCCATGTTGAGTTCGCGCTGGAGCTCGGCGAGGAGGTCCATGACCTGGGCCTGGACGGTGACGTCGAGGGCGGTGGTGGGTTCGTCGGCGATGATCAGTTCGGGTTCGAGGGCGAGGGCCATCGCGATCATGATGCGCTGGCGCATGCCGCCGGAGAACTGGTGGGGATACTGGGCGACGCGTTCCTTGGCCGCGGGGATGCGGACCCGGTCCATCAGCTCGACGGCCTTGGCCCTGGAGTCCTTGCGCGACATGCCCTTGTGCACCTGGAACATCTCGCCGAGCTGGTCGCCGACGCTGACGACGGGGTTGAGCGAGGACAGCGCGTCCTGGAAGACCATCGCCATCTTGGCGCCGCGGACCTTGCGCCGCTCCTCCTCCTTGAGCTTCAGGAGGTCCTGGCCCTGGAAGAGGATCTCGCCCTGAGTGATCTTTCCCGGGGGGATGTCGAGGATGCCCATGACGGCCTGGGCGGTGACGGACTTGCCGGAGCCGGACTCGCCGAGCACGGCGAGGGTCTCCCCCGCGTCGACGGAGTAGTCGACGCCGTTGACCGCCTTGGCGACCCCGTCCCGGGTGTGGAACTCCACGTGCAGGTCGCGCACTTCGAGCAGCATGGGTCCCTACCTCAGCTTGGGGTCGAGGGCGTCGCGGACGGCGTCGCCGAGCATGATGAACGAGAGCACGGTGATGGCGAGCGCGCCCGCGGGCCACAGCAGCATGTGCGGGGCGTTGCGGATGTACTGCGAGGCCGAGGAGATGTCGATGCCCCAGGAGACGGTCGGCGGCTTGAGGCCCACGCCGAGGAAGGACAGGGTCGCCTCGAGGGAGATGTACGTGCCGAGGGCGATGGTCGCGACGACGATGACGGGCGCCAGGGCGTTCGGGGTGATGTGGCGCAGCAGCATCCTGGAGTTGGAGGCGCCCAGTGCCCGTGCCGCCTGGACGTAGTCGTTCTGCTTGGCGGTGATGACCGAGCCCCGGGCGATCCGGGAGAGCTGGGGCCAGCCGAGCAGCACCATGAAGCCGATGACGGGCCAGACGGTGGTGCTGGTGACGACGGAGAGCAGGACCAGACCGCCGAGGATGACGGGAATCGCGAAGAAGACGTCGGTGATCCTGGAGAGGACTCCGTCCCAGGCGCCGCCGTAGAAGCCGGCCAGACCGCCGAAGAGGGATCCGATGATCGTCACGCCGAGGGTGGCGAACACGCCGACCTGGACGGAAGCCCTGGCTCCGTACACCGTGCGGGTGTAGACGTCACAGCCCTGACCGTTGAAGCCGAAGGGGTGCCCGGGCTGGGAGCCCTCCTGCGCCTTGGACAGGTCGCACTGGAGCGGGTCTCCGCTGGCGATCAGCTGGGGCCAGATAGCGATGATCACCAGGAAGAGGATGATCAGGCTGGAGATGATGAAGACGGGGTTGCGACGCAGGTCGTGCCAGGCGTCGGACCACAGCGAGCGGGGCTTGCCGGCGGGGCCGGTGCCGAGCGGTCCGCCCGGGGTCTTCTCCAGCGTCTCGGCCTCTTCCATGGCGAGGTCCGTGGCGCCGCCCGCCCCGGTGTGGTCGATGGCGCGCCCGTCGTCGAACGGCTCAAGGGGCTCAGGCATAGCGGATCCTCGGGTCAAGGATGGCGTACAAGAGGTCGACGAGGAGGTTGGCCAGCAGGAACACCAGGACGAGGACGGTCACGAAGCCGACGACGGTCTGGGTGTTCTGGCGCACGATGCCCTGGTACAGCTGGTAGCCGACACCGTGGATGTTGAAGATCCGCTCGGTGGCGATGGCGCCGCCCATCAGCGCGCCGATGTCGGCGCCGATGAAGGTGACCACGGGGATGAGCGAGTTGCGCAGCAGGTGGCGGGTGATGACGCGGCGACGCGGCAGGCCCTTGGCGACGGCGGTGCGGACGTAGTCGGCGCGCTTGTTCTCCGCGATCGAGGTCCGGGTGAGCCGGGTGACGTACGCGAGGGAGACCGAGGCGAGCACCAGGCCGGGGACGATCAGTTCGCTGAAGGGGGCCTCGGGCGAGACGGCGGGCTTGATCCACCCCCACTCCACGCCCAGCAACAGCTGGAGCAGCAGACCCGTGACGAACGTCGGGATCGAGAGGACGACCAGCGTCAGCACCAGCACGGTGCTGTCGATCGGCCGCCCGCGCTTCAGTCCCGTCAGGACCCCGAGGCTGATGCCGATGACGATCTCGAAGAGGATCGCGACGATGGTGAGCCGGATGGTCACCGGGAAGGAGCTCGCCATCAGCTCGGTGACCGGCTGGCCGTTGAAGGCGGTGCCGAAGTCTCCGGTGAACAGGTTGCCCATGTAGATCAGGTATTGCTGCCACACGGGCTTGTCGAGACCGAACTCCTTCTCCAGCTGGGCGGCGGTCGCCGGATCGCAGGCGCGGTCGCCGCAGAGACCGGCGATGGGGTCGCCCATCACGTTCACCATCAGGAAGATCAGCAGGGTGGCGCCGATGAAGACCGGGATCATCTGCAGCAGACGCCGGATCACATAACGTCCCATGAGGGGCTCCGGGGGGGGTGTGGGGAAGGCGTACGGCCCGGCTCGCGCGTGATCGCCAGGCCGGGCCGTACGCCGACGAGCTGCGTCAGTTGACCTTGATCTGGTCGTACACGGGGACGCTGAAGGGGTTCAGGGTCACGTTGGAGACGCGCTCGGAGTAGCCCGCGCTGCCGTTCTGGTACCAGAGCGGGATGGCGCCCATGTCGTCGCGGAGGACGCCCTCGGCCTGCTGGAAGATCCCGACCGCCTTGGGGATGTCGGCCTCGGCGTTGGCCTGGTTGATCAGCTTGTCGAACTCCGGGTTGGTGTACTTTCCGTCGTTCGACGAGGCGTTGGTGTAGTAGAGCGGCTGCAGGAAGTTCTGGATGAGCGGGTAGTCCATCTGCCAGCCGGCGCGGAAGGGGCCCTTCATCTTCTGCGTGCTGACCTGGCTGCGGAAGTCGGCGAAGGTGCCGACCGGGTTGCCGACGCAGGCCCTGTTGTTGCCGAGGGCGTTGTTGATGGAGTTGCAGACGGCGTCCACCCACTCCTTGTGGGAGCCGGTGTCGGCGTTGTACGAGATCGTCATCGTGCCGCCGGGGATACCACCGCCCTCGGCGACGAGCTTCTTCGCCTCGGCGGCGTTGTACGTGCAGAAGTCGCCGCAGATGTCCTTGAAGCCGCCGTCCTCGCCGAGGACCGGGGAGGTCCAGTCGACGGCGGGGGTGCGGGTCTTCTGGAAGATCGTCTCGGTGATCTGGTCACGGTCGATCGCCATGGAGAGGCCCTGGCGGAGCTTCTCCTGTCCGGGCTTGTTCCAGGCCGGGTCGTAGAACGGGAAGGACAGGGTCTGGATGATGCCGGCGGGCACGTTGATGTACCGGTCGCCGAGGTCGGCCTGGACGTTCTTGAGCTGGGAGGCGGGGATGTCGTCGACGAGGTCGAGGTTCCCGGCCGTCAGGTCGGTGTAGGCGGTGTTGTTGTCGGTGTAGACCTTGAGGGTGATGCCGCCGTTCTGTGCCTTGTCGGCACCGGGGTAGCCGTCCCAGCGCTTGAGGGCCATCTGGGAGCCCTTGGAGTACGAGTCGACGGTGTACGGGCCGTTGCCGATGGGCTTCGAGAGCCAGGCCGCGTGGTCCGTGAAGAAGGCCTGCGGGAGCGGGGAGAAGGCCGCGTAGCCCAGGGTGATGGGCCAGGTGGAGAACTTCTGGGTGAGCTTGACCGTGAAGGTCTGGGGGCCCGTGACCTTGAGGCCGGACATCGTCTCGGCGGTCGGTTCGCCGCTCTCGGGGTGGACCTGGTCGTAGCCCTCGATCTGGCCGAAGAAGTAGGCGTTCTTCTGATTGTTCTTCAGCTGGGCGCCGTAGTTCCAGGCGTCGACGAAGGACTTGGCGGTGACCTTCTCGCCGTTCGAGAAGGTCCAGCCGTCCTTGACCGTGATGGTGAAGTTGGTCGAGTCCGTCGTGTCGATCTTCTCGGCGAGCATGTCCTTGGCCTCGCCGGTCTTCGGGTCGTACTGCTTGAGCCCTCGGAAGATCATGGAGAGGACCTTGCCGCCCTGGACCTCATTGGTGTTGGCGGGCTCCAGCGGGTTCTGCGGGTCGCCCCACGAGGAACTCACGGTGCCGTCGGCCCCGCTGCCACCGCCGCTGTCGTCGCCGCCGCCGCAGGCGGTCGCCGTGAGGGCGACTGCGGTGGCCAGAGCGGCCCACTTGGCGTGCGTGGCTCCGCGCATGGAGTGCCTCCCGAATGTCCTAAGTCTGACTTAGGCCCCAATATCACCCGATATTGACGGAGCTGCACTTTTACGGCCGCCGGACGGTACCCGGGGACCGGGAGCACGACGAAGGGCGCCCCGTTCCGTATGTACGGAACGGGGCGCCCTTCGTGCTGTCTGCCGGTCGGTGCGTCAGTGCACCGGCACGACCTGCTTCTCCTCGGCGAAGTGGCACGCCGAGAGGTGGGCGGCCGGGGTGTCCAGGCCGTCGAAGCGCTGCGGGATCGCCAGGAGCGGCGTCTCCTGCGAGCACCTCTCCTGCGCCTTCCAGCAACGGGTGCGGAAGCTGCAGCCCGACGGCGGGTTCGCCGGCGAGGGGACGTCACCGGTCAGGATGATCCGCTCGCGGTGCGCGCGGGCCTCCGGGTCCGGCACCGGCACCGCGGAGAGCAGCGCCTGGGTGTACGGGTGCGTCGGGTGCTCGTAGATCTGCTCGTCCGTACCGATCTCGGCCATCTTGCCGAGGTACATGACGCCGACGCGGTCGGAGATGTGCCGGACGATCGACAGGTCGTGCGCGATGAAGAGGTAGGAGAGGTTGAACTCGTCCTGGAGCTTCCCCATCAGGTTGATGACCTGCGCCTGGACGGAGACGTCCAGGGCCGAGACCGGCTCGTCGCAGATGATGATCTCCGGGTTGAGCGCGAGGCCGCGGGCGATGCCGATGCGCTGGCGCTGACCGCCGGAGAACTGGTGCGGGTACCGGTTGATGTACTCCGGGTTCAGACCGACGACGTCGAGCAGCTCCTGCACCTTGCGGCGCCGGTCGCCCTTCGGGGCCACCTCGGGGTGGATGTCGAAGGGCTCGCCGATGATGTCGCCGACCGTCATACGCGGGTTCAGCGAGGTGTACGGGTCCTGGAACACCATCTGGATGTTGCGGCGCACGGCCTTCAGCGCGCGGCCGCCCAGCTTGGTGATGTCCTGGCCCTTGTAGAAGACCTCGCCGGCGGTGGCCTGCTCCAGGTTCATCAGGAGCTTGGCGACCGTGGACTTGCCACAGCCGGACTCGCCCACGATGCCGAGGGTCTCGCCCTGGTAGAGGTCGAAGGAGACCCCGTCCACGGCCTTGACCGCGCCGACCTGCTTCTTGAAGAGGATGCCCTGCGTCAGCGGGAAGTGCTTCTTCAGGTTGCGCACCTGGAGGATCGGCTCGCCGCGGCCCACGGGGGCCTCGACGGCGGCGGCCACGGCCTCGTCGTTCTTGCTGAGGTCAGCCATGGATCGTCTCCTTCCAGAAGTGGCAGGCGCTCGTACGGCCCGGGAGATCCGCGCCGTCCTGCTCGGTGACCGGCACGAGGGCCGGGATCTCCGTACGGCAGATGTCGTCGGCCTTGGGGCAGCGCGGGTTGAAGGCGCAGCCGGTGGGCACACGGAGCAGGTTGGGCGGGAGGCCCTTGATCGCGTAGAGCTCCTGGCCCTTCTGGTCCAGGCGCGGGATCGACTCCAGGAGACCCTTGGTGTAGGGGTGGGCCGGGCGCTTGTAGAGCTCGTGCACCGGCGCCTGCTCGACGATCCGGCCGGCGTACATCACGGCGATCTTGTCCGCGACGTCGGCGACGACGCCGAGGTCGTGGGTGATCAGGATCAGGCCCATGTTGTATTCCTGCTGGAGCTCCGCGAGGAGGTCCATGACCTGGGCCTGGACGGTCACGTCGAGAGCCGTGGTGGGCTCGTCGGCGATGATCAGGTCCGGCTCCAGGGCGAGCGCCATGGCGATCATGATGCGCTGGCGCATACCGCCGGAGAACTGGTGGGGGTAGTCGGTCACCCGCGCCTTGGCGGCGGGGATCTTGACCTTGTCCATCAGCTCGACGGCCTTGACCGTGGCGTCCTTCTTGGACAGACCCTGGTGCACCCGGAACATCTCGCCGAGCTGGTAGCCGACGCTGAGGACCGGGTTGAGGGAGGACAGCGCGTCCTGGAAGATCATCGCGATCTTCCGGCCGCGGATCTTCCGGCGGTCCTCCTCGGCCATCTTCAGCATGTCCTGGCCGCGGAACAGGATCTCGCCCTGCGGGATCTTGCCGGGCGGCATGTCGAGGATGCCCATGATGGCCTGCGCCGTGACGGACTTGCCGGAGCCGGACTCGCCGAGGACGGCGAGGGTCTCGCCGGCGTTCACCGAGTAGTTGACACCGTTGACCGCCTTGGCCACACCGTCACGGGTGTGGAACTCGACGTGCAGGTCACGGACTTCGAGCAGCGGACCGGTGTGGTCGGCGCCGTCGCGGGGCGACGGGACCGTCGCGGTGTTGTCGATGATGGTCACCTTTACGCCCTCCTAGCGCAGCTTGGGGTCGAGGGCGTTGCGGACGGCTTCGCCGAGCATGATGAACGCCAGAACGGTGATGCTGAGCATGATCGAGGGCCACAGCAGGATGTGCTGCGCCACTCGGATCTGGTCGACACCGGTGGAGATGTCCACGCCCCACGAGACGGTCGGGGCGGCGAGGCCCAGACCCAGGTAGGACAGGGTGGCCTCGGCCGAGATGTAGCCGCCGAGCGCGATGGTCGCGACGACGATCACGGGGGCCATGGCGTTCGGCAGGATGTGCCGGAAGAGGATCCGGCCGGTGCCGGCGCCGAGGGCCTTCGCCGCGTGGACGTAGTCGGCGTGCTTGACCGTGATCACGGCACCGCGCATGACGCGGGCCATCTGCGTCCAGCCGAGGAACGCGAGGGCGAAGACGACCACCCAGACCGTGCGCTCGACGAAGGACTGCAGGACGACCATGGCGCCGAGCAGGAACGGGATGCCGAAGAAGATGTCGGTCAGGCGCGAGAGCAGCGCGTCGATCCAGCCGCCGAAGTATCCGGCGAGCATGCCCATCACACCGCCGACGATCGTGACGATCGCGGTGACGGCGACGCCGACGATGATCGAGGCACGGGTGCCGTAGATCAGTCGGGCGTAGACGGAGCGGCCCTGGCCGTCGTAGCCGAGCCAGCCCTCGGAACCGATGCTGCCGAGCTCCGGCTTGCCGAGGAAGTGCTTCACGAGGTCGCCCTTGGTCGGCGACGCGCTCGTGAAGAGGCTCGGGAAGACGGCGATCAGGAGCAGGAAGAAGATCAGCACCGACGCCACGAGGAAGTACGGGTTGCGGCGCAGGTCGACCCAGGCGTCGCCCCAGAGGCTGCGGGCCTTCTCCTGCTTCGCGGCGGGAGCCGGGTCGGCGGGAAGCGCGACGGCGTCCTCGACGGCGGTCGCGGTCTTGGTCACGTCAGGCATACCGGATCCTCGGGTCCAGGACCGCGTACAGCAGGTCGATGAGCAGGCTGGTGACGAGGTAGATGATCACCAGGATGGTGACGAGGCCGACCAGGGTCGACCCTTCACGCCGGGTGATCGACTCGGCGATGAGGCCACCGACGCCCTTGATGTTGAAGATGCGCTCGGTGACGACCGCGCCGCCCATGAGGGCGCCGATGTCGGTGCCGAGGAAGGTGACCACGGGGATCATCGAGTTGCGCATCAGGTGCACACCGATGACGCGACGGCGGGGCAGACCCTTGGCGACGGCCGTGCGCATGTAGTCGGCGCGCAGGTTCTCCGCCATGGAGGTCCGGGTGAGCCGGGCGACATAGGCGAGTGAGAGTCCGCCGAGCACGATGGCCGGCGCGATCATCTCGGACACCAACTGGTCGTTGCTGACGTTCGGTTCGATCCAGCCCAGTTCGAAGGCGAACACCATCTTGATGATGAAGCCGAGGACGAAGACCGGGATCGAGATGATCAGCAGCGTGAAGATGAGGATCGCGTTGTCGGCGAGCCGGCCGGCCTTGAGACCGGCGATGATGCCGAGCCCGATGCCGAAGACCAGCTCGAACGCGAACGCCAGAGCGGCGAGCTGCAGAGTGACGGGGAACGCCTCACCCAGTACCTCGGTGATCGGGCGACCGTTGCGGATCTGGGTCCCGAAGTCGAAGTGCAGGATGATGTCGGTCATGTAGTTCCAGTACTGCTGCCAGAGCGGCAGATCCAGTCCCAGATCGTGTCTGATCTTCGCGAGGGTCGCGGGGTCAGCGCCCTTGTCCCCGAACATACCCGCCACGGGGTCGCCGGGCAGGCTGTAGACCATGAGGAAGATCAGCAGGGTGGTCCCGAGGAAAACCGGGATCATCTGGAGCAGTCGTCGTGCGACATAGCGCCCCATCATGCCTCCGTTGAAATATGACAGCAGCAACCGACGGGCCCTCCCTCGGCAACCGCGACCCGCAACGGGTACGCGAATGTCGTGGAAGGGCCCCCCAGCCACATACGTAAGGCGCCGAACGCGGGGCTGACATCCCGTCAGCCCCGCATCGGCAGGCGGACTACGCTTGAGTGATTACTTCTTGACCTCGACGCCGGTCAGGATCGGGTCGCCGTCCTGGCCGTACGCCACGCCCGAAACCTTCTCGGAGTAGCCCGCGTTGACCTTGTAGTACCAGAGCGGGATGGACGGCATGTAGTTGACCAGGTCCTTCTCGATGGCCTGGAACTGCTTGACCGACTCATCGAGGGTCGCAGCCGAGTCCGCCTTGGCGATCTTGGCGTCGAGCTCCTTGTTGCTGAAGTCGCCCTGGTTGCCCGCCGCACCCGTACGGAACAGGTCCGAGATGAAGTTGGCGTTCACCGGGTAGTCGAGCACCCAGCCGGAGCGGTACAGGGACTTGACCTGCTTCGTCTTACGAGCGGTCAGGTCGGCCTGGAAGTCCGGCTTGCCGTCGCCGACGCACTGGACGTCGGTGGCCTGCTGGATGGAGTTGCAGACAGCGTCCACCCACTCCTTGTGGCCACCGTCGGCGTTGAACTGGATGGAGATCTTGTTGCCGGGGACGCCGCCGCCGGCCTTGATGAGCTCCTTGGCCTTGGCCGGGTCGAACTTGGTGACGCCGGCGCCACCGTCCTCCTGGAAGCCCAGGACACCCTTGGCGACCCAGCCGGTCGCGGGCTCACGCGTACCCTGCAGCACCGTCTTGGTGATGGTGGCACGGTCGATCGCCATCGACAGACCCTGGATGACCTTCGGGTCGATCTGCTTCGGCTTCTTCCACTGGTCGGCGTAGAAGGCGACGGCCATGGTCTGGATCGCGGAGTACGGCTGGTCCACGGCGCGGTCGCCGAGGTCCTGGCGGTAGACCGGGAGGTCCTTCGGCGCGATCTGACGGAGCACGTCGACGTTGCCGGACTTCAGGTCCTCGTACGCGGCCTCGAGGGTGGTGTAGTTCTTGAAGACCACACCGCCGTTCTTCGCCTTGTTCGAGCCCTTGTAGGCGTCGTATCGAGTGATCTCGATCTTCTTCTTGTGGTCCCAGCTCTTGAACTTGTAGGGACCGTTGCCGACCGGCTTCTGGCCACCGGCCTCCGGGTCCTTGTAGAAGGACTCGGCCAGCGGGGCGAAGACGATGTAGGCGAGCTTGTGGCCGAAGTACGGAACGGCCTTGGTGAGCTCGATCTTGAAGGTGGTCTCGTCGACGACCGTCAGACCGTCCATCTTGTCGGCGGTGGGCTTGGCGCCCTCGGCCTCGGGGTGGACCTTGTCGTAGCCCTTGATGTCCGCGAACCACGAGGACAGACCCTGGGCGTTCTTGACGTTGGCGTTCCAGTTCCACGCGTCCACGTAGGACTTGGAGGTCACCGGGGTGCCGTCGTGGAAGGTCCAGCCCGGCTTGAGCTTGACGGTCCAGGTCTTCGAGTCCGTCGTGGTGACCGACTCGGCGTTGATCATCTCCAGGGAACCGTCGGCCTTGTAGTCGACCAGGGTCGAGAACAGGCCGGCCATCACGGCGGAGCCGTTGGACTCCATCGTGTCACCGGTGAGCAGGGGCTTCTCAGGCTCGCCCAGCTCGATGGAGAAGATTCCGTTCGGGTCAACAGCGCCCTTGGCGTCGCCGCTGTCGCTCTTACCCCCGCCACAGGCGGTCGCAGCAAGGGCAACGATGATCGCGCCCGTTACCCACTTGGCGCTCTTGGCACCGCGCATGGGTTCCTCCTCATGAGTCCACTTTTGTCACTACAAGAGGGGCGCTCCGAGTTCTGCCGACACCCCTGACGGCATTGCACTCAAGTGCCCCGAGTGTGCTCGTGAGTCGGCACTCCCCACAGTGCGTGACCCATTGACCCGAGCTCAATGGAGCCAACTATTAAGTACGTCCGGGCTGTAAACCACACTTAAGTGGTCTCGTTTTGACAACATCACCACACCCTCGGATACCGAAATCCGGACAAACTGAGCACAGACAGACACCCCCGAAACGGACCGTTAACACACGTACCGGAGAGCGATGGCCGATATGCGGACACCCGGCCTCCGAAATGAAGTTGACGGAAGTTGACGAAAAGCCCGGACTCCCCCACTGCCTGCGGGGGTCCGGGCTCCGGTGCTGACGTCGTGTCGAACCGAAAGTGGGGTAGATCACTGGATCGTGATCTACCCCACTGTCATCAGCCGCATGCGACCGAACTCAACCGATCTTCGGCCGGCTCGGCCCTACTGTTTTCGGCCGCCTGGGCGGTGCCGCCGCACGTCCGTACCGCCGCACGGCCCTACTGCCGTTCCGGTCGTACCAGTTGGCTCGGCTCAGCCGTTCTTGGCGCGGGAGGACGCGCGGCCACGCGCGTTCTGGTCCAGGATCACCTTGCGGATGCGCACGGCCTCCGGGGTGACCTCGACGCACTCGTCGTCGCGGCAGAACTCCAGGGACTGCTCCAGGGAGAGCTTCCGCGGCGGGACGATCGCCTCGAAGGAGTCGGCGGAGGCGGAGCGCATGTTGGTGAGCTTCTTCTCCTTGGTGATGTTCACGTCCATGTCGTCGGAGCGCGAGTTCTCGCCGACGATCATGCCCTCGTACACCTCGGTACCGGGGTCGGTGAACAGGACACCGCGCTCCTGGAGGTTGGTCATCGCGAAGGCGGTGACCGCACCGGCGCGGTCGGCGACCAGCGAACCGTTGTTACGGGTCGTCAGCGTGCCGAACCACGGCTCGTGACCCTCGTGGATCGAGTGGGCGATGCCCGTACCACGCGTGTTGGTGAGGAACTCCGTACGGAAGCCGATGAGGCCACGCGACGGAACGACGAACTCCATGCGGACCCAGCCGGAGCCGTGGTTCGACATGTTGTCCATGCGGCCCTTGCGGACGCCCATGAGCTGCGTGACCGCGCCCATGTGCTCCTCGGGGACGTCGACCGTGAGGCGCTCGACGGGCTCGTGGACCTTGCCGTCGACCTCCTTGGTGACGACCTGCGGCTTGCCGATGGTGAGCTCGAAGCCCTCGCGGCGCATCTGCTCGACCAGGATGGCGAGCGCGAGCTCACCACGGCCCTGGACCTCCCAGGCGTCCGGGCGCTCGGTGTCGAGCACACGGAGCGAGACGTTACCGATCAGCTCGCGGTCCAGACGGTCCTTGACCTGGCGGGCGGTGACCTTGCGCTGCTTGACCGCGGACTTGGCGTCCGCGCCCTTGCCCGTGCCACCACGGCCGACGAGCGGCGAGGTGTTGGTACCGATGGTCATGGAGATGGCCGGCTGGTCGACCGTGATCAGCGGCAGCGCGATCGGGTTCTCCGGGTCGGCCAGGGTCTCGCCGATCATGATGTCGGGGATGCCGGCGACGGCGCAGATGTCACCGGGGCCGGCGACCTCGGCCGGCTTGCGGGTGAGCGCCTCGGTCATCATCAGCTCGGTGATGCGGACGTTGGAGATCGTGCCGTCCCGCTTGATCCACGCGACCGTCTGACCCTTGCGCAGCTCGCCCTGCTCGACGCGCAGCAGCGCGATACGGCCGAGGAAGTTGTCGGCGTCGAGGTTGGTGACGTGGGCCTGGAGCGGGGCCTCCTCGTCGTACACCGGGGCCGGGACGTGCTCCAGGATGGCGGAGAAGAACGGCTCCAGGTTCTCGGAGTCCTGCGGGACCGTGCCGTTCTCGGGCTTGGTCAGCGAGGCGATGCCGTCACGGCCGCAGGCGTAGACGATCGGGAACTCGATCTGGTCCTCGTCCGCGTCCAGGTCGAGGAAGAGGTCGTAGGTCTCGTTGACGACCTCGTCGATCCGGGAGTCCGGGCGGTCCGTCTTGTTGATGCAGAGGATGACGGGCTTGCGCTGCTGGAGGGCCTTGCGCAGCACGAAGCGGGTCTGCGGGAGCGGACCCTCGGAGGCGTCCACGAGGAGGACGACCGCGTCCACCATCGACAGACCGCGCTCGACCTCGCCACCGAAGTCGGCGTGACCGGGGGTGTCGATGATGTTGATCGTGATCGGGGCCCCGCCGTCCTTGGGGTGATACTTCACCGCCGTGTTCTTGGCGAGGATCGTGATGCCCTTCTCACGCTCCAGGTCGTTCGAGTCCATCATGCGGTCGTCGAGCTGCTGGTGGGCGGCGAAGGCACCGGCCTGCTTGAGCATGGCGTCGACGATGGTCGTCTTGCCATGGTCGACGTGGGCGACGATGGCGACGTTACGGATGTCGTGGCGCGTGGGCATGGGTGCTTGCGCTTCTCTCGGATCGTGGGATGCGGCGTCAGTTCCTCGTACGCCCGCCGGGCGGACGCGCCACGGCTATGTCCTATGGTACGGGGCTGCCGCGCAAGGGGCTTCCCCGGCCAAGATCCGAGAAGTTCTACTGCGAGTGAGCAAGGGTGTGGGGGAGGTCGTGCGACCGGGTCAAGGGGCCGACGCGATCCTGCCCGCCGGGATCACCGGCGGGCAAGGAAATTGAGCTGGTTCTGAGGTTGTGACCTGCGGTTTCAGGGCTTTCAGGGCTTTCCGTGCGTTCGGTGCCCCCAGGTGTGTGGCCCGGTGCGCTCAGGGAGTGCGCTCGGCGCCCTTCGAGGTCTCCCGCTTCTTGAAGCCGATGTCCTGGTACCGCGGACCGGCCAGGCCCCAGGCACCGGCGTTCACCAGATCCGCCCTGGCGGCGACGAGCTGCGGGCGCTGATAGAGGGGAATGGAGCCGGCGGCGGCCCAGATCCGGGCGTCGGCCTGGCGCACCAGCTCCCGGGCCTCCTCCTCGTCGAGCGTCCCCGCCGCCTGGTCGAAGAGCTGGTCGATGCGGTCGGTGCCGACCCGCGAGTAGTTCTGCTCGACCAGGAGGGAGCCGTCCGAGGCGGGCTCGGGCTTGGCGAAGATCGGCCGGGCGTCGGTCGCCGGGAAGGCGGAGGCGGGCCACGAGTAGAGGGCCAGGTCGTAGTCGCCCGAGGCCACGTGGTCCTTGAAGAAGCTGTCGTCGGAGACCTTGCTGACCTCGGTACGGATGCCGACCGCGTCGAGCATCCGGACGATGCGGTCGCCGACCGCACGCAGCGACTCGGAGCCCGGGCCGGACGGCAGGACGAAGCGGAGGCTGAGCGCCTTGCCGTCCTTGCCGAGGCCCTTGTTCGCCTCGGGCGCCGTCACGGGGGCGGCGGTGCCGCGCGGGGCGTAGGCCCCGGCGACGCCCTTGTCCGTGCGCGCGATCGTCTGGGCGGCGTGCGCGCCGGCGCCCGTACCGGTGTCGAGTGCCTCGGCGCGGGCGAGGAGCGCGGCGCTCTGACGTGCGGCGGCGGGGGCCGGGGCGAGGATGTTGGTGCCGTTCTCGGGGCCGCCGGCGCCGATGACGGGGGCGGGGGCGGCTCGGCGCTCGCCCGGCTTGTCGTCGCCGACGATGTAGAGGCCCTCGTCGGAGGCGGTGTCGGCGGCCTGCTTCTTGGCGTCGGTGGCGGTGTCGGCGGCCTGCTTCTCGGCGTCGGTGGCGGCGGCGTCCCTCTTCTCGGCGCCTTCCTTCTTCGCGCCCTCGCCGGCCTTCTCCTTTTCGCCGGCCTTCTGCTCCGCCGCCTTCTTCTCCGCGGCCTTCTTCTCGGCCTCACTGCCCGCCTTGGTGCCCGCGTCCGCGGGCTTCCTGGCCGCGCCGCCGGGGACCCAGCCCGCGTCGGCGAGGAGGGCCCGCGCCTCCGCGGTGTCCTGGTTGCCGAGGGCGTCGCTGCTGTCCGCGTACGCGGCCTGGCCCGCGAGGGCCAGGTGACTGCCGGGGGGATCCGCCGGGAGACCGAGCGGCTTGAGTACGGATTCGGCCAGTTCCCGGCGGTTGATCGCGCGGGCCACCGCGCGTCGTACCCGCTCGTCGGCGAGCGGTCCGGACTCGCCGTTCAGCGAGAGCTGGGTGTAGGCGGGCTCCAGGGACTTGCGGACGACGTACTTCGCCAGGGTGTCCTGGGCGGTCGCGTAGGCGGCGATGGCCTTCTGGTTCTTCTCGCGGGCGGCCTGGACCTCCTCCGCCTTCCCCTCGTCGGAGCCGTGGGCGAGCGCCCAGGACTTGAGCGCCTTGGCGGGGGTGATCGAGGCGCCGGGGCCGTGGGCGACGGCGGCCTGGGCACCGCTGCGTCCGGCGCGGGCGTCGCGGAGGGCGAGCGAGATGCGTTCGGCGGTGGACCCGTCGATCTCGGCCAGGTCGAGGGTGCCCGCGGCGAGGGCGTCCGCCCGGTCGGCGCGGGCGACGGCCTTGAGGACCATGCTGTCGAGCTTGGCGGGCTGTCCCCACCAGCGGGGGTTGCGGGTGAGGGTGACATCGCCGTTCTTGCGGTCGATCGCCTTCAGCAGGAACGGTCCTGCGGAGGCCTTGAGGGTGGTGCGGGCCCCGTCGTTGAAGGAGTTCGGGGAGCCCATCACCTGCTTCGGGTAGAGCGGGGTGAAGAGGGACTGCCAGTCGGCGTAGGGCTTGGAGAAGGTGACCCGTACCTCAAGGTCGTTCTTGCCCCGCTCGATCTTCTCGATCCGCTCGTAGCCGGAGTTCCGCGCGGTCCAGTACGCGGTGTCGCGGCCGCTCAGCGCCCGCCACTGGGCCACGAAGTCCGGCGCCCCGATCTCCCGTCCGTCGCTCCAGACCGCCTGCTGGTTGAGCTTGTAGAGGACGACCTGCTTCGGCTCCGTCTCGACGACCTGCGCGGTCTCCAGGTAGTCGGGGTTGAGCCGCGGCCGCCCTCGTTCGTCGATCGTGTAGAGGGAGGGGAGCACGGCTCCGGCGATCCGGGACGTGGTGCCGTCGGCGTCGGCCTGGAAGGTGTTGAGGGTGGTGGGGAGCGCGTCGACGGCCCAGCGCAGGGTGCCTCCGTCGGCGACCTTGTCGCGGGCGGCGGGCGCGTTGTCCTGGGCCGCGGCCCGGGCCTCGTCGGCCTCGTCGGAGCTGCATCCGGCGAGGACGGTGACGGCGAGGACGGCGCTGGTGAGGGTGGCGACGGAGCGGAGCGTGCGGGAGCGGGGGCTCCTGGAGCATGTCCTCCCGCGAGGGGCGCCGATCTGGGACATGACTTGTACCCCTTCGTCCAGATTCATTCCATTTGGAGATGATCACACCTATTGCTCATACACTGAAAAGGACGGAGCGGATCCGGCCACGGCGACACGGCGGCACGTCCGGAAAACCCCACTCGTGCGGCCCAACCGCCGGAGAAGGAGCGCTCCGGACGAGTGGAATCCCGTGCACATGGCTTCCCAAGCGGGAATGTGACGCGCGACACTCCTGCCGAAGCCGCTCGCGGAAGTGAGGGCAACCATGTCCGTTCAGGACGATCTGGCAGCCGTCAAGCGCTGCCTCGAAGACCTGGTCCGCACCGTCGGACAGCTCGAGCGCTCCGTCGCGGCCGAGCGGGGCGCACCCGCCGCGCCGGCCTCGGGCCGCGCCGAAAGCCTGGTGACCATCCCCGACGCCCCGTACGACAGCGGGCTGTGGACGGACACGGACGACGAGGGACTGGGAGCACGCGACCGCCACGCGCCGTAGGCCGCCCCGCGCCGTAGGACGTACCGGCAACCGACCGTAGGAGGGCCTGTTGGCCACAGGTACGGAACCGCCCGGATCCGCCACGGGGGTGCGCTCCCCGGGGCGCGCCGCCATCGCCGCCCGACATCTGCGTACCGACCGCTGGTGGCTCTCCCCGGCGGCGACGGCCGCCGGACTGCTCGCCTTCGTCGCGTACTCCACCTGGCGGGCCTTCGCCAACGCCGACTACTACGCCGCGCCCTACGTCTCGCCGTTCTACTCGCCCTGTCTGGCGGAGAACTGCGTCCCGATGAGGGGCGGACCGAACTGGGAGATCTTCGGCAGCTGGTGGGGCCTCTCGCCCGCCCTGCTGATCCTGGTCTTCCCCCTGGGCTTCCGGCTGACCTGCTACTACTACCGGAAGGCGTACTACCGGGGCTTCTGGGCGTCTCCCCCGGCCTGCGCGGTCGCCGAGCCCCACGCGTCGTACACCGGCGAGACCCGCTTCCCGCTGCTCCTGCAGAACCTCCACCGGTACTTCTTCTACGCGGCGCTGCCGGTGGCCGGAATCCTCACGTACGACACGGTGCTCACCTTCCGGAACGCCGACTACGCCTGGGGTCACGCGGGGCTCGGGACGCTCCTCTTCCTCGTCAACATCGCCCTCATCTGGGCGTACACCCTCTCCTGCCACTCCTGCCGGCACATCGTCGGCGGACGGCTCAAGCACTTCTCGAAGCATCCGGTCCGCTACCGGCTGTGGACCTGGGTGGGCCGGCTGAACACCCGTCACATGCTGCTCGCCTGGTCCTCCCTGATCAGCGTCGCCCTCTGCGACCTGTACGTGTACCTGCTCGCCACCGGCACCTTCGACGACCCGAGGTTCTTCTGAGATGACGCACGTCGAGCGAGAGCAGTGGGACGTGGTCGTGGTCGGCGCGGGCGGCGCCGGGCTGCGGGCCGCGATCGAGGCACGCCGTGCGGGCGCCCGTACGGCGGTCATCTGCAAATCCCTCTTCGGCAAGGCCCACACCGTGATGGCCGAGGGCGGGATCGCCGCCTCCATGGCCAACGTGCACCCGCAGGACGACTGGAAGACCCACTTCCGCGACACCATGCGCGGCGGGAAGTTCCTCAACCAGTGGCGGATGGCCGAGCTGCACGCCCAGGAGGCCCCCGAGCGGGTCTGGGAGCTGGAGACCTGGGGCGCGCTCTTCGACCGCACCCCCGACGGCCGGATCTCGCAGCGCAACTTCGGCGGCCACGAGTACCCGCGGCTCGCGCACGTCGGCGACCGCACCGGCCTCGAACTGCTCCGCACCCTCCAGCAGCGGTCCGTCGGACTCCAGCAGGAGGACCACCGCGAGACCGGCGACCACGAGGGCCGGCTGAAGGTCTTCCAGGAGTTCACCGTCACCCGGATCCTCAAGGACGGGGACGGGCGGGTCTCCGGGGTCTTCTGTTACGAGCGGGAGAGCGGACGCTTCCTGGTCCTGGAGGCGCCCGCGGTCGTCCTCGCGACCGGCGGCATCGGCAAGTCCTTCAAGGTGACCTCGAACTCCTGGGAGTACACCGGAGACGGGCACGCGCTCGCCCTGATCGCGGGCGCTCCCCTGGTGAACATGGAGTTCGTGCAGTTCCACCCGACCGGCATGGTCTGGCCGCCGTCGGTGAAGGGCATCCTCGTCACGGAGTCCGTCCGCGGGGACGGCGGAGTCCTGCGGAACTCCGAGGGCCGGCGCTTCATGTTCGACTACGTCCCCGACGTCTTCAAGGAGAAGTACGCGGAGACGGAGGAGGAGGGCGACCGCTGGTACGAGGACCCCGACCACAACCGCCGCCCGCCCGAACTGCTGCCGCGGGACGAGGTGGCGCGGGCCATCAACTCCGAGGTGAAGGCGGGGCGCGGGTCCCCGCACGGCGGGGTGTTCCTGGACGTGTCGACCCGGATGCCCGCCGAGACGATCAAGCGGCGGCTGCCCTCGATGTACCACCAGTTCAAGGAGCTGGCCGATGTCGACATCACGGCGGAGGCCATGGAGGTGGGCCCCACCTGCCACTACGTGATGGGTGGCGTCAACGTCGACTCCGAGACGGCGGCGACGGTGGGGGTACCCGGGCTGTTCGCGGCCGGTGAGGTGGCCGGCGGCATGCACGGCTCCAACCGGCTCGGCGGGAACTCCCTCTCCGACCTGCTGGTCTTCGGCCGTCGGGCCGGTCTGTACGCGGCGCAGTACGCGCTGTCGGGAGTCGGCGGCGGGATCGTGGCCGACGACGTCGAAGCCGCGGCGGCGGAGGCCCTGGCCCCGTTCGGGTCGGTGTCCGGCGCAGGCGGCGACCACGGGCCCGAGGAGGACGCGGGCCCCCCGGAGAACCCGTACACCCTCCACCAGGAACTCCAGCAGACCATGAACGACCTCGTCGGGATCATCCGGCGGGAGGGCGAGATGGCCGAGGCCCTGGACCGGATCGCCGCCCTGCGCGCTCGCGCCCGGCGGGTCACGGTCGAGGGCCACCGGCAGTTCAACCCCGGCTGGCACCTCGCCCTCGACCTGCGGAACATGCTGCTCGTCGGCGAGTGCGTGGCCCTCGCCGCCCTGGAACGCACGGAGTCCCGCGGCGGACACACCCGCGAGGACTACCCGGCGATGGACCGCGCCTGGCGCCCGGTGAACCTGCTGTGCCGTCTGGACGGCGACGGGATCGCCCTCGAACGGACCCGTACGGAGCCCGTACGGCCCGACCTGCTGGCGCTGTTCGAACAGGACGAACTGGCGAAGTACCTCGCCGAGGACGAGCTGGAAGGCCTGGAAGGGGGGCACGGCGCATGAGCACGTACGACGCGCGGTTCCGGGTGTGGCGGGGAGACGCCGACGGCGGCGAGCTGACCGACTACACGGTGGAGGTCCACGACGGCGAGGTCGTCCTCGACGTGGTGCACCGCCTGCAGGCCACGCAGACGCCGGATCTCGCGGTGCGGTGGAACTGCAAGGCGGGCAAATGCGGTTCGTGTTCGGCCGAGATCAACGGCAGACCGCGGCTGCTCTGCATGACCCGGATGTCGGTGTTCACCCGGGACGAGGTGATCACCGTGACCCCCATGCGCGCCTTCCCGGTCGTGCGCGACCTGGTCACGGACGTGTCCTTCAACTATGCGAAGGCCCGGGAGATCCCGGCGTTCGTGCCGCCCGCCGGGGTGGGTCCCGGCGAGTACCGGATGCGGCAGGAGGACGTGGAGCGCTCGCAGGAGTTCAGGAAGTGCATCGAGTGCTTCCTGTGCCAGGACACCTGCCATGTGGTGCGCGACCACGAGGAGAACAAGGAGGCCTTCGCCGGGCCCCGGTTCCTCATGCGGGTCGCGGAGCTCGACATGCACCCGCTGGACGCGGCCGAGGAGGCCGGGCTCGACCGGCGGCGGACGGCACAGGAGGAGCACGGACTCGGCTACTGCAACATCACCAAGTGCTGCACGGAGGTGTGCCCGGAGTCCATCCACATCACCGACAACGCCCTGATCCCGATGAAGGAGCGGGTCGTGGACCGGAAGTACGACCCGCTGGTGTGGCTCGGCAACACGATCAGGCGGCGGAAGGCGACCTAGCGCCGGTGTCCCCGCCGGCACCGTCACCGGCACCCGCGCCCGCACCGGCCTCCGCGCCCGCGCCCATGCCCGCGCTCCAGCGGCCGAGGAGCGGCTCGGCGAGGGTGCGGGCGGGGAGACAGAGGGTCTGGCCGTGCCGGGCGAACAGCTCGTCGCGGGAGGTGAAGCGGCCCAGGTCGGTCCGGAGGTGGGCGGAGAGGTCGCAGGGGGCCGATCCGGCGCAGGCGGCCGGGGCGTCCCAGTCGACGGTCGTCCGCGCCACGGCCTCGAACAGGGTCTCCGCCCCGTCGTTGGTGAAGGCGTCCGCGGGGGCCGGTCCGGTCTCCGCCCGGTTCGCGAAGAGCTCCGCGACCGGCACCCAGGTGTCGTCGAGCAGGAACTCGGGCCAGGCGAGCAGCACCTCCTCGGGCACGAAGGGTCGCAGCCTCGGAAAGCGCGGATACCAGAAGGCACCGTCGACGAGCAGGCCCCGCACCCGCGTGTGCACGCCGAGGGAGCGGGCCACCGCCTCCAGGACCGCCATGCGCTGACTGCACGAGCCGCGCCCGAGGCGCAGCGTCCGCGACACGCGGCGCAGGTCCTCCACGGAATACACCGGCCGCACGGTGGCGGCGATGATGCCGTGCGCGGTCCTGAGCCGGTCGCGGTCGGTCGTCGCGCCCCGCTCGTCCGCCACGCGGCGCACCCGGGTCACGAGCGCGGCGACCCGGGGGTGCGCCAGATCCAGGATCGGCGTGGGCCGGGTCGACCCGGCGGTCTCCGCGTCGGGTGCCGGACCCGCGCCGGCGGTCCGGAAGGGCATCAAGAGACGGCTCGTCATGGCGGACTCCCCCTGTGCGCGGCGACGGTTCGCGCCGATGGCCCCATCCTCCTCCGGCCCGTCCTCCCCCGACACGCGGGGTCGCTCCCGGGAGCCCGAGTCGTGCAAGCGGGGCGCGGCGTCGCGCCGGCGGGGGCTCAGTGCCAGTCGGCGCGGTAGGCCGCCCAGTCGCCCTCCTCCGCGGCGAAGTCGACGTACAGCGCGACACCGAACCGTGCACGGTCGGGGTCGGTGCGCCCGAGACCGAGTCTGACGCCCCGGACGGCCGCCTCGACGGTCTCCGCGTTCTCGTGGTGGCCGAGGTCGTCCTCGTGGAAGAAGGGGAGCCCCATCAGGAGGTCGGTCGACTCGGGGGTCACTTCGAGGGCGAGGCTGGTCTGCTGGGCGACGTACCCGCCGTACAGGCTCTCCAGCGGCATCCACGTGTCGTACGACATGACGGCGATCTGATCCACGCGCCGGGCGACCTGGCCGAAGAACTCCTGCGACCACCACTTCTCCTTGCCCGTGAGCAGGCCGTTGGCCGAATGCAGCCCGGGGAGAGGGTCGATCTGGTGGGCGGCGATCGAGAGCTGCGCCTTCCGCGGCCGGGTGACCTCTCCGAGGTCGTCGAGGAGCGAGAGGTAGTCGGTGTCGTCGGAGAGCAGCGGCTCCAGGTCGAAGTGGACCCCGTCGAAGCCGGCGTCCAGGATCTGCCGGGCCGAGGTCACGACGGCCGCGCGGGTCCCGGCCCTGTCGAGGTGCAGTCCGTCGGGTCCGTCGTTGGCCAGGACGTCACCGAGCCAGGCCTGCACCCGTATCCCGGGCATCGTGCGGTGCACGGCGTCGATGAACCACTTCGCGCGCGGGTACTTGGCGGCGGGCAGGGTGCCGTCGTGCTCCAGGGGCCCGGCGTGGACGTACAGGTCGCGTATGCCCGTGCCCTTGATCCGGGCGGCGAACGCGGCGACGTCCGCGTCCTTCTTCCGCCCGTCGACCCAGGCGTGGCCGAGCCAGACGGCGTCCTTGTCCCGGGTCTTCGCGTCGTCCCTGAGGTCGCCCGCGTAGCTGACGCGCAGGGCGAGCGCGCCGAACAGCGGGGGCACCACGAGGACGAGGACGAGACCGAGCACGAACCAGCGCCCCCGTCGCCACATTCTCCTCAGTCGTCCACTCACCCGAGCCCCCTCGTGCCGTCGTGTCACGTGCCCCACCGCTTCTCACCGTAGCGGCGGCTACTGACAGTGACGCAGGGCTGTGGAGAATGGTTTCCGTGGGGCTGTGATGGCACTCCGGCCCCAGGTCGTCAGGTCGCGAGGCGACATACCCGGACATAACCTCCCCCTTGTGACGCGAATAGCCACCCGAGCCCTTCTCGCGGTACTGGTGGCGGCGTGGTGGCTCCTCGTGCCCGCCGTTCACGGTGCCCGTGCCGACGACCCCGTCGCCCTGTCCCAGGACGGGCAGATCACCGACCGGGTGGACGCGCTGGGCGATCGCCGCGCCTCCGTGGTCCAGGCCCTCGACCGGCTCTACGACGACCGGCGGATCCAGCTCTTCGTCGTCTACGTACGGGACTTCTCCGGCCGCACGGGCCAGGCATGGGCCGACGCCACGGCCGAGCGCAACGGTCTCGGTGCCGACGACGTACTGCTCGCCGTCGCCACCCGCGACCGGCAGTACGGCTACTCCGCCGACCCGGACGCCCGCCTCACCCAGGGCCAGCTCGACGACGTGGCCCGGACCGCGATCGAACCGGCGCTCCGGCAGAACGACTGGGCGGGCGCCGCGATCGGCGCGGCCGACGGCTACTCCGCCGTCCTCGCCGGGCGGCCCGTCCCCACTCCGGCCATCACCCCCGGGCCCGCCGATCCGGGCGGCGCCGTCGACGACGGCACCTCGGCGACCGATCTTGTCCTGCCGGTCGTCCTGGTCGGCGGCGCCGGCGCCGTGGCGGCCTACGCGTTCGCCAAGCGGCGCCGGCGGACCGAGACCCGCACCACGCCGCAGGGCGGGCAGGGCTGGGGCCCGCCGAGGGAACCGGCGCCGCCGTCCCTCGACGAGCTCGACGGCCAGGCCCGTCGGACGCTGGTCGCCACCGACGACGCCGTCCGCACCAGCCAGGAGGAACTCGGTTTCGCGACCGCCCAGTTCGGAGAGGAGGCCGTCCGCCCCTTCACCGAGGCGGTCGCCTTCGCCAAGGAGCAGCTGACGGCCTCGTTCCGGCTGCGGCAGAAGCTCGACGACTCGTTCCCCGAGGACGACTCGACCCGGCGGACCATGCTGGACGAGATCCTGCGGCGCTGCGCGGAGGCCGACGCCAGGCTGGACGCCGAGAGCGAGGACTTCGACCGGCTGCGGGCCCTGGAACGGAACGCGCCCGAGGCGCTGGCCACCGTCGAGGCCGCCTCCCGGGAACTGTCCGGGAGGACGGGCATGGCCGAGGCGGCCCTGACGGCGATGCGCGAGCGGTACGCCGAGACGGCCGCCGCGCCCGTCGCAAGCGACGTCGAACAGGCCAAGGACCGTCTCGTCTTCGCGACGACCCACGTCGACCAGGCCCGCCGGCGGATCGACGACGGCGACAACGGCGGGGCCGCCGTCCACATCCGGGCGGCCGAGGGTGCCGTGGACCAGGCAGCCCGGCTGGTCGAGGCGGTGGACCGGCGGGCGCAGGACCTGGCCGAGGCGGTCGGCAAGCTGCCGGGCGCCCTGTCGGAGACGGATGCCGACCTGGCGGAGGCCCGGGGGCTGCTGCAGGGGACCACCGAAGGGTCGACGGCCGATCTCCGGGGCCGCATCGCCCGCGCCGAATCGGTGCTCGGCGAGGTGCGGCGGGTCACGGACACCGGACGGTACGACCCGCTCGACTCCCTCCGCCGGGTGGAGGAGGCCGACGCGGCGCTCGACGAGGCGCTGGAAGGCGCGCGGGAGCGCGAGTCGGGCAGCCGACGCGCCCGTGCGCTCCTCGACCAGTCGATGCTGACGGCCCGTTCGGCGATCGGGGCGGCCTCGGACTACCTCACCACTCACCGTGGCGCCGTGGGCAGTGAGGCCCGTACGCGCCTTGCCGAGGCCCAGCGGCGCTGGGAGAAGGCGCGCGGGCTCTCCGAGGCCGACGACCCGCAGGCCGCCCTCGCGGAGTCCCAGCAGGCGGACGCCCTCGCCCGGCGGGCCCAGGACCTCGCCGAGCAGGACGTCCGCAGGTATGGGAACCCGAACGGCATGGGCGGTGTATCAGGGGTAGGAGGGGGCGGTGGCGGCGGGCTCGGCGGTGCGGTGCTCGGCGGCATCATCCTCGGCGGACTGTTCGGCGGGGGAAGGGGAGGCGGACATGGGGGGTTCGGCGGAGGTTCGGGCGGGGGTCTCGGCGGCGGGCCCGGCAGCTTCGGCGGCAGCGGCACGCGTGGCCGGCTGGGCGGCGGAGGTCGTTTCTGAGGGCGGCGCGCCGCGTGTCCGCCCCCTTTCTGTCCCTCTCAAGGAGAAGAGCCATGAGCAAGCAGACCATCCTCGGCCGGGTCACCCAGCTGGCGAAGGCCAACATCAACGCGCTGCTGGACCAGGCGGAGGATCCGCAGAAGATGCTGGACCAGCTGATCCGCGACTATTCCCACAACATCGCGGAGGCGGAGGAGGCGGTGGCCGCGACCATCGGCAACCTCCGGCTGATGGAGCAGGACCACCAGGAGGACGTGGAGGCGGCGAAGGAGTGGGGCGGCAAGGCGCTGGCCGCCAGCCGGAAGGGCGACGAGCTGCGGAGCGGCGGGCAGACGTCGGAGGCGGACCGCTTCGACAATCTGGCGAAGGTGGCGCTCGGCCGTCAGCTCCAGTCCGAGAAGGAGGCGCGGACGGCGGAGCCGACGATCGCCGCGCAGACCGAGGTGGTGTCGAAGCTCAGGACGGGCCTCGACCAGATGAAGGCCAAGCTCGGCGAGTTGCAGGCCAAGCGCGACGAGCTGGTGGCGCGCGCCAGGTCGGCACAGGCGCAGAACACGATGATGGACGCCGTGAAGAACATCGACGTGCTCGACCCGACCAGCGAACTGAGCCGGTTCGAGGACAAGGTGCGCCGGGAGGAGGCGCGGGCGATGGGCAAGCAGGAGCTCGCCGCGTCCTCGCTGGACGCCCAGTTCGAGCAGCTGGACGCGCTGGGCGACAGTGCCGAGATCGAGGCCCGGCTGGCGGCGCTCAAGGGCTGACCGGGTGCCTGTCCGGCCTCGCCCGCGCGGCCGGGGCCCGGCGTCGGCTCAGCCGTACGGCCGGGTGGGGGCGGCATGCGGTCGGGTGGGGGCGGCGTGCGTCAGAACATGCTGAGGAGCTGTTCCACCGTGGGTTCCGCGGCCCCCTCGCCGTCCGGCAGGGCCAGTTCGAACCAGACGGTCTTGCCTCGCGGGGTGCGACGCGAGCCCCAGGAGGAGCTGAGCAGCCCGACCAGCTGGAGGCCCCGGCCGCCCTCGTCGGTGTCCTTGGCGCGGCGGCGCCGGGGCTGCACCAGGCCGGCGTCCCAGACCTCGCAGACGAGGGTGCGGTCGCGGAGCAGCCGCAGCCGTATCTCGCCCTCGCCGTAGCGCAGTGCGTTGGTGACGAGCTCGCTGACGAGGAGTTCGACGGTGTCGACGAGCGGTTCGAGGTCCCAGGCCTTGAGCTGGGTGCGGGCGAGTTCACGGGCCCGGCCGACCGAGCGGGGTTCCCTGGGGAGCCGCCAGTCTCCGACGGCCTCGCTGGGCAGTCCCTGGATCCTGGCCATGAGGAGGGCGATGTCGTCCTCGCCGTGTCCGGTATCCAGGCTGGTCAGGACCCGGTCGCAGACGTCCTCCAGGGGACGGGCGGGGTCGGTGAGGGCGCGCCGGAAGGCGCTCAGGCCCTCGTCGAGGGGGTGGTCGCGGGATTCGACGAGCCCGTCGGTGTAGAGGGCGAGGAGGGCTCCTTCGGGGAGTTCGACCTCGACCTCCTCGAAGGGTTCGCCGCCGACCCCGAGCGGCATCCCCGGGGGTACGTCGAGCAGCAGGGCGTCCTCGCCTGGTTCGACGAGCACCGGCGGGAGGTGGCCGGCGTTGGCGAAGGTGCAACGGCGGGTGACCGGGTCGTAGACGGCGTAGACGCAGGTCGCGAGGTAGACCTCGGAGAGTTCGGGGCCACGGGACTTGTGGCCGCGGGACTGCTGGGCGCCGATGGGGGCGCCGAGGCCGCGGGCGATCTCGTCGAGGTGGGAGAGGACTTCGGCCGGCTCCAGGTCGAGCTGGGCGAGGGTGCGGACGGCGGTGCGCAGTTCGCCCATGGCGACGGCGGCGCGCAGGCCGCGGCCCATGACGTCCCCGATGACGAGGGCGGTGCGGTGGCCGGGGAGTTCGATGACGTCGAACCAGTCGCCGCCGACCTCGGTGGCGGCGGTGCCGGGGAGGTAGCGGCAGGCGATGTCGAGGCCGGCCGCCTCGGGGTCGCCGGGCGGGAGCAGGCTGCGCTGGAGGATCAGGGCCCGCTCGTGCTCGCGGCGGTAGAGGCGGGCGTTGTCGATGCAGACGGCGGCGCGGGCGGCGAGTTCGGCGGCGAGGGCGCGGTCGCGCTCCCCGAAGGACTCGCTGCCCTTGGTGCGGGAGAACTGGACGAGTCCGACGACGGTGTCGTGGGCGACCATCGGGACGACCAGGGTGGTCTGGACGAGTTCGCCGTCGGCGCCGGGCACGGTGCGGAGGCGGCCGGTGCGCAACGCCCCGGCGCAGGGCGAGTTGAAGGGGTAGCGGTGGACCGCGCCGACCTCGATCGGTTCGGGTCCGCAACAGCCGCTGCCCGGGCCGTGGGCCTCGTCGGTTCTCAGCGGGGTGTCGGAGACGGCGCTGGCGAAGGCGACCCTGCGCAGTTCGGCGCTGCCGGCCCCGTAGCCGACGTCGTGGGAGCTGCCCCATCGGCCGGGCGGCGCCTCGTCACCGGTGAGCAGGCCCTGGTAGAGGTCGACGGAGGCGAGGTCGCAGAAGCCGGGGACGGCGACGTCGAGCAGCTCGCGGGCGGTGGCCTCCAGGTCGAGGGAGTTGCCGATGCGGGCGCCGGCCTCGTTGAGGAGGGCGAGGTTGCGGCGGGCGCTGGCGGCTTCCCTCGCGGCGTTGTGGCGGCGGGTCACGTCGATGCCGAGGCCGGCGACGCCGATCGGGCGGCCGGATCCGCTGTGCACGCGGTAGAGGTTGATGGACCAGTGGCGGCGGTCCCGGGAGCCGGGTGCGGCGCCGACGATCTCGAAGTCGGTGACGGACTCCCCGGTCTCCAGGACGCTGCGGAGGGCCGCGGTCATCCGGTCGGCCTCGGGCAGGTTGAGGTAGTCGTGGACGGTGCGGCCTCGGTGGTCGTCGGCGGAGCCGCCGAAGACGGTGGCGAAGCGCCGGTTGGCCCGCTTCACGGTGAGGTCGGTGCCGAAGAGGAGAAAACCGAAGGGGGATTGGCCGAATATCGCCTGGGAGGCGGCGAGGTCCGTCTCGATGCGGCGCAGGGCGCGAACGTCGACGACGATGCAGAGCGCGGCCCGCTCCCCGGTCTGCGTCTCGCTCGGCATGACGTACATCTCGGCGATGCCGTGGGGCCGGTCGTCGCCGGGGATCCGGAAGGGGACGAGACCTGTCCACTCCTTGCCGTCGAGGATCTCCCGGACCCGCCGGTGACCGCGCTCGCGCAGGTCGGCGGGCATGAAGGCCTCGACGGGGTCCTTGCCCCTGGCCTGCTCCGCGGTGACTCCGAAGAGGTCCACGGCCCGTCGGCTCCACTGCTCGACGAGTCCGTCGGGCCCGATGGAGAAGGACGCCACCCGGATGTAGTCATAGATGGAGCCGGGCGGGCTGCTCTGCCACACGACGCCGCCACTCGCCTGCTCAGGTATCTCGCTCACGCGACCGTCCCCTCCAGCTCACCGCACCGGACCGGCCATGCCCGCAGTATTCAATACGGCAGGCCCCGACGGCACGACGTTCACGATCACAGGGTGGTCTCGTTCGCTTCGCGCCGAGTACCGGTGATCGTTGTCCCACCCTGTTTACTCACCAGGGAGAGCCAGCTCGAACCATACGGTTTTGCCGGTCCTTCCTTTACGAGTGCCCCAGCGACGTGCGGAACAGGCCACCAGACCGAGTCCGCGGCCCCCTTCGTCCTCGGGTCCGGGTGCGCGCGCGGTGGGGGGATCCGGAAGCGGATCGGACACCTCCACGAGCAGCGCGGGCTGATGGGCGGGGTCGCTGCCGTCGAATCGGGGGCGGACGAGGCGGACCCCGATCGGTCCGGACGCGTACCGCAGGGAGTTGGTCACCAGCTCGCTGACCAGCAGGACGGTCACATCACCGAGGGCCGAGTCGAGGTCCCAGGCACGCAGCGTTTCGCGCACGGCATGCCGGGCCGTGCGCACGGCGTTCGCCTCCGCCGGGAAGTTCCACTCGGCGCGGTCGCCGTCGGTGTCGATCACACCTGATCACTTCCCCAGCCGTGCGTCAGCAGGAAGGCCCACGTCCTCTTTCAACGGGTCAATCAGGACATACCCGGAATATGGGGCGGGATATCGCGCTGGGCGCAGCAGCGGGCGCACGGTGGCACGAACGGCGTAGAAAGTCAGCCGTGCGCTCCGGTGCCGGGAGCCGCCGGGAGCCTTCGCGCGGCCTCGGCGACGGCGGGGCGGTCCTGGTCGAGCCAGTCGACCGAGTCCAGCTCGGACCGGGTGAGCCAGCGCAGGGCGTCGTGGTCCTCCAGCGGGCGCGGTTCGCCCGAGAGCAGCCGGGCGGTCCAGACCCGGAGGACGTATCCGGGCTTCAGCGGCCACTCGCCGGGGATCCGCTCGCCCGGCTCGACCTCGACGCCGAGTTCTTCGCGCAGTTCGCGGACGAGGGCCTCCTCGGGACTCTCGCCCGGTTCGAGCTTGCCGCCGGGCAGTTCCCAGCGGCCGGCGAGCTCGACGGGGGCGCTGCGGCGAGCGGCAAGCAGCCGCCCCCGGTCGTACAGGGCGCCCGCGACGACGACCACGGCGGGGTCGTGGGGCGTGGTGGGGCCGGTGGTGCGTTCGGTCATGGGCGCGAGCGTAGCCCGCCCCGGCCGACGCCCGTGGGGCTCAGAGCGCGGGGGTGCCGATGCGCTCGACCCAGTAGAGCTGCTTGTGGCCGCGGTCGTCGAGGCTGTCCGCGATCTTCTGCGCTTCGTCCTCGGTCGCGTACCGCCCCACCCGGTAGCGGTTGCCGTTGTCGTCCTGCCGAATGACGAGCCAGGCGAGGACAGGGCCGCTCTCGGTCATCAGGCTTCTCCCTCCGCCGGTCCGGGCGCCGTTGAGGATCTCCGTGAAACCGCAATCCGCATATGCCGGAGCTTACGCCTGACCTTCACACAGCGGATACGGAATTGCACAAAGAGATACGGATCGGCCGGGAACCGACGGCGGGAGGCCGAAGTCACGCCCCGGGGGCGCCGCGGGCACGGTCGGCACGGGCATCGGGACGGGACCGCCGGCGCCCTAGGGGTCGGGGTGGGTCGCCCGCTCGCCGACGACACGGGGAGCCGGACCGTGCACCGTGTGGGGGTGGGCCGGGGAGGAGCGGCCCTTGGTGTCCCCGCGGTCAGCGCGCGGAGGACGCGGGCGACACCCGGTCACGACGAGGGCGGAGAAGCCTGGGCTCGGGCACCGAGGACACCGAAGAAGGCGAGGACCGAGACGACGGAGGCGATGACCATGGCGCCGAAGCCGACCGGGGCCACGGCATCCGTCGTCCGACCGGTTCGCGGGTACGGACGAGGAAGGCAGGAGCTGCTCATGACGGACGGCGGCACGCGGTCGCGCCGGGCTCAGGCGAGTTGACGGCCCGTCGACTCGCGGTCACGCGGCCCGGGCGGGGGCCCGCGGAACGGTCACCTCACCGGCAGATGGTACGAGAGGCGGTAGCGGTCGGCCGGGACCACGACGTCGGCGGTCTCGACGGCCCGGCCGGACGCGTAGTACGTGCGCTCCACGACCATCACGACATGACCCGGGACCCCGCCGAGCGCCAGGAGTTCCTCGGCGAGGCCGGGCCGGGCGCCGACCTCCTCCACCACGTTGTCCACGACCACATCGATGGCCGCCATCCGCTCGACGACACCACAGCCACCCAGGGGGCCCTCCTCGGGCAGCATGACCGGCGTCCGGCCCGTGACGGCGAGCGGCTCCCAGGAGGTGGCGACCATCATGGGCTCACCGCCGTCCCGGTACACGTACCGCGTGCGCATCACACGCTCCCCCGGCTCGATGCCGAGGCGCTCGGCCACCTCGCCGCTCGCCGGCTCCTGCTCACTGCTCGACTCCCAGGTGCCGCGGGCCCCTTCGGCCGCCTGCTCCTGCCGGAAGGGGCTGGCGCCCGACGCGGGGCGGTAGCCGGAGCGGGCGATCCTGCGCGGCACCGGGCGCTCCCGGACGTAGGTGCCCGAGCCGGAGCGCCCTTCCACCAGTCCCTCGGCCATGAGTACCTTGCGGGCCTCCAGCGCGACGGTGTCCGACACCCCGTACTCCTCGCGGATGCGTGCCTGCGAGGGGAGGCGGGTATGCGGCGGAAGCGAGCCGTTCGCGATCTTCTCCCGCAGATCGCTCGCCACGCGGAGATAGGCGGGCTGCTCACCGAACGTCACTGGACACTCCCCTCAGGTTGACTTACAGCTACAGCCTGACAACCGTCGGTCGCGATCCGCAAGCATGGGCCAAGGTTTCACTCGAAGTGATGACTCCGAGATCACACCTCTTCCTACCCACGGTCACCCCGGGTAGGCCACGTCGGCCCTCTTGACCCGCATTGGTACAGACCAATACGTTCCTGCCCAGCACGCTTCACAGCGCGCGCACGCTCCACGCCGTGCGCGCCGTCCGCACGCTCCACCGCACGCGCCATCCCGCCTCGCACAGGAACGAGCCCATGCGTCCCAGAGCCATGACCAAGCTGACCTTCGGTGCGGCCGCCGCGGCCACTCTCGGCCTCCTCGCCACCCTGGCCCCCACCGCCGACGCCCACCAGCCGTCCGGGCACAAGCCCCAGCTGAAGCGGATCGGCTATTTCACCCAATGGGGCGTCTACGGACGGAACTTCCAGGTCAAGGATCTGGAGACGAGCGGCACCGCCGCCAAGCTCAGCCACATCAACTACGCCTTCGGCGTGATCGGTTCGGACGGCAAGTGCCTCATGGGCAACGCACCCGGCTCCGACCCGTGGGCCGACTACGTGCGCCCGGTCGACGCCGCCACCTCGGTGGACGGCGTCGGTGACACCGCCGACCAGCGACTGGCCGGGAACTTCAACGAGTTGCGCGAGCTGAAGGCCAAGAACCCCGGCCTCAAGGTCATGATCTCGCTCGGCGGCTGGACCGGCTCCGCCCACTTCTCCGACGCGGTGCGCACGGACGCGGGCCGCAAGACCCTCGTCGCCTCCTGCATCGACACGTACATCAAGGGCAACCTGCCCGCCGACGGCGCCCGCGGCGGGGCAGGAGCCGCCGCCGGGATCTTCGACGGCGTCGACCTCGACTGGGAGTGGCCCGGCTCGGACGGCGCCCCCGGGAACGTGATCCGCCCCGAGGACAAGCCCAACTTCACCAAGCTGGTACGGGAGTTCCGCACCCAGCTCGACGCCTACGGCCGCTCGCTCCCGAAGGCGCAGCGCAAGCACTACGAGCTCAGCGCGTACGTGCCCACGGCGCCCGCCAAGATCGACGCGGGCTTCGAGGTCGCCAAGATCATGCGGGACTTCGACTTCGTGAACCTCCAGGGCTACGACTTCCACGTCTCCGGCGAGAAGACCACCGCCCAGCAGTCCGCGCTCTTCGCCGCGAACGACTTCAGCGTCGACCAGACCGTCAAGGCCTGGCTGCGGCGCGGCGCCCCCGCCCACAAGCTCGTGGTCGGCATGCCGTTCTACGGCCAGGGCTGGACCGGCGTCACCGGCGGCGGCGACGGCCTCGGGCAGCCGGCGACCGGCCCCGCCCCCGCGACCTGGGTGGCGGGCTCCGAGGACTACAAGTACCTGAAGAAGCTGGCGGATTCGGGGGCGTACAAGCTCCACCGCGGTTACCGGAACGGCCACGCCTGGCTCTTCGACGGAACCAACCTGTGGACGTACGACGACCCGACCGTGCTGCGCACCAAGGCGTCCTACGTCCGGCAGAACGGGCTCGGCGGCGCGATGGTCTGGTCCCTCGACGGGGACACCCCGGACGGCGAGCTGATCACCGCCATCGACCGGGGTCTGACCCGGCGCTGACACCCCCGCCCCGGCCGCCGTCCCACGGTGGCCGGGGCCCACGAACCGCGGACCGGCCCCGCCGCTCGCGGTGGACCGGAAGCGGCGGTCGGTCACGGGCCGCCGCTCCCCCGGAACGCCGCCCGGTCCGCAGACGGCGGGGCCGGGCCTCCCTCGGGAGACCCGGCCCCGTTTCCCGTACGCAGTCCCGATGAAGTCACGTACGAAGTACCTACGAATTCCCGCAAGAAGCCCCGCACGGTTCCCGTACGAGTTCCCGCAGAAGTCGGGCACGGAGGCCCGCACGGGCCGCGCGGGCCCACGGAATCAGGCGGACGTGCCCCCGCCCGCCGCGCCCGCCGGCGGTGTGCCGGTCAGATCGAGAGCGGTGCGCGCGTCCGCGCCCAGGTCCTCGGGCAGGGCCTCCCACGCCGGTTCGTACGCCTCCCAGAAGGCGTCCGCGTCGGCCGCCGTCGCCAGCTTGAGCCACTGCTTCGACGCCGCTGCGAGCTCCTTGCGGAGCGCCGCGACGGACGGGGCGGACTCGGCGGGCCAGGTGCGCTGCCCCAGTCCCGCGTACGCCGTGTTGATCGCGCCCAGGAGCTCCGTGGCCCACACCTTGTTGGCGGTGAAGTCCTCGTCCGGGTCCTCCTCCGGCTCCCGGTACGTCACCGTCTCGATCGGGTTGACGGTCGTCAGGAAGGACTCCTGGTCGTCCGTGAGCAGGGTCGCGTCGGAGCGCACGGAGCCGCTGAAGGGCTTCTTCTCACCGGCGAACGCGCAGGTCACCGTGCGGTCGCCGAGGCGCCAACTCTGGGCGCTCGGAAGGTAGTAGTACAGCCAGACGTCCGCGGGGACGGCCCAGGTGTCCAGGGCGTACTCGCCGTTGACCGTCTCGCAGCGCTTCTCCGCGATCTTGTCGATCGCGTCCTCTCCGGGCCACTTGTCGAAGCCGGTCACCTTGAAGCCGCCGGTGACCTCACCGATGTGCGGGCGGTCGCAGCCGACGACCGTGACGTCCGTCGCGTACTCCTCCAGCTTGCCGTCGGGGGTGAAGCACTGGCCGGTCCGCAGCGAGAACGGCGACTTCGAACGGGCCGCCTCGTCCACGCCCTCCTTGACGCCGCCCCAGAACGAGCCGATACCGCCGGTGGCGATGCCGATCACGAGCAGCAGACAGCTGAGGACGGAGAGGACGATGCCCGCGACCGCCAGCCCCTTGCCTGCCTGGTCCCGCTTCTTGATCTGCGGAAGCGCGACGAGACCGAGCACCAGGCCGAGGGGCGGCAGGCAGCAGACGATGCCGGCGACGAGGGAGCCGATGGCGAGCCCGTTGGTGGTCCGCCGGGGCGGCCGCCCGTACGGCCCGACGCCGGGCATGCCGGGCCCGCCGGGCATGCCGGAGGTCCCGGCGTAGGGACCGGCCGTGTACGGCATCCCCGGCGAGGTGTACGGCCCCGGCGCGGGCCGGCCCCCCTGCTGCGGGCCTCCCTGAGGGGACGGCGGCGGCGGGGTCGGCGGGGTCGGCTCCACGGGTGCGGTGCTCCTGTTCGGGGCGAACGGTGCGAACAAGCGATCGGTCGCGCATCGTACGCGGCCGGGCGACGAGGGCGACATGCGGGGGACGACTCCGGCGATCCGGGCGACGGCGGCCCCGGGGCCGGGCCACGACCGGAAGGGGCGGCCGCCGTCAGGCGACCGCCCCTCACCGCTCACGATCCCTACTGTTCACGATCCCTACTGTTCACGATCCGAGCTGCTCACGATCAGAGCCGTTCGCGATCCCTCGGGAGCGCGGTCAGAACTGCAGCCCCCAGGAGTCGATCTTGCCGGTGTCGATGGAGGCGTTGTCCGTGACCCGGAGCTTCCACGTGCCGTTGGCGACCTCCGAGGAGGCGTTCACGGTGTACGTGGTGTTGATGTTGTCCGAGCTGCCACCGGTGCCGAAGCCCTTCAGCGTGTACGCCGAGCCGTCGGGGGCGATCAGCTGGACCTGGAGGTCACCGATGTAGGTGTGGACGATGTTCACCGGCACCTGGAGGGCGGCCGGGGCGTTGCCGGTGACGCCGCTGACGGTGACCGGGGACTCGACGGTCGCGTTGTCGGCGATGGCGAAGTCGGCGGTGTTCTCGAACTTCGGGCCGGTGGGCGGTGTGGTGGTGCCGCCGCCGACGTAGAGCAGCCGGTTCGGAGAGCCGGAGCCCGGGTTGGTGACGACGTTCGGCGTGGCGGCGGTCGTCAGGGCCGTGGAGACCTGCGCCGGGGTCGCCGTCGGGTTGCCGGCGAGGTAGACGGCCGCGGCGCCCGCGACGTGCGGGGTCGCCATGGACGTACCGGAGATGGTGTTGGTGGCGGAGTCGCTGGAGTTCCAGGACGAGGTGATGGAGGAGCCCGGGGCGAAGATGTCCAGGACCGTGCCGTAGTTGGAGAAGCTGGAGCGGGCGTCGGTGCTGGTCGTGGAGCCGACGGTGATGGCCTCGCCGACGCGCGCCGGTGAGTAGTTGGACGCGTTGGAGCTGTCGTTGCCCGCCGCGACCGCGTACGTGACGCCGGAGGCGATCGAGTTGCGGACGGCCGTGTCGAGGGCGGTGTCGACGCCGCCTCCGAGACTCATGTTGGCGACGGCCGGCTTCACGGCGTTCCGCGTGACCCAGTCGATGCCCGCGACGACCTGTTCGGTCGTGCCGGAGCCGGAGTTGTCGAGGACGCGGACGCCGACGATCTTCGCCTTCTTCGCGACGCCGTACGACGTGCCCGCGACCGTACCGGCGACGTGGGTGCCGTGACCGTGGCCGTCCTGCGCGGTGTTGTCGTTGTCGATCGCGTCGTAGCCGTAGGAGGCCCGGCCGCCGAAGTCGCTGTGCGTGATGCGTACGCCGGTGTCGATGATGTACGCGGTGACGCCCTGGCCCGCGGTGTCCGGATAGGTGTAACTCTGGTTCAGCGGAAGGGCCTTCTGGTCGATCCGGTCCAGGCCCCAGGACGGCGGGGACGGCTGCGTGCCGTCGACGTGGAAGACACGGTTCTGGACGACGGAGGTCACGGCGGGGTCGGCCGCGAGCTTCCGCGCCTGCGCCTCGGAGAGTTCGACGGAGTAGCCGTTGATCGCCGAGGTGTACGTCCGCTTGATCTTCGCACCGAACCTGGCGGCCACGGCACGGCCCTTGGCGGTCTCCGCCTGCGCCGACTCGTCGAGGGTGACGATGTAGCTGCCCGCGATCGTGCCTTCGGCTCCCGCGTTCTCGATGACGCCCTCCGCGGCGGCCGGTGAGGCGGCGGCCGGGAGGGCGGAGAGGGTGCCGAGGGTGAGGGCGGTGACGGCGACGGCCGCGGCGGTGGCGATCCGACGCCGTGATTCACGCATCACTGACATGTGAGGGGTCCTCCTCATTGGTGGTGCGTTGCTGTGGGGGATTAGCAGGGACATGACAAGACGACGTGGCTCCACGCCGCCTCGTACATCCGGCTGCCGAGCGAAAGATTGACTGATCCATAGGAATCTCACAAGGGCTATCGACAGCCCGCAACACCCGCGCCACACAGCTGACATGCTGATCTTCATGACCTCCTACGTCTGCCGCCGCTGCCAGGTTCACTCGCCCACGGACACCCTCACCTGGTGTTGTCCGAAGTGCCGCGGCCCCTGGGACCTGGAGTTCGCCGGTGGTCCGGTTTCACTCCCGTCACTCGCGTCACGGCGAAATTCGTTGTGGCGTTACGAGGAGGCGCTGCCGCCGATGCCATGCGCGCCCGACGTGACGCTCGGGGAGGGCCGAACGCCCCTCGTTCCCCTGGAGGAAGGGGAGCAGGGATCGGTTTCCGCCAAACTCGACTTCCTCATGCCGACCCTGTCCTTCAAGGACCGGGGCGCGGTGATGCTCGCCGCCCACGCCCTCCGCCTCGCACGGAACGGCAGCCTCCGCCGGGTCGTCGCCGACAGCAGCGGGAACGCGGGCACGGCGATCGCCGCCTACGGCGCGCGGGCCGGGCTCGACGGCCTCGTGTACGTCCCCAAGGGCACCTCACCCAAGAAGCTGGAACAGATCCGGGCGCACGGGGCCCGGGTCGTCGAGGTCCCCGGCGACCGCGAGGCCACGGCACGCGCCGCGCGGGCGGCCGCCGACGAGCCGGGCACCTTCTACGCCTCGCACGTCTACAACCCGTACTTCCTGCACGGCACCAAGACCTACGTCTACGAGCTGTGGGAGGAGCTCGGCGGCCGTCTCCCGGACACGATCGTCGTCCCCGTCGGCAACGGCACCCTGCTCCTCGGGGCCGCCCTCGCGCTCGACGAACTGCACCGCCATGGACTCACGGACAACCGCCCCGCCCTCGTCGCCGTCCAGGCGGAGGCCGTCTCCCCGCTGGCAGCGGCCTTCCACGCGGGCGCGGAGGAGCTGGGTGAGGCCGTCCCCGTCCGCCCCACCCTCGCCGAGGGCATCGCGATCCCGGCGCCGCCCCGCGCCCACCAGATCCTGCGGGCGGTTCGGGCGACGGGCGGCACGTTCCTGACGGTGTCGGAGGACCAGATCCGCACTGCTCAGCTGGAGTTGTCCCGTCGGGGCCTCTTCGTGGAGTCCACCGGCGTGGCCTGCTGGGCGGCGGTCCGGGCAGCCGCGCCGAGGCCCGGGCTCACCGTCGTACCGCTGTGCGGTGCGGGGGCGAAGACCGGCCTGGCGCGGTGACCCTCCGGAGCGGCGGGGCGGGCGTCCGGGGCGAAGCCGCTCAGAACTCGTCGGCGCCGTTGCGCAGCTGCTCCGTCCAGTAGCCCGTCTTCGCGGCGGCCCCGTCGACGGCCAGGCCGCCCGCGGGGGCCTTGACGACGATGCTGCCCTCGGCCGGGCCGTCGGCGGCGAAGAGGTTCACGTTGAAGCTCTTCACGACCTCGTTGTCCTCGTGGACGCCGCCGAGCGCGACGCGCACGTTCGCGTACGCGGGCGCGCCGGGCTTCAGGACGACCGGGGTGGCCGGCTTGCTCTTCGCGACGGCCGGGACGTCCTTGGCGGTCTGGATCGGACCGAAGGCGATCAGCGGGTACTCGAGCAGGGTGCAGGCCTTGCCGGAGGTGTTGGTGGCGGTGAGGACGATGTGCTCGGTCGGGACCTCGTCGGCCTTCGCCGCCGTGACCTTGATGTCGCCGTAGGCACAGGCGGGCGCCGTGGCGGAGGTCTTGCCGCCGGTCGAGGATCCCGTCGTGGACCCCTTCGTACCGCTGCCGCCGGACGTGCCGCCGGTCGCCGTCGAACCACCGGTCGCCGTCGACCCGCCGGCGGAGCCGGAGCCGCTCTTCGCGGCGGTCTGGTCGGCGGTGCCCGCGGCGGCGCCCGTTCCCTTGTCGGTGGCGCCCGCGGCCGACTGGGAGGAGCTCGCGCTGCCCGCGTCCTTCGCGCCGGTGTCCGTGTCGCCGCCGCAGGCCGTCAGGCCGAGCGAGAGGGCGGCGATGGCGGCCGCGGCCAGGACGGTGGACTTGTGGTGGGTGCGCATGGTGGTTCTCCCCCGTGAAGCGTTCGGATCGGTGCGGATACCCGGGGCGACCGCCCCGGCGTATGGGCTCCGGGTACTGCGTGTACTCGGTGCTGTATCCAGCTTCCGGCCCGGCGCTGCCGTCCCGCTTGCGTACCGCTAACGATCCGCTGACAGCCGGGAGAGCCCCGCTGCCGCCCGCACCGACCCCTCGGTGAAACCGGCCGCGTCGGATGCCGCGATCGCGCGTTCCAGCTGGTCGGCGGCCTCTGCGACGCGGCCGATGCCGGCCAGCGCCTCGCCCTTGACGATCTGCAGCTGGGCCTGGACGACCACCGCGTCGGGCGCGACGAGTTCCCCGGCGCGAAGTGTGTGCGCGAGCGCCGCCTCGTAGTCCCCCTCCCTCATGCAGCGCCCCGCCAGGTGATGGAGCGTGAGCACCTGGGTGGACGGATGGCCCGTTCGGTCGGCGAGCGATACGGCGTGCACCATGAGCAGCCCGGCCCGCTCGTGCTCCCCGGTCGCGTCCAGGACGGCGGCGTAGTTGACGTACGCGATCGCCTCGCTGATCGTGTCCCCGGCCCGGGCGGCCAGGCCGGGCGCCTTCTCCAGATGGACGAGGGCCTCGGCGTCCCGGCCCTCCTCGTGCAGGATCCAGCCGAGCAGCGCCCTGGTCCGCGACTGCGCGTCGAAGTCGCCCACGTGCTCGGCCGAGGCGAGTCCGGCCTCCAGGAGCGGCGTCCAGCCGTCCCCGATCCGCATGAGCATCAGTGGCCACTGCACCAGGGCGAGCCGCCAGGCCCGGTCGTGCAGGCCCAGGGCGGCCGCGGCGGTGACGGCGCCCTCCAGCGCGGCGCGCTCGGCGACGTACCAGTCGAGGGCCGCCGTACGGTCCTCGAACTCCAGGGTCGCGGCGGGCCGGCGGGCGTCGGCGGGCAGCGAGTAGCAGGGCTGGGAGCCCGGCTCGGCCGCCGCGTCGGCCGCGAGCCCCGTGTACAGGTAGTGGTCGAAGAGGCGCCGCAGACCCTCGGGGTCGGCGTCCTCGGCGAGGTGGCGGGCGTAGAGCCGTACCAGGTCGTGCGGCATCCAGCGGCCGGGGACGGGCTCGGTGAGCAGATGGGCGGCGGCCAGCCGGTCCAGGTCGGCGGAGGCCTGCACCGGGGACGTGCCGACGAGCGCGCCGGCCGCGAACCGGTCCAGGTCGGAGCCGGTGTGCAGGCCGATCGCGCGGAACAGCCGGGCCGCCGAGTCGGGCAGCTGCTGCACGGTGAGGTGCAACGCGGCCGAGACGCCCCGGTCCTCGACGTCGAGGAGCATGAGCCGGTTCTGTTCGTCGGCGAGTTCGCCGACCATCGCGTCGAGGGTCCACCGCGGGCGCTCGGCGAGCCGGGCGGCCGTCACGCGCAGGGCGAGCGGCAGGCCGTCGCAGAGTCCGGCGAGCCGGGCGGCGGCGGCGGGTTCGGCGGCGACGCGCGTCTCGCCGAGGACGGTGGTGAGCAGCGCGGTGGAAGCGGCCGGGGGGAGATGGCCGAGCGGCACCGGCCGGGCCGCGTCGGAGGCGATGAGACCGCCGAGCCGGTCGCGGCTCGTGACCAGGGTGGTGCAGTCGCCGCCGGGCAGCAGGGGCCTGACCTGCTCGGAGGAGCGGGCGTTGTCGAGGACGACGAGCAGTCGGCGGCCGGCGGTCAGGGAGCGGAACAGGGCGCCGCGCGCCTCGACGGCCTCCGGGATCCGCTGCGGCTGCACGCCCAGCGCGAGGAGGAACTCGCGGAGGACGCCGGCGGTCTCGGGCGCCGGGGTGCTGCTGAAGCCGCGCAGGTCGGCGAAGAGCCGCCCGTCGGGGAAGTCGGCGCGGCGCTCGTACGCCCAGTGCACGGCGAAAGCCGTCTTGCCGACGCCGGCGGGCCCGGTGACCAGGCAGACGGGTCCTTCGCCGCCCCGTACGGCCCGGTCGAGGGCGGCGAGTTCGGTGCCGCGCCCGGTGAATCCGCGCGGTGCGCGCGGCAGCCCCTCCGGCGCCGGGACCGTGACGGGAGCGACGGGCCGGGACACGGTCACGGGCTCGGCGGAGCGGAGCAGCGTCGCGTACGCCTCGCTGAGGGTCTCGCCGGGGTCGACGCCCAGCTCCTCGGCGAGCAGCCGCCGGGTGCGGTGGTACCAGTCGATCGCGTCCGACTGCCGGCCCGAACGGCCCAGGGCCAGCATCAGCGCGGCCGCGAGGGACTCCCGCAGCGGGTGCGCGACGGCCTCGGTACGCAGGACGGCGGCGGCCCTGGCATGCTCGCCGAGCGCCCCGTACGCCTCCGCGAGGGACTCGACGGAGGCGAGCCGCAGCTCCTCGAGACCCCCGGCGGCGGCCTCGAGCGGCCGGCTGTGCACGGTCCCGGTGAGCGCGGGCCCCTGCCAGTACGACAGGGCCTCCCGCAGCATCCGTACCGCGTCGGCGGGGCGCCGCTGCACCCCGGCGAGCGCCACGAGCTCCTCGAAGCGGTGCGCGTCCACCAGGGACTCCGGCATCCGCAGCACGTACGCCGAACCCTGCGTGGCCAGCTCGACCCCGTAGGCCTCCGCCCCGTGCTCGGCGAGCAGCGCCCGCAGCCGCGAGACGTGCCCCTGCAGCACGGTCTTGGCGTGGGTGGGCGGCTCCTCCTCCCAGAGCGCGTCGATCAGCTGACCGACGTTCACCGCGCTGTTGGGCCGCAGCAGCAGCATGACGAGAAGACTGGACCGTTTGGCGGGCCCCAGGGCTACGTCCCCGTCCTCCGTCACCAGCGCAACGGAGCCGAGCAGCCGGAACTCCACCAGTACACCTCCGCGATCCGTCTCCCCCATTTCCCCAGCAGTCGAGGATACGTGCAGTGGAGGAGTCGAAAACGACGTGGAGATCCCCGATCCCGCCCTCGTCGTCCGAATCTGCACATGGTGATGAACTGTGCGTTGTGCACCGTTACCTGTGCGCTGTGCTGAGCGGCTGTGTGAAAGGGGAATCGAACCCCGCGCTGCTCCCCACGCACCAAGATGACCGGATCGACCGCCGGTCACGGCTTGTGCACGCCTTCGGGACGACTACCTGCTCCACGTCGAGCGACTGACTCAGTCCAGCAGATCGACCTCCCAGTTCGACCGCTGGATCAGCACGTCGACCTCACGGATATCCCGCGCCAGCACATCGGCCTGCGCCCGCAGCGACGCCACGGGAAGCGCCGACACCATCTTCAGCTCGGACCGCAGCTTCCGCACCATGCCCTGCTGGTCCCGCCCGGCAGCGGCATCGGCGGCCGACGTGACGACGGCGTGCCGCAGCCGCAGCACATCGCGCCGCGCCAGCGCGTCGGTGAGCGTGCCCCCGCCCTCGACGACGGCCTGGGCGTTGGTGCGGTTGATCCGCCGGATCAGGCCCTCGAGCTCCGCCAGGACCTCGCCGGTCTCGGCCAGCAGGGCGGCGGCGTCCTCGGCGGGCTCCTCCCCCTCCTGATACCGAGCGCTGCCGACCACCCGCGCCCGCAACTGCTCGACCCGCCGCGCGGCATCCGCCCGCAACACCAGCGCCTCGGCAAGCTTCAAGACCCCGCACCTCCACCACGACGATTCCGGCTGAGATTATGCCCGTCGGCGGACACCCCGGCCGGCCGGTGCCGACGCGGCGGCTCCGCCCCCGCTCCACGAAAGAGGAGTCGTGGCCGACAGCGGCTCCGTATCTACTCCACGAAGTAGGAGTCGTGGCGGACGAAGAACTCCGCCCGCTCCTCGTCGGTCGCGTCCGCCATCGCCGCCAGGCCCTCGAAGTACTCCTCGCGCGGGGCGCCCGGGGCGAAGATCATCAGCATCTCGGCGGGTGCGTCCGAGTCGTTGCGGAAGGCGTGCAGCCCGCCCTGCGGCACGTACAGGAAATCGCCCTTCCTCGCGTCGACCCAGTCCTCGCCGTCGAACAGCCGCACCGTCCCGTCGAGCACGAAGAACGACTCCGAGATCGTCTTGTGGAAATGCGTCCTGGGCCCGCCCGCCCCGGCACTCATCTCCACCCGGTAGAGCCCGAACTCCCCTTGTGTGGAGGCCTTGGTGGCCAGGTAGTGAATCGCGTCCCCGCCCGCGACCCCGAACTCGGGCGGGGCGTCCACGGTCCGGAGGACCGCACTGACCTCGCCCTCCTCACGGTGGTAGACCTGCTCCGGATACTCCGGGTACGACATCGGATCCCCCTTGGTCGACGGCCTGCCTGGCGTGACAGTGCCCGTCTTGGTCAACCACGCCCCGACCGGCGTATTCCGGCCCCGGCCGCGAAGCCCTCGGCCGCTTCGAGCAACGGACGGGTGACTGTCAGTGGCATCCGGCATGCTGGAACAGCTCGGTCACGGAGGGGGTCAGGACATTGGGTGGAGTCGACACGGCGCGGGGTATGGGCTTCCAGACCGCGTGCGCCATTCTGCAGTTGATCCGTACCCCGGATCAGTACCCGGAGGCGGAGACCTTCCGCGTGGAGGGCGCCGACGAGGCCATCGACTTCGAGGTGCGAGACAGCCGGGGGCGGCCGCTCCTGCTCGCCCAGGCGAAGACCCGCGTCGAGCCCCGCTCGTGGTCGGGGCCGGAGCTGGTGCGGCTCGCCCGCCGGTGGGGCAAGGCCGACCCCGACGGTACGGCGGTGCTGCGGTTCCTCTCGGACGGCCCCGTGCACACCTCGGGGCAGGCCGTCCGCGACGCGGCGGAACGGGCCCGCGCCGTGACGGACCCGGAGCAGTGGCTCACCGAGTGCGAGGCCCTGGGGACCTCGATCACGCTGACGGCCGAGGACCACCCGCTCATGCGCCGGCTGGAGATCAACACCCGCACCGGCCCGTGGGAACAGATCCTGAACGAAGCCCGGTTGGAGCTGCTGCGGCTCTCTCCCACCGCCCTGGCCGCGGCCGAGATCGACGGCACCGTCGACGCGTTGTTCGTGAAGATGTTCCAGTGGTCCGGGGAGCGCCGACTCGATCGGCGGACGGTACGGCTCGACGAGCTCCCGGGGCTCCTGGGCGGGCACCGCACCGCACCCGGAACCGGAGCGGGCGTCCCGCCGGGGCCGAGGCGCGCCCTCTTCCGTGACGTCCCCTCGGCCACGGGTCTGCGCGGCCGGGAGAAGGAACTGGACGCGCTGCGGGAGCGGTTCGCCGGAGAACCCGACACGGGGACCGTCCGCGTGGTGGTGTCAGGACTCGGCGGCATCGGCAAGTCGAGCATCGCCAGGCTGTACGCCCACCGGAACCGGGGCGCGTACGAGTTCGCCTGGTGGATCCCCTCCGACACCCGGGAGAACGTGATCGCCGCGTACCGGCGGCTGGTCACCGAGGAGCGCCAGGAGGCGGCCGAGCCGGCCACCGAGGCGGAGATCATCGCCCAGGTCGGCCGCCGACTCGCGCCCCTGGGCACCCGCCTCCTGCTCGTCTTCGACAACGTCGCGGACCGGGAACAGCTGCAAGGCCTCCTCCCGGCCTGCGAAGGCGCCCATGTGCTGGTCACCACCCGCGACTCGGCCTGGGCGGCGGCGGACGGCGGACTGGTCGTGGACCGGATGACGGAGGACGAGGCCACCGCCTGGGCGGTGGAGAGACTGCCACGCGTCGCCGAGACCGAGGTGTCCGCCCTGGTCGAAGCGGTGGAGCGGATCCCGCTCGGCATCGCCCAGGCCATCGGCTACATCGCGGCGACCCAGTGCCCGGTCGACGTCTATCTGACGGAACTCGCCGACTGCCGGGCCCGGTTGCTCGACAACCCCGGCTTCGTACCGCTCGACTACGGGGAGGGTGTCACGCTGACGGCGGCGGTGACCCTCAGCGTGGGCAGGGTGATCGCGCAGGCGCTGGACTCGCCCGACGCCTCGGAACAGCAGCTCGCCGCCGAGTTGCTCGCTCGCTGCGCCCTGCTCGCACCCGACTTCATCCCGCTGCATCTCGTCGCCCTCGACCTCCCGGCCGGCTCCGCCGTCTACGGAGCCGTGGCGGAACTGCGCCGCTTCTCCCTGGTCGCTCCCCAGGACGGCATGCTGACGATCCACCGCCTCGTCCAGGAGGTCGTCCGAGCCCTGATGGACAGCGACGCCGCCACCCTGATGCGCGGGCGCTTCCAGTACGAGCTGGTGGAGCAGCTGGTCGACTGCCAGAAGCGGAGCCGGTGGGCCGAGGCGGCGACACTGATCGAGCACGCGGTGCACGTCGCGCACCACCTGCGCGACAGCGGTCACGCGGACGGCAACACCGTCGCCCTGCTCGCCAACGTCGCGGGAGCCATCTCGAACGTCCACGGTGACCTGGCGCGGAGCGAGGCCTTGCTGCGGGCGGCGTTGGCGGTCGTGGAGGAAGCCGACGGGGAATCCATGGACGATCCGGTGTACCGGCGGGCGGCGACGACGACCTCGCTCGCCCAGTGCCTGCAGAATCAGCTGCGGTTCGACGAGGCCGCGGAGGCGGCACGGACGGCCCGGACCCTGCTGGAAGGCATGGACGCGCTCGACGCGGAGGGCGTGGAGCATCTGCTGCTGGCGCACGCCGCCGAGATGAGGGCGGCCGTGGCGACGGACCGCTTCGCCGACATCGCCCGCGCCTCCATGAGGGTCGAGGCGGTGCTGCGGCGTGAGGAGGTGGCTCCGCCGGTCGCCCTGAAGATCCGGCTGGAGCAGGCGCAGACACTCGTGTGGATCAAGAACTGGGACGACGCGGCCCTGGTGATCGATCTGGCCAAGGGTCTCGTGGACACCGAGGAGGAGCCACACGCGGAGCTGCTTTTCCTGGACGCCATCGTGAAGGCGTCCACGGGCCTGCTGGAGGAGGCGCTCGCCGTCACCGCGAGCATCCCCGAGCCCGCCGCTCAGGCAGCCGTGACGATCATGCGCCACCACGCGGACCAGATGGTGGACGCGGCCCACGGCCTCATGGTCGGCAGCCTCCACAGGCTGGAGAAGGGGCTGCCCACCGACGCCTGGATCCTGCACGCCGCGGAGTCCTTGCTCGACCGGGCCGAGATCCTGCTGAAGGCACACACCGAAGCGGGGCCGGATGTCCTGGCCCACGTCCGGCAGCGGCAGGCGGTACTGGCCTGGACCCGGCATCGGCTGGGGCATCCGGGCGGGGACCCCGACCTGTGCCGCGCCCTCATGCGCGAGAGCCTGGACATGTTCGAGGCGGCGGGGCAGGGCCACGTTCCGCTCGCGTTCACCGCTCGCTCGTTCCTCGCGACGGAGGGGCAGGAGTCCGAGGACGACCCCACCGACCGGGCGGACGCGGACGGCCCTGCGCGCACTCCGACGGCGACGCCGAACGGCGGAGGAACGTATCCGATCTCCGCGTTCCCCTGGCAGACCACCGTCGCCTGGGCCCGCGCGGCGCCGCCGGACGCCCGCCCGCTGTACGCCCTGCTCGGCGCGACCGCCTACCACCTCGGTGGGCAGGAGGCGCCGTCACCCGCGTTCCTCGCACTGGCGGTCACCGCGGCGCTGCGCTCCATGGGCCTCACGAGCCGCATGATCCCGACGACGCTGGAGGTGAGCCGCGACGGCGTGCCCCTCGACCTGCCGGGCTGGCAGGTCCCGCCGACCGTCACACGGGCCGGCGAGGTGCAGGGCCATGTGACCCTCTGGTGCGAGGAGGCCGGTCGCCTGGTGGACCCGGCCCTGGTGCTCGGCCAGCGCGGCTTCCCCCTGGACGCCGAGGAGCGGAACGTCTTCCGCACCCCCGCGGTGTTCCCGGCCCCCGATGTGGACGCCCTGCTCGCCGTCAGACCGGGCACCCACCGGGAAGGCCACCTGCTCGCGTACGACTTCCGCCCCGACTGGGAGGAGCAACTCGTCGACGTGCTCGGCCACCTGGACAAGACGGCGGTCGCGGCCTTCGCCCAGCAGATCGCCTCCTCGGCACTCGCCGCCACCGACGCCACCGTTCGCTAGGCCCCGGGGGCACAGCGTCCCTGCCCGCACGAGACAGAAGGCCGGGGTCCGACCCCGAAGAGTCGGACCCCGGCCCGGCCGACCGGCATGCTCGCCGGATCAGCGCGGTGGCGTCATGCCACCCCGTCAGACGTTGAAGCGGAACTCCACCACGTCGCCGTCCTGCATGACGTACTCCTTGCCCTCCATGCGGGCCTTGCCGGCCGCGCGGGCGTCGGCCACCGAGCCGGTTTCCACGAGGTCGGCGAAGGAGATGACCTCGGCCTTGATGAAGCCCTTCTGGAAGTCGGTGTGGATCACACCGGCCGCCTCGGGGGCCGTCGCGCCCTGCTTGATCGTCCAGGCGCGGGATTCCTTGGGGCCGGCCGTCAGGTAGGTCTGGAGGCCCAGGGTCGCGAAGCCCACGCGGGCGAGGGTCGCCAGGCCCGGCTCCTCGGCGCCGACGGACTGGAGGAGCTCCATGGCGTCCTCCTCGTCCAGCTCCGCCAGGTCCTGCTCCAGCTTCGCGTTCAGGAAGATCGCCTCGGCCGGGGCGACCAGCGCGCTCTGCTCGGCCTTGAACGCGTCGTCCGTCAGCTCGTCCTCGTCCACGTTGAAGACGTAGAGGAACGGCTTGGTGGTGAGGAGGTGCAGGTCGTGGAGGAGCTCGGCCTTCTCCGAGCCCTGCACGATGCCCTGCGAGAAGAGGGTGTCGCCCTTCTCCAGGATCGCCTGCGCGGCCTCGACCGCGGCGACCTTAGGCGCCGTGTCCTTCTTGATCCGCATCTCCTTCTGGAGGCGCGGCAGGACCTTCTCGATCGTCTGGAGGTCCGCGAGGATCAGCTCCGTGTTGATCGTCTCGATGTCGTCCTTCGGCGAGACCTTGCCGTCGACGTGGACGACGTTCTCGTCCTTGAAGGCGCGGATGACCTGGCAGATCGCATCCGACTCGCGGATGTTGGCCAGGAACTTGTTGCCGAGGCCCTCGCCCTCGCTCGCGCCGCGCACGATGCCCGCGATGTCGACGAAGTCGACCGTCGCCGGGAGGATCCGCTGCGAGGAGAAGATCTCCGCGAGCTTGGTCAGGCGGGCGTCGGGGACACCGACGACTCCGACGTTGGGCTCGATCGTGGCGAACGGGTAGTTGGCCGCCAGCACGTCGTTCTTGGTCAGGGCGTTGAACAGGGTCGACTTGCCGACATTCGGCAGACCGACGATTCCGATCGTGAGCGACACGGTGGCGACTTCCTGAAGTGTGGACGGGGGGCCGATCCCCCAGTTTACGGGCGGGCCGAACCGGCCAGTGACGCCGACCTTCGGTCGTTCTCGGGGGCAAGGTCACCCAAAGGGCGTGTCCCGGACCCGGTTCCCGCCCCTTCCCGACCTACGTTGGTGGAGTGGAGCAGCACAGGACAAGTCAGCCGCAAGGCCGCCGACGGCCGCAGACCCCCGTCACGCCGCCCGTCACCCCGCCCCCCGCGCTCGTGGAGGGCGCGGCCGTGTACCGCGTGACCGGCCGGACCCGGCGTGGCCCCGGCGTCCCCCGCGTCCAGCGTGCCGGGGTTCCCGGAGCGGCGGCCGGGAAGCCGACGGGACGGCCCGTGCCGCCCCTCGTCCTGGCGCTGCGGCGCCTCCCCCAGCCCCGCCTCACCGGGCTCGGCGCCGGGCTCTTCGCCTCCGCCGTCATGCTGACGCTCGGCTTCCTCGACCGGCTGCTCCTCGACGGCTCCCCCGTCGTCTACGGACTGCTGTTCCTGCCGGTCAGCGCCCTGACCGCGCTCTGGGTCCGTGCGGCTGACCTCGTCACCGCCCCCATCGGCGTACCCATCGCCTTCGCCGTGGGCGTCGTCCCCATCGCGGGCGGCACGGGCGGCTTCGGCGGCCAGGCCATGGCCGTCGTGACCGCCCTCGCCGTGCACGCCGGCTGGCTGTACGGCGGGACCCTCGTCGCCGGACTGATCGCGAGCGTCCGGAAGGTGCGGGAGATGGGGCGGCGCCAGCACCTCGTCCGTACCGCCGCGGCGGCCGCGAGCGCCTCGGCCGGTGCGCCCGCCGGCGCCTCCTCCGGTGAGGCGCCCGGGGCCGGTGGGAGGGGTCCCGCGTCGGGCCGGACCCCTCGTCGCCGTCCGGTCGCCTAGGCCGCCCGGTCGCCTGGGCCGTCGCGTCTCCTGGGCCGAGGTGGACACGGTCGCGTCGCCTGGGGCCGACGTGGACACGGCCCGTGGGCAGGGCCCCGTGGGACACGTACACCTGAACACGGCCCGTGGACACCTGGACACGTACCCGTGGACGTGTAGGCCGGCCCGCCGGCGCGCGCAGGGGCCTACGCCGCCCCCGCAGCCATCCCCGCCCCCACGATCCCCGCGTTGTTCTGGAGTTCCGCCGGGACGATCTCCGCCCTGATGCCCTCGATGAGCGGCAGGAACTTGTCCGCTTTCCGGCTCACTCCGCCGCCGATGATGAACAGCTCCGGCGAGAACAGCATCTCCACGTGCGCGAGGTACTTCCGCACGCGACGCGTCGCCCAGTGTTCCCAGCTGAGGTCCTCGTCCTCCTTGGCCTTCGTCGACGCCCTGGTCTCCGCGTCGTGGCCCTTGAGCTCCAGGTGGCCCAGTTCCGTGTTCGGGACGAGGCGGCCGTCGACGAAGAGGGCCGAGCCGATGCCCGTGCCGAGGGTCAGCATGATCACGGTGCCTTTGCGGCCGCGGCCCGCGCCGAAGGTCATCTCGGCGACCCCGGCCGCGTCGGCGTCGTTCAGGACGGTCACCGGGAGGCCGCCCATGCGGTCGCTCAGCAGGGTGCCCGCGTCCACGCCCACCCATGATTTGTCGACGTTGGCCGCCGTACGGATGGTCGAGCCGGTCACCACTCCCGGGAAGGTCACCCCCACCGGTCCCGTCCAGCCGAAGTGCGCCACGACCTCCGCGACGCAGCCCGCCACACCGTCGGGTGTGGCGGGCTGCGGGGTCAGTACCTTGTGGCGCTCCTCGGTGAGCGCTCCGCGCTCCAGGTCCACGGGGGCGCCCTTGATGCCCGAGCCGCCGATGTCCACTCCGAAGACGTTCATGGAATCCACGGTACGGGCTGGGGTGCCGAGTTACTCCTTGGCGGACGGGGCGGGCTCGCCCGCGCCGAGCTTCTCGGCGACGGCCCGCAGGTCCTTGTTGCGGAGCTCCTTCGGCAGCGAGAAGGTGAGGGACTCGTCGGCCGTCTTGACGATCTCCACGTCGGCGTAACCGCGCTCGGAGAGCCACTCCAGGACCTCCTGCACGAGGATGTCCGGGACGGAGGCGCCGGAGGAGAGGCCTACGCTGGTGACGCCCTCCAGCCAGGCCTCGTCGATCTCGCTCGCGAAGTCGACCAGGTACGCGGCGGGGACGCCGGCCTGCTTGGCGACCTCGACCATGCGGATCGAGTTCGAGGAGTTCTTCGAGCCGACGACGATGACGAGCTCGGCCTGGCCGGCCAGCTCCTTGATCGCGATCTGGCGGTTCTGCGTGGCGTAGCAGATGTCGTCGGACGGCGGGGAGATCAGCTGCGGGAACTTCTCCTTCAGCGCGTCGACCGTCTCCATCGTCTCGTCGACCGAGAGCGTGGTCTGCGAGAGCCAGACGACGCGGGACGGGTCGCGGACCTCGATCTTGGGGACGTCGCCGGGACCGTCGACCAGCTGGATGTGATCGGGGGCCTCGCCGGAGGTGCCGATGACCTCCTCGTGGCCCTCGTGGCCGATGAGGAGGATGTCGAAGTCGTCGTTGGCGAAGCGGACGGCTTCCTTGTGGACCTTGGTGACCAGCGGGCAGGTGGCGTCGATGGTCGCGAGGCGGCCCTGGCGGGCCTCCTCGTGGACGGTCGGGGCGACGCCGTGCGCGGAGAACATCACGATGTTGCCCGGCGGCACCTCGGTCGCCTGATCGACGAAGATGGCGCCCTTCCGCTCCAGGGTCTGGACGACGTACTTGTTGTGGACGATCTCGTGCCGGACGTAGATCGGGGCCCCGTACTGCTCCAGGGCCTTCTCCACCGCGATCACGGCACGGTCCACGCCCGCGCAGTAGCCGCGGGGAGCGGCGAGCAGGACACGCTTCGGGCGGTTCGTCGCGGAGGCGGAATCGGGCGTCGACGCGGGCGTTGCAGTCATGCGTCCCATCGTAAGGCCGCGTCGGTGAGCGGTTTGATCGGTGCCGTGGCCGAAACTGTGGCCATGGCCGAGGAATCGCAGGTGGCGGCGCACGGGGAAGACGCGGAACACACGGGACTTCGCCGGAACCTCGGGTTCCGGGACCTGGTCGTCTACGGGCTCCTCTTCATCGCCCCCATGGCGCCCGTCGGCGTCTTCGGCACGCTCGACGCGAAGTCCGGCGGCGCGGTCGCACTCGTGTACGTCGTGGCCACGGTCGCCATGGCGTTCACGGCCTTCAGCTACGCGCAGATGGTGCGGGTCGCGCCGCAGGCCGGCTCCGTCTTCACGTACGCGCGCAAGGGCCTCGGCGACGGGCCGGGGTTCATCGCCGGCTGGATGGCGATGCTCGACTACCTGCTGATCCCCGCGGTCGCCTATCTCTTCGCGGGCATCGCCATGGAGGCGCTGGTCCCGGAGGTCGACCGATGGGTGTGGACCGGGATCGCCGTCGTCCTGACGACCCTGCTCAACCTCTGGGGCGTACGGGCGGCGGCCCGGGTCGGCTTCGCGGTGCTCGCGATGGAGATCGTCGTGCTGCTCGTCTTCGTCGTCTCCGCGATCGTGGCACTCGCACAGGACGGGGCACGGCGCGACTGGTGGTCGCCGCTCGCCGGGGACGGCTCGTTCTCGCTCGCCGCCGTCATCGGCGCGGTGTCCGTGGCCGTCCTGTCCTACCTGGGCTTCGACGCGATCGCCTCCTTCGCGGAGGAGGTCACGGGCGGCTCGGCGAAGGTGGCGCGGGCGCTGCTCTTCTGCCTCGCCCTCGCGGGTGTCCTGTTCATCGCGCAGACGTGGCTGGTCGCGCTGCTCGAACCGGTCTCCTCGGCCGAGCTCGCGGCCGACCCGGGGAGGCAGGGGTCGGCCTTCTACGACGCCGTCGAGAGCGCGGTCGGCGGCTGGCTGCACGACCTCGTGGCCGTCTCGAAGGCGATCGGCGCGGCCTTCGCCGCGCTCGCGGGGCAGGCGGCCGGTGGCCGTCTCCTCTTCGCGATGGGCCGCGACCGGCGCCTGCCGCACGTGCTCGCCCGGACGGACGGGGGCGTGCCGCGGGTGGCGCTCCTGGTGTCGGCGACGGTGACGATGATCGCGGCGGTGTGGGCGGCCCGGCGGGACGACGGCCTCGACCACCTGGTGTCGGTCGTGGACGTGGGCGCCCTGACGGCCTTCGTCCTGCTGCACGCGAGCGTGGTCGGCTGGTTCGCGGTACAGAGGGCGGAGGGGCCGCCGCACTGGCTGAAGCACGTCGTCCTGCCCGTGGTCGGCGCCGCGATCCTGATCGCGGTCATCGTGGAGGCCTCGGTGGCGGCGCAGGTGGTGGGCGTGGTGTGGCTGGGCGTGGGCCTGATCGTCCTGGCGGTGCAGGGCGCGACGAGAACACCGGCGCGACGCTGAGCGTGCGTGCACCTCGCGCGCGGGGGCGAGGGCGGGGGCCAGACCGGGGCGCCTCGGGGCGGGCGTACGCGCGCGGCCGGCGCCGGGGGGCGTACGCGTCCAGCCGACGCATGGGGGCCTACGCGCACCGCCGACGCTCGGGCGGGCCTGCGCGCGGCCGGCGCTGAGGGGCACGCACAGGCGTACGCGCGCGGCCGATGCCTGGGCGGGCGTACGCGCGCGCGGGGCGGTGGTCGCGGGGGCGGCGTGCCCGCGTCCGGCGCCGGGGCCGTGCGTGCGCGTGCCCCTGACGTTGTCGTACCGCGCGGTTACGCTCGGTCCATGGCTCTGACTACGTCCGCCGAAGCACCGCTTCCCGTCGGTGAGGTCTCCCGTCTGATCGGGGGGTGGATCGACCGGCTCGGGGCGATCTGGGTCGAGGGGCAGATCACACAGCTGTCCCGGCGCCCCGGCGCCGGGGTCGTCTTCCTGACGCTGCGGGATCCCTCGTACGACATCTCCATCGGCGTCACCTGCTACCGCCAGGTCTTCGACGCCGTCGCGGACGTCGTGTCGGAGGGTGCCCGGGTCGTCGTGCGCGCCAAGCCCGAGTGGTACGCGCCGCGCGGCCAGCTGTCCCTCCGGGCGGTGGAGATCAAGCCCGTCGGGATCGGCGAGCTGCTCGCCCGTCTCGAACAGCTGAAGCGGAGCCTGGCCTCCGAGGGGCTCTTCGCCCTCGACCGGAAGAAGCCGCTGCCCTTCCTGCCGCACCGCATCGGCCTGGTCTGCGGCCGCGCCTCCGCGGCGGAGCGGGACGTCCTGGAGAACGCGCGGCGCCGCTGGCCCGCCGTCGCCTTCGAGGTGCGGAACGTGGCGGTGCAGGGCGTGAAGGCCGTCCCCCAGGTCGTCCAGGCCGTCAAGGAGCTCGACTCCCACGAGGACGTCGACGTGATCATCGTCGCCCGGGGCGGCGGCAGCGTCGAGGACCTGCTGCCGTTCTCGGACGAGCAGCTCGTCCGGGCCGTCGCCGAGTGCCGTACGCCGGTGGTCTCGGCCATCGGCCACGAACCCGACTCGCCCCTCCTCGACCTCGTGGCCGATCTGCGCGCCTCGACCCCGACGGACGCGGCCAAGAAGGTCGTCCCGGACGTCGGCGAGGAGCTGGACCGGGTGCGCGGGCTGCGGGACCGGGCCCTGCGGACCGTACGCGGGCTGCTCGACCGGGAGGAGCGCGGTCTCGCCCACACGCTCGCCAGGCCCGTCATGGAGCATCCGCAGCGCATGGTCGAGGTCCGTGAGGACGAGCTCGTCGCGTTGCTCGCGCGCAGCCGTCGGGTCCTCGGGCACCTCCTGGACCGCGCGGACTCCGAGCTGTCGCACACCCAGGCGCGGGTCCGGGCGCTGTCGCCCGCCGCGACGATGGAGCGGGGGTACGCGGTGCTCCAGCGGGCCGACGGCTCGGTGGTCCGCTCCCCCGAGGAGGTCGCGGCGGACGAGGAGCTGCGGGCCCGGGTCGCGGAGGGCGAGTTCGCGGTGCGGCGCGTGGCCGACCCGGCCTGAGCAGGACCGCGCAGAACGACGCAGGACCACGCAGGACGCAAGGGAACCGGTTACGGAGGGTGGAGCGGCACATGGCAGCGGGAACGGGTACGGCGGGATCGGGCACGGACGAGGCGGCGCTCGGGTACGAGCAGGCGCGGGACGAGCTCATCGAGGTCGTACGGCGGCTCGAAGCGGGCGGAACGTCCCTGGAGGAGTCCCTGGCGCTCTGGGAGCGCGGTGAGGAGCTGGCGAAGGTCTGCCGGCGCCGCCTCGAAGGGGCGAGGGCCCGGCTGGACGCCTCCCTCGCGGCCGAACGTGCGGCGGAGGAGGCCGAGCGCGCCTCGGGCGGCGACGGGGACGAGTAGCCGCCCCGACACGGGCCGGCCGCGCCCCCGCACGGGCCGCCGTCGCCGCCGGCCTGTGGCGGCTCATCGGCACGGCGTAGACTGCGAGTGAAGCGGATCACTATCCGGATGGATTAGTTGAACTTTCACCAATCATGGGCGTACTGTCGAGGACATCGCTTGAACCCCCTACGAGCGATCCCCTTGTGCAGTCCGGAAGGTACGCAGCATGTCTCTCGCCCTTGACGCCGCCGCTCAGGATCTCCTTTTCCGCGAGGCCCGCACCGCCAACACGTTCACCGACGAGCCGGTGACCGACGAGCAGGTCCAGGCGATCTACGACCTGGTGAAGTACGGCCCGACCGCCTTCAACCAGACCCCGCTGCGCATCACCCTGGTCCGCTCCCCCGAGGCCCGCGAGCGCCTGGTCAAGCACATGGCCGAGGGCAACCGGCCCAAGACCGCCGCCGCCCCGCTCGTCGCGATCCTCTCGGCCGACAACGAGTTCCACGAGGAGCTCCCGGCCCTGCTTCCGCACTTCCCCCAGGCCAAGGACATGTTCTTCGCCGAGCGTCCGGTCCGCGAGCAGTCCGCCGTCCTGAACGCCGCCCTCCAGGCCGCGTACTTCATCGTGGGCGTCCGCGCCGCCGGCCTGGCCGCCGGCCCGATGACCGGCCTGGACTTCGCCGGCGTCCAGAAGGAGTTCCTGGACGACGACCACACCCCGCTGATGGTCGTCAACATCGGCAAGCCGGGCGAGGACGCCTGGTTCCCGCGCTCCCCGCGCCTCTCCTTCGACGAGGTCGTCACCACCGTCTGAGTCCGGTGACGCGGCGATGACACGGGAAGGCCCCGCACTCCACGAGTGCGGGGCCTTCTTCGCGTTCTCTCCGGCTCAGGCCTTCTTCGACTGAAGCGAGCCCGCCATCTCGGTGAGCCGCTCGAAGGACGCCGTGCCGGTCACCACCGTCGTCGCCCCGCCGTCCACCCGGACGAGCGCGTCGTACTTCGGGCCCTCCCAGCGCTGCCAGACCCGGCCCGCCACCGTCTCGGTCCTCCCGGTGTTCTTCGCCCGCTGGGTGACGTCCGGAACGAAGGACTTCGGCGCCGCCGTCGACTGGTGGATCGCCACGTACTGGGTGTCCGGCGAGAGGAAACCGAGCTGCCAGGCGTCGGCGTTCTCGCGCTTGTACGAGACGACCGTCGCCTTCCAGCCCTCGCCGAGGCCCTCGGGGGCCAGCACCGGATACGGTGCCGCCCGCTGAGCCGTCAGGAGCTCGACCCGGTAGTCCTTAGCCTTGACCGGTTCGGCGCTCTCATCATGCGGAATGAAGAGATACATCACTCCCGCGGCGACCAAGATCACCCCGAGGGACTGGAACATCCCGCGTACCGTCTGCCTGCCTCGCATACCTGCCACGCGCACCATGGTCGCATCCAGGGTCCGTGCTCATACGTGGGCCCCTCTGCTCATTTTGTCGACGTACCGATAGAGTCACAGCACCCTCCCTTAACCGGCCGTCGCCGTACAGAAAGGTGCGTTCCGATGACCGAGCAGCAGAATCTGCCGCCCGAGCTCGTGGTTTCCCCCGAGGCTCCCGACCGCAACCTCGCCCTTGAGCTGGTCCGCGTCACCGAGGCCGCCGCCATGGCCGCCGGCCGCTGGGTCGGCCGCGGCGACAAGATCGGCGCGGACGGCGCGGCGGTCAACGCCATGCGCACCCTGATCTCGACCGTCTCGATGAACGGCGTGGTCGTCATCGGCGAGGGCGAGAAGGACGAAGCGCCCATGCTCTTCAACGGCGAGCGGGTCGGCGACGGCACCGGCGCCGAGGTCGACATCGCCGTCGACCCGATCGACGGCACCACGCTGAACGCCAAGGGCATGCCGAACGCGATCGCCGTCCTGGCCGCCGCCGACCGCGGCACCATGTTCGACCCGTCCGCGGTCTTCTACATGGACAAGCTGGTCACCGGCCCCGAGGCCGCCGACTTCGTCGACATCAACGCCCCCGTCTCGGTCAACATCCGCCGGGTCGCCAAGGCGAAGAACTCCTCCCCCGAGGACATCACGGTCGTCATCCTGGACCGCCCCCGTCACGAGGGCATCGTCAAGGAGATCCGCGAGACCGGCGCCCGCATCAAGTTCATCTCGGACGGCGACGTCGCCGGTTCGATCATGGCCGTCCGCGAGGGCACCGGCGTCGACATGCTCATGGGCGTCGGCGGCACCCCCGAGGGCATCATCTCCGCCTGCGCCATCAAGTGCCTCGGCGGCGTGATCCAGGGCAAGCTGTGGCCGAAGGACGAGGCCGAGCGCCAGAAGGCCCTCGACGCGGGCCACGACCTGGACCGGGTGCTCTCCACGAACGACCTGGTCGGCGGCGACAACGTGTTCTTCGTCGCGACCGGCATCACCGACGGCGAGCTGCTCCGCGGGGTGCGCTACCGCGCCGAGACGGCGACCACGCAGTCGCTCGTCATGCGCTCGAAGTCCGGCACGATCCGCCAGATCGACTCCACGCACCGGCTCTCGAAGCTGCGCGCGTACAGCAAGATCGACTTCGACCGCGCGAAGTAGTCGCGACGGCCGGAGAGGCATCGACGCTTCACCTCGAAGCGGTACGAAGAGGGGCGCCCCCATGTGCGGTGGGGGCGCCCCTTCCCGTACGGAACGACGACGGTGGCCGCGCTCCCGTCAGCCGCGAAGGCTGTGCGTCTCCGTCAGCCCGCCTGGGCGATACGGTCGGTCGCGGCCGCCTTCCGCAGCTCCACCTCGCGCCGCCGGCGGCGGGCCAGGGCGACACGGCGCTCCGCCGCGGTGAGCCCGCCCCACACCCCGTACGGCTCGGGCTGCAGGAGCGCGTGCTCCCGGCACTCGACCATCACGGGACAGCGGCCGCAGACCCGCTTGGCCGCCGCCTCACGCGCGAGCCGCGCGGCGGTCGGCTCCTTGGAGGGGGCGAAGAACAGTCCGGCCTCGTCCCGGCGGCACACCGCCTCCGCGTGCCAAGGACCGGCCTCGTCCTCCCGTGCAGGGGCGCGCTGAGGGGGCACGGCGGCGACCTGGAGGGGCTGATGCGGCAGTTGCAGCACGGTCTACTCCTGACGACGGCTTCGCGAGGGCGGCGATGCACCAGCCCTACCCGCTGTGCGCGCGCCTATGCACTGCGTGCCGCGTCGTTCCGCACTGCGGATACCCGAGGGCGAATTCCGGTCACCCCCGAGCCGCCGGTCAGAGCGGCGAGTCGGAGCCGGCCGTCGGACCCGGCCTTCGGAGCGCCGTGCCCCTCACGTCACGCCGTCTCGCGCATCGCCGTGTCAATGGCCGAGATGCTTGCGCATCCGGTCCTGGAGGTCGGTGATCCACTTGCCGCGCTTGGGTCTCGCCTCGACGTTCCCGAAGACCGAGTAGCCGTTGATGACGACGACCGGGGCCTGCGGGTCGACGCCCTCAAGGGTCACGACCTCGAAGTTTCCGAAGATCCCGCTGCCGTTGCCCCGCAGGCTGATGTTCTCCGGGACCCGGACCTCCACGTTGCCGAAGATCGACGTGGCGTTGATGGTGGTCAGCCGCTGCGCGAAGATCGCCTCGGTCAGGTCGATCTCGATGTTCCCGAAGAGCGCGAACGCGTTCGTCCGGCGGCTCACCCGCCACCGCCCCTTGCGGGTGGTGCTGGAGAAGATCGCGACGAGATTGGCCGGGGGCCCGTCGGCGTCCTCCGGGCCGTACCCGTAGTCCGGCGCGGGCTCCTGGCGCGTCCGGGCGCCCGGCAGGTCGCGGACGATCGGCTCCAGCTCGCCGACGGTCTTCGCCCGGTACACCGAGTCGATCCGGTCCGAGTGCTCCTCGGCGTCGATCCGCCCCTCGGCCAGGGCGTCCCTGAGGATGTCCGCGATCCGGTCCCGGTCCGCGTCCGAGGCCCGCAACGAGCCCTGCGGGTCGGCGAAGACGGCCTCCGCGGGTGCGGGCTCGGCGGGTGCGGCCTGCCGCTGCGGCTCCGGCTGCTTTTCGGGTTCGGGCTTCTTTTCGAGGTCCACGTCGCCAGCCTAGCGAAACGCGATAGATCGCGACCAGGGGGCGGGGCCGTGGCCTGTGGACAACGTCTCGAACCGGGAGGCTGAAACGGCGGGCCGGAGCCACGCCCCGACCGGGGCCGCCCGCGCCGCCGCCGTCGACCGCGCCGCCGGGCCGCCCGCCCGGCCGGGGTCGCCCCGCCCCCGTGGCGGCCACGCCCGGAGGCCGACCTGATCCCGGCACCGGCCGCCCCCGGAGACCGACCGGACCCCGGCACCGGCCACCCCCCGGGACCGAGCCGGCCCCGCGGAAACACGCCACTCCGGCACGGTCCCGGCCCCAAGTGAGCCTTACCTCACAGGACCACGCCCCGGCCCGCGTTCTACGCTGGAGGGCGCACTGCCAACGGAGGCGGTGCGCCGTCTTGCCGAGTGAGGAATGGCCCCCATGCCAGAGTTTGCGTACTCCGATCTGCTCCCCCTGGGAGAGGACACCACGCCCTACCGCCTGGTGACCTCCGAAGGTGTCTCCACCTTCGAGGCCGACGGCCGTACGTTCCTCAAGGTCGAGCCGGAGGCGCTGCGCACGCTGGCCGCCGAGGCGATCCACGACATCCAGCACTTCCTGCGTCCGGCCCACCTGGCCCAGCTGCGCCGGATCATCGACGACCCCGAGGCCTCGTCGAACGACAAGTTCGTCGCGCTCGACCTCCTCAAGAACGCGAACATCGCCGCCGCCGGCGTCCTGCCGATGTGCCAGGACACGGGCACCGCGATCGTCATGGGCAAGCGCGGCCAGAACGTGCTGACCTCCGGCCGCGACGAGGAGGCCCTGTCCAAGGGCGTCTACGACGCCTACACCAAGCTCAACCTGCGGTACTCGCAGATGGCCCCGGTGACCATGTGGGAGGAGAAGAACACCGGCTCGAACCTGCCCGCGCAGATCGAGCTGTACGCGACCGACGGCGGCGCGTACAAGTTCCTCTTCATGGCCAAGGGCGGCGGCTCCGCCAACAAGTCCTTCCTCTACCAGGAGACGAAGGCCGTCCTCAACGAGGCGAGCATGATGAAGTTCCTGGAGGAGAAGATCCGCTCGCTCGGCACGGCCGCCTGCCCGCCGTACCACCTGGCGATCGTCGTCGGCGGCACGTCCGCCGAGTTCGCGCTCAAGACCGCGAAGTACGCCTCCGCGCACTACCTGGACGAGCTGCCCACCGAGGGCTCGGCCGAGACCGGCCACGGCTTCCGCGACAAGGAGCTGGAGGAGAAGGTCTTCGAGCTGACGCAGAAGATCGGCATCGGCGCGCAGTTCGGCGGCAAGTACTTCTGCCACGACGTCCGCGTCGTCCGCCTCCCCCGCCACGGCGCCTCGCTGCCCGTCGCGATCGCCGTCTCCTGCTCGGCCGACCGTCAGGCCGTCGCGAAGATCACCGCCGAGGGCGTCTTCCTGGAGCAGCTGGAGACGGACCCGGCGCGCTTCCTGCCGGACACGACGGACGAGCACCTCTCCGAGGAGAGCGACGTCGTCACCATCGACCTGAACCAGCCGATGGACGACATCCTCGCCGAGCTGACCAGGTACCCGGTCAAGACCCGCCTCTCCCTCAACGGCCCGCTCGTCGTGGCGCGCGACATCGCGCACGCCAAGATCAAGGAGCGCCTGGACGCGGGCGAGGAGATGCCGCAGTACCTGAAGGACCACCCGGTCTACTACGCGGGCCCGGCGAAGACCCCCGAGGGGTACGCCTCCGGTTCCTTCGGTCCGACGACGGCCGGCCGCATGGACTCGTACGTGGAGCAGTTCCAGGCGGCGGGCGGCTCGAAGGTCATGCTGGCCAAGGGCAACCGCTCGCAGCAGGTCACGAACGCCTGTGGCAGCCACGGCGGCTTCTACCTCGGCTCGATCGGCGGCCCGGCGGCGCGGCTCGCGCAGGACTGCATCAAGAAGGTCGAGGTCGTCGAGTACGAGGAGCTCGGCATGGAGGCGGTCTGGAAGATCGAGGTCGAGGACTTCCCGGCGTTCATCGTGGTGGACGACAAGGGCAACGACTTCTTCCAGAACCCGGCCCCGGAGCCGACGTTCACGCACATCCCGGTGCGGGGTCCCGGTCTCGGCTGATCACCCGACGCTCGGCGTCCGCCCCTCGGTCCTCCGGGACCGGGGGGCTTCGTCGTCCGCTCAGAAAGTCGCTACCGACCGGTAGCCATCTCGTTGCCTACTGTCCAGTATTGAGCGCGAGCATGCCAAAGTCCTGAGCTGGTCGACCAAGGAGCCCCCCATGCCCGTCACGCCCTTCCGCAGGCGCGCCGCCGCCGGAACCACCGCCACGCTCGCGCTGACCGCCTTCCTCGTCGTCGGTCCCGCGCCCACCGCCTCGGCCTCCGACCCGGACAGCCACAGCACGTCGACCGCCGCCTTCAAGGACGTCGACTACACGACCTGGCGCCGTGACGTGGCCGCCGTGGTCGCGCAGGCCCGCCCGTACATCGAGGAGCGTTCCGAGAACGCCGGCGACGAGAAGCAGGCGATCGTCCTCGACATCGACAACAGCTCGCTGGAGACGGACTTCCACCCGTTCTGGGAGCTGCCGACCCCGGCCATCGCCGAGGTGCGCACCCTCGTCCGCGAGGCCCATGACCGCGGGGTCGACGTCTTCTTCGTCACCGCCCGCCCGGGGATCATCCACTCGCTCACGGACTGGAACCTGAAGCAGGCCGGCTACCCGGTCGACGGGCTGTACGTGCGCTCGCTTCCCGACCTGTTCGCCGAGGTCGGCGCGTACAAGACGGCGCAGCGCGCCAAGATCGAGGGCAAGGGCTACACGATCATCGCGAACATCGGCAACAACACGACCGACCTGGTCGGCGGTCACGCCGAGCGCACGTTCAAGCTCCCGGACTACGGCGGCAAGCTGTCCTGAACACCATGGGCGGGCAGGCCCGGACTCCGTCCGGGCGGCTCACCCGGCGATCCGGAACTCCAGCTTCGAACAGTCCCCGTCCGGGGTCGGGTCCGCGGCCCGGCACTACGCTGACGCGCATGAGATCCCCGATACGGACCCTGGCCCCGGTCGCCGCCACCCTGGCGGCGGGGCTGCTGCTCGCCGGCTGCGGCGACGTCGAGCCTCTGCCCGGGGTCACGCAGGGCGCACGGCCCACGGCGGCGCCCCCGACGGAGGCGCCCGCGGCCGCCACGAAGGCGCCGGCCGCCGCGTCCCGTCAGACCGTCGGCGGTCCGGGGACGGCCTGCGTGCTGCCCGTCTCCTTCGGGGTGGCGGAGAAGTGGACGCCGAAGGCGATCGAGGACCCCGAGAACCCGGAGTTCGCGGCGCTCACCCGGCAGGGGCCGGCCACCGTTCGCTGCGAGGTCGACGCCAAGCCGGCCGGGCACGTGGGCTTCCTGCGGGTGTGGACGGCCCGGAAGGGCTCGGCCAGGACGGCCCTCGAAGGGTTCGTGAAGGCCGAGCGGAACACCTCCGAGGTCACCTACAAGGAGAGCGGGTCCGGCTCGGGGCCCGTCACCGAGGTGACGTACACCGTCTTCGACAAGCTGACGGAGGAGTCGAAGGAGGAGCGCGCCTTCGCCGTCTCGACGCCGGAGGGGGCGGTGATCGTGCACCTCGGCGGGCTCGACACCGCGGAGCACCGGGCGATGATCCCGGCCTACGAGCTGGCCAGGACCACGCTCAGGACACTCTGAGCCCGCGCGCACCCGTCTCCACACCCGGGCACGGCCGTGGCCCCCGTCCGATCACGGACGGGGGCCACGGTCGTGCGGGAACGGACGCCGGCTACGCGAACCTCTGGTTCGCCGAGCCGTCGCAGGTCTGGAGCCTGATCGGCTGCTTCGCCGCGCTCTGGGTGAGGCAGAGACCGGTCGCGTCGGCCGGGCGGATCGTGGCGCCGTCGCGGACGAACCTCTGGTTGGCACCGCCGTGGCAGTTCCACAGGACGAGCGCCTTGCCCGTCTGATAGCCGGACGCGGGCACGTCCAGGCAGCGGTCCTGGGTCAGCTGGGTGTGGACGGTGCGCCGGGTGGAGTCGTACCACCAGCCCTGGTTGCGGCCGCCGTGGCAGTCCCAGCCGAGGACGGCGGTGCCGTTGGCCGAGGCGGCCGCGTCGACGTCCAGACAGTCGCCGGTGGCCTGGTTCTTCAGCGGCTTGTAGGCGTCGTCCCAGGCGAGCGGGAAGAGGGTCGGCGTGCCCGAGGAGTTCACGTCGGCGCAACCGGCCTCACGCGCGCCCGAGTTGTAGATCTGGGTGAGGCAGGACGCGAAGGCGGCGTGCCCGCGCGCGTTGGGGTGGAAGGACTGCCGTACGGAGTTCTCGTCCGGGGTCCCGGGCTTGGAGAGGTCGATGTAGAGACCGCGGGCCCAGGCGTCCTCCATGCAGACCTCGTGGCCGTGGAAGAGACGCGAGTTGTCGAGGTAGACGGCTCCGGTGGAGGCGGCCGCCGCGCGCATGCCGCGCTCGAAGGCGGGGACGGCGGTGTTGCGGCCCCAGACGGTGTCGGAGTCGTAGCCGAGTCCGCCGCAGACCAGTTTCCCGGGGAAGCCGGGGTTGTCGCGGAAGTCGGGGCCGATCGGGCTGGGGTAGCCCATGACGACGAGCTTGTAGTCGCCGTCGGCGTAACCGGCGTCGCGCATCACGGTCTTGAGGTCGCGGACGGTCTGCTCGACCTTGGGGACAAGCGCGTCGACGCGGGCCTGCCAGCCTCCCGCGTACGTGGGCTCGCAGGCTCCCTGGAGGAGCAGATAGCGCTGGACGCAGTCGGTCATGACGGGCCCGAACTGCAGGTCGTCGTTGGCCCCGGCGACCAGTGTGATCATCTTGATCCGGGTGTTGCGCGCCTTGACGGCCAGGTTGTCGCTCTGGACGAGTTCGTCGGCGTACTGCTTCGAGCCGCCGATCCGGATGTTGCCGGTGTACGCGCCGGAGCAGGACACGTTGAACGTGAGGTCCGCGGGGATTCCGGTGCGGTGGATGGCGGCGTCGGGCGAGCGGTGGCACCAGTTGGTGGGACCGTTGGTGGGGGGCTCGTAGGTGCCGACCCCCTCGCCGGAGATCTCGCTGTCGCCGAGCGAGATCAGGCCGGTCCTGCGCTGGGCGAGCGGGCGCTCCTCGGGGCTGCCGTAGATCTTGGTGGCCTCGGCGGCGCGGATCGCCTCGAGGGCGGGCGGGAGCGGTACGGCGGCGGTCACCGCCGTGGCGCCGGTGGTACCCGTGCCGGCCGCTCCGGCGGGGGCGGCCGCGGTCATCGTGCCGAGCGCGGCGGCGGCCGCGGCGACGACGGCGATGGGCCAGCGGTGTCTGTACCTGGTGCGCGTCATTGCGCCTCCTGGAAGTGGGGTTACCCACGGTTTTTACTGGCCGGTACGCCCGATGGGAATACATCGAACAAGACAAGTGCTCATCTTTCATAGGAGGTTGAGGAACATGAACGACACGGACCAGGCCGACGGTTACCGGATCGAGCACGACTCCATGGGTGAGGTGCGGGTCCCCGCACACGCCAAGTGGCGGGCCCAGACACAGCGCGCCGTGGAGAACTTCCCGGTCTCCGGGCAGCGTCTCGAGCGCGCCCACATCGAGGCCCTCGCCCGGATCAAGGCCGCCGCCGCCCAGGTCAACGCGGAGCTCGGCGTCATCGACCGGGACCGCGCCGAGGCCATCGCCTCGGCGGCGGCGGAGGTCGCCGAGGGGCGCTGGGACGAGCACTTCCCGGTGGACGTCTTCCAGACCGGCTCCGGCACCTCGTCCAACATGAACACCAACGAGGTGATCGCCACCCTCGCCACCGAGCGACTCCCCGAGGGCCGCGAGGTCCACCCCAACGACCATGTGAACGCCTCGCAGTCCTCCAACGACGTCTTCCCGTCCTCGATCCACATCGCGGCCACCGGCGCCGTCACCCGCGACCTGATCCCCGCCCTCGACCATCTGGCCGCTTCCCTTGAGCGAAAATCGGCCGAATTCGCGTCGGTGGTGAAGTCCGGCCGTACGCACCTCATGGACGCCACCCCGGTCACCCTCGGCCAGGAGTTCGGCGGCTACGCGGCGCAGATCAGGTACGGCGTCGAGCGGCTGCGCTCCGCTCTCCCCCGGCTCGCCGAACTCCCCCTCGGCGGTACGGCGGTGGGCACCGGCATCAACACCCCGGCCGGCTTCTCCGCGGCCGTCATCACGGAGGTCGCCCGCGCGACCGGCCTGCCCCTGACCGAGGCCCGCGACCACTTCGAGGCGCAGGGCGCCCGGGACGCCCTGGTGGAGACGTCCGGGCAGCTCCGTACCGTCGCGGTCTCCCTCACCAAGATCTCCAACGATCTGCGCTGGATGGCCAGCGGACCCCGCACGGGCCTCGCCGAGATCAACCTCCCCGACCTCCAGCCCGGCTCGTCGATCATGCCCGGCAAGGTGAACCCGGTGATCCCCGAGGCGGTCCTCATGGTCGCCGCGCAGGTGACCGGAAACGACACCACGGTGGCGGTGGCCGGAGCGGCCGGGAACTTCGAGCTCAACGTGATGCTGCCGGTGATGGCCAAGAACCTCCTGGAGTCCGTACGACTCCTGTCCCACGCATCCCGGCTGCTCGCCGACCGCACGGTCGACGGGATCACGGCCAACGTCGAGCGGGCCCGCGAGTACGCCGAGTCCTCGCCGTCCGTGGTCACCCCGCTGAACAAGTACATCGGCTACGAGGAGGCCGCCAAGGTCGCGAAGAAGTCGCTGGCCGAACGGAAGACCATCCGCGAGGTGGTACTGGAGTCCGGGTACGTGGAGCGCGGCGACCTGACGGTCGAGCAGCTGGACGAGGCCCTGGACGTGCTGCGGATGACGCGCCCGTGACGGACATGCTCGTATGACTCATCCGTGATCCATGCCGCTGCGGTCGTGGGAGCGCGCCCCTAAGATCTGCGCATGACAGGATCGGGCGGCTCTCAGCATTGGGCGCCGGGGGAGCACATCCTCTGGCGCTACCGCGGCAACGGCACCGGAGACGTGCACATCTGTCGGCCGGTGACGGTCGTCCAGGACACACCGGACCTCCTCGCGGTCTGGATGGCGCCCGGCACGGAATGCGTCCGCCCGGTGCTCGCCGACGGCACACCCGTGCACGAGGAGCCCCTCGCCACCCGCTACACCGCGCCGCGCACCACGGAACTTGCGCGGTGGTCCGGCAGCGGCGTCCTGAAGTTGGCGAGGCCCGGCGAGCCGTGGTCGGTGTGGCTGTTCTGGGAGCGCGGCTGGCGCTTCCGCAGCTGGTACGTGAACCTGGAGGAGCCGCGGGTCCGCTGGTCCGGCGGCTTCGACTCCGAGGACCACTTCCTCGACATCTCCGTCTACCCCGACCACAGCTGGCTGTGGCGGGACGAGGACGAGTTCGCGCAGGCGCAGCGGTCCGGCCTGATGGGTCCGGAACAGGCCGCACGCGTGCGTGGCGCCGGGCAGCGGGCGGTGGACCGCATCAAGGCGTGGGGGGCACCGTTCTCGGACGGCTGGGAGAACTGGCGGCCCGATCCGGCATGGCGGGTTCCGGAGCTGCCGGCCGACTGGGACCGCACTCCGGCCCACACGGCACCGTGAGACCCTTGATGCGCCCCCGGGGTTCAAACGTAGGATCGTCCTCCGCACGGCAGAGGCGGTCCGAACGGCACGTCAGACCGACCGAGCAGCACGTCAACGACCGAACGCAGCGCAGGACCTGACCAGAAGTCATCCACGAGGGGGAGAGCAGTGCCGGACGTCTGCCCGGGTGTTCCGACCCCCGCTGGTGCCGCCGCTCGCGGAGCCTTCACATCCACCGCACACAAGGGGTTTAGCCCCGCCGAAGGCGCGGCATCGGCGAGAAGAGCGAGTGCATCGCACCACCGGCCCGGACGGACGGAATCCCACGCGTGACGGAGCATCCCACCTCCCACGAAGGCCGGCAGCCCCTGGCTGCCCGGTCGCAGGAACGCGCGCGCCCTCGCCAGGAGGCAGCGGCCGGCCTGCCCTCCGACGTGCCCGCACAGCCGGGCGGGCCGGCGGGCCCGGCGGCCGCCGCCTCCCCGGGCGCGGACGCGCCCCCGCCCACGCCGCCCACGGCCCCCGGCGGCCCGGGAACCATGGCCGTCGCCGTGTCGGCGCAGCTCCAGGGCGGCGGACGCGGCGGGGACACCGTCGCGCGGCGCGAGGGCGAGAAGCTTCGCTTCGTCGGGGCGGCGACGCGGCGCATCGCCCGCGGCATCGACCTGGACGAGATCGTGCTCGGGCTGTGCCGGGCGACGGTGCCGACCTTCTCCGACGAGATCCTGGTCTACCTCCGCGACCCGCTGCCGGTGGGCGACGAGCGGCCGGTCGCGCCGTTCGTGTTGCGGCTGCGCCGCACGGACCGGCTCCGGTTAAGCGATCTGGAGGGCGAGGAGCTCGTCCTCGTACCCGATCCGGATCCGACCCCCGCGGCCGAACTCTGCGAGGTGCGGTCCGGTGGGGCGCTGGCCGAGGTCCTGCGCGGGGTGCGGCCGGTGTTCGGCGACTCCGCCGCCGCCAAGACCGCGCTGGCCGAACTCCTCGGCCCCGAGCATCCGCTGCCCGGCGGGCTGCGGGCCGTCCTCGCGCCGCTGCGCGGCCGGCGCCGGGTGATCGGCGCCGCCGTGTTCCTGCGCCGCCCCGAGCGGGCCGGCTTCGAGCCGAACGACCTGCTCGTCGCGGCGCAGCTGGCCACGCACACCGCGCTCGGCATCGACAAGGCCGTGCTGTACGGCCGTGAGGCGTACATCGCGGACGAGCTGCAGCGGACGATGCTGCCGGACTCGCTGCCGCAGCCGACCGGCGTCAAGCTGGCCTCGCGCTATCTGCCGGCGGCCGAGACGGCCCGGGTGGGCGGCGACTGGTACGACGCGATCCCGCTGCCCGGCAGCCGGGTCGCGCTGGTCGTCGGCGACGTGATGGGCCACTCGATGACCTCGGCGGCGATCATGGGCCAGCTGCGCACGACCGCGCAGACCCTGGCCGGGCTCGACCTGCCGCCGCAGGAGGTCCTGCACCACCTGGACGAGCAGGCGCAGCGGCTCGGCGAGAACCGGATGGCGACCTGCATGTACGCGGTGTACGACCCGGTCTCGCACCGGATCACCGTGGCCAACGCCGGCCATCCCCCACCGATACTCCTCCACCTGGGCGGCCGCGCCGAGGTGCTGCGGGTGCCCCCGGGTGCCCCGATCGGCGTCGGCGGCGTGGACTTCGAGGCGGTCGAGCTGGACGCCCCGGCCGGTGCCACGCTGCTGCTCTACACGGACGGTCTGGTCGAGTCCCGGCTGCGGGACGTGTGGACCGGCATCGAGCAGCTGCGGGAGCGCCTCGCGGCGACGGCGCAGCTGACCGGGCCGGACCACTCGCCGCCCCTGGAGGCGCTCTGCGACGACGTGCTGGACATGCTGGGTCCCGGTGACCGGGACGACGACATCGCGCTGCTCGCGGCGCGGTTCGACGGCATCGCGCCGAGCGACGTGGCGTACTGGTTCCTGGAGCCGGAGGACGCGGCCCCGGGGCGGGCCCGGCGGCTCGCCCGGCGGGCGCTCGCCCGCTGGGACCTGGAGGAGCTGACGGACTCGGTCGAGCTGCTGATCAGCGAGGTCGTGACCAACGCCGTGCGGTACGCGGAACGGCCGGTGACGCTGCGGCTGCTGCGGACGGACGTGCTGCGCTGCGAGGTCGGCGACGACTCGCCGCAGCTGCCCCGGCAGCGGCGGGCGCGCGACACCGACGAGGGCGGGCGCGGTCTGTTCCTGGTGAACCGGCTGGCACGGCGGTGGGGGGCGACCAGGCTCTCGGGCGGCAAGGTGGTCTGGTTCGAGCTGGCGACTCCGAGTCAGTCGTAGCCGGGTCACGCTCGGCCAGGTCGGTCGTGGCCGCGCTGGGAGGTCGTGGACACGGTGCCGTCGCGGACGCGGCGCAGTCGTGGACCCAGCACCGCGTGGACGCAGCACCGTCGTGGACGCGGCGAGAAGGGCCGGACCCCCCGGGGGTCCGGCCCTTTCGTGTCGCTACCGCGGCGTCCGCTCGCTGCCGCCCTGGCTGGTGTCCGGGTCCGGCGGCTCGATCGACGGCGGCGGTGACGGCTCGTCGGTGACCGGCGGGTCGATCGTGGGCTCCGGCGGTGTGGTGGCCGGGTCGCGCGTCGGTTCCGGCGGTGTGGTGGCCGTGGAGGTCGGCGGCGGCGTCGGGCCCGGGGACCGCGTGGTCGGCTCCTGCGTCGGCTCCTCGGTCGTCGGCTCCTCCGTCGGCTCGGTGCTGCCGGTGGGCGTCGGGTCCGGGTCGACGGTGGCCGAGCCGTCGGTCTCCAGGTCGAAGGAGGCGTCGGAGCCGCCGTCGAGGGCGCCGGTGGTGTAGTCGCCCCAGATCTGGGCCGGCGTACGGCCGCCGTTGGCGCGGCCCCGGTTGATGGTGTCGGTGAGGGTGACCTGGTTGCCCTTGGTGTCCTCGCCGAAGAGGGCGACGGCGGTGACGAGTTCGGGGGTGTAGCCCACGAACCAGGCGGAGCGGTTGTTCTCGGAGGTGCCGGTCTTGCCCGCGGCCTCGTAGTCTCCGGCGGCGCGCGTGCCGGAACCGTTCCGCACGACGCCCGTCATGGCCTGGGTGACGGTGTCGGCGGCCTCGCGGCTGATGACCTGTCCGCCGATCCCCTTGGCGGGGGAGAGCGTGCGGTCCTTGTGCACGGCGGCCTTCACGAGGGTCGGGGTGACCTTCTTGCCGTGGTTGTCGAGCGTGGCGTAGACGCCGGCCATGTCCATCGTGGAGGCGCCCATGGTGCCGAGGGACATGGCGGGGGTCGTGCCGAAGTCCGCGCCGTCCTTCATGCCGAGGGCGAGGGCGGTCTCCTTGGTCCTGGCGGGGCCGACGTCCACGATCATCTGCGCGTAGACGGAGTTGATGGAGCTGTTGGTGGCCTTCTGAACGGTGACGGGGCCGTAGTCGTCGTCGTCCTCGTTCTCCGGCGCGAAGGGGATGTCGCTGCCGACGACCTTGCGCTTGCTGGTGCCGTCGTAGATCGTGCCGAGGCCGATCTCCCGCCCGTCCTGGGTGACCGAGCGGTTCTCGAGCGCGGAGGCGAGGACGATCGGCTTGAAGGTGGAGGCGGGCTGGTAGTCGCGGCGCGTCGCGTTGGACGTCCAGTGCTCGGTGGCGCCGACGCCGCCGTACATCGCGACGACCTCGCCGGTCTTCGGGTCGACGGAGGTGGCGCCGGCCTGGACGGTGGCGTCCTTCTTGTCGCCCTTGCGGTCGAGCTTGGCCTCCAGCTGCCGGTCGACGGCCTTGACGAGGTCCTTCTGCCGCTTCGCGTCGATGGAGAGGGTGATCGTCCAGCCGCCGGCCTTGATGTCCTCCTCGCTGACGCCCTGGCGCACCAGCTCCTGGTTGGCGGCCTCGACGATGTAGCCGGTCTGGCCCTCCATGCCGGGGAGGGGCTTGGGCTTCTGCGGGACGGGGAACTTCATGGCGGCGCGCTCGGACTCGGGGAGCCAGCCCTCGCCGACCATGTTGTCGAGGACGTAGTTCCACCGTTCCTCGACGAGCTTGCGGCCGGTGGCGCTCGCGGAGGTCCAGTCGTACTGGTTGGGCGCCTGGAGCAGCGAGGCGAGGTAGGCGCCCTGGGCGGTGGTGAGCTGGGTGGCGTCGACTCCGTAGTACGAGCGGGCGGCGGCCTGTATGCCGTAGGCGCTGCGGCCGTAGAAGCTGGTGTTCATGTACCCGGCGAGGATCTCGCTCTTGCTCGACTGCTGGTCGACCTTGATGGCGATGACCATTTCCTTGAGCTTGCGCGTCGCGGTCTGGTCCTGGCTCAGGTAGTAGTTCTTGACGTACTGCTGGGTGATGGTCGAACCACCCTGCTTGCCCTTGCCGGTGATGGTGGACCAGGCGGCACGGGTGGTGCCCTTGATGTCGACGCCGTTGTCCCTGTAGAAGGTCTTGTTCTCCGCGGCGACGAACGCCTTCTGGACCTTCAGGGGGATCTTGTCGAGGCCGACGATCTCGCGGTTGATCTTGCCGGTGCGGGCGAGGACCTTGCCGTCGGCGTACTTGTAGATGTTGCTCTGCATCGTCGCCTCGGCGTTGGCCGTCGGCACCGGGACCAAGAGGTAGACGACGTACAGGGCGCCCATGGCGAGCAGGCAGACCACGAAGAAGGTGCCCAGGAGCTTCTTCCAGGAGAAGAAGCGGCGCAGGCCGCGTTTCTTCACCTTGCTCTTGTCCGGTCGGCCCATGTGTCCTGTCGCTCCGCTCGTCGTGTGTCCCGGCGTGCCTCGGCCCGTGTCCCCGCGCCGGATCGGCTCAGCTAGCCAGCTAACACCGACGATGCGGACAAAGGACAACCGATCACGCCTTTTCAGGACGTGAGAATCAGCACCCCTACCCAGAGGAACCGACGCCCGGACGGGGCCGATGGTTGCGTGAGGGGGCGGTTCCGCTTTGTGACGGGATCTCCCCCGCCCCACGCCCGAACGCTATACATCGCATGTATACACACCGTGTACAGTGACCGGCATGTCCATCGGTCACACCCTCCTGGGACTCCTGGAGTCCGGCCCGCGCCACGGTTACGACCTCAAGCGCGCCTTCGACGAGAAGTTCGGCCACGACCGGCCGCTGCACTACGGCCAGGTCTACTCGACCATGTCCCGGCTCCTGAAGAACGGCCTCGTCGTCGTCGACGGCATCGAGGCGGGCGGCGGCCCGGAGCGGAAGCGGTACGCCATCACCGAGGCGGGCATCACCGATGTCGCCCAGTGGCTCACCACCCCCGAGAAGCCCGAGCCGTACCTCCAGTCGACGCTCTACACCAAGGTCGTCCTGGCCCTTCTCACCGGCCGCGGCGCCGCCGAGCTCCTCGACACCCAGCGCGCCGAGCACCTGCGCCTGATGCGCGAGCTCACCCGCCGCAAGAAGAACGGCGACCTCGCCGACCAGCTCATCTGCGACCACGCCCTCTTCCACCTGGAAGCGGACCTGCGCTGGCTGGAACTGACCGCCGCCCGCCTCGACCGGCTCGCCGAGGAGATCCGCCGATGAGCTCCACCCCGCTCCTGACCGCCACCGGCCTCGACAAGGCCTACGGCGCGACCACGGCGCTCGCCCGCGCCTCCTTCGCGCTCCGGGCCGGCGAGGTCGTCGCCATCATGGGACCCTCCGGCTCCGGCAAGTCGACCCTGCTGCACTGCCTGGCCGGAATCGTGCGCCCCGACGCCGGCACGATCACCTACGACGGACGCGAACTGACCACGATGTCCGACACCGCGCGCAGCGCCCTGCGCCGGACCGACTTCGGCTTCGTCTTCCAGTTCGGCCAGCTCGTCCCCGAGCTGACCTGCGTCGAGAACGTGGCCCTCCCGCTCCGCCTCAACGGCGAGAAGCGGAAGGCAGCCGAGGCCCGGGCCGCCGAGTGGATGGCCCGCCTGGAGGTGGACGACACCGCGCACAAGCGGCCCGGAGAGATATCCGGCGGCCAGGGCCAGCGCGTCGCCGTCGCCCGCGCGCTCGTCACCGCCCCGCGGGTGATCTTCGCCGACGAGCCGACCGGCGCACTCGACTCCCTCAACGGCGAGCGGGTCATGCAGCTGCTCACCGACGCCTCCCGGGACACCGGCGCCGCCGTCGTCCTCGTCACCCACGAGGCCCGTGTCGCCGCCTACTCGGACCGCGAGATCGTCGTACGCGACGGAGCCGTACGCGACGCGGAGTGGGCCGCATGACCCTCCGCACCTGGACCCGCGACCTGGCGCTCGGCGCCCGGTTCGCGGTCACCGGAGGCCGGTCGGGCCTTCTGCGCACCCTGCTGACCGCGACCGGCGTCGGCTTCGGCGTGGCCCTGCTGCTGCTCGCCTCCTCCCTGCCGAACATGCTCTTCCAGCGGGAGGTGCGCGAGTCCGCCCGCGCCGTCGACGCCAGCGAGACGGTCGCCGCGCCCCGGGCCGACTCCTTCCTCCACCTCGGCAGGGTCACCGGCTACCGGGACGACGTCATCAGTGGCCTGCTGCTCACACCGGAGGGCGAAAGCCCGGCGGTCCCGCCGGGCGCGGCGGCGTTCCCCGCGCGCGGCGAGATGCTGGTCTCCCCCGCACTCCGGGATCTGCTCGACTCCCCCGACGGCGCGCTCCTCAAGGATCGCCTCCCCTACAAGGTCGCCGGGACGATCGGGCCGGAGGGCCTCATCGGCCCCGCCGACCTGCGCTACGTCGCCCACGTCGGCTTCCTCACCACCGACAACTTCGACGGGCGCGGCGTGCGCTACGGCTGGTCGGTGCCGGAGGAGCCGATGAACGCCTTCCTGATCCTCCTCGTCGTCGTCGCCTGTGTCGTCCTGCTCCTGCCCGTGCTCGTCTTCATCGCCACCGCCGTCCGCTTCGGCGGCGAACAGCGCGACCGGCGTCTCGCGGCGCTCCGCCTCGTCGGCGCCGACACCGCCACGACCCGGCGGATCGCGGCCGGCGAGTCCCTAGCGGGCGCGCTGCTCGGCCTGCTCGTGGGTCTCGGACTCTTCGCGGTGGCCCGGCAGTTCGCCGGGGCGTTCACCATCTGGGACGTCAACGCCTACCCGTCCGACGTCGTGCCGATGCCCGCACTCGCCGCACTCGCCCTCCTCGCCGTCCCGGTCTCCTCGGTCGTGGTCACCCTGTTCGCGCTGCGCGGTGTGGTGATCGAGCCGCTCGGGGTCGTCCGGACCTCCACCCCCCGCCGCCGGCGCCTGTGGTGGCGCCTGCTCCTCCTCGCGGCCGGGGCGGCCCTGCTCGTCCCGCTCATGGGCGAGGTCCAGGTGTCCGAGACGAGCATCGACACCGTGGGCGTGGTGACCGGCATCACCCTCGCCCTGATCGGCCTGACCACGCTGCTGCCGTGGCTCGTCGAGGCCGGGGTGAAGCGGCTGCACGCCGGCCCGGTGGCCTGGCAGCTCGCCGTCCGCCGGCTCCAGCTGAGCAGCGGCACGGCGGCCCGCGCGGTCAGCGGCATCGTGGTCGCGGCGACGGGCGCGATCGCCCTCCAGATGCTCTTCCAGGCGATGGAGAGCGACTTCACCGAGGTCACGGGCCAGGACGTGTCCCGGGCCCAGATCGCCGTCGGCGTCGACGCCGGGACCGCAGACGAGGCCCGTGCGATGATCGCCCGCTTCGAGCACACGAAGGGCGTCACCGGCGTCACCGGCATCGTCGAATCGCATGTGTGGCGCCCCGGACCCCTGAAGGAGGGCGAGGAGTTCGCCCCGATGACCTCCCTCCGGATCGGCGACTGCGCCTCCCTCGCGGAGTTCGCCACGCTGCCCTCCTGCACGGACGGCGACGTGTTCGTCTTCCTCTCGCACGGCGCGCAGGGCAACCCGGACGACTCCTACGTCACGAGGGCGGCGCGGCCCGGCGCCATGGTCGCCCTGCGCGACCCGCATCCGCACCCGAGCGAGCCGAAGCGTGCCGAGGGCGGCCCGCTGCCGCAGTGGCGCATCCCGGCCACCGCCCGGGTCGTGGACTCCCGCCCCGACCCGACCGGCATGTACCAGTACGGCGTCCTCGCCACCCCGTCGGCGATCGGCGCCGCCCGGCTCGACGAACCCGACGCGCAGGCCTTGGTCCGGCTCGACCCGGCCGTGCCGGACGCCGCCGACCTCGTACGGAACACGGCGGAGGCCGTCTCTCCGACGTCCTGGGTCCGCACGCTCGCCGACACCCAGCGGGACGCCGCGTTCGGCAGCGTCCGCACCGGCATCCTGGTCGGCTCCACGCTGACGATGCTGCTGGTGGCGGCCTCACTGCTGGTCACGACCCTGGAGCAGCTCAGGGACCGCAAGCGGCTGCTCTCCTCGCTGGTCGCCTTCGGCACCCGGCGCTCCACCCTGAGCTGGTCGGTGCTGTGGCAGACGGCGGTGCCGATCGTCCTCGGTCTGGTCCTCGCCGTCGCGGGCGGGACCGGCCTGGGGGTCGTCCTGCTGAAGATGGGCGGGCAACAGGTCCAGGACTGGTGGGTCTCCCTGCCCGTCGTCGGGATCGGCCTCGGCCTGATCGCGGCCGTGACGCTGCTGAGCATGCCCGTCCTCTGGCGCCTGATGCGGGCGGACGGGCTGCGCACGGAGTAACCCTCCGGGCGGATGTACGAGGAGAGGGGCGGCGGCTCCTGATACCGGGGGGTCTCGGGAACCGCCGCCCCTCACCCGTACCGGCGGATCCGGAGCCGACGCCCGGCCCCCGTACCGGCGGATCCCGGGAGCCGGCGCCCGCCGCCCGTACCGGCGGGCCTCAGGAGGCCCCGTCGAGCACCCTCACCGGAAGGCCCCGCATCGCCCCCCGCAACTCCGCCGCCAGTTCCTCGAATTCGGCGTGCCGGGCCGCGCCCGTCCGCATCGCGAGAGCGATCCGCCGGGCGGGGGCCGGTTCGGTGAACAGCCCGGTCCACAGGGCGTTGTTCCGGGCGGTCTCGACCGTGACGGCGGTACGCGGCAGCAGGGTCACCCCGAGACCGCCGGCCACCAGCTGCACCAGGGTGGAGAGCCCCGCCGCGGTGGTGGTGACCTCGGCTCCGTCCGTGCGCCCGGCCTCGCGGCAGATGTCGAGGGCCTGGTCGCGCAGGCAGTGCCCCTCGTCGAGGAGGAGCAGCCGCAGCTCCTTGAGGGCCTCGCGCGGGATGTCGTCCCGGCCGGCCAGCGGATGTCCCTGCGGGGTGACCAGGACGAAGTCCTCGTCGAAGAGGGGCAGTTCGGTGACCCCGGGCACCCCGAGCGGCACGGCGAGCAGCAGCAGGTCGAGCCGCCCGGCGGCGAGCCCCTCCAGGAGTGAGGAGGTCTGCTCCTCGTGGACCTGGAGGTCGAGGTCCGGGTAGCGCCGGTGGACGAGCCGCAGCACCGTCGGCAGCAGATACGGCGCGACCGTCGGGATCACCCCGAGCCGCAGCACCCCGGTGAACGGGGCCTGGGCCGCCTCCGCCTCCTCCATCAGCTCCGACACCGCGTCGAGGACCGCCCGGGCGCGGCCCGCGAGCCGCTCGCCCGCGGGCGAGAGCAGCACCTTTCTCGTCGTACGCTCGAGGAGCTGGACGCCGAGCGCCTCTTCGAGTGCCGACACCGCGCCCGAAAGCGCGGGCTGGCTCATGCCGATGGCGGCCGCCGCGTCGCGGAAGTGCAGATGCTCCGCCACCGCCGCGAAGGCTCTGAGCTGGGACAGGCTGGGCTGTTTCACACGTCGTGCCGGGATCACTGATAACCACCTTCGATCAACACGACCCACTCTAGCTATTTCACTGATCAATGCACTCCGTGCCATGCTGTGAGCCGTCCAACCCCCACGGAAGACCCCAAAAGGGACCCTTCCTGTTTGCAAGGAGAGCGCGTGCTCACTGTCGGTGACAAGTTCCCCACCTACGACCTGACCGCCTGCGTGTCGCTGGAGAGCGGCAAGGAGTTCGAGCAGATCGACCACAAGGCCTACGAGGGCAAGTGGCGCGTGGTGTTCTTCTGGCCGAAGGACTTCACCTTCGTCTGCCCCACCGAGATCGCCGCGTTCGGCAAGCTGAACGACGAGTTCGCGGACCGCGACGCCCAGATCCTCGGCGTCTCCGGCGACTCCGAGTTCGTGCACCACGCCTGGCGCAAGGACCACGCCGACCTGCGTGACCTGCCCTTCCCGATGCTGGCCGACTCCAAGCACGAGCTCATGAGCGACTGCGGCGTGCGCGGCGAGGACGGCTTCGCCCAGCGTGCCGTCTTCATCGTGGACCCGAACAACGAGATCCAGTTCACCATGGTGACCGCCGGCTCCGTCGGCCGTAACCCCAAGGAGGTCCTGCGGGTCCTCGACGCCCTGCAGACCGACGAGCTGTGCCCCTGCAACTGGAACAAGGGCGAGGGCACCCTCGACGCCGCCGCGCTCCTGTCGGGCGAGTGATCTGACATGGCTCTCGACGAACTGAAGTCCGCCATACCGGACTTCGCCAAGGACCTGAAGCTGAACCTCGGTTCGGTCATCGGCAACAGCGAGCTGCCCCAGCAGCAGCTCTGGGGCACCGTCCTCGCCTGCGCGATCGCCTCGCGCTCGCCGAAGGTCCTCAAGGAGCTGGAGCCCGAGGCCCAGGCCAACCTGAAGCCCGAGGCGTACCAGGCGGCCAAGTCCGCCGCCGCGATCATGGCGATGAACAACGTCTTCTACCGGACCCGGCACCTGCTGTCGGACCCCGAGTACGGGACGATGCGCGCCGGTCTGCGGATGAACGTCATCGGCAACCCGGGCGTCGAGAAGGTCGACTTCGAGCTCTGGTCGCTGGCGGTGTCCGCGATCAACGGCTGCGGCCAGTGCCTCGACTCGCACGAGCAGGTCCTGCGCCAGGCCGGTGTCGACCGCGCCACCATCCAGGAGGCCGTCAAGATCGCCGCGGTGATCCAGGCGGTCGGCGTCACCCTCGACGCGGAAGCGGTCCTCGCCGCATAGGGCGCCACACCGTACGACGAAGGGCCCCGGGGTTTCGACCCCGGGGCCCTTCCGTCACTTCTTGAGCGCCTGCATGAGGGCGAGCGCGTCCTGGGTCATCGGCACGTCGATGCCGGAGAGATCGACCGGCGGCGGCTCGATGAGCTTCCCGTCCACCTCGTAGCCGCCCTGGGCGTAGACCTGGAAATCGAACTCGGCCTGGCCGTCGAGGACCCTGAGCCGGCCGCCCTGACCGCTCTCGTCGTCGAAGAACGCCTGCTCGCCGACCCCTTCGACCTTCTGCAGGACACCGTGCTGCTGCGTCCGGGCCGCGAACTCCGGCCCCGGGTCGGTCACCTTGTGGAGGGTGTACGTGACCGAGACGCTCGGCCCGGCCTCCGCCGAGCCGAAGGTGATCTGGCACGACGACTCGCTGATCGCCGGTTCGTCCAGTGAGGGGCCGAATCCGGCGTCGATCCGCTTGCCGAGGGCACCGGCGAGCCCCTTGAGCTCCGCCACTTTGCAGAACTCCTCCACCGGCTTGTACCCGCCCAGATCGGGCCCCGGGTCCTTCTTCTGTCCGTACGCGTAGAGCCCGCCGCCCCACACCGCCGACGCCAGCACCGCGCCGCCGAGCGCCCACAGCCAGGGTCGCCGCGAGCGGGGCGGACGGGGCGGCGGGGTCTCGGTGAGCACCTCGGGGTCGTCGAACTCCACCGTGCCCACGAACTCGGGTTCCGATATCACTTGCTCTCCCCCGTAGCGGTGAGCGAGCCCGGCGCCGGCGTCGGAGCCACCTCGAAGGCGGTCGCCCCGTGGGGTTCCGGCGCGCTGCGCAGCGCCTGCTCCGTGCTGTACGCGCGCAGGTAACCGACCACGGTGTTGACGACGGCGACCAGCGGGACGGCGACCACGGCGCCGCCGATGCCGGCGGTCAGGCCGCCGGCCGCGACCGCGAGGACGACGGCCAGCGGGTGGACGCGTACCGCGCGTCCCAGGATGAAGGGCTGGAGCACATGGCCCTCGATCTGCTGCACGGCGAGGACGACGACCAGCACCATGAGCGCGGTGAACGGTCCGTTGGTGACAAGGGCGACGACGACCGCGAGGGCGCCGGAGACGACCGCTCCGACCAGCGGGATGAAGGCGAAGAGGAAGATGAAGACGGCGAGCGGTACGGCCATCGGCACGTCGAGGAACCACAGTCCGAGGCCGATGAAGACCGCGTCGATGAGGGCGACGAGCACCGTGCCCCGCACATAGGCGGTGAGGGTGCGCCAGGCGCGCGGGCCCGCGCCCGCGACACCGGGCCGGGCCTGGGCGGGGACCAGCTTGAGCGTCCACTCCCAGACCTTCTTCCCGTCGTAGAGCAGGAAGAGCGTGGAGAACATGGCGAGCAGGATGCCGGTCATCGCCTCGACGAAGACGGCGACGCCCTGCAGTCCGACGGAGGTGATCTGCTCGGCGTTGGCGCCGATGGTGTCGCTGAGGTTCTTCGCGATGTCGTTGATCTGGCGCTCGGTCACATGGAACGGGCTGTCGAGGGCCCAGCGCTTGAGCTCCTCGATGCCGTCCTTGACGCGGTCGGTCAGGTTGTCGATGTTGTCCATCACCTGCCAGACCACGAACCAGCCGACCAGGCCCATCACGACGAAGCCGGAGACGGCGGTGACGGCGGTGGCGAGCCCGCGCGGCAGGCCCTTCCTGCGCAGCATGGCCACGGTGGGCTGGAGCAGGGCGGTGATGAGGAGCGCGGCGACGAACGCGAGGACGACCAGCTGAACGGAGCTGATGACCTTCATCAGGACCCAGACGGTGCCGGCGAAGACGAGCAGGCGCCAACTCGCCTCGGCGGCCACCCGCATGCCCCACGGGATCGCGGCGGCGGGGTCGGGCCGGGCGGCGACGGCCGGTGCGTACGAGGGGGGTGCGGGGACGGAGCGGCCGGGTTCGCCGGCCGGGCCGGCGGCCGGCTCCGGGAGGGGCTCGGCGGTGTCCGGGTCCATGGCGGGGCGGGCGGGCACGGCGACGGCGACCGCCCCGGCCGCGACTCCGTCTCCGGCTCCGTTTCCGTTCACGCCCTCGGCGGCGGGGGCCGCGTCGGCCGGACGCCGCTCCTGCGGGTCCTCGTACGACGGGTCGAGCGGATCCGCACGCTCCGCCTCGGCCCGGCGCTCGTCGAGACGCTCACCCATGCGGCTCAGGCTCGCGCCCAGCCGTCCCAGCCACCCTGGCACTCTCGACATCGCTTTCCTCATCCCCCGCTCGCTCTTTCCCACCGTTCCCCCACCGTTGCCCCCGGAGACCGCGGGCATTCGAAACTACACGCAAGAAGCCCCTCACCGTAGGACGGTGAGGGGCTCCCCGAGGTTGAGCACGCCGTACTAGTACCAGCGGTGGGACAGCCAGAACGACCAGGCGCCGCACGGGCTGCCGTAGCGGTCGTTCATGTAGTTGAGGCCCCACTTGATCTGGGTGGCCGGGTTGGTCTGCCAGTCGGCGCCCGCGCTGGCCATCTTGTTGCCCGGGAGCGCCTGGACGAGACCGTAGGCGCCCGAACCCGGGTTGACGGCCTTGTAGTTCCAGGTGGACTCGTGGTCCACGATGTTGCTGAAGCACTGGAACTGGGAGGCCGGGACCATCTGGCGGGCGATCGCCTTGACCTCGGCGACGGAGTACGAGCCCTGCGCGCTGAAGGACGAGGCGTCGCGGACCGCGGAACGACTGGCGCGCTCTTCGGCCTCCTTGCGCTCCTTCTCGGCCTTCTCCTCGGCGGCGGCCTTGTCGGCCGCCTCCTTCTTCGCCTCGGCGTCCTGGGCGGCGCGGAGACGAGCCGTCTCCTCCGCGGACTTCTTGGCGACGGAGTCGGCAGCGGCGGCCTGGACGTCGGCCTGCTCCGAGAGGGACGAGACCTGTACCTGGGCCTGTTCGCCCACGGGGATGTCCGCGAGCAGCGTGGTGTCGGCCGCGGTGGCCTCGAAGTTGTCGTCCGAGGACTGAGCGGCGTTACCCGACGCAACGCCCATGACGGCGCCGACGGTGGTGACCGCAGTGGCCGAAGCCACCGCGAATCCCCGGACCGAGATCCGGCTCACACGGTTTCCTTCCAGCACGCCCGCACAGGTGACCACGCGGGCGAAATCGTGCCCCTGGCGCTGGTCTCCGACGTACTCGGTCACAGAAGACACGGGCCCGTGGTGCTGTGGGCGGCATACGGCGAACGGCTGTGGAGTTATGTGGTGCTTGTGCGCCTGAAGGTGCACGGGTGCCGTATGCGGGGCCTGACGGAAGCAAGACTTTGCCGGACGGCGATACCGCAAGGCAATTCTGAGTTGCGTGTGAAAGCTCACACCTGGGTCGGGGCAGGTGTTTTCGAAGATAAGGCGGACATGGGGGCGCCGCCCGGCTAAGCTCCTGCGCTCTGCCGGGCGGCGCCAACTTCCGTACGGGTACGGACGCGTACGAATCGGGTCAGATCTGACCGTCCTCCAGCATCTCCGTCACGAGCGCCGCGATCTGGGAGCGCTCGGAGCGGGTGAGGGTGACATGGGCGAAGAGCGGATGCCCCTTCAGTTTCTCGACCACGGCGACGACTCCGTCGTACCGGCCGACCCTGAGGTTGTCCCGCTGGGCGACATCATGGGTCAGAACGACCCGCGAATTCGCCCCGATTCGGGACAGAACGGTCAGCAGGACGTTCCGCTCCAGGGACTGGGCCTCGTCCACGATGACGAACGCGTCGTGGAGCGAACGGCCACGGATGTGGGTGAGCGGCAGGACCTCCAGCATCCCGCGGCCGAGGACCTCCTCCACCACCTCACGGCTCGCGACCGAGGACAGCGTGTCGAAGACGGCCTGAGCCCACGGGCTCATCTTCTCCGCCTCGCTGCCCGGCAGGTAGCCGAGCTCCTGGCCGCCGACCGCGTACAGCGGACGGAAGACCATCACCTTCTGGTGCTGACGGCGCTCCAGGACCGCCTCCAGGCCCGCGCAGAGCGCGAGCGCGGACTTGCCGGTGCCGGCCCGGCCGCCCATGGAGATGATGCCGACGTCCGGGTCGAGAAGCAGATCCAGCGCGATCCGCTGCTCGGCGCTGCGGCCGCGGAGCCCGAAGGCCTCCCGGTCGCCGCGGACCAGCCGTACGTTCCCCTCGGCGGTGATCCGGCCGAGCGCCTTGCCCCGCTCGGACTGGAGCACCAGGCCCGTGTGGACCGGAAGCTCGGCGGCCTCCGGCACGTACAGCGACTCCTGGTCGTAGAGCAGGTCCACCTGCTCACCGGAGAGCGCCAGCTCCGACATCCCGGTCCAGCCGTTGGCGTCCGTGATGGCCAGCTCGGCGCGGTACTCCTCGGCGAGGAGTCCGACCGACGAGGCCTTGATGCGCAGCGGCAGGTCCTTGGAGACGACCGTGACGTCGTACCCCTCCGCCTGGAGGTTCCGCGCGACCGCGAGGATCCGTGAGTCGTTGTCCCCCAACCTGTAGCCGGCGGGCAGTACGCCGGGGTCGGAATGGTTGAGTTCGACACGCAGGGTGCCGCCCAGCTCCCCGATGGGGAGCGGGGCGTCCAGGCGCCCGTACCGGACCCGGAAGTCGTCCAGGAGGCGCAGGGCCTGCCGGGCGAAGTACCCGAGCTCGGGATGGTGCCGCTTGGCTTCGAGCTCCGTCACCACGACGATCGGGAGCACTACCTCGTGCTCCTCGAAGCGCGACATGGCGTTGGGGTCGGCCAGCAGGACGCTGGTGTCGAGAACATAGGTGCGCCGGTCGGAAAGGCGGCGCTTCGTGCTGGTCACCACGGAAGGACAGACCCCCTCGGAAGACCCCTGTGAGGTCGGGGTGCGACGGAACCGGTGTCGCTGCGGAATGGGACCGGGTTCGGGCCTCCGTGCACGGGCCGAACCACGGCCCTCCGCTTCTCCCGTACGTGTCCCGCACGGTCGTCCTGGTGCAAGGGGCCTCCCGGGTGGCGGTCTCCGTGCCGCTCACTTCACCAGGGATATGCCCTCGAACAGGCTCTGCCATGCCATGGCATATGACGACGTGTTCGTGAACACGAGGTGATCGGTTCCGATCGGCTCCCCGGGGCGCTCCGGGGACCCGGGGGGACGCCGGGGATCAGGTTCCGTAACGCCGGTGCCGGGCGGCGTAGTCGCGCAGCGCACGCAGGAAGTCGACCTTGCGGAAGGCCGGCCAGTGCACTTCACAGAAGTAGTACTCGGAATGGGCGCTCTGCCACAGCATGAATCCGGACAGCCGCTGCTCGCCGCTGGTGCGGATCACCAGGTCCGGGTCGGGCTGACCGCGCGTGTAGAGGTGCTCCGAGATGTGCTCGACGTCCACGATCTCGGCGAGCTCCTCGAAGCTCGTGCCGCGTTCGGCGTGCTCCAGGAGCAGCGAGCGGACCGCGTCCGCGATCTCCTGCCGGCCGCCGTAGCCCACGGCCACGTTCACGAGTATCCCCGTGTTGTCGTGGGTGGCCTGCTCGGCCTCCTTGAGCACCGACTGCGTACGGGCGGGCAGCAGGTCCATCGTGCCGACGTGGTTGACGCGCCAGCGGCCGTCGGCGGCGAGCGCCCGCACGGCGTTCTCGATGATGCCGAGCAGCGGGACGAGCTGTTCCTCGGGCCGGTTCAGGTTGTCCGTGGAGAGCATCCAGAGCGTGACGACCTCGACGTCGGTCTCGGCACACCAGCCGAGCAGCTCCTGGATCTTGTCCGCGCCCGCCTTGTGGCCCTGCTCGGGCGTCCCGCCCGAGGCCTTGGCCCAGCGGCGGTTCCCGTCGAGGATGACCCCGATGTGCTTGGGCACCTGGGCATGGTCGAGGCGGCCTTCCACCCGGCGTGCGTAGAGCCCGTACACCAGGTCGCGCAGGTTCACTGTTCTTTACCTCTCCATGCAACGGCAGGCCCGCCATGCCGCGGCGGTCCGCAAGCGGCCACACTACTGCGGACGGGCGACAGGCTCCCAGCCCGGGACTGTCACAAGTCCGTGATAAGCAGAGATACGTGACTGATTCCCCCCTGTACCGCGCCGCCGCGGACCGTTACGACTCCATGGAGTACCGCCGCTCGGGCCGCAGCGGCCTCAAACTTCCCGCGATCTCCCTCGGCCTCTGGCACAACTTCGGCGACGACCGCGCGCTCGACACCCAGCGCGCGATCCTGCGCCGCGCCTTCGACCTCGGCGTCACCCACTTCGACCTGGCGAACAACTACGGGCCGCCGCCCGGCTCCGCCGAGCTGAACTTCGGCAAGCTCTTCGCCCAGGACTTCGCGCCCTACCGCGACGAGCTGATCATCTCCACCAAGGCCGGGTACGAGATGCACCCCGGCCCGTACGGCGAGTGGGGCTCCCGCAAGTACCTGCTGTCCTCGCTCGACGCCTCCCTGAACCGGATGGGCCTCGACTACGTCGACATCTTCTACTCGCACCGCTTCGACCCGCACACCCCGCTGGAGGAGACGATGGGGGCCCTGGCCTCCGCCGTCCAGCAGGGGAAGGCGCTGTACGTGGGTGTCTCCTCGTACAACAGCGAGCAGACCGCCGAGGCCGCGCGGATCCTGCGTGAGATGGGTGTCCCGGCCCTCATCCACCAGCCCTCGTACTCGATGATCAACCGCTGGACCGAGGACGACGGTCTCCTCGACACGCTGGAGGCGGCCGGCATGGGCTGCATCTCCTTCGTGCCGCTGGCGCAGGGGCTGCTCACCAACAAGTACCTGAAGGGCATCCCGGAGGGCTCGCGGGCCACCCAGGGCAAGTCCCTCGACCCGAACCTGCTCTCCGACGAGGTGCTGCGGCGGCTGCGCGGTCTCGCGGACATCGCGGGCCGGCGCGGGCAGTCGCTGGCGCAGCTGGCGCTCTCGTGGGTGCTGCGCGACGAGCGGATGACCTCTGCGCTGATCGGCGCGTCCAGCGTCGCCCAGCTGGAGGAGAACGTGGCGGCTCTCGCGGCCGCGCCACTGACCTCCGACGAGCTGACGGAGATCGACTCGTTCGCCGTCGACACCCAGGGCACGAACATCTGGGCCGGCCGGGGCTGACGCTTCCGGAGTGACCGGGGGCAGGCCCTGAGGGGATCCGGGGCAGGCCCCGGCGGGATCCGGGAAAGAAAAAACGGGCCGGTCCGTGGGGGGGATACGGACCGGCCCGAGGGGGGGTTTCCACCATAACCCTTCGATAGTCGTGTTGCGCGCCAGGTACGGCGAACGAACCGCGGCGAATTCGCCGGATCCCAGTCGGGACAAGGGATGGCGGGGGCTGTGGCGGGTTTGCGCCCCGGCGCGGCGGCGGAGTTCCGTCCCTCCGAAGAGGGACCGCCCGGGCCGGGCGCCGCGTTGACGGGGGCAACCGTCCGGGACGGTTCTCCGGCAGGTCAGGACCCGTACGCGCGGGCGGGCGAGCCGATGCCGCCACGGCGGGCGACGGAACGGTGACCGGCGGGCACGGGGTCACGGAAGCGCGGTGAACGCGCCGAGGAGGAGCCCCAGCAACCCGCCCGCGAGCATGAACGGGCCGAAGGGGATCGCCGAGGAGCGGTCGGCGCGTCGGAGGAGAACGAGACCGAGGCCGTACAGCGCGCCGAGCAGGAACCCCGCGAAGGCCCCGGCGAAGAGCACGCCCCAGCCGTACCAGCCGAGGGCGGCACCGAGAGGCAGTGCCAGCTTGACGTCACCGAAGCCGAGGCCGCTCGGGTTGACCAGGAAGAGCACCAGATAGGCCCCGCCCAGCGCGAGCGCGCCGAGCAGCGCGTGGAACCAGGAGCCCGCGTCGTACGGCAGGAGCTCGGCGACCCCGAGGAGCAGTGGCACCGCGGCGGCGAGCGGGAGGGTGAGACCGTCCGGAAGCCGGTGCACGCGCGCGTCGACACTGGCGAGGAGAACGGCGAAGGGCGCGCCGAGCAGCCAGACCGCCAGCTCGGGCCGGGGCCCGCCGGTGGCGGCGGCGAGCGCGGTGCACGCGAGCGCGGTGAGCAGGGGCGCGGCGAGCGGCCCGGGGGCCGTCGCGCACTCCTGCCGCCCCGGCCCGCCGAGCCAGCCGCGCGCGGGCCCCACGAGCACGTGCCCGGCGGGGCAGCGGTCCCGCCACGGCTCCTCGGGTGCCACGGAGAGCCGGTACGCGGCACGCGGCACGAGCAGCCCGACGGCGGCGCCCCAGAGAGCGGCGAGGGCGATCATGGTGACGTACACGGAGCCGACCCTAGGGTCGGCGGGCCGCTACGGTCTGGCGCATGGGGAAATGGGCGGACGGAACGGGGACGCTGGCGACCGACACGGTCGGGGAGGTGCCACTGGAGGTGGCGGCCTCGTACCGCGCGCGGCGGCGGGGGCTGCTCGGGCGGGACGGAATCGCGGGGGCGATGCTCATCGTCCGGACGAACAGCGTGCACACCTTCGGGATGCGCTTCGCGATCGACGTGGCCTACCTGGACCGCTCGTTCACGGTCCGCTCCGTCGTCACGATGCGGCCGGGGCGGCTCGGCATGATCCGGCCGCGCGGCCGGCACGTCCTGGAGGCGGAGGCGGGCGCGATGGCGGGCTGGGGGCTGCGGCCGGGGGTACGCGTGCGCGTGGAGACGGGGACCGGGCCCGGGAACCCGGACGGGGACCTCACGGCGGGCCCGACCCCAGCAGGGTGAGGGCCCCGTACCCGGCGGAGGCCAGCGCGAGCCCGGCGAGGACCGGCACGGCGGTACGGACACGGAGCCGCGCGAGGGCCACCGCCGGCGGGAGCAGCAGCCCGAACGCGGGCATCATCAGCCGCGGCCGGGAGCCGAAGTACGCGGCGCCGACGAGCGAGACGAACACGACGCCGATGGTGTGGACGAGCAGGGGCAGCGGCTGCCGCTGCCGTACGCAGAGGGCGACCAGCCATCCGAGCAGCCCGAGCGCCACGCAGAGGCCGAGGGCGGCGGGCCGCGGCAGGCCGGCGATGAACCGGGCGAGGGCGACACCGCCGTCGATGGAGTTGCCCCAGGCGGCCTGGACGTCGAAGTAGGCGGTCGCGCTGTCCTGGCGGACACCGACGTACGCGATGTACGCGAGCCAGCCGAGCGGCGCGATCAGGACCCCGGCCACCGTCCGCGGGGGCAGCCGCCGGTCGCGTACCAGCGCGACGAGTGCGGTGATCCCGAGGGCGGCGATCAGGGCGACGGCCGTCGGCCGGGTGAGCCCGGCGGCGACGCACAGGGCGCCGGCCAGGATCCAGCGCCCGCGCAGGACCGCGTAGAGCGACCAGGCGGCGAAGGCGGTGAACAGCGTCTCCGTGTACGCCATCGACTGGACGAACGCGGTCGGGTACACGCCCCAGAGGACGGCGAGGAGAACGCCTGCGCGGGTTCCGAAGGCGTGCTCTCCGCACCGGTACATGCCCCAGGCCGCGGCGAGCCCGGCCGTCCAGGAGACGAGCAGCCCGGCGGTGGTCGCGTCCAGCGGGAGGACGGTGGACAGGCCGCGCTCCAGGGCCGGGAGGAGCGGGAAGAAGGCCAGGTCGGGGTGGACGTCGCCGTTCGGCAGGGTCGCCTGGTACCCGTAACCGTTCTCGGCGATCCGCACGTACCAGACGGAGTCCCAGCGCCCCTTGAGCCGGTGCAGCCCGTCCTCGCCGGTGACGGCGGAGGCGATCGCGAGGACCGCGAGGCCGATGAGACGGGTCACGGCATACCCGCCGACGGCGAGGACGGCGGGGTCGAGGGTACGGAGGGGACGAAGGGGATGAGTGGTGCGGGTGCGACTGCCGAGTGCGGGCGGGGACGGCGGGGACATGCGCCCGATTATCCCGGCGGGGCGCGTGGCTCAGCCCAGCGGCCTTATGCGGACGAACTTCGCGGCCATGACGGGACCGAGCTGCTGGACGATGGCGTGCCCCGGCTCGTGCGGGGAGGGCAGGTCGCCGAGGAAGGAGGTGACGATGACCTCGTCGACGCCGAGGACACCACGGCAGCTCTGCTCCTCCAGGAAGGCGAGGGTGCGGCGCCAGTCGGCCGCGCACGGGGACTCGCCGAGGAAGGAGCGGACGGTGTCCTGGACCACGTCCCAGAAGAAGACGTGCGGCTGCACACCGCCCTGATGGAAGACATGGTTCTCGTACACGTCCCGGAACTCGGGGATCCGGGTGACGAGGTCGCTGACCAACTGCGCGCTCTGCGCGCTCTGCACACTCGGGGCCGCGCCCGGAGTCTCGCCCGTCGTCGTCATCTGTCCAGAATGCTCCTGCCCGACGAGCTTGTCCCCCCACCTTTGCGCTTTCCTGACGACGGCTTTCGGCAGGTTTTCCACAGGGGGTGCGAAGTGTCCCTCTTCCGTGGATCGTTGGGCGTATGTACGAGTTGGCGATCCTCGCCAGGGGCGGGGTCCTCCTGACGGTCTGGGCGGTCGCGGCGGGCTGGCCGCCGGGCCGCCTGGCCGGCCGTCTGCGCGGGGACGGCTGGCAGCGGATCTGCCGGGGCGCGTGGGCGGCCCCCGGGAAGGAGGTGGACTGGCGGGTGCGGGCGACGGCCCTCCAGCTCCTGCGCCCCGAGTGGGTGTGCAGCCACGGGACCGCGGCGCGGCTGCACCGCATCGAGCGACTGGGGGCGCCGGGACCGGTCGACCGTCTGGACTTCACCGCCCCGGCACCCTCCCGTTCGACGGACGGCGAGGGGACACGGGTGCGCGTCCACGGCACGAGATTCCTGACGGCCGGCGACGGGTCGATACGACGGGGCCTGCGGACGACGACCCCGGCGCGGACGGTCGGCGACCTGATACGGGCGGCCGGCAGCCGGGAGGAGGCCGTGGTCGTCGCCGACTCGGCACTCGCGCGGCGGGCGGTCGAGGGGGTGCGGCGCGAGGCACTCGTCCGGCACGAGGACCTCACCGCCGAACTCGCGGCGCCCCGGCGGGGAGCGCCCCGCGCCCGGGCCTGGCTGCGGCTCGCCGAGCCGGCGTCGGGCTCACCGGCGGAGACGGTGGCGAGGCTGCGGATGAGGGACGCGGGCCTGTTCCCGGAGTGCCAGCCGCTCCTGCGGACGGCGACGGGGCCTCCACTGCGCCCGGACTTCCTGTTCCGCGCGCAGGGCCTGGCGGTGGAGATCGAGGGCTTCGCCTTCCACGGCACCCGCCGGGCCCACGAGCGGGACGTGGCCCGCTTCAACGCGCTGCAGTCCTGCCCGGAGATCCGCCGGGTGCTGCGGTTCACAGCGGGCGAGGTCTTCCGGCATCCGGACCGGATGACGGCCACGATCAGGGCGGCGCTCGCTCTCTGACGAGGAGGACCAACAAGACGCACGATAAAGTCCGTTGGCTGCGACGAGATCACCACGGCAGCATGTCTCCCCGTACACCGCCGCCACCCACGGCCCGCCGTCGGAAGAAGGACGGCCGGAGGTCGACCGGAGGGCGGACGGAGGCGATCTCCGGCGACTGTGCCCGGGCGGCCAGGGTCGGCGGCTTCACCGAGGCCGAGATGTCCAAGTGGGACCTCCCCGCCAAGACGGTCCTGTGCGTCCTGACCGACAAGGGGAACATCGCCCGGGTCGTGATCACCGGCTTCATCGGCGGCAACCCCCAGTCCACGGTCGCACCGCCGACGCAGATCACCCTGGAGGTCACCCTCTGGAAGCCGGGCACCTGACCGTCCGACCCTCTGGCCACGACCCCGCCGATACCGGTACGCCCGGCCGGCGGGGCCGGCGCGCAGGGCGCGGCCGTCGCGGAGGATCCCGCTACGGCGGCGCCTCAGGCTGCCCGCGGACCTGAACTCCCGGTGTCGAGGCCCTCCCTCAGGGCGCGACGGGTGGCGTGGTGCGGGGGAACGAGATCTCGACGCGACGGTTCTTCTTGCGGCCCTCCTCGGAGCCGTTGTCGGCGATCGGGTAGTCCTCGCTGTAACCACGGATGTCGAAGGTCGTGCCCGGGTCGAGGCTCCGCGCGAGGACCTGCTGCACGGCGACGGCCCGCTCCTTGGACAGCTTGAGCCCGTGCTCGTACGTACCGAGGTTGTCGGTGAACCCGAAGACGCGGACGCGGCCGGAGCCGAGCTTGTTGATCTCGGCGGCGATGGCGGCGATACGGGCGTTGGAGGCGGCCCCGAGCTTGGCACTGTTCTTGGGGAACAGGACCTCGGCCTGCAGCGCGAACGTCACGTCCACGTTGGTGTCCTGACGGCGCTGCTCACCGCCCTCGTCCTCGACGATCTGCTTGATGTCGAGCACCTTGGCGGGCGCGAGGGTGGCGCCGTCGGGGAGCATCAGCTCCGGGGAGTCGGGGTCGATGACCGGGGGCGGGGAAGCACTGGCGGCGGACCCGGGCGGATCGTCGGCATACGCGACGGGCACGACGAGGGGCCCCAGGGCGACGGAGGCGACCAGAAGGGCGGCGAGGCGGCGGGATGTCGTCGTCATGGCGTCGCCTCAGGAGAGTTTGAGGGTGGCGGGTTCGAAGGTGGGGAGCTGGAAGGAGACGTCGGTGGTGGTGGCGGGGGGTGCGGGGAATTGCAGAAACACCGGGATCGACAGGTCGGCGCCAACACTGGACAGTCCGGAAGTGGTCAGCGGGCGCCCGTCCGTGTCCCGCAGCACGTAGTACCGCTTCTTACCGACAGAGTCGACGAGCGTGGCTCCGCCCAAGGAATTCCCGTGCTTCACCACCTCGGTCTCGTCACCGCTCAAGCGAGAGGGAACGATCGTCGCAGTACTGGACGTGTTCTTCAATTGACCCTTGATGGTGAGGAATCCGCCCGCATCTCGCTCAACGGAGTTGATGGCCAACTCAAGCCCCTTCTGTCCCTTGGTGACAGCAACGACTTCAGTGGGCGCCTCCGTGCTCCGCGGCTCTTGACCCGCCTGGGTCTGCTGGGATGAGGAAGTGGCCACGGCCGGCTTGTCCGCCTTCGGCTTCTCCTCCGCTCCGCAGCCGACCGCGAGGAGAGCCACCGACGTGATCGCCAGAGAGGCCAACCCCTTTCGCGCGTACCGAACATTCATGATGCGTGCTTCCTTTACTCGTCGTCGCCGGCCAGTCGGACAGTGAAGAGATCCTCATTGCTGGGCAGCTCCGGATCGTCGGGATCGATCGTCCAGGCTTCGCCGTCACAGGCAAGCCCGATGATCGGCTCGGGCTCCTCGCCCGGTTCCGTAGGTTCCGGGTCCGGTTCGGTCTCTTCCGGTTCAGGCTCTTCCGGCGGCACAATGAAGCATTTCGGCTCGATCACGGCCTTCGCGGAGGCGGTGGCGTGCCGCGTCTCTGTTCCCGGGACGATGGAGCGGCCGACGCTTTCGCGCGTTTGCACCGTGATCCTGAAGCCCTGTTGTCCTGACAGAGGCAGACACTTGTCTCCCGACAGGTCCGCACCGTTCCTTGCAGCGAAGTCGGCCGCCGCCTGGCACGCCAAAGGCCCGTCGTAGGCCCTCCCCTGGAGGAACTCGTCCCACTGCCCTGGGTCGAGAATGACGGCGAGCCACCCGTCACGGAGCTGGTCCCGGGCATCCTGCGCGGCGGCAAGCGCTGCCGCGTCCGCGGCAGTCTGGGCGCTGTTGCGCGTAGCACCAGCTTGCCCCACCACAAAGTAGACGAACCCCAGAAACAACAGCCCCGCTACGGCCGCGATGTAGACCGGAAAGGCCTGGCCCGCGTCGCCCTTGCCTCGACGCGCGACTACTAGCCGCCCGTGAGCTCGGTGATCTTCGTAGCAATCGCATCCTTGATCGACTGCCCGATATCCGTGCCGGTGATCGCGACAACGATCGCCACCACCACCACGATGATCCCCAGATACTCCACCGCCGTCTGCCCGCGATCCCCTCGCAGCAGTCGCGCGGTCACTCCCACCTTGGCCCTCGTCAGGGCCTTCAGCATCGCGTCGTTCATCGTGGTCCCCTCCGCGTTCAGACGCCTGCGCACGGTCACGGTACGCCGGCCCTCCGGTCGGCGCACAGGGCCCGTGGGCCCCTCTGTGGGCCCTGGTCATCGGGTGGGCCTGGAGCCCAGCAATGAGGCTATGGCCTCGGTACCGGTGTGGGTGCGGAGTTTGGCGAAGATTCGGTCGGCGCCTCTGACCGGCCTCTTCGGGATCGCGCAAGTCGCCGCACCCGTCCGGGCGTTCACGCCCATCACTGCCACCCCCTCACACTCCGTCCCCACTCTTCCACACTCCGTTGCACGCGCGAAGAGCCCGTCTCACAGTGCGGCCACATTCGGACAGGCGCGCCCCTCACTCGCCCGTCACCGACCCGAAGTCCGTTCCCGTGCCCAGGAACAGACCCGCGCCCAGCAGGATCATCGTCGCCGGGACCATCAGCGTCGTGATGACCATCGTCGCCTTCGGGACCGCCTTCGCCGCCTTCCTGCGCGCGTTCTGCGCGTCCGTGCGGCGCATGTCGTTCGCGATCTGTATCAGCGTGTCCACGATCGGCGCGCCCAGCTCCTCGCCCTGCTGCAGCGCCGTCACAAACTGCGCCACCTGCTCCGAGTCGTTCCGGCGGCGCAGCTCGTCGAAGGCCTGGCGGCGACTCACGCCCATGTCCATCTGCCGGAGCGTGATGCGGAGTTCGTCCGCCCAGGGGCCCTCGTACTTCTCCGCCACCCGTTCCAGCGCCTGCCGGAAGCCCAGGCCGGCCGAGACCACGACCGCCAGTACGTCCAGGAAGTCCGGCAGCGTGCGTTCGATCTGGTCCTTGCGGATGCGGACCGCCGACCAGATGCCGACCTCCGTCCAGAACGCGCCGAACGCGAAGAGGAGGACCGCGACCAGGAAGGATCCCCTGCTCAGCATCAGCAGGCCGCCCAGGACCCCCAGGAAGCCGTAGACCGCCCGCCTCGCCCCGTACCGGTCGATCGTCAGGCCGCCGGGGTTTCCGGCCAGGTCGATCCGGCGCCGGACGGCGTTGACCCTCTTGGGGCCCATCAGGCGGAGCACGGCCGGCGACCAGCGCATGCCGAGGCGGTCGACGGCCGAGTCGACGGCCCCGGTGCGGGTGGCGCCGACCTCCAGGGCGAGCCGGAGGTCGTCGGGGAGCTTGGCGTCCGCACGGTAGAGGCGGATGCCGTACGCGGCCCCGGCTACGGCGAGGCCCGCGAGGAGGGCGAGGAGGAGGTCCACGGCGGCAGTCCCGTCCCTACACGTCGATCTTCGAGAAGCGGCGGATGGCGATGAAGCCCACCACGTACAGGGCGAACGCGGCGACGACGGCGAACTGCCCCAGGCCCGAACCGGTCATCCGGTCCAGCGCGCCGGGCTGCATGTTGTCGATGAGCAGAAGCGAACCGACGCCGATGACGGGGACGGAGTACGCGGTCATGCTCACCTGCGAGAGCTGGGTACGGACCTCGCGCCGGGTCTCCTTGCGTTCCTCCAGCGTCTCGGTGAGGTTCCGCAGGGAGGACACGACGGTGCCGCCGGCCCGGTTGGCGAGGACCAAGGTGGTGACGAGGACGACGAGTTCGCGGGACGGAAGGCGTTCGGCGAGTTCTCCCAGGGCGTCGTCGAGCGACGTTCCGACGGCCAACTGCTGCGCCACTTTCTCCAGTTCGTCTCCGGCCGGCGCCTCCATCTCGTCGGCGGCCAGACTGAGGGCCATCCGGAGCGCGAGGCCGGCCTGCGTGGCGTTGGCCAGGATGCGGGAGAGTTCCGGGAGCTGGTTGATGAACTTCTCGATGCGTTTCTGACGCTGCCAGCCGAGATAGCCCATGGCCACCCAGACGCCGAGGAGGCCGCAGATCGGGCCGAAGAACGGCGACAGCGCGGACTGGCCGACGACCCACAGGACCGCCACCGTCGCCGCCAGGGCCACCGTGAACTCGCCCGGGGTGATGTCGAGACCGGTCGCCGCGATCCGCAGCTCCAGCTTCCGGCCGAGGGCCGTCCGGCGGACGCGCCGGTCGACGCCCTGGAAGCGGCGTCTGCGACGGCCGGTCGCCTCGGGCGCGCCCGACTCGTCGAGCCGCGCGACGAGCGCCGCGTGCCGGCGGGCCCCGCTCGCGTACAGCTGGATGCCGATGATGCCGAGGACGCAGCAGAGCAGCGCGACGCCGATCGTCAGCCAGAAGGGGTCGATCATGTGCCTTGCTCCTCGTCGGCTCTCGTCGGCATCAGTCGGCTTCTCGGGTGGTGAGGTGGGCTTCCGTCACGGCCACGCCGAAGGCCTGCGGAATGGGCTGGCCCGCCAGATAGAGCCGTTCGGCGACCCGCCTCGGCAGCGGGTGGTAGGTGAACTGCCCGTACACCCGACCGTCCGCGGCCACCGGCTGCGCCTGGAAGCGGCACACCGTGGCGAGCAGGAAGCGCTCGCGCCCGTGGGAGGCGAGGACGGAGATCTCGGTGATCCGACGGGTGCCGTCGGGGTGCCGGGTGAGCTGGACGAGGACGTCCACGGCGCTGTTGATCTGGTCCCGGAGCGCCTCGAACGGCACCTTGACCTCCGACATCGACGCCAGCGTCTGGAGCCGCATCAGGGCGTCCTCGGCCGAGTTGGCGTGGACGGTGGCGAGCGAGCCGTCGTGGCCGGTGGACATCGCCTGGAGCATGTCGAGGGTCTCGCCGCCGCGGACCTCGCCGACGATGATCCGGTCGGGCCGCATGCGGAGCGAGTTGCGGACGAGATCGCGGATGGAGATGGCTCCGCGGCCCTCGATGTTCGGCGGGCGGGCCTCAAGACGGATCACATGGGACTGCTGGAGCTGGAGTTCGGCCGAGTCCTCGATGGTGATGATCCGCTCGCCGTCGGGGACGAGACCGGAGAGGGCGTTGAGAAGGGTGGTCTTGCCGGTGCCGGTGGCGCCCGAGACGATCAGATTGAACTTGGCCTGAACCAGTCCCGACAACAGGAGCAGCATCTGCTCGTCGAGCGAGCCGAGGCCGATCATCTCGTGGAGGGTGTACGCCCGGGGGAAGCGGCGGATGGTGAGGGTGGCCCCGGTGAGCGAGAGCGGCGGGATGATGACGTTGACGCGCTCGCCGGACGGCAGCCGGGCGTCGACCATCGGGTTCGACTCGTCGACCCGGCGGTTGACGGTGGAGACGATCCGCTCGATGGTCTGCATCAGCTGGTCGTGGGAGGCGAAGCGGAGCGGCAGCAGTTCGACGCGGCCGGCCCGCTCGATGAAGATCTGGTCGGGGCCGTTGACCATGATCTCGGTGATCGAGGCGTCTTCGAGGAGCGGTTCGAGTACGCCGAGACCGAGGGCCTCGTCGACGACACGACGGATCAGCTGGGCCCGCTCGGCGGTGGAGAGGACGGGCCCCTCGCGGCTGATGATGTGCCCGAGGACGCGCTCCAGACGGGCGCGCCGCTCGGCGGCCGCGAGCGCGGACATCTCGGTGAGGTCGATCTCCTCCAGCAGTTTGGCGCGGAAGGAGGCGACCAGATGGCCGTCCTCCCTGGCCGCCGCGCCGCCTCCGTGATCCTCGGGGGCGTTGATCCGGGCCCGCAGACTCATGATTCGTGGTCCCTTCTCACTCGTCCTCCTCGTCGGGCAGGGGCATGGTGGCGGTCTTTGTCACTTCGCCGAAGTTCTTCACGAAGGGCACGACGGACGGGATCGTCACGGTCACGGTGACGGTGACCTCGTCGCCCCCCAGGGAGCTTTCGACGGAAGGGTCGACCCAGCCGCTCACGGCGGCGGTGGCGGCCGTCCGGGCGTCGGGCCCGTCTTCCGCGTCGCTGCTCTCCGCCCGCGCGGCCGCGCGCGCCGCCGTGCCCGCCTGCTGCGCGGCGTACGCGGCGATGCCGAGCTGAAGCCCGGCGAGGCCGACGATCAGCAGGATGGGCAGGAAGCCGAGGTACTCGATGGCGGCCTGGCCGCGGTCGCGGCGGGGGCGCCTCGTACGGACGCCAAGGGCAGCCCGGTGCGGGACGTTCGGAGCCGTCCCCGCACCGCCGCACGCGGCGGCCCGGCCTCGCCACCGGAACGCCCTCCCCGCACCGACACCCGTGGCAGCCCGGCCTCGCCACCGGAACGCCCTCCCCGCACCGACACCCGTGGCAGCCCGGCCTCGCCACCGCAGCGGCCTTCCCGCGCCGACGCTCATGGAACCCTCTCCTCGGATACCGCGCCCGCCTTGCCCCGTACCGTGAAGAGCCCGCCGACGCCCGGGACCAGGACGGGCACCTGGATCTCGACGACGGCCGTCACCATCCCCGCGCTCGTGGAGCAGCTGGGCCGCGCGCCACCGGCCCAGGCACCGTCCAGGTGCCGCAGCGCCGCCTCGCCGCAGTCGTCGCCGACGGCGGCCGCCCGCGCCGCCTCGTCCGCCGCGTTCCCCGCGAGCGTGTACGTGTACCCGACCAGGACGATCTGCCAGAGCAGCGCGAGGGTGAGGAGGATCAGCGGCACCATGCCGAGGAACTCGACCGCCACCTGCCCCCTGTCGTCCCTGCCCGCGCTCTGGTGGATACGCATGGTTCAGCGTCCTCCGGCGCGGCGCCGCAGCCCCAGCGAGCCCCGGTCGCCCGCCCGCGCGAGCTGCTTGCCGGGCTGGCCGGCCGCCGGCGCGGCGGCCGGCGCCTGGACCAGGCCCAGCTCGCCGGCGAGGGCCCACAGCGCCTGCTTGACCGTCGACTTGGCGTCGAGTTCGTGCAGCCGGCCCGCGTCGACGACCGCCTGGAGCTCCTTGAAGTGGGCGGGGACGGCGACGCCCGCGACCCGGGTGCCGGTGATCTTCTGGACGAGGGGCGGCTGGATCTCGGTGGAGCGGTGGTGCCGGTTGACCAGGGTCACCGTCTCCTCGGCCTTGCGGACCTGGAGCCGTTCCCACATGCGTACGGTCCGCTTGGCCGCCCGGACGGCGACCACGTCCGGGGTGGCGACGAGGACGGCGGTGTCGGCCATCTCGATCGCGGCGGCGTTGGCACTGTTGAGCTGGGAGCCGCAGTCGACGACGACGACCTCGTGCCGGCCGCGCAGGGCACTGACGATCTGGCGGGCGGCCCGGTCGGTGACCTCCTCGCCGCGTTCGCCCTCCGCCGGGGCGAGGAGCAGGGAGAGGCCGGTCTCGTGGACGTACACGGCGTCCTGGAGGACGCGCGGCGAGATGTCGGCGATGGAGGCGAGGTCGGCCACGGAGCGCCGGAACTGGACGTCCAGGTACGAGGCGATGTCCCCGCTCTGGAGGTCCATGTCGACGAGGGCGACGGTACGCCCGGAGGCGCGGGCCGCGAGGGCGAGGTGGACGGCGGTGACGGTGGCGCCGACCCCGCCCTTGGCGCCGCTGACGGTGACGACGGTGCCGCCGGGGCCGGTGACCTGGTCGGCCCCCGCGCCGAGGTGGCGGCGGACGCCGACGGACCACTGGGCGGCGGCCTGGACGCGGCTGGCGAGTTCCTCGTAGCCGAGGGGCAGGGTGACGAGTCCCCGCGCGCCGGAGTCCATCGCGGCGGAGAAGAGGACGGGGCTCGCGTCGGCGGTGATGAGGACGACGCCGACGGCGGGGAAGCGGAGGGCGACCTCGCGGACGAGATCGAGCGCCGGGACGGGTCCGATCCGCTCGTGCACCAGGACGACCTCGGGGAGTTCGTCGAGCGAGGCGGCGGCGAGCCGCGCGAGGGTGTCGACGAGCTGGGTGGAGTCGGTGACCGGGAGGGCGGGCTCGGCGTCGGGAAGCTGCCCGATGAGCGTGGTGACGGACCGGGCCGCGTCGGGGTCGCCGACGGCCGGCAGGATCCTCGTGGTCATACCGGCCTCACTTGTCCTTTTCGAGCGTGTAGGTGCGGTCGCGCTGGTCGGCGGGGGCGCCGCCGGTGGTGGGGGCGACCAGGGCGAGGCGTACGTGCTCGGCGAAGGACTCGGCGTACGCGACGCGCTGGGCGTCGAGGGTGGAGAGGGCGAAGGAGATCGGCACGGCCTCGTTGGCGCGTGCGGAGCTCTGGGAGCTGTCCCTGATCGGGGTGAGCTTGCCGACGTCGAGGACGCGGGCGCCGGCGACGATCATGCGGGACTGGGCGGCCTCGCCCTTCTTGTCGCCCGCGAAGGTGGCGTAGATGTTGACGGTGGCTCCCGCGGTGATCTTCCCGGCGACACCGGTGGCGGCGTCGATCATGATCGCGATCTCCTGCTGGCCCGGCTGGAGTTCGGGCTGCTCGACGATCATGTCGGACTGGAGGAGCGATCCGGCCTTGAGCCGGGTGACCGCGATCCGGCCCTGGATCTGACGGAGGTCGGTGACGGCGGTCTCCGAGAGCCAGCGCTTCGGCATGGTGATCTTCTCGAACTGGCTCGCCTTCAGGGGGGTGTACGGCTCCACGTCGCCCTTGATGCGGTACGCGGTGGTCTCCGGGCCGACCTTGGAGTTCACGTCGCTGATGACGGCGAGCACACCGGCGAAGGCGCCGAGCGCGCACAGGACGGACAGCAGCAGCAGGATCACGCCGCGGCGCTGGCGGGAGTTCATGGCCGTACTACCTCGATCGGAGACGTGGGTCCGGGGCGGACGGGAGTGGACGGTCGGGGGCGGGAGGAGGGGGGCCGGAGGGGGGCGAGGGGCTGCTGAGGGCAGGGCCTGTCTCTTATAC
>NZ_JNZO01000017.1 GCF_000717595.1 Streptomyces flavochromogenes | reverse complement strand
CCGTACCCACTGACCCCCCGCACCCCGAACACCCCCCCACAGTCAGGTCCCGGGCCTTGAGCCGGATCCGGGGCCCGAGGGAAGGGCGCCTCCGAACGGGGGCGCCCTCCTGCTCGACACCGCGCCCAGGCCCCGCGCTTCAGGTCCTCCGGGGCCCGGGCCCTACCGCTCCAGGCCTTCCGGCCCCGGCCCCCCGCCCCCGGCCTCAGACCCCGTCCCCGGCCTCACACCCCGTTCAGCTCCGCCACCTCCTCCCCCGTCAGCACCAGCGCCCCCGCCGCCGCCGAGTCCCGTACCGACTCCGGCCGGCTCGCCCCCGGGATCGGCAGGACCGTATCCGAGCGGGCGAGCAGCCACGCCAGTGCCACCCGCTGCGGGCTGACCCCCCGCGCCCGCGCCACCCGGTGGAACGCTCCGAACTCCGGGTCCTCCTCCTGGGCGGAGGTGCCGTCAAGGGAGCTGCGTGAGATGCCGCCCAGGGGGCTCCACGGCAGGAAGGCCAGGCCCAGCTCCGCGCAGAGCCGCAGCTCCGCCTCGCTCGTGCGGACCGCCGGTGAGTAGCGGTTCTGTACCGAGACCAGCCGGTCGCCCAGGATCTCGCGGGCGAGCAGGATCTGCTCGACGTCGACGTTGGAGATCCCGGCCAGCCGGACCGTCCCCGCGTCCAGCAACTCCCGTATCGCGCCAAGGGATTCGGCGTACGGGACGGCCGGGTCCGGCTTGTGCAGCTGATAGAGGCCGATCGGCGCGCCGCCGAGCCGGCGCGCCGACGCCTCCGCCGCCCGTCGCAGGTGCTCGGGCCGGCCGTCGACGGTCCAGCCGCCGTCCGCCGTGCGGCCCCGTCCGCCCTTCGTCGCCACGAGTACGCCGTCCGCGCCGCGCCCGTACGAGGCGAGGGCCCGCGCCACGAGCAGTTCGCCCTCGCCGGGCGTGCCGGCCGGCGGGTGGTAGGAGTCGGCGGTGTCGAGCAGGGTCACGCCCGCGTCGAGGGCGGCGTGCACGGTGGCGACGGCCCGCGTCTCGTCCGGCCGGCCCTCGACGGAGAGTGGCATGGTGCCGAGTCCGACGGCCCCGGCCCGCACGTCGCCCAGCATCCGGAAGCGCGTCACTTCGCCGCCTCCCCGATCGTCTCGGCCACGGCGTCCGCGAGCCAGGCGGAGGAATGGGCGAAGGAATAACCGAGGCCGACCGCGCGGGAGTTGTCCATTCCGTACGAGCGGGTGAACGAGAACGGCGAGATCTCGCCGACCTCCACCTCCCGGAAGACGGTCCGGCCGCCGACCCGCCTTTCGATCTCCGCGCAGATCTCGGCCGTGGTCAGCGGCCCGTGGGAATGGGCGTTCACCGGGCCGGTGAAGTCCGCCCCGACCGCCGCCCAGGCGAGAAAGGCGGCGATCTCCTCGACGTACACATAGGTCGCCGGTCGGTTCACGACCGGTACGGCGATCGGTTCGCCCGCCCGGATGCGGCGCGCGTAGTGGTCGAGCCGGCCGGTGAAGTCGTCGACGCCGCCCAGTACATGGGCCACCCGCACCGACGTCCACGCGAACGGCGGACCGGTACCGTCGGCGGCCGCGCCCGCGAAGACCGCCTCGGCCTGGCGCTTCCCCTCCCCGTAGTGCGCCTCGCGGAACTCCGGGTCCTCCCACGCCGCGCCGGTGTCGACGGCGACCGCGCCCAGGTCGAGGGCGTCCTCGGCGACGGGTGCGGCCGAGTCCTCGTACTCGTACACCTCCACCGTCGACGTCATCACATAACGCCGGGTGCGCGCCGCGAAGACGCGTCGTGCGATCTCCGCCTGGCGCGGGGTGTAGCAGACCTGGTCCACGACGACGTCGAAGGACCGGCCCGCGAGAACGGATTCCAGGGCGGCCTCGTCGTCGCGGTCGGCGACGAGATGCTCGATTCCTTCGGGCGCGTCCGAGGAACCCCGATTGAGGATCGCGACCCGATGCCCGGATTCCCCGAGCAGCGCGATCAGCCGCTTTCCGAAATACCGGTTCCCGCCGATCACCAGAACGTTCTTCATTTCCGTCCCACCGTCCCAACTCCCTTGTTCCACCGGACAAGTGTTACGTTGATCGTTCGCCGCCTGAAGGGGGAGACATGGGAGTCCAGGCAGTCGCACCGAAGGAACCACGGCATTCGCGGTCGGTCACCGAAGAAACCTCGGCGGCCGTTTTCGACGCCGTCGACCGGCAGATCCTGGACCTCCTCCAGAGCGACGGCCGCATCAAGCTCAGCGAGCTCGGCCGCCGCGTCCGGCTCAGCCCCGCGGCCGTCACCGAGCGGGTCCGCCGCCTGGAGGCGAGCGGCGCGGTCACCGGCTACGGCGCCCATGTCTCCCCGGCCCGCCTCGGCTACGGCATCCAGGCCTTCATCCGGGTGAACCCGCACGGCGGCTACACCCTGAAGCACCCGCGGACCCTCGAACTGATCGCGCGCCCCGAGATCCTGGAGGTCCACCACGTGGTCGGCGAGGACTGCTGGATCCTCAAGGTCGCCGTCACCGACACCATCCACCTCGAAGACGTCCTGGAGCAGACGTCGGCGCTCGGCCGGACCACGACGTCGATCGTGCTCTCGTCCCCGGTGGAACGGAAGCCGCTGCTGCCGCCCGCCCGCCCCTGACTCCTTGCCTTGACGTGGGCGTCAAGGCTTACGGTCGTGGACATGCGCATCGGAGAGCTCGCCGAGCGGGCCGGAACGACCACACGGACTCTGCGCTACTACGAGTCCCGTGGCCTGCTGGCCGCCCGGCGCACGGGGAACGGCTACCGCACGTACGACGAGGACGACCTGCGCCTCCTCCAGCAGATCAGGACCCTGCAGGACTTCGGGTTCGAGCTGGAGGAGACACGGCCGTTCGTCGACTGCCTGCGCGCCGGGCATCCGGCGGGGGACTCCTGTCCCGCGTCGATCGCCGTCTACCGGCGGAAGGTCGCCGAGCTGGACGGACTGATCGCACAGCTGCAGGCGGTACGCGCCGACATGGGCGCGCGGCTGCTGCGGGCCGAGGCGGAGCTGCCGCACGGCCCGGAACCCCGGTGCGAGCTCGGTGCGGAGCGGGACACGGAAGCTGCGGCGACGACGGAGGGACAACAGGGATGAGGACGGACGCGGAGGGCGTGGCCGAGGTCACCGACGCGGACTTCGGCACGGAGGTGCTGGCCGCCGGGCTGCCGGTCCTGGTGAAGTTCACCGCGGAGTGGTGCGGGCCGTGCCGGCAGCTGACGCCGGTACTCGCCGCCCTCGCCGCGGAGGAGGCGGAGCGGCTCCGGATCGTCGAGATCGACGTCGACCGGAACCCCGGGACCACGGTGAGGTACGGGGTCCTCGCGACCCCGACCGTCATGGTCTTCCGGGCGGGCGAGCCCGTGAAGTCGATCGTCGGCGCCCGCCCGAAGCGACGCCTTCTGCAGGATCTGGAGGACGTCCTCGCCTAGGCGGGGCCCGCGGCACATCGGCAGGGCATACAGAAATACCCCGACTACAATTGACAGTCGGGGTATTTCATCGCGTATATTAATGGATTCTGCGCCCGGAAACACCACAGGCGCAGAGAAGTTCAATAAACGCACTGTATCGCGCCGGGAGTCGAATTGTCAACCGAGGAATTTCGGAACGAGCAGCAATTCATCACCGATCTCTACACACGACTCGACGATCTGAGGGACGAGGCCGAGGCCGCCGTCGAGCGAGCCCTGCGTACCCCGGGGGTCGGCGGCAACCAGGGCCGGCTCGAACGCGACGTCATGGTCGCCGAGCAGTCCGGGCTGCTCGCCGCGCTCAACGCCGGTGAGAGCGGACTCTGTTTCGGCCGGCTCGTCTTCAAGGACGGGCGCGACCACCACATCGGCCGGCTCGGCATCCGCGAGGACGACCCGAACCGCACCCCGCTGGTCGTCGACTGGCGCGCCGAGGTCGCCCGCCCCTTCTACCTCGCCACCGGGTACGAGCCGATGGGGCTCTCCCGCCGCCGGCACATCAGCACCCTCGGCCGGACGGTCACGGCACTCCACGACGAGGTGCTCGACCTCGGCGACGCCACCCGCACCGGGCACGAGAGCCGCGACGCCGACGAGGTGCTGCTCGCCGCGCTCGACGCCGCCCGCACCGGCCGGATGCACGACATCGTGCAGACCATCCAGGCCGAGCAGGACGCCATCATCCGCTCCCCGCACCGCGGTGTCCTGGTCGTCGAGGGCGGCCCCGGCACCGGCAAGACGGCGGTCGCCCTGCACCGCGCCGCCTACCTCCTCTACGCGCACCGCGAGCAGCTCGCCAAGCGGGCCGTCCTCATCGTCGGCCCCAACCCGGCCTTCCTCGGCTACATCGGCAACGTCCTGCCCTCGCTCGGCGAGACCGGCGTCCTCCTCGCCACCCCCGCCGAGCTGTTCCCCGGCGTCCGCGCCACCGGCACCGACACCCCCCGTGCCGCCGCCGTCAAGGGCTCCGCCGCCATGGCCGGGGCGCTCGCCGCGGCCGTGAGGGACCGCCAGCAGGTCCCCGAGCGCGGCGAACCGCTGATCGTGCCGCACGAGGACGGCGACCTGGTCATCGACTGGGACATGGCCCTGGAGGCCCGCCACAAGGCCCGCGAGACGGCCCTCCCGCACAATCTGGCCCGCCCCTATTTCGTCTTCCGGATCCTCGACGCGCTCGCCGAGCAGCTGGCCGACCGGATCGGCGCCGACCCCTACGGCGGCCCCAACTTCCTCGGCCCCGACGACATCGCCCTGCTCGCCAAGGGCATCGCCGGGAACCCCGAGGTGTACGCGGCGATCGACACCCTCTGGCCCGCGCTCACCCCGCAGGACTTCCTCACCGACTACCTGGCCGAACCCACCCACCTCGCCGACGCGGAGGACATCGAGGCGATCCGGCGCGACGGACGCGACGGCGAGGCCTGGACCCCCGCCGACGTGCCGCTGCTCGACGAGGCCGCCGAACTCCTCGGCGAGGACGACTCCGCGGTCCGCGCCGCCGAGGAGGCCGAGCGGCAGAAGCAGATCCAGTACGCGCAGGGCGTCCTCGACGTCTCCTACGCCTCCCGCACCTACGAGTTCGAGGACAAGGAGGAGCACGACAAGGACGCCTCGGAGGTCCTCTCGGCCCACGACATCATCGACGCCGAGCGCTTCGCCGAGCGGCACGAGGAGGCCGACCACCGCACGGCCGCCGAGCGCGCCGCCGCCGACCGCACCTGGGCCTTCGGGCACATCATCGTCGACGAGGCGCAGGAACTCTCCGCGATGGCCTGGCGGCTCCTCATGCGCCGCAGCCCCAACCGCTCGATGACCCTGGTCGGCGACCCCGCCCAGACCGGCGACCCGGCCGGAGTCGGCGCCTGGGAGCGGATCCTCGCCCCGTACGTGGAGGACCGCTGGGAGTTGGTGCGCCTCGGCGTCAACTACCGCACGCCCGCCGAGATCATGGCCGTCGCCGCCGAGGTGCGACGGGCCGACGACCCCGGGTTCGAGCCGCCGAGCTCGGTACGGTCCACCAGGGTGGAGCCCTGGGACCGGACGGTGGACGACCCGGTGAAGGAGGCCGCCGACGCGGTCGCGACCGAGCTGCGCGAGGAGGGCGGGATCGCCGTGATCGCCCCTCCGGACCTGCACCCCGGGCTGATCGCCGCGCTGCCGGAGGTCGCGTACGGCCCGGCTCCCGACCTCACCCGGCCGGTGGTTCTGCTCGACCCCCGGCAGGCGAAGGGCCTGGAGTTCGACACCGTGCTGGTCGTCGACCCGGACGGCATCGTGGCCGGGGCCGTGCACGGGACGAACGACCTGTACGTGGCGCTGACCCGGGCGACCCAGCGGCTCGGGATCATCCGGTCCGCAGCTCGCAGGTGAACAACCGTGCGCCGTCCTGGTACCCGGTGACCTCGAACGTGCCCGGTACGTCGGCCGCCCCTGTCACCCCCGCTGTCCCTGCCGTGCTCGTGGGCTCCGCCCGGAGCAGGCAGGGGCCGCCGTGGAACTCGGCGTACCGGTCGAAGGCGATCCGCAGCGCGACCGGCAGGCAGGGGCGGGGCCACACGGCGGCGGAGACGGCCTGCCGGGCGGCCTCCAGGAAGAGCATTCCCGGTATGTGATCGTTGGGCCGTTGGAAGAGGGTGGGGTGACCGGTGTCGACGACCAGTTCCCACACCCCCTCCCGGCCGGTCGGGGCGAGGAGGACGTCCTCGGGCCTCGCCCGCCCGGTGAGCGGCGCCGGGGCCCGGCGGGTCCACGGGCCGGGGTGGACGACCCCGGCCTCGACGTGTCCGCCGCGCAGTCTGCGGTAGGCGGCGCCGCCGGCGAACCGGGCGTGGGCACCGCCCGTCGCCACCACGCGCGCGTCACGCCGGACGGTCCACTCCACCAGCATCTCGGTCAACTGATCTCCGCGCAGCACGAGTTCGGCGAACAGGATCTCGATGTCCGGTTCGTCGCCGGCGACCGCGAGGCCCACCGGATCGCAGGTCAGGGAGATCTCGCTCAGCAGGATGTGCCGGGTCAGCGGAAGTCCGTGGACCGAGTGCAGGAGCGCCATCGTGGCCTGCCGCAGCGTCTCGACGACCAGGAGCGGATCGTGGCACCCCTCCGTACCCCGGCGGACCGGGGTGAAGAACGGGTGGTCGGTGGGCCAGGCGGCCCGGACCGAGAAGCGGTCCTTCCCGTCGAGCGGTCGCCACTCGACGGGAAAGGTGTCCTCGCTGCGCACCCGGTGGCAGAGCTGCGGCGACAGACGCCGCTCGACGGTGTCCTGCATCATTCCCCGCCCATCTGGACCTGTCGGCCTGATCTGGAGAGCGAAGATATCCGAACAACGGGCGGGACGCCCGAACGGATGAACCATCAACTGAATGGCCGTCAATTATCGGACAGGTGGCGACCTTTCCCGCCGGCCGATCCCCGTGACGCTCAGGCCGGGCGCAGCCACACCGTCGCGAGCGGTGGCAGCGTCATCCGGATGCTGGCCGAACGCCCGTGGTGCGGAACCGACTCCGTCTTCACCGGATCCCGCCCCACCACGTCCCCGCCGCCGTACCGGCCGGCGTCCGTGTTCAGGACCTCCGACCAGGCCACCACCGCGTCCGGCACCCCGAGCCGGTAGTCGTGCCGCACGACCGGTGAGAAGTTCGAGACCGCGAGCAGCGGCGAGCCGAACGCGTCGAAGCGCAGGAACGCGAAGACGTTGTCCTCGGCCGCGTCCCCGACCACCCACTGGAAGCCGTCCGGCACGGTGTCCCGCTCCCACAGCGAAGGCGTCGCCTGGTACACCGTGTTCAGGTCCCGGACGAGATCCCGCACGCCCCGGTGGTCCGGCTCCGCCCCGTACGCCGGGTCGAGCAGCCACCAGTCGGGGCCGTGATCCGCCGACCACTCGGCTCCCTGCGCGAACTCCTGCCCCATGTAGAGCAGTTGCTTGCCCGGGTGCGCCCACATGAAGCCCAGATAGGCGCGGTGATTGGCGCGCTGCTGCCACCAGTCGCCCGGCATCTTCGACACCAGCGCCCGCTTGCCGTGCACCACCTCGTCGTGCGAGATCGGCAGGATGTAGTTCTCGCTGTACGCGTACACCATCGAGAACGTCATCTCGTGGTGGTGGTACTTGCGGTGCACCGGCTCCTTCTGCACGTACTCCAGCGAGTCGTGCATCCAGCCCATGTTCCACTTCATGCCGAAGCCCAGACCGCCGAAGCCGCCCGGCCCCACCTGGTCCGTCGCCCGCGTCACGCCGTCCCAGGCCGTGGACTCCTCCGCGAAGGTCACGATCCCCGGGCAGCGCCGGTACACCGTCGCGTTCATCTCCTGGAGGAAGGCCACCGCGTCCAGGTTCTCCCGGCCGCCGTGCTCGTTCGGCAGCCACTCGCCGTGCTCGCGCGAGTAGTCCAGGTAGAGCATCGACGCCACCGCGTCCACCCGCAGGCCGTCGATGTGGAACTCCTGGCACCAGTACACGGCGTTCGCCACCAGGAAGTTCCGCACCTCCTTGCGGCCGTAGTCGAACTCCAGGGTGCCCCAGTCGGGATGGTGCGACCGGCGCGGGTCCTCGTGCTCGTACAGCGGCCGCCCGTCGAACTCCGCCAGCGCCCAGTCGTCCTTCGGGAAGTGCGCCGGCACCCAGTCCATCAGGACCCCGATGCCCGCCCGGTGCAGCGCGTCCACCAGGAACCTGAAGTCGTCGGGGGTGCCCATACGGGCCGTCGGCGCGTAGAAGCCCGTGACCTGGTAGCCCCACGAACCGCCGAAGGGGTGCTCGGTGACCGGCATCAGCTCCACGTGCGTGAAGCCGAGATCACGGACGTACGAGGGCAGCTGATCGGCCAGCTGGCGGTAGGTCAGCCCGGGCCGCCAGGAGGGCAGGTGGACCTCGTAGACCGAGATCGGCGCCTCGTGGGGCGGGCGCGTCCCACGCCGTGCCATCCACTCGGCGTCGTCCCAGGTGTAGTGCGAGGCGGTGACGATCGACGCGGTGTTCGGCGGGCACTCGGTACGGCGGGCCATCGGGTCCGCGCGGACGGTGTGCGTACCGTCGGGCCGCGTGATGTCGTACTTGTAGACCGCGCCCTCGCCGATACCCGGCACGAACAGCTCCCACACGCCCGTCGAGCCCAGCGAGCGCATCGGCAGCCCCGTGCCGTCCCAGTGCGTGAAGTCACCGGTGACGCGGACACCGCGGGCGTTCGGCGCCCAGACCGCGAAACGGGTGCCGGCGACTCCGTCGTGGGTCATGGTGTGGGAGCCGAGAGCCGTCCACAGCTCCTCGTGCCGGCCCTCGCCGATCAGATGCAGATCGAGATCGCCGAGCGAGGGCAGGAAGCGGTACGGGTCGTGGACGGCGAGCTCGTCGGGGCCGTCGTACCGGACGCGGAGCTCGTACGCGGGGACCTTGCGGAGCAGGGGCAGGAACCCGGAGAAGATCCCGTCGCCGTCGCTCCGGAGCGGGATCCGCTTGCCCTTCGTCAGGACGGTGACCTCCTTCGCCCACGGGCGCAGCACCCGGACCACCACGCCGCCGCGCACCGGATGCGCGCCGAGCACGCCGTGCGGGTCGTGATGCTCCCCGGCGAGCAGGCGCGCCCGGTCGACCGGGTCGAGCGGCGGGGCCTGGCGGGGGGCGGCGGGCGCCTTGGCGGCGGTCTTGCCCTTCTTGACTGTGGTGCTGCTGCGGGCCGACTTGCCTGCGGGGCGGGCGGTCACCGGGATGCCTCCTGGGGGGTACGGGGGGTATGACTGCGCAACGGTGCGGTACGGGGACGGGACACTCGGCCGAACGGGCGGTGCGTGGGGGTGGGACGGGCGCGCCCCCACCGCGGGTACCGCGCCCCACCCCGGCGACGGACCTCCGCTCCACCGGAGGGTGGGCACAACGGAACGGCGCCCGTTGCCGGGCCCGGGCTTCCGCGCCCTGACCGGCACCCGGGTGCGCGCCGCACTGTGGGTGCGGGTCCAGGCCCAAGGGGCGGAGGCGCCGCCGAGGGCGCCGTCCCGTGTGCCCACCCGTCCGCCCCCCACACGCTGGTGGGTGGCGGACGTGGTGGGTGCCCCACACGGTGGCGGGCGCGGTGTGGGTGCCCGCGCGGCGGGGCGGCGTGGGTGCCCCGGGCGTGGGAGCAGGCGCAGCCCGCAGGGCGCCGGGAACCGGCTCGCAGGCCGGGCGACGCCCGTGCGGGGGCGGCGCCCCCACGGCCCGGGCCCCGCGGGGTGGCGCGGGTCCCACGGGGGTGGTGGGAGCGGGAGCCCCGTGTGGGGGCCGGAGCCCGCGGCCCCGGCCTGGGGGTGGCCCCGGCCGGGGGGCGGCGGGGCCCGGGGTGGTGTCGGGCGCCGGGTCACTGGGGGGCCGACAGGCGCTGGATGGCGGACATGGGGACCGGGAGCCAGTCCGGCCGGTGCCGGGCCTCGTACACGACCTCGTACACCGCCTTGTCCGTCTCGTAGGCGCGCAGCAGCGCCGGGTCCGTCCGAGGATCCGCGCCCGAGGCTTCCGCGTACCCCGTGCAGAAGGCCGCCCGGCTCCGCGCCGCCCAGTCCGCGTTCCACGGCCGGTGCGTGCGGGCCGCGTAGTCGAAGGAGCGGAGCATGCCGGCGACGTCGCGGACCGTGGGCTGCGGGCTGCGCCGTTCGTCGAGCGGCTTCGCCGGCTCGCCCTCGAAGTCGATGACGGCCCAGCCGCCGTCGGACCCCCGCAGCGTCTGCCCGAGGTGCAGGTCGCCGTGGATGCGCTGGACGAACCCGTCGCCGGACGTGCCGCTCGCCGCCTCGAAGACGGCGCGCAGGCCGGGGACGAACGGCAGCAGCGCCGGAACGGCCTGTGCCGCCGCGTGCAGCCGGCGGTCCATCGCGGCCGCCAGCTGCTCGGTCTCGGCGCGGCCGAGCCGACGGGTGGGCAGCGCCTCCGCGAGGGCGAGGTGGACCTCGGCCGTGGCCCGGCCGAGCGCCCGCGCCTCGGCGGTGAAGTCCCGCCCGTCGGCGAGCGCGTCGAGCGCGAGCCGCCACCCGTCGCGGGAGTCCCGGAGGTACGGCTGGAGGACGCCCAGGGTCGCAGCCCCGCCCTCGAACCAGGCGACCGGCGCCGGGACCCGGGTGCAGCCCGCTCCCGCGAGGGCGAGCGGCAGTTCCAGGTCCGGGTTGGCTCCCGGGCTGACCCGGCGGAAGATCTTGAGGATGAACGAATCTCCGTAGACCAGGGACGAGTTGGATTGCTCGGCGTCCAGCATGCGGGGGGCCAGGGCGGGCGGGAGTGCCGTCGTGGCGTGGAAGTGCAGGGGGCCGGTCCGGCCCGGGGTGCGCAGTCGCTCGTAGAGGAGGCCGGCGAGCCGCGGGTCGCGCAGCCCTTCGTACACGGCACGTCCTGCGAGCGGCCCCTGCCGGATCCGTCCGATCAGGGCGGGGGCGAGGCGGGGCGGGAGCTGGGTCCGTACGCCCAGGAGCAGTTGGTAGCAGTCGGCGGGCGTTCCGGCCGGGCGGCCCGGCTGTTCGACCCGTACGAGCAGATGGAGGAGGCCGGGGCCCGTGCCGTCCAGCGGCAGCAGCTCGGTGGCCGCGTCCAGCGTGAATCCGGTGACCCGGCGGCCCTTGCCCGCGAACCAGCGCTGCCGGGGCAGCCATTCGTGGAGCAGGGGGGCGAGGGACGGAAGGAGGGCGTCCGGGGCCCGGGTGGTGGATGCGGTCTCCGGCATGGCATCGCGTCCTTTCCCCGGGGCGCGCAGTTGGCTGTCGTGTGCGTTCAAATGCGCAGAGTGTCCCGGATGGCGGCTGGGGCTGTCCGGATGTGCGGGACGTGTCGGAAGGGGAAGATCCGTATGGGCCCGGCAAGAAGGCCCGTATGGACCTGAATCGTGCTGTGGAACGTGTGTGGGTCACAGTGCCCAGAGTGGGACGGGAGGAAACCGTCCCACCCAGGACGAATCCGAACTGACCGGCGGTCAGCCCTTCTTGAGACGGAACCAGTAGAAGCCGTGTCCCGCAAGGGTCAGGAGGTAGGGGAGCTGGCCGATGGCCGGGAATGTCACCCCGCCGATCAGCTCCACCGGCTGGGTGCCGTCGAAGCGTCGCAGGTCGAGTTCGGTCGGCTGCGCGAACCGCGAGAAGTTGTTCACGCAGAGGACCAGATCGGCGTCCATTCCCTCTTCGGGGGCGGTCTCCCGGAGGAAGGCGAGCACCGCCGGGTTGGATGCCGGGAGTTCGGTGTACGTCCCCGTCCCGAAGGCCCGGTTCTGCTTCCGGATCTCGATCATCCGCTTCGTCCAGTGCAGCAGCGAGGACGGCGAGGCCATGCCCGCCTCGACGTTGGTCACCTGATAGCCGTGGACCGGGTCCATGATGGCCGGCAGGTAGAGCCGTCCCGGGTCGCAGGAGGAGAAGCCGGCGTTCCGGTCGGGGGTCCACTGCATCGGGGTGCGGACGCCGTCCCGGTCGCCCAGCCAGATGTTGTCCCCCATGCCGATCTCGTCGCCGTAGTACAGCACCGGCGAGCCGGGCAGCGAGAAGAGCAGCGCGGTGAACAGCTCCATCTGCTTGCGGTCGTTGTCCAGGAGCGGGGCGAGACGCCGCCGGATGCCGATGTTGGCCCGCATCCGCGGGTCCTTGGCGTATTCGGCGTACATGTAGTCGCGCTCTTCGTCCGTGACCATCTCGAGCGTGAGCTCGTCGTGGTTGCGCAGGAAGATGCCCCACTGGCAGCCGGAGGGGATCTCCGGGGTCTTGGCCAGGATCTCCGAGACCGGGTAGCGCGACTCGCGCCGTACGGCCATGAAGATCCGCGGCATGACCGGGAAGTGGAAGGCCATGTGGCACTCGTCGCCGCCGGAGCGGAAGTCGCCGAAGTAGTCGACGACGTCCTCCGGCCACTGGTTGGCCTCGGCGAGCAGCACCGTGTCCGGGTAGTGGTCGTCGATCTCCTTGCGGACCCGCTTGAGGAAGGCGTGGGTCGCGGGGAGGTTCTCGCAGTTGGTGCCCTCCTGCTGGTACAGGTACGGCACCGCGTCGAGCCGGAAGCCGTCGATCCCCAGGTCCAGCCAGAACTTCAGCGCGGACAGGATCTCCTCCTGCACCGCCGGGTTCTCGTAGTTGAGGTCGGGCTGGTGCGAGAAGAACCGGTGCCAGTAGTACTGCTTGCGGACCGGGTCGAAGGTCCAGTTCGAGGACTCGGTGTCGACGAAGATGATCCGGGCGTCCGCGTACTGCTTGTCGTCGTCGGCCCAGACGTAGTAGTCGCCGTACGGTCCCTCCGGGTCGCGCCGCGACTCCTGGAACCACTCGTGCTGGTCGCTCGTGTGGTTCATGACGAAGTCGATGACCACGCGCATCCCGCGCTGATGGGCCGCGTCGACGAACTCCACGAAGTCGGCCAGGTCGCCGAACTCCGGCAGTACCGACGTGTAGTCGGCGACGTCGTAGCCGCCGTCCCTCAGGGGGGACTTGAAGAACGGTGGCAGCCAGAGGCAGTCCACGCCCAGCCACTGGAGGTAGTCCAGTTTGGACGTGATGCCCTTGAGGTCGCCGACGCCGTCCCCGTTGCTGTCCTGGAAGGACCGGACGAGGACCTCGTAGAAGACGGCCCGCTTGAACCAGTCGGGATCGCGGTCCTTGGCGGGGGTGTCCTCGAAGGTGTCGGGGACGGGCTCGTTGACAGTCATGATGTGGGTGACCCTCCGGTCTGCGGGGACGGTCGCAGGACGAGGACGTGCGCGGGTGTGACACCCGGCTCTAGGCGCACGTAGCTGGTCCTGCCCCAGTGATAGGTCTCGCCGGTGAGCTCGTCGCGCACCGGCACGGTCTCGTGCCAGTCGAGGCCGAGTTCCGGCATGTCCAACGAGAGCGTCGCCTCCTGGGTGTGGTGCGGGTCGAGGTTGACGACCACCAGAACGGTGTTCGAACCCGAACGCTTGCTGTACGCGATCACCTGCGGGTTGTCCGTGTCATGGAACGTGAGATTCCGAAGTCGGCGCAGAGCCGGGTGACGTCGCCTGATCCGGTTCAGGGTGGTGATCAGCGGGGTGATCGTCGCCCCGGCCCGCTCCGCCGACTCCCAGTCGCGCGGCCGTAGTTCGTACTTCTCAGAGTCGAGGTACTCCTCGCTCCCGTCCCGCAGCGGGGTGCCCTCGCACAGCTCGTATCCGGCGTACATGCCCCACGAGGGCGACAGCGTCGCCGCGAGCACCGCACGCGCCTCGAACGCCGGCCGGCCGCCCTCCTGGAGGTAGGCGTGCAGGATGTCCGGGGTGTTCACGAAGAGGTTCGGCCGCATCTGCGCCGCCGTCTCGCCGGACAGCTCCGTCAGGTACTCCGTGAGCTCCTCCTTGGTGTTCCGCCAGGTGAAGTACGTGTAGGACTGCTGGAAACCGATCGCGCCGAGCGTCCGCATCATGGCCGGCCGGGTGAAGGCCTCCGCCAGGAAGATCACGTCCGGGTCGGCGGCGTTGATCTGGCCGATCACCCGCTCCCAGAACACCACCGGCTTGGTGTGGGGGTTGTCGACCCGGAAGATCCGTACACCGTGATCCATCCAGTGACGGAGGATCCGCACGGTCTCCGCGACGATCCCGTCCATGTTGTCGGCGGCGCCGTCGAAGTCGATCGGGTAGATGTCCTGGTACTTCTTCGGCGGGTTCTCGGCGTACGCGATCGAACCGTCCGGACGGTGGTGGAACCACTCAGGGTGCTTCTCCACCCACGGGTGGTCGGGGGAGCACTGGAGCGCGAAGTCCAGGGCGATCTCCAGCCGCAGCTCCCGGGCCCGCGCCACGAAGGCGTCGAAGTCCTCGAAGGTGCCCAGGTCCGGGTGGAGCGCGTCGTGGCCGCCCTCCGGCGAACCGATCGCCCACGGCACGCCGACGTCGTTCGGCCCCGCGGAGAGGGAGTTGTTGGGGCCCTTGCGGTGGGTCTCGCCGATGGGGTGCACCGGCGGCAGGTAGACCACGTCGAAGCCCATCGCCGCCACCGCCGGGAGCCGCTCGGCGGCGGTACGGAAGTTCCCCGGAACCGTACGGCCCTTGACCTTCCGCACGCCCTCCGAGCGCGGGAAGAACTCGTACCAGGAGCCGAAGAGGGCGCGCTCCCGCTCCACCTGGAGCGGCAACGCGGGCGAGGAGGACAGGAGTTCGCGCAGCGGATGGCGGTCGAGGGACTCGACGACCCGGGGGTTCAGGGCCGCCGCGAGCCTGACCGCGGCCGGCCGTGACGCGTCGCGCAGCGCGTCCGCGGCGGCGAGCACGGCCTCCCGGGCGCCGCCCTTCTTCGGGACGCCCTTCGCGGCCCGCTCGTGCAGCTCGGCGCCCGCGGCGAGGACCAGTTCGGAGTCGATCCCGGCCGGGATCTTGATCTTCGCCGTGTGGCGCCAGGTGGCCAACGGGTCGCTCCACGCCTCGACGGTGTACGTCCACAGGCCCTCGGCGTCCGGGGTGACCTCGGCCCCCCAGCGGTCGGTGCCCGGGGCCAGTTCGCGCATCGGGGTCCAGGGGCCGGGGCGGCCCGAGGGGCCGTGCAGCACGACATTGGCGGCGACCGCGTCGTGGCCCTCGCGGAAGACGGTCGCCGTCACCTCGAAGGACTCTCCGGCCACCGCTTTGGCGGGGCGTCGGCCACAGTCGACCAGCGGGCGTACGTCCAGTACGGGAATGCGTCCCATGAGCGGATTCACAGCATCACCTGACGGGTTACGGGGGTGCGGGTGGTGGTTGTGCGCTCTTTCTAGCTCCGTCGACGGCCGACGGGTTGCGGGCATGGCCGCTCCTGTCCGCGTTCACTCGGATGGCGGGTCCACAGGGATGAACAGGGGTCACGGGGAGAGAGGTTCGAGGGGTACCGCAGGAGCCTTCCACGGTCTTCGGGTGGGCAATCCAGGCGCTTTGTTAACTACTAGGGCGTAGCCGAAGCGGCAAGGACAGGACCCGGACAAAGAAAGGGCCCCGCCCTTGTGGGGCGGGGCCTGTTCACGCGAGGCGTGACCGAGCCTTCAGGACAGCGGCGTGTCGGAGGCCCAGACCTGCCAGGGCTGGCGGGCCACCCATTCCTCCACCGGGGGCGGTTCGAGGGCCAGGACCTCCGTCGACACGCCGTCGTCGTCCGCCATCAGGAGCGGATCGGCGCCGCTCGCCATGAAGTGGTAGATCCCGGCCACCCCGGCCGCCGTCTCCGGGCCGAGCAGCTCGGCGAGACTCCGTTCGAAAGCGGCCGGATCCAGCTCCTCGTACCGCACCGCCCGGCCGAGCCCCCGGCCGAACGCCGCCGCGAGCTCGCCCCCCGTCAGGGAGCGTTCACCGCCGATGTCGAACGTCCGGCCCTCCAGGTCCTCCCGGGTGAGCGCCGCGAGCGCCGCCTCCGCCAGGCCCCGGTGCGACAGCCACGCCGTCCGCGCGGACGGCGGCAGCGGGTAGGCGAGCACGCCGTCGTCGACCAGGGCCGGGCCGTTCCACGGCGAGAACAGGTTGTCCAGGTACACCGGCGGCCGGATCACCACCAGCGGCACCCCGCTGTCCCGTAGCACCCGCTCCGCCAGCCGACGCGTCTCGAAGGCGGCCACGTCCGTCGGACCCAGCGGGATCCGGGTGTTGGCGTTGAAGACCAGCCGCTCCGTGCCCGCCTCAAGGGCCGCCTCCGCGACGTTCCGCGCGTACGCCTCCACCCGCTCGCTCTCGTACACCAGCGGCATCGTCATGAACGCGTGCGTCGTCCCCTCGAAGAGCTGCCGCACGTCGCCCGGCCGACCCAGATCGCCGGCGACGAAGGAGGCCCCGGGCAGCGGCGGCCGGTCCGCCGACGGCCGCCGCGTCAGGGTGCGGACCAGATGGCGCCGCTCGGTGAGAAGGCGGGCCACCGCGCCCCCCTGGAACCCCGTCGCGCCCACGACCGCCACCCGCATCGGATTCTCACTGGACATGTGTGTCTGAGGCCCTTCGATAGACTTTCACGGCTGTCGTGTCGGCGTCATTCCAGGCTCGCCGCCACGGCTTCGGCCGTTCAATTAACAAACCGGGGCGGAAGTTGAAGGATCGTCCATGGCAATCGTGGGAACCGACCGTCACGCACAGCAGCCCGAGCAGGAAGAGCAGGACGACCTGCTGAGCGAACTGCTCAAACCCCTCCGGCTCACCGGAGTCTTCGACAGCCGCTGGCACGTCCGCGCCCCCTGGGCCATCGAGGGCGACGCCGAACGCAGCTGCGCCGTCCTCCACTACGTCGTCGAGGGCGACTGCTGGATCACCACCGAGGCCGAGGCCCCGTTCGAACTGCACGCCGGCGACCTCGTCGTCTTCCCGACCGGCACCGCGCACCGCCTCTCCGACCGGCCCGAACGCCAGGGCCTCCCGCTCAAGGCCGTCCTGCCCGAGCGGCAACCCGGCACATCCGGCGAGATCGTCATCGAAGGCAGCGGCCCCGAGAGCCGGCTGCTCTGCGCCGGACTGCACTACGACGCCAGCGCCGCGACCGGCCTCTACACCTCGCTGCCCTGGGCACTCGTCCTCGACGGACCGCAGGTCGACCGCGAGCCGCTGCTCCGGGACACCCTGCGGCTGCTCGCCGCCCCCGACCGGCCCGTCGGCCCCGGCGACCGGCTCATCACCCTGCGCGCCTTCGAGATGGCCCTGGTCCTCGCGCTCCGGCCGCTGCTCCGCGAACTCGCGGGCAACCCGACCTCGCTGCCGCTGCTCCGGCACCCCGGTATCAGCAGGGCGGTCGTCATGATGGCGACCCGGTTCGCCGACCCCTGGACCATCGACGCCCTCGCCCGGGAGGTCGGCATGTCCCGCTCCGCCTTCACCGCCTCCTTCCGCGACCTGGTCGGCGAGTCACCGGCCCGCTACCTCGCCGCCCGCCGGATGCAGGAGGCCGGCCGGCTCCTCACCGAGACCTCCCTTCCGCAGTCGGCGGTGCCCGCCCGCGTCGGCTACCAGAGCGCCGTCGGCTTCCACCTCGCCTTCCGCAAATGGTTCGGGGTAACCCCGGGGGAGTACCGCGCGGGAGCGGACCGGGCCGCCTGAGGGCGGCGGACCGGCCCTCCGGAACGGCCGCCGGCCGGTGCCCGCCGGGCGTCCGTGCCGCCCCGGACGCACCGACCTGACATCTTCGGGACTCCCTGGCCGGTTCTTAAGGACCCCTGGACGGACGCTCATTGTCCGGACGGGTCGCCCCGGACAGGCTCGGGACCGGCACAGCCGTGACACCCGAGGAGAGGCGATACACCGGTGACGAGGTCCGGGCAGGAGTATCTGGAGGGGCTGCGCGACGGGCGCGAGATCTGGCTCGACGGGGAACGGGTCAAGGACGTCACCGCCCACCCCGGCTTCCGGTCCACCGCGGCCTCCTTCGCCGGGCTCTACGACCTCGCCGACGACCCCGTCCACCACCCCGTCCTCGTCCAGGGCGGGGTGCGCCGCGCGTACGCCGTGCCCCGCTCGTACGAGGACCTCGTCGCCCGCCGCCGCGCCTTCCGCACCACGGCCCGGGCCGGCTTCGGCTTCCTCGGCAGGACCCCCGACTACATGGCCGCCGGCGCGGCCGGGTTCGCCGCCGCGCCCGCCGTCTTCACCGGCGGCACCTTCGACGGCGCCGAGCACGCCCTCGCCTTCCACCGCCGGCTCACCGAGGGAGATCTGCACTGCGCGTTCACCCTCGGCAACCCGCCCCCGGGGCACGGCGGGGAGGACCTCACCCTGCGGGTCGTGGCCGAACGGGACGGCGGGATCGTCGTCCGCGGCGCCAAGACCGTCGGCACGGGCGCCGTCTTCGCCGACGAGATCCTCGTCGGCACCATCGAGCCGCTCCCCGCCGACGACCTCGCGCACGCCCTGACCTTCGCCGTACGGCTCGACACCCCCGGTCTCCGACTGATCTCCCGCACCTCGTACGAGGAACGCTCCCGGTCCGTCTTCGACCACCCGCTGTCCTCCCGGTACGACGAGAACGACGCGATGCTGGTCTGCGAGGACGTCTTCATACCCTGGGAGCGGGTCCTCACCTACCGGGACCCGGCCACCACCGGCGCCGTCTGGTGGCAGACCCCCGCCTACCTCAACTTCGTCCACCAGTCCGCGACCCGCTTCTGGACCAAGCTGGAGTTCCTCACCGGACTCGCGATCCTCATCACCCGCTCGAACGGCACCGAGAGCCTCCCGCCCGTGACCCAGGCCGTCGGCCGGCTCCTCGGCATGGTCGCCCAGGCCAAGGCCTTCGTCCTCGCCGCCGAGGCCTCGTACGAGGAGGTCGACGGCGGGCGCGGCGGCGTCCGCCCGGGGCAGGAGATCTCCTTCGCCCAGCGGATCATGGCCGGCGAGCTCTACCCGCGGGCCGTCCAGGACATCAGGCTCCTCGCCGGCGGCGCCCTCGTCCAGCTGCCCGCCAGCGGCCGTGACCTCCTCCACCCCGAACTCGGGCCGCTGGTCCGCCGCTACTTCGGCACCACCGGCCACCCCGCCGAGGACCGCGTGAAACTCCTCAAGCTCGCCTGGGACGCCCTCGGTTCCGAGTTCGCCGGACGCCACGAACAGTACGAGCGCCTCTACCACGGCGCCCCGCACGTCTACCTGACCATGCAGACCCGGGCCGGCGCCGCCGACGACTGCGAGCACCTCGCCCAGGCCTGTCTCGACGGCTACGGCCTCGGGACGACCCGGTGACGACGGCATCGGTACCACGGCGCGGGGCACTCGCCCTGCTCGCCGCCACCCAACTGCTGCTCATCATGGACACCGCGATCGTCAACGTCGCGCTGCCGTCCGTCGGCGAGGACCTCACCGCCGGCTCCGCGGGCCTCTCCTGGGTCGCCAACGCCTACCTCATCACCTTCGGCGGACTCCTCCTCCTCGGCGGCCGGATCGCCGACCTCCTCGGCCACCGGCGGGTCTTCCTCGGCGGCCTCGGCCTGCTCGCCGTCGCCTCCGCCGCCGGTGGTCTCGCCCCCGGCGCCGACGCCCTCGTCGCGGCCCGCGCCGCCCAGGGCGTCGGCGCCGCCCTCGCCGCGGCCGCCGCCTTCGCCCTGCTCCTGCTGCTCTTCCCCGACGGGCCCGCCCGGCACCGGGCACTCGGCGCGTTCGCCGCGATGGGCGGCCTCGGCGGGGTCCTCGGCACGGTCCTCGGGGGCGTCGTCACCGACCTCCTCGGCTGGCGCTCCACGTTCTGGCTGAACGTGCTGTTCGCGGCCGTCCTCGCCGTCCTCGCCCCCCTGGTCCTCGACCGTCGCACCGGCCCCGTCCGCCACGGCGGCTTCGACCTCGCCGGGACGCTCACCGCGACCGCCGGACTCGGACTCGTCGCCTACGCGCTCGTCGGCGCGGCCGACGCCGGGTGGCTGTCCGCCCGTACCCTCGGCGCCGGAGGAACGGGCCTCGCGCTGCTGCTCGCCTTCACCGCCGTCGAAGCCCGGGCCGCCGCGCCCCTCGTTCCGCCGTCCGTCCTGACCAGGCCCGCGCTCCGGCTGTCCAACACCCTGGCCGCGCTGGCCCAGACGACGCTGTTCCCGATGTTCTTCCTGGTCAGCCTCTACCTCCAGAACGTCCTCGGGTACGCGCCCCTCGGCGGCGGCCTCGGCCTGCTGCCGCTGTCGCTCGTCGTCGTCGCCGTCGCCCCGCAGACCGGCCGGCTCATCTTCCGGATCGGCCTGCACCGGACCATGACCCTGGGATTCGTCCTGCTGTGCGCGGGGACGCTGTGGCTGGCCCTGGCACTCACCCCCGACGGCGGCTTCGCGAGCACCGTCCTCGCCCCGAGCCTGCTCCTGGGCGCGGCCCTGCCGCTCGTCATGGTCACCACGAACGTGGCGGCGACGGCGGAGGCCGCGGCCGAGGAGACCGGACTCGCCTCCGGACTCGTCAGCACCAGCCAGCAGTTCGGCTCCGTCCTCGGCCTCGCCGTCCTGGTGGCCGTCGCCACGAGCCGTACGGAGGCCGTCGACGCGTCCCGCGCGGCCGCCGAGACCTCCGGATACCGCGCCGCCCTGCTCACCGGTGCCGCCTTCGCCGGCGCGGCCGCACTGCTCGCCGTACGCCTCCACCCGCCCGGACGGGTTCCGGAACCGACCCCCGTGCAACAGGTCCCGGACCGCCGCTGATCCGCCTCCCACCAGAAACACTGCCCACGACCACCGGCCGGTGAGCCGTGCCTCTTCGGCGAACCGAGCCCCGGAATACAGGAGCCCCCGTGCTGTTGGGCGATCCGCGTCACCGCACCGAGGACATACGAGCCGCCGACCCGCTCGGCGCCGACGGCCTGCTCGCCGCCGTGCCCGCGATGAACGCCGACGCCGACGTCGCCGCGCTCACCGTCGCGCTGCGCGCCCTCGTGCCGGACATCGACCGGGCCGCCCAGTGGAGCGTCGGCCACGCGCTCGCCGCCATGCGGGACCTCGGCATCCTGCTGGGCTCGCTGAAACGGCACGGCGTGCAGCCCCTCGCCGTCGTACCCGAAGCGCTGCCCGTCCTCGAACTCCTCGGCCGCCGTACCGACATGGTTCCGAGGGACACCGTCCACCACTACACGATCTGGAACCCGCCCGGCTCCCGCCGCCGCTCGTACACCGGCCACCCGGCCGAGGCCCGGCTCCAGGACGCGGTACGGATGGTCTTCCCCGGCCTCGTCGCCGCGCTCGACGACTGCGCCCGGGTCGCCCGCCTCGAACCGTACGACCCGGGCTTCGCCACCGCCCTCGACCGAGTGGCCCGCCATGTGCGGGCGATGGTCGACTCCATCGACGTCACGGTGGCGCACGTGCCCGCGGAGCACTTCGCGGTCACGCTGCGCCCCTACTTCGAGGAGATCGAGGTGGACGGCCGGAACTATCTCGGCCCGGCCGCCGCGCAGGTTCCGCTCTGGCTGGTCGATCTGACGCTGTGGCAGTGCGACCGCTCCGACCCCTCCTACGAGGCCTTCCTCGCCGAGTCCGTGCCGTACGCGCTGCCGGCCTGGCGCGCCTTCCACACCCGCCACCGGGGCGGCGTCTCGGCGGTGAGCAAGCTGTCGGCCGCCGTCAGCTGGGAGGGCGCGGACCGGCTGCCGCCCTCGCTGACCGCGTCGGCGGAGGCACTCGGCCGGGTGCTGCGCCTCCTGAAGACGTTCCGCGCCCGGCACCTCGGCATCGCCCGCAGGGCGTACAGCGAGGAGACCCGGCTGTACGAGGAGGGCAGCGGCGGGGCCCCGGTCGCGCTGCTGCGCTCGATCCTGGATCTGACCAGGGAGAACGAGACCATGGTGCGCCGCGCGACCGTGCGGCGCCGTCCCGCAGGGGCCCCCGTCGGGCCGTCGGCCGCGTAGCGGCGCCGAAGGAGCAGTCGTCATGTCCCCCCACACCCCCTCCGCGTTCCTCCCGGTCCACGGCCGCCGACCGGCGCCGGACTACGGGCTGAGCCCGCACATCGTGATCGCCGGCGGCGGCATCGCCGGCCTCACCGCCGCCCTCTCCCTGCACGCAGCCGGCTTCGAACGGGTGACGGTCGTGGAGACGGCGCCCGCGATCCGCCCGGTCGGCGCCGGGCTCAACCTGATGCCGAACGCCGTCCGCGAACTGGACGCGCTCGGCCTGCTCGACGCCCTGGAGGCGGGCGCCCTGCGCACCCGCGAACTGCGCTACTACCACCGCTCCGGCGGGCTGATATCCCGGGAGCCGCGCGGCCTCGGCGCGGGCCACCTCTGGCCGCAGCTCTCGGTCCACCGCGGGCACCTCCAGCAGGTCCTCGCCGGCGCCGTGCGAGCCAGGCTCGGCCCCGCCGCCCTGGTCACCGGGGTCCGGGTGAGCGGCGTGGAGCCGACACCGGACGGGCGGCCGCGACTGCGGCTCGAACACCGGGAGGGCGCCGTGCACGGCCGAGCCTCCCTCGAACCGGACGTACTCGTCGGCGCGGACGGCATCCGCTCGACGGTGCGGGCGGCGCTGCACCCGGGGGAGGGCGGGCCGTCGTGGAACGGGATGCTGGTGTGGCGGGGAGTGTCCCGGATGCCGGCCAGGGCGGTGGGCTCGTTCATGCTCATCGCCGGCGACGACCGGCAGAAGGCCGTCGTCTACCCGATGGGCCGGCCGACCGGGCCCGACCGGGAGGTCCTGGTGAACTGGGCGGTCGCCCGCCCGGCCGAGCGCACCTGCGGGTCCCGGACGGCGTCGGGGGAGGAACGGCTCCTCGGCGACTGGAACCGGTCCGTCCCCGTCGAGACGTTCCTCCCGTTCTACGAGGGCTGGGAGTTCGACGGCGTCAGCGTCCCCGGCATCCTGCGCGCCGCCGACTCCGCGTACGCCTACCCGATGGTCGACCGCGAGCCCCTGGACCGGTGGACCCACGGACGCACCACCCTCATCGGCGACGCCGCCCACGCCATGTACCCGACCGGCTCCAACGGGGCGACCCAGTCGATCATCGACGCGCGCGCCCTCGCCCACGCCCTCGCCCGGCACGCGGACCCGGAGGACGGCCTCGCCGCCTACGAGCGGGACCGCCGCCCCGTCACCACCGCGCTCCAGCGGGCCAACCGTGACAGGGGCCCCGAGGTCGTCATCGACCTCGCGCACGCGCGTGCCCCGCACGGCTTCACCGACATCCACGAGGTCATCCCCGCCGAGGAACTCGCCGCCATCGCCTGCCGGTACGCCACCACCGGCGCCTTCGACCCGGCGACCGTGAACCAGGGCTCCCCGTACGAGGTTCTCCTGCCGGCCATCGGCTGACACGCGCCCCACCGCTCCCCGTGCGCCGTCGCACGACGGGAGAGGTGTGCCCTAACGTCTGAGCGGAACGACGGACGCACAGCGTGGTGCGTCCACTCCGCTCCGTACTCGCCTGCGAAGGTGGAACGCGTGAAGGCAATCCGTCGATTCACCGTGCGTCCCGTCCTCCCCGACACCCTTCGACCCCTCGCCGACCTCGCGCACAACCTGCGCTGGTCCTGGCACGAACCCACCCGTGTCCTCTTCGAATCGCTCGAACCCCCCGGCCCGGCGACGCCTGCCGGCGGCACCGACCCGGTCCGGATCCTCGGCGCCCTCGAAGGCCCCCGGCTCGCCGCGCTCGCCGCCGACCAGGACTTCCTGGCCCGGCTCCGGGCCGCCGCAGAGGACCTCGACACCTATCTCCACGCCCCCCGCTGGTACCAGCGGCAGGCCGCCGACGCGCCCGCCGCCCTCGCCTACTTCTCACCCGAGTTCGGCGTCACCGCCGCCCTGCCCCAGTACTCCGGCGGCCTCGGCATCCTCGCCGGCGACCACCTCAAGTCCGCAAGCGACCTCGGCGTCCCGCTCATCGGCGTCGGACTGCTCTACCGGCACGGCTACTTCCGCCAGTCCCTCGGCCGGGACGGCTGGCAGCAGGAGCAGTACCCCGTCCTCGACCCCGGCGAGCTGCCGGTCACCCTGCTCCGCGAGGCCGACGGCGCTCCCGCCCGGATCACCCTCGCCCTGCCCGGCGGGCGCAGCCTGCACGCCCACCTCTGGATCGCGCAGGTCGGCCGCGTCCCCCTCCTCATGCTCGACTCCGACGTCGAGGAGAACGCCCCGGGCGAACGGAGCGTCACCGACCGGCTGTACGGCGGCGGCAGCGAGCACCGGCTCCTGCAGGAGATGCTGCTCGGCATCGGCGGCGTCCGCGCCGTCCGTACGTACACCCGGCTCACCGGCACCCCCGCGCCCGAGGTCTTCCACACCAACGAGGGCCACGCCGGCTTCCTCGGCCTCGAACGCATCCGCGAACTCCAGGGCGAGGGACTCGACTTCGACAGCGCCCTGGAGGCCGTCCGCGCCGGGACCGTGTTCACCACCCACACCCCCGTCCCGGCCGGCATCGACCGCTTCGACCGCACCCTGGTCGCCCGCCACCTCGGCGAGGACGGCGCGCTCCCCGGCGTCGACACCGGGAAGGTCCTCGCGCTCGGAGACGAGACCCCGCTGGGCGGCGAACCGGGCGTCTTCAACATGGCCGCCATGGGACTCCGCCTCGCCCAGCGCGCCAACGGCGTCTCCACTCTGCACGGGGCCGTCAGCCGGGCCATGTTCGCCGGGCTCTGGCCGGGCTTCGACGCCGACGACGTGCCGATCACCTCCATCACCAACGGCGTCCACGCCCCCACCTGGGTCGCCCCCGAGGTCGGCCGGCTCGGCCCCGACCCCGCCGACCGCGAGCTGTGGGAACTCCGCCGCACCCTGCGCGAACGGCTCGTGACCGACGTACGGGAGAGGCTGCGGGCGTCCTGGCGGCAGCGCGGAGCGGCAGCCGCCGAACTCGGCTGGACCGACTCCGTCCTCGACCCCGACGTCCTCACCATCGGCTTCGCCCGCCGGGTCCCCTCGTACAAGCGGCTCACCCTCATGCTGCGGGACAAGGACCGGCTGCGGGCGCTGCTCCTGCACCCCGAGCGGCCGGTGCAGCTCGTCGTCGCGGGCAAGGCCCACCCCGCCGACGACGGCGGGAAGCGGCTCGTGCAGGAACTCGTCCGGTTCGCCGACGACCCCCGGGTCCGGCACCGGATCGTCTTCCTGCCCGACTACGGCATGGCGATGGCCCGCGGTCTCTACCCCGGCTGCGACGTCTGGCTCAACAACCCCCTCCGTCCCCTGGAGGCCTGCGGCACCAGCGGCATGAAGGCCGCGCTCAACGGCTGCCTCAACCTCTCCGTCCTCGACGGCTGGTGGGACGAGTGGTTCGAGCCGGACTTCGGCTGGGCCATCCCCACCGCCGACGGGGCCGCCGCCGCGGACGAGGACCGCCGCGACGACCTGGAGGCCGCCGCCCTCTACGAGCTGATCGAACGCCGGGTCGCCCCCCGCTTCTACGACCGGGGCCCCGACGGCGTCCCGGCCGGCTGGACGGCGATGGTCCGCCGCACCCTCACCGACCTCGGCCCGAAGGTGCTCGCCGACCGCATGGTCCGCGAGTACGTCGAGCGGCTCTACGTCCCCGCCGCGGCCGCCCGCCGGGCGCTCACCCCGGACCGGGCGCGGGACCTCGCCGCCTGGAAGGCCCGGGTCCGGGAGGCCTGGCCCCAGGTGACCGTCGACCGCGTCGAGGTCGGCGACGACCTCGCGGACGACCTCGCCGACGCGGAGCTCGGCGCGACGCCCGTCGTCCGGGTCCGGGTCGCCCTCGGCGCCCTCGCCCCCGACGACGTCGAGGTCCAGGCCGTCACCGGCCGGGTCGACGCCGACGACACCCTCGCCGACACCCGGACCGTCCCGCTGAAGCCGGCGGGCGGCCCGGACCTGGAGGGCAGGCAGCCGTACGAGGGCACCCTGGCACTCGACCGCACCGGCTCCTTCGGCTGCACGGTCCGCGTCCGCCCCTCCCATCCGCTCCTCGCCCACCCGGCGGAACTGGGCCTGGTGGCCCTGCCGGAGGAGACGACGGGGGAGGGCGCGGGGGTGCTGCTCCGGTAGGTGTCCGTGTCCCGGCCCGATCGGCACCTCCTAGGGCACCTCGGCCTTGTCGGCGAGGTGCCCGCCGACGAAGCACAGCCGGTACACCGGTACGGCGGCCAGCATCGTCGAGCGGTAGTACCGGCACTCGTCCATCCCGGGCGGCTCCGGCGGAGCCACGTGCGGTGCGGCGTCCAGGGGGTGCTCGGGCCAGTCGTCGATGGTCTCGTCGAGCTGCGCGGGGGTCTGACCGGTCCTGATCCTCGCGTAGTCGTCCGGCTCCAGGTACGACTGGGCCTGCGTCCACGCGGCGACCCCCAGCATCAGCACGCCGAGCGCGGCGAGGAGCGCGAGCGGGATCCAGATCGCCCGTGCCAGGCCCTTGCGGACCTCGCGGCGCGCCAGGTCCAGCTCCCTGGCCGAGGTGGGGGCGGCGGGCAGCGGCGCGGGGGCCTTGCGGGGCAGCACGGCGGTCAGGGCGAAGCCGCCGTCCTCGGTGGCGCGGTGGGTGAGGGTTCCGCCGGCGAGGCGGACCCGTTCGCCGAGGCCGACGAGGCCGGTGCCGCCGGAGCCTGGGGAGGGCCCGCCCGTGCCGGGACCGCTGACCACCTCGACCCGTACCGTCGCCGCCTCGTCGTCCTGCGGTGTGACGGCGATCGAGACCGCCGCGCCGGGAGCGTGCTTGGCCGCGTTGGTGAGACCTTCCTGCACGACCCGGTGCAGGGCGAGCCCCGACATGCCCGGCAGTGTGGGCACCGGCGTCGTGGCGAGGGTGACCGTGAGCCCCGACGCGCGGGCGCGGGCCGCCAGTTCCTCGACCGTCTCGCCGGCCGGGCTCGTCGGCGCCGCGTCGTCCTCCTCGCGCAGGACGCCGATGATGTCGCGCAGCCGGGCCGTCGCGTCCGCCGCCGCGCGACGCAGCTCGCCCACCGCCCGCTGCTGGTCGGGGCCGAGGTGCGGGGAGACCTCCAGGGCGCCCGCGCGGATCGCGATCAGGGCCAGGTCGTGGCCGAGCGAGTCGTGCATGTCGCCCGCGATCCGGGACCGCTCCCGCAGCCGCTCCCGGTCGGCGATCGCCGCCTGCTCGCGTTCCATCCGGTCCGCCAGCTGCCAGCCGCTCTGCACGAGGCGGTCGTACTGGCGTACGTACCGGCCGATCAGCCAGGGCGCGACGACGGCGAGGGCGAGCGCGAGGAGCAGCGTGAACCACTGGCCGAGCGAGGTCCGGGTGACCCAGGTGAGGACGAGACCGGTGGCCGCGATCGCGCCGAACAGCCAGAGTGCCGCCCGGGTGTGCTCCTGGCGCCGCCCCGCGAGGTACCCGAAGGCGACCAGGGCGAGGCTGTACGAGGGGGTGAACAGCTCCAGGGTGGCCGGCAGGCTCGCCGCGACCGCGGCCGCGAGCGACACCAGCGGCCACCTCCGGCTGACCGCGACGCAGCCCGCGAGGACCACCACGCCCACGGCGACCCGGGTCCAGCTGCCGCCGTCGTTCGGGTCCGACTTCAGCAGGACCGGCACGCAGAGCAGCAGCCACAGGAGGAGGTCGAAGAGGCGCTCGCGGACCGGCTCGCGCGGCGCCTCACGCATCGGTCACCAGGCCCGCCTCGTATGCCAGGACCGCGAGCTGGACCCGGTTGCGCAGGCCCAGCCGGCCGAGGACCGCGCTCACATGGGCCTTGACGGTGCCCTCGACGACGTACATGCGGTCCGCGATCTCCTGGTTGGAGAGCCCGGCGCCGAGCAGGGCGACGACCTCCCGCTCCCGGCCGGTGAGCCGGTCGAGGCGGGCGCGCGCCGCGGCCGCGCGGGTGAGGCGCTCGCCGCCGAGGGTGTCGATGACCCGGCGGGCGACGATGGGGGAGAGGGCGGCGCCGCCGCCGGCCACGGCCCTGACCCCGGCGATCAGTTCGCGCGGGTCCCCGGACTTGAGCAGGAAGCCGCTGACGCCGCAGCCGAGGGCCCGCGCGATGTACGCGTCCTCGGAGAAGGTGGTGAGCATGACGACGGCCGCGCCCGGGACGGCGCCGCGCAGTTCCTCGGCCGCGCCGAGTCCGTCGAGCCGGGGCATCCGGATGTCCAGGAGGACGACGTCGGGGCGGTGCTCGCGGGCGAGCTCGACGGCCTCGCGGCCGTCGCCGGCCTCGGCGACCACCTCGATCCCGGGGTCGGTGGCGAGGATGGCCCGCACCCCGGCCCTGATCATCGTCTCGTCGTCGGCCAGCAGCACCTTGATCATGGCTCCCAGGGTACGGAGAGGCTGTAGACCGAGCCGTCCGGGGCGACGAGGTCGACGACGAGGTCACCGCGGTAGGTGTGGACGATGTTCACGTCCACCTTGAGGGTGGAGGGCGCGTTACCCGTGACACCCGTGACGTTGACCGTCGAGGTCACCGCGGCGCCGTTGTCCGGGATGGACACGTCGGCCGTGTTCTCGAAGACCTTGCCCGGCTGCGGCTCGCCGCCACCGGGGCGGGAACCGACGGCGATGGCGGCCCAGGCGTGCTCGACCGCGAGCACCTCGGGGCTGCCGGCGCCGTACAGCTCGGTGGCCACCGCGACGGTGCCCGTGCGGGCGCCGGCGTAGTTGGTGTTCGAGCTGAACTTGGTGGTGAGCGCCTTGAACCAGATCAGCGAGGCCTTGTCACGGCCGATGCCCGTGACGGGCAGGCCGTCGGAGGTCGGCGAGTCGTAGTTCACGCCGTTGACGGTCTTGGCGCCGCTACCCTCGGAGAGCAGGTAGTACCAGTGGTTCGCCGGGCCCGAGGAGTAGTGGACGTCGATGCCGCCGAGGCCCGAGTACCACGAGTCCTTGGACGAGCCGTCCTTGCTCGGCTTGTCCATGTAACGCAGCGGGGTGCCGTTGCCGCGGATGTCGATCTTCTCGCCGACGAGGTAGTCGCCCTTGTCCTGGGCGTTGTTGGCGTAGAACTCGACGGCCGCCGCGAAGATGTCCGAGGTGGCCTCGTTGAGGCCGCCGGACTCGCCGCTGTAGACCAGGCCGGCGGTGTTGGAGGTGACGCCGTGCGTCATCTCGTGCGCCGCCACGTCGATGGAGGTCAGCGGCTTGGTGTTGCCCGCGCCGTCGCCGTACGTCATGCAGAAGCAGGAGTCCGACCAGAAGGCGTTGACGTACGCGTTGCCGTAGTGGACCCGGGAGTACGCGCCGACGCCGTCACCGCGGATGCCGGAGCGGCCGTGCACGTTCTTGTAGTAGTCCCAGGTGAGCGCGGCACCGTAGTGCGCGTCGGCGCCCGCCGTCTCCTTGTTCTGCGGCGTGCCGTTGCCCCACACGTCGGTGGTGTTGCTGAACAGCGTGCCGGTGCCGGACGTACCGCCGTTGAGGTTGTACGTCTTGTGGTTGCCGCGGCCGGTGTCGGTCAGCGTGTACGAGGGCGCGGTGCCGAGCGTCACCTGGCCGCTGTACATCGTGTTGCCGGTGCCGGTCTCGATGGCCTGCCACTCGAAGAGCTTCGCGCCGGTCTTCGCGTCCGTCACGACGTGCAGCTCGTTCGGGGTGCCGTCGTGCTGGAGGCCGCCGACGACGGTCTCGTACGCGAGGACGGGGCTGCCGTTGGCGGCCCAGACGACCTTGCGCGGCGCGCGGTCGGCCTTGGCCTTGTCCGAGCCGTCCGCCTGGGCGAGGCCGACGGCCTGCTTCTCGGCGGCGGCCGGGGCCACGGTGGCGGAGGTGGAGATGTTCTTGAGCTCCGCGCGGGTGGACTTGGTGACACCGGTGGTCGCGCCGGCCTTGGTCTCGGCGACGATCAGGTCGCCGCCCAGGACGGGCAGTCCGGCGTAGGTGCGCTCGTAGCGCGTGTGGGTCGTGCCGTCGCGGTCCTGCACGACGTCACGGACGACCAGCTTCTCCTGGGCGCCGAGGCCGAGTTCCTTGGCCGTGGCGGCCTTGCCGGCGTCCGCCGCCTTGATGAGCGCGGTGCGCTCGGCGGGGGTGAGGTCGGCCGGGAGCTTGCCGGGGTTCGCCGAGGTGCCCTGCTGGGCCTTCGGGGCGATGCTCCAGGGGGCGTCCGCCGCGGTGGCGGCACCCGTCTGGACGCTCACGGCGAGCATGGCGGCGGCAGCGATCAGAGCGCCGGTCGCGGTGGCGCGACGGCTGGGCGTGGATCTCACGCAGACTCCTTCTTGCGAGGGGGGTACCGGCGGACTGGGTCGGGCCAGCCGGGCGGAGCAAGCAGAGCTGTGGAGCACGTTCGGGTGAAGCGGCGAACTCTGGTGCGAAGAGCCGGGGAGAGAGTGACAGGAATGACGGGGACCTGTCAGGAGTGCGTCGGTAAGTTGGCCGGAAATCGTTCGCTGCTCGTAAGGCCGTGTTCGTTAACCGGACGTTTCGTCGATCAAGGACGCGATGCCGTCCAATGTTCGCCCGAGCCCGAATTCGAAGAGCGTCCGCAGATCGAGACCGAACCAGTCGATGCTCGTCACCGAGGACAACTCGGGGTAAGCGCCACCCGATTGGATCGCGTCGAATCGTGGCTCGTTCTGTTCCATCCACTCGCCGTCAGAGATGCCCGAATCCTGTCGGGCCTGCGCCTCCAGATCGTCCGCCATCGACAGCCCCTGGACGTAGGCGAAGATCGCCAGATGGGTGTGGAGCTTCTGGACGGCGGTGAGCGGCGTACCCCTCAGCGCCCGCAACATCCACTCCGTGTACGCCATCGCGTTCGGCGTCGCCACGGGCCGCGTGTACGAGGCCATCGCGTGCGCCAGCCACGGGTGCCGGGCGTACACGTCACGCAGCCAGTGCGCGCCCTGCTCCAGACCCGTCCGCCAGTGCGCGGGGACCGGACCGAGAGGGACCTCGCCGCATGCCGCGTCCGTCATCAGCCGGATCAGCTCCGGCTTGCCCGGGACATGACGGTACAGGGCCATCGTCGAAACGCCGAGCCTCGTCGCCACCCTGCGCATCGTCAGGGCGTGCAGCCCTTCCGTGTCGGCGAGTTCGAGGCCCGCGGCGACGATCTCCTCGCGGACGAGGGGAGCCGCCGTCCCGCCCAGGCCCCCGGCGCCCTTCGCCACCGGCACGACCACCGTGCCCACCCCCGGCTCGGGCCGGGCCAGGCCCTCCTGACGCAGGACCGCGAGCGCCTTCGTGGCCGTCGCCATGGCCACGCCCCACTCGCGGGTGATCGCCCGCGTCGAGGGAAGCCTGTCCCCCGGGCCCAACTCGCCCACCTGCACACGGCGACGGAGCTCGGCGGCGATCGCGAGGTAGGGCGGCTGGGTCGTCATGAGGGGAGCGTACTAGTGCACCGAGACAGCCGTACGCGCCGCTGAACTGCCCTTCGCCGAGCGGGAGTCCAGGTGCACTAGGGCGGGAGTGGCGACGTACGCAGACCGCTGCTTCCCTCCTCCCCATGACACTCACCGCACAGCCGGAGCCCGTCGCCGGGCCAGGTCCCGCTCGCGCCGGCCGACGTGAATGGACGGCCCTCGGCGTCCTGATGCTGCCGCTGCTCCTCGTCTCCATGGACGTGTCCGTCCTCTACTTCGCCATCCCCTCCATCAGCGCCGACCTGCGGCCGGGAGCCACCGGACAGCTCTGGATACTCGACATCTACGGCTTCGTCCTCGCCGGGCTCCTCGTCACCATGGGCGCGCTCGGGGACCGGATCGGGCGCCGCAAGGTCCTGCTCGGCGGCGCGGCGCTGTTCGGCGTCGCCTCCGTGGCCGCGGCCTACGCGCAGAGTCCCGGCGCGCTGATCGGCGCCCGTGCCCTGCTCGGCATCGCCGGGGCCTGCCTCATGCCCGCCACGCTCGCCCTGATCCGGGTGCTGTTCGCCGACCCGGCGCAGCGCGCGAAGGCCGTCACCCTGTGGACCTCGGTGATGGCAAGTGGCATCGCCCTCGGGCCCGTTGTCAGCGGCGCGCTCGTCGAGCACTTCTGGTGGGGGTCCGTCTTCCTCGTCAACCTGCCGGCCATGGCCCTGCTCCTCGTCCTGGGACCGCTGCTGCTGCCCGAATCCACAGGGGCCGTCACCGGACGGTTCGACGTCCTCAGCGCCGCCCTCTCGCTCGGCGCGCTGCTGCCGCTCATCCACGGCGTCAAGGAGCTGGCCGAGGACGGCTGGGCCCCCCTTCCGGCGGGCGGTGCGGCCGTGGGGCTGCTCGTCGGTCTGCTGTTCGTCCGCCGGCAGGCGCGACTCGCCCACCCCATGGTCGACCTCGCTCTGCTGCGGAACCGGGCCTACGGCGGTTCCGTCCTCGCCAATCTGCTCGCGATGGCGGCGACGGTCGGCTTCGCCGTCTTCCTCACCCAGTACCTGCAGTCCGTCCTGGGCCAGAGCCCGTTGGAGGCGGCGCTCTGGAGCCTGGTGCCGACCGCGGGGGTACTGGCCGCCGCGCCCACGGCCGCGGCGCTGGCCCGGAAGACGGACCGGGCGTACGTGATGGCCGGCGGCTTCCTCGTGGCCGCTGCCGGCTTCGCCCGGCTGGCCGGCATCGACCGTGCCACGCCCCTGTGGGTCGTCATCGTGGGCAGCGCCGTCTACGCGGGCGGGCTCGTCTCCGCGATGACCCTGGCCAACGAACTGGCTCTCGGCGCCGCGCCGCCCGAGCGGGCCGGGTCCGCCGCCGCCGTTCTGGAATCGGGGGCCGAGCTGGGCGGAGCGCTCGGCATGGCGCTCCTGGGCACGTTGGGCGCGGCGGTCTACACCGGCGCGATGCCCGCGGACGCGCCGACCGCGGCGCGCGAGACCCTGGGCGGTGCGCTGACGGCCGGCCCTTCGGTGCTGGACGCCGCGCGGACCGCGTTCGTCGACGCGATGGGGGCGGTCTCCGTGGGGGCCGGGGTGCTGATGGTGGCCTCGGCCGCGCTGTCGCTCGCGCTGCTGCGCAGGGCAGGAGCCTGAAACGCGCCCCGCAACGGCTCCCACGGCACCCCCACGGGTTCGGGCTCAGCCCACCAGACTCTCCCGCCAGGCCTGGTGCAGCCCCGCGTAGTGTCCTTCGCCCGTCACCAGGTCCGCGGGTGCACCGTCCTCGACGATCCGACCCGACTCCATCACCAGCACCCGGTCCGCGACCTCGACCGTGGACAGACGATGGGCGATGACGACGGCCGTGCGACCCGCCAGGACCGTGTCCATGGCCCGCTGCACCGCCCGTTCGCCCGGGACGTCCAGCGAGCTGGTGGCCTCGTCGAGGATCAGCACCGCCGGGTCCGCGAGCAGCGCCCGCGCGAAGGCGACCAGCTGGCGCTGGCCCGCCGAGATGCGGCCGCCCCGTTTGCGTACGTCCGTGTCGTAGCCGTCCGGGAGTCCCTTGATGAAGTCGTGGGCCCCGATCGCGCGGGCCGCGTCCTCGATCTGCGCGCGGGTCGCGTCCGGGCGGCCGATCGCGATGTTCTCGGCGACCGTGCCCGAGAAGAGGAACGCCTCCTGGGTGACCATGACGATGCCCCGGCGGAGGTCCGGGGTGGTCAGGTCTCGGAGGTCCACACCGTCCAGGCGCACCGCGCCGTCCGTGGGGTCGTAGAAGCGGGCGAGGAGTTTCGCCAGCGTGGACTTCCCCGCACCCGTCGCCCCCACCACCGCGACCGTCTGGCCGGCGGGGATGGTGAGGCCGAAGGCGGGGAGGACTTCGCCGCCCGTGCGGTAGGCGAAGCGGACCTTGTCGAAGGTGACCTCGCGGCCCGGGGAGCCCGTGCGGGCGGGCAGGGCGGCGGGGGTCGTCGTCTCGGGGACTCCGGGCTCCTGTGCCAGGAGGCCCGCGATCTTGCTCAGGGACGCGGCCGCCGACTCGTACGAGTTGAGGAACATGCCGAGCCGGTCGATCGGGTCGTACAGGCGCCGCATGTACAGGACCGCCGCCGCCAGGACGCCCAGTTCGAGGGAGCCCGAGGCCACCCGGTGGGCGCCCCAGAGACACATGCCGGCGACCGCGGTGTTGGCGACGAGCCGTGACCCCACCACGTAGCGGGCCATCTCCAGGAGCGCGTCGCCGTTGCTGCGCTCGTGCCGGTGGTTGAGCGCCGCGAACTCGGTCTCGTTCACCCGCTCCCGGCGGAACGCCCGTACCGGACGGATGCCGTTCATCGTCTCCGCGAACTTCACGATGACTCCGGCGATGGCCGTGGACCGCTCGGCGTACACCGCTCCGGCACGGCGCCGGTAGACGCGTACCAGGAAGGAGAGGGGCAGGAAGGACGCCACCGCCACCGCGCCGATGCCCAGGTCGAGGTAGAGGAGGATCGCCGAGATCGAGACGAAGGACAGGACGACGCCGATCAGTTCCTGCAGCCCCTCCGAGAGGAGCTCCCGGAGGGATTCGACGTCGGTGGTGGAGCGGGAGATGAGCCGGCCCGAGGTGTACCGCTCGTGGAAGTCGACGCTCAGGATCTGCGAGTGGCGGAAGATGCGGCCGCGCAGGTCGAGGAGGACGTCCTGGTTGATGCGGGCCGCGCCCCGCACGAAGACGTACTGGAGGACGCCGGAGAGCGCCGCGCAGAGCAGGTAGCCGAGGGCCACCGCGAGGACGGGGCCGTGGTCGCCCGCCCGGAAGGCGGGGACGCCCGTGTCGATGGCGTACGCGACGAGGAGGGGACCGGCCTGGACCGCGCCCTCCTTGACGAGGAGCACGAGGGCGGCGACCGCGACCCGTACGCGGTGGGCCGAGAGGAGCGAGCGGAGCAGGGTGCCCGTCGCTCCGGGGGGCGCCGGGAGGTCGTCGCGGTCGAAGGGGTCGCCGGTCCGCTGTTCCGTCTGTTCCGTCTGCGCAGTCATCGGTTCCCGCCCTCGCCTTCGCCGGACATGAGCCAGGCGTACTCCTCGCTGCTGCGCAGCAGTTCGTGATGGGTGCCCACGGCCGCGATACGGCCCCGGGACAGCAGCGCCACGCGGTCGGCCAGCATCACCGTCGACGGGCGGTGCGCCACCACGAGGGCCGTGGTCTCCCGCAGGACCTCCCGCAGGGCCGCCTCCACGCGGGCCTCCGTGTGGACGTCGAGTGCGGACAGGGGGTCGTCCAGGACCAGGAAGCGGGGGCGGCCGACGACCGCCCTCGCGAGGGCCAGCCGCTGGCGCTGTCCGCCGGACAGGCTCAGGCCCTGCTCACCGACCTGGGTCGCTGCGGCCTCGGGCAGCCGCTCGACGAAGCCGTCGGCCTGCGCCACGCCGAGGGCGCGGCGCAGTTCCGGCTCGCCCGCCGTTCCGTCCGCGCCCATCAGGACGTTCTCCCCGACGCTCGCGGAGAAGAGGGTCGGCTCCTCGAACGCCATCGACACCAGGGACCGCAGCCGGTCCCGCTCCATCAGGGCGATGTCCTCGCCGTCGAGGAGGATGCGGCCGGCCGAGGCCTCGTGCAGCCTCGGTACGAGGGCGGTGAGCGTGGTCTTGCCGGAGCCCGTGCCGCCGACCAGGGCCAGCGTCTCGCCGGGGCGGATGTGCAGGTCGATGCCGTCCAGGACGGGCGGGGAGTCCGCCGGCGCGTCCGGGTAGCGGAACGACACGCCTTCGAAGCGCACCCCGCCCGGTCCGCCGGCCGTCGTGCCCGGGGCGGCCCGGTCCGGGGCGGCCGAGGTGCCCCCGCTGGCCGGGGCGGTGTCCGGCTCCTCCTCGGCGTCCATCACCTCGAAGTAGCGTTCCGTCGCGGTCGCCGCCTCCTGGCTCATCGCCAGCAGGAAGCCGATCGACTCCACCGGCCAGCGCAGTGCCAGGGCCGTCGACAGGAACGCGACGAGGGTGCCCGCCGACAGGTCCCCGTCCGCCACCTGGACCGTGCCGAGGACGAGGGCCGCACCGATGGCCAGCTCCGGTACGAAGGTGATGACCGCCCAGATCAGCGCGAGCAGCCGGGCCTTGACGAGTTCGGTGCCGCGCAGCCGGCCGGAGAGCTCCCGGAAGGCCGTCGCCTGGCTGCGATGGCGGCCGAAGCCCTTGACGATGCGGATGCCGAGGACGCTCTCCTCGACGACCGTCGTCAGATCGCCCACCTGGTCCTGGGCACGGCGCGCGACCACCCCGTACCGGCCCTCGAAGATCGAGCAGACGACGACGAGCGGGATGACCGGGGTGAGGAGGACGAGCCCGAGGGACCAGTCCTGGGCGAGCAGCAGGACGTAACCCGCGAGGATCGTCACGGCGTTGACCAGCAGGAACGTCAGCGGGAAGGCCAGGAACATCCGGACCAGCATGAGGTCGGTCGTGCCGCGGGAGAGAAGCTGGCCCGAGGCCCACCGGTCGTGGAAGGCGATCGGGAGCCGTTGCAGCCTGCCGTACAGATCGGCCCGCATCCGCGCCTCCACCCCCGAGAGGGGCCGGGCGACCAGCCACCGCCGGTATCCGAAGAGCACCGCCTCGGCGATGCCGAGCAGCAGGAGGTAGAGCGCCCCCAGCCACACGCCGCTCGGGTCCCGGTCCGCGACCGGCCCGTCGACCAGCCACTTGAGGACGAGCGGGATCACCAGCGACAGACAGGACGCGACGATCGCGACGAACGCGGCCGTGAACAAGCGCGCCCGCACGGGCCGCACGTACGGCCAGAGCCGGAGCAGCGTCCGCACGGCGGAGCGGTCGTGGGCGTCGTGGGGATCGGGGGCGGGGGGCTCTGGGGCGACAGGTTTCTCGGGCATCAGGCCCGACCCTACGGTTCACCACTGACACGTCTCATCCTGTTTTCCGGCCAGGCGGAGGCACGCCCCGGACGGCCGTGGGTCGTACCGTCATCAACCGATCGGTTGATGGCCAGGACGAGCGGAACGGCCGATACCCGTGCCGCGCCCCGGCCGACAGCCTTGGGGCATGACAGCGATCGAGGTGCAGGGACTGCACAAGACGTACGGCGGCCGGAAGGTCGTCGACGGGGTCTCCTTCGACGTCGGCGAGGGAGAGATCTTCGGGATCCTCGGCCCCAACGGCGCCGGCAAGACCACCACCGTGGAGTGCGTCGAGGGGCTGCGGACCCCCGACGAGGGGCGGGTGCGGGTCTGCGGGTACGACCCCACGACCCAGCGCTCCGAACTCACCGGGGTCCTCGGGGTCCAGCTGCAGGAGAGCGAGCTCCAGGCCAGACTGACCGTTCGCGAGGCGCTCGACCTGTACGCCTCCTTCTACGAGCGGCCCGCCGACCGGCACGCGCTCGCCGAGCGGCTCGGGCTGCTGCCCCACCTGAGGACCCGGTTCGGGAAGCTGTCGGGCGGACAGAAGCAGCGGGTCTTCATCGCTCTCGCACTCCTCGGCGACCCCCGGGTCGTGGTCCTCGACGAGCTCACCACCGGCCTCGACCCGCGGGCCCGCCGCGAGGCCTGGGAGCTCGTCGAATCGATCAGGGACAGCGGGGTGACCGTCCTGCTCGTCACCCACTTCATGGAGGAGGCGCAGCGCCTCTGCGACCGGATCGCCGTCCTCGACCGGGGCCGGATCGCCGCGCTCGACACCCCGGAGGGGCTCATCGGGCGGTCCGCCGCCGCCAAGGAGATCTCCTTCGCCGCCGGCACCCCGCTCGATCCCGCGGACCTGCGGGCGCTGCCCGGGGCCGCCTCCGTCGCGACGAAGGACCGCCGGACCATCGTCAGCGGCACGGAGGAGACCGTCGCCGCCTTCGTCTCCCTCCTCGCCCGCCGGGGCGTCACGGCCGGGCAGCTCCGGGTCGCCGACGCCACCCTCGACGACGCCTACCTCGACCTGACGGGATCCGAACTCCGATGAGCACCACCAGCCCCGCCGCGGCCGTCCTGCGGACCGAGATCCGCCTCTTCACCCGCGAACCCGGCGCCCTGTTCTGGGTGATGGCCTCACCGACCGTGCTGACCGTGATCCTCGGTCTGATCCCTTCCTTCCGGGAGGCCTCCGAGGACCTCGGCGGTCGCCGCGTCATCGACCTCTACGTCCCCGTCTCCGTTCTCTTCGCCCTCATCATGGCCGCGGTCCAGTCCATGCCCGCGGTCCTCTCCGGCTACCGCGAACGCGGCATCCTGCGCCGCATGTCCACCACCCCGGTCCGGCCCGCGACGCTGCTCGCCGCCCAGATCGCGCTGTACGCCGCGGCCACCCTGGTCTCCGCGGTGCTGGTGATCACGGTGGGGCGGCTCGCCTTCGGCGTCGCCCTGCCGGGGAACCTCGTGGCATACGTCCTCGCCCTGCTGCTGACCGTGGCGGCCGGTCTGGCCCTCGGCGCCACCGTGTGCGCGGTCTCCCGGACCCAGGGCATCGCCTACGCCGTCGGCTCGGCCGTCGCCTTCCCCGCCATGTTCACGGCAGGCGTCTGGGTGCCGGTCCAGGCCATGCCGGATACGCTGCAGCGGATCGTCGGGCTCAGTCCGTTCGGCGCCGCCTCGCAGGCCCTCGACGCGGCCGCCTCGGGCGGCTGGCCCGGCTGGACGGAGCTCGGGGTGCTGGCCCTGTGGACGGCCGTCCTGACCGGCGCCTCGGTGCGCTGGTTCCGCTGGGAGTGAGAGGGGGCGGCGGGGTGCCCACCACCGTCGAGGAGCGCTGGCGTCAGTTCTTCCGCTGGGGGCCGTACGGACTGCTCGGGGTCGCCACGGCGATCGCGGCGGCGTCGGCGGACGTGTTCATGGACCGTACGGAGCGGGTGACGGCCGGTGTCCTGATGGCGGCCGCGCTCCTCCTCCACGTGCTGTGGGACCACCGCTGCCGTCGGGTGGTCGCGGCCACCGGGTGGGGGTCCGAGCCGCCCGACGGCGGACCCGTTCTCGTGCCGGGAGTGCCGGGGCCCGCCCCCGTCGTCCACTTCGCCCTCCGTACCGCCCTCGCCTTCGCGCTGACCTGGCTCAACCCGTTCTTCGCGATCTACGCCTGCGTCGGCTACTTCGACGCCGTTCATCTGCTGCCCCGCCGTCTCGCCCACGCCGGACTCCTCGCCACCGCCGTCACCATGGCCGGCTCGCAGTCCGGCGGACTGCCGCCCGCCTCGCTCACGCAGTGGCTCGCCTTCGGCGGCCTGTTCGCCCTGAACGCCTGCCTGGCCATGGGCTTCTCGCACCTCGCGACCAAGGACGCGGAGAAGGCCGCCGAGCGCGCCGCCACCATCGCCGAACTCGGCCGTGCCAACAGCCGCCTCGAACAGGCCCTCGCCGAGAACGCCGCACTCCAGGCCCAGCTGCTCCTCCAGGCCCGCGAGGCCGGGATCGCCGACGAGCGGCGGCGGCTCGCCGCCGAGATCCACGACACCATCGCCCAGGGACTCACGGGGGTCATCACCCAGCTCCAGGCCGCGCACGCCACCCCCGACCGGGAGCGCGCCGAGGCGCACCTGCGGAGGGCCGCCGGCCTCGCCCGGCACAGCCTCGGCGAGGCCCGCCGTTCCGTGCGGAACCTGGGCCCGGCCGCCCTGGAGCACGACGCCCTGCCGGAGGCGCTGCGCAAGACGGTCGCCGAGTGGGCGGAACGCACCGGTGTCGACGCCCGGTTCACCGTGACCGGGACCGAGGAGCCGCTCCACGACGAGGTCGCCGCCACGCTGCTGCGGATCGCCCAGGAGGCCCTGTCCAACGCGGCCCGTCACTCCGGGGCCGCCCGCGCCGGCGTGACCCTCTCCTACATGGGGGACGAGATCACCCTGGACGTACGGGACGACGGCCGGGGCTTCGACCCGCTGGCACGGCCCGGACGCGGGTGCGACGGCGGCGGGTTCGGCCTCGACGGCATGCGGGCCCGCGCCGAGCGCCTCGCCGGCTCCGTCGCCGTGGAGACCGCTCCGGGCGAGGGCACGGCGGTCTCCGCTCGCGTACCGTTGGGCACGCCATGACGGACATCACGCTTCTGATCGTCGACGACCACCCCGTCGTGCGGGACGGCCTGCGCGGCATGTTCACCGCCGAGGGCTCCGGCTTCCGTGTCGTCGGCGAGGCCCCCGACGGCGTGCGAGGAGTCGGACTCGCCCTAGAGCTCGATCCCGACGTCGTGCTCATGGACCTGCGCATGCCCGGCGGCAACGGCGTCGACGCCATCGCCGAGCTCACCCGGCGCGGTGCCCGCTCCCGCGTCCTCGTCCTCACCACGTACGACACGGACACCGACACGCTCCCGGCGATCGAGGCGGGCGCCACCGGCTACCTCCTCAAGGACGCGCCCCGGGAGGAGCTGTTCGCCGCCGTGCGGGCCGCCGCCGAGGGCCGTACCGTCCTCTCCCCGGCCGTCGCCTCGCGTCTGGTCACGGCCGTCCGAACCCCCGCCGTCACCGACCGGGTGCTCTCCGCCCGTGAGGCCGAGATCCTCGCGCTCGTCGCGAAGGGGACGGCGAACCGCGCGATCGCGGCGGAGCTCTTCATCAGCGAGGCCACCGTGAAGACCCACCTCACCCACATCTACGCCAAGCTGCTGGTGAACGACCGCGCGTCCGCAGTCGCCGCGGGTTACGACCGGGGGATCCTCGGGCGCGGCTGAGCAGCGCACCGGCCACGGGGCCGGGGCTCCGGCCCCGGCACCTCACGCCCGCACCCGCAGCAGTACCACCGACCTGGCCGCCACCGTGATCGTCCCGCCGCCCGGGTGTTCCGTGCCCGGTGGCGCCGACTGGTCGTCGACGCCCGTGTCCACGACCAGTTCGTACGTCTCCGCCCACGGGGGGCCGGGGAGGCGGAAGTCCAGGGGGCGGGAGCCCGCGTGGAGGACGGCGAGGAAGCTGTCGTCGGTGATCTGCTCGCCGCGCTCGTCCCGGCCCGGTATGTCGCGGCCCGAGAGATAGAGGCCGAGCGTGGCCGTGGGCGCGTACCAGTCGGGTTCCGTCATCTCGGCGCCCTCCGCGGTGAACCAGGCCAGGTCCCGCAGCCCGTCCGCGCCCTGGGGGCGACCGGAGAAGAAGGCGCGGCGGCGCAGGACCGGATGGTCGTGGCGGAGGGCGAGGAGCCGGCGCGTCAGGGCGAGGAGCTGGGCCCGGCCGGGGGCGTCCGGGAGGGTCCAGTCGAGCCAGCCGATGGCGTTGTCCTGGCAGTAGGCGTTGTTGTTGCCGCCCTGGGTGCGGCCCATCTCGTCGCCGGCGACGAGCATCGGGACGCCGGTGGAGAGGAGCAGGGTGGTGAGGAGGTTGCGCTGCTGGCGGAGACGGAGGGCGTTGATGCCGGGGTCGTCGGTCTCGCCCTCCACCCCGCAGTTCCAGGAGCGGTTGTCGTGGGTGCCGTCGCGGTTGCCCTCGCCGTTGGCCTCGTTGTGCTTGCGTTCGTACGTGACGAGGTCCCGCAGGGTGAAGCCGTCGTGCGCGGTGACGAAGTTGACGGAGGCGTACGGCCGGCGCCCGCCCCAGGCGTACAGGTCGCTGGAGCCGGAGAGCCGGTAGCCGAGGTCCCGGACGTCGGGCAGCGCGCCGCGCCAGAAGTCGCGGACGGCGTCCCGGTAGCGGTCGTTCCACTCCGTCCAGAGCGGCGGGAAGGCACCGACCTGGTAGCCGCCGTTGCCCACGTCCCACGGTTCGGCGATCAGTTTGACCCGGCGGAGCACCGGGTCCTGGGCGATGACCGCGAGGAACGGGGAGAGCATGTCGACGTCGTGCATCGAGCGGGCCAGGGCGGCCGCCAGGTCGAAGCGGAAGCCGTCGACGCCCATCTCCGTGACCCAGTAGCGGAGGCTGTCGGTGATGAGCCGCAGCACCTGCGGCTGCACGACGTGCAGGGTGTTGCCGCAGCCCGTGTAGTCCGCGTAGCGGCGGGCGTCGGACTGGAGCCGGTAGTAGCCGCGGTTGTCGATGCCCTTCAGGGAGAGCGTGGGGCCGAGCTCGCCCGCCTCCGCCGTGTGGTTGTAGACCACGTCGAGGATGACCTCGATCCCGGCCGCGTGCAGCGCCCGCACCATCCGCTTGAACTCGCCGACCTGCTGGCCGGTCGTCCCCGAGGAGGAGTAGCCGGCGTGCGGGGCGAAGTAGCCGATGGAGTTGTAGCCCCAGTGGTTGCGCAGGCCCCGCCGGAGGAGGTGGTCCTCGTGCGCGAACTGGTGCACCGGCAGCAGCTCCACCGCCGTCACCCCGAGGCGTACGAGGTGCTCGACGGCCGCCGGGTGCGCCAGACCCGCGTACGTGCCCCGCAGATGCTCGGGGATGTCCGGGTGGAGCCGGGTGAAGCCCTTCACGTGCAGCTCGTAGATGACCGAGTCCTGCCAGGGCGTCTTGGGCCTGCGGTCGTCGGACCAGTCGTCGTCGTCCTGGACGACGACCCCCTTCGGGACGTACGGCGCCGAGTCCCGCTCGTCGCGGACGGTGTCGGCCACGTGCTGCTGCGGCCAGTCCCGGACGTGCCCGTACACCTCGGGTGGCAGTCCGGAATCGCCGAAGTCGCCGTCGACGGCCCGCGCGTACGGGTCGAGGAGGAGCTTCGCGGGGTTCCAGCGGGCCCCCGTCCACGGGTCCCAGCGGCCGTGCACCCGGTAGCCGTACCGCTGTCCGGCCCCGATCCCCGGCACGAACCCGTGCCAGATCTCGTGCGTCAGCTCCGTCAGCGGCAGCCGAAGCTCCGTGCCGTCCGGGTCGAAGAGACAGAGCTCGACGGCCTCCGCCCCGCCGGCCCACAGGGCGAAGTTGGTGCCGGCCACCCCGTCGGGGCCGACCCGGCAGCGGGCACCGAGCGGCGTCGGCGCGCCCGGCCACACGGGCGGCCCGGCCCGCTCCGGGGCATGGTCAGGTACCGCCTCCTGCTCGGCTGCGCTCGTCACCGTCCCGGCCTCCAGCGGCTCGTCGGGCCCGCACGCCGGGGAGCGGCGGCGTCCCGGCCGCCGCTCCCGCGCGTGGTTCTCCCCCTGTTCTTCCCGAACCACCCGGCTCCCAACATGACCCGCACGCACGTTTCCCCTGGAGGGTGGCTCTCGTTGGGCCGAGCGTGACACTTGTATGGAAGCGGGCGAGGTACGCCCTCGCGGTGGCGGGACTGTTGGCGGGCCTCGTGGGCTGCACGGCGCCGGACGGTGAAGGCGGGATCGACATCGGCCTGCCGGGCAAGGCGCGGGCCCCCGGTGACGTCATCCGGGTCAGCCCGGAGGACGGCAGCCGGGGGTTGCCGGCCGAGGGTCCGGTCGAGGTGAAGGTGGACAGCGGGCGACTCGAACGGGTGAGCGTCGTCCAGGTGGATGACGGCAGACGGACCCAGGTGGCCGGTGAGATCTCCGCCGACGGGCTGCGCTGGCGGCCCCGGCCGGAGACCCGGCTGGCGCTGGCCGCGAAGTACACCGTGGACGCCGTCGCGCTCGACGCGCACGGCCGGCGCTCCGCCCGGCACACCACCTTCACCACCGTGGTGCCCGAGAGCCGCTTCATCGGCTACTTCAAGCCGGAGAACCGTTCCACTGTCGGCACCGGCATGATCGTTTCCTTCGGCTTCAACATGCCGATCGAGAACCGGGCGGAGGTCGAGCGGGCCATCCGGATCACCTCTGTGCCTCCGGTGGAGGTCGTCGGCCACTGGTTCGGCAAGGAGCGGCTCGACTTCCGGCCCGCCGCGTACTGGCGGCCGGGCACCGAGGTCACCGTCGAACTCGGCCTGCGGGACGTCGAGGGAGCACCCGGCGTGTACGGCATCCAGAGCAAGACCGTCGGGTTCACCGTCGGCCGCTCCCAGGTGTCCGTGGTCGACGCCGCCGCCCACACCATGGAGGTCAGGCGGGACGGCGACGTCCTCGCCACCGTGCCGATCACCGCGGGAGCGCCGAAGACCACCACGTACAACGGGAAGATGGTCGTCACCGAGCTGTACGACGTGACCCGGATGAACGGGGCCACGGTCGGTTTCGGCGGCGAGTACGACATCAAGGACGTGCCGCACGCCATCCGTCTCACCGACTCGGGCACCTTCCTGCACGGCAACTACTGGGCCGACCCGAGCACCTTCGGCTCCGCCAACGTCAGCCACGGCTGCGTCGGGCTCCGGGACGACAAGGGCGGCAGCGCCGAGTCCCCGGCGGGCTGGTTCTTCGAGCGGACCCTCATCGGCGACGTGGTGGAAGTGGTGAACTCCCGTGACCGAAAGGTCGCTCCCGACAACGGCCTCGGAGGCTGGAACATGGAGTGGAGCCAGTGGAAGGCCGGCTCCGCGCTGAGCTGACGCCCTCGTCCCCCTCGTACCGCCCGGCACGTTCGGCCCCTTTCGTTGTCTTAGCAGGTCGATCGGGACGGAACGGTGACATTCACGAGGATCTTTCGTGTCCTGCGGTGTGATTATCTAGCGCCGTGTGCGCGAGTGGATGCGCACGGGGGTGGGGCCGGGCGGTGCCGGGCCGTGCGAGGGGAGAAGACCACAGTGAACGGGCAGCCGATATCGGGGGCATCGGTCGGAGCGACGGGGCGGCGCGGCCGACGCGGGGGCGTCAGGCTGCAGGCCCTGGCGGCGGGAGCGCTGCTTCTGGTGCTCACCGCCTGCGGCGGCGGTGAGACGGCGAACGGCGGCGGTGCGGGGGGCAAGGGGCCGGCGGCCCAGGGCGGCGGCCAGCAGGAGAACGCGGCCTCCCAGGCGGTCGTGACGATCCTTCCGAAGGACGGCGCCGACTCGGTCGCCACCAGCGGGGTCCTCAAGGTCACCGCGGCTCAGGGCAAGCTGACCACGGTCACGGTCGCCGACTCCAAGGGCACCGCGGTCGAGGGCAAGATCGCGGCGGACGGGGCCAGCTGGTCGCCGACCGCGCACCTGGCCGCGGCCACGCAGTACAAGGTCCACGCGATCGCGAAGGACGCGGACGGCCGGGAGTCGGCGAAGGACACCACCTTCACCACCCTCGTCCCGAAGAACACCTTCATCGGCCAGTACACGCCGGAGGACGGTTCGACCGTCGGCGTCGGCATGCCGGTGTCCATCAACTTCACCCGGGGCATCACGGACCCGGAGGCCGTCGAGAAGGCCATCAAGGTGACGGCCGAGCCGTCCGTGCCGATCGAGGGCCACTGGTTCGGCAACGACCGCCTGGACTTCCGCCCGGAGAACTACTGGGCCGCGGGCACCAAGGTGACCGTGCACCTCAACCTGGACGGCGTCGAGGGCCGCCCGGGCGTCTACGGCAAGCAGAAGAAGACGATCACCTTCACCATCGGCCGCCGCCAGGTCTCCACCGTCGACGCGAGCGCCAAGACGATGAAGATCGAGCGCGACGGCAAGATCATCAAGACGATCCCGATCACCGCGGGCGCGCCGTCCACGACCACGTACAACGGTCAGATGGTCATCAGCGAGAAGTACAAGGTGACCCGCATGAACGGGGCCACGGTCGGCTTCGGCGGCGAGTACGACATCAAGGACGTGCCGCACGCGATGCGTCTGTCCACCTCGGGCACCTTCGTGCACGGCAACTACTGGGCCTCGTCGGGCACGTTCGGCTCCGCCAACGTCAGCCACGGCTGTGTCGGCCTCCAGGACGCGCGGGGCGCGGGCGACAGCTCGATGCCGGCCGCCTGGTTCTACGACCGCTCGATCGTCGGTGACGTGGTCGTCGTGAAGAACTCGAAGGACAAGCAGATCCAGCCGGAGAACGGACTCAACGGCTGGAACATGGACTGGTCGGAGTGGATCAAGTAATCCACCGTTCGTACGTCCGAGGGGCCCGGTGCTGTGAGCAACAGCACCGGGCCCCTCGGCGTTAACGGACACTAACCTTCCTCTCATGACTGTGAACCTCGAAGTCGCCGAAGGCGTCGGCACGATCCGCCTCGACCGCCCCCCGATGAACGCGCTGGACATCGCCACCCAGGACCGGCTGCGCGAGCTCGCCCAGGAGGCGACCGACCGCGACGACGTGCGGGCCGTGATCATCTACGGCGGCGAGAAGGTGTTCGCGGCGGGCGCGGACATCAAGGAGATGCAGGTCATGGACCACGTGGCCATGGTCAAGCGCTCCCGCGCCCTGCAGGACTCCTTCACCGCCGTCGCCCGCATCCCCAAGCCGGTCGTCGCCGCCGTCACCGGCTACGCCCTCGGGGGCGGCTGCGAGCTCGCGCTCTGCGCCGACTACCGGATCGCCGCCGACAACGCCAAGCTCGGCCAGCCGGAGATCCTGCTCGGCCTGATCCCCGGCGCCGGCGGCACGCAGCGGCTGGCCCGGCTCGTCGGCCCGTCCAAGGCCAAGGACCTCATCTTCACCGGCCGGATGGTCAAGGCCGACGAGGCCCTGACGCTGGGTCTGGTCGACCGGGTCGTCCCCGCCGCCGAGGTGTACGAGCAGGCGCACGCCTGGGCCGCCAAGCTGGCGCAGGGCCCGGCCGTCGCGCTGCGGGCCGCGAAGGAGGCCATCGACCAGGGTCTGGAGGCCGACATCGACACCGGTCTCGCCATCGAGCGCAACTGGTTCGCGGGCCTGTTCGCGACCGAGGACCGCGCGAACGGGATGCGCAGCTTCGTCGAGGAGGGCCCGGGGAAGGCGAAGTTCGCCTGAGGTGACAGACGTCCCTTCGTGGGGGCCGATTCCACCGGAACGGCCCCCGCGATCGGCTCCGTGCGGCCATGATGGGGGGCATGGCGGGCCTGGAGGGTAGGGAACAACCGTGGCAGCGCACTGGCGCCGCCGCAGCGCGGTGGTCACCGGCCGCGGACGACGAACAGGCCGCCGACGCAGTGGAGTTGTACGGCAACCCGGCGGACGAGGATGTCCGGCTGCCGTCCCGTCCCGAATCCGCGTGGGTGGCTCGCAGGCTCACCCAGCACGTCGTGCTGCGGCAGTGGGCGCTCGGCCCGCAGGTCGCCGAGCACGCGGTGCTCCTGGTGTCGGAGCTCGTCGGGAACGCGGTCCGGCACACCGGTGCGCGGGTCTTCGCGCTGCGGTTGCAGCGGCGGCGTGGCTGGATCCGGATCGAGGTGCGGGACCCCTCGCGCGGTCTGCCCTGTCTGATGCCGGTGCACGAGCTCGACACGAGCGGCCGGGGGCTCTTCCTGGTCGACAAGCTCTCCGACCGGTGGGGTGTGGACCTGGCGCCCCGCGGCAAGACGACCTGGTTCGAGATGCGGGTCGCCGACCGCTCCTGAGGCTCGCGGTGCACCACCCCCGGACACACGGAAGCCCCCGTGTGCCGTAGTGGGGCGCGTGGGGGCTTTCGTGTGATGCGCCGTGGACGGGGGGGTGTATCCACGGCTGCTATGTCGACCTGGCCCGGGTCAATGGGGGTCGTGCCACCGACTATGGCAGACAGGTGGCCATACCGCCAAAAGTCCCTAGTGGGGCAAACCGTGCCAAAAACGGACACCTTAATAGTGAATCGTTGGTGACGTGTGGCACTCACCTTGCAAACAATGAATGACTATGCGGTTCCGTGATTGTTCCTCGGGGTCGTCCGTATGCTGGACGCCCTCGTCGACCCCGTAAACGTCCTGAATTGGCCTAATCGTAATAAACCGGGCGCTATCACCCTTAAATGGTCGCGTGAAGCCGATCGACCGCCGCGGAGCCCTCCGGGCCGGTGCGGCCGCCGCCCTCGCGGGCCTCGCCACCGCCTGCGGCACGACCCCCCGCCCGGCCGCGCCCGCGCCCCGGCGCCCCGCCGCCGCACCCGTCGCGGCCCCCGCCCCCCGGCGCCTCCCCGGGCAGCCCGCCGAGATCACCCACGGCCCCCGCGACCGGCCCCGGGTCGCGCTCACCTTCCACGGCCAGGGCGACCCCGCCCTCGCCCGGACGCTCCTCGGCCAGGCCGAGAAGGCCGGCGCCCGCGTCACCGTCCTCGCCGTCGGCAGCTGGCTCGACCGGCACCCCGACCTGGCCCGCCGCGTCCTCGACGGCGGACACGACCTCGGCAACCACACCCAGCGCCACATCGACGTCAACGCCATGACCGAGACCGAGGCCCTCGCCGAGATCGAGGCCTGCGCCACCCGGCTGCGCCGGCTCACCGGCTCCATCGGCACCTGGTTCCGGCCCTCCCGGACCCAGTACGCCGCCCCCGCCGTCCTGCGCGCCGCCCGGCGCGCCGGATACCCGCACGTCCTCTCCTACGACGTCGACTCCCTCGACTTCACCTCGCCCGGCGCCACCGCCGTCGTCCGCAACGTCACCGGATCCGTCCGCGCCGGATCCGTCGTCAGCCTGCACTTCGGCTACCCGGACACCGCCGCCGCGCTGCCCCTCCTCCTCGCCGACCTCGGCCGCCGCGGACTGCGCGCGGTCACCACCACGGAGCTGCTGACCTGATGGCACACCGCACGCAGAGACACCGCACCCAGGGACACCTCACGCGGCGCCCCCTCACGAGGCGGACCAGGACCCTCCTCGCCGCCGCCCTCCTCGCCGCGCTCGCCGGATGCGGCAGCGGGGACCCGGGCGGGGGCGCCGCCCCGGTGAAGAAGGCCGCCCCGGCCGTCCCCAAGCCCGCCGCCGCCCCCGCCGGGCTCCCCGGGATGCCACCGCTGCTCGACCCGAAGGACGTCTACGCCGCAGACCGGCCCGACAAGCTCTCGCCGGTCGTCAGGAACTTCCCCTCCCGGGTCTACGTCCCCAACACCAACTCCAACACCGTCTCCGTCATCGACCCGGCCACCTACCAGGTCGTCGAGACCATCCCCGTCGGCAACCAGCCCCAGCACGTCGTGCCCTCCTGGGACCTGAAGACCCTCTGGGTCAACAACAACCGGGGCCACACCCTCACCCCCATCGACCCGGCCACCGGCGTCGCCGGCAAGCCCGTCGAGGTCCACGACCCGTACAACCTCTACTTCACGCCCAACGGCAAGTACGCCGTCGTGATGGCCTCGCTCGACCGCGAACTCGTCTTCCGCGACCCGCACACCATGGAACGGAAGAAGACCGTCCCGGTCAGCTGTTACGGCGTCAACCACGCCGACTTCTCCGCCGACGGACGCTACTTCGTCGTCTCCTGCGAGTTCTCCGGCGAGCTGCTCAAGGTCGACACCGAGCGGATGGAGGTGATCGGCCAGCAGAGACTCCCCTTCGAGGGCGCCATGCCGCAGGACGTGAAGCTCTCCCCGGACGGCAAGACCTTCTACATCGCCGACATGATGGCCCACGGCATGTGGGTCCTCGACGGCGAGAAGTTCACCACCCCGACCCTGCTGCCCACCGGCAAGGGCGCCCACGGGCTCTACATCAGCCGGGACTCCCGCGAGATGTACGTCCCCAACCGCGGCGAGGGGTCCATCTCCGTCTTCGACTTCGAGAAGGACAAGCTGACGAAGAAATGGTGGCTGCCGGACGGCGGATCCCCCGACATGGGAGGCGTCTCCGCCGACGGCAAGGTCCTCTGGCTCTCCGGCCGCTACGACTCCGAGGTGTACGCGATCGACACCGCCACCGGGAAGCAGCTGGCCCGCATTCCCGTCGGCGGCGGACCCCACGGCCTCGCCGTCTACCCGCAGCCGGGACGCTACTCGCTCGGCCACACGGGCGTCTTCCGGTAGACCCGGCGGGCGGGCGGTCAGCCCGCGACCAGGAGGGCCTCCGAGGCCACCGGGCGATAGCCCGCCGCCTGGAAGGCGCGGACGCTGCGGGCGTTGCCCGGGGACTGCTGGGCCCAGACCACGGCGTCCGGCGTGAGATGCCGCGCCGCCGTGGCCAGGGCGCGGCCCAGACCCCGGTGGCGTACCTCCTCGTCGACCTCGACCGCCGCCTCCCAGCGACCCGCCACTCCCCGGCCCAGGACCACGAGACCGCCGTCCGCCGCCCACACCCGGACCTCGTCGCGGAACTTCAGCGCCCGAGCGACCCGGGGGTGGTCCGGGTCCACGATCTCCCGGAGCTCCAGCGGGGGAGTGCCCGGCAGGGCGTCGGCGACGGTGAGCAGGTCGATCGTGTTCATGTGCCGGCCGGTGTGGGCCATCAGCGCCATCAGGAAACCCGGGTTCATGCTCGCCGCCAGCGGGTCGCTCGACGTGGCCGCGAGCGCGGACCGCACCCACTCCGGGTCGGCGTCCGTGAAGACCACCGAATGGGCCGTGAAGGCGAGCACCCCGGCGTCCCGGGGGCCCGGCTGCGGCACGACCGTCGTCGTCCCGTCCGGGGGAGGGAACTCCCCGCGCGCCGCCGCCGCCAGGATCCGTGCCACCTCGTCGCTCATACCCCCATCATCCGGCAGGCCCGGGCCAGCTAATCTGAGCCCCGTCAGAGAAGCACCAAGAAGGGGCGGAAGCAGTGGCGGACATCGACTCGGCACGCACGGCATTCAACAAGTTCGACGCCGACGGGGACGGTTTCATCACCGCCGCGGAGTACAAGAGCCTCATGGCCCAGCACGGCGACTTCCACGTCACCGAGTCGGTCGCCGAGGTGCTCATCAAGCAGCGCGACGACAACGGCGACGGCGTGCTCTCCTGGGACGAGTTCTGGGCGCACTACAGCAAGGCCTGACCCGCCCGCCCCGACGGGCGGCGCAACGCTGAGTTGCCGCCCGTCCGGGGCTCGGTGACGATCGTCCGGTGACGCTTCCCGGACCCCTTGGTACCCCGAGCCGTCTGACGGCAGCGGTCCTCGCCGCAGTCGCCGTCCTCGTCGTCGCCCTGCAGGGCGCGGGCCTCGCCCAGACGGGTACGGCCGAGCTGCGGATACCCGCCGCGGGCACCACCACGCTCCTGCGGCTCCTCGTCTTCACCGGTCTGGCCGTGCACCTCGGCGAACTCGCCGGCCGCCGGCTCGCGGGCGAAGGGCCACGGCCCCGCGCCTGGTCCGCACCCGCCGCCCTCCTCGCCGCGGCCGCGTCGGCCGGACTCCTGCTGCTCTTCACCGCCGTCAGCGGACTGAGCCCGAGCGTCGTGTACGGGCTCCGTGAGGGCCGCCTCGTCCTCGTCACGGCCAACGCCTTCGTCCTCGCGGCCCTCTGCGCCGCCTCCCGGCGCCCCGGGCTCGCCGCCCTGCCGCTCGCCGTCGCCGTCGGAGCCGAGGCACTGCGCGCCCACCCGGAGACGTACCAGCCCCTCGTGGGCACCTCGCTCACGCTCGTCCACCTCACCGCCGCCTCCCTCTGGGCGGGCACGCTCCTGTACGTGCTCCGCACCATGCGGCTGCGCCGAGGGGGGCGGGAGGTCCTCGTCCGGTACGCCCGGACGGCCGCCGGGGCGTACGCCGCGCTCGCGGTCACCGGCACCGTCACGACCCTGCGCAAGCTGCCCCTCGACGTCGTCCTGAGCACCGCCTACGGCAGGGTCCTGCTGGTGAAGCCGGTGCTGTTCGGCGGGGCCAGTCTGCTCGCGCTCGCCGCCCGGGGGCGGATGCTGTCCGGGGGCGACGCCCAGGCACCCGCGCGCGTGGAGGTGTCCGTCCTCGCGGCGATCGTGGTCGTCTCGGCGCTGCTGACCGTGGTGCCGGATCCGCACGGAATCGCTCCCTGAGCGTTCCCGGCCGCCTTCCCTTCGCCCCGCCCGCCCCTTCGCCGCCGGCCGTCCGGCGGGTCGGGTTCCGTCCCCCGCCCGCTCCGTGCCGGTGGCAACTCGCTGCATCACATGCCGGTGGCCGGATCCCGGCCCGGCGCGCGAACGATCTCGGATGCGCCCCCCACCTGGCCCTCTGGCCGGAAGACGAGGGTCCGCCCGGGGCTCTCTCCCGTGCTTTCCAGCAGGCCGTGAGGCAGCTCGTTGCCAGGCAGCTTCCTGGCCTGTCCGGAAGCGGACAGCCGGGGCCCCGCGGTGATTACCTCTAGGTGTGCGGCTGGGACGGCTGAAAAGTCACCGGCCGCCAAGGACCTCCTGACACGCACGTACGCCGCACTCGTACCGCATCCGAACCCGGAATGGAGACCCACATGTCCTGTCGCTCCCGCCGCACAAGCAGTGTCCTCGTCGCCGTCGCCGCCGCCGTCCTCGGCGGCCTGGCGATCGCCTCCCCGGCCGAGGCCGCCCCCACCGCGCCGAACACCGTCGCCCAGCGCGGGGACGACTTCGTCTGGCCGACGCCGCCGCACCCGCAGATGCCGGACCTCCCGTGCGTCCGGACGCTCCCCGGACTGCCCTGCGTCATCGACTTCCCGGACGACTTCGTCTGGCCGATCGCCCCCAGGGACTGACCACCATGCACGTCACGACCGCCGCCACGGCCGCCGCCCCGCTCCGGCTCGGCTCCCGGACTCAGATCCACTCCCGCCGGGTCGCCTGCACCCCCGCCTCGAACCGGCTCGACGCGCCCAGCCGCTCCATCAGGTCGGCCACGATCCGCCGCTCCGTCCGCACCCCGATGCCCAGCGCCCGTGCCACGGCCTCGTCGGTGAGACCGCTCGCCAGAAGCTGGAGAAGTTTGCGCTCCTGCGGGGTGAGCCCGCCGGGCAGGGCGTCCCCCGGGCCGTTCAGCGGGGAGGCGTGCTCCCAGTAGGCCTCGAACAGGGCGCGCATGGCCAGGACCACCGGCTGGCTGCTGAAGAGCAGCGCGGACGGCTGGGCCTGACCGGGCAGCCCGGCGACCACCGCCGCCGCCGTGTCCACGATGAGCAGACGCATGGGAAGTGTCGGCGAGGTACGGATCTCGCTGCCGCGTTCCGCCATCCACTGGGCGTGCGCCCGGGTGACCCGGTCGCCCGCGACGCTGTCCAGATAGATGGTCCGGAAGCGGACGCCCCGCTCCATCGCCCGCTCGTTCAGGGGCCGGCCGGCCTCGACGGACTCCTCCGTGAGGGCCTTGCCGGGATGGAAGGCGAGCGACTCGCGCGTACAGGACTCGGCGAGGGCCTCCAGGCGGGTACGGATGTCGTCGACGTTGTCGAGGTGCTCCGCCCCGTCGAGACCGCCCGAGCGGCCCGATGCCGTGTACTCGGCCGCGAGAGCGGCGAGGGCGGCACGATTCTGCTCGATCCGCTGCTGTCGCGAGGCGAGTTCGCGCTCCTCCCGCTGGAGCAGCACCTTGAGACCGAGCGACGGGTTCACCGCGCGCATCCGGCCCGGACTGTCCCGGGACGGCGCGAGCAGGGAGAGCCGCGTCAGCAGGTCGAGCGCCTCCTCCACCCGTTCCGTCGTGCAGCTCAGCAGTTTCGCCAGGCGTTCGGGATCGTGCTCCTTGTGGAACAGGATCGCGCGGTACACGCCCAGCGTGTGTTGGTCGAGCGACGAGACCTCGTCCACGGTGTCCCCCAATGGTCGTACCGCCCCGGGGTCGTTCGGGGCGGTGATCCGAACCGGGCACCGCGCTCCATCGCCCGAGCGGCCCGATTCACCCCATTCACACGATCATCACGCTACCCGTTCGACGATCTCCTCGAAAGGGACGTCACGTGCTCCAGACCGGTTCCTCCCCGCCGCGACTCGACGGTCTTGTCGTGCTCGTCGTCGACGCCACCACGGGCATCGGCCGGGAGCTCGCGACACGCCTGAGCGCCGCGGGGGCGATCGTCGCCGTCGTCGGCGCCGGTCACCCGGACCGCGGCGACGACGCCGCCACCAACGCGGCCTTCCTCTGCAAGGCGCTCAACGACGCGGGCCTGCTCGCCCTGCCGTACCGCATCGACATCCGCGATCCGGCCGAGGCGGACCGGCTGCCCGGTCAGATCGCCGCCGACGCGGGCCCGGTGAACGCCGCCGTCGTCGTACTGCCGGCGCCGGACGCCCCCGGCGAACTGCTGCGCGCCTTCCGCGCCGTGTCGGCCGCCCTCGCGGCCGCTCTGCCCGCCGGCGCCCGGCACATCGAGCACACCCCGGGCGGATCGGCCGGACCGGACACGACGACGGCCGGCGACCGCAGCTGGCTCCGCTCCGTCGTCGACGGCCTGGCCGCCGACGCGGCGCGGGCGACCAGCCGCTGAGACCGGCGGCCCGCGGGAGCCGCCGCCCGGAGGCCGCACGGACGTCGGCGCACAGCGCTCACCACACAGCGCTCACCACACAGAAGGCACCACAGATGTCACCACGGGGAGAGAGATGTCCATTCGCGTCGTCGTGGCCGGTGACCACCAACTGGTCCTGGAGGCCTTCGCCGAGACCCTGAACGGCACCAACGGCCTGGACGTCGTGGGGCTCGCCACGACCTTCGAGGCGGTGCTCCCGGCCGTCCAGCGGCACCGGCCCACCGTGCTCCTGCTCGGCGAGAGCACCATGGGAGGCAAGGCGCTGCACGCCGCCACCGAGGTGCGCTCGCACCATCCGAGCTGCGGAGTGGCGCTGATGGTCGGTTCGGCCACCCCGTCCGTGGTGGACCGGGCGGTGGCCGCCGGAGCGCTCGGAGTCGTACCGAAGACGGCCCGGCTGCCGCAGCTGATCACCACTCTCGTGGGAGTCGCGGGGGGCTGCCTCACCGTCGACCCGGGACTGCTGCGGACGCCGACGGCGGGGGAGACGGTGCTCAGCGTCCGCGAGACGGACGTCCTGCGGCTGACCGCCGGCGGGGCGACCGTCAAGGAGATCGCGGGCGAGCTCTACCTCGCGGCGGGGACGGTACGGAACCTCACCTCGGCGGCGATCAAGAAGCTCGGCGGGCGCAACCGGTTCGACGCGGCGCGCATCGCGGCGGAATGCGGGCTGCTGTGAGGACGACGGGGGAGCCCGGACACGCGCCGGCCCCGGCACGAGGCGTGCCGGGGCGGGGCTTCACGACAGGGTGGAGCAGGGCGCTCCGTGCGCTCCTACTTCTCCAGGCAGAACTCGTTGATCGGGTAGCCGACATGACGGTCGGCCGTCGGCAGGTGACCCAGGATGCGGTCGCCCGGCTTCAGTTCGGTGCTGTTGAGCACCGAGGCGCCGGGGCCGAGGACCCGCACGTGCCAGTCGTCCTGGAGGATCAGGTTGACCGTCTGGCCGCTGGGCGCGACCGCGTCGATGGAGATGAGCGGACGCGTCTCGATCTTCACCCGGCCGACGCTGACGGGCCGCGTACGGCCGTCGACGTCGACCGCCAGAACGGAGCTGCCGGCGTGCAGCTCGCTCAGGTAGTGGGTGCGGCCGTTCTGCCCCACGGTGTAGGAGTGCAGGGCACCCGCGTTGACGCGGAACGGACGGGTCGGCATGTACGGCAGCGGGTGGGTCTCGCTGACGCACAGGACCATGCCCTTGGAGTGGGAACCCACCAGGATGCCCTCGTCCTTGCGGAAATGGGTCGTGGTGTCGACGCAGGCACGCTCGCCCATGCCGATGTGCGTGGTCGCCGTGACCTCCAGCTCGACCAGCGAGATCTCCCCGCCGTGCGCGGTCGCCGCGGTCCGCAGGGCCGTCGCGTCGCCGACCGTACGGCCCCGCATCAGGACCCCGTCCGAGCCGTGCTCCAGGACGCCGTACAGGATCTCGGCCTCCTCGGTGTCGGCGGCCGTCGTCACGATGGAACCGGGCGCGCCCGAGGCGGCCGCGATGACGATCTCCAGCGGGATCTTCGTCGGGTCGCGGAAGTCGAGGACGCTCCAGGCCTCGAGACGCGCCGCCAGGCAGGCGTCCTCCAGGGTGTCGGCGTCGACGATCTCCACGTACCGCCCGAACTGCACGTCTGGGTGGGCCGCTTCGAGCTCGGCGCGGCCGTCCTTCGGGCCGGGGACGATCACGACGTCGGCCTCGCCCAGGTCGGCGGGCACGGTGGCGGCGCCGTCCTCGAAGAGCAGGACCTTGCGGACGGTGGGCGGCAGACCGGCGAAGACGGCCGGGTCGGCGGCGACGATGCCGTCGATCTTCTGGTGCACGGCCTCCTCGAGGACGGCGGCGGTGGCGGCGCCGGCCTCGCGGATGTCAAGCCAGCACAGTTTGGCGTCCGTCATGATGCGGACCTCCTGTCAGATGGTCGAGAGACGAGCCGTCGAGCGACGGGCCGTCGAGATGGGTGTCGTCGTGGTGCGGGTCGTCGAGCGGTGTGCCGTCGAGGTGGTCGGGAGTGAGGCGTTCGCTGTGAAGCCGCTCCTCGCCGCCCGACTCGCTGAACGGCCCGGTGGTGAAGTGCTGTTCGGGGAAGTGGTGGACGATCCTCGCGACCTTGGCCGCCAGCGCGCGCGGGTCCTTGGCCTGGAAGATGTTGCGGCCCATGGCCACCCCGCCCGCCCCTCCGGCGATGGCGTCCCTGACGTACGCCAGGACGTCCTCCTCCTTCTCCAGGGCGGGTCCGCCGGCGACGAGCACCGGCACCGGGCAGGCCGCGGTCAGGTCGAGCATCTCCGCGGTGGATCCGAGGAAGACGGTCTTGACCAGGTCCGCGCCCAGGTCCGCGGCGATCGTCACGGCGTGCGCGACGACCGCCGGGTCCCGGGGGTCGCTGATCCGCGGCCCGCGCGGGTACACCATCGCGAGCAGCGGCAGGTTCCAGCGGTCGCAGGCGTCGGCGATCCGGCCGAGGTCGCCGATCTGCTGCCGCTCGTCGTCGGAGCCGAGGTTGACGTGGACGCTGACCGCGTCCGCGCCGAGGCGCAGGGCCTCCTCGACGCCGGCGACGACGTACTTGGCGTTGGGGTCGAGCGCCTGGCTGGTGCTCGCGTTGAGGTGGATGATCAGCGACATCGCGGCGAACCGCTCCGGGCTGATGTGCCGGACGCTGCCCTTGTGCACGACGACGGCGTCGGCGCCGCCGGCCGCGATCCGGGCGGCGAGCTGGTCGAGCGTGGTGCCCTTCGGCACCACGGGACCGTCGTGGATCGAATGGTCGAGAGGGGTGATCATCAGGCCGGCCGTGCTGTGGCGGTAGAGCCGCCGTAGCCGCAGCGACCGGGCGAAGTGGCCGAAACCGGTCATGGAACGCCCTTTCTGGTTCGCGAGGAGGCGTGATCGGGCTGGTGACCCGGGCCGCTCACGCGGACGGGGTCGTCCCGCGCGGTGGCTCCGCGCGGGGAGCTGAGGGCCGGCCCGCCGACGCGCGGGGCGGGGTCCGGTGGCGAGACGGAGCGCAGATAGGCGCGGTCCGGTTTGCCCGAGGGCGTGAGCGGCAGGCGCGGCCAGACCGAGACGCGTACCGGAGTGTGCTCCGGAGTCAGCGCCGAGGCCACGTATCCGCGCAGGTCGCAGGAGGTCTGCCCGGCCCCCGAGTACAGCTCGACGGCCGCGTGCACCTGCTCCACCCAGTCGCCGTCCCGCACTCCGAACACCGTGGCCTGACGCACCTGCGGATGGCGCATCAACGCCTCCTCGATGGCCGCCGGGTCCAGCTTGAGCCCGCCGTGCTTGATCACGTCGCCCACCCGGCCGTCGAGCCGGAGATAGCCGTACCGGTCCCAGTGCCCCAGGTCGCCGGTGCACAGCCAGCCGTCGCGGAAGACTGTGCCGGTGCGTTCCTCGTCGCCCAGGTAGCCGGCCGTGACCGTCGGCGAGCTGATCCAGATCTCGCCCGACACCCCCCGCTCCACCTGGGGGCCGCCGCCGGGGCCGCGGATCTCCACGCGCACCCAGGGGAACGGCCGGCCCGCCGAGCCGAGCAGCTCCGGCTCGCGGTGGTCCAGCGGGTTGAGGCTGCTGATGCCGCCCGCCTCCGTCGTCCCGTAGACCTGGATGAGCACGTCGCCGAAGAGCTCGACGGCCCGCGCCACCCGCGCCGGTGCCGCCGGGGTGCCGCTGTAGGTGATGCGGCGCAGCGACGACAGGTCGGTGAGCGGGGCGGCGGGATGGTCCAGGAGCCGGTAGAGGTGGGGGACGGCGAGATAGACGTCGGTGACCCCGTGCCGCTCGAAGGCGTCCAGGGCGTCGCCCGCGTCGAACTCGTCGTGCAGCACGACCCGTCCGCCGCTCGCGAGCACCGCGTCGGCCATCGGCGCGGTCGTGTGGCTGATCGGCGTGACGGACAGCAGCGTCGCGGGTCCCCGGGGATCGAGGCCATGGGCGAGACGGCTGACGAGCTCCTCACGTGTGTCGTACCGCTGGGCGACCATCTTCGGCCGTCCGGTGCTCCCGCTGGTGAACTCGACGGTCGCGAGGTCGTCCGGGCGCGGCTCGGGGAGTCGTGCCGGCAGCGGTTCGGCGGATCCGGCGGCCGTCACCCAGGGGATGGTCAGGGCGGTCACGGCCGGGACGCGGCGGGTGAGCCAGTCGCCGCGTTCGGCGCTCTCGTCGTCGACGAGCAGCACCGACACCCGGAGGTCCTCCAGGAGTCGGGCCTGGGTGGCGACCGAGAAGGTCTCCGTGTCGGTACGCGGATTCATCGACCGTACGTACACGGAGGTGGCGCCCAGGAGATGGACGGCGTACCGGGCGCCGAGCATCGACGGCCGGTTGGGGCCGGTCAGCACGGCGACGGTGTCACCGGGGCGGACGCCGCGGGAGTGCAGCAGGGCCGTGGTGGCCCGCACCGAGCCGGCGAGCCGGCCGGCGGTGACGGCCTCGTCGGCGCGGTGGATCACCACGCGCCCCGGGTCCTTTCCGAGAGCGTCGAGAATGCGGCGTACGTACATGGTTCCTCCTTTCCGGAACGAGGAGTTCAGTGGTGTGGGGAATGCAAGGGTGCGGAGAATGCAGTGGTGCGGACCATGCGTGGTGCGGACCATGCGGTGGTGCGGAAGGATTCAGGAGATGCGCATCTGCGCCATCATTCCCATGGCGCTGTGGTCGATCATGTGGCAGTGATAGGGAAAGACCCCGCGGTGGGTGTCGAAGGTCAGCTGCAGTTTCGCGGTCTGGCCCGGGAAGAGGAGGACGGTGTCCTTGAGGCCGGCCTCCGCCGGATAGACCGGCATTCCGTCCCTTTCGAGGATCCGGAACTGCACCAGGTGGGTGTGGAAGTTGTGCGGAACGGTCGTGCTGGTGTTCTTCACCGTCCACACCTCGGTGGAGCCCCAGGCGATCTCGGTGTCGATCCGGTCGTGGTCGAAGGTCTTCTCGTTGATGTACGCGAGGTGGCCCGTGCCCGGCTCGTCCATCCGCAGCTCGAAGCTCCGCTCCACGGTCGGCGTGGGCAGCGGCGGCAGAGTGGTGAGGACGTCCGGCACCCGGCTGGTGTCGGTCACCTTCTCCTCGACGTCGAAGCGCATGATCTGCCCGACGAGCTCGGTCGGCCCGGGACCCAGCATGTTCGCCAGGGTGACCTGGGTGCCCGGCGCGTACCGCGAGAAGTCGACGACGAAGTCGGCCCGTTCGCCGGGGGAGAGGACGATCACCGGCGAGGGCGCCGGCGCCGGCAGCAGCCCGCCGTCCGAGCCGACGTGGATGATCGGGCTGCCGTCGGAGAGCGCCATCACGAAGATGCGCAGGTTGCAGGAGTTGACCATCCGGAAGCGGTACTTGCGGGCCTTGACCTTCATGTACGGCCACGGGGCACCGTTGACCAGGATGGTCGTGCGGTTGAGGGCGTCGTCCATCGTGTAGACCATCTGCCCCGCCGCGTCGAAGTGCGCGTCCCGGAGGATCAGCGGCACCTCGTACGGCCCCGAGGGCAGTCCGAGCGCGTCCTCGGCCTCGTCGCCGAGGAGGTAGAGCCCGGAAAGGCCCCGATAGACGTGCTCGGACTCCATGTGGTGGGCGTGGTCGTGCGTCCACAGCGTGGCGCCCACCTGGCGGTTGGCGTACACGTAGGTCTTCGACCGGCCCGGCTGGATCAGGTCCATCATCCCGCCGTCCTGGTCCTGCGGGTTGTTCCCGCCGTGCAGATGGACCGAGGTCGGTGCGGAGAGCGCGTTGATCTGCTTCACGACGGCCGCGCGCCCGCTGCGGGCCCTGATGGTGGGGCCGGGGAAGGTGCCGTTGTACGTCAGGACCTCGGTCCGCAGCCCGGGCAGGATCTCGACCCGTGCCCTGCGCATGGTGACCGCGTAGTAGTCGGCCGAGCGGGTCCGCCGGTACGGGGCGAGAACCCGCGGCCGGGGCAGCGGCACGGTGAACGGGGTGACCGCGGGCGGGCCGGCGGGCGGCTCGGCGGCCACCGCCTGCGTACCGGAGGTGAGGCTCTGGAACACCCCGCCGGCCGCGCCGACAGCGCCGACGGCACCGGCGGTGAGTCCGAGTCGTATCGCGTTGCGGCGAGAGAACACAGCGGATTCCTAACGTGACGGTTTTCCGGGAACGGTGGTTCGGACGGTGGTCGGGCGACGGTCCGGGCGGCGCTTCGGCCGGCCTTTCGGGCCGTACCTCGGGCGGCGCTTCGGAACAGTGATGAATTCGCTCTCCGAGCATGGGCGCGAACGGCCGGAACTCCGAGCGGGTTCGCGCCGGCTCTTGCATGTGTCACGCGATCGATGACCTCGGTCATTTCCGCCGGTGGGTACGGGAATCAGGCACTCCGGCATGACGGGAGTCACGGTGCGGAATGCCGTCCGTCACGCAGTGCCCGGGAAATGTCACCGATCACGGCGGGCGTCGATCGGGGGCCGAATCCCCGCGCGAGAGTGGTGCCCGGCGTCTGCCCTGCGTACGGCGCCTTCCCGTCCGCCGGCCTCCGGGGCCGCACGGCCCCGGCGCCGGACCGTCATCCTCGCGCCCACGGAGGCACCGTGCAGACCACGCAGACACCGTCGGACACCGGCCCGCGCCCCCTCGAACCCGCCCTCGCCGTCCCGGCGTTCACCGGAGGCGTGCGGGTCCTCTTCGCCTCCGGGGACGGCGACGTCGCCACCCTCGCCGGGCCCGCCACCACGCTCGCCCTCCGCCCCGTCCGGGACGGCGTCCGGACCGCCCTGCAGCGGCTCGCCGAAGGGCCGCTGCCCGCCGAGGAGTTGTACGAGGGTCTTCGCCCCGCCGAGCGCGTCCAGTTCGAGCGGGTCCTCGACCGCGCCCGGCACCTGGTGGCCCACGCCGTCCTGGCCCGCGGCGGGAGCCGCGAGCTGCTCCGCCTGGAGCCGGTGGCGCGCGACGCCGCCCATGTGCCGGTCCTCGTCCCCGCCGACGCGACCGTACGTCTCTCCCGCTTCGCCTTCTGCCGCAGCCGCGAAGGCGCCCTCGTCCTGGAGTCGCCGCTGGTCAAGTTCCGGGCGGTGCTCACCGACCCCGCCGCCCGGACCCTGGCCGCCGCGCTCGGCGAGCCCGGCACCCCCGCCCGCCTCGGCACGGACGCCGGTCTCGACGAGGCCGGCACCGCCGACGTCCTCGGTCATCTCGTCGGCGCCGGATTCGCCGAACTCGCCGACGAGCAAGGGGTCTTCGCCTCCGACAGCGAACCCGTCCTGCGCCAGTGGGACTTCCACGACCTCCTCTTCCACTCGCGCATCCGCTCCGGCAGGTACGACGACGTGTTCGGCGCCGTCTACCCCCACCGGGGCGCCGTCGAGCCCCGGCCGGCCGTACGCCCCGTCCCCGAGGGCCCCTCCGTGCCGCTCCACCGGCCCACCCGGGAGGAGATCGCCGCACACGACCCCTCCCTCACCACGGCGATCGAGACCCGGCGGTCCATCCGGGGCTACGGCGACCAGGAGATGACCGCCCGCCAGCTCGGCGAGTTCCTCTACCGCGTCGCCCGCGTCCGCGCCCACTACACACCGGAGCCCGGCAGCGACCGCGACGAGGTCGTCTCCCGCCCCTACCCGAGCGGCGGCCAGGGGTACGAGCTGGAGCTGTACGTCACCGTGCGGCGCTGCGAGGGGCTGGCACCCGGCATCTACTACTACGACCCCGTCGGCCACCGGCTCGTCCTGCGGAACGAGGAGGAGGCCGACCGCGAGTCCCTCTTCCACGTGGCCTCGCGGGCCACCGGCATGGAGGCGCGCCCCGACGTCCTCGTCACCGTCACGGCCCGCTTCCAGCGCATGTCGTGGAAGTACCGGGCCATCGCCTACGCGACCACGCTCCGGCACACGGGCGTGCTCTACCAGACGATGTACCTGGTCGCGACGGCCCTCGGTCTCGCCCCGTGCGCGCTGGGCAACGGCGATGCCGACATGTCCGCGCGGGTGCTCGGCCTGGACTACCTCCAGGAGTCCTCGGTGGGCGACTTCCTGCTCGGCAGCCGGCGCCCGGACGACTCCGTCGCAGGTGAGCCGGGGGAAGGGTGGCGCATGCTCAACAGCCCCGAGTGGTCCCTTCCCGAGAACCCCTGAGCCCTTCCGGCATGACGCCGGTTATTCCGGGCGTGATAAACGTCAGGCGGAGCTCGGAAAGGCTGGTGCGGGGGATGGTCGGTCAGCATTATTGGTGTTGCAGCCGAACGGTTGCCGAGAAGAATTCGGAAAGGAATTCAGAATGAGCATCGACGACATCAAGCAGGGCCAGGACGCGGACAAGGCGTTCGAGAACTTCGACGTCGACGAGCTGGAGACCCTCGAGGTCGCCCAGGGCGTGGCCCTCCCGGAGATGGGTGCCTCCAGCGGCTCGATCGGCACCTCGTCCTCCAGCTCCTCCACCTGCTCCGCCTGCTGAACATCCCCCAACCGAAACGCTGAAAGGAAACACACCATGAGCATCGACGACATCAAGAACGGCGACGACGCGGCCTTCGACAACTTCGACGTCGCGGAGCTGGAGACCCTCGAGGTCGCCCAGGGCGTGGCCCTCCCGGAGATGGGTGCCTCCAGCGGCTCGATCGGCACCTCGTCGTCGTCCTCCTCCACCTGCTCGGCCTGCTGACCGAGTAACCGAGGCTGAACGCACGACGCACGAAGGATGCGACCGCCCGGCTCCGGCCGGGTGGCGCATCCTCGCGTGCGTCGCGGTGTCGCCGAGCCGTTCCCGGGCGGCGTCCGGGCGGCTCCGAGGAGCTGCCGGGGAGTGCGGGCCGTCAGCCGCGCAGGGCCACGTGGAAGGACGAGGCCCACAGCACGATCGCCGCGCCCAGGCCCACCACCGTGCGGATCGTTTCCGCAGTGGTGCCGGCCGCCAGGACGACGAGCCCGACCAGGGCGACCGCCGTCAGGAAGATCGCGGTCCACTTGTACTGCCCCTGGTCGAAGAGGCGGGCGAGCGGGAAGAAGTGCAGGCCCACGACCAGGCAGATCCCGACCGGGATGAACTCGGGGTGGCCCGAGGCGTTCGACGCGGCGATCACCGCGAAGATCGCCACCAGCTCGGCCGTGTTGACCAGGCCGACCCCCCGGTTCCACTTCTCCGGCAGACGGACCAGACGGGTCACCGGACCCGCGGTGCCCCGGAAGGCGAGCACCACCGCGCCGGCGGTCACGACGGCGGCGACGACGCCGACCGCGACGGACACGGGCACCGCCGCTATTCCCGAACCGCCCGCGAAGGCCCATACGAGGGCGAAGACGGCGAGGACGATCGCGCCGCGACGGCGCAGATTACGCGTGAGTGCCAGGCACTCGGCGTCGGTGGTTTCCGTAGTCATGGCGCGGACCTTACAACGACGCTCCTCGATGATCCGACCGCGTTGTCTATTTTCAGCCAGTCAGACTCGGACCCGTCTCGAACGAAGCCATGGCCCGAGCGTCACGGAAAGGGTGACACATGTCAGCGCGGGTCCCTTTCCCCTATCGCCCCGCAATTCTCCGTCACATGATTGCGGCCGGAAGCAGAAGAAAGCCCAGGACGTTTTTCTCCAATTCTCGGAAGGTGCGAAAGCATGGGGGTTGATGCGCTGGAGCGCACTGCCGTGAAGCCGGATTCCGACGGCCTGACGGGAGTGCGGCTGCACACACGGATGCCGGTCACACCGGCCTGGCTCGCCCGGTACGTCGTACCGGTCGCCCGCGCGCTGAACGAGGCGGGCGCTCCCGCCGTCCAGCTGCGCCGCGGGTGGCTCCACGGACCGCACGTCGACATCCTCGCCCGAGACGCCACCGGCGTCCCGGGCGGCGGCCCCGACTGGGAGGGCGTCGCCCGGGCCCTGGACGCCGGCCCGCTCGACCCGCCCCGGGCGCTCACCGAGGAGACCTACCTCGACCAGGCCCGGGAGTTCGGCCGCCTGGAAGCCGTCCAGCCGCCCTATCTGCCGCTGCGCGAGCACGGCGCCGTCGAGCGGATCGAGCCCGGCGGCCGGGACGGCGGACCCGCCGCGGCCGCCGCCCGCGACCCACGCCTCGACCGCTTCCGTACCGTCGTGCACGGGGCCCTGACCCCCGCGCTCCTGCGGACGATCGACGACCTCGCCGGCGAGCCCGGCTCCGGCACGCTCCGGCTCGCCGAGGCCTTCGTCGCGCTCGCCGACACCCACACCCTCGGCCTCGGATACGGGGTCTTCTCACCCCGCTCCCACGTCGAGGCATTCCTCGCCTGGGCCGCGCCCACCAAGGACGTACGCCCCGTCTTCCAGCAGCGCCTCGCCAAGGACGCGCCCGTGCTCCGCCGGGTCGTCGAGCAGCGGCTGAGCGGCGAGGTCTCCGCCACCGCCGCCGCCTGGCGCACCGGACTCGCCTACGGCGCCGGGGCACTGGAGAGCGCGGTCGCCGCCGGCACCCTCACCCTCGACCTGCTCGACGGTGCCACCGCGGGGCTCGACCGCTCCGAGATGGGGCCGCCCGGCGCCACCACCGTCGTCCCGCAGGGCGAACAGCCCGACAGCGACTTCCACCGGACGGTCGGCGAGGCCGGCGTGACCTCGGCCCCGTCCCCGTGGTTCGCCTCCTTCCGCCTCCTCACGAACCTCTTCTACGAGCAGCTGCCGCTGCTCACCGTCTCCCCGATGCAGCGCTACTACACCTGCTTCGCCGTCGCCGAGACGGTCGACGAGGTCCTCGGCGTCACCTGGCGCGAGCGCATCGCCGTGAACACCCCTGCCGGGAGAACGAGTTCCGCCGCCCCTGCCCCGAGCGCCGCTCCGGGCACCGCCCCCGAGGGAGCCCTCCGATGACCGCCCCCGTGATCGGCATCCCCACGGACCCGCGCGGGGACACGCCGCCCGAGCAGGTGACCGCACCGACGCCCGGCCCGACGACCGCACCGACGGCGGCGTCCGCACCCCTGGAGGCACCGAACCCTCACGTGACGCCGGCCCCCGAGCCCCTCTGGTTCCTGCGGGTCAACCCGCTGCGCAGGGCCCGGCTCGCCGACCCCGAGCTGCGCCGGCAGCTCGTCCTCGTCACCGCCGCCGAGCAGACCCTCGCCGAAGCCGCCGCCGCCGCCTCGGACGAGCTGTACGAGCGGATCGGCGCCGCGACCGACGACGCCGAGCGGCGCGAACTGATCGCCCTGCGCCGCGCCGTGAACAGCGGCAAGGCCCCGAAGAAGGCGCCGGAGCCCGCGACCCCCGTGATCGACACCTGGCTCGAAGCCCGCCGGGAACGCGAGCGGATCCGCGAGGAGCTCGTCGCCGGCTACCCCGACGCGGCCGAGCGCGAGCGCGGAGTCCTCGCCGAACTCCTCGGCGACGCCGATCTGTTGCGTTCGCTCGCCCTCGTCGCACCCGAGGTCCACCAGGAGGCCGAGCGCTACCGCGCCGCCGTCCGGGCCCCCGGCAGGGTTCCTTCCAAGTCCCGCAAGTCCGAGCGCGGCCTCATCCAGTACGTCACCCGCGCCATGGTCCGTACGAGCCCGCTCGCCCGGTTCACGGCCGTCGGCATCGCCGAGCCCGACCCGGCCGCACCCGGACCCGACGAGGCGGGCTTCGGCGGCGCGACCGCCTTCCCCGGCCTCGACCGCGTGATGCTCAACTACGTGCTCGGCGGACTGCCCGACCCCGCCGACCGGGCGATCGAGGACATGTGGATCGGCCTTCCGCCGACCTCCGCGCCCGACCCGGCGGCCGGGAAGCTCTTCTTCCTGAAGCCCGCCCCCGAGGGGATGCGCCGGGCCGCCGTCTCCCTCGACGGCCCCGCCGGAGACCTCCTCGACGCCGTCTCCATGGGCCCCCGCCCCTTCCCGTCCGTCGTCGCCCATGTCGCCGCACGCTCCGGCATCGCCGCCGAGGACGCCGACCAGAAGGTCCGCGGCGCCGTCGCACAGGGCCTCCTCTGCACCTTCCACGAGGCCGAGGACGGCTCCACCGACTACGACGTCCTGCTCACCCCCGACGACCCCCGCCCGGTGACGAAGCGGCTCACCGATCGCGTCAGGGCCGGACTGCCCGCCTTCACCGCCGCGCCCGCCGCCGCACGCGGCGACGCGCTCGCCGAGCTGCGCGGCGCTCTCGGCGAACTCAGCCACGCCGCCGGACGACCCGCGCACGTCACGGTCGAGGAGGACTACGTGATGCCGCCGCTCAAGGTGGCCACGGAACCCTGGAAGGAATCACTGAAGGACCTCGGCCCGGCCGTCGAACTCCTCACCGTCTTCGACTGGCTGCACGACGTGCGCGTCCTCATGACCGCCGCGTTCGTCGAGCGCTTCGGCCCCGGGGCGAACGTCCCCCTCGCCGCCAACGCCCCCTTCGTCGTCGGCGAGGTCTCCCGCCGCGCCGCCGCCATGGCCGCCGTGTACGGACCCGACGGCCCCGGCGACCCCACCGCGCTCAAGGGCATCGGCCCCGCCGACGGCTCCCTGGAGCGCATCTACGAGCTGCGCCGCGAGGTCACCGAGGCGCTCCACGCCCTCATCGGCCAGGCCGTCGAGCGCGGCGACGACACCCTCCGCATCAGCCCGGAGCAGGTCGCCGGCCTCACCGGAGACCTGCCGGAACGCTTCCGCCGCGACCCGCTGATCTACGGCATCCTGCTCCAGCGCGGCGACGGCCACCTCGTCCTCAACGACGGCCTGCCGGGCCACGGCATGCTCTACGCCCGCTTCCTGGAGGCCGACCGGCGCCTCGGCGGCCGCGCGCTGCCCCGCCTCGCCGACCACGTGCGCCGGGTGTACGGCTACGACGGCGCCCGCGTCACCGAGGACCTGGGCCTGCACCGCCTCAACGTCAACGCCCACACTCCGATCCTGCCCGGAGGCCTCACCCCCGACGACTGGTTCGGACTGCGGCTCGCCCACGACCCCGAGACCGACTCCCTGCGCGTCGAGGACGCCGAAGGCGCCCCGCTGCGGGTCCTGCCGCTCGGCACCGGCCACCCCGGCCTCTTCCCGCCGCCGCTCTCCGTCGCCTCCGGCCTCGCCATCAGCGGCCGCCTCTTCAACGCCCTCCCCAACAGCTGGCACGCCGCCACCCCCTGGGACCGGGCGACCACCCGGGTCGCCCCCCGGATGGCCGTCGGCGACGTCCTCATCGGCCGCCGCCGCTGGTACGGGGGAGAGGAGCTGGGCGCCGCCCTGGCCGCCGGCCCCGAGGAGCACGAGCGGCTCCTCGCCCTCAACGCCTGGCGCGCCACGTACGGCGTCCCCGAGGAGGTCGTCATCAAGACCGTCCCCGAGGACGAGGGCCCGCTCTCCGTCGGCGCCCCCGACATCCAGTCCAAGCGCCTTCAGCAGAAGCCCCAGTACGTGGACCTGAGCAGCGCGCTCGGCGCCCGCGTCCTGCCCCGGATGCTGGAGCGCCGCGGCGCCGACACCGGCGGCAGCTACCTGGAGGAGGCACTGCCCGGCGTCGTCGACGGCACCCACGCCACCGAGTGGGTCGTCGAGGTCGGCCGGACCGCCGGCGGCCGCTTCACCTACCACCCGACCACCGAGGGCGAGGAGCGATGACGATGCCCGCAGCGGCGCTCAGGGCGCGACCCGACCTGCACTACGCACCCGTCCCCGGCGGCGTCTACTTCAGCGGCGCCCGCGCCCGGTTCGTCCTGCGCGGCTCCGAGGTCCTGCACGCCGTCGCCCAGGGCTGCGTCCCGCTCCTGGAGGACGGCACCGACGAGGACGCGCTCGTCGCCGAGATCGGCACCGAGCGCGCCCGCCCCGCCGTCCGTCTCCTCGTCGACAAGCTCCGCGAGAACGGACTGCTCCTCGACCCGGCCGCCCACACCGCGCCCGAACCGCCCGCCGACGTACGGCGGCGGCACGCCGAGTCCCTCGCCCGCCTCGAAGGCCTCCTCGACGACCCGTACGCGGCCTTCGCGCGGCTCCGCGCCGCGACGGTCCTGGTCACCGGCCCGGCGACCGCGACCGGCCCGGCCGTGCGCGGTCTGCGCCGGGCGGGGGTCGGCACGGTCCTCACCGGTACGGAGGAGGCGGCCGCCGCCCCGGACGCGGTCCTCGACATCCGCGAGGACGACGGGAGTCCGGCGCCGTCCGCCGAGGCGCCCCTCGTCGTCCCCGTCCTCCTCGGCGGCACCGGCGTCACCCTCGTCGGACCCGCCCTCACCGCCCCCGGACACCCGGCCGTCCGGGCCGCGTTCCACGACCGGGCCCGCGCCTGGGCCGCCGCCGAGTCCACCGCCCCCGCGCCCCGTCCCATGGCGGACGCGCTCGCCGGCGCCCTCGGGGCGCAGCTCCTCATCGACACCCTCACCGGTACGGCGGACACGGGCGAGGCCCATGTCGTGCACGGGACGGACCTGGTCTCCGACCGGGTCACCGTCGAGGGAGCCCACCAGGCGGCCGCGACCGGCCGACCGGGCTCCCTCCCCGAGGGCCCGTTCACCCTCGGCACCGCCCCCGCCAACCCCCGGCCCGAGCCGGACGAGGCACGCGAGACGGCGACCCCGCTCGCCGCCCGCTGGACCGGACCGCTCGCCCTCACCGAGGGCGCCGACCTGCCCCAGATGCCGCTCGCCCTGCGCGCCGCCGAGCTCCGCGCCGACGGCCGCCCCACGACCACGGTCCTCGCCTGGGCCGCCCATCAGGAGACCGCCACCGTGGCGGCCACCCTGCAGGCCCTGCGGGCCCTCATCCCCGGGGCGCCCACCCCGGCGGCCGGTCCGCACGCCCGCATCCCCGGGGCTCCCACCCCGGCGGCAGGGCTCACGAGGGAACACTGGCTCCTCGACGGCGCGCTGCGCCTGCTCGCCGAGGAGACGGCACCCCTTCCGGCGAAGACCGCCACCCCGCACGTGCCGCCCGCGGCCCTCCCGGCGGGCGCTCCCGCCGCGGCCGCGGGCGGCGTGGCGTGCGAGGCCCTCGACGCGGAGGGCCTGCGGATCCTCGCCGGACTCCGCGCCCTCCTGCCGCACGAACCCGCGCTACGGCTCCACGGCGTGCCCGGCCTCGACTGGCGGCTCGCCGAGGTGACCGCCGACGGCGCGACCCTCGGCCGCGCCTGGGGCGCCGACGCGGCGGAGGCCGCCCGGAACGCCCTGTGCACCGCGCTCGCCCACACCCAGACCGCGGACGGTCCCGGCACCGTCGACCCGCTCTCCACCGACGCCCTGCTCCTCGCCGACCGCGCCGTCCTGGACGGCCTCCGCGCCCAACTGGCCGCCCGCTCCGGCACCACGTACCGGGGCGAGGCCCTCCGCCGCGACCCCGTGCTCGGCGAGCTTCCCCTCTGGTACGGCCCCGTGGAGGCCCACGATGCCCACTGACACGCTCACCCCCGTCCCCGCCCCGGCCCTCGCCCGGGGCCCCGGGTTCGACGCCCACCCCGCCGACGAGGCCTGGCGTTCCGCGCTCGACGTCCTCGCGGACGTCCTCCCCGAGGGAACCGTCGCGGTCGACCGCGGCTGGCACCTCGACTGGGAGCGGGCACGGTTCGACGAGGCCGTCGCCGCCGGCCGGCCCCACCTCTCCGTACGCCTCCTGGGCGACGAGGTCCTCGTCGGGCCGCTCTGGCGGCCCGGCACCGACGCGGGCTGCGCCGGCTGCGCCGAGGTCCGCGACCGCACCGTCCCCGACCACCCCCTCGTCGGCGACCTGCGGTACGCGACCACCGCCCCCGGGCCGGGCGCGCCGCTCCTCCCCGAACTGCTCCGGGCGACCCTGGAACACCTGGTGAGGCGGCCGCTCGGGCCCGGCGAACTCTTCTCCGTCTCGCCGCGCGGCCTGCGCCGGCACCGGATCGCCCGCAGCTTCCACTGCCCGCTCTGCGGACCGGCGTACGAGCGGCTCGACGGTAGGCGGACCCCGGCGCCGCTCACCCTGGCCGACCGGCCCGCCTTCCCGGGCGACTGCACCCGCACCGCCGCGAGCCGGCTCGTCGAGCGCGGGGTGCTCCAGGACCGCCTGGTGGACGACCGCTTCGGTCCCGTCCGCGCGCTCCTGCGCGAGTCCCGCGCCCCGTTCGCGATGAGCATGGCCGTGGTGCCGGACGCCCCGGCGATGGGCCACGGCCGCGCCCGGACCTTCGCCGAGACCGGACCCGTGGCGATCCTGGAGGCGTACGAGCGCCTCGCGGGCTTCCCGTACGACATCCCCGTCCTCACCCACCGCTCGTACGCCGAGGTCGCGGAGCACGCCGTCGACCCGGCCGGCCTCGGGCAGTACACGGCCGAGCAGCTCGCCCACCCGACCGGCAGGGCCACCCCGTTCGACGCGGACACCCCGATGGACTGGGTGTGGGGCCACGACCTCGACGACGGGCGCGCCCTGCTCGTCCCCGCCGACCACGCCTTCTACCAGTACGAGTACAACCACCGCCGCGACCGCAGGGCCGCCCGCGCCGCCGGGACGCCCGGCCGCAAGCACTACTTCTACGAGTCGTCCAGCGGCTGCGCCGTCGGCGCCAACCTCGAAGAGGCCGCCCTGCACTCGCTGTTCGAGCTGGCGGAGCGGGACGCCTTCCTGCTCTCCTGGCACCGGGCCGCCCCGCTGCCGACCATCCCGAACTCCACCCTGACCGACCCCACAAGCCGCGCCATGATCGAGCTGATGGAGTCGCGCGGCTTCGACGTGCACCTCCTCGTCGCCACCCAGGACATCGGCCTTCCGGTCGTCTGGGTGCTCGCGGTGAACCGGCTCAACCCCTTCCCGGCCACCTTCTCCTCGGCCGGATCCGGCGCCGACCCGCAGGCCGCGATCCGCGGCGCCCTGCGCGAGGTCGCCCAGCTCGTCACCAACCCGGTCGACTGGACCCGCGAGACCGTCGAGCCGATGGTCGAGGACCCGTGGCTGGTCCAGGAGCTGGAGGACCACGTCCGCTTCTCCTCGCTGCCCGAGACCGCCCGCCGCGCCACCGCGGCGCTCGGCGGACCCCGGGTCACGCTCGACGAGGCCTTCCCCGACTGGCCGGGCCGGATGGAGCGCGGTTCCGGCGGGGACGTGCGCGGCGCCCTGGACTTCGTCCGCGGACTGTTCGCCGAGGCCGGGCTCGACCGGATCGTGCTCGTCGACCAGACCAGCCGCGAACACGCGGACGCGGGCATCCACGTGGCCCGCGCGGTCGTCCCCGGCATCGTCCCGATGTGCTTCGGCCACGCCCAGCAGCGGCTGGCCGGACTGCCCCGGCTCACCGCCGCCCTGCGCGGTACCGGGCAGGAGCACCGGGCGATCCCCCTCGACCCCCACCCGTTCCCGTGACGGCCCCGACGGCTCCGCGCGCGGCGGACGCCGGCGCCGGGGTCCCGCCCCGGCGCGGCCCGGTCGACCTGCCCGGCCCCGAGGGCGACAACAGCATCGCCCGCGAGCCCCTCTGGTACGCGTACGGGGCCGGGGACGACGCGCCGGAGGCGCCCCCGTGGACCTGGGTGCCGCAACCGCCGCCCGACACGCACGTACCGCCCCCGCCACCGCGCGGGGGCGGCCCGCGCCGGGCCCTGCCGCTCGGTACCCACGACCGGCTCGCGGCGCTGCCCTACCCCGCGCCGTCACCCGGCGGCCGGCGCGGGCGGGGCGCGGCCGAACCGGTCGAGGACCGGCTCGGCCGCGCCCTCGTCACCGCCTTCGGACCGCAGCGCAGAGAGCCCGAGAACCCCTACAACGACCACCGGCCGTACGCCTCGCCGCGCTGCCTCTTCCCCGTCCACGCCTTCGTGGACGGGGGCGCCGGCATGCCGTGGCGCCTGCTCGAACCGGACCGGCACGCCCTCACCGGCGCCCCGGCGGCCCCCGCCCGGAACGTCGTGCTCACCGGCCGGTACACGACCGTGCCACCCGCCTACCAGTGGTTCCGCGGCTCGCTCATCGCCATCGAACTCGGTTTTGTCCTGCGGGCGTTGAGCCTCGGTCTCGAACTCTTCGACGTGCCCGCGCGGCTCCGTCTTCCGGGCCCGGACGCGCACGCGCTGCTGTCCGCCCTGGAGCTGGACGACGCCTGGGCCTGGTCCCTTCCGTTCGTCGTGGAGCTGGAGGGCGGGGGAGTACCGGCCCGGGAGACGGGCTTCGTTCCCGCGCCACCGGCCCACCTCACCCGCACCGACCCCGCCCTCGCGGAGCTGATCCGCGTCAACCGGGAGCAGACCTACGACGGCGCCCCCGCCCCGCTCACCACCGCCGTCCCGGCGGGCCTCGGCCCCTCGGCGACCGTGCCGGACTGGGCGGAACTGCTCTGGCGGCGCCACTCCGGACGCATGCCGCGCGCCCTGCACGGCATGAGCGGCCGGCGCCGGAACCTGCCCGCCGAGGCGCTCGACAGCGCCGCCCGCTGGCTCTCCGTACCGCCACCAGGACCCGAACTCGGCACCGCCTTCGCGGCGTTGACCGTCACCGCCGTCGTCCAGGGCGTCGAAGGGCGGACCGACGGCGTCCACCGGCTCCGGGACGGCGCCGCGAGTCTCCTGCGCGCCGACGCGACCGCGCCCGAGCGAATCGAGGAGCAGTACGGCTACGGCGTCTCGCCCGTCAACGGCTGCGGCATCCGTGACGCGCCGCTCACCGTGTTCCTGTCCGTCCGGACCCGGGAGCTCTTCGAGCGCCTCGGGACCGCCGGCTGGGGCGCCGTCCAGCACGCCGCGGGCTGGGCCGCGCACGGGCTCTGCCTGTCCGCCGCCGCCTCCGGCCTCTTCGCCCGCCCCGTGCGGGCCTTCAAGGAGATTCCCACCCAGCGCGTCCTCGGCCTGGACCCCGACGAGATGATCGTCCTGTCCGTGGTCGTGGGAGTACCGCAGGACACCGGCGGCGCGCTGCTCGACCTCAGACTCTGAAGGAGCGTCCCCGTGACCCCGACCCCGACCCCGACGGCGACCCCGACCCCGACCACGCCCCCGCCGGTCACGACGCGGGCGACCGAATGGACCGCCTGGCACCTCCACCTCGGTACGACGGCCCGGTCGGCACACGACCGGGTCGTCACCGATGTCATCGGCCCCACGATCCGCGAACTCGCCCCCGGCACGCCGTGGTTCTTCATCCGTTACTGGCAGTCCGGCCCGCACCTGCGGCTCCGCGTCGGCGATCTCGACACCGCCGCACGCGCGCGCGTGGAGGCCGCCCTCACCGATCGCCTGGCCGTCGCCGGCGCGCCCGCCCCGGGCGAGGAGCCGCTCGACCCCGGCGCCTACCGCAGCGGGGCCGAGCGGCTCGCCGCCGCGGGCGAGACCGGCGAGAACACCTCGGTGAAGGCCCTGCTGCCCCCCGGCGTCCACCCGGCCGTCTACGAGCCGGAGTTCGACCGCTACGGCGGCCCGGCCCTCATGCCCGCCGCCGAGTCCCTCTTCACCCTGTCCAGCACCCTCGTCCTCGCCGCCCTGCCCAAGGTGAGCAGCGAGCGGCAGCGGGCCGTGCTGGCCCTGCGCGGCACCGTCGCGGTCGCCGCCGCCCTCGGGGACCCGGCGGAACGCGCGTACTACTACGCCCACGGTCTCGGAGCCTGGCGCGCCTGGGCCGCCGAGGCGGGCCACCCGGCCGCACTCCTCGACACGATCACCCGGGTCGAGGGGGCGGTGACCCTCGACCCGGGATCCCACGGCCCCTTCGCCGGCTGGCACGCCCGGATCGCCGCCCACGCGGACGAGATCCGTGAGCAGTCGCCGGCCCACCCGGGCATGGTCCTCTTCTCGCACGCGCACATGCTCCACAACCGGCTCGGCCTGAGCCTCCTGGAGGAGCTGCGCACGTACGCGGTCCTCGCCCACGCCTTCCCCGTGCCGGAGAACACCCCGGTACCGGAGAGCCCCCCCGTCCCGCGGAACGTCTGACCACAGACCCCCCCCACGGGGAACACGAAAGGCCCGGCCGGTCTCCCGGTCGGGCCTTTTCGTGATGCGCACCCGTTCCTACTCGGGGCGGGGGTCCCAGCGGAAGCTGCGGACGGCGATCAGGGCGCCGATGACACCCCACGCGGCGAGCACCGCCAGGTCACGCCACTGGAAGCCGGCGTCCTGGGTGAAGAGCGCCAGCATCGCGTCGTTGAACGGCTTGACGGGCAGCAGGCCCGCGATGGTGTTGAGGAGCTCCGCGTGGATCGGGAAGTAGCTGCCCGAGATGAAGACCAGCGGGAACTGGATGAACTGTACGACGGCCGGGGCCGCCTCCGAGTTCTTGATGAGCGAGGCCACGCCGACACCGAGCGCGCAGAAGCTCGCCGCGCCGAGGACGAGCGTCAGCAGGACCGCCCCCCAGTGGGTGGGCAGGTCGACGCCGTAGAGCGCCCCGATGCCGAAGACGAGCGCGACGTCGACGATGCTGACGACGACGCAGTGCACGAGCAGACCGGCGAAGTAGACCCAGGCGGGCAGCGGCGTGGCGTGCAGCCGCTTGAGGACCCCGGTCTGCCGGCGCATCGCGAGCACGATCGCCAACTGGCCGTAGCAGGCGCCGAGTACGGACACGGCGGCGATCACCGGCGTGTAGTACTGCATGCCGGTCAGACCGAAGAAGAAGTCCTGGCCCTCACTGCCGCTGAACACGGCACCGAAGATGCCGATGATGACGATCGGCAGCACGAAGGTGAAGACCATCGACTGCGGGTTGCGCCAGAACGACAGCTGCTCGTAACGGATCTGATGGCCGAGCAGGGCCAGCTGGTTCCGCTCGCGCGGGGCGTCCGCGCGGGTCGCCGAGGCCGCCGGGGCGGTCGTCTCGGCGGTCGGGGGGATCAGGGTGGTCATGAGCGGCTCCGTCCGGGTCGGCGGCCTCGTCCGGCGGGCGCCTTGCGCTCCCGCGCGGCCGACGGCGAGGAGGCTTCCTGCTGTACGTACTCGCTGGTCAGGCTCAGGTAGACGTCCTCGAGCGTGGGCTGTTCGACGGTCAGCCGGTCGAGCGGCGTGCCCCGGTCGAGCGCCCAGCCGGTCAGCCGGTGCAGCGCGGCCGTCGGCTCGGTCGTCTCGGCCGTCACCAGGCCGTCCTCCACATCGCTCACCGGCAGGGGTACGTCGGCGAGCGCGGCGCCCGTCGGCAGCGCGAAACGGATCCGGGTCTGGGCGCTGTCGCGGCCGCCGAGGGTGTCCGGGGTGCCCGAGGCGACGATGCGGCCCTCGGCGATGACCACGACCGAGTCGGCCAGCGCCTGCGCCTCGTCCATGTAGTGGGTGGTGAGGACGATGGTGGTGCCGTCGTCGCGCAGATTGCGCACGACGTCCCAGGCGCCGCGGCGCGCGTTCGGGTCGAAGCCGGTGGTCGGCTCGTCCAGGAACAGCAGCCTGGGCCGGCCGACGACGCCGAGCGCCAGGTCGAGGCGGCGCTTCTGGCCGCCGGACAGGTCCTTGACCTTGGCGCCCTTCTTCTCGTTCAGGCCGACGAGGTCGAGCAGTTCGTCGACGTTCCGCGGGTCCGGGTAGTAGCCGGCGTTGCGGGCCACGGTCTCCCGTACCGACAGATAGGGCTCCACGGCGATGTCCTGGAGGACGAGGCCGACCTGGCCGCGCAGCCAGTGGCCGTCGGCCTTCACGCCGGGGTCGCGGCCGAGGACCTCGACCCGCCCGCCGTCGCGCTCCCGGAAGCCCTCCAGGATCTCCAGGGTGGTGGTCTTGCCCGCGCCGTTCGGCCCGAGCAGGGCGAAGATCTCGCCCTCCGCGACGCTGAAGTCGACGCCGCGCACGGCCTCGTGGTCGCCGTACCGCTTCTGCAGGCCTTCCACGGCCACCGCGGCGGTCACCGCGGTCCCTCGGCTCGTGTCACTGTGTGCCTCCCGGCGTGTGGTGGTGGGACGTCGTGGGGTCGTCGCCCGCAGACGGACTCCGGGGCGCAGCCTCGACGTTAGGGGCGGGCCGGCGGGCCCGGCCGGGCCCGCGGGGGCGGCGGTGACGGACGTCATGGAAGCCGCGACAGTTGTCAGAGGGGGGCGTGACCCGCGTTGCCGGGGGCCGGTGGGCGACCCATGCTCGGGGTGCGGCGGACGGCCGGACTGCGGGAGACCGCGGCCGGCGACGCCGACGGTGCCGACACAGCAGCGACGCGGAAGGCGGTCTCAAAGGTGCGGTTCGGGGATCTGGACGAGTGGGGAGCGGAGGAGCGGCCGCACGTCTCGGTGGTCGGTGCCGGCATCGGCGGACTGACGCTGGCCGGTGCGCTCTCCTCCATGGGCATTCCGTACACGGTGTACGAACAGACGCGGCGGCTCGCGGAGGTGGGGGCGGGAGTGCAGCTCTCGCCCAACGCGGTCAGGCCGCTGCTGCGGCTCGGCCTCGGCCCGGCCCTGCGCGAGCGGGCGGTGGCGATCGAGGCCATGGAGGTACGGGGGTGGAGCGGACGGCCGATCGCCCGGACGCCCCTCGGCGCGGAGTGCGAGCGGATGTTCGGAGCCCCGTACTACACGGTGCACCGGGCGCATCTCCACGACGCGCTCCTCACCCTCGTCGACGAGGGCAGCCTCAAGCTGGGCGAACGCCTCAGCGAGGCGCGGGAGACGGACGCGTCGGGTGACGGCGTCCGGCTGGCCTTCGAGGACGGAACCGTCCGCGGGGCGGAGCTGGTGGTGGGCGCCGACGGCATCCACTCCACGGTCCGCGAGGCGTTCCGGCGCGACGAGCCCGAGTTCTCGGGGCTCGGCATCTACCGGGGGCTGGTGCCCATGGACCGGCTCCCGGACGCGGCCCGCGCGCCTCTGGTGCGCCTCTGGCTCGGCCCGGGCGGGCACTTCGTGTGCTACCCGGTCGCGGCGGGGGAGTACCTGAGCTTCGCGGCGACGGTGCCGATGGCGCAGTCCCCGGGCGAGTCCTGGTCGGTCCCCGGCGATCCGGAGGCGCTGCGCCGGGTGTTCGGCGGCTGGACCGGGCTGGTCGCGGACGTCGTGGGCGCCGTGGAGACGACCCTCCAGTGGGCGCTGCACGACCGGCCGCCGCTGGACGTGTGGTCCTCGCGCCGGCTGACCCTGCTCGGCGACGCGGCCCACCCGATGCTGCCGTTCATGGCGCAGGGCGCGAACCAGGCGGTCGAGGACGCGATGGACCTGGCGGCCTGTCTGGCCGACCCGGCGCCGTCGACGACCGCGGTCCGGCTCGACCGCTACCAGTCGCTCCGGATCCCCCGCACGGCGGAGATCCAGCGCGGCTCGCGCGGCAACGCCGGCATCCTGCACCTGCCCGACGGGCCGGCCCAGCGCCGCCGCGACGCCCGCATGGCCGTCCACGCGGCCCTCCGCGACCGGGCGATGCTGTACGCCCACGAGACGGGCAGGAGCGTGGTGCCGACCCCGGCGTGACGGACACGCCGAAGCGACCTGACGCATTGGCCTAGACCTATTGTGTGCCTCTGTCCGCGACGGTACGTTCGTCCCCGGCTGCGCAGCCCGCACGTACCGCACCACATCGCATCGTCACGCACTCCGCCGGGGCATCCCGGCGTTTTCAGGAGGACATGCCATGTACCGTCGCATCGCAGCCGCACTCGCCACCGCGGCCACGGCCGGTGCCCTCGCGCTGGGCACCGCCGGCGCCGCCGAGGCCGCGGGCCCCGGCTTCTACGCCCGCAGCCACCACGCCTCGTACGCCGAATGCCAGGCCGCCGGTCGGGCCGGCTACCAGATCTGGGGCCCGATCTTCCTCTGCGAGCCCTTCACCTCCACCCGCCCGGACGTGATCGTCCTCTGGGTGCGGTACTGACCCGGCCCCGGCCCGGGCGGCGGCGGCCGCCCGGCCCGGGGACCGTCACGTGAACAACCGATTCAGCACTCGATGATGTTCACCGCGAGACCGCCCCGCGCGGTCTCCTTGTACTTCACGCTCATGTCCGCGCCGGTCTCCTTCATGGTCTTGATGACCTTGTCGAGGGAGACCAGGTGGCTGCCGTCGCCGCGCATCGACATCTTCGCCGCCGTGACGGCCTTGACCGCCGCCATGCCGTTGCGCTCGATGCACGGGATCTGGACCAGGCCGCCGACCGGGTCGCAGGTCAGGCCCAGGTTGTGCTCCATGCCGATCTCGGCCGCGTTCTCCACCTGCTCCGGGGTGCCGCCGAGGACCTCGGCGAGGGCGCCCGCCGCCATCGAGCAGGCCGAGCCGACCTCGCCCTGGCAGCCGACCTCGGCGCCGGAGATCGAGGCGTTCTCCTTGAAGAGCATGCCGACCGCGCCGGCCGCCAGCATGAAGCGGACGATGCCGTCGTCGTCGGCGCCGGGCACGAAGTTCATGTAGTAGTGCAGGACGGCGGGGATGATGCCGGCCGCGCCGTTCGTCGGGGCGGTGACCACCCGGCCGCCCGCCGCGTTCTCCTCGTTCACGGCCATGGCGTAGAGGGTGATCCACTCCATGGCGTGCATCTTCGGGTCGCCCTCGGAGCGCAGCTTGCGGGCCAGGTTCGCGGCGCGCCGGCGGACCTTCAGGCCGCCGGGCAGGATGCCCTCGCGGGACATGCCGCGCGAGACGCAGGACTGCATGACCCGCCAGATCTCCAGGAGGCCCGCGCGGATCTCGTCCTCGGTGCGCCAGGCCTTCTCGTTCTCCAGCATCAGCGCGGAGATCGACAGGCCGGTCTCCTTCGCGAGGCGGAGCAGCTCGTCGCCGGTGCGGAAGGGGTACTTCAGGACGGTGTCGTCGGGGACGATCGGGTTCTCGCCCTGGACGGCGTCCTCGTCGACGACGAAGCCGCCGCCGACCGAGTAGTACGTCTTCTCCAGGACCAGGGCGCCCTCCGCGTCGTACGCGAAGATCGTCATCCCGTTGGCGTGGTACGGCAGCGCCTTGCGCCGGTGCAGGATCAGGTCGGCGTCGAAGTCGAAGGGGATCTCGTGCGCGCCGAGCAGGTTGATCCGGCCGCTGGACTTGATCCGCTCCACCTCGTCGTCCGCGGTCTCCACGTTCACCGTGCGCGGCGAGCTGCCCTCCAGACCGAGGAGGACGGCCTTCGGGGTGCCGTGGCCGTGGCCGGTCGCGCCGAGGGAGCCGTACAGCTCCGCCCGTACCTTCGCGGTGTGGGCGAGCAGGCCCTCGTTCTTCAGGCGGCGGGCGAACATCCGGGCCGCGCGCATCGGTCCCACCGTGTGGGAGCTCGACGGGCCGATGCCGATCGAGAACAGGTCGAAGACCGAGATGGCCACGGAGGACTCCTTGTGGGGGCTAGACGCCGTTGTCTGCCGGGGTGGAGCAGAAAAGCGCGGAGAGGAAGGACGTGCGGTACGGCGCGAGGACATGGGGTGGGGCACCGCGCTCACTGTCCAGTGTGCGCGGTGCCCCGAAGGTTCCCAACCAACGACCGCAGACCGGCCGCAGAACAAAAGGGTACGAAACTACTTCAGGCCGGGGTACAGCGGGTGCTTGTCGGCGAGCGCCGTGACCCGGGCCTTCAGCGACGCGGCCTTGTCGGCGTCGAAGCCGGGCTTCAGGGTCTCCGCGATGATGTCGCCGACCTCGGTGAAGTCCTCGGCCTGGAAACCGCGGGTCGCGAGCGCCGGCGTACCGATGCGCAGACCCGAGGTGACCATCGGCGGGCGCGGGTCGTTCGGAACGGCGTTCCGGTTGACCGTGATGCCGACCTCGTGGAGACGGTCCTCGGCCTGCTGGCCGTCCAGCTCGCTGTCGCGCAGGTCGACGAGGAGCAGGTGGACGTCCGTACCGCCGGACAGGACGGAGACACCGTGGGCGGTGACGTCGTCCTGGACCAGGCGCTCGGCGATGATGCGGGCACCGTCCAGGGTGCGCTGCTGGCGCTCCTTGAACTCCTCCGAGGCGGCGACCTTGAAGGAGACGGCCTTGGCCGCGATCACGTGCTCCAGCGGGCCGCCCTGGAAGCCGGGGAAGACCGAGGAGTTCAGCTTCTTCGCGAACTCCTTCTTCGCCAGGATGATGCCGCCGCGGGGGCCGCCGAGCGTCTTGTGCGTGGTGGAGGTCACCACGTCCGCGTGCTCGACCGGGTTCGGGTGCAGACCGGCCGCGACCAGACCCGCGAAGTGGGCCATGTCGACCCACAGGTAGGCCTCGACCTCGTCCGCGATCCGGCGGAACTCGGCGAAGTCCAGCTGCCGCGGGTAGGCGGACCAGCCCGCGATGATCACCTTGGGGCGGTGTTCCTTGGCGAGGCGCTCGACCTCGGCCATGTCGACCAGACCGGCCTCGTCCACGTGGTACGCGACCACGTTGAACTGCTTGCCCGAGAAGTTCAGGCGCATGCCGTGGGTCAGGTGACCGCCGTGCGCCAGGTCCAGACCCAGGATCGTGTCGCCGGGCTGGGCGATCGCGAAGAGGGCGGCCTGGTTCGCGGAGGCACCGGAGTGCGGCTGGACGTTGGCGTACTCGGCGCCGAACAGGTCCTTGATCCGGTCGATCGCGATCTGCTCGGCGACGTCGACGTGCTCGCAGCCACCGTAGTAGCGGCGGCCCGGGTAGCCCTCGGCGTACTTGTTGGTGAGGACGGAGCCCTGCGCCTCCATGACGGCGACCGGAGCGAAGTTCTCCGAGGCGATCATCTCGAGCGTGGACTGCTGACGGCGGAGCTCGGCGTCGACGGCGGCGGCGACGTCGGGGTCCAGCTCGTGGAGGGGAGTGTTCAGAAGCGACATGAATCGATCCCTAAGGGTCTCGGGCCCGGTCTCAGTTCCCGGAGAACGCGGTGTACTCGTCGGCGGAGAGCAGCTCGTCCGGCTCACCCGTGACGCGCACCTTGAACAGCCAGCCACCCTCGAACGGAGCCGTGTTCACCAGCGACGGGTCGTCCACCACGTCCTGGTTGGCGGCGACGACCTCACCCGTCACGGGGGAGTACAGGTCGCTCACGGACTTCGTCGACTCCAGCTCGCCGCAGGTCTCGCCCGCGGTGACCGTGGAGCCGACCTCGGGGAGCTGGGCGTAGACGACGTCACCGAGCGCGTTGGCGGCGAACTCCGTGATGCCGACGGTCGAGACGCCGCCCTCGGCGTCCGACAGCCACTCGTGCTCCTTGGTGTAGCGCAGCTGCTGGGGGTTGCTCATGGCCTGATTCTCCTGGATCGGGGGAGTACTGATGAACGTGGGTCTTACGGGGTGAGACGCGAAGTGAGACGGATACGTCACTTCTGGCGCTTGTAGAACGGCAGTGCCACGACCTCGTACGCCTCGTGGGTGCCGCGGATGTCCACACCTACACCCTGGGTGCCGGGCTCGGCGTGCGCCGCGTCCACGTACGCCATGGCGATCGGCTTTCCGAGCGTCGGGGACGGGGCGCCGGAGGTGACCTCGCCGATCACCACGCCGTCCTTGACCACGGAGAAGCCGGCACGCGGGACCCGGCGGCCCTCGGCGACCAGACCGACGAGCTTGCGCGGCGGGGCGGTCTCGGCGCGCTCGGCGGCCTTCTCCAGCGCCTCACGGCCGACGAAACGGCCGTCGTTGGTCGTCTTCTCGAACTTCACGACCCGGCCGAGGCCCGCGTCGAAGGGGGTCAGCGCCGTGGTCAGCTCGTGGCCGTACAGCGGCATGCCCGCCTCCAGGCGGAGCGTGTCGCGGCAGGACAGGCCGCAGGGGATCAGACCGACCGGCGCGCCGGCCTCGGTCAGCGCCTTCCAGACGCCCTCGGCGTGCTCGGGCTTCAGGAACAGCTCGAAGCCGTCCTCGCCGGTGTAGCCGGTACGGGCGATCAGCGCGGGCACGCCGGCGACCGTGCCGGGCAGGCCGGCGTAGTACTTCAGGCCGTCCAGGTCGGCGTCGGTGATCGACTTCAGGATGCCGGGGGACTCCGGGCCCTGGACCGCGATCAGGGCGTACGCGTCACGGTCGTCCCGCACCTCGGCGTCGAAGCCGGCCGCGCGCTCGGTCAGCGCGTCCAGGACGATCTGCGCGTTGGAGGCGTTGGCGACGACCATGTACTCCGTCTCGCCGAGGCGGTAGACGATCAGGTCGTCGAGGATGCCGCCGTCCTCCTGGCAGATCATCGTGTAGCGGGCACGGCCGACGCCCACCGTGGAGATGTTGCCGACGAGGGCGTGGTCGAGGAGCTCGACCGCCTGCGGGCCGGTGACGGTGATCTCCCCCATGTGGGAGAGGTCGAAGAGACCCGCCTTGGTGCGGACGGCGATGTGCTCGTCCCGCTCGCTGCCGTACCGCAGCGGCATGTCCCAGCCGGCGAAGTCGGTCATGGTCGCGCCCAGCGAACGATGCAGGGCATCGAGGGCGGTCAGACGGGGGGCAGTGCTCATGGGGTGGCTCCCGGGTCCCAAGGGCGTGATCGGTGACGAAACACATGACGGGCGAGGACGTCCTCCCCATCTGTCATGGAACCTGAGAGGTTCACCGAGAGCATCTCGTCGCCGAGAGATCGGTTTGCACCTTGGGTGGGGACACGGCAGGTGTCCCGCTTTTCAGATCTGCCTCATCCACGCGGTACGGGGCCTGAGAGATTCAAGGGAGGGTCTTGCTCCTTCGGCGTCCGGACACGGCTGGCGTCCGGAACTCTCCCGCGCGGATTCGAGCGGCCGGTATGCGATTGTGTGGCGACTGTGCGCGCCTGGCGCGCACATCATTGCACGCGAGCCACGCGGGGCATATCGCTTGTGTCCCATTACCGTTTCTTTACACTTTGTGGGCAAGGGTCTTCCCAGGCCCGGCAGGGGGAGAGACGATGAGGTTCCAGCACACCGGCGCGTACGCGCCGAGTACCGGCATACCGTCCCAGCGTGCCCGCGCCCGGACCCGCGGCCGCGGGCGGCTCCTGCGCGACCTGCGCGAGCGCGGCGGCCGAGGCCCCCGCGCCCTCACCTTCGCCGCCGGCGACCTCGTGGTCGTCTCCGGGCTGCCCGGCAGCGGCAAGTCCACCCTCATGCGGCGCGCCGCCGAAGGCGCCGGCATCGACTCGCAGGACACCCGGGAGCGCTGGGAGGCCCGGATGCCCCGCCTCCTGCCGTACGCCGTCTACCGCCCGCTGGTCCGGATCGCGCACTACGCGGGGCTGCGCCGCGCCCTGCGGTCCGGTGCCGGGGTGATCGTCCACGACTGCGGCACCCAGTCCTGGGTGCGGGGCTGGCTCGCCCGGGAGGCCCGCCGCCGCGGCCGGGCCCTCCACCTGGTCCTCCTCGACGTCGACCCGGACACCGCCCGCGAGGGCCAGCGGACCCGCGGCCGGGGTGTCTCGTCGTACGCCTTCGCCCGGCACCGGCGGGCCGTCGCCCGGCTCGTCGCGGCGGCGGAGTCCGGCCGGCTGCCGCACGGCTGCGCCTCGGCGACCCTGCTCGACCGGGACGCGGCGGACACGCTGCGGAAGATCGGCTTCCGCGACGCGGCCTGAGGCGGCCGCCTCGCGGTGGACGCGGGGCGGCCCGAGGCGGGCCGCTGCCGTTGTGCGCGGGGCTGTCCGACGCGGGCCGCTGTGACGTACGCCCCTGTCCCGAAGTGTCCGTACCCCTTCTTTTGGCCACGGCGGCGCCGGGGCGGCGTTAGGGTGCTGCCGGGGCGGCCGGTACGGCAGGCCGTGCGAGAAGGGGAAACGGGACCGTGGACGTGACGTGGCCGGGCAATGAGCTGGAAGAGGTCCTTGCCGCATCCCTCGGCAACCCCTCGGCGGGCGCCCGCCTGGTCGAGGTCCTCGGCCGCAGCCCGGTCTGGGTGCCCCTGCCCAACGGCGGCGGACCCGACAGCCCGAACCTGGACCTCGCCACCATGGAGATCGACGGCGCGGCGTACGTCCCCGTCTTCAGCTCCGAGGAGCAGTTCCTCGCCTGCGTCGGCAGCCACATGTCGTTCACCGTCGCCCCGGCCCGTGACTTCGCCCGCGGCCTGCCCCCGCAGCTCGGCATCGCCGTGAACCCGGGCGGCGTCGTCGGCGTCCCGCTGCCCCCGCCCGCCGTCGCCGAGCTCTGCCGCGTCGGCCGCACCCCGCTCGACGGGCCCGCCACCGGCGGCCGCGTCCGGCTCTTCGAGCCCGACTGGCAGGACGACCCCGTCGACTTCCTCGCCGCCGCGTCCGCCGAGTTCGAGGCCACCGGCGTCGTCACCACCGCCCGCCGTGCGCTCGCCAGCGTCGAGGGCACCGAGCCCGCCCTCTTCGTCGGCGTCCAGCTCGTCGCCTGGGACGGCGTCGACCGCAACGCGCCGCTGGACGCCCTCGGCCGCGCCCTCGGCCGCGTCGAATGCGCCTGGCCGGTCAACCTCATCCTGCTCGACATGGCACAGGACCCGGTCGGCGACTGGATGCTGGAGCGGGTGCGCCCCTTCTACCAGCGCGCCGCCGTGTGACGGACGGCCTGTTTAAGCTGAACTTCTCGACAGCAGGACGGACGTCGTGAGGACGGACGTCGGCACAGACGTGGTGACGAAAGAGGGGCGGGACCCAGGGTGAGCGCGTCAGGCACCGCTGCGACCGGACAGGTCGAGCACATGCTGCGCCAGGTGGCACCCGGACGCTACGACGCGTACGAGCAGTTGCTGCACGCCCTCGCCGACGGCGAGCTCTGGATGCTGCTCTGGCACGGATCGCCCGGATCGTCCGACGCCCAGTACGGGAACATGGAGGTCGACGGCTTCGGCTACGCGCCCTGCGTCACCTCCGCCCAGGAGCTCGCCGCCTCCGGCTGGCACCGTGCCCACGAGCTCGTCACCGGCCGGGAGATCGCCCGCGCCCTCTACCCCGACCGCTGGGGCGTCTGGCTGAATCCGCACGCCCCCGGCGGCGGCGTCGGCATCCCCTGGGCCGACCTGCGCCGGATCGCCACCGGCCTCGACCGGATGCCCGCCGGGCCGCTCCGGGTCACCGAGCCCACCCTGGAGATCCCGCAGTTCTACGCCCTGCTCACGCAGAACGCGCACCGCACCCCGGCCGTCCGGGCGCTGCGCCGCGGCTGGGTGCAGCCCGCGCTCGGATCCCCGTACCTCGCCATCGGCCTCGATCTGTACGACACCTCGCCGGCGGCCGTCGACACGGTCCGGGCGATGATGCGCCAGTCCATCGGAGCCGTACCCGAGGGGCTGCCCGTCTCGACGGTCGCCCTCTCCGACGCGTACGACCCGGTGGCCCTCTGGCTGCGGGCGAACGGCCGCCCGTTCTACGACCGCGAGGCGCACGCCGGACGCGGCTCCGCGCCCGTTCCGGGCTATGGATACCCGCCCCCGGCGCCGTCCGCATACTGAGACGCACCCCTTCTCGCGTCCCACCCCACCAGCCTCCGGAGTTCGCTCCGGAGGCTTTCGTTCGCCCCAATTGAGGAGCTCGAACGCCTAGTTGAGGGGACATGTCCGATTGGGGGGAAGAGGACCCGAGATGGTCCGCTCACGTGATCGCGACGTCCGGATAACGGAAGTCGCAGCACCGCATCACGTTTGAGCAAACATTCCTCGTCAGGGCTGGCGGGTGATCACAAGCGCGTTGAAGACTCCCCGGAACACCGGGCGTTCGGCTCCTTTCGAGCAGGTGCCCAGCAGGTTGTTCCACCGAGCCGCTACCCGCGGCGGGCAAGGGCCGGCTACCGGCGGCCGAGAGGGGTCCTCACCACGATGACGGCACCACTGCACGAGAAGAGTGCGGGCGAGGCGACCGCCACCGTCGATGGCGCGCCCGACGCCCCCGGCACTCCCGGCGGCGCCCCCGTCAAGGCGATCGAGGGCCGCTCGCCCTGGCAGATCGCCTGGACCCGCCTCAAGCGCGACAAACTGGCCCTCGCGGGCGCGTTCATCGTCGTCTTCCTCGTCCTCGTCGCGATCTTCGCGCCGGTCATCGTGGGCCTCCTCGGTCACCCGCCGGACGAGTTCCACGAGGACCAGATCGACCCGCTGTTCGGCACCCCGATCGGCTCCTGGGGCGGCGTCAGCTCCGACTTCCTCTTCGGAGTCGAGCCCGTCAACGGCCGCGACGTCTTCAGCCGCATCGTCTACGGCGCACGGATCTCGCTGCTCGTCGCCTTCCTCGCGGCGGTCTTCGCCGTCGTCCTCGGCACGATCCTCGGCATCATCGCCGGCTACTTCGGTGGCTGGATCGACGCGGCGCTCAGCCGGGTCATGGACGTCATGCTCGCCTTCCCGCAGCTGCTCTTCACGATCGCCCTGGTCTCCGTCCTGCCGAACCAGCTCCTCGGCCTCGACGGCTCCGGCGTCCGCATCGCCGCCCTGGTGCTCGTCATCGGCTTCTTCGGCTGGCCGTACGTCGGCCGCATCGTCCGCGGCCAGACGCTCTCGCTGCGCAACCGCGAGTACGTCGAGGCCGCCCAGAGCCTCGGCGCAGGCCGCCTCTACATCCTGCGCCGCGAGCTGCTGCCGAACCTGATCGCCCCGATCACGGTCTACGCGACCCTCATGATCCCCACCAACATCCTCACCGAAGCGGCGCTCAGCTTCCTCGGCGCCGGTGTGAAGCCGCCCACGGCCTCCTGGGGACAGATGCTGTCGACGGCCATCACCACCTACGAGTCGGACCCGCTGTTCATGGTGATCCCCGGCTTCGCGATCTTCATCACCGTTCTGGCGTTCAACCTCTTCGGCGACGGCGTGCGTGACGCGCTCGACCCGAAGGGCTCCCGCTGACCGTTCGCCGACGACCCGCACCACCCGCCCCTGCCGCTGGCGACAGGAGGCCAAACCCCAATCGGCGGACCGCCGTACGGCCGCCACTATCCCGGAGGTTGCTGGAACCATGCTGAAGAGCTCTCAGCGCAGAATCGCCGCGGGCGCGCTGCTCGCGGCGGCCACGATGGTCGTCACCACCGCCTGCGGTGGCGGCACCGGCGACAGCGGCGACAAGGGCAAGGGCGGTGCGCCCGGCTTCAACGCCGGTGTGAACAAGGTCGCCAACGCCTCCGACAAGAAGGGCGGCGAGCTGAAGTTCATCGGCTCGCAGGAGGCCGACTCGTGGGACCCGCAGCGCGGCTACTACGGCTTCGTGTGGGACTTCGCGCGCTACTACACGCGTCAGCTGGTCACCTTCAAGGCCGAGCCGGGCGCCGCCTCCACCGAGCTCGTCCCGGACCTCGCCACCGACGCCGGCAAGGTCTCGGCCGACGGCCTCACCTACACCTTCACGCTGAAGGACGGGGTGACCTGGGAGGACGGCAAGCCGATCACCTCCAAGGACATCAAGTACGGCATCGAGCGCATCTGGGCCCAGGACGTCATCTCCGGCGGCCCGATCTACCTCCAGCAGGTCCTCGACCCCAAGGGCGAGTACAAGGGTCCCTACAAGGACACCTCCGCGGACAAGCTCGGCCTGAAGGCGATCGAGACCCCGGACGACAAGACCATCATCTTCAAGCTGCCGGTCGCCAACGGTGACTTCCTGCAGATGCTGGCCATGCCCGCCGCCTCCCCGGTCCGCCAGGACAAGGACACCAAGGCCAAGTACGGCCTGAAGCCCTTCTCCTCCGGCCCGTACAAGTGGCAGTCGTACACCCCGAACAAGTCCATCAAGCTCGTCCGCAACGACAAGTGGGACGCCAAGACGGACACCGTCCGCAAGGCCCTCCCGGACAGCGTCAGCGTCACGTTCACCACGAACGCCGACGACATGGACAACCGCCTCGTCGAGGGCGAGTACGACCTCGACATCAACGCCACCGGCGTCGGCGCCTCCGCCCGCCAGAAGGTGCTCCAGCAGCACAAGGGCAACGTCGACAACCCGCAGACGGGCTTCATCCGCTACGCGGTCTTCCCGCAGACGGTGATCTCCAACATCGAGTGCCGCAAGGCCATCATCTACGCGGCCGACTCCAAGTCCCTCCAGACCGCCCGTGGCGGCCCGCAGGCCGGTGGCGACATCGCCTCCAACATGCTGCCGCCGGCGATCAAGGGTGCCGACCCGAAGGCCGACCCGTACGGCAAGCTCGGTGGCGCCCCGGACCTGGCCAAGGCCAAGGAGGCGCTGAAGAAGTGCGGTAAGCCGGACGGCTTCAAGACCACGATCGCGGTCCGCAACAACAAGAAGATCGAGATCGCGACCGCCGAGTCCCTCCAGCAGTCGCTGCTGAAGGTCGGCATCGACGCCCAGATCGACCAGTTCGACGGCGCCCAGACGTCCGGCATCATCGGTTCGCCGAAGGTCGTCAAGGACAAGGGCTACGGCATCATCATCATGGGCTGGGGCGCCGACTTCCCGTCGGGCCAGGGCTTCCTCCAGCCGCTGGTCGACGGCCGCTTCATCCTCCAGAGCGGCAACAACAACTTCTCCGAGCTGAACGACAAGGCCGTCAACGGCCTGTTCGACCAGGCCCTGAAGGAGACCGACCCGGTCAAGGCCGGCGAGCTCTACAAGCAGATCAACACGAAGGTGTCGGAGGCCGCGGTCTACCTGCCCTTCACCCACGAGAAGAACATCATCTGGCGCAGCTCCCGGCTGACCAACGTCTACACGGCGGACGCCTACAACGGCCGCTACGACTACGCGTCGCTCGGCGTCGTCAAGTAATCCGACCCGCTTCACCGGCGCACCACCCGCCGCCAGGTCCGAAGGGCAGGTGATGGCCGAGGGCGGCGGCCGGGGGACCCGATCGGGTCCCCCGGCCGCCGACCGGCCGACCGCATGCTTGCATACATAGTCCGGCGACTCTTCGCGGTCGTCGTGATGCTGCTCGTCGTCACGCTCGTGACGCTCAGCATCTTCTTCCTCATTCCCAAGCTGACCGGCAGCGACCCTGCCGCGATGTTCGTCGGCAAGCAGGCGGATCCGGCATCCATCGAGGCCGTCCGGCAGAAGCTGGGCCTGGACGAGCCGCTCCTGGTGCAGTTCTGGCACTTCGTCTCCGGCATCTTCGTCGGCCGTGACTACACGGGCGGCGGCGACACCATCCACTGCGCGGCGCCCTGCTTCGGCTACTCGTTCCGCACCGAGCAGGACGTCTCGTCGATGCTGGTCGACGCCTTCCCCGTCACCCTCTCCATGGTCATCGGCGCCGCCGTGCTGTGGCTGATCCTGGGTGTCTCCACGGGCGTCGTCTCCGCGCTCAAGCGGGGCACGATCATCGACCGCGCGGCCATGATCACCGCGCTCGCCGGCGTCTCGCTGCCCATCTTCTTCACCGCCATGCTGGCCATGCTGATCTTCCGTACCCAGCTGGGCTGGCTCAACGCCTCGTACGTGCCCATCACCGAGTCCGTCGGCGGCTGGTTCGGCGGCCTGCTGCTGCCCTGGGTGACCCTCGCCTTCCTGTACGCGGCGATGTACGCGCGGCTCACCCGCGCCACCATGCTGGAGGTCCTCGGCGAGGACTACATCCGCACCGCGCGGGCCAAGGGCCTCCCGGAGCCGGTCGTGCTCGGCAAGCACGCCATGCGCTCCACCATGACCCCCATCCTGACCATCTTCGGCATGGACCTCGGCGCCCTCGTCGGCGGCGCGATCCTGACCGAGACCGCGTTCAGCCTCCACGGCCTCGGCGGACTGGCCATCAAGGGCGTCAGCGAGCGCGACCTGCCGCTGATCCTGGCCGTCACGCTGATCACCGCGGCCTGCGTCGTCCTCGCCAACCTCGTCGTGGACCTGCTGTACGCCGTGATCGACCCCCGAGTGAGGCTCGCATGACGGACAAGCTGACGAAGACCGGCGCGGCGGTGGGCGAACCCGTCGCCACCGGGTCCGCCCCCTCCGACGCCTTCCTCGACGTGCGCGACCTGAAGATCCACTTCCCGACCGACGACGGTCTGGTCAAGTCGGTCGACGGTCTCAGCTTCCAGCTGGAGAAGGGCAAGACCCTCGGCATCGTGGGCGAGTCCGGCTCCGGCAAGTCGGTCACCTCGCTCGGCATCATGGGTCTGCACACCGTCGGCCAGTACGGCCGGCAGAAGGCGAAGATCTCGGGCGAGATCTGGCTCAACGGCCGCGAGCTGCTCTCGGCCGACCCGGACGAGGTCCGCAGGATGCGCGGCCGCGACATGGCGATGATCTTCCAGGACCCGCTGTCCGCGATGCACCCGTACTACACGGTCGGCAACCAGATCGTGGAGGCGTACCGCGTCCACCACGACGTCGACAAGAAGACGGCGCGCAAGCGGGCCGTCGAACTCCTCGACCGGGTCGGCATCCCCGAGCCGGCCAAGCGGTTCGACAACTACCCGCACGAGTTCTCCGGCGGCATGCGCCAGCGCGCGATGATCGCCATGGCGCTCGTCAACAACCCCGCGCTCCTCATCGCCGACGAGCCGACCACCGCGCTCGACGTGACCGTGCAGGCCCAGATCCTGGACCTGATGCGGGACCTCCAGAAGGAGTTCGGCTCCGCGGTCGTCATCATCACCCACGACCTCGGCGTCGTCGCCGAGCTCGCCGACGACATCCTCGTGATGTACGGCGGGCGCTGCGTCGAGCGCGGACCGGCCGAGTCCGTCTTCTACGAGCCGCAGCACCCCTACACCTGGGGCCTGCTCGGCTCGATGCCGAGGATCGACCGCGAGCAGACCGAGCGGCTCATCCCGGTCAAGGGCAACCCGCCCAGCCTCATCAACATCCCGAGCGGCTGCGCCTTCAACCCCCGCTGCCCGTACGCGGACGTCCCCAAGGGCGGCATCACGCGCACCCGGCGACCGGAGCTCGCGCCGGCCGGGGACCGTCACTTCTCGGCCTGCCACATGCCGCAGGAGGAGCGGACCCGTATCTGGACCGAAGAGATTGCGCCGAAACTGTGAGCGAGACCATGGAACCCCTCCTCAAGGTCACCGGCCTGAAGAAGCACTTCCCCATCAAGAAGGGGCTTCTCCAGCGGCAGACCGGCGCGGTCAAGGCGGTCGACGGGATCGACTTCGAGGTCCTGCCCGGTGAGACGCTCGGCGTGGTCGGCGAGTCCGGCTGCGGCAAGTCCACGATGGGCCGCCTGATCACCCGGCTCCTCGAACCGACCGGCGGCACGGTCGAGTTCCAGGGCAAGGACATCTCGCACCTCGGGGTCTCGGGCATGCGCCCGTTCCGCCGGGACATCCAGATGATCTTCCAGGACCCGTACGGTTCGCTGAACCCGCGCCACACGGTCGGCACGATCGTCTCGGCCCCCTTCAAGCTCCAGGGCGTCGAGCCCGAGGGCGGCGTGAAGAAGGAGGTCCAGCGCCTGCTCGGGCTGGTCGGCCTCAACCCGGAGCACTACAACCGCTACCCGCACGAGTTCTCCGGCGGTCAGCGCCAGCGCATCGGCATCGCCCGCGCGCTGGCCCTGAAGCCGAAGCTCGTGGTGGCGGACGAGCCGGTCTCGGCCCTGGACGTCTCCATCCAGGCCCAGGTGGTCAACCTCCTGGACGACCTCCAGCAGGAGCTCGGCCTCACGTACGTGATCATCGCGCACGACCTGTCGGTCATCCGGCACGTCTCCGACCGCATCGCGGTGATGTACCTGGGCAAGATCGTGGAACTCGCGGACCGCAAGTCCCTCTACGAGAACCCGATGCACCCGTACACCCGCGCCCTCATGTCGGCGGTCCCGATCCCGGACCCCCGCCGCCGTGGCGCGAAGAGCGACCGCATCCTCCTGACGGGCGACGTCCCGTCCCCGATAGCCCCGCCGCCGGGCTGCCGGTTCAACACCCGCTGCTGGAAGGCCACGGACGTCTGCCGCACGGAGGAGCCCCCGCTCGTCGAACTCCGCCCGGGCCAGCGAGTGGCCTGTCACCACCCGGAGAACGCGGAGTCCCTGACGATCCCCGGAGCCAGGGAGTCGCTGGAGATCACGACCCCGCAGCCGGCGAGCCCGAAGGCGGAGGCGCCGGCCGAGGCGAAGGCGGAGGCGCCGTCCGGGCCGGACCCGGCTGCCGCCGAGGACGACGCACCGAAGGCGTGACCCAGGGGAGGCCCCCGGTACCGAAAGGCACCGGGGGCCTCCGCGCGTACGGGGCCGACCGGCACCCGGGGCCCCGGGGTGGAGCCCCCGGGCAGGGAGCCCCCGCAGCCCCCACGGGAACTACCGGCACAATTGGGCGGTGCTCCACGACCTGTTCACCCCCTCCGTCCAACACGCCCTCGACCTCGTCGGCATCTTCGTCTTCGCCATCTCCGGCGCCCTCCTCGCCGTCCGCAAGAACTTCGACGTCTTCGGCATCGCGGTCCTCGCCGAGGTCACCGCCCTCGGCGGCGGTCTCTTCCGCGACCTGATCATCGGTGCCGTACCGCCCGCCGCCTTCACCGATCTCGGCTACTTCCTGATGCCCCTGATCGCCGCGGGTTTCGTCTTCTTCCTCCACCCGGAGGTCGAGCGCACCCAGACCGCCGTCAACGTCTTCGACGCCGCCGGCCTGGGCCTCTTCTGCGTGACCGGTACGACGAAGGCGTACGACTACGGCCTCGGTCTCACCTCCTCCGCCGTGCTGGGTCTCGCGACGGCCGTCGGCGGCGGTGTGCTGCGCGACGTGCTCGCCAACGAGGTGCCGTCGCTGCTGCGCTGGGACCGGGACCTGTACGCCGTCCCCGCGATCGTCGGGGCGGGGATGGTCGTGCTCTGCATCCGTTTCGACATGCTCAACGCCTGGACCAGCGGCGCCGCGGTCCTCACGGCCTTCCTGCTCCGCCTGCTCGCGATGCGCTACCACTGGCGCGCGCCCCGTGCCTGGAACCGGCGGTCCTCCGCACGCGAGGAACCGGAGAAAGCTACCGCTCAGTAGCTTCCTGGGGTACCGTCGGAAACATGAGCACGAGCATCGAGACCCCCGTCGCGACGAGCGAGCGCGGACGCGAGGGCGAGCGCGACGACGAGCGCGCGTACGAGTTCGACCGCGACACCGCCGTCACCCTCCGGGAGCCCGGCGTCTACGACGCCGACCTCTCCGCGGGCTGGACGATCATCCACGCGGTCAACGGCGGCTACCTCCTCGCTCTGCTCGGCCGAGCCCTCGGCGACCACCTCCCGCACCCCGACCCGTTCACGATCTCGGCGCACTACCTCACGCCGTCCGTGCCCGGCCCCGCGGTGATCAGGACGGAGACCGTCCGCACCGGCCGTACGCTCTCCACCGGCCAGGCCTCCCTCTTCCAGTACGCGGAGGACGGCACCGAGGTCGAGCGCATCCGGGTCCTCGCCTCGTACGGCGACCTCGACACGCTCCCCGACGACGTCCGCACCACCGCGACGGCCCCGGCGATGGCCGCCATCGAGAACTGCTTCGCCGCCTCCGACGGCCCGACCCCGGCGATCCCCGGCTCCTCGGCGATCGCCGACCGGCTCGACCTGCGCCTCGACCCGGCCTGCGTCGGCTGGGCGATCGGCGCACCGTCCGGCAAGGGCGAGATGCGCGCGTGGTTCGGTCTCGCGGACGGCCGTGAGCCGGACGCCCTGTCGCTGCTCCTGACGGTCGACGCGCTGCCCCCGACCTCCTTCGAGCTGGGCCTGAAGGGCTGGACCCCGACCGTCGAACTCACCACCCACATCCGCTGCCGCCCGGCCCCGGGCCCGCTGCGGGTCTCCATCACCACCCGCAACCTGGCCGGCGGCTTCCTGGAGGAGGACGCCGAGGTCTGGGACAGCGCCGACCGTCTGGTGGCGCAGTCCCGCCAGCTGGCCCGCGCGCCGCGCGCCTGACGCGGTTCCGGCTCCGACCCCGGGCCGGAACGCGACGACAGGCGACGACAGGGTCCGTACGCCCCGGGGACCGCACACCCCGGAGCGCGTACGGCCCGGAGCGCGTACGGCCCGGTCCCGATCCCGGTCCCGAAGAGGACCGATCGGTTCCGGGGCGGTCCCGGACGCGACCCATGGGGCGCGTCCGGGACCCGAGACCACCCCGCACCCCGACGGTTCCGGGCCACCGCACCCCGACGGTTCCGGGACACCGTGCCGAGGCGGCCCCGGGGCGCCGCGCGTCCGGCCGGGCGAAGGGGTTCGGAGGGGCTCCGGGAGCGCGACGCCGGCCCCGGTCCCGACCCGCCGCCCGGCCCCGTGCGGGCACGGCCCCGGACCCCGGCACCCGCCGCGCCCGGCGGCGTAAACCGGCCACCCGCCGGGGCCGGGGGCGCGGGCTCGTAGAATCGACCCACCATGGCTTACCTCGACCACGCCGCGACCACGCCCATGCTGCCCGAGGCGATCGAGGCGATGACCGCCCAGCTCGCCGTCACGGGCAACGCCTCCTCCCTGCACGCCGCCGGACGGCGGGCCCGGCGCACCGTCGAGGAAGGGCGCGAGACCCTCGCCGCCGCGCTCGGCGCGCGGCCGAGCGAGGTCGTCTTCACCTCCGGCGGCACCGAGGCCGACAACCTCGCCGTGAAGGGCCTCTACTGGGCCCGCCGCGACGCCGACCCCCGCCGCACCCGCGTCCTCGCCAGCCCCGTGGAGCACCACGCCGTGCTCGACGCCGTCGACTGGCTCGCCACCCACGAGAGCGCCGACGTCGAGTACCTGCCGGTCGACCGGTACGGCCGCGTGCACCCCGAGGCCCTGCGCGAGGCGATCGCCCGCGACCCCGACTCCGTCGCCCTCGCCACCGTCATGTGGGCCAACAACGAGATCGGCACCGTCATGCCGGTCCGCGAACTGGCCGACGTCGCCGCCGAGTTCGGCGTACCGCTGCACGCCGACGCCGTCCAGGCCGTCGGTCAGATCGAGGTCGACTTCGCCGCCTCGGGACTCGCCGCGATGACCGTCTCCGGCCACAAGATCGGCGGCCCCTACGGCATCGGGGCCCTGCTCCTGGGCCGCGAGCACACTCCCGTACCCGTGCTGCACGGCGGCGGCCAGGAGCGCCACGTCCGCTCCGGCACCCTCGACGTACCGGCCGTCGCCGCCTTCGCGGTGGCCGCCCGCCTCGCCACCGAGCGGCGCGAGGAGTTCGCCCGCGAGATCGGCGCGCTGCGCGACGAGCTCGTGGCCGAGATCCGGACGCTCGTCCCCGACGTGATCCTCGGCGGCGACCCCGTCGAGCGGCTCCCCGCCAACGCCCACTTCACCTTCCCCGGCTGCGAGGGCGACTCCCTGCTCCTGCTGCTGGACGCGGCCGGGATCGCCTGTTCCACCGGCTCCGCCTGCACCGCCGGCATCGCCCAGCCGAGCCACGTCCTCCTCGCCACCGGCACCGATCCGGACCTGGCCCGGGGCACCCTGCGGTTCTCGCTCGGCCACACCTCCACCAAGGAGGACGTCGCGGCGGTCGCGGACGCGATCGGCCCCGCCGTGGAGCGGGCCCGGACCGCAGGCCTCAGCTGACCCGCCCGAGGCCCGCACGGGAGCCCAAGCGCCGCGCGCGAGCCCGGGCGCCGCACGCGACCGGCGTCGGCGGCCCCACGCGACCCGCGTCGAAGGCGCTCAGACGCGTGCCTTCGACGCCTCCCGCACCAGCTTCAGATAGCGGTCCCAGTCCCAGTGCGGACCGGGGTCGGTGTGGTCGGTGCCCTCGACCTCGACGTGCCCGATGATGTGCTCCCGGTCCACGGGTATTCCGTACCGGACACATATGTCGGCCGTCAGCCGCGCCGACCCCGCGTACATCGCCGCTGTGAAGTCCTGCGGCCGGTCGACGAAGCCCTCGTGCTCGATGCCGATGCTCCGCTCGTTCATGTCGCGGCTCCCGGCGTGGAACGCGACGTCGAGCTCCCGGATCATCTGCGCCACATGCCCGTCCTTGCGGACGACGTAGTGCGCGGCGGCCCCGTGCCCGGGGTCCTTGAAGACCTTCAGGGCGGTCGCGTAGCTGCCCTGGACGACATGGATCACGACCCGGTCGATCCGGTAGTCGTCCGGCCGGTCGGCCCGCCGCCAGTTCGCCCGCGACGCCGAGGTCCACTCGGCGGCCCGGTGGTCGAGCTCGCCCTCGACCCGCTTCTTCTCCATCCCCGGCAGCCGCCACCAGGCACGCGCCAGCTCGTCCCTGGCCAGCGCCGCCGTCCCCAGGACGGCGGCCCCGCCGCCGAGCAGCACCGCGCGCCGCCCCACCCGTCTGCCGGAAGCGCCGGCCTTTCCCGAACCGCCGGCCCCGCCCGTACCACTCGCCTTGCTCCCCATGCCACCGAGAACGCTTACTACCGCGACTGTGGTTCCCGGCGCCCCGTACCCTGGTAGGGCTATGACTCAGACTCCGCCCCCGCACCCCCAGACCCGTCCCCTCCGGGTCCTTGCCGCCATGTCCGGCGGAGTGGACTCCGCCGTCGCCGCCGCCCGTGCCGCCGAGGCCGGCCACGACGTCACCGGCGTGCACCTCGCCCTCTCCGCGAACCCGCAGTCCTTCCGTACGGGAGCGCGCGGCTGCTGCACGATCGAGGACTCCCGCGACGCCCGCCGGGCGGCCGACGTCATCGGCATCCCGTTCTACGTGTGGGACCTCGCCGAGCGCTTCCGCGAGGACGTCGTGGACGACTTCGTCGCGGAGTACGAGGCCGGCCGCACGCCCAACCCGTGCCTGCGCTGCAACGAGAAGATCAAGTTCGCCGCGCTGCTCGACAAGGCCCTCGCCCTCGGCTTCGACGCGGTCTGCACCGGCCACTACGCGACGGTCGTCCTGAACGAGGACGGCACCCGCGAACTGCACCGCGCCTCCGACATGGCGAAGGACCAGTCGTACGTGCTCGGCGTGCTCGACGAGAAGCAGCTCGCGCACGCGATGTTCCCGCTGGGCGACACGCTCACCACCAAGGACGAGATCCGGGCCGAGGCCGAACGGCGCGGGCTCGCGGTCGCGAAGAAGCCCGACAGCCACGACATCTGCTTCATCGCGGACGGCGACACCCAGGGCTTCCTCGCCTCCCGCCTGGGCAAGGCGGAGGGTGACATCGTCGACGAGGCCGGTACGAAGGTCGGCAGTCACGAGGGCGCGTACGGCTTCACCATCGGCCAGCGCAAGGGCCTGCGGATCGGCCACCCGGCCGCCGACGGCAAGCCGCGCTACGTCCTGGACATCTCGCCGGTCGACAACAGGGTCACGGTGGGCCCCGTCGAGGCCCTGGACGTCACGGCCCTGACCGCGATCAAGCCCCGCTGGTGCGGCACGGCGCCGGAGGGCGAGGGCCGCTACACGGCCCAGCTCCGCGCCCACGGCGGCGAGACCGAGGTGACGGCGTCCCTGACGGACGGCGAGCTCGCGGTCGCCTTCGACGAGCCGGTCCGCGGCGTGGCCCCGGGCCAGGCGATCGTGCTCTACGACGGCACGCGCGTGGTCGGCTCCGCCACGATCGCGACGACGACCCGCCGCACGACGGCGGCGGCACCGGCGACGGCGTAGGCACCGGCTACCGCAGGGGCGAAGGCCGGGGGACCGGCCGGGGGGTCCGGCCTGGTCGGTCAGCCCCGGGCCGCCTCCGCGGGTTCCCGCTCGTCGGTGAGGAACTCCTCCAGGACCGGGGCCAGCACGTGCGGGGCCACGTCGTGAGTCTGGCCCGTCAACGTGCGGTGCCGGCCCCGGGGGAGAGCCTCCGTCAGGGCGCGGGCCGCCTGCCGGGTGCTCACCGGGCTCGCACCCCCGTCGACCACCAGCACGCGCGCGCGGACCCGGGCCAGGAGCCGCTCCGGCACCGTCCCGTCGCCGAGGACGGCGATGTCGTACGCGAGGGTGTGCGCCAGCTCCGCCACCCCGGGCCGCAGCTCCGCGGGCACCGTCGACTCCGCCAGGAACAGGTCGAGCGCCTCGGCCCGCCGCCCCCCGTCGAGCAGCACGGCCACCTGCCGCCGCAGCTCGGCGGACGCCGCCGAGTACGGCGGCTCGAACACCGACACCGCCCCGGCCGGCAGCCCGGCGGCCACCGCTGCGAGGACCAGCGCGCCGCCCGTGCCCGTCCCGTGCAGCGCCGCACCCGGCCCCGCCTCCCCGACCACCGCGGCCAGGTCCTCGATCTCCCGCTCCACCGCGTAGGGCCCGGTGTCGCCGCTCCCCCCGCGGCCCCGCCGGTCGTACGCCACGACCGAGAAGCTCCGGGCCAGGAACCCGCCCAGCGAACCCTCGCCCGCGGCCGTCCCCAGCGCCCCGCTCACCAGGACGAGGGGCGGGCCCTCCCCGTACCGCTCGTACGCGATCGGCGTCCCGTCCCGCGACGCGACCCGTCCCCGAACCCTGCTCAGCGTGGTGCTCACCTCGTCCATGGCAGGTGAGACCCGAGCCGTCACCGGAACTCATCGCCCTCCGGCGGGATTTCTCGGAAAAAGATGGAAGCCGCTGGTCAGGGCCTACGGTGGGGCCATGAACATCTGTGTCTTCCTCTCCGCGGCCGACCTCGACGAGCGCTACACGGCCCCCGCCCGCGACTTCGCCCGGCTCCTCGGCAAGGCTGGACACACCCTGGTCTGGGGCGGCTCCGACACCGGTCTGATGAAGGTCGTCGCCGACGGCGTCCAGGAGGCGGGCGGCCGACTCGTCGGCGTCTCCGTCGACTTCCTCGCCCACAAGGCCCGCCCGAACGCCGACGAGATGGTCGTGACCAAGGACCTGGCCGAGCGCAAGGCGCTCCTCCTCGCCAAGTCCGACGCCGTCGTGGTCATGGTCGGCGGCACCGGCACCCTCGACGAGGCCACCGAGATCCTGGAGCTGAAGAAGCACGGCAAGCACACCAAGCCGGTCGTCCTGCTCAACACGGCGGGCTTCTACGACGGACTGAAGGCCCAGTTCCGCCGGATGGAGGAGGAGGGCTTCCTGCCGATCCCCCTCGCCGACCTCGTCCTCTTCGCCGACGACGCCCCGACGGCCCTCACCCACCTGGAGGAGAACATCGCCGCCCGCTGATGCGAGCATGGTGCCCATGGCTACACATGTGATCACCGGAGCCGGTTCCGGCATCGGCGCGGCCGTCGCGCGCCGCCTCCACGCGCGCGGGGACGACCTCGTGCTCCACGCGCGCGACGCGGGGCGGGCCAAGGAGCTCGCCGCGCAGTTCCCCGGAGCCCGGACGCTCGTCGGGGACCTCGCCGACCCGGACCGGCTCTCCTGGGCGTTCTCGCACCAGACCATGCCGGAGCGGGTGGACAGCCTGCTGCACATCGCCGGCGTCGTCGACCTCGGGCCGATCGGGGACCTCACCCCCAAGACCTGGCACCACCAGCTCAATGTCAACCTCGTCGCTCCGGCCGAGCTGACCCGGCACCTCCTGCCGCAGCTGCGGGTCTCCCAGGGCCACGTCGTCTTCGTGAACTCGGGCGCCGGGCTCGCCGCGCACGCCGAGTGGGGCGCGTACGCCGCCTCCAAGCACGGCCTCAAGGCCCTCGCCGACTCCCTGCGCCACGAGGAGCACGGCAACGGCGTGCGGGTGACCTCGGTCTACCCGGGCCGTACCGCGAGCCCCATGCAGGCCAAGGTCCACTCCCAGGAGGGCAAGGAGTACGACCCGTCGAGGTGGATCGACCCCGAGTCGGTCGCGACGGCGATCCTCACCGCCGTCGACCTGCCGCGCGACGCCGAGATCAACGACCTCACCGTTCGTCCGGGACGCTAGACATGAGCGAGACGCAGGCTGAGGACGACCGCGTGCTCTGGGGGCCCGCCACCGGCGTCGGCTCCATGCCGGGCGGCGACGCCCGGGAGACCGCGAAGACCGTCACCGGGTCCTTCGAGGACTTCCCGTTCCTCGCGGAGCTGCCCGCCCGCGGTCCCGGCGCCGACATGATCGGCCGGACCATCGGGATGCTCGTCGACCTCTACGCGCACGTCGAGCCGAGCGGCTGGCGGATCAGCGACCGGCCCGGCCGCGACACCAGGCGCGCCCGGTCCTGGATGGGCGAGGACCTGGACGCCCTGGAGGAGTTCACCCAGGGGTACGAGGGGCCGCTCAAGGTGCAGGCCGTGGGCCCCTGGACGCTCGCCGCGGCCCTGGAGCTGCGCGGCGGCGAGGCCGCCCTCGGCGACGCCGGCGCCTGCCGCGACCTCGTCGGCTCGCTCGCCGAGGGCCTCCACGAGCACCTCGCGGACCTGCGCAAGCGGATCCCGGGCGCCCAGGTCGTCCTCCAGCTCGACGAGCCCTCGCTCACCGCCGTCCTGCGCGGACACGTCCGCACCGCCAGCGGCTACCGCACCTACCGGGCCGTCGACCGGCAGGTCGTGGAGAGCGCGCTGCGCGAGGTGATCGCCGTCCACGACGGGCCGGTGGTCGTCCACTCCTGCGCCCCCGACGTCCCGTTCGCGCTCCTCCGGCGGGCCGGTGTCTCGGGCGTCTCGTTCGACTTCTCCCTGCTCACCGAGCGTGACGAGGACACGATCGGCGAGGCCGTGGAGGCCGGTACCAAGCTCTTCGCCGGTGTGGTGGCGTCCGCCGACGGCCCATTGTCCGACCCGGGCGGTAGCGTCATGGGTGTCAGGACGCTGTGGCGCAGGCTGGGGCTGAATCCGGGGACTCTCGCGGAGTCCGTGGTCATCACTCCCACGTGCGGGCTCGCGGGCGCTTCGCCCGCCTACGCCCGCGCGGCGCTCGCCCACTGCGCCCGGGCGGCGAGATCGCTCGCGGACAACCCAGAGTGACCGGGTTTCGAGGCACGGGAGGACGGACGAAGGTGGCAGTCGAACAGGGGGCCCTGCCCGCCGAGGCACGGGAGAAGCACGCCGATCTGGCCGAGCGGGTCGAGGAGCACCGCTTCCGGTACTACGTGAAGGACCAGCCGGTCATCAGCGACGGCGACTTCGACAAGCTCCTGCGCGCCCTGGAGGCGCTGGAGGAGGAGTACCCGGAGCTGCGGACGCCGGACTCGCCGACGCAGAAGGTCGCGGGGCAGTACGAGACCGAGTTCACCTCCGTCGAGCACCGCGAGCGGATGCTCTCCCTCGACAACGCCTTCGACGACGAGGAGCTGGCCACCTGGGCCGAGCGGGTCGCCCGGGACGTCGGCACCCCCGACTTCCACTACCTGTGCGAGCTCAAGGTCGACGGCCTCGCGGTCAACCTGACGTACGAGCACGGGCGGCTGACCCGGGCCGCCACCCGCGGCGACGGACGCACCGGCGAGGACATCACGCCCAACGTCCGGACGATCGCCGACATCCCGGAGCGGCTGCACGGGGACCGGATCCCGGACTTCGTGGAGATCCGCGGCGAGGTCTACTTCCCGATGGAGGCCTTCCAGGGGCTCAACGCCCGCCTGGTGGAGGCCGGCGACAAGCCCTTCGCCAACCCGAGGAACGCGGCGGCGGGTTCGCTCCGCCAGAAGGACCCCAAGGTCACCGCCTCCCGGCCGCTCCACATGGTCGTCCACGGCATCGGCGCCCGCGAGGGCTTCGACATCGACTGCCTCTCCCACGCGTACGAGCTGCTGCGCGAGTGGGGCCTGCCCACCGCCCGGCACAACAAGGTGGTCGGCTCGCTCGGCGAGGTGCGGGAGTTCATCGCGTACTTCGGGGAGAACCGTCACTCCGTGGAGCACGAGATCGACGGCGTGGTCGTCAAGCTCGACGAGATCCCGCTCCAGGGCCGGCTCGGCTCCACCGCGCGCGCCCCGCGCTGGGCCATCGCCTGGAAGTACGCGCCGGAGGAGGTCAACACCAAGCTGATCGACATCAAGGTCGGCGTCGGCAGGACCGGCCGCGTGACTCCGTACGCGCAGGTGGAGCCGGTGACCGTGGCCGGCTCCGAGGTCGAGTTCGCCACCCTCCACAACCAGGAGGTGGTCAAGGCCAAGGGCGTGCTGATCGGCGACACCGTCGTGCTGCGCAAGGCCGGCGACGTCATCCCGGAGATCCTCGGGCCGGTCGCCGACCTGCGGGACGGCAGCGAGCGGGAGTTCGTGATGCCCGCCGAGTGCCCCGAGTGCGGGACGCCGCTGAAGCCGATGAAGGAGGGCGACATCGACCTCCGCTGCCCGAACGCCCGGACCTGCCCGGCGCAGCTGCGCGAGCGCCTCTTCTTCCTCGCCGGGCGCCAGTGCCTGGACATCGAGAACTTCGGCGCGGTGGCCGCGGCGGCGCTCACCCGCCCCCTGGAGCCGGCCGAGCCCCCGCTGGTGGACGAGGGCGACCTCTTCGACCTCACCATCGAGCAGCTGCTGCCGATCAAGGCGTACGTCCTCGACCCGGACAGCGGTCTGCCCCGGCGGGACCCGAAGACCGGCGAGGAGAAGATCGTCACGGTCTTCGCCAACCAGAAGGGCGAGCCGAAGAAGAACGCCCTGGCGATGCTGGAGAACATCGCGGCCGCGAGGACGCGCCCGCTGGCCCGCTTCATCAACGGCCTCTCCATCCGGCACGTGGGGCCGGTGGCGGCCGAGGCGCTGGCCCGTGAGTTCCGCTCGCTGGAGCGGATCGAGCAGGCGAGCGAGGAGGAGCTGGCGGCCGTCGACGGGGTCGGCGGGATCATCGCGACCGCGGTGAAGCAGTGGTTCTCCGAGGAGTGGCACCGCGAGATCGTGCGCAAGTGGCGTGCGGCCGGGGTCACTCTGGAGGACGAGGGCGCCGGGGAGGATGTCGGCCCGCGTCCGCTGGAGGGCCTCACGGTCGTGGTGACCGGCACCCTGGAGAAGTTCACCAGGGATGGCGCAAAAGAGTCCCTCCAGAGCCTCGGTGCGAAGGTGACCGGTTCCGTTTCGAAGAAGACCGCCTTCGTCGTGGTCGGTGAAAACCCTGGTTCGAAGTACGACAAGGCGATGCAGCTGAAGGTTCCGGTTCTGGACGAGGACGGCTTCCAGATCCTGCTCGAACAAGGGCCCGACGCCGCTCGGGAGGCCGCGGTGCCCGTCGCGGAGTAGTCACCCGCGGCCCGCCCGTACCCATCCGACGACCGTGCGACGGTCACCCGTTCGGCGCATACCAGATCGTTACGGGTGGCCTGGTCGCATTCGGGCAAGAGAGGGAGAGCGCTGCCCGTCGACGCCCTCGGCGGCCTAGTCTGGTGACCGTGCGCCCAGTCCTGCACAACCGCGCGAGGGCTCTGCCGGTCGTGGCGTCAGGACAACGGCCCCGTGGCACGACGTGCGACCGCCCGACGGCGGTCGCACGACGGACGGCCGGACGACGGACGGCCGCCTGACCGCGGCCCATCGCACACCGACGGCACCGCCGCCTGTGAGAGGGACGGGAATGGAACCGACCGAGAGCGCCGCCCCGGTCCCACGGCCGTACGGCCGTGTGGTGTCCCTGGGTTTCACCTCCCGGCTGCCCGCAGCCGTGGTGGGCATCGCCGCCGTCGTACTCGTCGTCGGGCTCCAACAGGGCCTGAGCGCCGGCAGCGGCCTCTTCCCCGGCGGGGTCACCGGCTGGTCCCTCGCGGTCCTCACCGGCCTCATCGTCGGCCATCTGGTCGCGCTCGGCCGCGATCGCTGGTGGGGCGGCACCGGTTCGGGCGCCGCCCTCACCCTCGCCGTCCTCCTGCTCTACGGCTGGGTGCCGGCCGGACTCGTCTCGATGACCGTCGTCACCCTGGTCGGCGCCGCCCGCCGACACCGCTGGCGCCAGGGCCTGCTGCACGGCGCCGCCGACGTCCTCGGGGTCGGCGCCGCCGCCCTCGTCCTCGCCCTCTTCGGCGACGTCCCCACCGTCGAACGGCCCTGGCAGCCCCTCGACTGGACGATCGGGGACCTCCCGGAAGTCGTCCTCGCCGCCGCCACCTACCTCGTGGCGACCCGGCTTCTCCTGTGGTACACGCTCGCCCCGCAGAGCCGCGGACTGCCCACCGTCGCCCGCACCGCGCTCCTGAGACAGGGCCTGGTCGCCGTGGCCCTGCTCGGCATCACCCCGCTGATCTGCGTCGTCGCCGCCACCCGGCCCGTCCTGCTGCCGCTCTTCGCCGTCCCCCTCATCGCCCTCGACTCCACCCTGTGGATCGCCCGCGCCCGAGCCGAGGAACAGCTGCGGGACCCGCTGACCGGGCTCCCCAACCGCCAGTGGCTCCTCGAACGGGCGTGGACCGCCCTGGAGGAGGCCGAGGGCGAAGGGGCCCGCGCCGCCCTCGTCCTGATCGACCTCGACCGCTTCCGATCGGTCAACGACACCCTCGGACACCTCGCGGGCGACCGGCTGCTCCTCCAGATCGCCGACCGGCTCCGCCTCGCCCTGCCCCGCGGCGCCGAGGCCGCCCGGCTCGGCGGCGACGAGTTCGCCGTCCTGCTGCCCACCGCCGACTCCACCACCAGCGCCCAGCGGGTCGCCCGGCACCTCGTCGCCGAACTCTCCTCCCCGCTCGACCTCGACGGCCTCACCCTCGTCCTGGAGGCCAGCGCGGGCGTCGCCGTCTTCCCCGACCACGCCCTCGACGCCGAGGGCCTGCTGCGCCGCGCCGACGTCGCCATGTACCAGGCCAAGCGCGACCGCACCGGCGTCGAGGTCTACGAGTCCAAGCGCGACTCCAACACCCCCGACCGGCTCGGCCTCCTCGGCGACCTGCGCCGCGCACTCGACGCCGGCGAGGTCGAACTCCACTACCAGCCCAAGGTCCGCTTCGACGGCCAGGTCGCCGGACTCGAAGCCCTCGTCCGCTGGGTCCACCCCGAGCGCGGCAAGGTCCCGCCGGACGAGTTCATCGCCATCGCCGAGTCCTCCGGTCTGATGCCCCACCTCACCGAGTACGTCCTGGAGACCGCCCTCGCCCAGGTCGCCCGCTGGCGCGCCCAGGGACTCGACGTCCCGGTGGCCGTCAACGTCTCGCCGCGCGACGTGCACACCCCCGGCTTCGCCGGCGCCGTCGCCGCCCGGCTCGCCCGCCACGGCGTCCCGGCCGGCGCGCTCCAGCTGGAGATAACGGAGCACGTCCTCCTGGAGGACCCCCAGCGCGCCGCCGACACCCTCAACGGCCTCACCGGCCACGGCGTCAAGATGTCCCTCGACGACTTCGGCACCGGCTACTCCTCCCTCGTCCATCTGCGCCGGCTCCCCGTCAGCGAACTGAAGATCGACCGCTCGTTCGTGGCCCGGCTCGCCGTCGACACCGAGGACGCCGAGATCGTCCGCTGCACCGTCGACCTCGCCCACTCCCTCGGCCTCCTCGTCGTCGCCGAGGGCGTCGAGGACGACGAGACCTGGGAGCGCCTGCGCGACCTGGGCTGCGACGCCGTCCAGGGCTGGCTCGTGGCCGCCGCGATGCCGCCCGGCGAGGCCACCGCATGGCTGCTCGCCCGCGGCGAGCACGGCTGGCGCCGACCCGCCGACATCGCCGCCGAACTCGACGTGGACCACCCTTCCGGCCAGGTCGTTCAGTAGGCCGCGTCCACCCGGGGAGACGACCCCGGGCAAACCGTTTCACGGGCAGCGGCACCGGCCCCATAGGATGGGCCCACACCATCAAGCTCACCCCGTGAGGATCCGCATGCCTGGCATCACGCGCGAGGAGGTCGCCCACCTCGCACGGCTGGCGCGTCTGGAGCTGAAGGGCGAAGAACTCGATCACTTCGCCGGCCAGCTCGACGACATCATCGGCGCGGTCGCCCGCGTCTCCGAGGTCGCCGACCAAGACGTACCGCCGACCTCCCACCCGCTGCCGCTGACCAATGTCATGCGCGCGGACGAGGTCCGTCCGTCGCTCACCCCCGAGCAGGCGCTCTCCGGCGCCCCGGCCCAGGAGCAGCAGCGTTTCAAGGTGCCGCAGATCCTGGGGGAGGACTAACAGTCATGACGGACAACATCATCAAGCTCACCGCGGCCAAGATCGCCGGGAAGATCGCCGCCGGCGAGCTGACCGCCGTCGAGGTCACCGAGGCGCACCTCGCCCGCATCGAGGCCGTCGACGAGAAGGTCCACGCCTTCCTGCACGTCGACCGTGAGGGCGCGCTCGCCCAGGCCCGTGCCGTCGACGAGAAGCGCGCCCGCGGCGAGAAGCTCGGCCCGCTCGCCGGTGTGCCGCTCGCCCTCAAGGACATCTTCACCACCGCCGGCATGCCGACGACCGTGGGCTCGAAGATGCTCGAGGGCTGGATCCCGCCGTACGACGCGACCCTGGTCAAGAACCTGAAGGCCGCCGACGTCGTCATCCTCGGCAAGACCAACATGGACGAGTTCGCCATGGGGTCCTCCACCGAGAACAGCGCGTACGGTCCGACCGGCAACCCCTGGGACCTGACCCGGATCCCCGGCGGCTCCGGCGGTGGCTCGTCCGCCGCCCTCGCCGCGTACGAGGCGCCCCTCGCCATCGGCACGGACACCGGCGGCTCGATCCGCCAGCCCGCCGCCGTCACCGGCACCGTCGGCGTCAAGCCGACCTACGGCGGCGTCTCCCGCTACGGCATGGTGGCGTTCTCGTCCTCCCTCGACCAGGGCGGCCCCTGCGCCCGTACGGTCCTGGACGCGGCCCTCCTGCACGAGGCGATCGCCGGGCACGACCCGCTCGACTCGACCTCCATCGACGCCCCGGTCCCGCCGGTCGTCGAGGCCGCCCGCAACGGCTCGGTCGCCGGCATGCGCGTCGGTGTCGTCAAGCAGTTCCGCGGCGAGGGCTACCAGGCCGGTGTCGTGCAGCGCTTCGACGAGTCCGTCGAGCTGCTGAAGTCGCTGGGCGCCGAGATCGTCGAGCTGGACTGCCCGACCTTCGACCTCGCCCTTTCGGCCTACTACCTGATCGCGCCTTCGGAGTGCTCCTCCAACCTGGCCCGCTTCGACGCCATGCGCTACGGCCTGCGGGTCGGCGACGACGGCACGCGGTCCGCCGAGGACGTCACCGCCCTCACCCGTGAGGCCGGCTTCGGCGACGAGGTCAAGCGCCGCATCATCCTCGGTACGTACGCGCTGAGCTCCGGCTACTACGACGCGTACTACGGCTCGGCCCAGAAGGTCCGGACCCTGATCACCCGCGAGTTCGAGAAGGCCTTCGAGGAGGTGGACGTGATCGTCTCCCCGACGACCCCCACCACCGCCTTCCCGATCGGCGAGCGCGCCGACGACCCGATGGCGATGTACCTCGCGGACCTGTGCACCATCCCGACCAACCTGGCCGGCAACGCCGCCATGTCGCTGCCCTGCGGCCTGGCGCCCGAGGACGGTCTGCCGGTCGGCCTGCAGATCATCGCTCCCGCCATGAAGGACGACCGGCTCTACAAGGTCGGCGCCGCCGTCGAGGCCGCCTTCGTGGAAAAGTGGGGGCACCCGCTGCTTGAGGAGGCTCCGTCGCTGTGAGTGCCATGGCAAAGAAGGCCAAGAACTTCAAGAAGTCGAAGACCGGCGTCTACGTCTCGCTGGCGACCACCGCGTTCGGTGCCATCAGCGTCGCGAAGCAGGCCAAGCTGGCCCGCAACGACAACGACATGCTGCGGCTGATCGACTCCGCCGTGTCCGCCGCCGCCATCGTTACCGGCCTGGCGATCCTCTACCGGGAGCTCAAGCGCCTGGGCGACGACGACGTCCTGCTGGGCTGAGAGGGAAAGTCTCACCGTGACTGTCACTGAACTGCTGTCGTACGAAGCGGCGCTCGCCGAGTACGACCCCGTCATGGGCCTGGAGGTCCATGTCGAGCTCGGCACCAAGACGAAGATGTTCTGCGGCTGCTCGACCGAGCTGGGCGCCGAGCCGAACTCGCAGACCTGCCCGACCTGCCTCGGTCTGCCGGGCTCGCTGCCCGTCGTCAACGCGATCGGCGTCGAGTCCGCCATCAAGATCGGTCTCGCGCTGCACTGCGAGATCGCCGAGTGGTGCCGCTTCGCCCGGAAGAACTACTTCTATCCGGACATGCCGAAGAACTTCCAGACCTCCCAGTACGACGAGCCGATCGCCTTCAACGGCTACCTGGACGTCCAGCTGGAGGACGGCGAGGTCTTCCGCGTGGAGATCGAGCGCGCCCACATGGAGGAGGACACCGGCAAGTCGCTGCACGTCGGCGGCGCCACCGGCCGTATCCACGGCGCGTCCCACTCGCTGCTCGACTACAACCGGGCCGGCATCCCGCTCATCGAGATCGTCACCAAGCCGATCGAGGGCGCGGGCGAGCGGGCCCCCGAGGTCGCCAAGGCGTACGTCGCCGAGCTGCGCGAGCTGATCCGCGCGCTCGACGTGTCCGAGGCGCGCATGGACAAGGGCCAGATGCGCTGCGACGTGAACCTGTCGCTGCGCCCCCACGGCACCAAGACCTTCGGCACCCGCTCGGAGACGAAGAACGTCAACTCGCTCCGTTCGGTGGAGCGTGCTGCCCGCTTCGAGATCCAGCGCCACGCCGCGGTGCTGTCCTCCGGCGGCACGATCGTGCAGGAGACCCGTCACTTCCACGAGGAAGACGGCTCCACCACGTCCGGCCGCATCAAGGACAACGCCGAGGACTACCGGTACTTCCCGGAGCCCGACCTCGTCCCCGTCGCCCCGGCCCGTGCCTGGGTGGAGGAGCTGCGGGGCACGCTGCCCGAGCTGCCCCGGGTGCGCCGCAACCGGCTGCGCGAGGAGTGGGGTGTGTCGGAGCACGACATGCAGTCCATCCTCAACGCCGGCGCGGTCGACGCGATCGTCGCGACGATCGAGGCGGGCGCGGACGCGGCCTCGGCCCGCAAGTGGTGGATGGGCGAGCTCGCCCGAAGCGCCAACGAGCAGGGCGTGTCGCTAGAGGAGCTGGCGATCACCCCGGCGGACGTGGCCCGGGTCTCGGCCCTGGTCGCCGCCGGCGATCTGAACGACAAGCTGGCCCGTCAGGTCATCGAGGGCGTCCTCGCCGGCGAGGGCACCCCGGACCAGGTCGTCGAGAAGCGCGGTCTGAAGGTCGTCTCCGACGAGGGCGCGCTCGGCACGGCGGTCGAGGAGGCCATCGCGGCCAACGCGGCCATCGCCGACAAGATCCGCGGCGGCAAGGTCGCGGCGGTCGGCGCCCTGGTCGGCGCGGTCATGAAGGCCACCCGCGGCCAGGCGGACGCGGCGCGCGTGAAGGACCTGATCCTGGAGAAGCTGGGCGTCAGCGAGGGCTGATCCCCTTCTCGTACGGACATGTGAACGGCCCCGCACCGGAGTTCCGGTGCGGGGCCGTTCACATGGGCGGGGTATGCGGTCAGCGGCGCAGAATCGGGGCCGCGATCACTCCGCTGCCCTCGTCGGTGCAGGTCTCCTCGACCTTGAGACGCAGCCGCAGCGCCCCTTCGATCTTCAGCGTCTTCTTGATCGGCTTGCCCAGGTCGACGGTCTCGTTGAAGAGGGCCGGCTGGTCGTCCACGGAGACGATGACGCGGGCGGTCTCGATGTTCGATCCGTCGTCGATGCCGGCGGTGAAGTCGAACCACGACCACTCGCGGTTGAGGTCGTACTCGACGTACGCGCCGTTGTAGCAGTCGCCGATGAGGGCGGCTCCGTACTCCTTGGTGTCGATCTTCGCGGTGCCGACGGAGAACCTGTCGGGTTCGCTGACGGAGGCGAGGGTGGTCAGATCGGCGGTGGGCGCGTCCGGCACGGTCCCGGGGTCGTCGGTCGGACTCGCCGACTCCGCCGGGTCTGTCGTCGCCGTGTCGGTCGGCTCGTCGGTCGCCGGCTCCGCGGTGGGCTCCTCGGTCGGGGCCTCGGTGGCGGGGTCGGCCGTCGGCTCCGTGGTGACGGTGGCGGAGGGCGTGCCGCCCTTGCCCTCGGTGCCCTTGTCCTCCTTGTCGCCGAGCAGTTGGACGCCGATCACCGCGAGGACGGCGACCACCAGGATCCCGGCCACGGCCCCGATGAGCGGGGCCTTGCGGCGGCGGCGCGGTTCGGGTGCGCGGGGAGGTGCCGTCTCCGCCGCCAGGGACGCCGGGGGAGCCGTCGGCGGCCCGAGGCCGGGCGTGGCGACGGTGGGCGGCTCCGTGGAGGGCTGCGGTGCGGCGGGCTGCGCGGCCGACACGGGCTGCGGGGCGACCGGCTGCGGTGCCGCCACCGGCGCGGCCGCCACCGGCGTGGCCGCGGGCGGCGGGGGTGTCACCGGCAGGGGCGGCGTCGACGGCTTCTGGGGCGGCGCGGCCGGGACCGCGTCCGCGACGGTCGCCGGGCGGGAGGTCGTCGTCGACACCACCCCGTGCCGCACGTCCTTCACCCAGGCCGACAGGGACAGCGGCCGCCGGCCCGGGGCGGCCGCGGCGATGCTCAGCACCCGGTCCCGCTGCTCGGCGGGAAGGCCCGCGACCTGCGGCAGCGTGCCGAGCGCGGCCGCCAGCTGCTCGGGGGCGGTCGGCGGGGACTGGCCGCTGAGGAGGAAGTACGCGATGGCGCCGAAGGCGTAGCGGTCCGTGCCCGGAGTGCGCTTGCCCTCGAAGATCTCGGGGGCCGCGTAGCCGGGGGTGAACCACACCTCGGCCGTCTGGTGGTCGGCGGTCAGTTTGCTCAGGCCGAAGTCGACGAGGGTCGCCTGCCCGTGCTCGTCGACCATGACGTTGCCCGGGGACAGGTCGCCGTGGACGACGGTCCGCCCGGACGGGGTGGCCTTGCCGGAGTGCAGCCAGTCGAGGACGTCGGCGAGCTGCTCGAGCGTCCGCATCACCTCGCGCCGCTCGGCGGCCGTGGCCAGGGTCCGTTCGGCCCGCCAGTCGCGCAGGTCGAGGCCGTCGACATGGTTCATGACGAGGGCCAGGGCCCGGCCGGTGATCGTCCCGGACTCGCCGGACCGGTGGATCGGCGGCCCCTGGAAGTGCTCCCGTACGCCGACGACACCGGGCCGGTGGACGAAGCGCAGCAGTTCCGCCTGCTCGTTCCACTTCTGGCTGACCCGCTCGAAGACCTCGGGCGTGATGGTGGTCTTCGCGTCGAGGACCTTCACGACGACGGGCTCGGTACCACCGGCCAGCTCGATCTCGGCGAGATAGAGCACGGCCTCGCCGCCCCGCCCGATGGACCGCAGCAGCCGGTACCGGTCAGGTGCGGAGTCGGGCCCGATGTGGTGTGCCATGCTGCTCAAATTTCCCCCAGGGCACAGTGATTGACAGAGAGTCAGCTTGCCGTTCCGATGGGTCCGCGGTCAACGCGGAGGGGGCAGGAGCGGTGGGGGAGGTCACTTGGACTCCTGTCACGTTCTCTTGGACGTTCACCACCGCGTCCCCGTCGGGTCTTCTTTCCGTCATCCCGTCTCACTACCGTCCCCGGCGTACCACCCAATGGCTCGATGGCGAACCATTGGTCGTCGACTGGAGGTCGGTCTTGTCATCCGAGATGTCCCGCAGAAGGCTCCTCGCACTGGGCGGAGGCGCCCTCGGTGTTGCCGCAGCCGGTTCGTTGCTGCCGCCGTCGTTGCAGGCCGCGATGGCCGCGGAGCCGCCGGCCGGCGGGATGTCGGCGGTTCGGCACGTGGTGATCCTGATGCAGGAGAACCGTTCCTTCGATCACTACTTCGGCACCCTCCGCGGCGTCCGCGGCTTCTCCGACCGCAACGCCGTCGAGCTGCCCTCCGGCAAGCCCGTGTTCGAGCAGCCCGCCGCGCTCGGCCGGACCGTGCTGCCCTTCCCGATCCGCGGCGCCGCCGAGACACAGCAGAAGAACCTCCAGTACATCGGGGACCTCGACCACTCCTGGGGCGGCGGCGGGAAGGCCTGGCGCGACGGCTGGATGGACGGGTGGGTCTCGGCCAAGACCGCCGCGACCATGGCGTACTACGACCGGCGGGACATCCCCCTGCACTACGAGCTCGCCGACACCTTCACCATCTGCGACGCCTACCACTCGTCCATCCACACGTCGACGAGCCCCAACCGCAACCACCTCTGGTCCGGCTGGACCGGCTTCGAGGCCGACGGCAGCCGCGCCGTCACCAACGCCGCGTACGCCGAGGGCACCCACCCCGGCTACGGCTGGCCCACCTACGCCGAGCGGCTCGAAGCCGCCGGGCGCAGCTGGAAGACGTACACCGAGTGGGAGAACTTCACCGACAACAACATCGAGTTCTTCACCAGCTTCAAGAAGATCGCCCGCAAGGCGCTCGCCGGAACCGGCGGGCACACCTTCATGGAGTCCTTCTACGCCGCCGTCCGCGACACCGACGACGCCGCCGAGCGCACCCGCCTCCTCGGCCTCCTGGAGGAGGGCGTGGCGACCCTCACCGAGGCCGAGCGCTCCCTCTTCGAGCGCGGACTGCGCCGTGTCGAGAGCGGCACCCTCGCCGACGCCTTCCGCGCCGACGTCGCCGCCGGCACCCTCCCCGAGGTCTCCTACCTCGTGCCGTCCGCGATCGACTCCGAGCACCCCGGCTCCTCCTCGCCGATCGCCTCCGCGACCCTCGTCTACAAGGTGCTCGACGCCCTCGGCGCGCACCCGGACGTCTGGCGCCACACCGTCGTCCTGATCAACTACGACGAGAACGACGGCTTCTTCGACCACGTGCCGCCGCCGGTCCCGCCGGCCGAGAACACGGACGAGCGCTGGAAGGGCCTGCCCACCGGCCTCGGCATCCGCGTCCCGCTGCTCGTCGTCTCCCCCTGGTCGGTCGGCGGCTACGTCTGCTCCGAGACCTTCGACCACACCTCGGTGATCCGTTTCCTGGAGAAGCTCACGGGCATCCGGGAGCCCAACATCACCCCCTGGCGCCGGGCCGTCACCGGCGACCTCACCTCCGCCTTCGACTTCCAGCGGGGCCGCCGGCAGCCCGATGTCGACCAGCCGGGCCCGATCCCGCCCTTCAGCGGCCGCTGGCGGCCACAGCCCCCGGCCGTGCAGCGGATGCCCGTCCAGGAGCCCGGCGCCCGCCGCGCCCGCCCGCTCCCGTACCAGCCGGACGCCGCCGTGACCTCGGAGGCCTCCGCGTCCGGCTCCGTGCGCGTGGCGCTCAGCAACAAGGGGAAGGCGAGCGCGCACTTCGCGCTCTACCCGTACGCGGGTGAGTTCGCCGTCCCGCAGCACAAGGACGTCAGGGGGACGGGGGAGTGGACCGTCCCCGTTCCGGGTGATCATTACCGCTTCACGATCACCGGCCCCAACGGCTTCCGCCGCGAGTTCGAGGGACCCGCGACCGGCGGCGCCGCGCTCGCCTCCCGGATCGATCATCACGACCGTGACCTGCACCTCACCGTACGGAACACGGGCTCGGCGTCCGTCTCCTTCACCGTGCGGCCGCTCGGGTACGTCGACGATCACGACATCGAGGACTGGACCCGCACCGTCACCGTGAAGCCCGGGAAGACCCGTACCGTCGTGCACTCGGCCGCCGACGCGCACGGCTGGTACGACATCGAGGTGACCGCGCCCGGTGGATTCCGCCGCCGGCTCATGGGTCACATCGAGAACGGCCGCGCGAGCGTCTCCGGCTGAGCACCCACGGTGAGCCGTTGTGCCCGGAGGGTCGGGACCGAGGTCCAGGACCTCCGCCCCGACCCTGCGGGCATGCCTGTGAGCATCGACACGAAACGGGCAAACGATCACGTTTGGCTGCCACAGTGGGCGCACGTAGGTCAAGCGTTCTTTTTCGGGCTGTTCCCGCTGAAGATCCTCGAACCACCCAGGGAGCACGTCCTTTGGCAGCCATCGCACGGTGGTGCATCAAGCACCGCCTCGTCGCCGTCCTGCTGTGGCTCGTCGCCCTCGGCGGGGTCGGCACCGCGGCAGTCGCCGCCGGCAGCTCGTACTCCAACGACTACGAGGTCCCCGGAACCGAGTCCGGCCGTGCGACCGCCCTCCTGGAGCGCGGCTTCCACGGCCTCGGCGGTGACAGCGACACCATCGTCTGGCACACCGACAAGGGCAGCGTCCGCGCCGACGGCGTCGAGCGTCGCATGACCGCCATGCTCGACCAGGTCGCCGAACTCCCCGGCATCGCCACCGTGACCTCCCCGTACGGCGACACCCGGGGCCAGGTCAGCGAGGACGGGCACACCGCCTACGCCACCGTCACCTTCCACGAGCAGGCCGACGACATCCCCGAGGCGCAGGCCCGGGCTCTCGTCGACACCGCCAAGGCCGCCGCGAACGAAGCCGACGGACTCGCCGTCGAACTCGGCGGCAGCGCCGTCGCCCTCACCGAAGCCCCCGGCGGACACATCGCCGAAGTCGTCGGCGTCGCCGTCGCGGCCGTCGTCCTCTTCCTCGCCTTCGGCTCTCTCGCCGCCTCCGCGCTCCCCATCGCGACCGCGCTCGTCAGCGTCGGCATCGCCTACTCCGGGATCGTGCTCCTCGGCCATCTGATGACCGTCGCCGACTTCGCCCCCATGCTCGGCATGCTCGTCGGCCTCGGCGTCGGCATCGACTACGCCCTCTTCATCGTCACCCGGCACCGCAGAGGCCTGAAACGCGGGCTCTCCGTCGCCGAGGCCGCCGAGACCGCCGTCGCCACCACCGGCCGCGCCGTCGTCTTCGCCGGAGCCACCGTCTGCATCGCCCTCCTCGGCATGCTGATCCTGCGGCTCAGCTTCCTCAACGGCGTCGCCATCGCCGCCTCCCTCACCGTCGTCCTCACGGTGGCGGCCTCCGTCACCCTCCTGCCGGCGCTTCTCTCCCTCATCGGCATGCGGGCGCTGTCCCGGCGCGAACGCCGGACGCTCGCCGAGCACGGGCCGCAGCCCGAGCTGCCCACCGGCTTCGCCGCCCGCTGGTCCGCCTTCGTCGAGCGGCACCCCAAGCTCCTCGGGATCGTCGCCGCCGTCGTCATGGGCGTCCTCGCGCTGCCCACCCTCTCGCTCCACCTGGGCACCTCCGACCAGGGCAACGGCCCGGCCACCGCGACCACGCGGCAGGCGTACGACCTGATCGCCGACGGCTTCGGCCCCGGCGTGAACGGGCCCCTCACCCTGGTCGCCGGGCTCGACGGCGCCGACGACCGGGTCGCCCTCGACCAGCTGCCGGCCGCCCTGTCCGCCACCAAGGGCGTGGCGTCCGTCTCCCCGGTCACGTACAACAGCTCCGGCGACACCGCCGTCCTCATCGTCGTCCCCGACTCCTCGCCCCAGTCCAAGGCCACCAGCGAGCTCGTCGACCGGCTCCGCACGGACGTCCTCCCGCCGGCCGAGAGCGGCACCTCGCTCGATGTGCACGTGGGCGGCGTCACCGCCTCGTACGACGACTTCGCCGAGATCATCATCGGCAAGCTGCCGCTCTTCGTCGGTGTCGTCATCGCGCTGGGCTGTCTGCTGCTCCTGCTCGCCTTCCGCTCCATCGGCATCCCGCTCAAGGCCGCCGTGATGAACGTCGCCGCCGTCGCCGGTGCCTTCGGTGTCGTCGTGGCGATCTTCCAGTGGGGCTGGGGGAGCGAGCTCCTCGGCCTCGGCAGCGCCGGGCCGATCGAACCCTTCCTGCCGGTGATCATGGTCTCGGTCCTCTTCGGACTCTCCATGGACTACCAGGTCTTCCTGGTCAGCCGGATGTACGAGGAGTGGCTGGAGACCGGCGACAACCGGCGGGCGGTCCGGGTCGGCCTCGCCGAGACCAGCCGCGTCATCAACTCCGCCGCGGTGATCATGATCGCGGTCTTCCTCGCCTTCGTCCTCTCCGGCGACCGGGTCATCGCGATGTTCGGCATCGCGCTCGCGGCGGCCGTCGCCCTCGACGCCTTCGTGCTGCGGACGCTTCTCGTCCCCGCCCTCATGCACCTGCTCGGCGGGGCGAACTGGTGGCTGCCCAAGTGGCTCGACCGCCTCCTGCCCCGGATCAGCATCGAAACGCCCGAGTGCCGCGAGGTCGCCGACGCGCGTGGGAAAATACCCGCTCAGCGCGGAACGGCTGTGACGGCGACCGCGGTTTCGGCCGTGGAGGAGAGGAACGACGATGTTCGCGATATCGCTGGGTGACGACGGTGCCGAGCTGAGGCCCCTGGAGCCCTCGAAGGCCGAGGAGTTCCTCGCCCACATGGACCGCGGACGCGAGTTCGTCGGCGAGCACATCGTCCTCGCCGACGTCGTGGCGGACATCGACTCCGCCCGCTCCTTCCTCGGCTCGTACGCCGAGAAGGCCGCGAACGACACCGGGCGCATCTACGGCATCTGGACCGGGGGCACGCTCGTCGGCGGCGTCCTCTTCCGGACCTTCGACGTCGCCTACGGCACCGCCGAGGCCGGTTGCTGGCTGGAGCCCTCCGCGGCCGGGAAGGGCCTGATCACCCGCGCCTGCCGGGTCATCATCGACTGGGCGATCGAGGAGCGCGGCATCCACCGCGTCGAGTGGCACGCCTCCGCGAAGAACGGGCCGAGCATCGCCGTCGCCCGCCGCCTGGGCATGACCCGCGAGGGCGTGCTGCGGGAGAACTACCCGCACCGCGGCGTCCGCGCCGACACCGAGGTCTGGGCCGTCCTCGCCCCGGAGTGGCGCGCGGCGAAGGCCTCGTAACCCGCTTTCCTCATACGGTTCTCATACGGGGCGCCTAGCGTGCCGCGCATGGACACGAAGACGACGACAGAGAAGACCGGCGAGAGCGCGGACGCCGCCGAGGCGGCCGCGCCCGTCGAGGAGACGACCGCGGTCGCGCTCGACAAGCAGGACGCCGAACCGGCCACCGCGCCGCTCGACGCGGACGGGGCCGCGGGCGAGGCCGAGGACGACGAGGACGACGAGCTGTTCGCCGAGGCGGCGGCTCCCGCCTCCGCCGGCGTCGGCGGCGCCGCCGCGGCCGTGGTCTCCGCCGCCCTCGGCGCCGTCGCGCTCACCGGCACCTGGACCGGCAAGGTCGTCTCCGAGCGCGAGACCCTCCTCGGGCAGATCAAGACCTCCGGCTCCGGCACCCCGGCCCAGCAGATCTCCGAGATCTACGGCGACGCCTGGCACAGCACCGCCCTGGTCAACGGCGTCTTCGCGCTGATCGCCCTGCTCGTCGCCGTCCTCGTGCTCGTCCTCCCGGGGCGCCCCGCCTGGGTCCGCTCGGTCGCCGTCGCCGGCGCCGTCCTCGGCGGCCTGGGGCTGCTCCTGTCGGTCGGTACCTACTTCGACCTGTTCCTCAGCCTGCCGACCGCCGGATCCTGACCCATGCCTAAGGCAGCCGGGGGCGACGCCTAAGTCCCCCCAGGACCCGCCTAAGGACCCCCGTACCCCGAACATGCGGCACACGCCCGATGTGGCCGCACCCCCTGGGAAACCACAGTAGAGGCATCGCAAGGAGCGATACCGACACAGAGAAGAACCAGGGAGCACCCGATGTTCGAGTACGAACTCCACCGCATGAACCACGCCCAGCTCGTCCGTGAGGCCGCCGCCCAGCGACTGTCCCACGAGGCCGCCGAGACGGTCGGCTCCGCCCGGGGCCTGCGCCGCCTCGGCCGCCGGAGCGGGAACAAGGAAACGGAGGGGCGGGTGAGCGACGGCGGACGGGGTCGCTTCGTCCGGGCCGCGTGACCCCCGTATGAGCGATGGCGTGGACGGCTGTGCGATGCTCGGCGCCGTGGAGACCAGGTCAGTCAGTCCCGTGTTCGTCGGCCGCGCCGGCGAACTCACCGCCCTCACCGAGGCGCTCTCCCGCGCGACCGCGGGGGAGCCCCAGGCCCTGCTCATCGGCGGCGAGGCGGGGGTCGGCAAGACCCGGCTCATCGAGGAGTTCCTCGGCACGGCCTGCGAACAGGGCGCCGTCGTCGCCCTCGGCGGCTGCGTCGAGCTCGGCGCCGACGGCCTGCCCTTCGCCCCCTTCGCCACCGCACTGCGCTCGCTCCGCCGCCGCCTCCCCGAAGAGCTCGCCGCGGCGGCCGACGGCCAGCAGGCGGAGCTCGCACGGCTGCTCCCCGAACTGGGCGACCCCGGCAGCCACGAGTCCTCGGACGAGGACTCCACCGCCCGCCTCTTCGAACTGACCGTACGGCTCCTGGAACGGCTCGCCGCCGACCGCACGATCGTGCTCGTCCTGGAAGACCTGCACTGGGCCGACGCCTCCACCCGGCACCTCCTCACCTACCTCCTCCGCACGCTGCGCCGCGGCCGCATCGTGGTCGTCGCCAGCTACCGCGCCGACGACATCCACCGCCGCCACCCGCTGCGCCCCCTCCTCGCCGAACTCGACCGGCTCCGCACCATCCGCCGCATCGAACTCGCCCGCTTCACCCGCACCGAGGTCCACCGCCAGCTCACCGGGATCCTCGCCGCCGAGCCCGACCCCGGCCTCGTCGAGGAGGTCTTCGAACGCTCCGACGGCAACGCCTTCTTCGTCGAGGAACTCATCGTCTCCCACGAGGCCGGCTGCGCCGCGGGGCAGCTCAGCGACTCCCTGCGCGATCTCCTGCTCGTCCGGGTCGAGACGCTCCCCGAGGACGCCCAGCGGATCGCCAGGATCGTCGCCGAGGGCGGCTCCACCGTCGAGTACGGACTGCTCGCCGCCGTCGCCCGGCTCACCGAGGACGAACTCATCGAGGCCCTGCGGGCCGCCGTCGGCGCCAACCTCCTGCTCGCCGTCCCCGACGGCGACGGCTACCGCTTCCGTCACTCCCTGGTCCGCGAGGCCGTCAGCGACGACCTGCTCCCCGGCGAACGCTCCCGCCTCAACCGGCGCTACGCCGAAGCCCTGGAGGCCGACCCCGGGCTCGTCCGGGCCGACGAGCGCGCCAACCGGCTGGCCACCTACTGGTACCACGCGCACGACCCGTCCAAGGCCCTGCCCGCCGTCCTCGGCGCCTCCGTCGCGACCCGCAAGCGCCACGCCTACGCCGAGCAACTCCGCCTCCTCGAACGGGCCATGGAGCTCTGGGACGAGGCCCCCGCCGAGATCCGCGGCTCGCTCCGGCCCATGGACTACGCCGAGGCCTACCCGGCCTGCGGCTGCGATCCCGAGACCGCCGCGCTCAGCTACCTCGACCTGCTCGCCGAGGCCGCGGTCGCCGCCCGGCTCAGCGGTGACCGCGAACGCGCACTGAAGATCTGCAAGACGGCGCTGCGCCTCCTCGACGACACCGAGGCGGGCGACCCCCTGCGCGCCGCCTGGTTCTGGACCGAGCGCGCCCGCCTCCAGTCCAACCTCGGCCGCGGCGACGGCTGGGAGGAGATCGCACGCGCCCAGGAACTCGTCAAGGGCCTCCCGCCGTCCGCCGTCCACGCCGTGGTCCTCGTCGGCGCCGCCGGATGGGGCATGCTCCGCAACCCCGGACCCGACGCCCTCGCCGCCGCCGAACGCGCCGTCGAGTACGCCCGGCTCGTCAAGGCCGAGTCGATCGAACTCAACGCCCGGCTCACCCTCGGCACTCTCATGACCGCGGCCGGCGACGTCGAGGCCGGCCTCAAGGAGATGCACGCGGTACGGGAACGCACCGCGGCCCTCGGCCAGTTCACCGAGACCGCCCGCGCCCACATCAACATCTCCTCCGCCCTGGAGTCCCTCGGCCGCTCGGCGGAGGCCGTGGAACTCGCCGACACCGGCATCCGTGTCGCCCGCTCCTACGGACTCGTCGACAGCGTCGGCTGGGTCGAGGCCAACCGGGCCGAGTCCCTCTTCTCCCTCGGCAGCTGGGACGAGATCGGGGAGATCGCCGGGCGGCTGCTCCGCTCGGCCACCAGCAGCAAGCCCCGCGGCTCGGCCTCCCTCCGCCTCGCCCAGGTCGCCGTCGCCCGCGGTGAACTCGTCGCGGCGTGCCGCCATCTCGCCGACGCCCGCGCCGCCTACGGCAGCCGCGACACGATCCCCCAGTACGTCCTGCCCATGGCGCAGATCGAGATCGCGGTGGCCGCCGCCGAGGGACGCGTCGAGGAGGTCCGGAGCCAGCTGGCCGCCGCCGAGAAGGCGGGCTTCCCGCCCGGCACCCACCGCTACGGATGGCCCCTCGTCCTCGCGGCGATCACCGCCGAGGCCGACAGCCGGGGACTGCCCGCCGCCGACGAGGGCCGCGCCGAGGCGCTCGCCGTCGTCCGCCGCAGCGTCCGCCGCCTCGCCACCCCGGCCCCCCTCTGGGAGGCCTACTCCCGGCAGGTCTCCGAGGAGATCGCCCGCGCCGAGGGCCGAGAGACCGCCGCCCGCTGGGCCGAGGTCGTCGCCGCCTACGAACCGCTCGAACGCCCCCACCAGCTGGCCCGCGCCCGCCACCGCCTCGCCGACGCCCTGCTCGTCGAGGGCGGCCGCCGCGAGGAGGCCGCGGCCCTGCTCCGGCAGGCCCACGCCACCGCGGTCCGACTCGGCGCCCGCCCGCTCCGCGAGGACGTGGAACTCCTCGCCGCCCGCGCCCGGCTCTCCCTGACCGAGGAGAGGCAGGCCCCGGCACCCGCAGAGCCGGGGGACGACACTTTCGGCCTCACCCCCCGTGAGCAGGACGTCCTGCGGCTCGTCGCGACCGGCCGTACCAACCGTCAGATCGCCGGGGAACTCTTCATCTCACCCAAGACGGCCAGCGTCCACGTCTCCAACATCCTCGCCAAGCTCGGCGTCGCCGGCCGGGGCGAGGCCGCCGCCCTGGCCCACCGCCTCCACCTCGTCGACACGCCCCTCTGACCCACCGGGCCCCCCGTCGACCGCCCCGCCCCCCTCAGCCGCGTCCCCGGCCGCCGCGCCCCCCGCCGCCGGGCGGCGGGCGGCCCGTATCGTCACACGGCCCGAGGTGAGGTCTATCGGCCCCCGAGACGGGTCGGCGTCACCCGGGTCCTCCCTGGTCAGCGCCTGCCTGCGGAGCTCCTCCTCGGTGTGCCTGCGGCCGGGCGCGAACAGCTCCGCCAACGGGTCGAACACGGTCACCAGCTCCTTCAGCTCACCTCCAGCCGGAGAACCCTGTCGTCCCCGGGCCCGGGCGTACCCCGGCCGTCGGTTTCGCTGGTCACCAGCCAGAGCCGCCCGCCGCCCCCCGCGAGGACCGTGCGCAGACGTCCGTACTCCTCCGAGAGGAACGCCTCGGGGTCCCCGGAGCGTTCCGCCCCGGAGAGCGGGATCCGCCACAGCCGCTCGCCTCTGAGCCCGGCCATCCAGATCGCGCCCCGCGCGTACGCGATCCCGCTGGGGGAGGCCTCCGAGGTCGGCCACTGGGCCACCGGGTCCACGAACCCGGCCTTCCCGGCCTGCCCCTCGGCCTCCGGCCAGCCGTAGTTCTTCCCCGGCTCCACCAGATTCAGCTCGTCCCAGGTGTTCTGCCCGAACTCGGCCGCCCACAGGCGACCCTCGTCGTCCCAGGCGATGCCCTGCACATTGCGGTGCCCGTACGAATAGACCACCGACCCGGGGAACGGATTGCCGGGCGCGGGCCTGCCCTCCGGTGTCATCCGGAGGATCTTCCCGCCGAGCGACTCCCGGTCCTGGGCCAGACCGGTCCGGCCCGTCTCGCCCGTCCCCGCGTACAGCATCCGGTCCGGGCCGAACGCGATCCGTCCGCCGTTGTGCACGATCCCCTTCGGGATGCCGGTCAGCACCGGCTGCGGCGCGCCGAGCCGGTCGCCCTCCGCGCCGCCGTACCGCATGCGGACGATGCGGTTGTCCGTCTCCGCGGTCAGATACGCGTACACCCAGCCGTCCCGCACGGCGAGGCCCATCAGCCCGCCCTCACCGCCCGGCACCACCCCCGGCACCTCGCCGAGCGAGGTCTTCGCCCCGGTCCGTCCGTCGACCCTGGTGATCGTCCGCTCGTCCCGCGAGGAGACCAGCAGATCCCCGTCGGGCAGCTCGGCGAGCCCCCAGGGCGACTCCAGCCCCTCGGTGAGCGTGCCCGTCACCGCCACCCGCCCGCCGGCGGGAGCGGTGGCGGACCCGGACGGGCTCGCCGATGCGGTGGCCGATGCCGATGCCGATGCCGACGTCGGCGGAGCCGTACCCGGCCGATCCTCCGTACCCCCTGAGGAGCAGCCCGCCACCAGGACCAGCACGGCGGCGCCCCACAGGGCCTTCACAACTGCAGGACGGCTCATGGCACGGTCCCCTTCGACGAGTCGAGCGGCATCCCTTCACCCTTGATACACCGCCCGGCGCGATCAGGTTCCCGACCGCCGCGACCACCGTGTCCCGCGGTCCCGCGACCCGGGCGACCCTCAGTCCCAGGACCCCCGGGCCGCCGGAAGGGCCGCGACCTCCGCCAGGTCCGCCGCCGTCAGCCGCAGCCGGGCCGCCCGGGCGTTCTCCACGGCCCAGCACTCCCGCTTCGCCCCCGGCACGGGCACGACGTGCCGCCCCCGGCCGAGCACCCAGGCGAGCGCCACCTGCGCCGGGGTGACCTCCGCCCCGTGCCGCGCGGCCACCCGCCGCAGACCCGCCACCAGCGGCTGGTTCGCCGCCATCATCTCCGCCGTGAACCGGGGGTGCCGGGCCCGCGGATCGTCCGGCTCGAAGCCGCCGCCCGGGGTCAGCGTCCCGGTCAGGAAGCCGTTCCCCAGCGGCATGGCCGCCAGGAATCCGACACCCCGCGCCGCGCACCACGGCAGCAGCCGCACCAGCGCCTCCTGGGACCACACCGACAGCTCGGCCTCCACCGCCGCCACCGGGAACACCTGCTGGATCCGCTCCAGTTGGCGGATCGTTCCCTCATAGCCGTCACGGCTGACACCGGTCGCGCCCCGGCGGGCCGAGCGGCTGCCCACGGCGCACAGCCCGAGCGCCCGCACCTTGCCGGCCGAGACCAGCTCGGCCATCGCTCCCCAGGTCTCCTCGACCGGCACCTCGGGGTCCGCCCGGTGCAGCTGGTACAGGTCGATCACATCGGTCTGGAGCCGCCGCAGGGAGGCGTCGCAGGCCCGGCGGACGTACCCCGGCCTGCCGTTGGCGACCACGTGCCGGCGCTCGCCGCCGTCGCCGACGAGCAGTCCGCACTTCGTCGAGACGAAGGCGTCCGCCCGTCGCTCCTTCAACACCCGCCCCACCAGAAGCTCGTTGGTGAACGGGCCGTACATGTCGGCGGTGTCGAGCAGGCTCACCCCGGCGTCCAGCGCCGCGTGCACGGTCCGCAGCGAGCGGTCCCCTCGCTGTTCCGAACGGCTGTACGCCCAGCTCATCGGCATGCACCCCAGGCCGATCGCACCCACGTCGAGCGCCGTCGCCCCGATAGTCCTGCGCTCCACCTGCCGGTACCCCTCCCTGTGCCGTCCCCCAAAGTAACCAATGACGCACGGGATTCTTCGCATAGCCTCCCGTTCATGAGATTCGAGAACACCGCCGCTGACGTGTGGCTTCCGATTCCCTCGGACGAGATCGAAGATCTCCCCGAACCGGGCGCGTCGGGCCTGAACTACCGCTTCTGGGACGGAGGACCGGAGTTCCCGGCGGACCCGGCGCACTGCGCCTTCTACGTCGTCCCGTACATGAAGGGCTCCGAGATCGCCGTACGGCCGCTGGCCGCCATGACCTCGCTGCGGGTGGTGCAGACCCTGTCTGCGGGCATCGACCACGTCACCCCCGGCATCGACTCGCTGCCCCCGGGCGTCGCCGTCTGCAACGCGAAGGGCGTCCACGAGGCCAGCACCGCCGAGCTCACGCTCGCGCTGATCCTGGCCTCGCTGCGTGGCATCCCCGGCTTCGTGCGCGGCCAGGACGCCGAGGAGTGGCGGGCCGGCTTCTACCCGGCCCTCGCCGACAAGTCCGTCCTGATCGTCGGGTACGGATCGATCGGCGCCGCCATCGAGGACCGGCTCGCGCCCTTCGAGTGCGCGCGGGTGTCGCGCGTCGCACGCTCCGCGCGCACCACAGCGCGCGGCGAGGTCCATCCCCTGACGGAGCTGCCCACGCTGCTTCCGGATGCCGATGTGGTCGTCCTCTCCACCCCGCTCACGCCCGCGACCAGGCATCTCGCGGACGCCGGGTTCCTCGGCCGGATGAAGGACGGGGCACTCCTCGTGAACGTCGCCCGAGGGCCGGTCGTCGACACCGCGGCCCTGCTCAAGGAGGTCGAGACCGGCCGGATCACGGCGGCACTCGATGTCACCGACCCGGAACCGCTGCCGGCCGGGCATCCGTTGTGGCACGCTCCCGGTGTCCTGATCAGCCCCCACGTCGGAGGTTCCACTTCGGCCTTCATGCCGAGGGCGAAGCGGCTGATCGCGGGGCAGCTGCGGCGGTTCGTGGCGGGGGAGGAGCAGGCCAACGTCCTGCTCACCACCGGCTGAGCGGCCGAGCTGGGCCGGTCGGGTGGTACGCGCCCCCGACACGCGCCGCCTGCAAGCCCCCGACCGTCACGGAGAGTACTGCGACCCTGTCCCTGAGTGACCGTACTGGTGTATCGTCCCGGAGCGGGGGGACTGCGTCGAGTACGGGCTGACGCTGGGGAGCGAAGTGACGGGTCATCAGATTCCGAGGGGGGCGACGGGTGAAGCACGGCCGGAGGATCGACGATCCGACGCGGCGCCGCCGCCGACGGCGAGCCTTCAGCCCCTCGCCACCGGCCTCGCGCGTTCCGTGCCGGACCAGGCCGCGCCGCACCGCGCGCCCCGCGCCGACGAGCCACCGGAGGTCGGGTCGGACACCGATCCGGCCCCCGGGGCGGGCGCCGGACCGCGCTCCGGACCGGACCGCCGAGCCGAGGGCCACGGTGCCGAACCACCGGGCACGGCCACTCGCCCCGGCGACGCCACGGCCCCGGCCCCCCGCGCCCCCGCGGCGGACGGCAGCCACGCGCCTCATGGCGACTTCACGCCATACGGCGCCTGTGAGGCCTCCGGCGCCGCCGCGCCGGAGCGGGCCGCCCCTGCCGTACGGAGGCCGGGTGTCGCGCCGGAGCAGGTCGCCCCTGCCGTGCGGAACCAGGGCGCCGTACCGGAGCGGGCCGTCCCGGTCGTACGGGACCACGCCGGCCCCCACGACTGCGACGGGCACGCTCCCGGCGGCGCCGACGAGCCGTCGGCGCGCCCGCACGACGCGGCCGGGTGCGGTGGCGCGGAGCCGGAGGGACCGGTGAGCGCGCCCGGGGCGGTCCTCGCGCGGCGCCCCGTCGGCGGCGGAGGCGACTCCGGACATCCGGACCCCGGGCGCCCCGGCATCGGCTCGCTTTCCGCGCAGATCGCCCTGGTGGTGATCTGCGCGGGTTACACGACCGGCGCCTCGCTCGGCTGGGGATCACCCGAACTCGCGCTCTTCATGGGCGACTTCGGACTCAGCGCCGCCGCCCTCACCGCCGCGGTCTCCTGCTTCCTCTACGGGCGCGCCCACCGCGGCAGCGCACGCCCCGCCTGGCTGCTCTTCGCGTTCTCCTCGTTCATGGCCTCCGCGGGCAACGCCGTGTGGGGGTGGTACGAGGTCGTGCTCCGCACCGAGGTGCCCGACTCCTCCATCGCCGACCTCTTCTTCTTACTCTTCGCTCCGCCGGCCATCGTCGGCCTGCTCGTCCTGGCCAAGAAGCCCGTCACCCGGGCCGGCTGGGTCTGCCTCGCGCTCGACGCCTGGCTCATCGGGGGCTCGCTGCTCACGCTCTCGTGGAGCCTCGCGCTCGCCCGTACCGCCCACTTCCAGAACGAGCCGGTCGCCCAGGCGGCACTGTCACTCGCGTACCCGTTGCTCGACATCGTCCTGGTGAGCATGGTCCTGGTGCTGCACTTCCGGCGCTCGCAGGCGAACCGTTCGGCGACCAACACCGCGATCGCCGCCCTCGCTCTGACCGTGCTGTGCGACGCCCTGTTCACCTCGCCGCTGCTGCGCGAGAACTACGCCTCGGGCCAGCTGCTCGACGCGGGCTGGTTCGCGGGCTCCCTGCTGCTCGCCTACGCGCCCTGGGGCGCGCGCCGCATCCCGGACAGCGTCACCACCGCGCGTGGGCAGTGGCTGCACAGTCGTCCGGTCGCCGGCTCGCTCGCCGCCCTCACGCCCTACCTCGCCGCCGCGGTCTGCACCCTCGGCATCCTGTACAACGTCGTGGAAGGGCGCAGGGTCGACCGCGTCGTCGTCCTCACCGGCTGCACGGTGGTCCTCGCCCTCGTCGTACGGCAGGGCATCATGCTGCTCGACAACATCGCCCTGACCCATGAACTGGCCCATAAGGAGAACCACTTCAGGTCCCTCGTGCAGGGCTCGAGCGACGTCATCATGATCGCCGCGCCGACCGGGATCCTCCGCTACGTCAGCCCGGCCGCCTCCGGGGTGTACGGACGGGACGCCGAGGAGCTGATCGGCTCCGAGCTGGCCTCGCTCATCCATCCCGAGGACCTCGGCGCGGTCGTCCACGAGGTGCGGCGCTTTCTGGCCGTCTCGCCCGCCGAGGAGCCCACCACCCGGATCGAGTGCCGCTTCCGATCGGGCCGCGGCGACTGGCTGAACGTCGAGTCCACGGTCAACCGGCACCAGGGCGGACTGATCTTCAACAGCCGGGACGTCACCGAACGCGTCCGGCTCCAGGCCCAGCTGCAGCACAACGCCGAGCATGATCCGCTCACCGACCTGCCCAACCGGGCGCTCTTCACCCGGCGGGTCCGGCAGGCCCTCAGCGGCCGCCGGGCCACCGACCCCGGCACCCCCGTGCTCTTCATCGACCTCGACGGCTTCAAGGCCGTCAACGACCGCCTCGGCCACCAGGCGGGCGACGACCTCCTCGTCCAGGCCGCCCGCCGCCTCCACGACTCCGTACGCGCCGGGGACACCGCCGCCCGGCTCGGCGGAGACGAGTTCGCCGCCCTCATCCTCGGCGACGGCGGACGCGACCAGGCGGCCCGCCAGAAGCAGGTCCAGGAGATCGCCGACCGGCTCCGTCTCACCCTCTCCCGTCCCTACCGCGTCGACGGGGACAACGAGGTGCGGGTCGCCGCCTCCATCGGCGTCGCCTTCGCCGAGCCCGGCATCGAGGCCGGCGACCTCCTGCGCAACGCCGACCTCGCCATGTACCGCGCCAAGGCGGCCGGCAAGGACCGCGTCGAGCTCTACGCGCCCCAGATGCAGGCCGAGGTGGTCCGCAGGACGGAACTGGCCGCCCGGCTGCGCACCGCCCTCCACGAAGGCGAGTTCGCCCTGCTCCACCAGCCGGTCGTCGACCTCGCCACCGGCCGGATCTCCGCCGTCAGCGCCCAGGCGCGCTGGCGGTCGGCCCAGGGCATCCTCTTCACCCCCGCCGAGTACCTCCGGGTGACCGACGACAGCGAGCGCACCGCCGAGCTCGGCCGCTGGCTGCTCGAAGAGGCCGTCGAGCAGGCCGCCGAGCGTGCGGGAATCGGCCACCGTGCCCCCGTGTCCATCCGGCTCTCCGCCCGCCGCCTCCTGGACCGCTCGCTGCCGCTCGGTTCGATCGAGTCCCTGCTGACCCGGCACGGGCTGCCGTCCGGTTCGCTGATCGTGGAACTCGCCGACAGCGACCCCCGCATCCCGCTCGACGAGCTGGAGCAGCGCCTGGTCACCCTGCGCCGCCTGGGGGTGCGGATCGCGCTCGACGGATTCGGCAGCGGACATGTGGCGATCAACGCTCTCCGCAGGCTTCCCGTCGACATACTGAAGCTGGACCGGGGCCTCGTCGAGGGCGTCGTCGAGTCGGCCCGGCTCCGCAAGATCACCCGTGGGGTGCTCCGTATCGCCGACGAGCTGGGGATGCAGACCGTCGCCGAGGGCGTCGACGTACCGGAGCAGGTCATCGCCCTGCGGGCGATGGGCTGCGGCCACGCCCAGGGCATGGCCTTCTCGGGCCCGCTCGACGAGTACCGGCTGCGCAGGGCGCTCGTACGGGACGAGTACCCGCTGCCCGGAGCGGTGTCCGTCCGTGTCGGAAACCGTCCCCCGTTTCGCTCAAATAATGAGACGCCCGTCCCACCCACTTGACAGTGGCGAGGGCTGAGAGGGAGGGTCATTGCCATGCGCACCCGAATTCTCGTACTTGGAAAGCGCGTCGGCTGAAGCAGGGCCACGGTAGGCCCCGCTTGAAACGCACCCGACGCGCTCCCCTCGCTTGCCTCACGGCACGAGGGGTTTTTTGTTGCACTGGCTCACCCCAAAGTCGTCCCAAACCCTCGTAAAACCCTCTGCTTCGAGAAGAGATGCTGATGACCGAGCAGGCCACCGGGCACCATCCGCAGCCGCGGCCCCGTAACGGCGCGCAGCCCGCCACCACCGTCGAGCACGTCACGGGTGCGCAGTCCCTCATCCGTTCTCTCGAGGAAGTGGGCGCCGACACCGTCTTCGGCATCCCCGGCGGCGCGATCCTGCCCGCGTACGACCCGATGATGGACTCGCAGAAGGTCCGCCACATCCTGGTCCGCCACGAGCAGGGTGCGGGCCACGCGGCCACCGGCTACGCCCAGGCGACCGGCAAGGTCGGCGTCTGCATGGCGACCTCGGGACCCGGTGCGACGAACCTCGTGACCCCGATCGCCGACGCGCACATGGACTCGGTGCCGCTCGTCGCGATCACCGGCCAGGTCGCCTCGAAGGCGATCGGCACGGACGCCTTCCAGGAGGCGGACATCTGCGGCATCACGATGCCGATCACCAAGCACAACTTCCTGGTCACCAAGGCCGAGGACATCCCGCGGACGATCGCCGAGGCCTTCCACATCGCCTCCACCGGCCGCCCCGGCCCGGTCCTGGTCGACATCTCCAAGGACGCGCTGCAGGCGAAGACCATCTTCAGCTGGCCGCCGCAGACCGACCTGCCCGGCTACCGCCCGGTGACCAAGCCGCACGCCAAGCAGATCCGCGAGGCCGCCAAGCTGATCAGCGCGGCCAAGCGTCCCGTCCTGTACGTCGGCGGCGGCGTCATCAAAGCCGGCGCCACCGCCGAGCTGAAGATCCTCGCCGAGCTCACCGGCGCCCCGGTCACCACCACCCTGATGGCGCTCGGCGCCTTCCCCGACAGCCACCCGCTGCACGTGGGCATGCCGGGCATGCACGGCGCGGTCACCGCGGTCACCGCGCTGCAGAAGTCCGACCTGATCGTCGCCCTCGGCGCCCGCTTCGACGACCGCGTCACCGGCAAGCTCGACAGCTTCGCCCCGTACGCCAAGATCGTCCACGCGGACATCGACCCGGCCGAGATCGGCAAGAACCGCACGGCCGACGTCCCGATCGTCGGTGACGCCCGCGAGGTCATCGCCGACCTGGTCCAGGCCGTCCAGGCCGAGCACAGCGAGGGCAACAAGGGCGACTACACCGCCTGGTGGAGCGACCTGAACCGCTGGCGCGAGACCTACCCGCTCGGCTACGACCTGCCGGAGGACGGCAGCCTCTCGCCGCAGCAGGTCATCCAGCGCATCGGCCAGCTCGCCCCCGACGACACGATCTTCGCCGCGGGCGTCGGCCAGCACCAGATGTGGGCCGCCCACTTCATCGACTACGAGCGCCCGGCCACCTGGCTGAACTCCGGCGGCCTCGGGACGATGGGCTACGCGGTCCCCGCCGCGATGGGCGCCAAGGCCGGCATGCCCGACCGCCCGGTCTGGGCGATCGACGGCGACGGCTGCTTCCAGATGACCAATCAGGAGCTCACCACCTGCGCCCTGAACAACATCCCGATCAAGGTCGCCATCATCAACAACGGCGCCCTCGGGATGGTCCGCCAGTGGCAGACCCTCTTCTACAACCAGCGCTACTCGAACACCGTCCTGCACTCCGGCCCGGACGACATCCAGGCGAACAAGGGCACCCGCGTCCCGGACTTCGTCAAGCTGTCCGAGGCCATGGGCTGTGTCGCCCTGCGCTGCGAGGACCCGGCCGACCTGGACAAGGTCATCGCCGAGGCCAACGCCATCAACGACCGTCCGGTCGTCGTCGACTTCATCGTCCACGAGGACGCCCAGGTCTGGCCGATGGTCGCCGCCGGCACCTCGAACGACGAGGTCATGGCCGCCCGGGGCGTCCGCCCCGACTTCGGCGACGGCGAAGACGACTGAAGCGCGGAACGAAGCAGAGCGAAAAGGAAGAGACCCAGACCATGTCCACCAAGCACACGCTCTCCGTTCTCGTCGAGAACACGCCCGGCATCCTCGCCCGGATCGCCGCCCTGTTCTCGCGCCGCGGCTTCAACATCGACTCCCTCGCCGTCGGTATCACCGAGCACCCCGACATCTCCCGCATCACCATCGTGGTCAATGTCGAGGACCTGCCCCTGGAGCAGGTGACCAAGCAGCTCAACAAGCTGGTCAACGTCCTGAAGATCGTCGAACTCGAGCCCAGCGCTGCGATCCAGCGCGAGCTCGTCCTGGTGAAGGTCCGCGCCGACAACGAGACCCGCTCCCAGATCGTCGAGATCGTCCAGCTGTTCCGCGCCAAGACCGTGGACGTCTCGCCCGAGGCGGTCACCATCGAAGCCACCGGTTCGAGTGACAAGCTCGACGCGATGCTCAAGATGCTGGAGCAGTTCGGCGTCAAGGAGCTCGTGCAGTCCGGCACGATCGCCATAGGGCGTGGTTCCCGGTCCATCACGGACCGGTCCCTCCGGGCCCTCGACCGCAGCGCCTGAGAATCATCGCCTCAGAGTCATCGAAGGTCGACCGGCGGTCCATCCGCCGGTCCGACTGACGAGACCCGAAATCTTTCCTCCCGCTCCCCGCCGTACGGTGGGACGCAACACCAGCACCTCAAGGAGATACCCAGTGGCCGAGCTGTTCTACGACGACGACGCCGACCTGTCCATCATCCAGGGCCGCAAGGTCGCGGTGATCGGTTACGGCAGCCAGGGCCACGCCCACGCGCTGTCGCTCCGTGACTCCGGTGTCGACGTCCGCGTCGGTCTGCAGGAGGGGTCGAAGTCCAAGGCCAAGGCCGAGGAGCAGGGCCTGCGCGTCGTCTCCGTCGCCGAGGCGGCGGCCGAGGCCGACCTCATCATGATCCTGACCCCGGACCCGATCCAGGCGCAGGTCTTCGAGGAGTCCATCAAGGACAACCTGAAGGAGGGCGACGCGCTCTTCTTCGGCCACGGTCTGAACGTCCGTTACGGCTTCATCAAGGTGCCCGAGGGTGTCGACGTCGCCCTGGTCGCCCCGAAGGGCCCGGGTCACCTGGTCCGTCGTCAGTACGAGGAGGGCCGCGGCGTTCCGTGCATCGCGGCCGTCGAGCAGGACGCGACCGGCAGCGCCTTCGCGCTGGCTCTCTCGTACGCCAAGGGCATCGGCGGCACCCGCGCCGGCGTCATCAAGACGACCTTCACCGAGGAGACCGAGACCGACCTCTTCGGCGAGCAGGCCGTCCTCTGCGGTGGCACCGCGGCGCTGGTCAAGGCGGGCTTCGAGACCCTGACCGAGGCCGGCTACCAGCCGGAGATCGCGTACTTCGAGTGCCTCCACGAGCTGAAGCTCATCGTCGACCTCATGTACGAGGGCGGCCTGGAGAAGATGCGCTGGTCGGTCTCCGAGACCGCCGAGTGGGGCGACTACGTCACCGGCCCGCGGATCATCACGGACGCCACCAAGGCCGAGATGAAGAAGGTCCTCGCGGAGATCCAGGACGGCACCTTCGCCAAGGAGTGGATGGCCGAGTACCACGGCGGTCTGAAGAAGTACAACGAGTACAAGACCCAGGACGAGAACCACCTCCTGGAGACCACCGGCAAGGAGCTGCGCAAGCTCATGAGCTGGGTGAACGACGAGGAGGCGTAAGCCTCCGGGGCTGGGGGACCCCCCACGCCCCCCGGGGCGTGGGGGAGGGCCGGACACACCGTCCGGCCCCTGTCCACATCGTTGGACACCCCGTCCAACCACGGACGGGTGATCCTTCCAACGAGGCGCATGATCGGCGCCGATGCACCACTACACTGCTCAACAACATTCGCGTTCAGGCCCACAGCGTCGTGCGCTTTCACGCGGCAAGCCCCCTCCACCGCCTGCGGCCGTCGGGACGGCCGTCCGCACTGGATCTGTGAGGACTCACGTGAGCTCGAAACCCGTCGTACTCATCGCTGAAGAGCTGTCGCCCGCCACCGTCGACGCCCTGGGCCCGGACTTCGAGATCCGGCACTGCAACGGCGCGGACCGCGCCGAACTGCTGCCCGCCATCGCCGACGTGGACGCGATCCTGGTCCGTTCCGCGACCAAGGTCGACGCCGAGGCCATCGCCGCCGCCAACAAGCTGCGGGTCGTCGCCCGCGCCGGTGTCGGTCTGGACAACGTGGACGTCTCCGCCGCCACCAAGGCCGGCGTCATGGTCGTCAACGCCCCGACCTCGAACATCGTCACCGCCGCCGAGCTCGCGTGCGGTCTGCTGGTCGCCACCGCGCGCAACATCCCGCAGGCCAACACCGCGCTGAAGAACGGCGAGTGGAAGCGCTCCAAGTACACGGGCGTCGAGCTGAGCGAGAAGACCCTCGGCGTCGTCGGCCTCGGCCGCATCGGCGTGCTGGTCGCCCAGCGCATGTCGGCGTTCGGCATGAAGATCGTCGCGTACGACCCCTACGTGCAGCCCGCCCGCGCCGCCCAGATGGGGGTGAAGCTGTTGGCCCTGGACGAGCTCCTGGAGGTCGCCGACTTCATCACCGTCCACCTGCCGAAGACCCCCGAGACCCTCGGTCTCATCGGCGACGAGGCGCTGCACAAGGTCAAGCCCTCCGTCCGGATCGTCAACGCCGCGCGCGGCGGGATCGTCGACGAGGCGGCCCTGTACTCGGCGCTCAAGGAGGGCCGGGTCGCCGGCGCCGGCCTCGACGTGTACGCGAAGGAGCCCTGCACGGACTCCCCGCTCTTCGAGCTCGACCAGGTCGTCTGCACCCCGCACCTCGGCGCGTCCACGGACGAGGCCCAGGAGAAGGCCGGTATCGCGGTCGCCCGCTCGGTGCGCCTGGCGCTCGCCGGTGAGCTCGTGCCGGACGCGGTCAACGTCCAGGGCGGCGTCATCGCCGAGGACGTCAAGCCGGGTCTGCCGCTCGCCGAGAAGCTCGGCCGGATCTTCACCGCCCTCGCGGGCGAGGTCGCGGCACGTCTCGACGTCGAGGTGTACGGCGAGATCACCCAGCACGATGTGAAGGTGCTCGAACTCTCCGCGCTCAAGGGCGTGTTCGAGGACGTGGTCGACGAGACCGTGTCGTACGTCAACGCCCCGCTGTTCGCGCAGGAGCGCGGTGTCGAGGTGCGCCTGACGACGAGCTCCGAGTCGCCCGACCACCGCAACGTGGTCACCGTGCGCGGCACCCTCTCGAACGGCGAGGAGGTGGCGGTCTCCGGCACGCTCGCCGGACCGAAGCACCTCCAGAAGATCGTCGCCGTCGGCGACTACGACGTGGACGTGGCGCTCGCCGACCACATGGTCGTGCTGCGCTACGAGGACCGTCCGGGTGTCGTCGGCACCGTCGGCCGGATCCTCGGCGAGGCCGGTCTGAACATCGCGGGCATGCAGGTGGCGCGCGCGGAGGAGGGCGGCGAGGCCCTCGTCGTCCTCACCGTCGACGACACGGTCCCGGCTCCGGTGCTCGCGGAGATCGCGGAGGAGATCGGCGCCGCCTCGGCCCGCTCCGTCAACCTGATCTGACGCCTCACCTCGTACGACCTCGTACCCGGTCGATAGACGCCCGTCTTACACAAGCGTCTATCGACCGGGTACAGTGCTGTCATGGGACACAAGGAAGACCTGCTCGAAGGCGCCAAGCGCTGCCTCCTGGAGAAGGGGTACGGGCGGACCACGGCCCGCGACATCGTCGCCGCCTCCGGCACCAACCTCGCCTCCATCGGCTACCACTACGGCTCCAAGGACGCCCTGCTCCAGCAGGCCTTCCTCGCCGTCACGGAGGAGTGGGGCGAGGCGGTCGGCCCCGCGGGCAGCGGGGAGGAGAAGCGGGAACTGCCGGCCGACCCGTACCGGCGCTTCCATGCCGTGTGGGAGCAGGTCATCGCGGCGGCCGGGGCCAGCAGGCCCGTCTGGAAGCTGCAGACCGAGATCGTCACCCGGCTCGACGACGACGAGAAGCTGCGCGAGGCGATCAAGGAGCCGCAGCGCGAGGGACGGCTCGGCATGGCCGAGGGCTTCCTCGGCATCGACCCGGAGGCGGATCCCGAGAAGGCCCGGGTGGCCGGACTGCTCTGCCAGGCCCTCGCCACCGGCGTGATGATCCAGTGGATGGTAGACCCCGACACGGCGCCGACGGCGGACGACCTCACGGAGGGGCTCAAGGTCCTCATGGGAGAGCAATAGGGCCGGACGCGGCCGGAGTCGTCGCGTCCCGCTGCGCCCGGGCCGCTGTGCCGGCGGCGACCGGAGACCTCAGCGCCAGGGGAGGTTCCGCCAGGGGCTGCCCTCGTGTTCCGTGAGGACACGATGGGCCGCGATGTTCTGCTCGTGGAACGGGCCGTACTCCTCCCCGTCGAACCGCAGCACCCGCCCCAGCGCGTACCCCGCCGAGTAGTCCTGCCACGACCCGTAGGCCGAGCGGGCCAGCGCCCCCGCGTGGACGATCGCCTGCTCGGCCTCCGGGGGTGCGCAGAAACGCGCCGACAGGCCCCAGCGCGCCAGGTTCACGGCCCGGCCGTAGTCGTACGCGACCGTCCTGCGCACCCGGCCGTCCGGCGCGAGCAGCCCGTCGGCCCGGAAGCGGGCCTCGTAGCGCACGATGCGCCGCACCAGCTCCTCGATGCGTCGCACCGCCGCCGGACCGGCGCCCAGGTCCTGGGCGTGTCCCGCGGCGGTCTCACGCCACTCGTCGGGCGACGGCACGGCGCCGCGCCCGATCCGCAGCTCCTCGCGGACCTTGAGGGCGAAATCCGGCTCCGGCGGGCTGTTGCGTCCGTCCAGGAGTGCGTCCAGCTGCTTGCGCCAGCCCGCCCGGTCGGTGATGCCCCAGGAGTCGCGGAGGGTCTCCAGTTCCTCGGCGTAGCCGGAGTAGACGGAACCGACGTCGTTCCAGGGGACCCCGTTGCGGAACGCCAGATGGCCGCCGCAGGCGAGGCCGAAGGCGAGCGGGCCGTGCAGGGGCCCGTGGCGGAGGGCGACGAAGCGGTCGTTCGTCCCCCGCTCGTTCTCGGTGTACGCGCGCAGCCACCACGCGCGGTGCTCGGGCGTCGTGGGCAGCAGCACCTGCCCGGGTGTGCCGGCGTTGACCGCGAGGAGCAGCCGGTGGTCGTTCCAGTGGAACTCGGCGGCCCATCTGAGGCTGATGCGGTGGAAGACCCACTCCGGGTGCCAGGGCGGCAGCATCCCCCGGGTGAGGACCGGCCGGGCGACGAGCCCCTTCGGCAGCTGCTGGGGGCGCCAGAAGACCATGTCCGGTTGATCGTCCACCTCGGCCCTGGGCGCGGCGACGAAGAGCTCGGCCCCGGCGAGGGCACGGAGCTGTCCGGCGAAGTCGCCGCGCAGCGTCGCCTCGTGCAGCAGCTGCTCGGTCTCGGACGGCGGGGTCCACGCGGCGGTGGGGGCGGCGGGCCGGTTGCGGGAGCTCATGACCACGGGATGTTCCGGTAGGGGCTCGAAGGGTCCTGGGTGAGAGTGCGGTGGACGGCCACGGACTCCTGGTACATCGGCTCGGCGTCGCCCTCGTCGAAGTGGATCAGCCGGGCCAGCAGATAGCCGAGGGAGAACTCCTCCCAGGAGCCGTACGCCTGCCGGGCGGGTTCGAGGACCCTCAGGACGGACTCCTCGGCCTCCTGCGGGTCGCAGTACCGCGCGCCCAGCGCGAGGCGTACGACGTTCACGGCGCGCCCGTGGTCGAAGGCGGCCAGGGTGTCGACCCGCCCGCCCGGCGGGAGGAGACCGTCGGCGTGGAACCGCGCCTCGTAATGGATGATCCGGCGCAGGAATTCCGCGGCCTCGGCCCGGTCCTCGCCGTAGGGGTCGTCCCGCTCGAAGTTCACGGTGACCATCGAGGCCCACTGTTCGTCGCTCGGCGCGTGGCCCAGGCGGGCGGTGAGACGGTGCCGCATCCCCAGGACGGACTCGGGGACCCGGCCGACGAGCCGGGTGGCGACCAGGGTCCGCAGCTTGTCCCGGAAGTCCGCCCGGTGGCGGACGGCCCAGGGCCGGTGCAGCCGGGAGACGTCGGTGGGGTAGTCCTCGTACTGGGCGCCGAGCGCGTTCCACACGAGGCCGTTGAGCACGGCGAGGTGCGCGCCGAGCGCGAGGGCGTGCGCGACCGGCCCGTGCAGCGGCCCGCCGGCGTGGGTGAGCAGGCGGAGCCGCGCCGGGCCGCCGCCTCTGTTGCCCGCCTCCTCCCAGGCCCGCCGGTCGGCGGCCCGGGCGGGGAGCGCGGCCGCGCACGGGGTGTCCGGGTTGACCGCGAGCCACCAGCGGTCGTTCGGCCAGGCCGCGGCGAGCCTGGCGAGGGTGGTCTGCTTGAACACCCAGTCGGGGTGCCACGCCGGCAGCATGCCCTCGGTCAGCACCGGGACGACGGTGCGCCGGGCGGCCTTGTCGCGCCGGGAGGGGAGGGGCGGGATGTAACCGGGCGCGTCGGCGTGCACCCGCGCCTGCAGTACGTACAGACGTGTCCGTCCGAGCGCGTCCAGGACGGCCGCCCGATCGTCGCGCGCCACTGCCTTGTACAGCAGCCGTTCGGTGTACGTCGGCGGCGCCCAGTTCCCCGTGGTCATGGGGGAGATCCTATAAACCGGCCAAACCGGCCCGGAGGGGCGGCCGTTCGGAGCCGCCGGGCCTCCCGGGGCCCGGGCGGCCCCACAGGGGCGTCCGTCCTCAGAGGCGCGCCGACTTCAGGGACATGTGGAGCAGCAGGCGGTCCTCGCCGTCGTCCAGGTCCAGGCCCGTGAGCTGCTCGACCCGGGACAGCCGGTAGTAGAGGGTCTGGCGGTGGATGCCCAGGGCCGCGGCCGTGCGGCCCGCCTGGCCCGCGTTGTCGAGGAACACCTCGGCGGTGCGCGCCAGTTCGGCGTGGGCGGGGGCGACGAGAGGGGCGACGGCGGGGTCGACCTCGGGGTGGTAGAGGGCCGCGAGGAGGCGGTACGGGCCGATCCCGGCCCATTCCGCGACCGGGCCGAGGGTCGGCTGGGCGGTGGCGGCGCGGGCCGCCGTGTTGGCCTCGCGCCAGGCCGCCGGGAGGTCCGCGAGGCCCCGGCGGGGGGTGGCGATGCCGGCCGGGGCGGCGGCGCGCAGCCGGTCGGCGGCCGCGCGGGCGGGGGAGAGGTCCTCGGGCGTGCGCAGCCGTACGAGGACGGCGAGGGACTCGCCGGACTCGCCCTCGGGCAGGACGGCGACCGCCGCCGCGGCGGGGACCGACCTGATCGAGGGCGCCTCGCCCTGCCAGGGGGTCGCGCAGACGACGGTGTGCAGGCCGTCCGCGCTGGGGCCGAGGGCCACCCGGAGGGCCGCGACGGCCATGTCGCTCTGCCAGCCCCGCCCGGCGGTCAGGGCGGCGGCGAACTCGCGCGAGAGGTCCGCGTCCGCGCGCTCCTCGTCGGCGAGGAGGTCGCCGATCCGGGTGGCGACCTCCATCGCGGCCGTGAGCTGGGCGGGCGTGGGGCCGGGCTCGGCGTCGAGCAGCCAGACGTACCCGAGGACGACTCCCCGATGGCGTACGGGCAGACAGATGCGGTCCCGGAACACCCCGGCGTCCGGGGCGGCCGGGATGCGGACGGGGCCCGTCGCCCGGGTGATGCCGAAGCCCTCGAACCAGGCACGGACCGCCGGAGTCGACTTCCGGGTCAGGATCGACCGCGTCCGGACGGGGTCCATCGCGGTGTCGTCGTCGCTGTCGTGGGCGCCGAAGGCGATCAGACCGAAATCACGGTTCTCCAGCGTCGCCGGTGCGCCGAGCAGCGCGGAGATCTCGTCCACCAGTTCTTGGTAATCGCCCTTCACAGCGCCATTCTCGCACCCTCTCAGACATGTGTATGAGATGCCGCGCACGGATGCGTGACAGCTGTAGATGGCGGACGATCGGAGCGATCCATAGGTTTCACGGTGGTTCTTCGTGCTGTTCCCGGATTCTTACGAAAGATCGGGTACGGCACCCTTCGTCACCCTGTCCTTCTGGAGGTCCCCGTGCTGGGTCCCGTGATCCTCGCCGCGTCGCGCAGCGACAAGATGCGCCGTTTCGTGTCGGCCGCCCCCGGGACCAAGCAGGTCGTCGCCCGCTTCATCGCCGGTGAGTCGGTCGACGACGTCGTCCCGATCGTCCAGGAGCTGAGCGACCGCGGCCTGGAGGTCACCCTCGACGTCGTCGGTGAGGACATCACCACCGTCGAGCAGTCGCACGCCGCCCGCGACGCCTACCTGGAGCTCATCGGGCGCCTCAAGGAGCTCGGCCTCGGCGAGCGCGCCGAGATGTCCGTCAAGCTCTCGATGTTCGGCCAGTCCCTGGAGAACGGCCACGAGCTGGCCCTCGCGAACGTCCGCCCGGTCGTCGAGGCCGCCGCCGAGATCGGCACCACGGTCACCCTGGACGCCGAGGACCACACCACCCTCGACTCGATGTTCGCCATCCACGAGGAGCTGCGGAAGACCCACCCGCAGACCGGCTGTGTCATCCAGGCCTACCTCTTCCGCACCGAGGACGACGCCCGTCGCCTCGCCGCGAACGGCTCCCGCGTCCGGATCGTGAAGGGCGCCTACAAGGAGCCCGCCTCCGTCGCCATCCAGGACAAGCCCGAGATCGACAAGGCGTACGTCCGGATCATGAAGATCCTGATGGACGGCGAGGGCTACCCGATGATCGGCTCCCACGACCCGCGGCTGATCGCCGTCGGCCAGGAGCTCGCCCGCCGCGCGGGGCGCAAGCTGGACGAGTACGAGTTCCAGATGCTGTACGGCATCCGCAGCGAGGAGCAGCACCGTCTGGCCGCCGAGGGGCACCGCATGCGCGTGTACACCGCCTACGGCACCGACTGGTACGGCTACTTCATGCGGCGCCTCGCGGAGAAGCCGGCCAACCTCCTCTTCTTCGTCCGCTCCATCCTCACCAAGGGCTGAGCCCACCTCTCACAAGGAGTCACGAGACTTATGGACGCTGTCACCCAGGTCCCCGCTCCGGTCAACGAGCCGGTGCACAGCTACGCCCCCGGCTCCCCCGAGCGCGCCCGCCTCGAGATCAAGCTCAAGGAGCTGGCCGAGAACCCGCGCGAGCTGCCGATGACCATCGGCGGCGTGAAGCGCCTCGGCGGCGGCGAGGAGTTCAAGGTCGTCCAGCCGCACAACCACAAGGCCGTCATCGGCACCTTCCGCGGTGCCACCACGCAGGACGCCCAGGACGCCGTCGACGCGGCCCTGGCCGCGGCCCCCGCCTGGCGCGCGATGGCCTTCGACGACCGTGCCGCGATCATCCTGCGCGCCGCCGAGCTGCTCGCCGGCCCGTGGCGCGAGACGCTGGCCGCGTCCACCATGCTCGGCCAGTCGAAGACCGCCCAGCAGGCCGAGATCGACACCCCGTGCGAGCTCGTCGACTTCTGGCGCTTCAACGTGGCGTACGCCCGCCAGATCCTGGCCGAGCAGCCGCCGGCGAACTCCCCGGGTGTGTGGAACCGTCTGGACCACCGCCCGCTCGAGGGCTTCGTCTACGCGATCACGCCGTTCAACTTCACCGCCATCGCGGGCAACCTGCCCACCGCCCCCGCCCTCATGGGCAACGTGGTGGTCTGGAAGCCGTCCCCGACGCAGACCCACTCCGCCGTGCTCCTCATGGAGCTCCTGGAGGAGGCCGGCCTGCCGAAGGGCGTCATCAACCTGGTGACCGGCGACGGCATCGCCGTCTCCGAGGTGGCCCTGAACCACCCCGACCTGGCCGGTATCCACTTCACCGGTTCGACCAAGACCTTCCAGCACCTGTGGAAGACGGTCGGCACCAACATCGAGAAGTACCGCTCGTACCCGCGGATCGTCGGCGAGACCGGCGGCAAGGACTTCGTCGTCGCGCACCCCAGCGCCGACCGCGCCATCCTGAAGACCGCGCTGACCCGTGGCTCCTTCGAGTTCCAGGGCCAGAAGTGCTCCGCGTCCTCGCGCGCCTACGTTCCGGCCTCCATCTGGAACGACGGTTTCAAGGAGGAGTTCGCGGCCGAGGTCGACGGCATCACCATGGGTGACGTCACCGACCTGTCGAACTTCATCGGTGCCGTCATCGACGAGCGCTCGTTCGCCAAGAACAAGGCCGCGATCGACCGTGCCGCGGCCGACCCGACCTGCACGATCATCGCCGGTGGCACGTACGACGACTCGGTGGGCTACTTCGTCCGCCCGACCGTCATCGCCTGCACCGACCCGGAGAACGAGGTCTTCAAGGCCGAGTACTTCGGCCCGATCCTCGCGATCCACGTGTACGACGACAGCGCTGCCGACGGGTACGACGCGATGCTGACCCAGATGGAGTCGGTCTCGGACTACGCCCTCACCGGCTCGGTCATCTCCGGCGACCGCGCGGCGGCCGCGTACACGATGGAGAAGCTCCGCTTCGCCGCGGGCAACTTCTACATCAACGACAAGTCGACCGGTGCCGTCGTCGGCCAGCAGCCCTTCGGCGGCGGCCGTGCCTCGGGCACGAACGACAAGGCCGGCGCCCCGCAGAACCTGATGCGCTGGACGCTGACCCGCGCCATCAAGGAGACGCTGGTCCCGCCGACCGAGTACGGCTACCCCCACATGGGCTGACGCCACCCGCCTCCACCGGAGGCCCGCCGCGTGAGCGGCCCCTGATCACCGCCCCCCTCCTCGGTCCCCCAACTGAGGACGGGGGCGGTTCTCATGCGGGGGGCTTACGCTGCTGGGAGGGGGATCGGTGAGGAGGCACGACATGCCAGGTTCGACGACACTCGGCCCCGGGCACGGGGTCGACGCGATCGAGCACCTCGACGCGCTGCGGATGATGTCCCTGATGAAGGAGCTGCACCGGCTGCTGACCGGGCCGGGACCCGACCGGCTCACGGACGCGCAGGTCGCGACCCTGCTCGAGGCCGACGGCCGCCATCGAGAGGGCTTGACCGACTGGGTGGAGCGCATGGCCCGCGACCTGGAGAAGGCTACGGCCTGACGAGGACGCGCCGCGCGAGGAAGCCGTCGATCAGGGCGGCGATCGCCGGCGCGTGAGTCTCCAGGGCGAAGTGGCCCGTGGGCAGCAGGTGGATCTCGGCGTCCGGGAGGTCGCGGCGGAACGCTTCGGCGCCCGCCGGGACGAAGACCTGGTCGCCTTCGCCCCAGACGGCGAGGAGCGGCACCCGGCTGGTGCGGAAGTACTCCTGGAAGGCCGGGTAGAGGGCGAAGTTGGAGCCGTAGTCGGCGATCAGGCCGAGCTGGATCTCGTCCTGCCCCTCGCGGGCCATCAGGGCGGCGTCGTGGTGCCAGGCGTCGGGGTCGAGGAGATCGAGGTACTCGGCCGGTACGCCCGTCTCGTACTGCCAGCGGATGCCGTCCGGCGAGCGAATGGCGCGCACCGGCTCCTCGGTCTCGGGGGTGCGCTCCTGGATCAGGGCGAGGACCGGCGCCCAGGCCTCGGCGCCGAGGCCCTCCTCGTACGCGTTGCCGTTCTGGCTGATGATCGCGGTGATCCGCTCCGGGTGGGCGAGGGCGAGGCGCAGGCCGATGGGGGAGCCGTAGTCCTGGATGTAGAGCGCGAACCGGTCCAGGCCCAGCGCCTCGGTGAACTCGGCGGTGATCGCCGCCAGTTCGGCGAAGGTGTAGTCGAAATCGGCGGCGTCGGGAGCCGCGCTGCGGCCGAAGCCCAGGTGGTCGGGGGCGATCAGGCGGTAGGAGTCGGCGAGCCGCGGGATCAGGTCGCGGAACATGCGCGAGCTGGTGGGGAAGCCGTGCAGCAGCAGGAGCACGGGGGCGTCGGCCGGGCCCGCCTCGCGGTAGGCGATCTCGTGGTCGCGGACCTTGACGGTGCGGTGGTGGGTCGGCAGCACAGTGCGCGTCATATCTAACCCCTCAGATGCGTGTCAGTGGTTATGTGATGACTCAAGCAGGCGCCGCCTAACCTGTCAATGGAATCTCAAGGGTTATGGATGGAAGGGGTGTGGGAGTCTGGGCGCATGACCGTGAGGATCGCGCCCACCCATGAACTCGGGGCCGGCCGGCTCCACTCCGTCCGCGCGTTGCTCGACGCCGCCTTCGACGGCGACTTCTCCGACGACGACTGGGACCACACGCTCGGCGGCGTCCATGCCTGGATCGAGGACGAGGGCGGCATCGCCGCACACGGCGCCGTCGTCCTGCGGCGCGCTCGTCATCGCGGGCGTTCGCACCGCGTCGGGTACGTCGAGGGCGTCGCCGTCCGGGCCGGCCTCAGGCGCCGGGGCCTCGGCGGGACCGTCATGGCCGAGCTGGAGCGGGTCATCGACGGGGCGTACGCCTTCGGGGCGCTCGGCGCATCGGACGAGGGGGCCGCGCTCTACCGGGCCCGCGGCTGGCGGGTCTGGGAAGGCCGCCTCGAAGCCATGGGGCCCGAGGGGATCGTCCACCTCGCGGAGGAGGAGGGGTACGTCTTCCTGCGGCCGGCGGCCGGCCGGGCGCTGCCCGATCCGGCCGCCGCGCTCGTCTTCGACTGGCGGGACGGCGACGTGCTGTGAGGGCGGGTCAGGGTGTTGCGAGGGCGGGTCAGGCGGACTTCGACCGGTCCTGCTCCACCCGTCCCCTGGTCGTCTCCAGGTGGGAGGTGAACAGGGCGGAGAACATCGAGGCCAGGGCGATGGTGATCGCGAGCCCGCCCATGCCGAGCGTTCCGATGAAGCACGCCGCCGTCGCGCCGCCGACCAGGACGGTCCACACCGCGAGCGCCACCTTGCCGCGGCGGCTCAGGAACAGCCAGCGGTGCGGGGTGGCGGGCCGGGCCTCCAGGGCGCCCGCCGGGCCCGCCGTCGCGGCGCGCGGCCGCTTGAAGTAGCCGTACACCAGCCACTCGCCGCACAGCTCCCAGCCCTCGGGCTCCAGCTCGGCCAGGACCTTGGCGCGGCGCCGGGCGCCGATGATCTCGCGGCGGTACTCCCAGCGCAGTGTCGCGGTCGCGGAGCGGCGGCAGACGAACCGGCCGAGGGAGTCCAGGGACTCCACCTCCCAGCCCTGGTCGCCGTGGACGGCGAGCATCCGGCGGTCGTTGAAGAGGTCCGCCGTCCAGGTCCAGCTCTCCGCCTTCCCGTCGGGTTCGCCCGGCAGCGGCGCGAGCCCGCCGAGCTGGGCGGCGAAGGCGGCGGCCGGCCCGAACTCCTCCTCCGGACGCGTCCCCGTCCCGGCGAGGTGTCCGCGCAGGTCCTCGACGGTGGCGGCGATCTGCTCCTCCGGGACGCCCGTGGCGCGCAGCGCGTCGGTGAGCTCGGTGAAGTAGCGGTCGGATTCCGTGGTCATGCGGTGGTTCCCCCTGGGTGGAGCGTGGTCTCGACGGCGCGGTGGAAGCGCAGCCAGTCGCGGCTCTCGGTGGCGAGGTGCTCGCGCCCCCGCTCGGTGAGCCGGTAGTAGCGGCGTCCCGGACCGCGTTCGGCGGCGCGGAACTCGGCCTCCACCAGACCCGCTTCCTCCAGGCGGTTCAGTACGGGATAGAGCGTCCCGCCCTTGATCTCGCCGAGTCCCGCCTCGGCGAGCGCCTTGGCGATCTCGTACCCGTAGCTCTCGCCGTCGGTCAGGCGGGAGAGGACGAGCAGGTCGAGGACTCCCTTGAGCCAGCTGGATCTGCGGTCTGCGGCCATGGGTGCATTGCAGCACCAGCTAGATAGGAATGCAAACTAGATAGGTGGGCCGAGCTCATCGCGCGACCAGCATCTTCCCCAGGTTCTCGCCGCGCAGCATCCCGAGGAACGCGCTCACGATGTGCTCGAAGCCCTTCACCACCGTCACGTCCAGGGGCAGCGACCCCTCGCGCAGCCGCGGGACGGTCAGGTCGTACAGCTCGTCGAGGGCGTCCGCGTGGTCGCGGACCAGGAAGCCCTCGAGCCGGATGCTCTTGCCGACCACGTCGAAGAGGTTGCGCGGGGCCGGCGGGGGAGCGGAGAGCGAGTGGTACTGGCCCACCGCGCCGACCCAGGCGATCCGCCCGAACGGGCGCAGCGCGCCGATCGCCGCCTCCAGGTGGTCGCCGCCCACCCCGTCGAGCACCGCGTCGAGTCCCTCCGGAGCCGCCTTCGCGAGCAGCTCCGGGACCGGGCCCTCGTGGTAGTCGAAGGCCGCGTCGAAGCCGATCTCCTCCGTCAGGTACGCCACCTTCCGCGCCGAACCCGCGCTGCCCACCAGCCGTCCCGCGCCGAGCAGCCGGGCCAGCCGGCCCGCGGCCGTGCCCACCCCGCCCGCCGCCGCCGAGACGAACAGGTCCTCGCCCGGCTGGAGCCGCGCGATCCGGGTCAGGCCCACGAAGGCCGACAGGCCCGTACCGCCGAGCAGGCTCAGGTGCGCGGCGAGCGGGACGCCGGGGCCGAGGTCCGGGACCCTGCGCGCCTCGGCAGCGGACACCAGGGCGTGGGTCCGCCAGCCCCGCCGGTGCAGGACCAGGTCGCCCGGCCGCAGCAGGGGGTCGCGGGAGTCGAGGACCCGGCCCAGGGTGCGGCCCTCCATGGGGGAGTTCAGGGCCCAGATCTCGTCCGAGTCCATCGCCTCGCGGTGGTACGGGTCGACCGACCACTGGAGGTTCTCGACGAGCGCGGTGCCGGGCGCCGGAGCCGGCACCGGGGACTCGACGAAGGCGAACAGGTCGGGGGTGGGGAAACCGGTCGGACGGGCGGTCTGCCGGACGGTGATCATGGTGTCGTTCGTCATGCCGCAGACCGTAGGAAGGAATCCTGCGGCCGGGCAGGGGGTAGCGTCGATGGCCGCGGCTCATCCATGAAAGTCGCTCATAGACACAGGTGGGAGCCCTCATGACCGATCTCGCGCCCCGTGAACTCCGTGTTCTCGTCGCCGTCGCGGGCGAGGGCGGCTTCTCGGCCGCCGCCGTCGCGCTCGGCATGACCCAGTCCGCCGTCTCCCACTCGGTGCGGGGCAGTGAACGCAGGCTGGGCGCGGTCCTCTTCGAGCGGGGGCGGTCCGGCGCCACGCCGACACCGGCCGGGGAGCGGGCCCTCGCGTACGCGCGGCGGGTCCTGCGGCTCCTGGAGGTGATGGGATCCGAGGTGCGCGGCGCGGCGTCGGCCGCGGGCGTGGGGGCCGGGGCGGGGGCCCTCGCCGGGCCGTTGCGGATCGCTGCCTTCCGTAGCGCGGCGCTGCATCTGCTGCCGCGCGCCCTGGGGCGCCTGACGGAGCGGCATCCGGGGATCGTGCCCGAGGTGCGGATCGTCCGGGAGGTGGGGCGTGGCACGGCCGGTGAGGTGCTCGACGGGCGGGCCGACCTCGGGATCGCGACGCTCGGCACGACCTCGCCGGTCCCGCCGGAGCTGGTCGGCGGCGTCCTGGTGGAGGAGGGGTACGCGCTGGTGCACCCGGCGGGGCATCCGGCGCCCCGGTCGCTCCCGCTGATCGACTGGACGGAGAACTGCACCTCGTACACGCGCGACTGGTGGGCGGGGCAGGAGTGGCTGCCGCCGGCGACCGTCCAGGCCGAGGACGACGGAGCGGTGCTCTCGATGGTGAGCACCGGTTTCGGGATGGCGGTCATGCCGGAGCTCTCCCTGGTCGGAGCGCCGCACTCGGTCGAGATCACCGATCTCGGCCCGGAGCGCCCGACCCGCTCCGTCGGCTATGTCACCACCCCCGAACTGGCCTCCTCCCTCGCCGTACGGGCCCTGATCCGTGAGCTGCGGGCCATCGCGGGCTGACGCGCTGTCCCGCGCCGTCTCAGATAGTAGGAAGTCCGAGTAATTGTGGAGACAGATGAGAGGACCTGCCCTAGCTTTGTAGAAGCCGAACGTCTCGCTTCATCAGCGAATGGCGGTCGAGAGCGCGACGCCCCTGTGCAGGCAACCCCTGCGGCGGCGCTCCCCGCCCCTGCCGGCACCTTCGATCACCACTGATCTCCGCACTTCGGATCACCACTGATCTCAAGGAGTCGATCCCTCATGGCAACTCAGACCGCCCGCCGCGTCCGCCACTCGGCCAACCGTCCCAGCGACGAGGCCCGCCAGAACGCCGCCGCCGCCCTCCAGCGCGCCCTCGACCGCCGTGACAACGGCGGCTCCACCGGCCACTGACACACCTTCACCCGGATGGCGCTTCGTCCACATGATGGACGTGACGTGTCAGACGATGGGACGAAGAGTAGGGTGCCGACATGTCTCACAGCATCAATCTCGCAGTCATTCCCGGCGACGGCATCGGCCAGGAGGTCGTGGCCCAGGGCCTCAAGATCCTCGCGGCCGTCCTTCCCCAGGACGTGAAGCTGGAGACCGAGGAGTACGACTTCGGCGCCAAGCGCTACCACGCCACCGGTGAGACCCTCACCGACGCCGACCTCGCCTCCCTCAAGAAGCACGACGCCATCCTGCTCGGCGCCATCGGCGACCCGTCGGTGCCTTCCGGCGTCCTGGAGCGCGGCTTTCTCCTGAAGCTCCGCTTCGCCTTCGACCACCACGTGAACCTGCGTCCCTCGAAGCTGCTCCCCGGCGTCGCCACCCCGCTCGCCGGGCAGCCCGAGATCGACTTCGTCGTGGTCCGCGAGGGCACCGAGGGCCCGTACACCGGCAACGGCGGGACCATCCGCAAGGGCACCCCGCACGAGGTCGCCACCGAGGTCTCGGTCAACACCGCCTTCGGTGTCGAGCGGGTCGTCCGTGACGCCTTCGCCCGCGCCCAGGCCCGCCCGCGCAAGAAGCTCACGCTGGTCCACAAGAACAACGTGCTGACCTTCGCCGGTCACCTGTGGACGGACATCTTCACCAAGGTCGCGGCCGAGTTCCCCGAGGTCACCACCGACTACCTGCACGTCGACGCCGCGACGATCTTCCTCGTCACCGACCCGGCGCGCTTCGACGTGATCGTCACCGACAACCTCTTCGGCGACATCATCACCGACCTCGCCGCGGCCGTCTCCGGCGGCATCGGCGTCGCCGCCTCGGGCAACATCAACCCGAGCGGCGAGTTCCCGTCCATGTTCGAGCCGGTCCACGGCTCCGCGCCGGACATCGCGGGTCAGGGCAAGGCCGACCCCACGGCCACCGTCCTCTCCGTCGCGCTCCTGCTGCGCCACCTCGGTTACGAGACCGAGGCCGCCCGGGTCGAGGAGGCCGTCGCGGCCGACCTCACCGAGCGCGGCGACAGCGTCCGTACGACGGACGAGATCGGCGACGCGCTCGCCGCGCGAGTAGCCAGCTGACCCGGCCGGACTGACATCCCACAGCAGCCGCCGGGTCGCCACAGCGCCCGGCGGCTGACCCTTGCGCGGCCCCGGGTGCCCCCCTTGAACCCAGGACCGCGTACACCCGTTTCCCGCACCGGTCCCCGCGAGCGATAATCGGACGTGGGGCCGTGCCATGCGGGCATGCTCGGACGTCCACCTCGCCGGGGACGAGCAGTCTCCGGCAGTGGCGTGCGTGCGCGGTCCTCCCCACACAACCGGTGAAGGACACGCACTCATGACGACGCCCACGATCGAGCTCAAGCCCTCCTCCAGCCCGCTGTCCGCCGCGGAGCGCGAGGCGATCCTGACCAACCCGGGATTCGGCCGCCACTTCACCGACCACATGGTCACCATCCGGTGGACCGAGGGCCGCGGCTGGCACGACGCCCAGCTCGTGCCGTACGGCCCGCTCGCCCTGGACCCGGCGACCAACGTCCTGCACTACGCGCAGGAGATCTTCGAGGGCCTGAAGGCCTACCGCCGTCCCGACGGCTCGGTCGCCAGCTTCCGTCCCGACGCCAACGCCCGCCGCTTCCAGGCCTCCGCCCGCCGGCTCGCCATGCCTGAGCTGCCCGTCGAGACCTTCGTCGAGGCCTGTGACGTCCTCGTCCAGCAGGACAAGGCGTGGGTTCCGGAGCACGGTGGCGAGGCCTCGCTCTACCTCCGCCCGTTCATGATCGCGACCGAGGTCGGCCTGGGCGTCCGCCCGGCCAACGAGTACCTCTTCGTCGTCATCGCCTCCCCGGCCGGCCCGTACTTCCCCGGCGGCGTGAAGCCCGTCTCCATCTGGCTCTCGGAGAACCGCGTCCGCGCCGTCCCCGGCGGCGTCGGCGACGCCAAGACCGGCGGCAACTACGCGGCTTCGCTCCTCGCGCAGGCCGAGGCCGCCGCGAAGGGCTGCGACCAGGTCGCCTACCTCGACGCCGTGGAGCACAAGTGGGTCGAGGAACTCGGCGGCATGAACCTGTACTTCGTGTACGGCAACAAGCTCGTCACCCCCACCCTCACCGGTTCGCTGCTCGCCGGCATCACCCGTGACTCGCTGCTCAAGCTGGCGGCGGACCTCGGTCTGGAGCCGGAGGAGGGCCGCGTCTCGATCGACCAGTGGCAGGCCGACAGCGCGAACGGCACCCTGACCGAGGTCTTCGCCTGCGGCACCGCCGCCGTGATCACCCCGGTCGGCACGGTCAAGTCCGAGCGGGGCGAGTGGCAGCAGTCGGGCGGCGAGCCCGGCGAGGTCACGATGAAGCTGCGCGACGCGCTGCTCGCCGTCCAGACCGGCAAGGCCGAGGACGTCCACGGCTGGATGCACGAGCTGGGCTAGTACCTACTCCGCCTGTGCCAGGGCTTCCGGGGCCGTGACGGTCCCGGAAGCCCTGTTCGGCGTCAGGACCGCGTACAGCGTGCCGCCCACGAGCCCCGACAGCACGAAGCTGCAGTCGATCCCGCCCGTCAGGGCCAGCAGCGGTCCCTCGTACATCGGCGTCGACACGGCGGCGAGGCCGACCGCGGCGCCGATCGCCCATGAGGCGGTGGCGCGCGGGTGCCAGCCCGCCGAGAACCAGTAGATCCCGCCGCGCGAGCGCCGGTTGTAGACCTGGAGCGCCTCCGGGTCGTACGACCCTCCGCAGCGCACATGGCCGATCAGGGTGATCACCGCCCACGGCGTGCCGATCGCCGTGAGGAGCAGCACGAACGAGGTCATCGCCGACTGCGCGTCCGAGGCGAAGTGGCCGAGGAAGACGAAGGCGGTCGCCACCGCCGCGACCACGAGCGTGGCGCGGGCCCGGGTGGCGCGGGGCAGGATCGCGTCCAGGTCGAGGCCCATCGAGTACAGCATCAGGCCGGCGTTGCCGACGGATCCGGCGGTGGCCGCGACGAGCAGCGGGACCAGGTACCAGGCGGGCGAGGCGGCGACCAGCGGTCCCGCGTAGTCGAGGCCGCCGCGCGCGGCGAGCGCCGTGAACGTGCCGAAGAGCTGGGGGACCAGCAGTCCGACGACCAGGCCGAGGCAGGTGGCCCGCCAGACGGAGCGGGAGCTGTGCCGCTCGGGCGAGACGTACCGGGTGTAGTCGCCGAGCAGGGTGATGAAGGCGACCGGTCCGCTGAGGCCCGCCGCCACCGCCGAGAGAAGCCAGGTCGGCCAGAACGAGCCGAGCAGGTACGGGGTGTCCGGCACCGCCGCCGTCGTGAAGTCCCCGGCGTACGCGAGGAGTCCGAGGGCCAGGAGCACGGTCATGACGACGGCGAGCGCCTTGCTCAGCTTGAGCAGCAGCCGGTAGCCGTATACCGCGGCGACCGCGGTGCAGGCGGCGAGCAGTGCGTAGACGACGGCGTGCGTGGCACCGCCGGTCGGCAGGCCGACCAGCCGGGCGAGCGTCCCGACCATGACGTCGCCGCCGATCCAGAGGGTCAGCGCGGTGTACCCCAGCGAGAGCAGCAGTCCGACGACCGAGCCGACCAGCCGGCCCCGTACGCCGAAGAAGGCGCCGGAGGAGGTGGAGAGGTTGGTGGCGGTACGGAGCGACACCAGGGCCAGCGGGGCGGTGACGGCGACACCGACGAGGGTGCCGGTGACGACGGAGGTCACCGAGGCCCAGAGCCCGAGCCCGAAGGAGACCGGGAGCCAGCCGAAGACGATCACCCCCAGGCAGAGGTTGGACCCGAGCAGGATCGCGACGAGGTCCCGGGGGCCGCTGGTGCGTTCGGCCTCGGGCACGGTGTCGACTCCGCGCTGTTCGATCGGCATGGGGCCTCCTGGGGAAGGGAGCGGCGGGGCTACAGCGAACATGTTTAGAGCGACGCTCAATGTGACCCGTGCCTGCACCTCGCGTCAATGCTTGGAAGAAAGCCTCTCAACATTTAGAGTGTCGCTCAAACAGGAGGTGTTTCGGACGTGCGACTGACCCCCACGGAACGCGACCGGCTGCTGCTCTTCGGCGCCGCCGAGCTCGCCCGTGCCCGCCGGGCCCGCGGCCTGCGGCTCAATGTCCCCGAGGCGACCGCGCTCATCGCGGACACGGTCTGCGAGGCGGCCCGCGACGGCAAGCGACTCGCCGAGGCGATCGAGGCCGCCCGCTCGGTCCTCGGCCCCGACGACGTCCTGCCCGGCGTCGCCGACGTGGTCACCGAGGTCCACGTCGAGGCCGTCTTCGACGACGGCTCGCGGCTCGCGGTCGTCTCCGCCCCGATCGGCGGCGGCGGTCTGGGCGAGGCCGCGCCGGGCGCGCTGCTGCCGGGCCCCGGGCACCCGGAGTCGGAGCCGGCGCTCACCCTCCCCGTACGGAACACGGCGACGGTCCCCGTGAGCGTCACCTCCCACTTCCACTTCTTCGAGGTCAACCCGCGCCTCGACTTCGACCGGGCCGCCGCCTACGGCATGCGGCTGGCCATCCCGGCCGGCGCCTCCTTCCGCTTCGACCCGGGCGGCGAGGCGGAGGTCGGGCTCGTGCCGATCGGCGGGGCTCGTGTCGCCATCGGCTTCGCGGGCCTGGTCGACGGCCCGCTCGACGCGCCCGGCGCGCGGGAGGAGGCCCTGCGACGCGCGGCGGCCTGCGGCTACCTGGGCGTCCCGTCCGGAGAAGCACCGCCCGGGGAAGCCCCGTCCGAAGGCGCCCCGTCCGACGAGGAAGGCAAGTGATGGACCCGTACGAGTACGCATCCGTGCACGGCCCCCGCGCCGGCGACCGTGTCGTCCTGGGCGACTCCGGGCTCGTCGTCCGGGTCGAGTCGGACTCGCAGCGGCCGGGGGACGAGTTCCTGGCCGGCTTCGGCAAGACCGCCCGCGACGGCCTCCACCTCAAGGCCGCGGCCGTCCGTGAGACCTGTGACGTCGTGATCAGCAACGTGCTGGTGATCGACGCCGTCCTGGGCATCCGCAAGGTGTCCATCGGCATCCGCGAGGGCCGGATCCACGCGATCGGCCGCGCCGGCAACCCCGACACCCTCGACGGCGTGGACGTGGTCGTCGGCACCGGAACCTCGATCGTCTCCGGAGAGGGGCTGATCGCCACCGCCGGAGCCGTCGACACCCATGTGCATCTGCTGTCGCCCCGGATCATGGAGGCCTCGCTCGCGAGCGGTGTCACCACGGTCATCGGGCAGGAGTTCGGCCCGGTGTGGGGCGTGGGCGTGAACTCGCCGTGGGCGCTGCGGCACGCGTTCGGCGCCTTCGACGCCTGGCCGGTCAACATCGGCTTCCTGGCCCGGGGTTCGTCCTCGGATCCGGCGCCGCTGGTGGAGGCGCTGGCCGAGGGCGGGGCGTCCGGGTTCAAGGTCCACGAGGACATGGGAGCCCACACCCGTGCGCTCGACACCGCCCTGCGGGTGGCCGAGGAGCACGATGTGCAGGTCGCGCTGCACAGCGACGGCCTGAACGAGTGCCTCTCGGTCGAGGACACCCTGCGGGTCCTGGACGGCCGTACCATCCACGCCTTCCACATCGAGGGCTGCGGCGGCGGGCACGTCCCCAACGTCCTGAAGATGGCGGGCGTGCCGAACGTCATCGGCTCCTCCACCAACCCCACGCTCCCCTTCGGCCGCGACGCCGTCGCCGAGCACTACGGGATGATCGTCTCCGTCCACGACCTGAAGACCGACCTCCCCGGCGACGCCGCCATGGCGCGCGACCGGATCAGGGCCGGGACGATGGGCGCGGAGGACGTCCTGCACGACCTCGGCGCGATCGGGATCACCTCCTCCGACGCGCAGGGAATGGGAAGGGCCGGCGAGACCGTACGCCGGACCTTCGCCATGGCCGGGAAGATGAAGGCCGAGCTCGGACCGATCGAGGGCGACGGCGCGCACGACGACAACGCGCGCGTGCTGCGCTACATCGCCAAGCTCACCGTCAACCCGGCGATCGCCCACGGCCTCGCCCACGAGATCGGCTCGATCGAGGTCGGCAAGATGGCCGACATCGTGCTGTGGAAGCCGCAGTTCTTCGGTGCCAAGCCGCAGATGGTCATCAAGAACGGCTTCCCCGCGTGGGGGGTCGTGGGCGATCCGAACGCCGCCACCGACACCTGTGAACCGCTCGTCCTCGGACCGCTGTTCGGCGGACACGGCGCCACGCCCGCCGACATCTCGGTCGCGTTCGTCGCCCAGGCGGCCGTCGACCTCGGTTCCGACCGGATGCCGACCCGGCGCCGCCGCGTCCCGGTGCGCGGCACGCGCGGGATCGGCCCCGCCGACCTGCGGCTCAACTCCCGCACCGGAGACGTCCAGGTCGACGGCCGGACCGGCCTCGTCTCGCTCGACGGCGCGCCGATCCGCTCCGAGGCGGCCGACTCCGTCTCGCTCAACCGCCTCTACTTCCTCTAGTTCCTCTAGGACCTCTCACCATGACCTACCGCATGCCCGCCGAGTGGATGCCGCACGAGCGCACCTGGATGGCCTGGCCCAGCCCCAACCCCACCTTCACCAACGCCGACGAGCTGGCCGAGGCCCGCACGGCCTGGGCGTCCGTGGCCCGTGCCGTACGCCGCTTCGAGCCGGTCACGATGGTGGTGGCACCCGGCGACGCCGAGTCGGCCCGTGCCCTCGTGGGTGAGGACGTCGACCTGGTCGAGCGGGACCTCGACGACGCCTGGATGCGGGACATCGGACCGACGTTCGTCACCAACGGCACCGAACTGGCCGCCGTGGACTGGGTGTTCAACGGCTGGGGCGGCCAGGACTGGGCCCGCTGGGGGCACGACTCGAAGATCGCCCGCCACGTCGCGGACGCGGCGGGCGTCCCCGTCCTCTCCTCGCCCCTGGTGAACGAGGGCGGTGCGATCCACGTCGACGGCGAGGGCACGGTCCTGCTGACCGACACCGTCCAGCTCGGCTCCGGCCGCAATCCCGGGTGGACCCGCGAGCAGGTCGAGGCCGAGATCCACGCCAAGCTCGGCACGACGAAGGCGATCTGGCTCCCCCACGGTCTCAGCGGCGACTACGGCCTCTACGGCACCCAGGGCCACGTCGACATCGTCGCCGCCTTCGCCCGCCCCGGCACGGTCCTCGTCCACAGCCAGCAGGACCCGGCCCACCCCGACTACGAGCGCTCCCGGATGTACGTGAGCATCCTGCGGGGCCGGACCGACGCCCAGGGCCGCCCCCTGGAGGTCGTCGAGATCCCGGCCCCGACCGTTCTCAAGGACGAGGAGGGCGACTGGGTCGACTACTCGTACATCAACCACTACCTGTGCAACGACGGCGTGGTCCTCTGTGCCTTCGACGACCCCCACGACGAACTCGCGGCCGAGATCTTCCGCCGCCTCTTCCCGGAACGCGAGGTCGTCCTGGTCGACGCCCGCACGATCTTCGCAGGCGGGGGCGGCATCCACTGCATCACCCAGCAGCAGCCGAGGGTCTGAGGCGGGGAGGGGATGAGGTAGAACGTACGAGTGACCCGTATGGACCCCTCCGACCCCTCACACCCCTCCGGCCCCGCGGCCCCGGCCGCCCCGCCCCGCCGGCGCAACCAGGCCGCTCCTCCCCGTGAGGAGCTGCTCGCCGCCGCCATGGGGACCATCGCCGAGCGTGGGCTCGACGGGCTGACCATGGCCGGGCTCGGGCGGCAGGTCGGGATGAGCAGTGGGCACCTGCTCTATTACTTCCGCACCAAGGACGAGCTGCTGCTCCAGACCCTCGAGTGGAGCGAGGGGCGCCTCGGCGCCGAGCGGAGCGCACTGCTCTCCCGGCCGGGGACCGCGCGCGAGCGCCTCGACGGGTACGTCGACGTGTACGTGCCCGACGGGCCGCGCGATCCGCACTGGATCCTGTGGCTGGAGGTCTGGAACCGGTCCCAGAACGCCGACGCCGACGCCCGGATCCGCCAGGCCGCCATCGAGGGGGCCTGGCACCGGGACCTGGTCGCGATCCTGGCCGAGGGCGTCTCGCGCGGGGAGTTCCGGGCCGTCGACCCGGACCGTTTCGCCACCCGTACGAGGGCGCTCCTGGACGGCTTCAGCGTCCATGTCGCCGTGGGCGTACCGGGCACCGGCCGTGAGCAGGTCCTCGCACACGTACGCGAGTTCATCGAGCAGGACCTGCTGGCGCGACCGTGACCGCGTGGGCCGGTCCCGGTTCCGGTCCCGTGTCGCGACCGTAACGCACGTAAGTACACGGGATCGTTGCCCGCTACACCCTTGTTGCCCGGCGTCACCTCCGGCACGGTTCCGGTCCATGGGACGAGAGCACTGGAAGAAGATCTGGGTCGGCTCCGCCGGCAACATGGTCGAGTGGTTCGACTGGTTCGTGTACGCGAGCTTCGCCACCTACTTCGCGGGGGCCTTCTTCCCCGAGGGCAACGACACCGCCAAACTCATGAACACCGCCGGCATCTTCGCCGTCGGCTTCTTCATGCGGCCCGTCGGCGGCTGGCTCCTCGGCCGGGTCGGCGACCGCAAGGGCCGCAAGGCGGCCCTCACCCTCACCGTCACCCTGATGTCCGCCTCCGCGCTCCTCATCGCGGTCGCGCCCACCTACTCCGTCGCCGGATACGGCGGCGCCGCCGTCCTCCTGGTCGCCCGCCTCCTCCAGGGGCTCTCCGTCGGCGGCGAGTACGCCGCCAGCGCCACCTACCTCACCGAGGCCTCGGCCCCCGAGCACCGCGGCTTCGCCTCCAGCTTCCAGTACGTGTCGATGACCGCGGGCCAGATCCTCGGCCTCGGCCTGCTGCTGGTCCTCCAGCACACCCTGTCCGGCGAGGCCCTGCACAGCTGGGGCTGGCGCATCCCGTTCGTCCTCGGCGCCCTCGGCGCGGCCGTCGTCTTCTACCTGCGCCGCACGATGCTGGAGACGGAGGTGTACGAGACCACCGCCGACGACGGGGTCGCGAGCGAGCAGAAAGGCACCCTCAAGGCCCTGTGGGCGCACCGGCGCGAGGCCTTCCTCGTCGTCGCGCTCACCATGGGCGGGACCGTGGCGTACTACACGTACACCACCTACCTCACCAAGTACCTCTCCAACTCCGCCGGCCTCCCCAAGCAGACCGCGACCCTGGTCTCCTTCTGCGCCCTCATCGTCTTCGCCTGCCTCCAGCCGCTGGCCGGCCGCCTCTCCGACCGCATCGGCCGCCGCCCGCTGCTCATCACCTTCGCGGTGGGCTCCACGCTCCTCACCGTCCCGATCCTGACGATGCTGAAGCACGCGGGCTCCTTCTGGCCCGCCCTCGGGCTCTCCCTGCTCGCGCTCGTCGTCATCACCGGCTACACCTCCATCAACGCCTGCGTGAAGGCCGAGCTCTTCCCCACCGGCATCCGCGCGCTCGGCGTCGCCCTGCCGTACGCCATCGCCAACGCGCTCTTCGGAGGCACCGCCGAGTACGTGGCCCTCTGGTTCAAGGACGCGGGCGTCGAGTCGGGCTTCTACTGGTACGTGGCGGGCTGCGCGGCCGTCTCCCTGGCCGTCTACCTCACGATGCGGGAGACCAGGGACATCGACCTGGGCCGGGTCGGGACGGACGGCGGCGCGGTGCCCGGCCAGAAGCGCGGGCAGGCGGGAGGGTCTCCGGAGCGGCTGCCGGTGTCGTGAACGCGAGGGCGGAGGGTCTCCCGGACGACTGCCCGTATCGTGAGACCCCCGTCCCGCCGGGCCGTCACCTGTGCCAGACTTCCGGCGTGCTTGCTACCACGATGATTATCGGCAGCAGCGCGCCGGTCCGCAGTGGCCACTGATTCGCGGCACGACCCCCGCGGCAGTGGACACCGTGCCTCAGACCCGCGCGCAGACCTCTCGCACCCGCGAGGGGTTTTTTCGTTTTCCGGCCCCACCCACGCCGGAAACGGACGTCGCGTGAGAATGGGGGCAAGTGGATCCAGACCTTCCGGAGCCACATCCGACAGGAGCCATCACAGTCATGACCACGGAGAACGCCGAGAGCCAGCGCCTCGACGACAGCTTCCATGTCTTCGACACGACGCTGCGCGACGGGGCGCAGCGTGAAGGCATCAACCTCACCGTCGCGGACAAGCTGACCATCGCCCGGCACCTCGACGAGTTCGGCGTGGGCTTCATCGAGGGCGGCTGGCCCGGGGCCAACCCGCGCGACACGGAGTTCTTCGCCCGCGCCCGCCAGGAGATCGCCTTCAAGAACGCGCAGCTCGTCGCCTTCGGAGCCACCCGCAGACCGGGCGGCGACGCCGCCGCCGACCCGCAGGTCAAGGCCCTCCTGGACTCCGGCGCCCCGGTCGTCACACTCGTCGCCAAGTCGCACGACCGGCACGTCGAGCTCGCCCTGCGCACCACCCTCGACGAGAACCTGGAGATGGTCCGCGACACCGTCTCCCACCTGGTCTCCCAGGGTCGCCGCGTCTTCGTGGACTGCGAGCACTTCTTCGACGGCTACAAGGCCAACCCCGACTACGCCAAGGCCGTCGTCCGCGCCGCGTACGAGGCCGGTGCCGATGTGGTCATCCTCTGCGACACCAACGGCGGCATGCTCCCCGCCCAGATCCAGGCCGTCGTCGCCACCGTCCTCGCCGACACCGGCGCCCGCCTCGGCATCCACGCCCAGGACGACACCGGCTGCGCCGTCGCCAACACGCTGGCCGCGGTCGACGCCGGCGCCACCCACGTCCAGTGCACCGCCAACGGCTACGGCGAGCGGGTCGGCAACGCCAACCTCTTCCCCGTCGTCGCGGCCCTGGAGCTCAAGTACGGCAAGAAGGTGCTGCCCGACGGAGCCCTCGCCGAGATGACCCGGATCTCCCACGCCATCGCCGAGGTCGTCAACCTCACCCCCTCCACCCACCAGCCGTACGTCGGTGTCTCCGCCTTCGCGCACAAGGCCGGTCTCCACGCCTCCGCGATCAAGGTCGACCCCGACCTCTACCAGCACATCGACCCCGAGCTGGTCGGCAACACCATGCGGATGCTGGTCTCCGACATGGCCGGCCGGGCCTCCATCGAGCTCAAGGGCAAGGAGCTCGGCGTCGACCTGGGCGACGACCGCGCGCTCGTGGCCCGGGTCGTCGAGCGGGTCAAGGAGCGCGAGCTCCAGGGCTACACGTACGAGGCCGCCGACGCCTCCTTCGAGCTGCTCCTCCGGGAGGAGGCCGAGGGCCGGGCCCGCCGTTACTTCCGTACGGAGTCCTGGCGCGCGATCGTCGAGGACCGCCCCGACGGCACCCACGCCAACGAGGCCACCGTGAAGCTCTGGGCCAAGGGCGAGCGGATCGTCGCCACCGCCGAGGGCAACGGCCCCGTCAACGCCCTCGACCGCGCGATGCGCCTCGCCCTGGAGCGGATCTACCCGCAGCTCGCCAAGTTCGAGCTGGTCGACTACAAGGTCCGCATCCTGGAGGGCCGCCACGGCACCGAGTCCACGACGCGCGTCCTGATCACCACCAGCGACGGCAACGGCGAGTGGTCGACGGTCGGCGTCGGCGAGAACGTCATCGCCGCGTCCTGGCAGGCCCTGGAGGACGCCTTCACGTACGGAGTGCTGCGGGCCGGCATCGACCCCGCCGAGTAGCCCCCAGCCACCCCGGCCGGTCCTCTATGTCTTGTTTGTCGAGCTTCGGGTAGCGTCGAACCATGAGGACCAGGCCGCTCTCCCTCCTGTCGGCCCTCGGCGGGCTGATACTGCTGCTGCTCCTGGTCCTGGCTCCCTCCGCGGGCGCCAGGGCCACGGGGATACCCGACGCGGCCGCCGCCCTGAAACAGGGCCCGGTGTACGTCGACCCGGGCGCCGCCGACCAGCTCTCGAAGTCCGAGGCGGACGCCCTCGCCCAGAAGATCAAGGACGCGGACAAGCCGCTGTTCGTGGCGGTCCTGCCCGCGAACGCGCAGTTCCCGCCCAAGGACCTCCTCGTGAACCTGCGGACCCAGACCGGTATCACCGGCCTGTACGCGGTCCGCCTCGGTGACGGCTTCGACGCGGGCGCCGACCGCACCGTCATGTCCCAACAGGCCGTACGGAACCTCGTGACCTCCGTACGCCAGCCGGGCGTCGACGCGGCCACCGAGCTCGACAACTTCGTCGACCAGGCCCTGCCCACCCTGCGCGGCTCCGCCCCCGCGAGCTGGGGTTCCGTCGGCACCGACGACGGCGTCCCCGTCGCCGGCCTCGTGACCCTCGGCGCCGTGGTCGTCGCCGGAGGCGCGGGGGCCTACGCGGTCGTCCGCCGCAAGCGGCTCCGCAAGGAGGCCGAGGAGCGCGCCGCGCTCGACAAGCTCCGGGTCGTCGTCGACGAGGACATCACCGCCTTCGGCGAGGAACTCGAACGCCTCGACTTCCACCCCGCCGAGGCGGGCGCCGACGACGCCATGCGCGGCGACTACGAACGCTCCCTCGACTCGTACGACAAGGCGAAGTCGCTGATGGCCTCCGCCGCCCGGCCCCATGACGTCCGCGCGGTCACCGAGGCCCTGCAGGACGGCCGCTACTCGCTCGCCGTCCTGGCCGCCCGCCGCGAGTCCCGGCCGCTCCCCGAGCGCCGCGCGCCCTGCTTCTTCGACCCGCGCCACGGCCCCTCCACCGAGGACCGCACGTGGACCCCGGCCGGCGGCACCGCCCGCCAGGTCCCGGTCTGCGCCGCCGACGCGTCCCGCCTCGACGACGGCCTGGACCCGATGGCCCGCACGGTCGACGCGGACGGCGTCCGCCGCCCGTACTGGGAGGCGGGCCCGGCCTACGGCCCCTGGGCCGGCGGCTACTTCGGCGGCGGCCTCCTCCCCGGCCTCCTCATGGGCACCGTCCTCGGCTCCATGCTCTCCACCCCGGCCTACGCCGCCGAGTACGGCGGCAACGAATTCGGGGGCGGCGACTTCTCCGGCGCCGACTTCGACTCCGGCGACTTCGGCGACGGCGGCGGCGGCTTCGGAGGCGGCGACTTCGGCGGGGGCGGCGGATTCGACGGCGGGGGCGGGTTCTAGGCGGCGCCTCAGACCAGCGGCTTCACCGACATCAGCAGGTGGCGGTGGGTCGGCTGCGGTCCGTCGGTGAGCAGGGCCCGCTGGCCCGGGCCCAGGAGGTGGAAGTGGACCTCCGGGGTGTCCAGGGCGGTCAGGGCGTCCAGGAGGTAGCCGGGGTTGAAGGCGACCGTGAGGGTGTCCTGGCCGGTGAGGGTGGCCGGGAGGCGCTGGGAGGCCACGTCGTCCTCGTAGCCCGCCTGGAGATGGATCGACGTGGGGGTGAAGGTCAGCTGGACCGGGCTGTCGCCCTCGGCGACGACCGCGACCCGCTTCACCGCCTCGGTCAGCGGGGCCCGGTCCGCGGCCGCCAAGGCGTGGTCGCCGAGGGCGAAGAGCTTGTCGTGGCGGGGGAGACGGCCGTCCAGGAGGCGGGTGATGGTGCGCAGGCCGTCCCTCTCGAAGCCGATCGAGCCGCTGTCCAGGGCGAGCCGGGCCGGGCCGGTGCCCGCCAGGGAGCGGGCGATCTCGGTGAGGCGCCGGGCGGGGACCACCACGTCGGCCGGTTCGCCGCCGTCCGCCTCCGGCTTCCACTCCAGGGTGCGGACCGCGTAGCGGTAGCGGTCGGTGGCCGCGAGCGTCATCACCGCGCCGTCCAGGGCGAGCCGTATTCCGGTGAGGACCGGCAGCGAGTCGTCCCGCCCCGCCGCCACGGCCACCTGGCCGACCGCCGCGGCGAAGGCGTCCCCGTCCACCAGGCCGCGGACCGCGGGCAGCGCGGGCGGGGCCGGATAGTCGTCCAGGGGCAGCAGCGAGAGGCCGAAGCGGGCGTCGCCCGAGGTGACCGAGAGGCGGGCGCCCTCCACGGCGAGCTCCGTGAGGCCCCGGGGGAGAACCTTGCAGATGTCGAGCAGCCGTCGGCCCAGAACCAGGGCCCGGCCCCCGACGCCCGTGTCGGCCTCGACCTCGATCCGGGCCGAGGCCTCGTGGTCGAGGCCGGAGACCCGCAGCCGGCCGTCCGCCGCCTCCAGGAGCAGACCGCCGAGGACCGGCATGGGGGAGCGGGCCGGCAGGACGCGCGCGGCCCAGGCCACGGCATCGGTCAACACGCCGCTGTCGATACGGAATTCCATGCCGCCGACGCTAGACGCCGCCACTGACAACGCCGTTGACCAGCCGGTTCGGTCGCTCTTCGGCGAGGTCGGACCGCCGTCGGCCGACGCCGCCGGGCGCGGCGGGACCGCGTGGCGCGGTCCGGGGAGGGTCCGGCGAGGGGTACGGGAAGGGAATCGCTCCCCCGGCCGTTGCAGACACCGAACGGGTCGGCGAGTTCAGGGGGAGCAGCGCGATGAGCGACGGTCACGTCCAGGCACAGGTCCACGGCACGGTGGAGCCCGGATTCGAGTCCGTACGGGAGGAGTTCGCCACCGTCGTGGCGAACGAGGCGCGCGACGGCGGAGCCCAGCTCGCCGTCCACCACCACGGCCGGCTCGTCGTGGACCTCTGGGGCGGCGACGGGGTCGACGGGGACTCGCTCCTCGGCCTCTACTCCTCGTCCAAGGGCGCGATGGCCCTGGTCACCGCCCTGCTCGTGCAGGACGGCGTGCTCGATCTCGACCGCGAGGTCGCCTCCTGGTGGCCCGAGTTCGCCGCCGAGGGCAAGGAGAGGCTGACTCTGCGGCACCTGCTCGCCCACCGGTCCGGCGTGATCGGCGCCGACGGCGGCCTCAGCCCCGACGAACTCGCCGACGACCGGGCCGTCGCCGCACGGCTCGCCGGCCAGCGCCCCTTCTGGGAGCCCGGCACCGCCCACGGCTACCACGCCCTCGTGATCGGCGCCCTCGTCGGCGAGGTCGTCCTGCGGGCCACCGGCCGGACGATCCAGGAGCTGTTCGAGGAGCGGGTCCGAGCCCCGTACGCGCTCGACTACTACCTGGGTCTGCCCGAGGAGCTGGAGCCCCGCTTCCGTACGGCCCTGCCGATGCGGCCGACGCCCGCCGAGCAGGCCCTCCTCGCGGAGGACCCGATCGCCCCGGACAGCCTCATGGCCATCGCGTTCAACTTCCACGCGGACCCCCCGTTCGACATCGTCGGGTACGCCAACTCCCGTACGGTGCGGGCCCGAGCGCCGATCTCGGGCGGCGGCGTCGGCTCCGCGCGCGGCCTCTCCCGGATGTACGCGGCGATCGCCGGCGAGCTCGACGGCCGCGCCCCGCTCCTGAAGCCGGACACCCTGGCGGAGGTCGCCCGGGTCCACTCCTCGGGCCAGGACCTGGTGACCGGCGCCACGAACGCCTTCGGCCTCGGCTTCGTCCCGCTGGCCACCCGCCACCCGGCGCTCAGCCATCTCGCCGTCGGCCACAGCGGCGCGCCCGGCTCCCAGGCCTTCGCCGACCCGGCCACCGGCCTCGCCTACAGCTATGCCCGCCGCCGCTTCGCCTTCGCCGCAGGCCCCGGCGCCGTCGAGAACGACCGCCTGATCCCGGCGGTGGTCGCGGCGGCCGCGCGCCGGAACGAGACCTCCGGCGCGGCGTGAGGGGGTACGGACAGGGGCCGGTCCACCGAGCGCGCAACGCCGAGCGCCCGCCTTCCGCTGCTGCGGAGGGCGGGCGCGCTCGTGTGACGTCGGGGCCGGGCTGGGGCCGGGATCGGGCCCAGGACCGGGCCTGGATCTCAGGATCAGGCGGCGTTCTTGATCGCCGAGATGTCGAAGTTCAGCTTGACCTTGTCGCTGACCATGACGCCGCCGGTCTCCAGGGCCGCGTTCCAGGTCAGACCCCAGTCGGAGCGCAGGATCTCGGCGGAGCCCTCGAAGCCGACGCGCTCGTTGCCGTAGACGTCGGTCGCGGAGCCGTTGAACTCCAGGTCGATCGCGAGCGGCTTCGTGACGTCCTTGATGGTCAGGTCGCCGGTGATCCGGTACTTGTCGCCGCCCAGCTGCTGGGCGTGCAGGGAGCGGAACGTCATGAGCGGGAACTGCTCGGCGTCGAAGAAGTCGCCGCTGCGCAGGTGGCCGTCGCGGTCCGCGATGCCCGTGTCGATCGAGGCGATCCTGACGTCGATCGAGGCGGTGGAGGCGTCCGGGTTCGTGCCGTCCAGCGTCAGGGCGCCCTCGTGCTCGGCGAAGGTGCCGCGGACGTTGGTGACCATGGCGTGACGGACGGTGAAGCCGATGCTGCTGTGGGCCGGGTCGATGGTGTAGTCGCCGGTCAGGGCGGTCAGGGCCGGGTCCACCGGGAGGGTGGCGACGGCGACGGCGGACTCGTTGCTCTTGCGGTTGAAGAAACCCATGTCTGACAGCTCCTTGATCGGGATGTGTGTTGAGCGGTTCTTGTTGAACCTTCAACGAGAACGACTGTAGACGCATTCCGTTCAACTTTCAACATCTCTGGAAGATGTTCACCCGAAAGGTGCCGCCAGGGTGCCGACGCCCTCTGGCGGACGCGCGTAGAACTGCGGCACCATCTCCCTGCGCGCAGCGCACCAGAGCACCAGAGCACCACCTGCACAACCGTCCCCACCGCCACGGTCACCAGCAGGAGGCAACCCCATGAAGCTCCGCTCCGTCCTCACCGCCCTCGCCCTCGTCCTCGGCGCGCTCTTCGCGCCGGGCGTCGGCGTCCTCACCGCCGCGGGCGAGGCCCACGCCGTCACGAAGATCAGCCACGCAACCGCGACCTCGATGTTCCGGTCCTCCGGGATCACCTGGTCCTCGTCCGGCAACTGCTCCAACCGCAACGTCGCCACGTGCACGTCCTTCGACCAGCTGAACCTGGCCACCGCCCAGGGCGCCCAGACCCTGCGGAGCGCCAGCGGCTGCGCCCTCAACATCACCGGCGGCACCGAGACCGGCCACGCGAGCGGCACGTACTCCCACTGGAACGGCTACAAGCTCGACTTCGGCAAGGCCACCTGCGTCACCAACTACGTGAAGAACACGTTCACGTACATCGGTGTACGCGGTGACGGCGCCCCGCAGTGGAAGTCCGGCGCGGGCAACGTCTACGCCGACGAGGGCAACCACTGGGACGTGACCTTCTACAACTGCGGCGGCTGCTGACCGGCGGTTCCGGTCCGAAAGAGCCCTCTTCGGTGGTCACTTGGACTATCCGAAGGGGGTTCTTGGACTGGAGGGGCCCGCGCGGCGCGATCTCGTTGACGGCCCCGCCGGGGCGGGGCCAACTAGTGCGCATGTCCCTCCCCCCTTCGCGAAGAATCCGTGCGGCCTGTGCGCTCGCCGTCGCTTCCTCCGCCGTGTTCGCCCTGGCCGGGCCCGCCCTGGCCGAGGGAGCCGTCCCCGCGGCCACCGACACGGCGGCAGCCGGCGCCACGGCCACCGACGGCCCCGTCATCGCCTCCCGTCAGCTCTCCGTGGCCGTCGCAGAGGACTTCCCCCGCGTCCTGTCGTACACCGACCGCGCGAGCGGCGCCCGGATCCTCGGCAGTACGGCCCCCGTCACGCAGATCGTCCTCAACGGCACCGCCCACGCCGTCCGGGCCGAGGGCGCCCCCGTCCTCACCGCCTCCTCCGCCGCGTACACCCTCACCTTCCCCGACCTGCCCGGCGTCGAGATCGACGCGCGGCTGAGCGTCGACGGGCGGGCCACCACGTTCCGGGTGACCGCCGTCCGCGACACCGAGGTCTTCCGGGTCGGCACCCTCGACATACCGGGCCACGACCTGGTCTCCGTCGGTTCCTCGGACGCCGGCGCCGCGACCGCCTTCACCCGGCTCGACCCGGACTCCACCCGCACCGCCGACGTCTTCGCCCAGGTCACCGACGCGACCGCCGCCGAGGCCGACCCGGTGGGTGCGAGCTACGCGATCGTCAGCACCGGGCGGCTCGCCGCCGCCGTCGAGTCCAACTCCAGCTACGACAGGCCCACCGGGGCCTCCGCCCGCGACGGCGCCCGCTTCTGGCACCAGGCCCGCAAGCAGCCCACCGGCACCGGCACCGAGACCCGCGTCGGCGTCTGGTCCGGCCAGTGGACCTACCGCGGCGAAGGCGCCCCGAAGCCCGCGAGCGGCGACGCCCTGCCCTGGGCCAAGGTCGTCGTCACCCCCGATGCCAACGCCGACGGCACCACCGACTGGCAGGACGGCGCCGTCGCCTTCCGCACGATCGGGATCAAGGCCCCGGGCAGCGAGGACACCCCCGACCGGGTCGTCGCCCACATCCCGTTCAACTTCGCCTCCCAGGCCACCCACCCCTTCCTGCGCACCCTCGACGACGTCAAGCGGATCTCGCTCTCCACCGACGGACTCGGCCAGTTCGCGCTGCTCAAGGGGTACGGCTCCGAGGGCCACGACTCGGCCCACCCCGACTACGGCGGCAACTACAACAAGCGGGCCGGCGGCCTCGCCGACCTCAACGTCCTCCTCAAGGAGGGCCGGAAGTGGGGCGCGGACTTCGGCGTCCACGTCAACGCCACCGAGTCGTACCCCGAGGCCAGGAACTTCAGCGAGACCCTCGTCGACAGGACGAAGCCCGGCTGGAACTGGCTCAACCAGAGCTATTACATCGACCAGCGCCGCGACATCAACAGCGGTGACCTCGCCCGCCGCTTCAAACAGCTGCGCGACGAGACCGACCGCAACCTCTCCACCCTCTACATCGACGTCTACTACACCCACGGCTGGATCGCCGACGAGACGATGCGCGCCGTCCAGAAGCAGGGCTGGAACGTCGCCACCGAGTGGTCCGAGAAGTTCGAGCGGGCCTCCCTCTGGTCCCACTGGGCCAACGACCTCGACTACGGCGGCGCGACCAACAAGGGCCTCAACTCGCAGATCGTCCGCTTCATCCGCAACGGCGAGAAGGACGTCTGGAACAACCACCCGGTCCTCGGACAGACCGCCCTCGTCGACTTCGAGGGCTGGACCGGCGAGACCGACTGGAACGACTTCACCGCCAACATCTGGCAGCGGAACCTGCCCGCCAAGTACCTCCAGCAGCAGCGGATCACCCGCTGGAACGGCAACGACATCACCTTCACCGGCGGGGTCCGCGGCACCGTCGAGAACGGCCGCCGCACCTTCTACGAGGACGGCCGCAAGGTCCTCGACGGCGAGAGCTACCTGCTGCCCTGGTCCGACGGAACGGCCGGAGGGAAGACCGGCGGCACGAAGCTCTACCACTACAACAAGGCGGGCGGCACGACCACGTGGTCCGTCCCCGCCGGCACCCGCTCGTACACGGTCTACCAGCTCACCGACAACGGGCGGGTGAAGACCGCCACCGTGCGGCCCACCGACGGGAGGATCACCCTCGACGCCGTCGCCGGACAGCCCTACGTCCTCCACCCCGACCGCGCGCCCGCACAGCCCGCCCCGAAGTGGGGCCAGGGCACCCCGGTGAAGGACCCCGGCTTCAACGACGCCGGGCTCGGCTCCTGGACCAGGACGGGCACCGTCGCCCGTGACACCGACGAGCAGGGCCGCAACAGCGCGAAGCTCTCCGGCACCGCCACCGCCTCGGTCGGCCAGCGGATCACCGGCCTCACCCCGGGCAAGCGGTACACCGCCTCCGCCCTGATCGAGGTCCAGCCCGGCGCCGTCCGGCCCACCACCCTCTCCGCAGGCGGGCAGTCCGTCACCGTCGAACGGTCCTCGCTCCAGGACCGGGTCGCCGCCTCCGACTGGAACGGCACCCGCTTCCAGCGCGCCAAGGTCACCTTCACCGCCCCGCCCGGCGGCAGCACCCCGCTCAGGATCCAGGCCGCGAGCGGCAGCGCCGCCACCGTCCGGATCGACGACGTCCGGATCGTCGCCAACGCCCCCGCCACCAAGGCCGGGACCGTGGTGTACGAGGACTTCGAGGCCGTCGACCAGGGCTGGGGCCCCTTCCTCAAGGGCGACGCGGGCGGCACCACCGACCCGCGCACCCACATCGCCCAGCTCCACGCCCCCTACACCCAGGCCGGCTGGAACGGGAAGCTGATCGACGACGTCATCGGCGGCGCCGAGTCCCTCAAGTCCCACGACGAGAACAGCGGACTCGTCTACCGGACCGCGCCCTGGACCGTCCCCATGAAGGACGGCCGCACCTACCGCGTCGAGTACGACTACCGGTCGAGCCACGCGGGCGCGTACGAGTGGATCACCGGCTACGACCGGACGAACGGGACCCCGGTGGAGACCCGCCGCACCCCGATCGGACAGCAGCGGGACAGCGGGCACTTCTCCGAGACCGTCACCGCCGGCTGCGGCGACACCTGGACCGGGCTGCGCAAGCGCGGTGACGCGCCGGACGGCGCCGACTTCGTCCTCGACGCCTTCGCCGTCACCGACCTCGGCCCGGCCACCGAGCGCGCCGCCTGCGGCACGCTCACCGTCACCGCGCCCGAGACCCTGGAGCCCGGCCGCCCGAACCAGGTCACGGCCACCTTCGGCAACGACGAGGCCGCCGACGTCTCCGGTGCCCGGGCCGCGCTCACCCTCCCGGAGGGCTGGACCGCCGAACCGGCCGGGTCCGTCACCCTGGGCACGGTCGCGCCGGGAGGGAAGGCCACCGCCACCTGGCAGGTGACGCCCCCGGTGGACGCGGCCTACCGGCCGTACACCCTGGACGCCTCCCTCACCTACGCCCTCGGGGAAGGGGAACGGAGGCTCACCGCCGCCACCACCGTCCGTACGCTGCCCCCGCCGCCCACCGCCGACAGCTGGGCCAGCGACCTCGACTGGACCTCGGCCACCAACGGCTGGGGCCCCGTCGAGCGCGACCTCTCCAACGGCGAGACCGGCACCGGCGACGGCTCCCCGCTGCGCATCGGGGGAGTGACGTACGCCAAGGGCCTGGGCAGCCACGCACCGGCGAAGGTCCGCTACTACCTGGGCGGCCGCTGCACCTCCCTCACCGCCGAAGTCGGGGTGGACGACGTCCAGACCAGCCGGGGCAGCGTCCAGTTCAGCGTCCTCGCCGACGGCGCCGAGCGGGTGAAGTCACCGGTCCTCAGGGCCACGGACGCCGCCTGGTCGCTCAGCGCCGACGTGACCGGCGCCACCTGGGTCGACCTGGTGGTCTCCGACAGCGGCGACGGCAACGGGAACGACCACGCGGACTGGGGCAGCGCCCGCTTCCACTGCGGAGGCTGACCGCGGGGCGGGACACGGGGCCCGCGGCCCTTCGGGGGTCGCGGGCCCTTCGGCGCCGCGGGCTACCGTGGGGGCGGCGAAGGGCCGACGGATCCGGGCCCACCGAGGTCTATGTTGAACCCCTACAAACACGAGGGGTACCTGGCTGTTGACTCGTGCTGAACAGTTCGCCGTTCTGTCCAGCCCCACCAGGAATCGACACGGGAGACTGTACGGAGTCGACGGCGGGGTTTTCTTGTCCGACTTCGTAGGGTCGGTACATGACCGTTGTGGACCAGATCCCGAGCGAGCCCGCTGACGCCCGTGGCCGAGTGGCCGAGCTGCACGTCCTGCGCGAGCAGGCCCTCCGCGGCCCGAGTGACCGCGCGACCGAGGCCCAGCACGCGAAGGGCAAGCTGACGGCCCGCGAGCGCATCGAGCTGTTGCTCGACCCCGGTTCCTTCAGCGAGGTCGAGCAGCTCCGCCGGCACCGCGCCCAGGGCTTCGGCCTGGAGGCGAAGAAGCCGTACACCGACGGTGTGATCACCGGATGGGGCACGGTCGAGGGCCGGACGGTCTTCGTCTACGCGCACGACTTCCGGATCTTCGGCGGCGCGCTGGGCGAGGCCCACGCGACGAAGATCCACAAGATCATGGACATGGCCATCGCGGCCGGTGCCCCGCTGGTCTCCCTGAACGACGGCGCGGGCGCCCGTATCCAGGAGGGCGTCTCGGCGCTCGCCGGCTACGGCGGCATCTTCCAGCGCAACACCCGTGCGAGCGGTGTCATCCCGCAGATCTCGGTGATGCTCGGCCCGTGCGCCGGCGGCGCGGCCTACAGCCCGGCGCTGACGGACTTCGTCTTCATGGTCCGCGAGACCTCGCAGATGTTCATCACCGGACCGGACGTCGTGAAGGCGGTCACCGGCGAGGAGATCACCCAGAACGGCCTCGGCGGCGCCGATGTCCACGCGGGCGTCTCCGGTGTCTCCCACTTCGCCTACGACGACGAGGAGACCTGCATCGCGGAGGTCCGCTACCTCCTGTCGATGCTCCCGCAGAACAACCGCGAGAACCCGCCGACCGTCGCCTCCGAGGACCCGGCGGACCGCCGCTCCGAGGTGCTCCTGGACCTGGTCCCGGCCGACGGCAACCGTCCGTACGACATGCACAAGGTCATCGAGGAGCTCGTCGACGACGGCGACTACCTGGAGATCCACGAGCGGTGGGCCCGCAACATCATCTGCGCGCTCGCCCGCCTCGACGGCCAGGTCGTCGGCATCGTCGCCAACCAGCCGCAGACGCTGGCCGGTGTCCTCGACATCGAGGCCTCCGAGAAGGCCGCCCGCTTCGTGCAGATGTGCGACGCCTTCAACATTCCGATCATCACCCTTCTGGACGTACCCGGCTTCCTGCCGGGCGTCGACCAGGAGCACGGTGGAATCATCCGGCACGGCGCGAAGCTGCTGTACGCGTACTGCAACGCGACCGTGCCCCGGATCAGCCTGATCCTGCGCAAGGCGTACGGCGGCGCATACATCGTCATGGACTCCCAGTCCATCGGCGCCGACCTGACGTACGCCTGGCCCACCAACGAAATCGCGGTCATGGGCGCCGAGGGCGCCGCCAACGTGATCTTCCGCAAGCAGATCGCGGAGGCCGAGGATCCCGAGGCCATGCGAGCCCGCATGGTCAAGGAGTACAAGGCGGAGCTGATGCACCCGTACTACGCGGCGGAGCGCGGCCTGGTCGACGACGTCATCGACCCCGCCGACACCCGCCAGGTGCTCATCAGGTCCCTCGCGATGCTCCGCACCAAGCACGCCGACCTGCCGTCCCGCAAGCACGGCAACCCGCCTCAGTAAGAGGAGTCATCCACGTGACAACCCCTGCCAACCTTCTCCGCGTCGAGAAGGGCCACGCCGACCCCGAGGAGCTGGCGGCCATCACGGCCGTCCTGCTCGCCCGTGCCGCCGCCCGGTCCGACGAGGACACCGCCGCGGGCCACCGCGGCCGCACCACGGCCGGCTGGCGCCGCCTGGAGCGCGAGCACGGCTTCCGCGCACCGCACAGCTGGCGCTGAGCGACCGAGAGGGCCTGAACCCGGTAATACCGGGTTCAGGCCCTCTTCGTGTCTCCAGGACCCCTCACACGCCGTTCTGAGGCCATTACACGCCGTACAGCGCCCTGGGCGGGACGCCGAACAAGGTCCCGACACACACCGAAGGCCGCGTCCCCCGAGGGGAACGCGGCCTTTCGGTACGGGCGCCGGGGGACAGCTACCGCAGGCGGGCCATGAGGGCGTGCTCCACGAGAGTGATGAGCGCGCTCTTGGCGTCGGCGCGGTGCCGGGCGTCGGTGGTGATGATGGGGGTGTCCGGGCCGATCTGGAGGGCCTCGCGGACCTCCTCGGGCTGGTACGGCTGGGCGCCGTCGAAGCCGTTGAGGGCGATGACGAACGGCAGGCCGCTGTTCTCG
>NZ_JNZO01000016.1 GCF_000717595.1 Streptomyces flavochromogenes | reverse complement strand
GGGGCGGGGGGCCCGGAGGGGGAAGCCACGGTGGTGGTGTCGGGCCGGGTGCCGAGCGCCTCCCCCGACGCCGCCCCGGCCACCGCCAGGGTGACGGCGAGTGCGGCGAGCGGGGTGCGGGTGGAGCCGCCCTGGGTCTCGTGGCGGGAGACGGCGGTGACGGCGTAGGTGTGTGCTCCGAGCAGGACGGCGGACGGCAGGGCGTGGACGGCGCGGCGGTGGGGTCCGACGTTCCGGCTCGTCGAGGCCGTCGCGCCCAGGAGGAGGTCGAGGGCTCGGGCCGTGGCCATGGTGCCGGGGCCCGCCGGGGTGTGTTTCAGGCCGAGGTCGTAGGCCCAGACGGTAGCGGCGAGGGCGGTGGCGACGACGAGGGGCGGGCGGCCGGCGCGGGAGGCCAGTGCCAGGCCCGCCGCTGTCAGGGCCGCCGAGGCCGCGAGGGCGGCGCTCGGGGCGATGCGGCCGGAGGGCAGGGGGCGGTGAGGGCGTTCGGCGGCGTCCTCGGCCCGGTCGGCCCAGTCGTTGAGGGCCATTCCCGCCTCGTACAGGCAGAGCGACGCGCCGATCGCGCAGAGCGTGCCCCGGCCGGGGCGCACTCCGGCCGCCGCCGCGCCCGCGAGGGCGTCCCCGGGCACCGAGAACAGTGCCGATACGCGGAGGAGTTCCGCCCAGGCCTGTGTCCGGCCGGTACGCCGCCGGGTCATCGGCCCGTCCCCGTCCCCGCGTCCTCCGTACCGGTGTCCCCCGTATCCGCTGTCTCCGCCCCCGCGTCCCGCGGATCCGTCGCGCCCGTGCCCGTATCGCCGGTGCCCGGGCGGTCGCCCAGGGTGCGGCCGAAGGTCAGCAGGCGGTCGTACTGATCCGCCAGTGAGGCCGGTGGGGTGCCTTCGGGGTCCTTGAAGTAGAAGGCGAGGTCCTCCAACGGCCCCGTGAGGCCCTTCTCGTGGGCGCGGGCCGTGAGGCGTGCCAGGTCGAGGACGAGGGGGGCCGCGAGGGCCGAGTCGCAGCCCTGCCAGAGGGTCTGGAGGATCATGCGGGTGCCGAGGAAGCCGTCGAAGGCGATGTGGTCCCAGGCGGTCTTCCACTCCCCCATCGCGGGGACGTCGTCGATGTGGACCTGGCCTTCGACGCCGGGGCCGAGGGTGTCGGTGAGGACGCGTTCCTTCCCGGCGTTCTTGGCGGCCGCGGCGGCCGGGTCGGCGAGGGCGGCTCCGTCGCCGCCGCCGAGGAGGTTGCTGCCGGACCAGGCGCGTACGGTCAGGGCGCGCTGGCGGAACATCGGGGCGAGTACGGCGCGGAGCAGGGTCTGGCCGGTCTTGCCGTCGCGGCCCGCGTGCGGCAGCCGGCTCGCGGCGAGCGGGGCGGCGAGGGCGGGGTGGCGCAGGCCGGTGGACGGGGTGAAGTTGATGTACGGGCATCCGGCGCGCAGTGCGGCGGCGGCGTACAGGGTGCTGGGTGGGAGCCCGACGCCCCCCGACGCCGGCTCCGTGGATGCCACATTGACGACCACGACGCGGTCCAGGCCAATGCGTCGGCGGAAGTCCGTCAGGTCGTGGGTGAAGGCGGTGATGAGTTGTTCGTCGGTGCGGGTGTCGCCGGGGGCGGGGCCGCCGGGGCGGATCTCGCGGTCGGCGGCCTCGAGCTCGCGGGTGACGGCCCTGGTGAGGCCGTACGGGAGGACTCCGGCGGTGGTGAGTTGTTCGGCGCGCTTGGGGAGCGGGCAGTCGGTGGTGTCGTGTCCGCCGAAGACGAGGGAGGCGAGTGGGGGCAGGCCGGCGTCGGCGAGTCCGGGGGTTTCGGTGGCCATGCCGGTGGGTGGGTGGAGTCCGGCGACGAGTGCGGCGCAGCCGGCCATGGTGGTGGTGGCGACGGAGCCTCTCGCGCCTATGAGCCAGATTCCGGTGCGGGGTGCGTGGGTCATGGCGTCGGCCTCCCTGCTCGTCCAGCGGAATGAGGGGTGGGGGTGGTGACGGTGGGCGGGGGGTACGGCGCCGCCCCGCCCACCGTCGTCCGGGGCTCCCGTCAGCTGGGTGCGGGAGCCGGTCGGGGCGCTCCCGTCAAGCAGGTGCGGGAGCCGGTCGGGTGGCTCTCGTCAGCTGGGTGCGGGAGCCGGTCGGGGGAGGTCCGTCAGGAGGGGAGTTCTTTGAGGCGGATGTCGCGGAAGGCGGCCTGGTCCGTGGCTCCGTGGTTCTGGATGCCGATGTGGCCGCTGGTGAGGCTGCGGGCGGGGTCGGTGTTGGTGAAGTCGTTGATCTTGATGCCGTTGAGGAAGACCTGGAGGCGTTCGCCCTGGACGCGGATTTCGTAGGTGTTCCACTGGCCGGGGGGACGGAGGGCCAGGTCGCGGGCCTTGAGGTTGGCGGACTTGAAGCCGTAGACGGCTCCGGTGGTGCGGTCGGCGGCGTCGGTGGCGTCGATCTGGATCTCGTAGCCGTTGTTCACGGCGGACCAGGGGTCGTCGCCGGCGGGGAAGCCGACGAAGATGCCGGAGTTGGAGTCGCCGGTGAGTTTCCAGTCGAGGGTGAGGGAGTAGGACCGGAGTTCCTTTGCCTGGTACCAGAGCATGCCCATGCCGCCGGTGGAGTGGAGTTCGCGGTTCGTGATGTCGAAGCCGCCGGGTCCGGCCTGCTTCCAGCCTTCGCGGGTCTCGCCGTTGAAGAGGTCGCGGTAGCCGGTCTGGGGCCGGCAGTCGGCCGTGACCTGGCCGGTGGCGTAGCGGAGGCCGCCCAGCAGGTGTTGGCGGAAGGCGGGTTCGGTGTACGACTCCTTGGTGTGGCCGCCTCCGGTGTAGAAGGAGCGGCCGCCGCTGTAGGTCTGGCACCAGGCGATGGGGTGGTCGCCCTTCATGGTGCCGCCCTGGTAGGTGGTCTCGTCGAGGGTGGCGAGGACGCGTGCCTGGCCGCGGGGGTTGGTGCGGTAGTTGTACCACTCGTCGGTGCGCTGCCAGGGGCCGTCGAGGTGGGCGGTGGCGGGGTGGGTGTGGTCTTCGGCGCGGACGGTGGCGGGCTGGATCTGGGGGTGGGACTGGAAGTAGGCGCCGACGAGTCCGCCGTAGAAGCTCCAGTCGTATTCGGTGTCGGCGGCGGCGTGGATGCCCATGTAGCCGCCGCCGGTGGAGACGTAGTTCTCGAAGGCCTTCTGCTGGTCGGCGTCGAGGACGTCGCCGGTGGTGGAGAGGAAGACGACGGCGTCGTAGCGGGCGAGGTTGCTGGTGGTGAACTGGCGTGGTTCTTCGGTGCTGTCGATGACGATGTCGCTGTCGGCGCCGAGTTCCTTGAGGGCGGTGATGCCGGTGCCGATGGAGTCGTGGCGGAAGCCGGCGGTCTTGGAGAAGACGAGGACGCGTTTGGCGTTGCGGTCGGCCGGGGTGCTGGAGAACGTGAAGTCGTCGAGGTCGTAGAGGGCGCCGGTGCCGCCCTTGAAGACGAGGAAGAGTTCGGTGGTCTTGCGGGGCAGGTTCCGCAGGGGTACGTCGATGTCCTGGAAGGTCTCCCAGCTTCCGGTGACGGGGACGGGTGCGGAGCCGTGGAGGGGGCCGGTGGGTGAGCCGGTGCGGACTTCGAGGAAGCCGCCGTTGCCGCCGGAGGAGATGCGGGCGGTGAGCTTGGTGGCTCCGGTGACGTTGTAGGGCTTGAAGGAGATCCAGTCGCGGTCGTGGATGTCGCCGACGGTGCGTCCGCCGTTGGCCTGGGTCTTGTCGAAGAGGTTGACGCCGTTCTGGGCGTCGAAGTGCTCGGCCTGGCGGTGGCGGGGCTGGAGTTTGGCCTGGTCGTGGGTGGTGAGGGCGGCCTGGCCGCCGGCTCCGCCGTCGGTGTACTCGGCGTCGAAGACGGCGAAGATGTTGGCGTCGTCGTCGTGGCCGCCGTCTGCGGAGGTCTTGATGGTGCCGGTGCAGCCGTTGGCGGTGGTGACGGGGTGGCCGTGGCTGTCGTGGCCGAGGACGTAGGTGACCTTGACCTTGGTGCAGTCGATGGTGCCGTCTTCGGGGTCGGTGACCGTGACCTTGAAGGGGATGTCGTCGCCGAAGGAGAAGAGGGCGCCTTCGGCGGGGAGTTCGAGGGTGACCTTGGGGGCGGTGTTGCCGACGACGATGTGGACGGAGGCGGAGCCGGTGCGGCCGCTCGCGTCCTTCGCCGTCACGGTCGCCGTGTAGGTGCCGTTCTTGCGGTAGGTGTAGGTGGGGTTGGCGGTCGTGGAGGTGCCGCCGTCGCCGAAGTCCCAGGTGTAGGTGAGGGCGTCGCCGTCTCCGTCGGTGGTGCCTGCGGAGGAGAAGGCGACCTTGAGGGGGGCGGTGCCTGAGGTCTTGTTGACGCTTGCCTCGGCGACCGGGGAGCGTCCGCCGGTGGCGTTCTCGATGCGGTAGAGGCCGGAGTTGTGGTCGCCGCCGAACCAGGCGGTGCCGTAGTCGAGGACGTAGAGGGCTCCGTCGGGGCCGAAGGCCATGTCCATGATCTGGGTGCCGGTCCAGGGGACGTCGTTGATGGAGGCGACGGTGCCGTTGGTGTCCTGGTCGATGCGCTTGATCCAGCGGCGGCCGAATTCTCCGGCGAAGAAGTCGCCGTCGTACGCCTCGGGGAACTTCACCGGGGACGTGTTGGCGGGGTCGTAGCGGTAGACGGGGCCGCCCATGGGTGATTCGGATCCGCTGCCGAATTCGGGTACGGAGCCGCCGTTGTAGGGGATCCAGGCGGGTTCGGCGGGCGGGAGGTCGACGAGTCCGGTGTTGTACGGGGAGTCGTTCTTGAGGGCGGCGCAGTCGTAGGTGGCGCCGGAGGTCTTGGTGGCGAAGTCGTAGTCGACGTAGGGGTCGTTGTTGCCGGTGCAGAAGGGCCAGCCGAAGTTGCCGGGCTTGGTGAGGCGGGCGAACTCGACCTGTCCGGCGGGGCCTCGCTTGGGGTCGGCGGCGCCGGCGTCGGGTCCGTAGTCGCCGACGTAGAGGATGCCGGTGGCCTTGTCGACGCTGAAGCGGAAGGGGTTGCGGAAGCCCATGGCGTAGATCTCGGGCCGGGTCTTGGCGGTGCCGGGGGCGAAGAGGTTGCCTTGGGGGACGGTGTAGGTGCCGTCGTCGGCGACCTTGATGCGGAGGATCTTGCCGCGGAGGTCGTTGGTGTTGCCGGAGGTGCGGCGGGCGTCGAAGGCGGGGTTGCGGCCGGGGCGTTCGTCGATGGGGGTGTAGCCGTCGGAGGCGAAGGGGTTGGAGTCGTCGCCGGTCGAGAGGTAGAGGTTGCCTTGGGCGTCGAAGTCGATGTCGCCGCCGACGTGGCAGCAGATCCCGCGGGTGGCGGGGATGTCGATGACCTTCTTCTCGCTGGCGTTGTCGAGGGTGCCGTCGGCTCTCAGGGTGAAGCGGGAGAGGCGGTTGACGCCGTCGTACGTCGCGAAGTCGGCGGCGGTTCCGTTCTCGGGGGCGTCGCCGGCGGGGGTGTCGAGGGGTGGGGCGTAGTAGAGGTAGACGGCCTTGTTCTGGGCGAAGTTCGGGTCGAGGCCGATGCCCTGGAGGCCTTCCTCGTCGTGGTTGTAGACGGGGACGGTGCCGATGACGGTGGTGTTGCCGGCGGCGTCGGTGCGGCGGAGTTCGCCGTTGCGGGAGGTGTGGAGGACGCTGCGGTCCGGGAGTACGGCGAGGGACATGGGTTCGCCGACTTCCTCGCCGCCCTTGGCGAGGGTGATCTGCTGGAATTCCTCGGCGGCCGCGGTGGCGGTTGCGGCGGGGGCGTCGGGTTCGGCGGCGAGGCCCTGGGGGGCGCCGAGGGCGAGCAGTCCGATGGTGAGTAGGGCGAGCGACTTCCTGGGGCGGAGTCGTTTTCTGTGCACGGGTGTCCTCCGGAGTCGGGCCGGGTGTGCGGGTTGTCCGGGGACCGGCGTGCGCCGTCACGCTGGTCACATCACGCTGTTACGCCATGTACACATCAAGGACCGTAGCCGGGTTCGTCCACCACGGAAAGCCCTTGTGCAGCAGTGCGGTCGAACTTTTCCCCGCGAGAGGACAAAGACTCTCGCGGGCAGCGCGGACCGGCCCGGCGACACCTCGCCGCCAGGCGCGGACCTGCGCTTTCACCTCAGTCGGCGCTCCCGAAGGCCGCGTCGAAGGAGGCCGCCGGAGGGTCGAAGTCGTATCGCTTGAGGAAGGACAGCGCCTCGGGGGCGCCGGTCAGCCGGTCCATGCCGGCGTCCTCCCACTCCACGGAGACGGGCCCGGCGTAGCCGATGGACCGGAGCATCCGGAAGACGTCCTCCCAGGGCACGTCCCCGTGTCCCGCGGAGACGAAGTCCCAGCCGCGCCGGGGGTCGCCCCAGGGCAGATGGGAGCCGAGCCGGCCGTTCCTGCCGTCGAGCCGCTTGCGGGCCTCCTTGCAGTCCACGTGGTAGATCCGGTCGCGGAAGTCCCACAGGAAGCCGACGGGGTCGAGGTCCTGCCACACGAAGTGGCTGGGGTCGAAGTTGAGCCCGAAGGCGGGCCGCCGGTCGACTGCGTCCAGGGCCCGCTGGGTGGTCCAGTAGTCGTAGGCGATCTCGCTGGGGTGGACCTCGTGGGCGAAGCGGACCCCCTCGGCGTCGAAGACGTCGAGGATCGGGTTCCACCGTTGCGCGAAGTCCTCGAAGCCTCGCTCGACCATGCGCTCGGGGACCGGCGGGAACATCGCCACCAGATGCCAGATGGAGGAGCCGGTGAAGCCGATGACGGTGTCGACGCCGAGCGCGGCCGCGGCCCGCGCCGTGTCGGCGAGCTCGCGGGCGGCCCGCTGCCGCACGCCTTCGGCGTCGCCGTCGCCCCAGATCCGGGCGGGCACGATCGCCTGGTGGCGCTCGTCGATGGGGTGGTCGCACACGGCCTGTCCCACCAGGTGGTTGGAGATCGCCCAGCACTTCAGGCCGTACGCTTCCAGCAGTTCGCGCCTGCCCTTGGCGTAGGCCGGGTCGGCGAGGGCCTTGTCGACCTCGAAGTGGTCGCCCCAGCAGGCGAGTTCGAGGCCGTCGTAGCCGAAGTCGCGGGCGAGCCGACAGACCTCCTCCAGGGGCAGGTCGGCCCACTGGCCGGTGAAGAGCGTGAAGGGTCGTGGCACGGTCGGGCGCCTCCTAGCTCGGTACGGATGTGTCGGCGGGCGTGACGGCGGGCGGGCCGGCGGATCCGCCGGCAGAGGGGTGGACCGGGATGCCGACCGGGGTGTAGACCGCGTTGTTCCCGGCGCTCTCCTCCACCGCGGCCAGGACCCGCTGGACCTGGAGGCCGTCGGCGAAGGAGGGCGCCGGGGCGATGCCGCTCGCGACGGCGTGGACCAGGTCGCGGGCCTGGTGGGCGAAGGTGTGCTCGTAGCCGAGCGCGTGCCCCGGTGGCCACCAGCCCTCCAGGTACGGGTGGTCGGGTTCGGTCACGAGGATGCGGCGGAAGCCCGCCGAGACCGCCGGTTCGGTGTGGTCGTGGAAGGACAGTTCGTTGAGCCGCTCCAGGTCGAAGGCGAGCGAGCCGTGCTCCCCGTTGAGTTCGAGCCGCAGCGCGTTCTTGCGGCCCGAGGCCATCCGGGTGGCCTCGAAGGAGGCGAGCGCGCCGGAGGCGAGCCGCCCGGTGAACAGGGCCGCGTCGTCGACGGTGACCTGTCCGTACGCCTCCGATCCCGCTCCCCCGGCGAGACCGCCCGCGGCGACGCCCGCGAGCAGCGGACGCTTGCGTACGAAGGTCTCCGTGAGCGCCGAGACGCCGACGAGCGGCTCCCCCGCCAGGAACTGGGCGAGGTCGACGGCGTGCGCCCCCAGGTCTCCGAGCGCGCCGGACCCGGCGTGTTCGCGTTCCAGGCGCCAGGTGAGCGGGAAGGCGGGGTCGACGAGCCAGTCCTGGAGGTAGGTGACGCGGACGTGCCGGAGGGTTCCGAGCCGGCCGTCCGCGATGAGCTGTCGGGCGTACGAAAGGGCGGGAACCCGGCGGTAGTTGAAGCCGACCATGGCGATCTGGCCCCGGGCGGCAGCGGCTTCGGCGGCCGCGACCATGGTCTCGGCCTCGGCGACCGAGTTGGCGAGGGGTTTCTCGCACAGTACGTGCTTGCCGGCCTCCAGGGCGGCGACGGCGATCTCCGCATGGCTGTCGCCCGGGGTGCAGACGTCGACGAGCTGGACGTCGTCGCGGGCGATCAGGGCGCGCCAGTCGGTTTCGGCGGCGGCCCAGCCGTGCCGTCGGGCGGCGGCCCGGACGGCGGTGGCGTCACGGCCCGCGACGGCGGCGAGGACGGGTCGCAGCGGCAGGTCGAAGACGCGGCCCGCGGTGCGCCAGCCCTGGGAGTGGGCGGCTCCCATGAACGCGTAGCCGACCATGCCGATGCCGAGCGCCGGCGGTGCGGCGCCGCTCTCCGTCTGTTCCATACGGTTCCTCCGTTTCGTGGTGCGGCGAGTTACTGCTCCCCGGGGGCGGTCGGGCCGCCGGGGACCGGTCCGGCCGGACCGCCCCGTGCGGGCCGCCGGGTGCGGGCGGCCCGGGTGCGGGCCGGTCAGCTGAATCCGGTGGGCAGGTACTCGTCGACGTTCTCCTTGGTGACGACGGCCGAGTAGAGGGTGATCGAGGCGGGGATCTCCAGCTCGGACATGCCGCCGACACCCTTCTTCTGGCCGAGGGCGCGGGCGAGGTCGATCGCGGAGGCGGCCATCGTCGGCGGGTAGAGGACGGTGGCCTTCAGGACTCCGGTGTCGGCCTTGATGGCGTCCATGGCGGACTTGGCGCCGGCGCCGCCGACCATGAGGAAGTCCTTGCGGCCGGCCTGGGCGACGGCCCGCAGCGCGCCGACGCCCTGGTCGTCGTCGTGGTTCCACAGGGCGTCGAACTTCGACTGTGCCTGGAGGAGTTGGGCCATCTTGGCCTGCCCCGACTCGACGGTGAAGTCGGCGGCCTGGCGGGCGACCTTGCGGATGTTGGGGTAGTTCTTGAGGGCGTCGTCGAAGCCCTGGGTGCGCTGCTTGGTGAGTTCGAGGCTGTCCATGCCGGCGAGTTCGACGACGGTGGCGTTCGGCTTGTCCTTGAGCTGTTCGCCGATGAAGTTGCCGGCGTTGAGGCCCATGCCGTAGTTGTCGCCGCCGATCCAGCAGCGGTAGGCCTGCGGGGAGGCGAAGATCCGGTCGAGGTTGATGACGGGGATGCCGGCCTTCATGGCCTGGAGGCCGATCTGGGTGAGGGCCTTGCCGTCGGCGGGGAGGATGACGAGGACGTCGACCTTCTTGTTGATGAGGGTCTGGACCTGGCCGATCTGGGTGGCGGTGTCGTTGGAGCCCTCGGTGATCTCCAGGGTGACGTCGGAGTACGTCTTCGCGCGCCGCTCGGCGTTGTCGTTGATGGCGTTGAGCCAGCCGTGGTCGGCCTGCGGGCCGGCGAAACCGATGGTGACGGGGGTGCCGGGCTTGTCGTCGGCGGCCGGTGCGGCGCTCCCGGCGGGCGCTGCGTCCTTGGCGTCTTTCGGCTCGTTGCTCGTACAGGCCGTGAGCAGGGCGCCGGCGGAGACGGCCGCGCCGCCGAGGAGAAGGTGTCTGCGGCTGGTTTCGGGCATGGCGGTGGATCCCTTCCGAGCGGGTGGTGGTGAAGGGGGTGGTGAGGGGGCGGTTCGGCGAGTGTCCGGTCAGGTTCCGTCGCGGACCGTGCGGCGCTGGAGCAGGACGGCGGCGACGATGATCGCGCCCTTGGCGATCTGCTGGACGTCGCTCTGCAGGTTGTTGAGCGCGAAGATGTTGGTGATCGTCGTGAAGACGAGGACGCCGAGGACGGAGCCGACGATGGTGCCCCGGCCGCCGCTGAGGAGGGTGCCGCCGATGATGGCCGCGGCGATGGCGTCGAGTTCGTACAGATTGCCGTTGGTGTTCTGGCCGGAGCCGGCGAGCACGACGAGCAGGAAGGCGGCGATGCCGCAGCACAGTCCGGAGAGCAGGTAGAGGAAGAGCCGCTGGCGGCGTACGTCGATGCCGGCGAGGCGGGCGGCCTCAGGGTTGCCGCCGACGGCGATGGTGCGGCGGCCGAAAGTGGTCCGGTTGAGGAGCAGCCAGCCGGCGACAGTGACGGCCGCGAAGACGAGCACGAGAGGCGGGATGCCGAGGACGTAGGCGTCGGGAAGGCCGAGGTCGAGGACGGACGGGACGGTGACGATCTGCGTCTTGCCGTCGGTGATCTGGAGGGCGAGGCCTCGGGCCGAGGCCAGCATGGCGAGGGTCGCGATGAACGGGACCATGCCGCCGTACGCGACGAGGACGCCGTTCACGAGGCCGCAGCCGAGTCCGACGGCGACGGCCGTGAAGAGGATGCCGGCGAAGCCGAACTCCTGGGTGGCCAGGGTCGTGGCCCATACGGAGGCGAGGGCGACGATCGCGCCGACGGAGAGGTCGATGCCGCCGCTGGTGATGACGAACGTCATGCCGACGGTGACGACGCCGATCACGGAGGCCTGCGTGAGGACGAGCTGGAGGTTGGAGGTGGCGAGGAACTCGGCAGGCCGGGTGAGGCCGCCGACGACGATCAGTACGGCGAGCACTCCGAGGAGCGACAGGTTGCGGACGTCGGCCCTGAGGCCGAGGGTGCGCCAACGGCTCTCCTGGGGCGGCGCCTTGGCCGGGGTGGTGAGCGTCATACCGCAGGGCTCCCTTCCATCACGAGGTCGAGTACGCGGTGTTCGTCGAGGTCACGGGCGGGCGCCTGGTGGACGACCCGGCCCTCTCGGAGGACCAGGACGCGGTCGGCGAGGCCGAGGACCTCGGGGACCTCACTGGAGACGAGGAGGACGGCGAGGCCGTCGTCGGCGAGGCCTCGGATGACCGCGTACAGCTCGGCGCGGGCGCCGACGTCGACGCCCCGGGTGGGTTCGTCGAGGAGGAGGACGCGGCAGCCCCGCAGGAGCCAGCGGGCGAGGACGGCCTTCTGCTGGTTGCCGCCGGACAGGGTGCGGACCGGGGCGTCGGGGAGGTCGGGCCGCAGCGACAGGGTGCGGGTGGCGGTCCTGGCGGTCTCTCGTTCGGCCGTGCGGTCGATCCAGCCGGCCCGGGAGAAGCGGGCGAGGGAGGAGACGGAGACGTTGCGGGTGACGGATTCGAGGAGGAGGAGGCCCTGCGCCTTGCGTTCCTCGGGGGCGAGGCCGAGTCCGGCGGCGACGGCGGCGGGGACGCTGCCGGGGCGCAGCCGCCGTCCGTCGACGATCACCCGGCCCGCGGTGGGTTTCCGCGCTCCGTAGACGGTCTCCAGGATCTCGGAGCGGCCGGATCCGACGAGCCCGGCGAGGCCGACGATCTCACCGGGGCGGAGTTCGAGGTCGAGGGCCTCGAACTCCCCTTTTCTCGCGAGTCCCCGGACCCGGAGGACGGGTTCGCCGGTCGGGGGGCGGGTGGGGCGTTCGGGGAAGACGTACGGGACGTCCCGGCCGGTCATGAGGGCGACGACCTCACGGGGCGGGGTGGTCGCGGCGGGCAGTCCCCGGGCGACGGCGCGGCCGTCCTTGAGGACGGTGACGCGGTCGCCGATGCGGCGTATCTCCTCCAGGCGGTGGGAGATGTAGACGACGGCGACGCCGTCGGCGGTGAGGTCCGCGACGATCCGGAAGAGGTTGGCGACCTCGTCGGGGTCGAGGGCGGCGGACGGTTCGTCCATGACGATGAGACGGACGTCGTGGGAGAGGGCGCGGGCCATGGAGACGATCTGCCGCTGTGCGGCGGAGAGTTCGCCGACGCGGCGGGCAGGGTCGATCTCGGGGTGGCCGAGACGTTTCAGGAGGGCGGCGGTGGTCTGCCGTGCCTCGCGGGTGCGGACGAACCCGCCGGTGGTGGGTTCGTGGCCGAGGTGGACGTTCTCGGCGACGGAGAGGCCTTCGACGAGGTCGAGTTCCTGGTAGATGGTGGCGATGCCGAGGCGGACGGCGGCGCTCGGGGAGCGGAGCCGTACGGGTGCGCCGTTCCAGGTGATCCGGCCCTCGTCGGGCTGGTGTGCGCCGGCGAGGACCTTGATGAGGGTGGACTTGCCGGCACCGTTCTGGCCCAGGAGGCAGTGGACCTCCCCGGGCGCGACCTCCAGGTCGACGCCGTCGAGGGCGCGGACGCCGGGGAAGGACTTGGTGATTCCGGACATGGTGAGCAGAGGCGGGTGTTCTTGGGGTTCTTGGAGTTCTTGGGGCATGGCGGAGGTCCCCTCGGCGGGTGCGGGTGGCGCCGGAGCGGGTGGACGTGGGCCCGGTGGTGCGGGCCGGTGGGTGGTGTGCGCCCACCCGTTCCGCCCTGGGGGTCCCCCCGGAGGGAGTCCGGAGGGTGGAACGAATGCCCACACACCACTGGAGAGGGATCCGGCGAGCTCTACGGAGGTGTCACGCCGGGGAGAAGAGGTGGTCGCTGATGAGGCGGGCAGCGCCTGTGACGCCGGCTGTCTGGCCCAGTTCGCCCAGGACGATGGGCAGGTTGCCGGTCGCCAGGGGCAGGGACTGCCGGTAGACCTGGGTGCGGACGCTGGCGAGGAGGTTGTGACCGAGGCCGGTGACACCGCCTCCGATCACCACCAGACCGGGGTTGAAGAAGCTGACGAGTCCGGCGATGACCTGCCCGACCCGGTTTCCGCCCTCACGGATGAGGGCGAGCGAGGTGGCGTCTCCGGCGGCGGCTGCCGCCGCGACGTCGACGGCGGTGAGACCGCCGGCCGCCGCGAGCCGGGCGGCGAGCTCCTCCGACCTGCCGCCGCGCGCCGCGTCCTCGGCGTCGCGGGCCAGGGCGGCGCCGCTGAAGTGGGCCTCCAGGCATCCGTTGTTGCCGCAGGCGCAGGCGCGGCCGTCGGGTTCGACCTGGATGTGTCCGATGTCGCCCGCGCTGCCCGTCGTACCGCGGTAGACCTCTCCGCCGACGACGATGCCGCAGCCGATACCGGTGCCGATCTTGACGCAGAGGAAGTCGCCGACCGAGCGGGCGACGCCGGCGTGCTGCTCCCCCATGGCCATGAGGTTCACGTCGTTGTCGACCATGACGGGGCAGCCGAGTTCCTGGCTGAGTGCCTCCCGTACGGGGAAGCCGTCCCAGCCGGGCATGATCGGCGGTGCGACGGGGACGCCCTCGGGGAAGCGGACGGGTCCGGGGACGCCGATGCCGGCGCCGTCGAAGCCTTCCGCGAGCCCGGTGGAGCGGAGCTTCGCCGCCATCGACAGGGCCTGTTCGAAGACGGCGACGGGGCCCTCTCGGACGTCCATGGGGTGGTTGAGATGCCCGAGCACCTCCAACTCGGCGTTGGTGACGGCGACATCGATGGAGGTGGCGCCGATGTCGATGCCGAGGAAGCGGAGTTCGGGCGCGAGCCGGATGTTGTGCGAGCGCCGGCCGCCCCGGGAGGCGGCGAAGCCGTCGGCGACGACGAGACCGGTCTCCAGGAGCCGGTCGACCTCGACGGCGAGCTTGGAGCGGGAGAGATCGATCTGATCTCCCAGCTGGGCGCGGGAGTTGGGTCCTCCGTCGCGCAGCAGCCTGAGGAGTCGCGCCTGATGCCGGTTGGCAGGTCGTGCCGTCATGCGTCTCACGCGCCCCTCCCTCTCGTACCCGCTCGCCTTCGTGCTTTCGAGGGGAACGTAGCAGCGGCGTACCGCAGTGGGAAGAAGTTGCGCATGAATCCGCCCCGACTTTTTCCCGGTTGGGGACAAAGACGGGATCGGGGGTGGGAGAAGGGTCAGCGGACCTCGGTCAGCCGGGCCGATACCACCACGTTCCCCGCGTAGCCGTTCTCCTCGGTGAACGTGCCGCCGCAGGTGATCAGGCGCAGCTCGGGCACGCCGGCGTCGCCGTAGACCCGCTCGGCGGGGAAGCCCTCCTTGGGGACGACCTCGACCCCGTACACGGTGAAGACGGCGGTCCGGCCGTCGCGGCGCGCGATCTCCACCCGGTGTCCCTTGCGGAGGGCGCCGAGGTCGTAGAAGACGGCCCGGCCGCCGGGGACGTCGACATGGCCGACGACGACGGCGGTGCCGCGCTCGCCGGGGGTGACCGCGCCGGTGAACCAGCCGGCGAGCCGGTTCTCCGCGGGCGGCGGGGCCTCGATCCAGCCGTCGGCGTCGAGCCCGACCTTGGTGATCGGCGCGTCGATCCGGACGGCCTGGACGCGGACGCGGAGCGGGGTCGACGGGGGCAGCGGATCGGGTACGGAGGCGGGGACGAGCGCGGCTTCGGCGGCGCGGGCGCCGTCGGGGGCGGCGGCGGAGAGCGGCTGCGGAGGGCCGTCGGCACGGATCTCGTCCGTACCGCCGCGCACGAGGTGGACGCCGACGAGGAGGACGACGACGACGAGCCCCCACGCGCCGTGGCGCCCCGCACCGTCCGCCCGCGCCCCGCCGCCCGACCGCCCCGTCACGGCGTCCGTCCGGTGCGTCGTGGTGTCCGGCTGCGCCGTCGCGTCCGCACGTCTCTTCGCGTCCGTCCCGTCGCGTCCGACCGCCCCACGCCGTTCTCCTCCTCGCGCCGTGAACGCGCCGACCGCCTGCCGTCCGCGCCGGCTTCGCGCCGCGTCCCGCCCGGCCGGCCGCGCCCTTGATCGCGTACGCGGCGGCGCCCGCGCACGGGCGTCCGCCGGTTGTGGCGCCCCTCCGTCCCGGACCTCGTCACACCGGGGCGGAGGGGCCGTTTCAGGCCCCCCTGGTCCCGGCCGTCAGGCGCGTCCGTCGGTGGCGCGGCGGCGGGTCAGGACGACGGCGGCGCCGAGCGCCCCGACGATGAGCAGCACACCCGTGACCACTTCGGCGACGCCGAGGCCGTCGGTGTCCGCGCCGGCGGCGGTGGCGGTGCCGTAGCCGGCCTTCACGCCCTTGTGCGCTCCGGACGGCGTGCCCTCGTCGTGCCCGGTGGTGTTCCCTCCGGTGCCGCCCTGGGTGATGGTGAGGGTGGCGGTGCCGCGCTCGCCCTTGCAGTCGAAGGTGATCTCGTACTGGGCGCCCGCCTTGGCGTCGACGTCCACGGTGGCGTTGCCCGAACGGCCCTCGTTGAGGGTCACGGTGTCGAACACCCCGGAGGTGACGGTCACCGACGGCACTGCGCAGCCGTCGGACTTCAGCGTCACGGTGCCGCCGGGGGCGACGGTCTCGGGACTGACGGAGAAGCCGAACGACGTGATGTCTTGGTCGTTGTCGCCCGCCAGCGCGGCCGGCGCGACCGTGACCACCACGGCGGCGCTCAGCAGGGCGGCGGAAGCGGCACGTATCACGCGCATGACGGTCCTCCAGATCACGGGAGGGATCGGTCACGGAGCGATTCCGTGCCCGGAATTCGACGACCCTCACCGCGATCGAAGCTAGGTCCGCCACCGGCGCGCCGCCAGGCGGACTCCGCCGAACGGGGCATGACGGCCGGACCTGCGCGCCGCCCCACGACACCCGGGCGCGGACCGGAGCAAGCCGCCCCACGCTGCCGGCGGCCGACCGGAACGTGCCGCCCTACGGCACCCGGACGACCTGGCCCGCGTACGACAGGTTGCCGCCGAACCCGAAGAGGAGGACCGGGGCGCCGGAGGCGAGTTCGCCGCGTTCGACGAGCTTGGCGAGGGCCAGCGGGATGGAGGCGGCCGAGGTGTTGCCGGAGTCGACGACATCGCGGGCGACGATCGCGTTGACGGCGCCGATCTTCGCGGCGAGCGGCTCGATGATCCGCAGGTTGGCCTGGTGCAGGACGACGCCCGCGAGCTCCTCGGGGCCGATGCCGGACCGCTCGCAGGCCTGCCGGGCGAGGGCGGGCAGCTGCTGGGTGGCCCAGCGGTAGACGCTCTGGCCCTCCTGCGCGAAGCGGGGCGGGGTGCCCTCGATCCGGACGGCGTGCCTCATCTCCGGGACCGAGCCCCACAGGACGGGGCCGATGCCGCGCATGTCCCCCGGCGCCTCGTCGTCCACGGCCTCGACGATCGCGGCACCCGCGCCGTCGCCGACGAGGACGCAGGTCGTGCGGTCGGTCCAGTCGGCCACGTCGCTCATCTTGTCGGCGCCGATCACCAGCGCGCGGCGGGATCCGCCGGCCCGTACGGCGTGGTCGGCGGTGGCCAGGGCGTGGGTGAACCCGGCGCAGACCACGTTGAGGTCCATGGTGGCCGGCGAGGTCATGCCGAGGCGGGCGGCGACGCGGGCGGCCGTGTTCGGCGAGCGGTCGATGGCCGTGGAGGTCGCGACGAGGACGAGGTCGATGTCGTCGGGGGTGAGCCCGGCGGTGGCCAGGGCCTTGCCCGCCGCGTGCGCGGCGAGCTCGTCGACGGGTTCGTCGGGCCCCCCGATGTGCCGGGTGCGGATGCCGACCCGGCTGGTGATCCACGCGTCGTCGGTGTCGACCAACTCCGCGAGGTCGTGGTTGGTGAGCACCTTGGCGGGCTGGTAGTGCCCGAGCGCGGCAATGCGAGTGCCCGTCATCCCGGGACCCCCTCGGTGATTCGATCGTCCGGCAGGATTTCCCAGTCTTGCCAGCGACTGATGGGTAACAGGTGACGTAAACCACCAAGATTCACCCGTACCCCTTGGCCGACCATGACAAGGACCCGGGCGCCCCAACGGCCCCACGGCATGGCGTGGGGCCGCGGAAGGGGTCAGTTCTTCGGCGGATCGATCATCTGGAGGGCGAGGGTGGCCGGCGGCGGGGCGATGCCGGGACCGCCGGCGGCCGTCCAGGCGAGGATGTCGTCGAGGGAGTCCTGGTCGAGGGTGAAGGCGACCCAGGCGGCCCGGCCGCCGCGCCGCCGGCCCTCGGTGGAGGGCTGGACGACGACGATGTTGGCCTGGGCGCAGGGGCCGAGGCAGTCGCTCGTACGGACGGCGAGCCGGCCGCCGGAGGCCGCGGCGGCCTCCCGGAGGCGGGCGAGTTGTCCGGCGTGGTCGGTGCCGGGGTTCTTGCGGGCGTCGCCGCAGCAGCAGCCGCGGCAGACGACGAGGGAGCAGGGGCGGGCCCCGTAACGTATCGGGACCGGCGTCACGCGCGGCCGCCGTGGGTGGTCGTGGAGACGGAGCCGTCCGGGGTGGTCACGGAGGCGGAGCCGTCCGGGCCGGTCGTGGCGGCAGGGGCTTCCAGAGTGATCGCGGCCACGGGGGCGACCGTGCCGAGGCGCGGGAAGTCGAGGTCGACGGAGGCGCGGTGTTCGTCGGCGGTGAGCGCGCTCATGGCGTCCTCGGCGAACACGAGGTCGTAGCCGAGGTCTCCGGCGGCGCGGGCGGTGGACTCGACACCGAGGTTGGTGGCGACGCCGCCGAAGACGAGGGTGGTGGCGCCGAACCCGGTGAGGAGTTCGTGGAGTCCGGTGTCCTGGAAGCCGCCGATGGTGCGCTTGACGACGACGGGCTCGCCCTCCCGGACGAGGTCGGCGACGAGCTCGCTGCCGGGCGGCTGGGATGCGACGTTCGGCCGTTCGACCCGGATGTGGACGACGGGCGCGCCTGCGGCCCGGAAGGTGTCGGCGAGCCGGGCGGCGGCGGTGAGGACGTCGGTGCCGGGGCGGGGCGCGAGGGGCAGCGCGACGATGCGTTCCATGAGGTCGACGAGGACGAGCGCGGTGCGGCCGGGATCGAGTGCGGGCATGGGAGCACCGTAGCGGCCTGGATGATCATCCTGGGGTGGTCGTGGGTGTGATCCGGCCTACGGAGGGAGTCGCCGGGGAGGCCACCGGCGTCCCGTCCGTCTCGGGATCCCCCTCCGCGTCACGGGCGCGGCGCTTCGCGATCACCGCGCACACCATCAGCTGCATCTGGTGGAAGAGCATCAGCGGGAGCACGGCGAGCGCGGCCTGGGGGCCGAAGAGGACGCTCGCCATCGGCAGTCCCGCCGCCAGGCTCTTCTTCGAACCGGCGAACTGGATCGCGATCCGGTCCGCCCGGCCGAAGCCGAGACGCCCGGCCCCGTACCAGGTCAGGGCCAGCATCGCCGCGAGCAGGACGGCCTCGACGGCGAGCAGCAGGCCGAGCCGGGCCGGGGTCACCAGGTGCTGGATGCCGGCGACCATGCCCTGGCTGAAGGCGGTGTAGACGACGAGGAGTATCGAGCCCCGGTCGACGTACCCGAGGACCCTCTTGTGGCGGACGAGGAAGCCGCCGACCCAGCGTCGGAGGAATTGTCCGGCGAGGAACGGTACGAGGAGCTGGAGCACGATCTTCATGAGCGCGGAGGCGGAGAGGCCGCCCGCGCTGTTGCCGAGGAGCAGCGCGGCGAGCAGCGGGGTGAGGACGATGCCGGCGAGGGAGGAGAAGGAGCCCGCGCAGATCGCGGCGGGGACGTTGCCGCGGGCGATCGAGGTGAAGGCGATGGAGGACTGGATGGTGGACGGCACCAGGCAGAGGAAGAGGAGGCCGCTGTAGAGCTGGGGGGTGAGCACCGTGGGGACGAGGCCGCGGGCGGCGAGTCCGAGGAGCGGGAAGAGGAGGAAGGTGCTGCCGAGGACGGTGAGGTGGAGCCGCCAGTGCGTGAGGCCGTCGAGGGCCTCGCGGGTGGAGAGCCGGGCCCCGTAGAGGAAGAAGAGGAGGGCCACGGCTCCGGTGGACGCGCCTTCCGCGACGTCGGCGGCGCCGCCGGACGCGGGGAGCAGCGCGGCGAGGCCGACCGTGCCGAGCAGCGCCAGGATGTACCCGTCGACGGGCAGCCAGGACGGCAGCCGGAGGGTGCGGCGCGGCGTACCGGGGCGGCTCCGGCGCGAGGTGGGGGCGGGCGTACGGGCGGTCATGGACTCCACTGCTCTGTGCACGGCGAGGGGGTGTCTCGCGCCTTTCCATCCTGGCCCAGGGCCCGGTGATCGGGAATCCCGTACAGGGCACTGACTGTCATCGCGTTCTGCGATAACCATGCGGGCGGCGTTACGGTCGTCCTGTGTACGAGCCCACCCATCTGCGCACCTTCCTCGCCGTGGCCCAGACGCTGAGCTTCACCCGGGCCGCGGACCGTCTCGGGCTGCGGCAGTCGACCGTCAGCCAGCACGTGCGGCGCCTGGAGGAGGCGACGGGCCGGCCGCTGTTCGCCCGGGACACCCATCGGGTGGCGCTGACCGAGGACGGGGAGGCGATGCTCGGTTTCGCGCGCACGATCCTTCAGGCGCACGAGCGGGCGGCGGCGTACTTCGGCGGGACGCGGCTGCGGGGGCGGCTGCGGTTCGGGGCGTCGGAGGACTTCGTGACGACCCGGCTGCCGGAGATCCTGGAGTCGTTCCGGCGCGAGCACCCGGAGGTCGATCTGGAGCTGACGGTCGAGTTGTCCGGCACGCTCCAGGCCCGGCTGGCCGCGGGCCGGCTGGATCTGATCCTGGCCAAGCGGCGTGGCGGGGAGAGCGAGGGGCGGCTCGTGTGGGAGGACTCCCTGATCTGGATCGGGGCCCCGGGGCTCCGGCTCGATCCCGACCGTCCGGTTCCGCTCATCCTGTACCCGCCGCCGGGGATCACCCGGGCGCGGGCCCTGGAGGCCCTGGAGGCGCAGGGCCGGGCGTGGCGGATCGCGTGTACGAGTTCCAGCCTGAGCGCGAATGTGGCGGCGGCCCGTGCGGGGCTGGGCGTGATGGCGCACACGCGGGGTCTGGTGCCGCCGGGTCTGGTGCCGGTGGCGGGGCTTCCGGAGCTCGGGGACGTCGGTTTCGTGCTGCGTGCGGGGCGCCGGGGCGGGGCGGTGCAGGAGGCGGCGGACGCGCTGGCGGAGGCGATCCTGGCGGGCGGCGACCGGCTGCACCGGCCGGGCTGACCGGGCCGGAGCGGCCCTGTGCGCGCCCGGGCGGGCCGGCCGTACGTGGAGCGGCCCCGCGCCGGGCGGGGACGACCGGGCACGAGGCGGCCCCGCGCGGGAGGCTTGGCGCGTGCAGGTGCCGTGCCTCGTCGGGTGGCGGCCGGTGAGCGGCCCGTACAGATTCCGTGGAGATTCCCGACCGGTGGACGTACCGAGCGGTCGGTAACGCACCCGCAGCACCCGCGACTTGGCTCTGCCACCCATCCTGACCTGTACGAACACGGAATGTCCCGGCTTGATGAAGGCCCTCCCACAGGGCAGTCGGGTGGGGTACCGTCACCCGCGCCGTACGGAGCGCTACAACGAGCTTTTCCAGCCATCGAGCCGTCGAGGAGCAGGTCAGTGCGCGAGTTCACCGTGCCGCCCGTCGAGGCGGCGCCTCAGGTCGGCGGCCTGGCGGACGCCGTGTTCGAGCGTGCCCTGACGGAGCCGGACCGGATCACGTTCGGCCGGAAGGGTCCGGACGGCGAGTGGCGGGACGTGACGGCCGCGCGGTTCCGGGACGAGGTCCTCGGCCTGGCGAAGGGGCTGATCGCGGAGGGTGTGCGGTTCGGCGACCGGGTCGCCGTCATGGCCCGCACCCGCTACGAGTGGACGCTGTTCGACTTCGCGCTGTGGACGCTGGGCGCGCAGCCCGTGCCGATCTATCCGACGTCCTCCGCCGAGCAGGTCTTCTGGATGCTGCACGACTCCGAGGTCACGGCCTGCGTGGTGGAGCACGAGGACCACGCCATGACGATCGGCTCGGTGATCGACCGGCTGCCCCGGCTCCAGCGCCTGTGGCAGCTGGACGCGGGCGCGGTGGCCGAGCTGACGGCCGCCGGGGCGGACATCGAAGAGGACGTCGTGCACCGGCACCGGCGGGCGGTGACCCCGGAGACGGTGGCGACGGTCATCTACACGTCGGGGACGACCGGCCTCCCCAAGGGCTGTGTGATCACCCATTCCAACTTCATGTTCGAGACGGACATGCTGGTGGGCCGCTGGGAGTCGGTGTTCCGTTCCCGGCCGGGCGAGGAGGCGTCGACGCTGCTGTTCCTGCCGCTCGCGCACGTCTTCGGGCGGATGGTGGAGGTCGCGGCGGTCCGGACCGGGGTGAAGCTGGGGCACCAGCCGGTGATGGCGGCGGCGGAGCTGATCCCGGACCTCGCCGCCTTCCGGCCGAGTTTCGTCCTGGCCGTTCCCTACGTCTTCGAGAAGGTCTTCAACGCGGCACGGCGCAAGGCGGAGCGGGAGGGGAAGACCGGCCCGTTCGACAAGGCCGTGGAGGTGGCGGTCGCGTACGCGGAGGCCTTGGAGCACCGGGCCTTCGGCACCGGCCCGGGGCCGTCCGCGGCGCTGCGCGTCCAGCACCAGTTCTTCGAGAGGACCGTGTACGCGAAGGTCCGCGCGGCCCTCGGCGGACGGCTCCGGCACGCGATGTCGGGCGGTTCCGCGATGGACCGCCGGCAGGGCCTGTTCTTCGCGGGTGCGGGGGTCACGGTCTTCGAGGGGTACGGCCTGACGGAGTCCTCGGCCGCCGCGACCGCGAACCCGCCGGAGCGGACGCGGTACGGCACGGTGGGGCAGCCGGTCCCGGGGACGACGGTGCACATCGCGGAGGACGGCGAGGTGTGGCTGCACGGCGGCCAGGTCTTCTCCGGCTACCTCAACGCCCCCGAGGCGACCGCCGCCGTCCTCAACGACGGCTGGCTCGCCACCGGGGACCTGGGTTCCCTCGACGAGGACGGCTATCTGACGATCACCGGGCGCAAGAAGGAGATCCTGGTGACCTCGGGCGGCAAGAGCGTCGCGCCGACGGCCCTCGAGGAGCGGGTGCGGGCGCATCCGCTGATCGCGCAGTGCATCGTCGTCGGCAACGACCGGCCGTACATCGCCGCGCTCGTGACCATCGACCAGGAGGCGGTGGAGCACTGGCTCGCCATGCAGGGGCGGGCGCCGCTCGCGCCGGCGGAGCTCGTCCGCGATCCGTCGCTGGAGACGGAGATCCGGCGCGGGGTGGTGGCGGCGAACACGCTGGTCTCGCAGGCCGAGTCCATCCGCACCTTCCGGATCCTGGCGCACCCGTTCAGCGAGGAGCACGGGCTGCTGACCCCGTCCCTGAAGCTGAAGCGGAAGGCGATCGAGCGGGCGTACGCGGCGGAGGTCGCGGCGCTGTACGGCTGAGCCCTACCCCGGGAGGCGACCCGACGCGGTGAGCAGCCCGAGGCGTGCAGCGGAATGCGAGACGGCCCCGGATCGTTGAAAATGGGAGCAGTCAGGCAGGACCCGCGACGACGTAAGGATCCACTCCACGTGAGCACGGACAGCAAGGTTCCCTCGGTCACCCTGAACAACGGCGTGCGGATGCCGCAGCTGGGCTTCGGTGTCTGGCAGGTGCCGGACGACGAGGCCGCGGCGGCGGTGGCGACCGCCCTGGAGGCCGGCTACCGCTCGATCGACACCGCCGCGATCTACGGCAACGAGGAGGGCACGGGCCGTGCCGTCGCCGCATCCGGGATCGCCCGCGAGGACCTGTTCGTCACCACCAAGGTGTGGAACAGCGAGCAGGGCTTCGACGCGACGCTGAAGGCCTTCGACGTCTCGCTCGACAAGCTGGGTCTCGACTACGTCGACCTGTACCTGATCCACTGGCCGGTCCCCTCGAAGGACGCGTACGTCGACACCTACCGCGCGTTCGAGAAGATCTACGCGGACGGGCGCGCCAAGGCGATCGGCGTCTCGAACTTCCTCCCCGAGCACCTGGAGCGGCTGATCGGCGAGACGTCGGTCGTGCCCGCCGTCAATCAGATCGAGCTCCACCCGCAGCTCTCCCAGCAGGCCTCGCGCGAGGCGCACGCCCGGTACGGGATCGCGACCGAGGCATGGTCGCCGCTCGGCTCGGGCAAGGGACTCCTGGATGTGCCGGCGATCGTCGCGATCGGCCGCAAGCACGGGCGGACCCCGGCCCAGGTCGTGCTGCGCTGGCACCTCCAGCTGGGGAACGTGGTGATCCCGAAGTCGGTCACCCCGTCCCGTATCCGGGAGAACATCGACGTCTTCGGCTTCGAGCTGGACGCCGAGGACCTTCGGGCGATCGCCGCCCTCGACGAGAACCGCCGGCTGGGCCCCAACCCGGCGGAGTTCGGTGCCTGACGGATCGTGTGACGCGCCTGACGGGTCGCGTGACACCGGTCGCGCACCAGCGGTCGCGTGACACCGGTCCCGCACGAGCGGTCGGGTGATGAAGGCGGCGCCGAGGTCCACCGGACCCCGGCGCCGTTGTCGTACCCCCGGCATAGAGTCGACGGCGGACCGTGCAGCAGCGAACGCGAGCGAGGGAGTCGATGCGGTGAGTGGTGGTTCTCCGGTGCCCGTCGAGGAGGGCCTCTACCGGGTGCGGAACGTGGCCAGCGGACTGCTCCTCGAGGTGTACGAGGGGTCGAGCCGCAACGGCGCCCGTGTGCAGCAGGGCACCGAGAACGGCACGCCCGGCCAGCACTGGCACATCACCTCCGTGCCGAACGGCGGCGGGCTCTACCACCTGGTCAACGCGGCCGGCGGCAAGCGGCTCGACGTCGCCAACGCGTCCACGGAGAACGGCGCCACCATCCAGCAGTGGAAGGCGAACAACTTCGGGGCACAGGAGTGGATCATCGAGCAGGACCTCCAGTCGCCCGGCACGGTCGCCCTGGTGAGCTTCATCAGCGGGCTGTTCCTGGAGGTCGCCGACGACTCGGAGGAGGACGGCGGCGACGTACGGCAGTGGGAGGACACCGACTCCCCGTTCCAGTGGTGGCGGTTGGAACCGGTGTCCTGACCCGCCGGGGTACGGCCGGCGGCGGCGGTCCTCAGCCCTTGCGAGCGGTGTGGACCGTGCGGGCCGCGAGGTAGAACAGGTCCGTGCGGTGGTGGAGGGACAGCTCGTCGGCCGGGTCGAGGAGCCGGTCGAGCATCGCGCGGTCGTCCGCGTCGAGCCGGCCGTCGAAGCTGTCACGGACCCGGCCGAAGTGGGTGAGGGCCAGCTCCCGTACGACCGGGGACACCGGCGCGGGAACGTCGGTGAGGAAGGTGCGGGTACCGGCGGGGGTGAGGCCCGCGTCGGCGAGCAGGGTCCGCCAGTCGTCCGGCTCGTCCTTGTGCCCGGGGGTCTCGGCGCGCATCTGGGCGAACCGGTCGGCGTTGGCGGCGTCGAGGCGCGCCTCCAGGCCCGGCCGGCCGAAGCCGACGTGCCAGGGCAGGTGCCGGCTGGGCAGCCCGCCCTCGACGAGGACCATCAGGCCGCCGGGGTTCAGCAGGCCCGCGAACTCGACGAGCGCGGCCCGCTGGTCGCCGATGTGGTGCAGGGAGTTGCCCGCCCAGATCACGTCGGCCTTCCCCAGCTCGGCGATGCCTTCGGGGAGTTCGGCGTGGAGCGTGGAGATCCGGGATCCGAAGCCGCGTTCCACGGCGCGTTCACGGGCGCGGACGAGGAGCTCGGGGCTGCCGTCGACGGCGACCGCCCCGGCCGACGGGAACGCCTCGGCGAGGACGCCGGTGATGACACCGGGGCCGCTGCCGATGTCGAGGACCCGGCGGACGCCCTGCACGGGGGCGAGCGTGCCGAGCCAGGCGGCGGCGTCCGCGTAGGCGGGGCTCTCGATCTCCGCCTGCCGTTCCAGGAGCCCGGCGATCTCGTTCCAGTCGAGAGGGGCTCCGTCGTGGTGGGAACCATGGCTGTGCTTGTGCCCGCCGGTCTGCGGGGTACCGGGAGTGTGCTGGTGACCGTGCCCGTCGCCGTGCGAGTGGCCGTGGTGCGTTGCGGTGTGCTGGCTCATGGGTCCAGCGTGCGTCGAGTCGGCCGCGAGCGCGAGAAGTGTTGCCGTTCCGGCAAGAAAATCGATCCCGTGTTGCTCGTATCGTCATACTCGACGGCTCGGGCCCCGGCCCGTCGTGACCCGGCGCGCGTCATGCCGCTGCGCGCGTCATGTCCCGGCTCGGTGCTCCTGCGGGCTGACGCCCCTGACCCGCTTGAACGCGGCGCTCAGGGCGAAGGCGCCGCTGTAGCCGACCTGCCGGGCGACGGACTCGACGGTGGCGTCGCTCTCGCGCAGCAGATCCGCGGCGAGCGCGAGCCGCCAGCCGGTGAGGTACGCCATCGGGGGCTCACCGACGAGTTCGGTGAACCGGCGGGCGAGCGCGGCCCGGGACACGCCCGCCTTCGCGGCGAGCGAGGCGACGGTCCAGGGGTGGGCGGGGTCGTCCTGGAGCAGTCGCAGGGCGCGGCCGACGACCGGGTCGCCCATGGCCCGGTACCAGGCGGGGGCCTCGGCGCCCGGCCGGGAGAACCAGGCGCGGACACCGGAGATGAGCAGCAGGTCGAGGACCCGGTCGAGGACGACGGTCTGGCCGGGTTCGTCGCGGGCGATCTCCTCGCCGAGGAAGGGCATGAGGGGGCAGTTCCACGCGTCGGCGGGCAGGTGGAGCAGCTCCGGCAGGGCGTCGAGCAGCCGGCGGCCGACCTCGCCGTCCATCCGGTACGTGCCGACGAGGACCGTGGTGCCTCCTTCGGGCGCGTTGCCCCAGGTACGGACGCCGAGCCGCATGCGGTCCGCGAGCGGCTCCCCGCTGAGGGTGGTGCAGACGCCGTCGGGCCCGATCACGGCGCTGGGCGGGGCGTCGGGGGTGTGGGCGACGGTGTACGGCCGCGGGCCCCGGACGATGGCGATGTCCCCGGGTCGCAGTACCACGGGCGCGCCGGTGTCGGGAACGACCCAGGCCTCGCCCTCCGTCACGCACATCACGCAGATCGGTGCGGCGTCCTCGATGCGCACCGACCACGGCGGCTCCATGACCATGCGGAGCAGGAAGGCGCCCCTGGCGCGGGGGCCGTCGAGGAGTCCGGCGAGTGCGTCCATGGGTCAACAGGGTAGGCGGGCCGGTGAGACGGAGACATAGGGGTGTGAGACGGGAGAGCATGGGCGGCGGGCGCCGTGGGCGGGAGTCTTGACCCATGACGAAGCAGACGAACGACACGCGGAACGAGCAGAACTCGAACGAGCGGGGCGCGAGCGGGCACAGCCCGACCGTCCTGGTGACGAGCGCCACCGGCAAGACCGGGCGCCGCGTGGCCGAGCGGCTCACGGCGCGTGGGGCGACCGTCCGCGCCGGGTCCCGTTCCGGCTCGACGCCCTTCGACTGGGAGGCCCCGGAGACCTGGGGCCCGGCGTTGCGGGGCGCGGACGCCGCGTACGTGGCCTACTACCCGGATCTCGCCGCGCCGGGCGGGGTCGAGGCGATGGAGACCTTCGGCCGGCTGGCCGCGGAGCACGGCGTGCGCCGGCTGACGGTGCTGTCGGGGCGCGGGGAGCCGGAGGCGGTCGTGGCGGAGGAGGCGCTGCGCGCGGCGGCGGTCGGGGTGGAACTGACCGTCGTACGGGCCTCGTTCTTCGCGCAGAACTTCTCCGAGGGGCTGCTCGCGGAGGGGGTCGCGGAGGGCGTGGTCGTCTTCCCGGCGGGTGACACGGCGGAGCCGTTCATCGACGTGGACGACCTCGCGGACGTGGTCGTCGAGACCCTGACGACGGACGGTCACGCGGGCCGGGTGCACGAGCTGACGGGGCCCCGTCCGATCGGCTTCGCGGAGGTGGCGGCGGAGATCTCGCGGGCCTCGGGGCGTCCGGTGGCCTACCGGCCCGCGTCCCGGTCCGAGTACGCCGGGATGCTGACCGAGTTCGGGCTTCCGGCCCCGGAGGCCGAATGGCTCGCGGCCCTGTTCGCGACGCTCCTCGACGGCCACAACGCCTCGGTGACGGACGGGGTGAAGCGGGTCCTGGGCCGCGAGCCGCGCTCCTTCGGCGCGTTCGCGGACGCGACCTGGGACGGCGAGGGGGCCTGAGCCCGAGGCGGCCGGGTGCCGGCTCAGTCCTGCCGGACGAGGCGGGCGAGCCGGTACCGGGGATCCGCACGGGGGCGGTCCTGGTCCGGGAGGGCGGCGAGGGCGGTGGCGAGCGCCTCGACGGCCGCCGCGTCACCGGAGAACCAGGAGGCGAAGTACCCGGCGCGCAGCTTCCGTACGGTGTCGCGCGGGGTTCTGCCCTGGCCGTGTCCCGTGAAGTGGGTGCCGGGGGCGGGTGCGAGGCCGTGGTCGGCGGCGTACCGGGTGATGAGGTCGGCCCGGTCGGAGGCCGCCCCGGCGGAGCGGTGCGGGCGGAGGATCGCGTCGATGTCGCTGCCGACGTCATGGGCCGCGTCCTTGTCGACGGTGGCGATCAGGACGCCGCCGGGGCGCAGGACACGAGCGGCCTCGGCGACGATCTCCGCCGCGAAGGGGACGAGGTGCAGCAGCCAGACGGCGCTGACCGCGTCCAGGGAGGCGTCGGGAAGCGGCAGTCGCCGGGCGTCGGCGCGGACGACTCGGCCGGGTACGCGTCCGTCGGCGACCCGCAGCATGGCGTGCGCGGCGTCCGCCCCGTAGACGCGCAGTCCCGGCCGGGTGAGCCGTTCGGTGACGAGGCCGGTGCCGCAGGCCAGGTCGAGCAGGGTGCTTGCGCCGGGCGGCACGAGGCTCAGGACGGCCTCGGCCGCGGCGTCGGCCCGGGGCGCCCCGCCCCGTGTCCGGTCGTAGTGCGCCGCTTCGGTCTCGTAGTCGAGCAGGGTCTCCGCCATGCCGACGATCGTACGAGAGGCGTGACCGTACGAAGCGGGAGGCGGGTGACCGTACGAAGGGCGGGGACGGGTGACCATACGAAGGGCGGGGACGGGTGACGGTATGTCAGGCGGCGCCGTGGCCCGGGGCGATCCCCTCCACCCGCTCGGCGAGCCCGAAGTCCTTCTCGGTGACGGCGCCGCCGGCGGAGTGGGTGTTCATGGACAGGGCGACGGTGTTGTAGCCGAGGGTCAGATCCGAGTGGTGGTCGAGCTCCTGCTGGATCCTGGCCACGTGGACGACGAACGCGGTCGCCGCGAAGTGGTCGCCGAGCCGGTACTCGCGGGTGAGCCGGTCCTCCTCGACGGACCAGCCGGGGAGCTCCCGCAGTCGGTCCTCGATCTCCTTCTGCGACAGCGGCTGTGTGGGCACGGCGGTGCTCCCTCCGGTCGGGTGGCGCGGGTGACGGACAGAGGTCCCCGGGGGAAACTACCCGGGTCCCCCTCTGGGATACCGTCTGGCCATGACAACGGTCGTGAGCGACACGGGAGTGGGGCCGCTGCTGCGCGGTTGGCGTGAGCAGCGACGGCTGAGCCAGCTGGAGCTGGCGCTGCGTGCGGACTCCTCGGCGCGGCACATCTCGTTCGTGGAGACGGGCCGCTCCCGGCCGAGCGAGGAGATGGTCCTGAGGCTGGCCGAGCACCTGGAGGTGCCGGTCCGCGAGCGGAACGCGCTGCTGCTGGCCGCCGGGTACGCGCCCCGGTACGCGGAGTCGCCGCTCGACGCCCCGCGCCTGGAGACGCTGCGGGCGGGCATCGAGCAGCTGCTGCGGGGTTACGAGCCGTACCCGGCGCTCGTGGTGGACGGCTCGTACACGGTGGTGGCGGCGAACCGGGGCATCGGGCTGCTGCTGGACGGGCTGCCGGAGCATCTGCTGACGCCGCCGCTGAACGCGATGCGGATCACCCTGCACCCGGAGGGACTCGCGCCCCGGATCCGGAACCTGCCGGAGTGGCGCGGGCATCTGCTGCACCAGATGGAGCGTCAGATCGGGCTGGCCCGTTCGGAGTCGCTGCGGGCGCTGTACACGGAGGTGACGGCGTATCCGCCGCCTCCGGGCGCGGACGACGGGGACGGGGCGGGCGCCCCGGGTCCTGAGGACGTGTACCCGTACTTCGCGCTGCCGCTGCGGATCGAGCACGACGGGCGGGTGCTGTCGTTCGTGTCGTCGATCTCGACGTTCAACACCCCGCTGGACGTGACGGTCGCCGAGCTGGCCATCGAGACGTTCCTCCCGGCCGACCCGGCGACGGTCGCATACCTCCAGTCCCTGCCGCCCTTCAGCGGCTAGCGGCGACGGCCCGCAGCGCCGCCCACTGCGCGAGGGCGAAGCCGCCGACGGTGGCCGCCTGCAGGGGCGTCCACACGAGGCCGGCGGTGGTCGGCTCCAGCCAGGCGACGAGGGCGACGATGCTGAGGACGGCCCAGACCGCGTTGATGTCGACGACGAGCCTCACCCCGAATGCCGGGGGCTGCGGGCGGCTCGCGAGCCAGGCGACGCCGGCGGCGTACACGGCGAGCAGGACGCCCAGTTCGAGCAGGAGGCCCGCGTCGACGCCGAGGAACTCCCCGAGCGGCCCGGAGGCGACGGCGTAGGCGATCCCGTTCGCCCCGGTGACGACGGCGTCGAGGGCGAGGAAGCGGCGCACCGCGGACTGCGGACGGGTGGTGCGGGCGAGACCGGCGAGCAGGGCATGGGACATGGCGGATCACCCTCCATGGGGGACGTTCGTGCTGGTGGTGGGTCCGGAGCCCGAGCGGAGTGCGCCGCCCGGGTTCCGGTGTCCACGAGCATGCCGGGCGGATCGGCGGGGGTCGATTACCTGGGAGGTCATGCGGGCCCGCCCCGGTCGCCGGCGGGCGCCGGCGGGGCGGTGCGCGGGGGTCGTTCGGCCGGTCGGGGAACCGCGTGTCGCCGGGCGCCGGGCGTGAGTATTGTTCGCGCCGGGGTGGCCGGGAGCGGTCTCCCCCGGAGGGGGAGAGACACATGGCGTGGAACAGGGAACGGGCCCGCATGGTGGCCACCGGGGACGATCACGCGGTGACGCCCGCGGAGCTCTTCTTCGACCTGGTGTTCGTGTACGCGATCACGCAGGTCACCGCCCTGATGGCGACCGCGCCCTCGCCGGTGCGGGTGGTCGGCGCGATGGTCGTGCTCGCGCTGTTGTGGTGGTGCTGGTGCTGCTTCGCCTGGCTGGGGAATGTCGTACGGGCCGACTCCGGCGCCCTGTTCGGGGTCCTCGTCACGGTCATGGCCGTCGTCCTGATCGTGTCGCTCGCCGTCCCGGACGTGTTCACGGACCCGCCGGGCGGGCTGCCGGTGCCGCTGGTGTTCGTGCTCTGCTACGGCGCGGTGCGCGTCCTGCACCTGGTCTCGTACTGGATCTCCAGTCCCGGTGATCCCGTGCTGCGCGCCACCCTGCGCCGTACGGCTCTGACGTCCGTGGTCCCGCCGCTGGTGCTGCTCCTGATCGGCAGCTCCTACAGCGGCCGGGTCCAACTCCTTTTGTGGCTGGGGGCGGTGGCCGTCGACTATCTCGGCATCTTCGTCACCGGCGCCACCGGCTGGCGGGTCAACTCCCCCGGGCACTTCTCCGAGCGGCACGGCCTGATCGTGATCATCGCGCTCGGCGAGTCCATCGTCGCGATGGGCGTCGGCGTCTCCGGCCTTCCGCTCACCTTCGCCGTGCTCGGCGCCTCGGCGGCCGGGCTCCTGCTCTCGGCCGGGTTGTGGCGGCTGTACTTCCGGCAGCTCGGGGAGGCGGCCGAGCATCGGCTCGCCGGTCTGGACGGCGACGACCGCACCCGGTTCGCGCGGGACGTGTACACCTTCCTGCACCTGCCGCTGGTCGCGGGCGTCGTGCTCTGCGCGCTCGGCATGAAGAAGGTCCTCCAACAGGTCGCCGACACCGGGCACTACGGCCTCGCCGAGCCCCTCCACGGGGTTGTCGCCTGGTCGTTGACCGGGGGCGTCGGTGTGTATCTGCTGGGCGCCGCCGCGATCGTGCTGCGCACCACGGGCCGGCGGCCGACCGCCCTCGCCCTGGGCGGGGTGTGCTGCCTGGCGGCGGGCCCGCTCGTCGGTCTCGTCCCGGCCCTGGTGGCGCTCGTGTCCCTCGCCACGGTCGCCGCGGCCCTGGTGTGGCTGCACGGGCGGCGCCGGGCGGCGCGGCCGTTCGAGGCCGTGGAGGCGGCGTGAGGGAGCGGAGGGCGACCCCGACCCCGCCTCCTTCTCCGTCTCAGTACGCCGCCGCCCGGTGGCCGATGAAGGCGCGCAGCCTGGTGGTGTCGGCGGTCGTCCAGCCGGGCGGTGGGAGGACGGCCGCCCAGCCGTCGACGGCTCCGGCGCCGTAGCGGTGGCCGTGCGGAGCGTCGACCCCGTACGAGACGGCCATGTCGACCGAGGTCTGCCAGAAGGCGACGAAGGGGAACCAGGTGATCTCGGGGGTGATGTCGGGACCGAGGGGTTCGTCCAGCCAGGCGGGTTTGTCGAGGAGCAGGTCGGGCGACCACCAGACGACGGGGTCGGAGGCGTTCTGCAGGTAGACCACGCGCGGGGATTCCCATGCGGCGGCCGGGCGGGCGAGGTCGGTCTCGGGGAACTGGGCGAAGCGGATGTGGGCGCCGCCCCGGTACTGGGGGCGCCAGACGGGGCTGCCCGGGTCGCGGTCGCGACGGATCTCGCGGGAGATCGGGGAGAAGTTCGGGGCGCCCAGCAGGAGGGCTCCGTCGGTGGAGGCGAGGAGCTCGTCGGCGCTGTCGAAGGAGGCCTCGACGGCGTAGGCGCCGAGGCTCTCGCCGGTGACGACGAGCTGGGGCCGGTGGCCGGCGGGAAGGCTGTCGAGCCGGGCGCGGACGGCGTCGAGGAGGGCCCGGGTGGCCTGGCCCGCCTTCTCCTTGTCGACGAGGAAGGAGACCCAGCTGGGGAGGTACGAGTACTGGACGGCGACGATCGCGGTGTCCCCCTCGTACATGTACTCCAGGGCCTCGGCGACGTTCGGGTCGACCCAGCCGGTGCCGGTGGTGCCGGCGACGGCGAGCACGGCGCGTTCGAAGGCGCCGGTGCGTTCGAGTTCACGGACGGCGAGCCTGGCCTGGGCGGCGAAGGGGCTGTCGTCCTGGAAGGCGGCGGGCAGCGCGGACGGTATGTAGACACGGACGGGGTCGCGGGCGGGCCGGCCGGTCCAGGCGGTGAGGGTTCCGCGGGTGGGGGTGGAGCCGGCGAAGTTGCGGCCCTGGTAACCGAGGTTCTCCCAGGGGATGAGGGAACCGGGTCCGCCGGAGACGAGCCGGGAGGCGGGGCGCCGGATGCCGTCCTTGGTCCCGCCGTTGGTGGCTTCGGCGATGCGGTCGGCGATGTCGACGACTCCTCGGTCGAAGACGATGTCGCGGACGCCGACGAGGACGAGGAGGGCGGAGACGACCGCGCCGACGGCGAAGGCGACGGGCCGGGGCAGGAGCCGGCCGAGCTGTCGTATCAGCGTGACCGAGCCGAGGCGGACGGCGCGGGCGAGGAGAAGAGCGGCGAGCAGCAGACCGAGGGCGATGAGGGCGATCATCGGCGTGTGCCAGGTGAGGGCGGGCGGGAGCCCCTGGAGGACCCGGAGCTGACGCTGCATCCGGGCGCTCTCGGAGATGAACCAGACGGCGAGGACCGGGCTGAGCAGCCAGTACGCCTGCCAGCAGCGGGTACGGAACCGGGCGGGCGGCCGCCACGCGGCGAGGGGTGACGCCGGGAGTCGCGGGCCCGGCCTGCTCGACAGGACACCCCCGAGCGCCCGGGAGAGCCAGGCGAGCCCGGAGCCGAGGGCGTATCCGATGGCGGCGGTGATCCCGCCGACGAGGCCCTGGAGGTACCAGGGGCGGGGCACCAGGGACGGGGTCAGGCTCGACCAGAAGAAGACCGTGGCGAAGCAGAGGGCGGTGAGGTCGGGCCAGCGGCGGATGCGGTACGAGGGGTCCGGGCGGTCCCAGTACGGGCGCCGTGCGAAGGCGAGGAGCCGGTCGGCGGCGCGGCGCGGGAGGGGCGGACGAGGAGGGGCGCCGGCGGTGGCCTCGGTGCCGGGCGTCGCTCCTTCGCCGGACGCGGGTCCGGCGGACCGATCGGTGCCGGTGTTCCGGTCGGTCGAGGTCATCGGAACACCCTCGTACGCCCGGACGCCGGTCCGCAATCGGATTTCGCCGTGGCCCGCGTCGGGGCGTGACGGGGGGTCAGCGGAGGGGTTCGTCCCGGTACGCGGGCGGCTCGGGTGCCGGGTCCGGGGCGGTCTCGGCCGCCGGGGCGCCGGGCTCGGGCGCCCGGCGGTCGGAGCGCTGGGCCCGGGAGGCCTCGGCGCGCAGCAGGGCCTGGAGAACGGCGAACGGGTCGACGGGCATGGCGAAGCTCCTCGTGGTGCGGGGGTGATGTCGGGCGGGACGGCGGAGAGGCGTGGGCCTCTCAGCAGCGCATCACCACGCACCGGAGCGCATCGCTGCGCGGGGCGGGAAGGGGGGCGTCGGCCGGGTTGCGGCGCCGGTATCGGGCGCCGTACGGGAGGCGGCGCGGGCGCCGGAACGGGCGGATACCCGTCCGCTGCCGGCGGGAGCGGCCGGGGAGTCCTGCCTCGGTGCCGGCCGGGTCGTGGGTCTCGCCGCTCGGGTCGGACGCCGGGGAGGCGGCGGGCCGGAGTTCGGCCCCGCCGGTGAGCGTGCCCGCCCCGGTGGTGAACAGCGCGGCAAGGACGAGGAGCAGCACGACCCAGAGGCGCCGGCCGGGGGCCGGGCAACGGCCTCCGCACCCGGGCCTCGCGCGCGCCGGGCTGCCCGCCGGGATGGCGGGCGGCGCGGTGGTCGGCTCGGGCGCGGGGCTCACGGAGATCCGTACTGCCCCGCCGGGGTCCCGACACGCGTGTCCGGCCCGAGATCCGCCCGAGCGGCCTACGGGTGGGGACCGTGATTCACCGGTTCACCGCACGGGCGGCGATCACGCCGGTCACGACCGGGGCGCCCCCTCCCCCATGGCCGCGCGGCGGCCTCGGGCCGACATCCCCGCGTACACGAGCACGCCCACGAAGAGGAACAGCACGCCCTGGTAGACGGCCGCGTGGCCGGAGCCCGCGACCAGCCAGAGGGAGAAGCCGAAGGCGACGAGGGTGAGGACGGTGTCGCGGATCAGCCGGGGGCGGTGGACGCGGTCGGAGTGTCCGGAGAGGAGGAAGAAGAACTGCGCGGCGGAGGAGAGCAGATAGGGCACGGTGGCGGTGAAGGTCGTGACGAGGACGAGGGTCTCGAAGACGCCCGCGGTGCCCGCCGTGTAGTTGTAGACGGTGAGGAGCGAGGCGAGGACGACGGTCACGAGGACACCGGCGGTGGGGACCCCGCGCCGCTTCCTGGCGAAGACCTTCGGGAAGAGTCCGTCGCGGGCCGCCGCGTAGGGCGTCTGGGCGCTCAGCAGGGTCCAGCCGTTGAGGGCGCCGAGCATGGAGACGAGGGCCATGCAGGCGACGGCCGTGCCGCCCCAGGAGCCGCCGAACATGAGGTTGACGGCGTCCGTGAACGGGGCGTTGGAGGCGACGAGCCGCTCGTGCGGGACGGTACCGAAGACGGACAGGGTGGTGAGCAGGTAGAGGAAGGCGGCGGCCAGGGTGCCGAGGACGGTGGCGCGGCCGACGTTGCGGCGCGGGTCGCGGACCTCACCGGCGCTGACGGCGGCCGACTCGACGCCGAGGTAGCTGAAGAGCAGGATCGCGGCGGAGGCGGAGACGGCTCCGAGCGCGCTCTCGTCACCGGCCCGGAAGGGCCCGAGGTCGGCGCTGTCGAAGAAGAGGAGTCCGCCGACGGCGACGAGCAGCAGCGGGACGAACTTGAGCACGGTCGCGACGATCTGCACGGCGCCGACGTAGCGGGTGCCGGCGAGGTTCGCGAGGGCCGGGAGCCACTGGACGAGGAGCGCGGCGGCGATGGTGGCGGGCTTCGACCCGTGGAGCGGGATCAGCACGTCGAGGTAGCCGACGGCGGCGACGGCCAGGGCGGCGTTGGAGACCCAGGCGGTGATCCAGTACGACCAGGCCGTCAGGAATCCGGCGAAGTCCCCGAAGGCCGCGCGGACGTAGACGTACGGTCCGCCGGTCGTGGGGTGGCGGTGGGCGAGGCGGCCGAAGACGAGGGCGAGGGCGATCGCGCCGAGGGTGAGGACGCCGAAGGCGACGAGGCTGATGGTGCCGTAGGGGGCGACGGAGGCAGGCAGCAGGAAGATTCCGCCGCCGATGATGTTGCCCATGACCAGGGCGGTCGCGATGGGGAGCCCGAAGCGGCGGGAGTGCTTGCCCTCGCTCTCGGTGGCTCCGGGGGTTCCGGAGGCGTCGGTGGTCCCTGGGTCTTCGGTGTCGCTCTGTGGAGTTGTGGTGGCCGTGCTCATGCGGTGGTGCGCCTTCCGTCGTACATTCCGGGTCATCGTCCGGTAACGGCGAACAGGCGTCCAAATCAGCGTTTTTTGTCCTGCGTGACCGGCCAGTCAACCGGAAGAAGTGATTCCGATCCGTCCGTGGACGGCGAAATCTCCAGCGGGACCTGCGGACCCGAGCACTCCCGCAGCCAGCGCCGCAGCACCCGGTGCACCTGCTCCGCACCGACCAGCTCCTCCCCCGCACCGACCGGCGGCGACAGCTCCGGCGGCGAGAGGAGGAACGGGTACGACTGCTCGCCGCCGAGGCCGCCGTGCGAGCCGATCTGCTCCTCGAAGGCGTGCACGGTGCCCGTCGCCGGGTCGTACATCGAGTTGACCATGATGTCCGCGACGTGCGGGAAGCCGTCCGTGCGCCGAACCGCCCGCGCCGCGCCCCGGCCGAAGACGGCGAGCGGCCCCCCGTCGTCGAGGTCGGCGACCGGCACCTCCACCCCGTCGCGGGCGAGCACCACCGAGCCGTGCTCGGCACTCGCCACCAGGACGAAGCCGACACCCGGATGGTGGGCGAGGGTACGGAGCAGGGCCGGGTGGCGCCGGTCGATCTCCTCCCGGGTCATCCGGTGCGGCACGTCGGGGAACGAGATGAGGCCGAGGTTCCCGGAGGCGAGGACGAGCGGCTCGGAGGGCCGGGAGGGCAGCTCCCTCGCGGTCTCGCCGCTCTCGTCCACCGGCCGGTGCAGCGCGAGGCGCAGCGCGTCCCTGGCCGCGTCCCGCGCCTCCGAACCTCCCCCGGACTCCGTCCGCGGGTACCCCCTCCGGGCCCTGCGCACCCGGCGCGGCACCGGAAGCCCGCACCCGGCCCTGACCAGGTCCTTGAGCGTCAGCCCGTACGCGCCCTCGAAGGTCTCGCCGGGACTCTGTCCGTGGTCCGAGAGCAGCACGATCCGGTAGGGGCGCGGGGCGTGCTCGGCGACGGTGGCGATCAGCGCGATCGAGCGGTCGAGACGGCGCAGGACCTGGTCGGTGTCCCGGCCGTGCGGGCCCGAGTGGTGGGCCACCTCGTCGTAGGCCACGAGGTCCGCGTAGACGGCGGTCCGCCCGCCGAGCATGTCCCCCATCACCGCCGAGACGACGACGTCCCGCTCCACGACCGTCGCGAAGGCGCGCACGAAGGGGTACGTGCCGCCGCGCGAGACCCGCGGGCTCTCGCGGCGCAGCAGCGCCCGGGTCGACTGAAACACCTCACGGCCGCATTCGGCGACCAGCGATCCGGCGGTACGGACGGCGTTGGCCGGGTCGGAGAAGTACGCGAAGTAGCCGGCGCGCGAGCGGTTGCGCGGGCCGCGCCGGGCGGCCATCGACAGGACGAGCGCGAGCTGGTCGGCGCCGCCGCTGAACAGGTTGCCGCGCGAGGCGCCGTCGACGGTGAGCAGACCGCCGTCCCCGGTGCGGCGCACGGCCCGGCGCTGGAGCTCCACCGCACTGGCCGGGCGGTTCGACACCATGAGCCGGCCGGTGTCCTTCTCGTACCAGCGGAAGGCGGGCACGTCCTCGTTGGAGCCGTGCAGGATGCCGAGCTGGCTCGCGCCGGTCTGGCTGGACCAGTCGGTGCGCCACGGGGTGAGCCGGTGGCCCGCGTCGATCCAGGACGCCACGGTCGGCATGAGCCCGTCGGCGACGGCCCCGCGCAGGACGTGGTGGCCGACGCCGTCGAGCTGGAGGAAGACCGTCCCGGGGACCTGCTCGGGCGCATCGTCCGACGCGCGGGGCCGGGTGCGGCCGGTGAGCCGGTACAGCCGGCGCCGGTAGGCGTCGTCGTCGCGGACGGCGAGCGCGGTGGAGGTGGCGGAGGCGACGGCGGACATGACGGCGGCGACCACGACGGCGGTCTCGGGGTTGGCGGCGCCGCGTCCGTCGGGGATCAGCCAGAGCGCGACGAGCAGCAGTGAACCGTTGAGGAAGAACACGAGCAGACCGAGCACGAGCGCGGGGACGAGGAGCAGGGCCCGCACGATCACCGGCCACACGAGCGCGCCGAGCAGACCGAACGCGCCGGCCGCCGCGGCGGCGGTGAGCGCCGTCCTCGTGAAGCTGTCGCCGCCGGGGGACTGCAGTTCGAAGTCGGGGAGCAGCCCGGCGAGGATCAGCATCGTGAGCGTCGACACCGCCCACACCACGGTCACCCGCCCCAGCGCGCTGCCCGCGGACCGCCAGCGGTCGGCGCCACCCCATCGCCCGTCACCCACGCCCGCTACACCTTTCGCCCGTTTCCTGCCTCAAGCGTGGCACAACGCCCACGACCGGCGGGAAGAACGGGTGAGGGTGATCGGCCCGGGTGTGTCAGGTCGTACGTGCCGACGTACGTCAGGTCCCGCGTGACGACGTACGCGCGGTCGCGCGTGAAGACGTACGAGAAGTCGTACGTGGGGTCGTACGTGCGGGCGGGCGGGCGTCGGCCGTGCGGGCGTCGGGTCGCTGTGTCGGGTTCGCTGCGTCGGCTCGCTGTGCGTGACGAGGCGTCGTCAGCAGCCGTCGTAGCCGGCCGTCGGCATCGAGAGCCGCCGGTGGACCCCCGCCTTGGCCGCCGCGTCGTACTCCGGCTCACACGCCGGCTCGTCGGAACAGGCGGTCTCCACCCGCACCCCGCGCCGCGCGCACTCCGCGCGGAACCCGGGCACGGAGGTCAACGCGCGGGCGAGGACCCGCTCGTTGGCGGCGACGAACAGGTCGACCGCGCCCGCCTCCACGTCCGCCCACAGGGCCTCGTGATCGGGCCGGATCCCGTAGAACAGCAGCTGGCGGGCGACCACGTACCCCTTGTCGTCGGCCCAGCGCGCACACAGAGCGTGCTGGCGGCGCGTGTCCACGAGGAAGGGGTCGCTGTCCAGCTCTTCGAGCGGGGTGAGGCTGGCGATCGCCGCCACCCGAACGTCGTCCATGGGCCGACCCTACTGCGGGACGGCACGGCCGAACACACTCCGGCGCCCGCTCCGGACATTTACCCTCGATACGGAGTGAGGGTACGGGCGCGGACATCGTGAACGGCGGTGAACGACGGCCGGAACCCGGGACGACGGAAGGCGGCATGCCGGTGGAGGTCACCTGGTGGGGTCACGCGACCTGCACGGTCGAGGACTCCGGGGTCCGCTTCCTCACCGATCCGCTGTTCGCACGGCGGCTCGCACACCTGCGGCGGCGGCGCGGCGCCCTGCCGCCGCCCGAGGCCGCGGTCGCCGAGGCCGTCCTCGTCTCGCATCTGCACTCCGACCATCTGCACCTGCCGTCGCTGGCCCGGCTCGCGCCCGGGACCCTGCTCGTCGTGCCGCGCGGCGCCCCCGCCGCCGTACCGGGGCTGCGCAGGCTCGACGGGAACGGGCTGCGGCTCACCGAGGTGGAGCCGGGCGACACGGTGACGGTCGAGGGCGTGACCGTACGGGCCGTGCCGGCGCTCCACGACGGCAGGCGGCTGCCGGTGGGGCCGCACCGCGCCCCCGCGCTCGGGTACGTCGTCGAGGGCGAGGCACGGACGTACTTCGCCGGGGACACCGGCCTCTTCGACGGGATGGCGGAGGCGGTGGGCCCGGTGGACGTGGCGCTGCTGCCGGTCGGCGGCTGGGGACCCTACCTGGGACACGGCCATCTCGACGCGGGCCGGGCGGCCGAGGCGCTCGCCGCGCTGTCGCCCGCGGCGGCGGTCCCGGTGCACTACGGCACGTACTGGCCGATCGGCCTCGACGGGATCAGGCCGCACGAGTTCCACGCGCCGGGCGACGAGTTCGTACGGCACGCGGCGCGGCTGGCGCCGAAGGTGGCGGTCCATCTGCTCGCGCACGGCGAGCGGGTACGTCCGGAGGTGGCCCGGTGACGCGGGGTGCGCGGCCCGGACGGGCGGCGCGGCCGGGGGGCGCCCGGTGATCCACGGGCTCACCGGGGTCGTGACGGCGGTGCGGGAGCTGCCGCCGGAGTCGACGCAGCAGGCCGTCGGCTATCCCTCCCTGTTCCTCCTCGTGGCGCTGGGCGCCCTGGTGCCGGTCGTGCCGACGGGCGCGATCGTCAGCTCGGCGGCGGTGGTCGCCTTCCACCAGACGTCGCCGATGGCGCTGCTCTTCGTCTTTCTGGTGGCGGCGTTCGCCGCGCTGCTCGGCGACACCGCCCTGTACTGGCTGGGTCAGCGCGGGGTGCGCTCGCGCAACGGCTCGCGGTGGCTGGCCGCGCTCCGGGGCCGGGTGACACCGGACCGGCTCGCGCACGCGCAGGAGCGGCTCGACACGCACCAGGTGTCGGTGCTCGTCCTGTCCCGGCTCGTGCCGGCCGGGCGGATCCCGGTGATGCTGGCGTGCCTGCTGTCGGAGATGCCGCTGCGGCGGTTCGTGCGCGGCGACCTGGCGGCCTGTCTGGCGTGGGCGGCGACGTACCAGCTGATCGGGATCCTGGGCGGTTCGCTGTTCCCGGAGCCCTGGCAGGGTGTCGTCGCCGCGGTGGGCCTCACGGTGCTGATCAGCGCGGTCCCGGGGCTGTGGCGGCGGCTCCGGGGGCCGCGGGCCAAGGTGGGCGGGGTGTCGGAGCAGTAGGCGGTCTCGGGGCACGGGTGCCGGGCAGGTGGTGGCGGGGCCCGTGGTGCCTGCGCTCGTGATGTCGGAGGACGCCGCGTCAGGGCACGAGCACCCGTGAGCCGCCGACCGGCAGGTCCCACAGGTCCTCGCGACGCAGCCCGGCCTGCTCCCAGGCGGTCCTGACCCGGGTGAGGGGTTCGAGGACGGGCTCAGAGGACAGCACGAAGGTCGCCCAGTGCATGGGGGCCATCCGCCGCGCCCCCAGGTCCTGGTGGGCGCGGACCGCCTCCTCAGGATCGGTGTGGACGTCGCTGAGCCACCAGCGGGGGTCGTAGGCGCCGATCGGGAGCAGGGCCAGGTCGATGCCGGGGTACCGGCGGCCGATCTCGGCGAACCAGTGGCCGTACCCGGTGTCGCCGGCGAAGTGGACGCGCCGCCCGGACCCGTCGGTGAGCACCCAACCGCCCCACAGGGAGCGGCAGGTGTCCAGGAGGGTGCGCTTGGACCAGTGGTGGGCGGGGACGAAGTCGAAGCGCACGCCGTCGAGTTCGGCCGCCTCCCACCAGTCGAGCTCGGTGACCCGGCTGAACCGGCGGCGGGCGAACCAGCGGCCGAGGCCGGCCGGCACGAAGACCGGGGTGTGCCGGGGAAGCCGTTTCAGGGTCGGGGCGTCGAGGTGGTCGAAGTGGTTGTGGCTGATGACGACGGCGTCGATCCGCGGCAGGTCCTCCCAGCGGACGCCGACGGGGGTGAGCCGGGCGGGGGTGCCGAAGATGCGGCGGGACCAGACCGGGTCGGTGAGGACGGTGAGGCCGCCCATCCGCAGTACCCAACTGGCGTGCCCGGCCCAGGTGATGGCGAGGGTGTCGGGTCCGGAGGGCGGCAGCGGGCCCGGCTCGAAGGGCAGCAGGGGGATGTCGCGGAGGCCTTCGGGGCGGGGGCGTACGGCTCCCTCGCGCGCGAGGCGGGCCAGGGCGCGCACGCCGGGGAGCGGGGCGGTGAGCCGGTCGGCGAAGCTGCGGGGCCAGTCGAGGCGGAGCCGTCCGACGGGATGGAGGACGGGGGCGGGTGCCGGCGCGGGGGAAGGAGCTGTGGCGGGATCGGGCTGGTGCGGGGCGGCCTGGGCGGCCCGCGTGGGGTGTGCCGTCCGTTCCGTCATCTGCGTGCTCCGTTCTGCGCGGATGGTTCGGCTCGTGCGGAGGGTCGGGCTGGTCCGGAGGGCCGGGGGCGGTCGGCTCGTACGGCTGCGGCTCGTACGGCCCCAGCCGCGGCTCGCGCGGGTTGCTTCGGCGGCCGGGCGGCCGGGGGCGCCGTCACCGGAGTTCCTCCAGGATTCCTCCGAACTCCGCCAGCTTCGCCGCCACATGGGGAAGTGTCTCCGGGTCACGCGCCGTGAGCGTCTCCGCCCGCTCCTCCTCCGTGTCGCCCAGGAACATGCCGGTGCCGAACCTGACGCGCAGGGCGCCGAGTTCGTCGCCGAAGCGGTGGCCGCCGGTCGCGGGGGCACCGAGGCGCGCGCCGAGGTGGCTCTCCAGCTCCAGGGAGTCGGTGACACCTCTGGCGGCGAGACCGGCCCGTAGCGGCCCGAGGTCGGCGTAGAGGTGGCGGCCCGCCTGCGGCGGCCGGGCGAGGGCCCCGGCGGCGAGGACCGCGCGGTGCGCCGCCGCCGCCAGGCGACCGTGGACCGCGGCGGCGCGGCGGGCCCGCACGGTGACGTCCTCGGGTTCGTCCAGGGCGTGCGCGGCGGCGGGGGCGACGGGCCCGGGGACGACGGCCCCGAGGGCGGTGAGGACGTCGAGGACGCGGGCCCGGCGGTCGGTCCAGCGGTCGGCGCGGGACGGGTCGGTGGGCGGGAAGCGGGCGACGGCGCAGGGCCAGGCGGCCGGGGTGAGGGCGCCGCCGAGGTCGGAGAGGACGGTCACGTCGTCGGGGCACATCTCGGCGGGGCTGAGGAGCACGGTGTCCTCGGGGTGGTGGCGGGTGTCGCGCCAGGTCTCGTCGCTGATGACGTGCAGCCCCTCGGCGACGGCGGCCTCGCACGCCTCGCGGACGAGTTCGGGCGGGGCGACGGTGGCGGTGGGGTCGTCGGCGACGGAGAGCAGGAGGACGCGCGGGCTGCCGCCCTCGGCGCGGATCCGCCGGACGGTCTCCAGGAGGGCGTACGGGTCGGGGACGCCGCCGGCCTCGGCGGGGGTCGGCACGTGGTAGGCCGGTCGGCCGAGGAGGCGGGCCTGCGGGGTCCACCAGGCGGGGCAGGGCCGGGGCAGCAGCAGGTCGCCGCCGTGGGCGGCGATCAGGGCGAGCAGCAGTGCGGGGGCGCCGGGGCCGGCCACGACGTCCTCGGGGTGGGTGCGCAGTCCGCGGCGCCACCAGTAGCCGGAGGCGGCCTCGCGCAGGACGGGGCCGCCGCCGGGCGGCTCGGGGGTGGTCCGTCCGGCGGCGGCGGAGAGCAGCCCGGCGAGTCCCGGAAGGACGGGCAGGCCGGTGTCGGGGGCGGGAGGGCCGTAGCGCACCGGGCCGCGGCCGTCCGGAGCCGTCTGCCGCATGTCCCGTACCTCCTGAGCGCGCAGGGGGGGCGCCGGCACGGCACCCCCGTGCCCTTTATACGAAGGTTCGACCGTTTCCGCCGCTCCAGGGGTCGCTTCAGGCGACCGTCACCGGGTGCCGCACGATCGCGTTGAAGAGGTAGCCCTGGGTGTTGTGGACGGCCCGATCGGGCTGGGTGTTGCCGGCGGCGTCGGTGGTCCGCGAGAGCAGGGTGACCGGTCCGGTGGCGCGCGGGATCCACGGCGCGCTCCAGCGGACCCAGCCGTCCCGCCGCGGGGTGTCGTGGAGGTGGGCCCGCCGCCAGTGCGCGCCGCCGTCGGTGGAGACCTCGACGGTCCGTACGGGCGCGTGCGCGGACCAGGCCCTGCCGGTCAGCCGGTGGACCCGGCCGGCCTCCAGGGTGGCGCCGAAGGGCAGCTGGTAGGCGGACTTCAGCGTCTGGCGGCTGATCGGGGCGCTGCCGCCGGCCGGGTGGGCGTCGCCGAAGAGGCGGTACCAGTCGGTGGACCAGGGCGAGGTGAGCGGGCGGGTGGAGACCTCGATGTCGCCGAGCCATTTGACGGAGGCGATGCCGACCCAGGAGGGCACGACGAGCCGGACCGGGTACCCGTGGTCGTACGGGAGGGGCTCGCCGTTCATCTCGTACGCGAGGATCACGTCGTCGAAGGCCTTGGCGACCGGCAGGGGGCGGCGGACCCGGCCGTAGTCGATCCCGCCGGACACGTACGGGTCGTCGAGGCCGCGCGGCTGGAGGTCGACGGCGTCGCGGGCGATCCCGGCCCGTCGGAGCACGTCGGAGAGGCGCACCCCGCGCCAGCGGGCGGCTCCGACGGCGCCGAGGGTCCAGGAGGTGCCGGTGACCGGCTCGCCCTGCTGGCTCGTGTAGAGGCTGCGGCCGTTTCCGGCGCACTCGATCAGGGCCGTTCGGGTGACGGAGGGCAGGTCGCGGAGCTGGCCGTAGGTGAAGTGGACCGGGCTGCGGCCGTGCAGGCCGTCGCCCCACAGGGTGAGGCGCCAGTCGGCGGCGTCGAGGACGGGGGTGGTGGTGTGGTTGCGGACGAAGAAGCGGTCGACGGGGGTGAGGTGGCCGGTGTCCCCGAAGCTGTCGAAACGCGCTTCGGCGTTGGTGCCCCGGACGGTGAAGTACGGGGCGGGAAGGGCCTTGACGATCCCGGGCGCGGCGAGGGGGGCGGCGGATCCGGCCGTGGTGCGCGCGGGCGCGTGGCCGGGTGCGCTCGCGGGGGCGTGTGCCGATGCGGCGGTGGCCGTGGTGGCGGTGGCGAGTCCGCCGAGGGCGGAGACCGCCGGGACCGCCGCGAGAACCTTCAGCACGGAACGGCGGGCGGGCGCGGGCGAGTTCGGCACGGGGCTCCTCGGCACGTGGGAAAGGCGCGCCACCGGGCGGCGGCGCGGCCGATCCTAGGGGCGGAAGGGCGGTCGGGACGGTCCGTTCATCGTGCTGTCACAGGGGTTCGTCAGGTCGGCGCGGACGGCGACCGATCCGGCGTTCTCGCACGTGCGGAGCCGGATACCGACGGGGGGCCGGAACTGCGAAGGCGGATACGGGAGGCGGCCCGTAATTGCGAGGCGGCCGAGGCGCCGCTCGGCCGACAATGGGCCATGCCGATTCGAGAAGCCCTTCCCGGGGACGCGGCGGGCGTCGCCGCCGTGCACGTGCTGTCCTGGCGGGCCGCCTACCGCGACCTGCTGCCCGGCCCCTATCTGGACGCCCTGGACGTCGAGGAGCGCACCGCGATCTGGCGGGCCCGCCTCACCGCCCCGGAACGGCCCACGGTCCTGGTGGAGACGGGCCCCGACGGGCGGGTGCGGGCGTTCTCCTGCTTCCGCGCCTGGCCGGACGAGGATCTCGACCGGCGGACCACGGCCGAACTGTCCGCCCTCTACGCCCTGCCGGAGGTGTGGGGCACGGGAGTCGGGCGGGCCCTCCTCGCGGCCTCCACGGAAGCCCTGGTGGCGAGCGGGTTCCGCACGGCGGCGCTGTGGGTGTTCGCGGGGAACGCGCGGGGTCGCCGCTTCTACGAAGCGGCGGGCTGGCGCCCGGACGGCGAGGCCGTGCGGGAGGAGACGGGAGGCCGGGTGCTCGAGGAACTCCGTTACCGGGGCGACCTGTTCACCTGACGCGCCACCCAGGACATGTCCACATCCCAAGACGCACATCTCATCATGCGACACCCGCGCGTACGGTGGTGAGCACGCACCCACACCGAGGGAGTCGCTCCGATGACGCATGCCTCCACCCCTGCCGCGCACCCCGCGGGCTCCGGGACGGCCCGTGAGACGGCCGTCTACACCCACGGCCACCACGAGTCGGTCCTGCGCTCGCACAACTGGCGGACGGCCGCCAACTCCGCGGCCTATCTGCTGCCCGCGCTCTCCGCCGGTCTGGACGTCCTGGACGTGGGCTGCGGACCCGGCACCATCACCGCGGACCTGGCGTCCCTGGTCGCCCCGGGCCGGGTCACCGCGGTCGACGCGGCCGAGGAGGTCCTGGCGAAGGCCCGTACCGTGGCGGCCGAACGCGGCCTGGGGAACGTCGAGTTCGCCGTCGCCGACGTGCACGCCCTGGACTTCCCCGACGACTCCTTCGACGTGGTCCACGCCCACCAGGTGCTCCAGCACGTCGGCGACCCGGTGCAGGCGCTGCGCGAGATGCGGCGGGTCTGTCGCCCCGGCGGTCTCGTCGCCGCCCGCGACAGCGACTACGGGGCCTTCGCGTGGTATCCCGAACGGCCCGTCCTGGACGGCTGGCTGGATCTGTACCACCGGGTCGCCCGGGCCAACGGCGGTGAACCGGACGCGGGACGGCGGCTGTTCTCCTGGGCGCGGCAGGCCGGCTTCACCGACATCACGACGACTGCCGCCACCTGGTGCTTCGCGACGCCGGAGGAGCGGGCCTGGTGGAGCGGCCTGTGGGCGGACCGCACGACCGGCTCCGGCTACGCCGACCTGGCCGTGTCCGGCGGCCACGCGACGAAGGACGAACTGACGGAGATCGCGGAGGCCTGGCGGGAGTGGGGGACGCGGGAGGACGCCTGGTTCATGGTCCCGCACGGCGAGATCCTCTGCCGGGTGTCCTGACCGGCCGACGACGGGCGATGGCCCCCGGCAGGTGTTCCGGCGGAGGGGCTACGAGACTCCGCGGCGGTCCTCGGGCAGCCGGTCGTCCAGGTGGTCCTCGCTGAACCCGAGTTGCGCGGCGAGGGCCCGGTATCGGCCGCGGCGGGCCTCGCCGACGGGGACCCCGTACGTGGTGAGTATGTGGAGCAGGAGGCGGAAGCCGAGGTCCGGGTCCACGGCCGTGACCACGTCCTCCAGGACCCGCGCCACCCCTCGTACCGGCTCCGCGTCGGCGTGGACCGCCTCGCGGACCTCCCTCAGCACCGCCTCCGTCAGATCGGTCCTGGCGGGCGAGAGGAAGGGCGCGTAGGCGGGGTCGACCTCCGCGAGGTGGGCGTGGCACACCTGGGAGACCTGCTCCAGCCAGACCCGCCCGTCGGCGTCGAACTCGTCCTCGTCCAGGACGTTCAGGCGCCCCGTCGCGGTCCGCCAGAGCAGACCGACCGCCCGAGACGGGACGGCCGAGTCGAGGAGCCGCCAGGCGTCGTCGAGGAGCACCGCGGCGTACGCCCCCGGGGCGTGTCCCGGGCCGTCGTCGGCGACCCGCTGGATGTGTTCGCGCGGGGTGCCCCCGTAGGTCCATTCGGTCCCGCGGAGTGCGGCCGCGAGGATCGGCAGCCCGAACCGCCCGCGTGCGAAGTCGCGACGGCCCGGGTCGAGGGGGCGCCAGCGCACGGCCAGCTCGTCGTGGACCACGACCCGCGGGTAGGCCAGGCCGTCCCCGAGGGCGAGCAGCCGCTCGTACGTGTCCGCCCCGACCGGCACCGAGTACGCCTTGAGCGCCCTCAGGAACAACCGGAACCCGAGGTCGGCGTCCGCCTCGCGCACGACCCGGAGGAGGGCGGGAACGACCCCCGGTACGGCGACGCGGAGCCCGAGGCCCGCCGCGGCCGACTCGATCTCCGCCGCCACCGCCGTCCGCAGCTCCTCCTCCGGAACCACGGGCCGCGCCTCGTCCAGGGACGTCGCCTCGTACGGATCGCGTTCCGGAGCCCGCGGCGGGCACAGGTCCGCGACACGCTCCAGCCAGGTCCGGGTGTCCGTGCCCTCCTCGGCCGGGTCGAAGCACCGGCGTACGGCCGCCAGCCACACGGTGTGGAGCACGTCGTCCGGCAGCGGGGACTCCAGGAGGAGCCGTGCGTCCGCGCCGAGCCGGTGGTCGTCGTCCTCCGCCTCGGACTCGGCGACGTCGAGCACCACCGGTTCGTCGAGGCGGAGCGTCGACCGGGCGCACAGGGTGCCGGCGAGTCCGCTGAGCCCGAAGTCGGCCGCGTAGTCGTAGAAGTAGACCTCGCGCGTGCGCGCCATTCCCGTACCTCCTGCCTCCCGGGCGGACGGGACGCCCGTCGGTGCGAAGGGTGCCCCTTCCCATGATCGGCGCAATGCGCCTCCGGCGCCCCTTCCCCCGGGGTCGCCGGGGTGAGGGGCGAGGCGGTCAGGTGGTGGCCGGCCGGTCCTCGGCCACCGTCGTGCCGCCCACGAACGGCAGCAGCCGGTGCGCCTCCTCCTCCAGGGCCGCCCTGTCGGTGGCGCGGAGCGGCCCGAACGGCGCGAGTCGCAGCGTCCCGGCGCCGAAGGACCACGTTCCGTGCACCCGGCCGTCCACCAGGAAGGTGGGCCGGACCTGCGCCGAGCCGGGCATCACGCGGCCTCGGTCCTCGTCGCCGATGATCCGGGTCCGGTCGGCGTGGCCGAGCAGGACGTTGTCGAAGGCGGGCAGCAGTCGCACCGGGGCGGGGGTCTCGGGGTCGGGCAGCTCCGCGTCGGCCAGGTCGAACAGTTCCCCGCCTCCGGGGCCGGAGTAGCGGCGCAGCTCGGCGTCCATCTCCGCGACGACCTCGCCCAGGCGGGTCAGCCCGCACCAGGCCTGGACGTCCTTCACGCCTGCCGGGCCGAAGGCGGCGAGGTAGCGGCGGATCAGTTCCTTCGCCGCGTCGCCGCCGCCGGTGGCCTCGACCGGTCGTCCCAGCCACGCTCCGGCGGGCGTGACGGAGATCGCCGACCGGTTGCCCCAGGAGCCCCAGGAGCCCGTGGCGGGATCGTGGACGAGCGGGGTCCGCAGCTCGACCTCCCCGGCCAGGATCCGTCCGTCGCAACCGGGGTGGCGTTCGGCGAGTCGCCGGGCCAGTTCCCTGCGGGACAGCGTCCGGCCCCCGAGCAGGGCGAGGCCTTCGGTGACGAGGGACGCCGCGTCCGGGCCCGCGCCGTGCCCGGTGACGCGGTTCCGGGTGAAGTACGACGAGCCGGCGGTGCGGTCGAGCACGGGCTGTACCAGCGGCCGCAGGCGGCGGAAGTCGTCGGCCGTGGTGAGGTGCTGGGTACTGCGGAGCAGGGCCGACCGGACGACCTTCCGGTCCTCGACGAGCGTGGTGAGATCCGTCTGGGTGAAGCCCTGGATCCTGCTCCACAGGCCGACGTAGGGCCAGTTGGGCTCCTGTGCCTGGAGGGCGACCAGACGTCCGATCACGTCGAGCGGCGGCCGGCCGGTGCGTGCGAGCAGGAACTGCCGGTCGAGGAAAGCCCGGTTCAGGGACCGGAGGGAGAGGGCGGTCACGACAGACGCACCGAGACGTTGCCCTGGTAGGCGCCCTGGAGCAGCGAGAGGAACACGCCCGGCACGTCCTCGATGCCGCCCTCGACGACCGTCTGCGGGTGGATGAGGCGGCCCTCGCCCAGCCAGGTACGGAAGTGCCGCTGCCAGGCCTCGATCTGCTCGGGTGTGTGGTGGCAGGAGAACGGCAGCAGTTCGACGCCTCTGGCCTCGGCCGCCGCGCGGTCGGGCTCCGGGAAGCGGTCCGCCGCGTCGCCGAGCTGGCTCGACAGCGCGCCGCACAGGGCGAAGCGCGCCCCGGGACGGGCGGCGCGCAGCGCGGCGTCGTACTGCTCGCCGCCGACCACGTCGAAGAACACCGAGACGCCCTCGGGCGCCAGCTCCCGGAGCCGGTCGGCCGGGGAGCCGTCGTGGTAGTCGAACGAGGCGTCGAAGCCGAGCTCGTCCACCAGGTACGCGGCCTTCGCCGGGCTTCCGGCACTGCCGATCACCCGTGCCGCGCCGAGGCACCGGGCGATCTGACCGGCCAGCGAACCGACCCCGCCCGCCGCGCCGGAGACGAAGACCACGTCGCCCTCGCCGACGGCCGCGACGTCGGCCATCCCGTAGTAGGCGGTCGGCCCCTGGCCGAGGTGATGGCCGAGGTCGGGGAAGAGTCCCGGGTCGAGCCTCTCGTACGCGGCGGCCGGACCCGCCGAGTACTCGGTCCAGCCCGTCATCGACCGGACCAGGTCGCCGGCCGCGAGCTCGGGGCTCGCGGACCGGACGACCGTGCCGACGGTGGCCACGCCCACCCGCCGGCCCGGCTGCCAGGCCGGCACCGGGAGGGTGCAGTCGGCCCGCATCAGCTCCAGGTACGTCGCCGCGAGCCCCACCTGCTCGGTGCGCACCAGGACCTCGCCGTCCACCTCCGTCTCGGCGACGGTGAAGTGGCCGGGCGTCGGGACGCCGGTGATCTGTGCGGCCAGCCGGATCTCACGAGTGATCATTCTTGGTCCTCACATCGGGTCGCGGTTTCCGAATGCGACTCTAAGGACCCTTCCGGCCACTTTCCGGCCGGAACTCCGGGCAGTATTCCGGCATGGCGAACACCAGCTCACGGACCCTCCGGCTGCTCTCCCTGCTGCAGTCCCACCGTCACTGGCCCGGCCCCGACCTGTGCGAACGGCTCGGGGTGTCCGAGCGGACCCTGCGCCGCGACATCGACCGGCTGCGCGAGCTCGGCTATCCGGTCGGCGCGGCCCGTGGCACGGACGGCGGCTACCAGCTCGCGCCCGGCGCCGTCCTGCCGCCGCTCCTGCTCGACGACGAGGAGGCGGTGGCCCTCGCCGTCGGCATCGGCGACGCGGCGCAGAGCGGGATCTCGGGGATGGAGGACGCGTCGCTGCGGGCGCTCACCAAGGTGGTGCGGGTCCTGCCGCCCCGGCTGCGGGCCCGGGTGGACGCCCTGCGGGCTGTGACCGTCTCCGCCGCCGCGTCCGGGCCGGCCGTCGCGGCGGAGGTGCTCACGACGGTCGCACAGGCCTGCCGGGACGAGGAGCGGCTGCGGTTCGGCTACAGAGCCCGGGGCTCGGCGGCCACCGAACGCGAGGTCGAGCCGCACCGCGTCGTCGCCCTCGGCGGGCGCTGGTACCTGGTCGCCTACGACCTGGACCGGCACGACTGGCGCAGCTTCCGCCTCGACCGGCTGACCGGGCCGGCCGCGACCGGAGCCCGCTTCCGGCCGCGCCCGCTCCCGGCCGAGGACGCCGCGGCCTTCGTACGGGAGGCGAGCGGGGCCCCGGCGCCCTGGACGGTCGAGGTCCTCGTCCACGCGCCCGCCGCGCGGGTGCGGCAGGCGGTCGGCCGGTGGGGCACGGTCGAGCCGGCCGGCCGGGACGGCTGCCGGCTCACCATGACCTCGACGTCCCTCGACTGGCCGACGCAGGCGCTGGGCAACGTGGGAGCCGAGTTCGAGGTGCTGGGGCCGCCGGAGTTCGCCGCACACCTCCGGGAGTGGGGTGCCCGCTTCCTCCGCGCGGCCTCTCAGTAGATGTCGTGAAACCCGAGGCAGTCCGGGTCCTGGAGGGGGCAGTCGGGGTGCGGCGTGCGGTCCGGCAGCGGGGGCGGGGCGGGCTCGTCCGCGAGTGCGGGAGCCGGGGGCAGCTCGAAGGACCCGCAGAGGCAGGCGCCACAGGTTCCCGAGAACCGGGGTTCCCCGTGCCGGAAGCGCGGATGGCCGCACCGGCATTCCTGTGTCGCCCACGCCGCCATCCCCGGACCTCCGGTCCCCCTTGGTCTCCGCCCTCTCCAGGGTAGCGACCGCACCCCCGGACCGCCCGTGGACTTCAGCTCGGGCGCATCCTGAACTCGTAGGCATCCGGGAGGAGTTCATCGGTGAACCGCTCCCAGAGCTCGCCCAGGGTCTCGGCGCCCTCGCTCAGGTCGGCGACCTCGAAGCCGGCGTCGAAGACGGCCCGGGCCTCGTCCGGTCGACCCTCGGCGAGCAGCAGCCGGACTTCGAGCAGCCGGAAGGCCCCGCGCCGCCGGACGGAATCCGGCAGCCGGTGCCAGAGGGATCGGGCCCGGTCGGGCCGGTCGACGGCGAGGAGCGCGTCGAGCGTCTCGCGGCCGAGGGCGGCGGCGACCAGGGCCCGCGCCCCGTCGCTATCGGCGCCGGGCTCCGCCGCCTCGGGGCCGGTGGAGGTCTCCGTCGCCTCGCGGCCGGTGGCCGACGCCGCGCCGCGTTCCGCCGCCTCGTGGTCGGTGAAGGCCTCCGTGAAGTGCTCGGCGGCCCGTTCCGGGTGCCCGCCCTCCCGGTCGGCGACGGCCAGGCAGTACAGCAGGGGCCAGCGCGTGGCCGCCTCCTTGAGTCCCCGCTCCCAGCTCCGTACGGCCTGGGCCCGGTCACCGGCGTGCCACTGGGCGATGCCGAGCTGGTACTCGGTGGCGGGGTCGGCGGGGGCGGTCTCCAGCATGTCCCGCCAGGGGGACGCGACCAGCGGCGCGATCAGGGGCGCCGCGCTCCGCGCCGCAGATGGCAGGACGCCGGTGCGGAGCAGTTCCCGCCAGGGCTCCTGCTCGGGTCCGAGCGTCGACTCCGGAAACGGCGTGCCGGGCAACTCGTATCCCCCACGCAGGACTTCGAGTGCACCCCAGCCGGATCCGGCCGCGAGGACCTCCTCCGGAGCGAGGTCGGCCGCCCCCTCCCGCCAGGCCGTGTACGCGGCGTCGACGGCGGCGCGGGGCAGTGCCCCGGACAGGGTGCGCTCGACGTCGGCGCGTGCGGCGGTCCAGTCGTCGCCGAGCGCCGTCGCGGGGTCGGCGGCGAGCGGTCCGTACGCCTCCATCCAGCTGAACTCCGCGCCGCCCGCGAGCTCCAGGTGTTCCAGCTGGGTGCGGGCGAGCCCGGCCTGGATCTCGGCGTAGCCGGGGGTGCCGGGTTCCGTCAGCCATTCCTGCCAGCGCCGGCCGCCGCGCCCGGTGCCCCACACGAAGAGCTTGCGGCCGCGCAGCGGGTCGGTGGAGGTCTGGACGAGTCCGGTGCCGTCCGTGTCGAGGGCGGCGATCCAGCGGCGCTGCCCGTCGGGCAGGTCGTAGAACCAGTCGGCGGCGTGCGTGCTGTTCAGCGGGTACGTGCGGTCGGTGCCATCGTCGGTGACCGGTACGGGGACCCGGCTCAGGCCGCGTTCGTCACCGTGGCGCCAGGCGGCGTCGGCGGGCGCGAGAACGCGGCGGTCCTCGGGGACGGCGATGTTGGACCACCAGTAGACGGGGGCGGTGCGCTCGTGGGGGTTGCGTATCCGGACCCCGACGTACAGGAAGTCGGAGCCCTCCGGGAGCCAGAGGTCGACCTGGAAGGGCAGGTCGCGCAGTCGCTCCCACTCCCAGAGCCGGAGCATCGGCCCGCCGTCGGGCGCGCGGACGACCGCCGCGTGGAGGGGCGCGCAGGAGAGGGTGGTGTGGCCGGTGGCCCCGATGTTCCATTCGACGCCGCCGGAGAACCAGGCGCCGTTGAGGGCGAACGCGGCCGGCTGGAACACCGGGTTGCGATAGAGGAGTTCGCGTCCGGTGGGCTTGTGGTGGAGGGAGTGGACGCGACCGCCGAGACCTGGCAGCACGGTCACCCGGAGCCGGTCGTTCTCGATCACGATCGTGTCGAGGTCCGCGGGCGTGCGCTCGCGGCCGTAGCCGTCGCGCACGGGAGCGGGGAGCAGACTGCGCAGCGGGTCCCGGCCGATGCCCCTGGCCATGGCGCGCGGGAGTTCCGCGAGGGTCCGCGGGTCGACCGCGTGGGCCCCGGCGCCGACGGGGGCCCGCAGTGCGGGAAGAGGGTTGTCCGGGCCCAACGGGGCGGCGGGCAGCGTCAGTACGGCACGTCGTACGGTCGTCATCGCCCCATGGAACACGCCCGGAGGCCTTCCTGACCAGGGGTTCTCGCCGTCGGGCTTCGGCCGGTGCCGAGGTGCGGGGGCCGCCGGAAATTCCCGGCGGATCGGACGGCCGCCGCCGTAGTGTGGCAGGTCGGCACGCCGTCGGGCGGCCGGGGAACCAGGGCACAGGGAGTACGGGGAATGGGCACGCAGCACACCTACCGGGTCATCGTGCGCGGCACGTTCGACGGTCTGTCGGAGGAGAGCCGGGCCCGGCTGCTCGCCGAGGTGGACGCGCACGGGCTGACCGCGATGCAGTTCACCGAGGAGGGCTCGCTGGCCTACGACCGGACGCTGAAGCACTTCTCGTACCGCCTGGTCGTCGTCTCCGACGCGGAGGACGGCGACGAGATGGCGGGCGCGCTCGCGGAGGAGCGCGTGGAGACCGCGCTGGGGGAGCTCGGCCACGGCTACAAGGGGCTGCGGTCGACGGTGACCGACCTCGACACGATGAAGATCAACTACAAGCGCTGAGCCGCGCCGGACGGGGCGGCGCGCGGGTCGTCGGCGGGCTCGGGGCCGGACCGTCGGCGGGCTCGGGGCCAGGCCGTCGGCCCTGGGGGCCGGCCGGGTCTCGGTTGCGGGCGCCGGGCCGGGCCGGGCCGTCGGCAGTGGGCTCCGGGCCCGTCGGTCGTGGGCTACGGGCCGGCCCGTCGGTCGTGGGCTACGGGCCGGGCCGTCGGCCGAGAACAACCTCGGCGGTGTCGCGCCCTCAGCGTCGCGCCATGCGCACCCGGGGCGGGCAGCTCTCCCCCTTCCGTACGACTCCGATCATGACGGTGGTGCGACGGTCGAGGCCCGTGCCCGCCGCCGGGTACTGCGTGACGACCCGCCATCGCGGCGGCCAGATCACCCGCCGGTCCCGCCCGCTCACGTCGTGGACGTCGAGCCGGGTGCGGCGGTCCAGCCGGGTGAAGACCCGCCACAGGCCACGGCCGAGGAAGTCGGGCACCGGGCGGGTCCCGGTGCCGTCGTCGGCCTCGGCGGCCTCCTCCGTCGAGGTGACGGCGACGGCCGCGAGCGCGAGGACGGCGCCCGCCCCCACGACGGCCCGCCGCTTCACTTCTGCCTCCGGGCCGCGGCGCCGTACCCGCGGGCGCCGCCGATGAGCGCGGTCGCGAGCAGGGCCGGCCAGAGCGGCATGGACACCTCGGGGACGAGGAGCCGGATGCCGGCCTCCCCGGTGTTCCGGAAGGGGAAGACCAGGGTGACCATGGCGAGCGCGGCCATCCCGATCCGGCCCGGGGTGAGGGCTTCGGTGAACCGGGACACGCCCCCGCCCGATGTCCGTGACGTCTCCTGCGGACTCATGCCCGGCCCTCTCCTCCGTCGTGCCGTCGGTCGTACCCGGCCGCAGCCGTGGGACCAGAATGAGGCGAGCGGAGCCTCACCGTGACGGCGAGGAGAGCCGTACGGGTGACTTGTCAGACAACGCGGGCCGACTACCGTGGTCCCGGACACCGTCGGAACCGGGAGCACGGGACCGCCCGGGACCACCGGGAACCCGCCGGAACCCACAGATCCACCGGAAACGACCGGTATCGAGACGAGGAGCGGCCGTGGCGGTCAGCGGACAGCGGCGGCGACCGGTCGTGGCGCTCTACGAGCGGATCGCGGACGCCGTCCACGACGGCACCTACCCGCCGGGCTCGACGCTCCCCTCCGAGCCGAAGCTCGCCGCCGAACTGGGCGTGAGCCGGCCCGCCCTGCGCGAGGCGCTGCTGCTGCTCCAGGAGGACGGTCTGCTGACCGTACGCCGGGGGGTGGGCCGGACGGTCAACGACCGGCCGCCGCGACGCGGGTTCGAGCACGTCCAGCCGCTGGAGGAGCTGATCGGCGCGGGCACACCGCTGCGGGTGCGGGCGCTGCTTCGGACGGTCGAGGAACCGACCGACTTCACCACCCAGCACCTGCTCGCCCCGGCCCGCGCGGAGCTGCGGTTCTGGGAGTCCGTGCTGACCGGGGAGGGTACGGCGGCGGCGCTGAGCCACGAGTGGGCGGCGGCCGACGAGCTGCTCGACCGGGTGCACCCGGAGTTCGCCCGGGCCCTGCGGGCGACCGAGGAGCGCACCGCGCGCGGGGCCGCGGTCTCCATGCTCTCGGTCCTGCTCGGGGCCTCGCGGGAGACCGCGCTGACCGCGCACAGCGGCATCACCGCGACGCTGCTCGGGCGCCGGCGCGGGGACCAGCTGGGGCGGCCCGCGGACACCCCGGCCGTGCTGGTCACCCAGGTCGTACGGGTCGGCGAGACCCCGGTCCTGGCCGCCAAGCACATGCTCCCGACGGGCGCCCCGGCACTGCCCGTCCTGCAGTCGCACTAGCCCCGTCGCAGTCCGTCCCGGCAATCGCACCCGCCCCGTCGCAGCCCGTCCCGGCAGAGTCGCACCAGGTCGTGCCGCTCACGCCGCGAGCCCGGCCTGATCGGCACGACACCCCCTGGCCCCGGCCCGACCCCGGCCTGCCGATCGGGCGCCGCCCGCGCACGGTCTCCCGGAAGGGCGGCCCGGGCTCCCGCCCACCCGCCCGGGACCCGGGACCCGCACCTCGCGGCACCCCCGTCCGACCCCCTGTCGGGCCCGTCACAGCGGACCCCTCCCTCGTGGCGTACACTTCCCCGCCATGCACTTGTCTGACAACCCCGCCACGCCTGCCGCCGCCACCGTCTCCGAGTGGATCCGCCGGGCCCCCAAGGCCGTCCTCCACGACCACCTCGACGGTGGGCTGCGCGCCGCGACCATAGTCGAGCTGGCACGGGAGTGCGGCTACACCGCGCTGCCGACCGAGGACCCCGCCGCGCTCGCGGTCTGGTTCCGGGACGCGGCCGACTCGGGTTCGCTGGAGCGGTACCTGGAGACCTTCGCCCACACCTGTGCGGTGATGCAGACCCGCGAGGCGCTCACGCGCATCGCGGCCGAGTGCGCCGAGGACCTCGCGGCGGACGGTGTCGTCTACGCCGAGATCCGCTACGCCCCCGAGCAGCACCTGGAGGGGGGCCTGACCCTCGACGAGGTCGTCGAGGCCGTCAACGCCGGTTTCCGTGAGGGCGAGCGCCGCTCCGGCGGCCGTATCACCGTCCGCACCCTCCTCACGGGCATGCGCCACACGGACCGGTCCCTGGAGATCGCGCAGCTCACGGTCGCGCACCGGGACAAGGGCGTGGCCGGCTTCGACATCGCCGGCGGCGAGATCGGCAACCCGCCGGCCCGCCACCTCCCCGCCTTCCAGCACCTGAAGCGGGAGAACTGCCACTTCACGATCCACGCGGGCGAGGCCGTCGGCGCGGAGTCGATCCACGAGGCCGTGCAGGTCTGCGGCACGGAGCGGATCGGCCACGGCGTGCGGATCACGGACGACATCGGCGAGGACGGCACGCTGGGCCGGCTCGCCTCGTACGTCCGTGACAACCGGATCGCCCTGGAGGTCTGCCCGACGTCCAACCTCCAGACGGGCGCCGCGAAGGACTACGCCTCGCACCCGATCGACGAGCTGCGCCGCCTGGGCTTCCGGATCACGCTCAACACGGACAACCGGCTGGTCTCCGGCACCACCATGAGCGAGGAGTTCCAGCACATGGTGGACGCCTTCGGTTACGGCCCCGAGGTCTTCGAGGAGTTCACGGTCGCCGCTCTGGAGGCCGCCTTCCTGCCGCTGCCGGAGCGGCAGCGGCTGATCGACGAGGTCGTCCGCCCCGGGTACGCGACGCTCCGGGCCGTGTCGGTCTGACCCACCCGTCCCTGAACCAGGGGCAGTTCGCGCGTCCCCGGGCCGCCGGGGGCGCCGAAGACGGTCACCGGTTTGATGCCGCGGTTGCCGGAGTACGCCGTGTCGCTCCCCGCGATCACCGGCTCCAGTCGGTGGCCGGTCTCGTAGCGGTGGACGACGGCGGGCAGCCCGACCGTGAAGGTGCGGGTGACGTCCGGCACCGCACCGGGGCGACGAGGCGGTTGACCAGGGCCTTGGTGCCGTCGGGGGCGATGTCGTGGAGCTCGGCGAAGAGCACGAACTTGTCGGCGGCGTCGCCTGATCCCTGGACGCGCTCGGCGGCCGGCGAGTCCACCTTCACCTAGGTCCGCCCCCTCAGCGCAGGGCCGGGACGTCCAGGGTGAGGGTGTTCTCCTCCGTGTCCAGGACGGCTGACACGCCGAGCGGCATGGTCAGGGCCGTTTCGCTGTGGCCGAAGCCCAGCTCCTCCACGACCGGGACGCCGAGGTCGCCGAGGCGGTCCATGAGGACCGCTCGGATCTCCTCGTACGGGCCGCATTCCGCCCAGGAGCCGAGGGCGATGCCCGCGACGCCGTCGAGCCAGCCGGAGCGGACAAGCTGGGTGAGGATGCGGTCCAGTCGGTACGGCTCCTCCCCCACGTCCTCCAGGAGCAGCAGACCGCCGCGGGCCGAGGGGCGGGCGTGCGGGGTGGCGAGATCGGCGGCGAGGAGGCTGACACAGCCGCCGAGGGTCACGCCACGGGCGCGGCCCGGTGCCAGGGTCCGTGCGCCGGCCAGGCCGAGCGTGCGTACCGACTCGGGCTCGAACAGCGTGGCCCGGAGGGATTCCTGGGTGCGCGGGTCCGAGAGGAAGGTGCCCGCGGCGACCATCGGGCCGTGCAGGGTGGCGCAGCCGGCCCGGACGGCGAAGGCCTCGTGCAGGCCGGTGATGTCGCTGTACCCGACGAACGCCTTGGGCCCCGCCTCCCTGATCGCGCGCCAGTCGACGAGGTCGACCATGCGCTGCGCCCCGAATCCGCCGCGCGCGCAGAGGACGGCGGAGACCGTGGGGTCGCACCAGGCCTCGGTGAGGTCCCGGGCCCTGTCCCGGTCGGCGCCCGCGAGATGGTCGAGGGTGGGGTGGGTGTCCAGGACGTGCGGGGCGACGACGGGGTCGAGGTCCCAGCCGCGCAGGATGTCGAGCCCCGCCCGCAGCCGCTCCTCGGGGACGGGTCCTGCGGGGGCGACGACGGCGACCCGGGCGCCGGGCCGCAGCCGTTCGGGCCGGGTGAGCGAGGGGACGTGCGGCCGGGCCTCCGCCGGGGCGGGGAGGGCGGAGTCGGGCGCCGTCACGTGCGGTACTCCAGGTCGGGCACGTCCGTCCGGGTGATGCCGAAGGTCCGGGCGTACAGGGAGAGTTCTGCCTCCAGGGCGCGGACCATCGTGTCGGCCCTGCGGAAGCCGTGGCCCTCCCCCGCGAAGGCGAGGTAGGCGTGCGGGACGCCCCGGCCGGCGGTGCGGGTGAGGAAGCGCTCGGCCTGCGCAGGTGGGCAGATGACGTCGTCGAGGCCCTGGAGCAGCAGGAAGGGCGCGGTGACCCGGTCGACGTGCTCGATGGGCGAGCGCTCCTTGTACCGGGCGGGCACGTCGTCGATGGATCCGATGAGCCCGTGGAGGTACTGGGACTCGAAGTCGTGGGTCTCGTCGGTGGCCCAGCCCCGCAGGTCGAGGATGGGGTAGATGATCGTGCCGCAGGCGTACACGTCGGTGGAGACGAGGGATGCGGCGGTCGTCCAGCCCCCGGCGCTGCCGCCTCGGACGGCGAGCCGGGCCGGGTCGGCGGTGCCCTCGGCGGCGAGCGCCTCGGCGACGGCCGCGCAGTCCTCGACGTCGACGACGCCCCACTGCTCGCGCAGCCGCTCGCGGTACTCCCGGCCGTAGCCGGTGGAGCCGCCGTAGTTGACCTCGGCGACGCCGATGCCGCGCGAGGTGAAGTAGGTGATCTCCAGGTCGAGGACGAGCGGCGCGTGTCCGGTGGGGCCGCCGTGGGCCCAGATCACATAGGGCGGGAGTTCGCCCTCGGGGCCGGTGAAGCCGGGATGGTGGGGTGGGTGGATCTGCGCGTGGATCTCGCGTCCGCCGGGGCCGGTGAAGGTACGGACGCGGGGTTGGGGGTAGTGGGCGGGGTCGACGGCGTCGGAGTGGGCGGCGCCGACGACCCGGGTGCGGCCGGTGCGGGTGTCGAGTTCGACGAGCTCGTAGGAGCTGTGCGGCGAGGCGGCGATGCCGACCACGCGGCTGCCGTGGGCGGCGAGGGTCGGGGCCCATGCGGTCCAGGGGCCGACGGCGTCGACCAGCGTGCCGCGGTCGGGGTCGAGGATGCCGAGGGTGGTGGTGCCCTTGCCGTGGACGACGGCGACCAGACCGTTCTCCAGGGGGGTGAACCAGTTCAGCCCGATCTTCCAGAGCGGTCCGCCGAACTCCTCGGCGCGGGGGCAGAGCGGGGCCGGTTCGACGAGGCCGCCGTCGGCGTCGATCTCCGCCCGGTAGAGGTTCCACCAGCCGGTGCGGTCGCTGACGAGGAGCAGCCGTCCGGCCGCGTCCCAGTCGACCTGCGGGATCGACTCGGCGGGCCCGCCCGCGACGGTCCCGACCCGCTGGAAGGTGCCGTCGGGGGTGACCTCGGCGAGCTGGACCTCGGTGCCGTCCCAGGGCATCCGGGGGTGGTCCCAGCCGATCCAGGCCGCCCGGCGGCCGTCCGGGGAGAGCCGGGCGCCGGTCACGAACCGGTGGCGCCCGTCGGAGAGCTCGCGTACGGCCGCACGGTCGTCGGCGGCGGAGCCGTCGAGGGGTACGGCGACGACCACCCGGCGTACGTCGGTCGGGGCGGGGCCGGTGAACTCCTCCAGGACGCACCACACCTCGCCCCGGTCGGGATGGATGACGGGGTCCACCCAGCGCAGTCCGCCGCCGGTCGCGGAGACGGGGGTGAGGGGCCGGGGCTCGGCGCCGGGAGCGGCGTCGGGCTCGTGGGCGTAGAGCCGCTGGTCCGGGAAGTGGCAGAAGACGACGAGGGGTCCGCCGGTCGGGCGCGGGACCGCCGCCCAGGGCAGGCCTCCGTACTCGATCACCCGGCTGCGGACGTTCCACGGGGCAGGCAGCAGGCTTTCCTCGGTGCCGTCGGCGCGCCGTCGCACGAGGGCGCGCCTGCCTCCCTCGGCGGGCCGTGGCGCGGTCCACCACAGCTCGTCGCCGACGACGCCGGGGTACTCGGGCCGTCCGTCGTGGGCGGCGGCGAGCGCCGCGTCGACGGGTGACGGCCAGCTGCCGTGGGCGGCGATCGTTTTCATCCCAGCTCCCCCTGTCACGGGCATACGCGAACGATGACGGCCCTACGCCGACTTCAGGTAGTGGTCGAGCACCCGGACGCCGAAGTGCAGGGCGTCCACGGGGACGCGTTCGTCGACGCCGTGGAAGAGGGCCCCGTAGTCCAGGTCCGGGGGCAGCCGGAGCGGCGAGAAGCCGTAGCCCGTGATGCCGAGCCGGGAGAACTGCTTGGCGTCGGTCCCGCCGGACATGGTGAAGGGCACGACGTGCCCTTCCGGGTCGAAGCGCTCGACGGCGGCCCGCAGTTTCGCGAAGGTCGGCGAGTCGACGGGCGCTTCGAGGGCGACCTCGCGGTGGTGGAACTCCCACTCCACGTGCGGGCCGGTCAGCTCGTCCATGGTCGCCGCGAACTCCTCCTCGGTGCCCGGCAGCGTCCGCCCGTCGATGTAGGCGACGGCCTGGCCCGGGATGACGTTGACCTTGTAGCCGGCGTCGAGCATCGTCGGGTTGCTGCTGTTCCGGACCGTCGGCGCGACGAGGGCGGCGGCGGGCCCGAGCTTGTCGAGGAGGAGGTCCACGTCGAGGTGGGGCGCGCGGGTGTCGATGTCGATGGCGTACAGCGCGGCGAGTTCGGCGAGGGCGGCGCGGACGGTGGCGGTGAGCCGGACGGGCCAGGTGTGCGAGCCGATCCGGGCGACGGCGTCGGCGAGGCGGGTGACGGCATTGGCCGTGTTGACCTTGGAGCCGTGCCCGGCGCGGCCGTGGGCGGTGAGCTTGAGCCAGGCGGTGCCCCGCTCACCCGCCGCGATCGGGTAGAGGGTGGTGCCGGGCTGCGGGTGGAAGCTGAAGGCCCCGGACTCGCTGATGCCCTCCGTACAGCCCTCGAAGAGCGCGGCGTGGCGGTCGGCGAGGAAGCCGGAGCCGTCCTCGGCGCTCGCCTCCTCGTCGGCCGTGTAGGCGAGGACGATGTCACGGCGCGGCCGGATGCCCTGCCGGGCCCAGGAGCGGACGACGGCCAGGACCATCGCGTCCATGTTCTTCATGTCGACGGCGCCACGGCCCCAGACGACCCCGTCGCGGATCTCGCCGGAGAAGGGGTGGGTGGTCCACTCGGCGGGGTCGGCGGGCACGACGTCCAGATGTCCGTGCACGAGGAGGGCCTCCGCCGTGGGGTCGGTGCCGGGGATGCGGGCCACCACGTTGGTGCGGCCGGGGGTCCGCTCCAGGAGGGTGGGCTCGATGCCGGCGGCGGCGAGGCGCTCGGCGACGTACTCGGCGGCGGGCCGTTCACGGCAGTCGCCGCCGCCCCGGTTGGTGGTGTCGATGCGGATGAGCTCGGAGGTGAAGGTGACCACCTCGTCGAGCGCCGTCGTGTCCGGGCCCCGGACCTCCTCAGCCATACTGCTCCTCCACCGCGGCCGAGACGATCGTCGTGACCGCTTTGAATGTGCGGATTGCCTCGTACATCGTCTCGCTCGTGTACGCGACGCGCCGCTCCGCTCCGCGCGCCACGCCGGGAACCACCGTGGCGGCCGCGCCCAGGTGCTCGGCGTCGAACTCCAGCTCCACGGTGAAGGGGCCGGCGTGGACCGGCTCGTGGCGGACGGCGAGCGCGGCGCCGGTCTTCGCCGCCGCCCGGATGTCGGCGGCGGTTCTGGCGGGGGTCCGGCACACCGCCGCGTACCGCGAGACGTAGTCCTTGACGGCGACCTTGGGTGCCTCCGGCGCGTAACCGAGGGCGTCCTCGCAGGTCAGGTCGTCGCCGGTGACGAGGACGACGGGCACGCCGTACTCCGCGACCACATGGGCGTTGAGCAGGCCCTCGCTGGCCCGCTCGCCGTTGAGCCAGACGCCGGTGATCGAGTTGGCGAGGTAGGTGTGGGCGAGGACGCCCTCGGCGCCCGCGCCGGTGTGGTAGCCGACGAAGGCGATGCCGTCGACGTCCCCGTGCTGGACGCCCTCGACCATGGAGAGGGACTTGTGCCTGCCGGTGAGCATCTCGGCCCGCTCGTCGAGCTGCTCCAGGAGCAGGTTCCGCATGGACCAGTGCGCTTCGTTGATGAGGACCTCGTCGGCGCCGCCGTCGAAGAAGCCGAGGACCGCGGCGTTCACGTCGGAGGTGAACATCGCGCGGCACCGCTCCCACTGGGGCGTGCCGGGCAGCACGTCGCCGGGCCAGGTCACACCGGTCGCGCCCTCCATGTCGGCGCTGATGAGGATCTTCATGACTGGCACCGTACGCGCAGCCCGGCGGGCGTACCACCCCTGTGGAAAACCGTCGGTGGAGTGGACCAGTGGCACTCACCGGGACTGGCCGTACGGATCACCCCGCCCCGTCCGGATACCCCCCTGGGGTCCCCCTCCGCAAGGCGCCGCGGGGCGGCCGCGGCCTGGTGCTCGGGCGGTGCGGCCGTCGGCCGGGTCACGCGGTGGGCGAGCGCCGGCGGTTCTCTCGGTGCCCGATACATGGAATCGGACGAAACATCGCCAAGGGGTGCGTATAGGATGTCGGCCGCAGTTCCCGTACCCGACCTCCCGGAGTGCTCTCGGTGACCATCGCCCTCGACCCGTCCGACACCTCCCCCGTCGTTCCCGCGCCCGCCGACTCGTCGGAGGAGTTCTGGGTCCAGCAGGCGGGACCCGAGGCCGCGGAGGCTTCCTCGGGCGAGCCCGTCGCGGAGGGGCCCGCGACCGACGGGGCGGCGCCCGACGACGAGCCCGTGCCCGCCCCCGCCGACCTCGACCCCGTCGTGGTCCGTGACGCCCTGGACTTCGGGGTCTACGCGCGCACCGGCGGCTGGGCCTTCGCGCTCAAGGTGGCGCGCAGCGTCCGTCCCGGCGGGCAGGCCGCCGAGGGGACGGCCGCGACGAAGGTCTCGGCGAAGGCCTTCGCGGAGCTCGCGGGGTGCTCGCCCGAGCGGGTCATGCGCTATTACAAGGCCTGGGACATGGCGGCCGACGACGGGCTCGTCCCACAGTTCGAGGTGCTCGTTCCCGGCGAGGACATCGAGCTGCCCGACGCCGACGTCTGGCTGTCGTACTACACCTCCCGCAACAGTGCCTCGTCCGTGCGCGGACAGGCGATCAGCGCGGCGGCCGAGGCGGAGGGCATCCGGCCGACGAAGGCCCTGGAGGTCGCGGAGAACCCGACGGCCCTGCGGGCCGCGATCCTCGCCGACCCGGGGACGGCGGAGGCGGCGCGCGGCGCGCTGCTCGACCGGATGAAGGAGGACCCCGCCCTTCAGACCGAGATGGCCCGTGCCTTCGCGCGGACCGACGATCTGAAGAAGGCCGTGGCGAACGAGGCGAAGGCGGCCGACCGCATCGGCTATGTGCGCCAGATCGTCGAGAACGGCCAGATCAAGACCCCCGCCGGGCAGACCGTGGAGGCGCCGGCCGAGCTGCGGGCCGAGGCCGAGCGGCATCTGTCGCTCCTCGACGAGCTCGACGACTCGGAGGAGGCGGGCGAGTGGGCGGGTGAGGCGTACGACACGGTGAAGGGTCTGGTCGCCAAGGCGGTCGAGGAGGACCCGGCGCTCCGCGTCCAGGAGCGGCGGACGAAGTTCTACAGCAGCCTGCAGAAGGCGACGAAGGTCTTCGAGGAGCTGACGCTGGACGAGGTGATGGAGGAGGACATCTACGAGGCGGACATGCTCCAGCGTCTCGAAGCCCTCCAGGAGGCGATCGGCACCTGCATCAGCGCGCTGCGCAAGGCGACGACCACCTCCTGAGGGCTCGGTCAGTCCTGGTGGCCGAGCTGGAGGTCGCGCTCGGTGCGGCCGCCGCCGGCCATCTGGAGGACGGTCGCGACGGGCGGGTATCCGGCGGCGATGACGGTGTACTCGCCGGAGGAAAGGTCCACGAAGCGGAAGGTGCCGTCGGCGCCGGTGGTGAGGGTGTCGACGACGTTGCCTGCGGCGTCGAGCAGGGTGACCCGGGCGTCCTCGACGGGGCGGCCGCCCCCTGCCCGTACGGTGCCGCGCAGCACCGCCCCGCCGGCGAGTTCGATGTCCTGGCGGGTCTCGCGGGAGGCCTGGACGCTGACGGGGAGCGCCGCGGGGCGGAAGGCCGGGGCGCTGGCGGCGAGCGTGTACTCGCCGGCGACCAGTTCGGAGATGACGTACCCGCCCTCGCGTCCGCTGCGGGTCGAGGCGACGACCTCGCCGCGCACGTCGGTGAGGGTGACGGCCGCGTCCCGTACGGGTGTCCCGTCGGCGGTGACGACGCTGCCCGCGAGCCGGCCTGCGCCGCCGAGGACGACGTCGAGCTCGACGGGCCGGTCGCCGACCGTGACGGAGACCGCCTGGGGCTGGTGCCCGCCGGCCGCGGCGATGAGGACGTACGCGCCGTTGCCGGGGACGCTCAGCGCGTACCGCCCGTCCTCGCCACTGGCACCCCGGCCGACCTGCCGGCCCTGGACGTCGATGAGGGTGAGGGCGGCCCGGGGGACGCGGCTGCCGTCGTGGTGCTGGACGGTGCCGCAGACGGGGAGCCCGGAGTGCGGGGCGGCGAAGGAGGCGGGCGCGGGGGCGGCGTGCCGGGCGTGCGGGACGGCCTGGACGCTGCCGAACTCGTCGGCTCCGGTGGCCTCGGTGGTGGGGCTGTGATGGGTCACCAGCGGTTTCTCCTTGAGGAAGAAGGCGAGGACGAGGCCGAGCACGAGGACCGGCACGAGGTAGAGGAAGATGCGCGGCATCGCGTCCGCGTACGCCTGGATGTAGGCGTCGCGTACGGCGGGCGGCAGGGCGTGCACCGTCTGCGGGGTGATGGACTCGGCGGGCGGCAGGGAGGTCGCGCCGCCGGCGAGGACACCGGTGAGCCGGTCGCCGAGGGCTTCGTCGAGCCGGGAGGCGAAGAGGGTGCCGAAGACGGCGGCGCCGATGCTGCCGCCGATCTGGCGGAAGTAGTTGTGGGCGCTGGTGGCGGTGCCGAGGTCGCCCGGGCGTACGGAGTTCTGTACGGCGAGGACGAGCACCGGCATGACGAGGCCGATGCCGGTGCCGAGGACGGCCTGCCAGAGGCTGTGCTGGAGGCGCGGGGTGTCGACGTCCATGCGGGAGAGCAGCCACATGCCGAGGACGGAGAGGGCGCCGCCGAGCAGCGGGTAGATCTTGTAGTGGCCGGTGCGGCTGATGAGCTGGCCGGAGACGACGGAGGCGATGACGATGCCGCCCATGAGGGGCAGCATCAGGAGACCGGACTCGGTGGCGGTGGCGCCCTCGACCATCTGCAGGAAGCTGGGGAGGTAGCTGGCGGCTCCGAAGAGCGCGATGCCGACGACGGCGCCGACGAGGGCGGTCACGGTGAAGACGGAGTCGCTGAACAGCCGCAGCGGGATGAGGGGTTCGGGCGCGAAGTGCTCGACGACCAGGAAGAGCAGGGTGCTGCCGGCGGCGCCGCAGGCGAGGGCGATGACGACGCGGGAGTCCCAGGCGTACTCGGTGCCGCCCCAACTGGTGAGCAGGACCAGGCAGGTGGAGGCCGCGGCGAGGAGGAGTGCGCCGAGGACGTCGAAGCGGGCACGGGCCGCGGGCTTGGGGAGTTTGAGGACGACGGCGACGACGGCGAGGGTGACGAGCCCGAAGGGCACGTTGAAGTAGAAGCACCAGCGCCAGGAGACGTGGTCGGTGAAGAAGCCGCCGAGCAGGGGTCCCGCGACGGAGGCGAGGCCGAAGGCGGCGCCGATCAGGCCCATGTACCGGCCGCGTTCCCGGGCGGGGACGATGTCGGCGATGATCGCCTGGACGCCGATCATCAGGCCGCCCGCACCGATGCCCTGGATCGCGCGGAAGGCGATGAGTTCGTCCATGCTGCGGGACCAGCCGGCGAGTCCCGAGCCGATGACGAAGACGACGATGGCGAAGAGGAAGACGCCCTTGCGGCCGAGGAGGTCGCCGAGCTTTCCGTAGATCGGCAGGCCGATGGTGGCGGTCAGCAGATAGGCGGTGATCGCCCAGGACATCCGGTCGAGGCCCTGGAGTTCGCCGACGATCTTCGGCAGGGCGGTGGCGACGATCATCTGCTCGAGCGCGGCGAGGAGCAGCGCGAGCATCAGGCCGCAGAAGACGAGCCGGACGCGGCGGGGGTCGAGGTGGTCGGCCCGGGCGGGGTGGGGCGGTGAGGTGGGCTCGGTGGGCGGGCCGCCCGCGGGGAGCGGTCCCGCGCCCGCCGGAACCTCTCCGTCCTCGGCGGATTTCACGATCGTGATCGCACCCACGTACCTGCTCCCCTCGTCACGGCGTCTGCGCCGCGCCATTCTTCGCATTGGGCACGAAGGGGGAGCAAGTCGGGCGGTATGGGAGGTCAGTGGCGTCCGGAGGCCCGAACGACCCTGCGGTACGGCGCACTTGGGTCGCTCATCAGCGCGTTTACAAGGGGGCCCGCGCCCCCGGCGCGCAGGGGGCGCCGTTACGGGGGTGCGGGCGATCCACTCGAATCGGTGAACGCTCCGGGCGTTACTTCTCGACCTCGTCCGCCAGCTTGGCGAGAACGGCGTCGTAGATCCGGCCGAGGCCCTTGGGCGCGAAGGTCCGCTCGAAGAAGCCGCCGACGCCGCCGGCGCCGTCCCAGACGGTGGTGACGACGGCCTTGGACTTGCCCTCGCCGGCCGGGGTCACGATCCAGGTGGTGACCATGGAGGAGTTGCGGTCCTTCTCGACGAGCTGTCCGTCGGTGGGCTCGGTGACCTCCAGGAGGCAGTCGCGGACGCGCTTGCTGGTGGCCTGCAGCTTCCAGTGGACGAGGGTGCCCTCGCCGTCGCCGCCCTCGCGCACCTCGTACTCGCTGAAGTGCTCGGGGAGCAGCTTCGCGCGCGTGCCGCTGTAGTCGGCCAGCGCGTCGAACACCGTCTCCGCGTCGGCGGCGATGATCCGTTCCGTGGTGGCCTCGACCTGCGCCATTGACTTCCTCCAGCTCGTGGTTCCTCAGGGGTGTGGGCCTAGAGAACCACGTGGGCTCCGGGGTGCGAAATCCGGGTTGCAACGATCAAGGGAACAGGTGTTCTATTCTGAGCGAACGGTCGACGCAGAGCCATCGAGGAGGCGCCCGTGCGCTGGGACAATCTGGGCGACACCCCCGCCGCTCCCGCCGACATCGCCCTGTTCGGTACGGACGCGGTGACCACCCGGACCTTCGACACCCCCGAGTTCCGGGGCATCACCTTCCACGAGGTACGGGCCCGCTCGATCCTCAACCGGGTGCCCGGCGCCTCCCGGATGCCGTTCGAATGGACGGTCAACCCGTACCGGGGGTGCACGCACGCGTGTGTGTACTGCTTCGCCCGCAAGACCCACAGCTATCTCGACCTCGACACCGGGCTCGGCTTCGACTCCCAGATCGTCGTCAAGATCAACGCCCCGGAGCTCCTGGCCCGCCAGCTCTCCTCCCCCCGCTGGCAGGGCGCGCACATCGCGATGGGCACCAACGTCGACTGCTACCAGCGCGCCGAGGGCCGGTACGGCCTGATGCCGGGCATCCTCACCGCCCTGCGCGACCGCGCCAACCCCTTCTCGATCCTCACCAAGGGCACGCTGATCCTGCGCGACCTGGAGCTGCTCACCCAGGCCGCCCGGGTCACCGAGGTCGGCATCTCCGTCTCCGTCGGCTTCACCGACCAGGAGCTGTGGCGCACGATCGAGCCCGGCACCCCCTCCCCGCAGCGCCGGCTCGACGTGGTCCGGACGCTCGGCGCGCACGGCATCGACTGCGGGGTCCTGATGGCCCCCGTGGTGCCCTTCCTCGGCGACCGGCCCGAGCAGCTCCGCGACACGGTCCGCGCGATCGCCGAGGCCGGGGCGAGTTCGGTCACCCCACTCGTGCTGCATCTGCGGCCGGGCGCCCGCGAGTGGTTCATGCAGTGGCTGCGGCGCCACCACCCCGGACTGGTGCGGCGGTACGAGCGGATGTACGCGGACGGGGCGTACGCGCCCACGTGGTACCAGCGCCGGATCACCCGTCAGGTGCACGAACTGGCCGCAGAGTTCGGCATCGGACCCGCCCACCGGGGCGCGACGCGCCGGACACCCCTACCGGAGGACCCGGAGACGGCGGCGGCGCCGGAACAGCTGACGCTCCTCTGAGCGATCACCGCTCCCCCGGCCTTCGCTCCTCCGATCATCGGACCGGAATACCTGACACGCCGTCGGATGCCCGTCCGTTCGGGTCAACTCTGGCCGGAACAGGTCCTGTCACGCCCCGTTCGGGGCACGGACGCCCTATGACCCCACGCGCAGGAATGCTGATCGCCGCAGGAGCGCTGGTCGCCGGGACGGTCACCGTCCTGCCCGCCGCCCCCGCGGGCGCCGGTGAACCGGCCCCCCGCCCCTTCCCCACGCTCGCCTGGACCGCCTGTGCCACCGAGGCGTACCCGAAGCTCCAGTGCGCCACCCTCAGGGTGCCGCTCAACCACGACGACCCGGCCGGCCGGACCGTCACGCTCGCCCTCACCCGGATCCCGCACACCGCGAAGACCTTCCAGGGGCCGCTGCTCGTGAACCCGGGCGGACCCGGCGGCAGCGGCCGCGGCATGGCCGGGTACGTGGCGTCCTCGCTGCCCCCGAAGGTGGCCGCCGAGTACGACGTGATCGGCTTCGACCCGCGCGGGGTCGGCAAGAGCGAGCCCGCGCTCGACTGCAGGCCCGGCCACTTCGCGCCGGTCCGCCCGGACTCGGTGCCGGGCGACGCCGCGGGCGAGCGGCTCGCGATCGAGCGGGCGCAGGCCTTCGCCGCGGCATGCGGCAAGAAGTACGCGGACGTGCTGCCGTACATCGACACCGTGAGCACCGCCCGGGACATGGACGTCATCCGGCGCGCGCTCGGCGCCCAGAAGATCAACTACCTCGGCTACTCGTACGGCACCTATCTGGGGGCCGTGTACGCGCGGCTCCACCCGGACCGGGTGCGGCGGATGGCGCTGGACTCCGTCGTGAACCCGCACGGCGTCTGGTACGAGGACAACATCGCGCAGGACTACGCCTTCGACACCCGGCACAAGGACTTCATGGCCTGGGTGGCCGAGCAGGACTCCGTGTACAAGCTGGGCACGGACCCGGCGGCGGTCGAGGCGGCCTGGTACCGGATGCGCGACGCGCTGCGCGCGAAGCCGGCAGGCGGGAAGGTCGGACCGGGCGAACTGGAGGACACCTATCTGCCCGGCGGCTACTACAACGGCTACTGGCCCCGTCTCGCGAAGGCGTTCGCCGCATACGTCAACGACGCGAACGCGGTGCCGCTCACGGAGGCGTACGAGCGGTACGGCGAGGCCGACGCGGCCGCCGACAACGGCTACTCGGTCTACACGAGCGTGCAGTGCCGGGACGCGGCCTGGCCCCGCGACTGGAGTGTCTGGCGCAAGGACAACTGGGACGTGCACGCCAAGGCGCCCTTCTCCACCTGGAACAACGCCTGGTACAACGCGCCGTGCGCGTTCTGGCCGGTGGACTCGCTGACCCCGCCGGACGTCAGCAACGACCAGGTGCCGCCGGTCCTCATCCTCCAGGCCACGGACGACGCCGCGACACCGTACGAGGGCGGGGTCGCCCTGCACCGGCTGATGCACGGCTCCAGCCTGGTCGTGGAGGAGGGCGGCGGGAACCACGGCGTGACCCTCGGCGGGAACGACTGCATGGACGGACACCTGTCCACCTACCTCGCCACGGGCAAGGTCCCGCGCGCCGAGGGCGAGGCCGAGGTGGACGCGGCCTGCGCGGCGCTGCCGGAGCCGAAGCCCGAGCCGGCGACCCGGTCCGTCCCGGCCCCGGCCGAATCCGCGGGCATCACGCTGCACGGGTTCCTCGGCCACGTGCGCTGACGCCGGTCGCGTCCACGGGCAAGACCCGCTGACAATGCCCGCGCCCCCCGTGGGGCGCGGGCATTGTCAGTGCCGTGGGCGAGGATGTGGGGCATGACGAGCCACCTGACCCACGTACCCGCTCCCGACGGGATCGCCGCCAGCCCGCAGTACAGCCATGTCGTCTGGGGGACGGGCCGCTTCGTCGCGATATCCGGCCAGTGCGCGTTCGACGCCTCGGGCGCGGTGGTGGGCGAGGGCGACGCGGTGGCGCAGGCCCGTCAGGTCTTCGCGAACCTGGACCGCTGCCTCGCGGCGGCGGGCGCCGGGTTCCAGGACGTGGTGAAGCTGACGTACTTCGTCACGGACGTCGCCCACCTCCCGGCTGTTCGGGAGGCCAGGGACGCCCATTTCGCGGGGGCGCCGCTGCCGGCGAGCTCGGCGGTCCAGGTGTCGGCGCTCGTCCGCCCGGAACTGCTCGTGGAGATCGAGGCGTTCGCGCTGGTGCCGGAGCGGAGGCCGGACTCCGAGGTGGCCGGCGCGGGCCGCCCGCTCCTCCGCTCGGTGGGCGGCGCCGAGTCAGTGGAGGGTGCCGAGCCGGCCCAGTGACGCTTCCGCCGCGGCGCCGAACCGGGGGTGCGGGAGCGCGGCCTCCAGAGTGGGGCGGGCCCGGGTGTCGCCGAGGGCTCCCAGGCCCTCGACACAGGCGAGGCCGACCCGCCAGTGGGGGTCGTCGGCGGGCAGGCGCCGTTCCAGGACGGTGATCAGGGCCGGTACGGACTCGGGGGCGCGGAGGGTGGCGAGCAGCCGGATCGGCAGCAGGGCGTAGGCGACGCGGAGTTCGTTGGTGGCGAGGGCTGCGGCCGCGCGGGCGGTACGGGGGTCGCCGAGCCGGGTCAGGGCGTGGGCGGCGGTGACGCAGCGCTCCGGGTCGCGGTGGTTGAGGAGGAGCACCAGGGCCTCGAAGGCGCGTGGGTCGCCCGTGACGCCGAGGGCGTAGGCGGCGATCTCCCGCGCCCACAGGGGCTGCCCCGGGGCGGTGAGGACGTGGTGCAGTCCCTCGGGATCGGTGGTTTCCGCGAGCTGTTCGAATGCGTCCGGGACGGTTCCGGAGGCATTCTCGATCTCGTCCCGCAATCGATCGATCATCGAGCAGAATTCCGGATCCTCGGCGTATTCCATGAATCCGAGCCTATCCGCGATCCAGATCACATTTTCCTCAACTTCCCGGGACTGGCGCGCTCGTTACCCGCCGGTTAGTCTCAGGTGAGCGGGCCACCCCCCGCGCTTCTCACAACGGCCTGGTGACGCAGCCGTTGTGGGTGTTCGTCGGTTCGGCAGTTTCGACGTGACTCCGGGACAGAGTCCGTCGCCCCTATTCCTCCAGGGCATCGCCCTTTCTCCGGGCAGAGCCCTCGCTCTTTCCCGCGCCCTTTCGTGCGCGCACTGCCCTCAGTCGTCACTCTTCCTCTCAGGAGTCCCCTGATGGACACCCCTCTCTCCACCATCGCCGTCGTCGGTCTCGGCACCATGGGCACCGGTATCGCCGATGTCCTCGTCCGCGCCGGCCGCGAGGTCATCGGCATCGACATCAGCGACACCGCCGCCGCCCAGGCCGTCGCCGCCCTGGAGGCCTCCACCGCCCGTGCGGTGGCCCGCGAGCGGATCACCGAGGAGGAGCGGCAGGACGTCCTGGCCCGCTTCCGTACCTTCTCCGACCTCCAGGCGGCCGCCGAGGCGGACCTCGTCATCGAGGTCGTGCCCGAGTCGTACGAGGCGAAGCAGGAGGTGTTCCGCGCCCTCGACGGCATCGTCCGGCCCGGCACGATCGTCGCCACCGGCACGAACGCGCTGTCCGTCACCCGGCTCGCCGCCGACTCGGCGCACCCCGAGCGGGTCCTCGGCCTGCACTTCTTCACCCCGGTCCAGGCCATGAAGCTGGTCGAGGTGGTCTCCTCCGTGCTGACCGACCCGCGGGCCGTCGATGCCGTCACGCAGCTCGCCCTCGACCTGGGCAAGGAGCCGGTGGCGGTCGGCGACCGGGCCGGTTTCATCGCGGACGGGCTGCTCTTCGGCTACCTGAACCAGGCCGCCGCCATGTACGAGGCCAAGTACGCCTCCCGCGAGGACATCGACGCGGCGATGAAGCTGGGCTGTGGTCTGCCGATGGGCCCGCTGGCGCTGCTCGACCTGATCGGCGTCGACACCGCCCGTACGGTCCTCGAGGCCATGTACGCCGACTCCCACGACCGGCTGCACGCCCCCGCCCCGATCCTCAAGCAGCTGAGCGAGGCGGGACTGACCGGCCGCAAGTCGGGCCGCGGCTTCTACACGTACGAGGCGCCGGGCTCCGGCGAGGTCGTGCGGGACGCGCTGACCCCGCTGGGCTCCGCGGACGCGGCCGGTGGCCGTGAGGTCCGCTCGGTCGGCGTCGCCGGCTCGGGCACCATGGCCTCCGGCATCGCCGAGGTCTTCGCGAAGGCCGGGTACCAGGTCGTCCTCGCCGCCCGCTCCCAGGAGAAGGCGGACACGGCGAAGGCCCGGATCGCCAAGTCGCTGGCCCGCTCGGTCGACAAGGGCCGGATGACGGGCGAGGCGCGCGACGCGACGCTGGCCCTGATCACCCCGGCCGGCACGCTGGACGCCTTCGCCGACGTCGACCTGGCCCTGGAGGCGGTCGCCGAGGACCTGGAGATCAAGCAGGAGCTGTTCGCGCGGCTGGACAAGATCTGCAAGCCGGGCGCGGTGCTCGCCACCACGACCTCCTCGCTGCCGGTCGTGGCCTGCGCCCGCGCCACCTCGCGCCCGCAGGACGTCATCGGGATGCACTTCTTCAACCCGGCGCCGGCCATGAAGCTGGTCGAGATCGTCCGCACGGTGCTGACCGGCGACGACGTCCACGCGACCGTCCGCGAGGTCACGACGAAGATCCGCAAGCACCCGGTGGACTGCGGCGACCGGGCCGGCTTCATCGTGAACGCGCTGCTCTTCCCGTACCTGAACAACGCGATCAAGATGGTCGAGGAGCACTACGCGACCCTGGACGACATCGACGCCGCGATGAAGCTGGGCGGCGGCTACCCGATGGGCCCGTTCGAGCTGCTCGACGTGGTCGGTCTGGATGTGTCGCTCGCGATCGAGCAGGTGCTGCACCGTGAGTTCCGGGACCCGGGCCTGGCCCCGGCCCCGCTCCTGGAGCACCTCGTGGCGGCGGGCTGCCTGGGTCGCAAGACGGGGCGCGGCTTCCGCGAATATGCCCGACGCTGAGCCGGGAGCGGCCGGCTGGGGTGGTCTGCTGAGCCCTCCGGGCACCGTCGGTGCCCCGGGGGGCTCCCCGCCCCCACCTGGGCACACTCCCCCTCCGATGCAGTACGTTCGGACCATGCCCAAGGCCGCGAAGACACCCCGTGCCACGTCCCCGTCCGACGCTCCGGAGAGCGCGGCGGGCACTCGTGCCGCCGCGCAGCGGCTCAAGATGCGCCGGGAGCTCGCCACGGCCGCGATGGAGCTCTTCGCGAGCAAGGGGTACGAGGCCACGACGGTCGACGAGATCGCCGCCCGGGCCGGGGTCGCGCGACGGACGTTCTTCCGGCACTTCCGCTCCAAGGAAGAGGCGATCTTCCCGGATCACGACGACACCCTGGTGCGGGCGGAGGCGGTGCTGAACGCGGCCCCGCCGCACGAGCACCCCCTCGACACGGTGTGCCGGGGCATCAAGGAAGTCATGAAGATGTACGCGGGCTCCCCCGCGGTCTCCGTGGAGCGTTACCGGCTCACGCGCGAGGTGCCGACCCTGCGGGAGCGGGAGATCGCCTCGGTGGCCCGCTACGAGCGGCTGTTCACCCGCTATCTGCTCGGGCACTTCGACGAGCGCGACCACCACGACGGGAACGACGACCCGCTGCTCGCCGAGGTGGCGGCCTCCGCGGTCGTCACGGCCCACAACCACGTCCTGCGCCGCTGGCTGCGGGCGGGCGGGCAGGGCGACGTGGAGAGCCAGCTGGACCACGCCTTCGCGATCGTCCGGGAGACCTTCGGCTCGGGCATAGGCGCGGGCCGGCCGGCCCCCTCCTCGTCCTCCCCGGGGACCACCGAGCCGGCCCCGGCCGTCCGGGCCTCCACCACGGGTGACGTGGTGGTCGCCGTGGCCCGGACGGACGCTCCGCTCGACGAGGTCATGCGCACGATCCAGCAGGCACTGACGAAGAGCTGACGACGCCCCTGCGGGATCAGCCCCCGCCCCTCACTCCACTGCTCACGACGAAGGCCGCCCCTCTCCGGGGCGGCCTTCGTCCGTTTTGACCTGCGATTCGATCGATCATCGCTCACATGTGACCGGCAGATTGCATATGAGTGAAATTGTTGGCACGCAGTGCCTTGTCACGTGACACGGCGTGCCATACGTTGATGGTGTCCGGGCGGTCGGCGCGCAGAGGTCTCCTCGTGCGCCGGCTGTCCCCACAAGCGATCGTGATTGTGCGCCCGGACGCCTGCGTCACAGGCACCCACCGCGCCCACCAGGCGCAGCCCGCAGCACCCCCGCCGAACCGACGGCACACCTCCACAGCAGCAGCCCCAGACGTAACCCTCAGCGCGTCCTCCCCTCAGGACGCCGCACCGCCGGAGGCAACCCCGTGAAGGACATCCTGGACGCGATCCAGTCCCCGGACTCCACGTCCGCCGACTTCGCGAACATCCCGCTCCCCGAGTCGTACCGCGCCATCACCGTCCACAAGGACGAGGCGGAGATGTTCGCCGGGCTCGCCAGCCGTGACAAGGACCCGCGCAAGTCGCTGCACCTCGACGACGTGGCCCTCCCCGAGCTCGGCCCGGGCGAGGCCCTGGTCGCCGTCATGGCCAGCTCCGTGAACTACAACTCGGTCTGGACCTCGATCTTCGAGCCCGTCTCGACCTTCGGCTTCCTGGAGCGCTACGGCCGTCTCAGCGAGCTCAGCAAGCGTCACGACCTGCCGTACCACGTCATCGGCTCCGACCTCGCGGGCGTCGTGCTGCGCACCGGCCCCGGCGTGAACTCGTGGAAGCCCGGCGACGAGGTCGTCGCCCACTGCCTCTCGGTCGAGCTGGAGTCCTCGGACGGCCACAACGACACGATGCTCGACCCCGAACAGCGCATCTGGGGCTTCGAGACCAACTTCGGCGGCCTGGCGGAGATCGCGCTGGTCAAGTCGAACCAGCTGATGCCGAAGCCCGACCACCTGAGCTGGGAGGAGGCGGCGTCCCCGGGCCTCGTCAACTCCACCGCGTACCGCCAGCTGGTCTCGCGCAACGGCGCCGGCATGAAGCAGGGCGACAACGTCCTCATCTGGGGCGCGAGCGGCGGCCTCGGCTCGTACGCCACGCAGTTCGCCCTGGCCGGCGGCGCCAACCCGATCTGTGTCGTCTCCTCCCCCGAGAAGGCCGACATCTGCCGGTCGATGGGCGCCGAGGCGGTCATCGACCGCAACGCCGAGGGCTACAAGTTCTGGAAGGACGAGCACACCCAGGACCCGAAGGAGTGGAAGCGCTTCGGCAAGCGCATCCGCGAGCTCACCGGCGGCGAGGACATCGACATCGTCTTCGAGCACCCGGGCCGCGAGACCTTCGGCGCCAGCGTCTACGTCACCCGCAAGGGCGGCACCATCACCACCTGCGCCTCCACCTCGGGCTACATGCACGAGTACGACAACCGCTACCTGTGGATGTCGCTCAAGCGGATCATCGGCTCGCACTTCGCCAACTACCGCGAGGCGTGGGAGGCCAACCGTCTGATCGCCAAGGGCAAGATCCACCCCACCCTGTCGAAGGTCTACTCCCTGGAGGAGACCGGCCAGGCCGCCTACGACGTCCACCGCAACCTGCACCAGGGCAAGGTCGGCGTCCTCGCGCTCGCGCCCCGGGAGGGCCTCGGCGTCCGCAACCCGGAGATGCGTGCCCAGCACATCGACGCCATCAACCGTTTCCGCAACATCTGAGCCCGGGACCATAGATGACTGAGCGCCAGAAGGACCGGCCGTGGCTCATGCGGACGTACGCCGGTCACTCGACCGCCGAGGCGTCCAACGAGCTGTACCGGCGCAACCTCGCCAAGGGTCAGACCGGCCTCTCGGTCGCGTTCGACCTGCCGACGCAGACGGGCTACGACCCCGACCACATCCTCGCCCGCGGCGAGGTCGGCCGGGTCGGCGTCCCCGTCTCGCACCTCGGTGACATGCGGCGGCTGTTCCAGGACATCCCCCTGGACCAGATGAACACCTCGATGACCATCAACGCCACGGCGATGTGGCTCCTGGCGCTCTACCAGGTGGTCGCGGAGGAGCAGGGTGCGGACATCACCCGGCTCCAGGGCACCACCCAGAACGACATCGTGAAGGAGTACCTGTCGCGCGGGACGCACGTCTTCCCGCCCGGCCCCTCCCTCCGCCTCACGACGGACATGATCACCTACACGGTGAACAACATCCCGAAGTGGAACCCGATCAACATCTGCAGCTACCACCTGCAGGAGGCCGGGGCCACTCCGGTCCAGGAGATCTCGTACGCGATGTCCACCGCGATCGCCGTGCTCGACGCGGTGTTCGCCTCGGGCCAGGTCCCGGAGGACCGCAAGGGCGAGGTCGTGGCCCGTATCTCCTTCTTCGTGAACGCGGGCGTCCGCTTCATCGAGGAGATGTGCAAGATGCGCGCCTTCGGCCGCATCTGGGACAAGGTCACCCGCGAGCGGTACGGCATCGAGAACGAGAAGCAGCGCCGGTTCCGCTACGGCGTGCAGGTCAACTCGCTCGGTCTGACCGAGGCCCAGCCCGAGAACAACGTCCAGCGGATCGTCCTGGAGATGCTGGCCGTCACCCTCTCCAAGGACGCCCGCGCACGTGCCGTGCAGCTGCCCGCCTGGAACGAGGCGCTCGGCCTGCCCCGGCCGTGGGACCAGCAGTGGTCGCTCCGCATCCAGCAGGTCCTCGCCCACGAGTCCGACCTCCTGGAGTACGAGGACATCTTCGCCGGCTCGCACGTCATCGAGGCCAAGGTCGACTCGCTCGTCGAGGAGTGCCTGGCCGAGATCGAGCGGATCCAGGAGATGGGCGGCGCGATGGCCGCCGTCGAGTCCGGCTACCTCAAGTCGCAGCTCGTCTCCTCGCACGCCGAGCGGCGCGCCCGGATCGAGGCCGGCGACGAGAAGATCATCGGCGTCAACATCTTCCAGGCGACCGAGGAGAACCCCCTCACCGCCGACCTGGACACCGCGATCATGACGGTGGACCCGGCGAACGAGGCGCGGGTGGTCGCGGCCCTCCACGAGTGGCGCGACAACCGCGACGAGACCCGCGCCCAGGAATCCCTGGCGACGCTGAAGGCGACGGCTGCCGGTGACGGCAACCTCTTCGCCGCCACCCTGGAGTGCGCGCGTGCGGGCGTCACGACCGGGGAGTGGTCCTGGGCGCTGCGGGACGTCTTCGGCGAGTTCCGCGCCCCGACGGGCGTGTCCTCGGCCCCGGTCGCGGTGACGGCCGAGGCCGGCACGCCGCTGGCCCTCGTACGGGACAAGGTGGCGCGGACCGCCGAGGAGATGGGCGTCGGGCGGCTGCGGCTGCTCGTCGGCAAGCCGGGCCTGGACGGTCACTCCAACGGGGCCGAGCAGATCGCCGTACGCGCGCGGGACGCCGGTTTCGAGGTGGTCTACCAGGGCATCCGGCTGACGCCCGAGCAGATCGTGAACGCGGCCCTCGCGGAGGACGTGCACTGCGTGGGTCTGTCGATCCTCTCCGGCTCGCACGCCGAGCTGGTGCCGGACGTCCTCGACCGCCTCCGCGAGGCGGGCGCGGCCGACGTGCCGGTCATCGTCGGCGGGATCATCCCGAACGCCGACGCCGCAGAACTGAAGCGTGCGGGTGTGGCCGCCGTCTTCACACCGAAGGACTTCGGTATCACGGAGATCATCGGACGTATCGTCGACGAGATCCGGACAGCGAACAAGCTCCACCCCCTTGAAAGTACGGAGGTCCCCGCATGACCAGCCCCGTGAACCGCCTGCGTCCGCGCCGCTCCTGCCTGGCGGTCCCCGGTTCCAACCCGCGCTTCCTGGAGAAGGCCCAGGGCCTCGCCGCCGACCAGGTCTTCCTCGACCTGGAGGACGCGTGCGCCCCGCTGGCCAAGCCCGAGGCCCGGCACACCATCGTGAAGTTCCTGAACGAGGGCGACTGGACCGGCAAGACCCGTGTCGTCCGCGTCAACGACTGGACGACCCACTGGACGTACCGTGACGTCGTCACCGTCGTCGAGGGCGCCGGCCAGAACCTCGACTGCATCATGCTGCCGAAGGTCCAGGACGCCCAGCAGATCGTGGCGCTCGACCTCCTGCTGACCCAGATCGAGAAGACGATGGGCTTCGAGGTCGGCAAGATCGGCATCGAGGCGCAGATCGAGAACGCCCAGGGCCTGAACAACGTCAACGCGATCGCGCAGGCCTCCCAGCGCGTCGAGACGATCATCTTCGGCCCGGCCGACTTCATGGCCTCCATCAACATGAAGTCCCTCGTCGTGGGCGAGCAGCCGCCCGGCTACCCGGCGGACGCGTACCACCACATCCTGATGAGCATCCTGATGGCGGCCCGCGCCAACAACCTGCAGGCGATCGACGGCCCGTACCTCCAGATCCGCAACCAGGAGGGCTACAAGGCCGTCGCGCAGCGCGCCGCCGCCCTCGGTTTCGACGGCAAGTGGGTGCTGCACCCGGACCAGGTCGCCGCCGCCAACGAGATCTTCTCGCCCTCGCAGGAGGACTACGACCACGCCGAGCTCATCCTCGACGCGTACGACTACTACACGTCCGAGGCCGGCGGGAAGAAGGGCTCCGCGATGCTCGGCGACGAGATGATCGACGAGGCCTCCCGCAAGATGGCCCTGGTCATCTCCGGCAAGGGCCGTGCCGCCGGTATGCAGCGCACCGGCAAGTTCGAGATCCCGGAGGCCTGATCCCGATGCAGTTCGGCCGCACCTACGAAGAGTTCGAAGTCGGCGCCGTCTACAAGCACTGGCCCGGAAAGACGGTCACCGAGTACGACGACCACCTCTTCTGTCTGCTGACGATGAACCACCATCCGCTGCACATGGATGTGAACTACGCCGAGAACACGACGGATTTCGGCAAGAACGTCGTCGTCGGCAACTACATCTACTCGCTGCTGCTCGGCATGTCCGTGCCGGACGTCTCCGGCAAGGCCATCGCCAACCTGGAGATCGAGTCGCTGCGGCACGTGGCGCCGACCTTCCACGGCGACACGATCTACGGCGAGACCACGGTCCTGGACAAGACCCCGTCGAAGTCGAAGAACGACCGCGGCATCGTCTACGTCGAGACCAAGGGCTACAAGCAGGACGGCACCCTCGTGTGTGTCTTCCGCCGCAAGGTGATGGTCCCCACCGAGACGTACATCAAGGAGCGCGGCGGCGAGCAGCCCGGCCGCCCCGAGCTGATCGAGCCCGCCAAGAAGACGGAGAAGTAGCCATGGCCCGACTCGCCCAGACCGCCGGGCTCACGGACGTCCAGCAGGAGATCCTCAAGACCGTCCGGGAGTTCGTCGACAAGGAGATCATCCCGGTCGCCACCGAGCTGGAGCACCGCGACGAGTACCCCCAGCAGATCGTCGACGGGCTCAAGGAGCTCGGCCTCTTCGGTCTGATGATCCCCGAGGAGTACGGGGGTCTGGGTGAGTCGCTCCTCACCTACGCGCTGTGCGTGGAGGAGATCGCGCGTGGCTGGATGTCGGTCTCCGGCATCATCAACACGCACTTCATCGTGGCGTACATGCTGAAGCAGCACGGCACCCAGGAGCAGAAGGACTACTTCCTTCCGCGGATGGCGGCCGGCGAGACGCGTGGCGCGTTCTCGATGTCGGAGCCGGGCCTCGGCTCGGACGTGTCGGCGATCACGTCGAAGGCGGTCAAGGACGGCGACGAGTACGTCCTGAACGGCCAGAAGATGTGGCTGACCAATGGCGGAACGTCAACGCTGGTCGCCGTTCTCGTCCGAAGTGACGAAGGACACCCGGAGGGCACCGCCCCCCACAAGTCGATGACGACCTTCCTCGTCGAGAAGGAGCCCGGCTTCGGAGAGGTCCGCCCCGGCCTCACCATCCCCGGGAAGATCGACAAGATGGGTTACAAGGGCGTCGACACCACCGAACTCATCATGGACGGACTGCGCATTCCGGCCAATCGGGTCCTCGGCGGGGTCACCGGCCGAGGGTTTTACCAAATGATGGACGGCGTCGAGGTCGGCCGCGTGAACGTGGCGGCCCGTGGCTGCGGTGTCGCTCAGCGTGCCTTCGAGCTCGGTGTCTCGTATGCCCAGCAGCGTCACACTTTCGGCAAGGCGATCGCCCAGCACCAGGCGATTCAGTTCAAGCTGGCCGAGATGGCTACCAAGGTCGAGGCCGCTCATGCGATGATGGTGAATGCAGCACGCAAAAAGGACTCCGGGGAACGAAACGACCTCGAAGCAGGGATGGCGAAGTACCTCGCCTCCGAATACTGCAAGGAGGTCGTCGAGGATGCCTTCCGCATTCACGGCGGCTACGGGTTCTCCAAGGAGTACGAGATCGAGCGTCTCTACCGTGAGGCGCCGATGCTGCTCATCGGTGAAGGTACCGCCGAGATCCAGAAAATGATCATTGGTCGTCGGCTGCTCGAGGAGTACCGATTCCAGGGTTGATTGTCGGTTTTGAGTCGTTTCGGCCGCGAAGAAGATCACACCCTGTGTTCGTCTTCCGGCCGTCGACTCGGTTCCTGGCTTACCCAGTTGCGTCCCGCAACCGATAGCATCGAGGGAAAGCCGCCGTCCCCCGTTGCCAGTGCGGCATCATCCGCTACGAAGGTCATCCATGCCCCACAGCCAAACCTCTGCACACCGCGACAGCCTCACGGGCGTACGCCTCGCGCGCGGAGCATCGCCGTGGCTTCTGCCGACCGTCGCCACCGCGGCGCTCAGCCTCGTGCGCGCGCGCAAGTCGAGGCGGGCCGCGGCCATCGCCGTGCCGACCACCGCGCTCGCGGCCGGCATGCTGTGGTTCTTCCGCGACCCCGAGCGCGAGATCGCTCAGGGCCGGGTCATCTCCCCCGCCGACGGTGTGGTGCAGAGCATCATGCCGTGGAAGGACGGACGCACCCGGGTCGCCATCTTCATGAGCCCGCTGAACGTCCACGTCAACCGCGCGCCGCTGGCCGGCACCGTGACGTCCGTGGAGCACGTTCCCGGCGGGTTCGTCCCGGCGTTCAACAAGGAGAGCGAGAACAACGAGCGCGTTGTCTGGCACTTCGACACCGAGCTCGGCGACATCGAGATGGTGCAGATCGCGGGCGCCGTCGCCCGGCGCATCGTGCCGTACATCCCGCAGGGGACCAAGGTCGAGCAGGGTGACCGCATCGGTCTGATCCGCTTCGGTTCGCGCGTCGACATCTACCTCCCCGAGGGTGTCGAGGTCGCCGTCGAGGTCGGCCAGGCCACCACAGCGGGGGTGACTCGCATTGACCGTGATTGATCCCGACACACGGGCCGCCGACTGGGTCGCCGGCACCGATGCGGAAGGGGCCGAAGAGGCCGAGGAGATGCCGCTGTCGTTGAGGCTGTCCATAGCGGACGCCCTCACGCTCGGTAACGCCACGTGTGGGTTCATGGCGGTGTACTTCACCACCACGGGCATCCTCATCCCGCACCTCACGGGCAGCACGGAGACCGGCATGGCGCGCAACAGCGCCGCCACCGCCGTGATCCTGATGCTGGCCGCGGCGATCTTCGACCTGTTCGACGGCATCGTGGCGCGCAAGCTGCGCTCCTCCCCGATGGGCGCCGAGCTCGACAACCTCTCGGACCTGATCAGCTTCGGTCTGGCACCGGCCTACTTCGTACTCGTGTACGGCATGGTCACGCCGGGCGCGCAGCAGAAGGTCTCGGCGGTGGCCGCGATCGTGGTGCTGCTCGCGGTGGTGCTGCGACTTGCGAGATTCTCCTGCGTGACCATGAAGGACGGCATGTTCCAGGGCATGCCGAGCCCCTTCGGCGCGCTGACGGTGGTCTCGATCGTGCTCCTGGAGCTGCCGTTCATCCCGACGCTGCTCGCGATCATCGGTGTCGCCTGGCTGATGGTGAGCCGGGTCGAGTACCCCAAGCCGCGGGGCATCCTCGCGGTGGCGATGCTCAGCTGGATCGTCGGTGCGATGGGCATGCTGGCGGCCTGGGCCTTCGACGCCCCGGGCGGACAGTTCCTGCTTCAGACCGGGTGCGCGCTGCAGGTCGTGATGGGCGCCGTGATCCCCCTCTTCGCGACGGCCCGTCGAGTGAACACCTTCCGCGGCAACCGGCGTGAGAGCCGGGAGGCGCGGGCGGCGCAGCTGCCGTAGCGCACGCGGCACACGGACAAGAAGGGCCCCGGAGGCGATCTCGCCTCCGGGGCCCTTTCCGTTCCCCCGGGCTAGCCGAGGCGCTTGTAGTAGAGCGTGGTCGCGCGCAGGACGCCCGCCGGGTCGGCGGCGAAGTCCGGGATCGTGCCGGCGGCCGTCCAGCCCGCGCCGCGGTAGAGGCGCTCGGCCGGGCTGTCGGTCTGGGTGTCCAGGACGAGCAGGGTGAGGCCGGTGGCGGCGGCGTGCGCCTCGGCCGTTGCCAGCAGCCGGTACCCCAGGCCCCTGCCCCGGGCCGAGCGGTGCACCAGGAGGCGGGCGATCTCGCCCCGGTGCCTGCCGTTGGCCGTGCCCCCGCGGACGAGGGTGACGACGCCGGTGAGACTTCCGTCGGGGCCGTGGGCCGCCCAGACGTCCCGGGCCCCCTCGGCCGCCTCCCCGGCGACGCGCGCCCACCAGGCGGCCGCCTCGGGGGCCTCCAGGGGCGCCAGGAAGCCGACGGAGGCACCGGAGTCCACGGCGTCGAGGAGGAGCGCGGCGAGGCCGGCGGGGGCGTGGGCGCGGACCTGGTCGGGGGTGAGCCGCTCGATGACGTCGAACCGCTTCTCCAGGCACAGGAGGTCGGGCCGCTCGTCCCACGACGCGACGGTCTCGAAGCCGAGGCTCCGGTAGAGGGCGAGCGGCTCCTGCCGCCAGGACCACACCGTGAGGCGTACGGCGGGTGCTCCCGAGGCCGCGGCGCGGCGCAGGGCCTCCGACATGAGGGCCTGCGCGAGGCCCTTCCGCCGTGCTTCCGGCGCTACCCAGAGCCGCTTGATCTCGGGCGCCCGGCCCCCGTAAGGGGCCTTGAGGACGACGCAGCCGGCCGGGAGGTCCTCGCCGGGCGGCGTGGCGAGGAGGACCGTGTCGGCGGTGAAGACGGCGGCCGGATCCTCGACCTCGGCCCGGTATACGGCGGGAAGCTGGGAGACCGCCTCCACCGCCGTGCCTTTCTCGGCCTGGTTGACCAGGTGGTAGGCGGCCAGCAGGTCAGCGAGGCGGGGGTGGGAGCGGTTCTCCTCGATGCGTGCAGTCATGGGCCCGAGCTTCACACCGCGATGTTTCGGGCACGTGAAGATCTCCTACGCTGGGCCCATGCGTGTACTGGTAGCGGGCGCCACGGGCGCCGTCGGCCGTCAGCTCGTGCCGCGCCTGGAGGCGGCCGGCCACGAGGTCGTGGGTCTGTCCCGGCGCGGGCCGAACCCCGTGGACGTCCTGGACGCCGGGGCGGTGCGCCGTGCGGTGGCCGAGGCGGCGCCGGACGCCGTGGTCCATCAGCTCACGGACCTGGGCGGGGCGGACGGGGCCGCGAACAACCGCGTACGGATCGAGGGCACCCGGAACCTGGTGGACGCGGCACGACGGGCGGGCGTCGGCCGGATCGTCGCGCAGTCGATCAGCTGGGCGTACGCCCCCGGCGACGGACCCGCCGACGAGTCCGTACCGCTCGACCCGACGGACGAGGCGCCCCGGTCACGGATCGTCGCCGGGGTGCGGGCCCTGGAGGAGACGGTGGCCGAGCTCCCCGAGGCGGTCGTGCTGCGGTACGGGATCCTGTACGGACCCGGCACCTGGTACGCCCCGGGCGGCGCCGTGGCCGCCGCGCTCGCCGGAGACCCGGCGGCCCGCTTCCTCGGGAGCACGGCGGCCGACGAGGCGGTGAGCTCCTTCGTGCACGTGGCCGACGCGGCCGACGCGGCCGTACGTGCTCTCGCGTGGCCCCCGGGCGCGTACAACGTGGTGGACGACGAGCCCGCGCCCGGCCACACCTGGCTGCCGGTCCTCGCGGAGGCCCTGGGGGTCCCTGCCCCGGCGCGGAGCGAGGGCGGGGCGCCCTGGGCCCGGGGTGCGGTGAACGACCGGGCCCGTGCCCAGGGCTGGGCCCCGGCCCACCCGTCCTGGCGGACGGGCTTCGCGGACCGGGACCCGGGCTGACGCGTTACGGGGTGTAGGACTTCGCGGCGTCCGCGACGAAGGGCTGCCGGACGGTGCGCATGCCTCCGGGGACCTTCTTGTCCGGCTGGATGATGACGGACTCCCGGGACGACGGAGCCTTGGGGTCGCCGAGGTTGTGGCTCATCCCGAAGCCGGCGTCGTAGGAGGTCAGCGTCAGGAGCGCCTTGTCGACACCGTCGCGCGTGAGGTCCTTGCTCTCGCAGGCCTTCTTCAGGGCCTCGCCGAAGACGCTCGCCGCGGTCCAGCCGGCGACGATGCCGTTGTCGAGGGAGTCGCTCGGGTAGGCGGCCTTGTAGTCCGCGACGAGCTTCTTCGCGGTCGGGGTGTCCGCGCCGATGGGGAGGCTCGGGGAGGCGAACCAGTACATCTTCTCCAGGGCGGGGCCGGCCTGGGTGCCGAGCAGCTGCGGCGCGAAGGCCGAGTTGTTGCCGACGACGGGGACCTTCAGCCCGGTGGCGGCGGCGACTCCGACGAGGGAGGCGGCCTGGCGGGGGCCCGCGCTGATGACGATGGCCTTGACCCCGGCCTGCTTGAGCGCCGCGACCTGCGCCGACATGTCGTTGTCGGTGGGCTTGATCTTCTGCTCGACGACGGTCAGGCCCGCCTTCTCCGCCGCGTACTTCGAGCCCTTGAGGGCGTTCTCGCCGTAGTCGCCCTCGAAGTAGACGTGGCCGAGCTTGTCGCCCGACTTCAGGCCCTTCTCCTTGAGCAGGAAGTCGACGGCGTTGATGGTCTCGACGTCGTACGTGGCGCCCAGGACGCGGATGTACGGGGAGCCGAGCAGCGAGGCCGACCAGGCCTGCGGGAGGACGAGGCCCTTGTCCTTGACATCCACCCGGGGCTTGACGGCGGCGACGAACGGGGAGCCGATGAACTGGGCGAAGCCGACGACCTTCGGCTCCAGTTCGGTGTAGGCGGCCAGCGCCTTCTGCGGGTCGTAGCCGTGGTCGCGGACCGTCAGCTCCAGCTGCCGGCCGCAGATCCCCCCGCCGGCGTTGACCTGCTTCACGTACAGCTGCTGGGCCTGGGTGACGCTCTTGCCGAGGGTGGCGTACACGCCGGTCATGTCGGTGAGCGCGCCGAGCGAGATCGTCTTGTCGGTGACGCCCTCGCCGGTCTTCACCCCGCCCGCGCCGGTCTGCTTGCCGTCGCCGGTCTTCGCCTTCGAGCTGCATCCGGCGGCGGTGAGGGCGACCAGTGCGGCGAGCGCGGCGGCCAGGCCCCGCACGGCCTGTCGTCGGTGGTTCATCGTGCCTCCCCTGAGGGTTCGGTGGTGGTCGGGGTGTTCGGGGTGTGCATGGGGGTCTTGGGGCTCTTGCCGCTTCCGGGTTTTCCGGGCCTCCGGGCGGCCAGCCGGGCCAGGCCGCCGGGCAGGAACAGGACCACCGCGACGACGGCGGCGCCGTACAGATAGCGCGCGGCCTCCCCCGGTGCGATGCCGCCCGTTCCCGGGGCGGAGACCAGCGGGAGCGCGTCGCTGTAGCGGTTGAGGAGCTGCGGCAGGAGGGAGACGAAGACGCCTCCGGCGACCGCTCCGGCGACCGAGCCGAGACCGCCGATGACGATCATGGCGAGGTATTCGAGGGAGAGCGCCATGCCGAAGTACTCCGGCACGGTGCGCTGGAACACCAGGGCGAGCAGGACACCGGCGAGGCCCGCGTACATGGAGGACAGGACGAAGACGGCGGCGCGGTAGCGGGCGACCGGGATGCCCATGACGCCGGCGGCGATCCGGTGGTCGCGGATGGCGTTCATCGCCCGTCCGGGGCGGCCCCTGAGGACGCCGCGGGCGAAGAGCACCCCGCCGAGGAGCAGGGCCAGACCGAGGTACCAGAGCTTCTCCACCGCCCCGAACGGCACTTGGGCGACGAGGAGTTCGGTGTCGTCGAAGGTGAGCCCGAAGAGGGAGAGCGGCGGGACCGCACGGCCGTTGAAGCCGCCCGTGAGGTCATGGGCGTTGAAGAGGACGTGCTGGCCGATGAAGATCAGCGCGAGGGTGGCGATACCGAGGTACGCGCCCCTCAGCCGTCCCGCGATGGGGCTGAACACCCCGCCGGCCAGACCCGAGAGGGCGACGGCGAGGACGGCGGCGAGCCAGCCGGGCAGGCCGAGGCCGGCGAGCCCGTCGGCGCCGTCCCCGGCGAAGGCGCAGTAGCCGTAGGCGCCGACGGCGAGGAAGAAGGCGTGTCCCATGGAGAGCTGTCCGGTGGCGCCGGTCAGCAGGTTGATGCCGATCGCCCCGAGGGCGGCGGCCATCGCGAACAGGCCGGCCTGGAGCCAGAACCGGTCCAGGTAGAACGGCAGGACGAGGAGGACGAGGCAGGCGGCCGCCCCTCCGTACACCGCAGGACTGCCGACCCGCAGGCCGCTCCGGGTGAGGATCTCAGACACGGGCCGGCTCCTTCGTGCCGAAGAGTCCGGCCGGGCGGATCAGGAGCACCGCGACCATGACGAGATACGGGGCCAGGTCGCCGATCCCCCGGCCGAGGAACGCCAGGTCGCCCTGGTAGCCGGTGGCGAGGGACTCGGTGACGCCGACGAGGAGGCCGCCGACGAGGGCGCCCGTGGTGGAGTCGAGGCCGCCGAGGATGGCGGCGGGGAAGGCCTTGAGCGCGGCGAGCGAGGTCGTCCGCTCGAGGCCCGGGGTCGGGAACACGGTGAGGAAGAGCGCGGCGACGGCGGCGAGACCGCCGGCGACCGCCCAGGCGCCGATCGAGACGCGGCCCAGCCGGATGCCCATGAGGGCGGCGGTCTCCTGGTTCTCGGCGGCTGCCCGCATGGCGACGCCCCAGGACGTGTACCGGAAGGCGAGCAGGAACGCGGTGATGAGGAGGCCCGCCGCGAGCAGCGCGGCGATCCTGGTCTCCGCGATCGTGACCCCGCCGACGGTGACGACGGAGTCGCCCCACGGGTCGCCGAGGGCGAGGATGTCGGTGCCGATCCGACGGGTCAGCTCGGTGGCGAGGAGGATGTCGACGCCGATGGTGACGATGGCGAGGACGCTGTGGTCGGCGCCCCGGTGGCGGCGCATCACGAAGAACTCGACGGCCGCGCCGACCACCGCCGCGCCCGCGATGCCGGCGAGCAGGGCGGGCCAGAAGCCGATCTCGTCGTGGAGGACGGCAGTCACGTAGCCGCCCGCGAGGAGGAGGGAGGCGTGGGCGAAGTTGACGACCTCGGTGGCCCGGAAGATGACCACGAAACCGAGGGCGATGAGGGCGTAGATCGAGCCCAGTGAGATGCCGTTGATCAGGAACTCGGCGAACGTGCTCACGCGGCGGACTCCTCTCCGAGGTAGGCGCGGACGACCGCCGGGTCGTTCTGGACGTCGCCGGGGGCCCCGTCGGCGATCCGGCGGCCGAAGTCGAGGACGGTGACGGAGTCGGCGAGCCTCATCACCAGGCCCATGTCGTGCTCGACGAGGAGCACCGAGATGCCGAGGCTGTCGCGGACCCCGGCGATGACCGAGGCGGTCCGGCGCCGCTCGTCGGCGGTCATCCCGGCGACGGGCTCGTCGAGGAGCAGCAGCTTCGGCTCCATGCAGAGGGCGCGGGCCAGCTCGGCCAGCTTCTGCTGCCCGTACGGGAGGGAGCCCGCCGGTCGCGCGAGCTGCTGCTCCAGACCGACGAAGGCGGCGATCTCCCTGACCCGGGCGCGGTGGCGCGCCTCCTCGCGGGCGGCGGAGGGGAGGCGGAGCCCGGCGGCGACGAAGCCGGTGCGGGTCAGCCGGTGGCGGCCGAGCATCAGGCTGTCCTCGACGGTGGCGCGGGGCGGCAGCGCCAGGTTCTGGAAGATCCGGCCGACGCCGAGGTCCGCGATCCGGTGCGGGGGCAGGGCGGTCAGCTCGTGCGGTCCGAGGCGCACGGAGCCCTCGGTGGCACGGTAGACGCCGGACAGGACGTTGAAGCAGGTGGACTTCCCCGCGCCGTTGGGCCCGATGAGGGCGTGCACGGTGCCGGGCCGGACGGTGAAGCCGACGGCGTCGAGGGCGGTGAGGCCGGCGAAGCGGACGGTGAGGTCGCGGACTTCGAGGGCGGGGATGTGCTCGCCGGGCGGCGGGGGCGGGGCCGTCATGTCGTCTCCTCCCAGCGGGACAGGACCGGGTGCGTGGCGCGGGCGCGGGCCGCGTCGGCCGCGGCGTCCTCGTCGACCACGCCCAGATAGCGGCGGCGTACCTCGTCGGAGGCGGCGAGCTCGGCGGCCGGGCCCGAGAGGGTGACCTCGCCGACCTCCAGGACGTAGGCGCGGGAGGCGAGCCGCAGGGCGAGCGCCGCGTTCTGCTCGACGAGCAGCACCGCGGTGCCCTGGGCGTTGATCTCCCGGATCGCGTCCGCGATCCGGGCCGCCATCAGCGGCGCGAGCCCGAGCGAGGGTTCGTCGAGCAGGAGCAGGCCCGGCGCGGCCATCAGGGCACGGCCGACGGCCAGCATCTGCTGTTCGCCGCCGGAGAGCAGCCCGGCGGGCTGACGGGCCCGCTCCGCGAGCACCGGGAAGAGCTCGTGGACCCGGCGCAGGGAGGCCGCCTTGGCCGCCCGTCCGCCGCGGCTGCCGAGCGCTCCGGCGCGCAGGTTGTCCTCGACCGTCATCCGTGCGAAGACCTGGCGGCCCTCGGGCACCTGGGAGACGCCGGCCGCGACGACGCGGTCGGGCGGCAGCCCGTCGAGCGGCCGGCCGTCGCGGCTCACCGTGCCGGAGACCACGGCGCCGCCGTGGAACCGGAGGGTGCGTGAGACCGCCCGCAGCAGCGTCGACTTGCCGGCCCCGTTGGCCCCGAGGACGGTGACGACCTCACCCGCCGGCACGGTCAGCGACACCTGTCGCAACGCGTGTACCGGTCCGTATCCCGCCGTCAGGTCCGTCACCTCGAGGGCGGGTGCGGTACCTCCCATGGTTCCCCTTTTTCCGGTGTTCCCGGCCGTTCTTGTTACTCGGCCGTTCGATGGCGCTCACCCCAACACCGCGCCGGACCGCGCGTCCACGGCCCGCGGCCGAATCGCTGCCGGTGACCAGCGGGCGCGCCGAAGGGCTGTGCATGCGCACAACGCTGCGCGTCAGGGCTGTGCGGAGGGGGCCGGGGCGGTGGATCCTCCGGGCATGGGACGGCGCAGACGGCGGACCGGTGACGACTGGAAGGTGCTCGCGCAGGCGTGCACAGCGCTTCTTGAGCGGGTGCCGGAACTGGTGGACGAGCATCTGAGGGAACTCCACGCGTACGAGCCCGCCTACGGGCGGATCCTGCCGTACGACCAGCACTGGCAGGAGGCCGAGAAGGCGATACGCATCGGGATCGAGATGATCTCGGCGCCCCGGAGCTCGCCACGGCGGGACCTGGAGCACGCGGACGAGATGGGCCGGCGGCGGGCCGCGCAGGGCATGCCGCTCGAACTGGTCGTGCACGCCTACCGGCACGCCGGGCACCTCGTCTGGGACGCGCTGATCGAGGGCGCGGGGGCGGACACGGCGCAGTTGGCGGCGCTGATGCAGTCGGCGACGACGGTGTGGTCGGCGGTGGACGCGCAGGCGGACACGGCCTCGGAGGCGTACCGGACGACGGAGCTCGAACTGCGCCGCCGCACGGACGAGCAGCTCCAGGCACTCCTCGACGCGCTGCTCCAGGGCGAGCGCTCGCCCGAGCTGGTGGCGCGGGCGGCGGCGGGCCTGGACCTGCCCGAGCAGGGGCGGTACGCGGTGGTGGTGCTGCGCTACGACCGGCGGGAGGAACGCGAGCTGTTCCACCGGCAGGTGCAGGGCGAGGGCGTGCGGTTCCTGTGGCGGATGGGTGCCGACTGCGAGCTGGGGGTGGTGGCGCTCGCCGGGGACACCGGCCTGGACGCGCTGTCGGAACTCCTCGACGGGCGGTGCCCGGGCCCCGGAGGGATCAGTCCGGTGGTGGTGGGCCTGACCGAACTGGGCCGGGCTCGGCGGCTCGCCGAGCTGGCGCTGCGGACGTGTCCGCCGGGGAGCCGCGAGATCGTACGGCTCGACCGGCGGATGGCGGGCGCGCTGGTGGTGGCCCAGCCGGAGGTGGCGAGCCTGCTGGTCTCGGACGTCCTGGGCGGCCTGCTCGAACTGGACCCGGCGGACCGGGCGGTGCTCCTGGAGACGCTGGACGCGTGGCTGGAGTGCGAGGGGTCGGCGGGGCGGGCGGCAGGACGGCTGTACTGCCACCGGAACACGGTCTTCAACCGGCTGCGCCGCCTGGAGCAGCTGACGGCACGGTCGCTGTCGCGACCGCGGGACCTCACGGAGATGACCTTGGCGCTGGACGCGTTCCGCTTGACGTCACAGGGGTAGGCCGCCCGCCGCATACGGGCCCGCCGGGGCGTCCCCGCGTCCGCCGCGTGGGCCCGCACGCCGTTGGCCCTGCCGCTGCCGCGTGGGCCGGCGCGCCTGGATGCCCCCGCCGCGTGGGGCTCGCACGGCCCGGATGCACCTGCCGCGTCGCCCCCGCCGTGTGGGCATTCGTCCGGCTGGGGCGGGACGGGTGGGCACACGGGACGGCGCCCTTGGCGGCGCCTCCGCCCCTTGTGTCTGGACCCGCACCGGACTCTGCGCCGCACCAGGGGTGCGGGTTCAGGCGCGGAAGCCCAGGCCCGGCAGGGGCGCCGTTCCGTTGTGCCCACCCGTCCCGCCCCAGCGGAACAGATGCCCACAACGTGGGTGGCGGGGAGGCGGCCCGGGCGGGTGGGAAGCGCCCCGGCCGGGCGGATGCCCACGCCATGGGGGCGGACCAGGCAGGTGGGAAGCGCCCCGGCCGGGCGACTTGGCCACAACGTGGGGGCTCAGCGCGGCGAAGGCCCCGTGCGAGGGCGGCCGGGGTCGCCCCCGCCGGGGTGGAGGGTCGCCGGCGCGGGGCCGAGGGGCAGGGCGGGGTGAGCTACCGGAGGAAGTCCCGGGCGATGTCCGCCGACGCTTCTTCCAGGAGCGGGCCCGCGTTCGCCATGGACTTCGCCGGGTCCGGCTCCAGGGCCGAGAGGGCGTACGCGCGGCGGATGCCCGCCGTGCCCAGTGCCTCCGGCGGGAGCGCCAGGCGGCCGCAGACCGCGACGACCTCCTTGCCCGCCGCGCGCGCCGCGGCCGCCACGCCCGCCGGGGCCTTGCCGTGGAGGGTCTGCTCGTCGAGGGAGCCCTCGCCGGTGATGACCAGGGTCGCGCGCTCCAGGGCGGGCGCGAAGCCGAGGACCTCCAGCATCAGCTCGATGCCGGGCCGGAAGCTCGCTCCGAGGATGAGCGCGCCGTAGCCGATGCCGCCCGCGCCGCCCGCGCCGGGGGCGACGGCCGCCTCGGCCGCCTTCGGGCCGATGGCCTTCTCCAGGACGGTGGCGAAGTGGGCGAGGGCCGCGTCCAGGGTCCGGACGTCGTCGGGCGTGGCGCCCTTCTGCGGCCCGTAGACCGCGGGGGCGCCCTTGGGCCCGGTGAGCGGGTTGTCGACGTCGCTCGCGAGGATCAGGTCGACCGAGGCGAAGCGGGGGTCGAGGCCGGTGAGGTCGGCCGTGGCGAGGTCGGCGAGGGCCGCGCCGCCGGGGCCGACGGGTGCGCCGGACGCGTCGAGGAAGCGGGCGCCGAGCGCGGCGAGCATGCCGGCGCCGCCGTCGGTGGTGGCGCTGCCGCCGACGCCGAAGACGACGGTGGTCGCGCCGGCGTCGAGCGCCGCGCGGAGCAGTTCACCGGAGCCGTACGTGGTCGCGGTCAGCGGGGCGAAGACGCCGGCCGGGAGGAGCTGAAGCCCGGAGGCCTCGGCCATCTCGACGACCGCGGTGGTGTCGCGCAGTGCGAACGCGGCGGTGACCTGCTCGCCGAGCGGCCCCGTCACCTGGACCTCTCGGCGTTCGAACCCGGCCGCGACGGCCGCGGCGACGGTGCCGTCGCCGCCGTCCGCGACGGGCAGCGTCTCCACCGTGAGCTCCGGGATCACCCGTCGCAGTCCTGTTGTGACCCGCTCCGCGACCTGCACGGCCGTGAGCGAGCCCTTGAACTTGTCGGCCGCCACGAGCACGTGAGCGACCTGAGTTGCTGCCCCGTCCGTCACCTTGCATCCCTTGCTTTCGAACGTGCAGTCGCGCCGAGGCCGACCCTATCCGTACCGCCGGACGGTGTGCTACCCCCGGATCGGCGGATATGTCGCACCATAGTGGGCTCACATGCGTACGGAAGCGGTCGGCCGGGCCCCGCGGGAGCGGCGGAACCGTGCCGTCGGACGCGGGGCCGACCGGGAGGGGCTTCGGCGCGCGGGCGGCCGCCCGGTTCGGTAGACCGGAGGTATGGGCCTGACGCACGGGGAGCACGCACACGGGGAGCTCCCCCGTGCGGAGCTCGCGGACCGTGTCCTGGGCGGCTGGACCGGCCGGATCGCCGGGAACATGCTGGGCAAGCCCGTGGAGCAGGGCGACCACTGGACCCGGGAGCGCATCGACGCCTATCTACGGCTGACCGGCGCGCTCCCGCTCACCGACTACCTGCCGCCCCCGCCGCCCGGCGCCACCGGCTTCGAGCTGCGCCCCGAGTGGCGGCAGTGCGTGCGCGGCGGGATCGACGGCAGCTGCCGGGACGACGACATCGACTGGTCGATCCTGGGGCTGCGCGTCCTGGAGACGTACGGCTTCGTCTTCACGACCGAGCAGGTGGGTCGGGAGTGGCTGCTGCGGATGCCGTACCTCCAGACCTTCACCGCCGAGCGGGCCGCGTACCGGAACCTCGCCAACGGGCTGCGGCCGCCGCTGACGGCCACGTACGACAATCCGTACCAGGAGTGGATCGGCGCGCTGATCCGGGCCGACGTCCACGGCTGGACCAGTCCGGGGGATCCGCGCCGGGCCGCCTCGCTCGCCCGGCGGGACGCGGTCCTCTCACACACCGGGAACGGGGTGTACGGAGCGATGTGGGCGGCTGCGCTGATCGCGTCGGCGTTCACCGCACCGGACGTCCGGTGCGCCCTGGAGACGTCCCTGGAGCGGATCCCGGCGAGCTGCCGGCTCGCCCGGACCGTGCGGGACACGATGGCGCTGCACGAGGCGGGCCTCGACTGGTCGGCGACGCTGATCACGCAGGCGGAGCGGACGGCGGGACTCGGCTGGATCCACACGGTCCCCAACGCGGCCGTGCTGACCGCCGGACTCCTTTACGGGGAGGGGGACTTCAGCCGGACGATCGCCCTGACCGTGCGCGGCGGCCTGGACACGGACTCCAACGGCGCGACGGCCGGTTCGGTCGCGGGCGTGAGGTGCGGGGCGGCGGCGATCCCCCCGCAGTGGTCGGAGCCGCTGCGGAACCGGGTGCGCAGCGCCGTCTTCGGCTTCGACGGGGTCGGGATCCGTGAACTGGCGGAGCGGACGGTGCGGTTGGCCGAGTCCGCGTGACTCTCTTCAGCCCTGGGGCGGTTCCGGCCGGACGACCTCGCCGGTGCGCACGGCCTCGTCGCGGCTGACGGCTCGGGCCTCCGTGCGGTGGCCGCGGGCGATGTAGTCGCGGACGACCGCCTCGACGGCGTCCTGGGGGTTGCCGATACCGGCCAGGACCATGACTTCCACGACGAGTTCGGCGTCGAGTCCGATGTTCACCTTGGCCATGGCGGGAACCTAGCATCGGGAAACCCGTTCGCGGGAGCGGTTCGGTGGTGCCTAGGGTCGCCCCATGGCGATGGTCGCGATCTTCAGTGGCGCCGGTATCTCCACCGACTCGGGCATCCCCGACTACCGGGGTCCGAACGGCATGTGGCGGCAGGACCCCGAGGCCGCGCGGCTCGTCACGTACGGGCCGTACATGGCCGATCCTGAGATCCGCCGCCGCTCGTGGCGGATGCGGCTCGACGGTCCGGCGCTGAGCGCCGAGCCGAATGTCGCGCACCGCGCGATCGCCGCGTACGAGCGGACGAGCGGCAACGCGCTGCGGGTGATCACGCAGAACGTGGACGGACTGCACCAGGCCGCCGGGGTGCCCGATCGGAAGGTCCTCGAACTCCACGGCTCGGCCCGGTCGGTGGTGTGCACGGCCTGCCATGCGCGCTCGGCGATGGCGGAGGCGCTCGACCGGGTACGGGCCGGCGAGGACGACCCGGCGTGCCGGGTGTGCGGCGGGATCCTGAAGTCGGCGACGGTGATGTTCGGTCAGCGGCTCGATCCGGTGGTGCTCGGCGACGCCATGTCGATCGCCAAGGCCACCGAGGTGTTCATCGCGGTCGGCAGCAGCCTCCAGGTCCAGCCGGCGGCCTCTCTCGCGGGGATCGCGGCCGAGCACGGCGCCCGGCTGATCATCGTGAACGCCGAGCCCACCCCGTACGACCCCGTCGCCGACGACGTCGTGCGCGAGCCGATCGGCACGGCGCTGCCGGCGCTCCTCGACCGGCTCCGCTAGAAGAGCGCGGCCGGTTCCGCCGTACCCGATTCGAAGGCGAGCAGCCGCTGCTTGCGGTCCAGGCCGCCGCCGTAGCCGGTGAGGCTGCCGCCCGAACCGATCACCCGGTGGCAGGGGACGATGATGCTGACGGGGTTCTTGCCGTTGGCGAGGCCCACGGCCCGGGAGGCGCCGGGGTTGCCGAGTTCCTCGGCGAGCTCGCCGTACGTCCGGGTCTCCCCGTACGGAATGCGCAGCAGCCCCTCCCAGACCCTGAGCTGGAACGGGGTGCCGATCAGGTTCAACGGCAGGTCGAACGCGGTGAGTTCACCCGCGAAGTAGGCGTCGAGCTGGCGGATCGCCTCCCCGAAGGGGCGGGGGTCGGGCTCGCCGAAGGTCTCCTCCGGCGGGCGGTGGCGCTGGCCGGTCATGTGGACGCGGCTGAGGACGCCGTCGACGGCGACGAGGGTCAGCGGGTCGTACGGGCTGTCCACGACGGTGTGCTGGATGGCGGGCATGGGAGGGGTCCTCACGGTCCTTTACGCGGGCAGGTGGTTGATCGGGTGGTCGTCGGTCGCCCAGAGGTACTGGACGGCGTACGCCCGCCAGGGGCGCCAGTGCGCCGCGCGGGCGGTGAGGGCGGCCGGGGTGCCGGGGAGGCCGAGTCCCTCGGCGGCGCGGCGGACGCCGAGGTCACCGGGGAGGAAGGCGTCCGGGTCTCCGAGGGCGCGCATGGCGATGATCTCGGTGGTCCAGGGGCCGAATCCGGGCAGGGCGAGCAGCTGGGCGCGGGTCTGCTCGCGGTCGTCGGCGGGGCCGAGGGTGAGCGATCCGTCGGCGAGCGCGCGGACCAGGGTGAGGAGGGTGGTGCGGCGGCTGCGGGGCAGGGCCAGGGTCTCGGGGTCGAGTGCGGCAAGCGCCTCGGGGCCCGGGAAGAGGTGGGTGAGGCCGCCCTCGGGGTCGTCGACGGGGGTGCCGTGCGCGGTGACGAGCCGGGCGGCGTGGGTGCGGGCGGCGGCGGTGGAGACCTGCTGGCCGAGGACGGCCCGGACGGCGAACTCGGCGGGGTCGACGGTCCCGGGGACCCGGCGGCCGGGGGCGGCGTCGACGATCGGCGCGAGCAGCGGGTCGGTGCGCAGCCGCTCGTCGACGGCGACGGGGTCGGCGTCGAGGTCGAGGAGCCGGCGGCAGCGGCTGATGGCGTGGGTGAGGTCGCGGGGGTCGGTGAGGGAGAGCCGGCAGGCGATGTGGTCGGCGCGGGGCGCGAGCGCGACGATGCCGTGCCCGTACGGGAGGTCGAGGGTCCGGCGGTAGGCGCCGTCGCGCCACTCCTCCACGCCGGGGACGGCGGTCGCGGCGAGGTGGCCGAAGAGGTTGGAGGGCTCCAGCGGGGCGCGGAACGGCAGCCGGAGGCTGATCACTCCCGGGGTGGGCGCCCCGGCGGCGGGTCGGGAGGCGCGGGCGCGGAGTTCGCCGGGCGTGAGCGCGAAGACCTCGCGGACGGTGTCGTTGAAGGTGCGGATCGAGGCGAAACCCGCTGCGAACGCGATCTGGCCGAGCGGCATCGGGGTCGTCTCGATGAGGACCCGGGCGGTCTGGGCGCGCTGGGCGCGGGCCAGGGCGAGCGGCCCCGCACCCAGCTCGGCGAGGAGCTGGCGCTCGATCTGGCGGGTGGACCAGCCGAGCCTCCGGGCGAGCCCGGGGACGCCCTCCCGGTCGACGACGCCGTCCTGGATGAGGCGTACGGCGCGGGCGACGGCGTCGGCGCGGACGTTCCACTCGGGCGAGCCGGGGCTGGTGTCGGGCCGGCACCGCTTGCAGGCCCGGAAACCGGCGCGCTGGCAGGAGGCGGCGCTGGCGTGGAACTCCATGTTCTCGGGCTTGGGCGGGACGACCGGGCAGCTGGGGCGGCAGTAGATCCGGGTGGTGCGGACGGCGGTGAAGAACACGCCGTCGAAGCGGGCGTCCTTCGACTGGACGGCCCGTACGCAGCGCTCGGTGTCGGTGTGCATGAGTCCAGGATCGGGGACGGACGGCTCGCGGGCTGGCGAGAAAACGACATGGACATCGCCGCGCCCGAGGTCCGCCCCCGACCGGGAAGCCCCCAGGTGGGGTCAGACCGCGACCGAGCGGTAGTGCGTGGTCAGTCTGCCGTCGTCCCCGAGGACGTGGAAGGCGAGCGCGGGCGGCTGGTCGAGATGGATGTGCGGATGCGTCACCGGGCGCTCCCAGGGGAGGCGGATCGAGGAGACGACCCCGGGCGCGACGAGCAGCGGGCGCCCGGCGAAGGTCGTCGCGGCGGCGGTGTGGACGTGTCCCGCGAGGAAGGCGGTCAGGTGCGGGTGGCGGGTGGCGACCGCGGCGAGCCGCTCCTCGCCGAACTGCCGGATCTCGTCGACGTACGGGGTGTGCAGCGGGACCGGCGGGTGGTGGAAGCCGACGAGGACGGGTGTGTCGCGCGGGGTGGCGTCGAGGACGCCGTCCAGCCACTCCAGGGTCTCGTCCTCCAGACGTCCGTCGTGCTTGCCGGGCACGGACGAGTCGCAGAGGGCGATCACGAAGCCCTCTCCCCGGAGCACCTGGTTGACGGGGGCGTACGGGCGCGTTCCGGTCGTCTCGGGGAGGAGGACCTTCCGGAGGACGGCCCGGTCGTCGTGGTTCCCGGGGCAGAGGAGCAGCGGGTGACGGGAGGTCAGCAGCTCCCGCACGAGGGCGTATTCGTCCGGGGTCGCATGGTCGGCGATGTCGCCGGTGACGACCACGGCCGCCAGGTCGTAGGGCAGTTCCTCCAGGTAGCGCATGACCGCGCGGGTGCGGTCGGCGCTGCGCTGCTCCAGGTCGACATGGATGTCGCTGACATGAGCGATGACGATCACGTGGCTCGGTCCTCCGTCGGTCGGGCGGGTACCCACCCGCCCGACCGTACGGTGATCGTGGTCCGTGCCGTAAGGGCCGCTTCGCGAGCCGTGGACCGCTCTCCCGAGCGGTGGCCCCCGCGGGCGCGTCCGCTACTCGAACCGCGTGGTGTCCCCCGCGCCGCGGCGCACGACCTCGGGCTCGCCGCTGGAGAAGTCGACGACGGTGGTGGGTTCGGTTCCGCAGTCACCGGAGTCGAGGACCGCGTCCACCAGGTGGTCGAGCCGCTCCTTGATCTCCCAGCCCTGCGTCAGCGGCTCCGCCTCGTCGGGCAGCAGCAGGGTGCTGGAGAGCAGTGGTTCGCCGAGCTCGGCGAGGAGGGCCTGGGTGACGACGTGGTCGGGGATGCGGACGCCGACCGTCTTCTTCTTGGGGTGGAGGAGCGCCCGGGGCACCTCCTTCGTCGCGGGCAGGATGAAGGTGTAGGCGCCGGGGGTCGCCGCCTTGACCGCGCGGAAGACGTCGTTGTCGATGTGCACGAGCTGGCCCAGTTGGGCGAAGTTCTGGCACATGAGTGTGAAGTGGTGCCGGTCGTCGAGGTCGCGGATCGCCCGGATGCGGCTGATGCCGTCCTTGCTTCCGAGTCGGCTGCCCAGCGCGTAGCAGGAGTCGGTCGGGTACGCGACGAGCGCACCGTTCCGGATGCTGTCGGCCACCGTGCCGATGGTGCGCGGCTGGGGGTTGTCGGGGTGCACGTCAAAGTACTTCGCCATGGGGGCAGTCTATTTTCGCAGCAGGCGCCAGACGGCCTTCGCCGCGTTGTGCCCGGACATGCCGTGCACGCCGGGGCCGGGCGGGGTGGCGGAGGAGCAGAGGAAGACCGCCGGGTGCGGGGTGGCGTACGGGCGGAGCGAGAGCGTGGGGCGCAGCACGAGCTGGAGGCCGCGGGCGGCGCCGCAGGCGATGTCGCCGCCGATGTAGTTGGCGTTGCGCTCGGCGAGTTGGGGCGGTCCCGCGGTGGCGCGGGCCAGGACGCGGTCGCGGAAGCCGGGGGCGAAACGCTCGATCTGGCGCTCGATCGCGTCGGTGAGGTCCCCCTGCCAGCCGTTCGGCACATGGCCGTACGCCCAGAACACGTGCTTGCCCTCGGGGGCGCGGGAGGGGTCGACGACGCTGGGCTGGGCGGTGATGAGGAAGGGCACGTCGGGCGCGGTGCCGGTGGAGGCCTGGTGCAGAGCGGTGTCGATCTCGCCCGCGGTGGGGCCGACCTGGACGGTTCCGGCGCGGCGGGCCGCCTCGGCGGTCCACGGGACGGGGCCGTCCAGGGCGTAGTCGATCTTGAAGGCGCTCGCGCCGTACCGGTAGTGGTCGTAGTGGCCGCCGAAGCCCGCGATCCGGGCGAGGGCCCTGGGCGAGGTGTCGAAGACGTAGGCGCGGGCGGGCGGCAGGTCGTCGAGCCGCTTGACCTCGAAGTCGGTGTGGACGGCTCCGCCGAGGTCCTTGAGGTACGCGGTGAGGGCGTCGGAGAGGGACTGCGAGCCGCCCCGGGGCACCGGCCAGCCGCCCGCGTGGGCGGCGAGCGCGAAGACCAGGCCGACGGCACCCGTGGCGAATCCTCCGAGCGGGGCGATGGCATGGGCGACCATCCCGGCGAACAGACCCCGCGCCTTCTCGTCCTGGAAGCGGCGCATCAGCCAGGTGGACGGTGGCAGTCCGGCGAGGCCGAAGCGGGCCAGGGTGACCGGGTCGCGGGGCAGCGCGGTGAGCGGCAGCTGCATGAAGTCCCGGGCGAGAGTGTCCCACTTGCCGGCGAAGGGGGCGACGAGTCTGCGGTACGCGCCCGCGTCGCGCGGCCCGAGGGAGGCGGCTGTCTCGGCGACGGAGCGGGCGAGGACGGCGGCGGTGCCGTCGTCCCAGGGGTGGGCCATGGGCAGTTCGGGGTGGAGCCACTCAAGTCCGTACCGCTTCAAGGGCATCGTCCCGAAGACCGGCGAGCCGGCTCCGAGGGGATGCACCGCGGAGCAGGGGTCGTGACGGAAGCCGGGGAGGGTGAGTTCCTCGGTCCTGGCGCCCCCGCCAACGGTCGGCTTCGCCTCGAAGACGGCCACGGAGAAGCCGCGGCGGGCCAGTTCGACGGCGGCGGTCAGTCCGTTGGGCCCCGCCCCCACGACGACGGCATCGAGCATCGACGTCACCTTCGACACCTTCGGACTCCTTCGTCAGCCGAGGCCAGGACTCCCAGGATAGGCCGGTGGTTATGAGGCTCTCACTGCCCCCTGAGGAGGCTGAGGATCCGGTCGGCGGTCGCCGCGTCCCGGGCCGCGGTGAACGGCAGGGCGTTCCCGCCGGTGATCCTGAAGGGCTCGCCCGCGAGGGTCGTGTGCGTACCGCCCGCCTCGGTGACGAGGAGCAGCCCGGCCGCGTGATCCCACGCGTACTCCCAGGAGAACGCCGTTCCGGCGAGTGCGCCGCGCGCCACGGCCAGGTACTCCAGTCCCGCGGAGCCGCAGGGCCGGGGGGAGACACCCTCGGTGACCAGGCCGAGGAGGGCCCGCTTCTGGTCCGGGGTGGTGTAGTCGGGGTGCGAGGTGGCGACTTCGATGACCTCGCCGGGGGCGGGTGAACCGGCGTGCAGCGGCTGCCCGTTGAGCGTGGCGCCTCGGCCCCGCACAGCCACGGCGAACTCGTCGAGGGCCGGTGCGTACGTCCAGGAGGCGAGCAGTTCGCCGTGCCGGGCGAGGGCGACGAGGGTGCAGAAGCCGGGGTCGCCGTGGACGAACTGGCGTGTGCCGTCGACGGGGTCGACGATCCAGACGGGGGCGTCGCCGCGCAGGGCGTCGTAGACGGCGGGGTCGGCGTGGACCGCCTCCTCGCCGACCACCACCGAGCCCGGGAGCAGAGCGGTCAGGGACTCCGTGAGATGGGCCTCGGCGGCCCGGTCGGCGACGGTGACCAGGTCGTGCGGGCCGTTCTTCTCGACGATGTCGTCGGCGGCGAGCTGCCGGAAGCGCGGCATGATCTCGGCGGCGGCCGCCTTGCGGACCGCCTCCTCCACGTCGGTCGTACGGCCAGCCAGGACAAGGTCAAGGAACTCTTCACTCATGCGCCCAGCTAAGCACGGGACGCTGACAACCCGACCGTCGGATTTGTCATCCTCTGTTTCCCCGGGGAGTACCCTTTGGCCGAGTTCACCCCTTACATGCAGGGAGGGTTCCGTGCACGGCGCGTACCACGGTGAGTACAAGGTTCCCGGCGGCAAGCTGGTGGTCGTCGACCTCGACGCCGAGGACGGGGTCCTGCGGAACGTCCGGGTCGCCGGCGACTTCTTCCTCGAACCGGACGAGGCGATCCTGGCGATCGACCGTGCTCTGGAGGGCGCGCCGGTCGACACCGAAGCGTCCGGGCTCTCGGCGCGGATCGACGCGGCACTGCCGCCGGGCACCCGGATGTTCGGGCTGACCACGGAGGGCATCGGCGTCGCGGTCCGCCGGGCACTCGCCCACGCCACGGACTGGACCGACTACGACTGGCAGCTGATCCACGAGCCGCCGCAGTCCCCCGCCCTGCACATGGCGCTCGACGAGGTGATCACGGCCGAGGTCGCCGCGGGCCACCGGCCGCCGACCCTGCGGGTCTGGGAGTGGGGCGCCCCCGCGGTGGTCATCGGCAGCTTCCAGTCCCTCCGCAACGAGGTCGACCCGGAGGCGGCCGAGCGGCACGGCATCCAGGTGGTGCGCCGGATCAGCGGCGGCGGGGCCATGTTCATCGAGCCCGGCAACACGATCACGTACTCGCTCTCCGTGCCCGACGCCCTCGTGCAGGGTCTGTCCTTCACCGACAGCTACGCCTACCTCGACGACTGGGTGCTCGGCGCCCTCGGCGACATGGGCATCCGCGCCTGGTACCAGCCGCTCAACGACATCGCCACGGACGCGGGCAAGATCGCGGGCGCGGCGCAGAAGCGGCTGGTGACGGGGCACGGGGCGGTCCTGCACCACGTGACGATGGCGTACGACATCGACGCCGACAAGATGACGGAGGTGCTGCGGATCGGCCGCGAGAAGCTCTCCGACAAGGGCACGAAGAGCGCGAAGAAGCGGGTGGACCCGCTGCGGCGCCAGACCGGCCTGCCGCGCGAGACGGTGATCGACCGGATGATCGCCTCCTTCCGGGGCCGGTACGGCCTGACGGAGGGCCATGTCACGGAGGACGAGCTGACACGGGCGAAGGGGCTCGCGGAGACGAAGTTCGGGACGGCGGAGTGGACGGGGCGGGTGCCGTAGCCGCCGCGCCGGCCCGGGGCGCCGCCCGGGCTCCGGGCCCGGCGGGCGCACCCGCTGCGTAGGGTGGCGGCATGCGTGTCGAGGGGCCGGTGAAGCCGGGGTTGCGGATGGAGTGCGCCGACGGGCGGCGGCTGGTGCTGATGCAGGGCGCCACCCCCGTGCTCTTCGCCCGGCAGCGGGCCACCCACCGCGGCCTGCACTACGCGCGCACCGGCCGGTACGCCTCGCCTTTCGCCCCACTGCGGGCGGACCGGGCGCGTGCGGTCGCGGAGTTCGCGGCACCGGGGTCGGCGGAGTGGTCGGAGCGCTGGGCCGCGCACGCGGAAGTGGAGCTGCGGGGGGCCGCCGAGGGGCCGCTCCACGCGGGCGAGTGGCTGCTGGTCCCTGACGTCCACCGGTGGTTCAAGACCGTCAACTGGCCCAAACTCCTCACCCACGATCCGGACCGGGGGCATCTGACCTGGTTCGGATACGGCGATCCGGTGGAGGACGCGCGGGACCTGCTGCCGCTGCGGGCGCTGTCGGCCCCGGAGGCTCCGCGGGTGAAGGCGTACCGCCGGCAGTACCGGGAGGGTGTCCTGCCGCCGGTGTTCGCCTGGTGGATCAGCGGGCTCAACTCCCCCGTGGTGCTGGACGGTCACGACCGCCTGACGGCGGTGCTCGCGGAGGGCGGGCGACCGGAGTGCTGATCCTCTCGCGGGCGGCCGCGGCCTCCCGGTGGGTGGAGTTCTTCTCCGCCCGTGCCGTGGAGGAGTACGAGAAGCGGGTCGCCGCTCTGGAGGGGCCGCTCGCCGCGTCGCGGATCGCGCACCGGAGCCGCAGTCTCGCCGACGAGCTGACATCGATCACCAGCGGGTACGACCTCACCCGGGCCTGGCCCTTCCCCGGGGGCGCCCGAGCCTGGGTCGCGGCCGCGGCCGCGCACGTCCCCGGCTGGGCCCCGGACGCCGACCGCTGACTCACCCGGCCGCCACGTCACCTGGTCACCGCCGCACCGATCGCGGCGTCGGTCACGGCATCGGTCACCGGTCCGGCCCCGCGGGCAGGTGACCGTATCCGGCCCGCGTCGTTGAGCCCATGCGGGGCCGGGACGGCGGGCGGTGGGCGTGAGGAAACGTCTCCGCACACCGGCGGCCCCGGGACCACGGCGTCGACGGTACGGAGATCAGGTGGCACGGCTGAAGAGGTTGCCGGCGGCGGTCGCGGGGGCGATGCTCGCCATGAGCCCCCTCGGGATCGCACCGCCCGCGCAGGCGGTGGTCGGCGGACAGGAGGCACGGCCCCACCAGTACCCCTTCATGGCGGGGCTCGTGGACGTCCTCGAACGGCGGGTGATGTGCGGTGGGGCGCTGATCGGCGACCGCTACGTCCTCACCGCAGCCCACTGCCTGACGGGCTCGTACAGCGATCCCACGCGGGTGGGCGTACTGCTCGGCGACCACGACCTGACGACCGGGTCCGAGAGCCCCCACGCGGTCCTGGCCTCGCCCGCGCGCTTCGTCCCGCACCCGGAGTACGACCCCGGCACCCAGCGGAACGACATCGCCCTGGTCGAGCTCACCGAGCCGCTCGCCCTCAACCGCGACGTGCGCCCGATCGAGCTGCCCGTGACGCCCGCCCCCGGCAGCGTCGACGGCACCCGGGTCGAGGTGCCGGGCTGGGGCACCACCTCGTTCGGCGGCCGCACGTCGGACGTGCTGCGGACCGTGGCCCTCTCCACCATGAGCAACTCCGCCTGCGCGAGCCGGGGCATGGCGCAGATCGCCCCCACGCAGATCTGCACGTACGCCCCCGGTCGTGACACCTGCCAGTACGACTCCGGCGGTCCTCTGGTCCGGGTGGTCCGGGGGCGGCCGTACGTCGTCGGCCTGGTGTCCTACGGCAAGGAGTGCGCCACCGACACTCCCGCCGTGAACACCCGGGTGCGCTCCTATCTCAGCTGGATCGAGCGGACGATCGGCCGGCTGCCCCGCGCCTCATGAGGGCGGTGTAGAGGAGCAGCGAGGCGGCGAGGCCGACGGCCCAGCCGTAGTCGGACAGGGGTTTCAGGAAGGGGATCAAACCGTCCTCGGGGAAGGGGCCGGTGCCCGGGGCCGAGTGGGAGCCGCCGACGGCGAGGACGCCGCCGACCACGAAGGCGAGCACGGCCGCCGGGTTCCAGCCACCCCGGTACCAGTAGGGTCCGTCGGCCCGGTAGAGCCCCGCCAGGTCGAGGACGGTACGGCGGACGAGCCAGTAGTCGGCGATCAGGATGCCCGCGACGGTACCGAGGAGACCCCCGACCAGGCCGAGCCAGGTGAAGATGTACAGCTCGGGGGTGGCGGTGAGCTTCCACGGCATGATGAGCACGCCGACGACTCCGGTGATCAGCGCGCCCGTACGGAAGTCGATCAGTTTCGGGGCGAGGTTGGCGAGGTCGTACGCCGGGGAGACGACGTTCGCCGCGATGTTCACCGACAGGGTGGCCACCAGCACCGTCACCAGGGCGAAGAGCAGTCCGAAGACGCTGTCTGTCTTGGCGGCGAGTGCCACCGGGTCCCACACCGGCGCCCCGTACACGGCCTGCGAGCCGGAGGTGACGAGCACCGAGAGCAACGCGAACAGGGTCATGGTGGTGGGGAGTCCGAGGGACTGACCGAGGACCTGGGAGCGCTGGCCGGCGCCGAAGCGGGTGAAGTCGGGGATGTTGAGGCTGAGCGTCGCCCAGAAGGCGATCATGCCCATCAGGGCGGGGAAGAAGACGGGCCAGAAGTCGGCGCCCCAGCCGAGCTTCGACGGCTGGTCGAGCAGGGGGCCGAGGCCGCCGGCCTTGACGGCGATCCAGCCGAGGAGCACGAGAGCGCCGACGATCACGAAGGGCGCGGCCCAGTTCTCGAAGCGGCGCAGGGCCTCCATCCCCCGGTAGATGATGGCGAGTTCGAGGGCCCAGAAGAGGAGGAAGCAGAGCCAGAGGGTCCAGGGTTGGCCGCCGATCCTCGACGCGTCCGCCCAGCCGCCGCCGAAGACCTTGTCGAGCAGGACGAAGATGCCCTGGCCGCCGATCCAGGTCTGGATGCCGAACCAGGCGCACGCGACCCCGGCCCGGACGAGGGCGGGCAGGTTCGCTCCGCGCAGTCCGAAGGATGCGCGGGCGAGGACGGGGAAGGGGATGCCGTATTTGGGTCCGGCGTGCCCGGTGAGCAGCATCGGCAGCAGGACCACGACGTTGGCGAGGGCGATGGTGAGCACCGCCTGCTTCCAGTCCATGCCGAGGGCGACGAGGCCGGAGGCGAGCATCCAGGAGGGGATGTTGTGGGCCATGCCGACCCAGAGGGCGGCGAAGTTGTAGGTGGTCCAGCGGCGTTGGGCGACGGGGACGGGCAGCAGGTCCTCGTTGACGAAACGGGGGTCGTCGGGGGCGGTGCCGGGGGCGAGTTCGACGCGGCCGCCGGGTGCGGCGGGTTCGGAGGGGCCTGCGGATCTCTCCGGGGGAACGGTTGCGGTCATACGGAGGAACCCTTCGTTCGGCGGGGAGGACGGAACGAGGTGTCGCCCGGGAAGGGCGAGGGGTGCCATGCCGGAACGGCTCCGTCGTGGTCGGTCGAGGACCACGTGCAGCCAGGGAGTCGGGAACCGATTCTTCCACTCGCCGCGGGACGCGGGTAGACCCCCGACGCCACGTCGGGTGCCGCGAGCCGCCTACGACCTCCCCCGTACATGCAGATGGCCGTCCAGGGGGAAGGCCGGAGGCGTCGCCGGAAGGATCCTTTCGAACACGTAGCCGCACTTCTCCGCGACGCGGCAGGAGGCCACGTTGTCGGCCTGGTGAAGGAGTTCGAGACGTTCCAGGCCGTCGGCCCGGAAGGAGTCGAGCGCCCAGGTGGTGAGGGTCTCCAGGGCCCTGGGAGCCACACCCCGTCCACGGGCCCGCGCCGCCGTCCAGTAGCCGACCTCGGCGGACGGACTGCCGGGCGCGAGTTCCTTGAGCACGACGCCGCCCGCCAGCCGCTGCGGCTCCGCGCCGAACGACGCCTCGACGACGGCGAACCCGAGCCGCACGCCCGCCGCACGTGCCTCCTCCTGGGCCCGCACCCACGCCAGGCCGTCCCGCTCGGTCTCGATCGGCGCGAGCGCCCAGCGGCGCAGAGCGGAATCGCGGTACGCCTCGACCAGCTCCGCCACGTCGTCGGCGCGCCAGGGCCGGAGGAGGAGGGCGGGAGCGGTCGGCGTCGCGGGGGCGTCGAGCAGGACGGTGGCGTTCACCGGCCGATCGTATCCAGCGTGCGCACGGCGGCGGGCCCGGCGGGAGCCGCGATGTCGCGCTCTTCGGACCCGGTCGGCGAACGATATCGCCGCACGGGCCGCAGCCGCAGGGTGAGGATCTGGAAGGGGCGCAGGGTGAGGGACACCCGCCCGTCGGCGGTCCGGGCGGCCGCGGCGGCCCCGGCGGCTGCCCCGGCCTCGACGGCGTCCTCGGCGTCCTCGGCGTCGAGCTCGCGTTCGAGGAGATCCGTCACCGTCGCCGACTCCAGCGGGAAACCGGTGGTCAGAAGGGTGGCGGCCCGGCCTCCACGAGCCTCGTAGAGGCGTACGACGAGGTCGCCCGAGCGGTCGTCGGCGAGCTTGACCGTGTCGATGACGACGGCTTCGTCGTCGGTGGCGACGAGCGGCACGACCTCCGCCGTGCCGCCGGGGACGGAACGCTCGGGCAGGTTGAAGCCGTAGCCCTCGCGCACGGCGTCGGCGATGTCGGCGCCGATGACGAGGCCGTACGCCAGCCGGTGCAGGCCCCGGTCCGCGTCCGGGTCGGGGTAGCGCGGGGAGCGGAGCAGGGTGAGCCGGGCGGTCGTGGTCGTCCCGCCGTCGGGGCGGACGTCGCGGGTGACCTCGTGCCCGTAGGACGAGTCGTTGACCAAGGCCGCACCCCAGCCCGGTTCCCCGAGGTGCAGGAAGCGGTGGGCGCAGAACTCGAACTTGGCCGCGTCCCAGCTGGTGTTGGTGTGCGTGGGGCGCCGGACGTGACCGAAGGGGATCTCCGCGCTGGAGTGGTCGGCCCGGACGTCGAGCGGGAAGGCGGCCTTCAGGAGCTTCTCCGTCTCCTGCCAGTCGATCTCGGTGTCGATGTCCAGGCGCCGGGACCCCTCGGCGAGCGAGATCAGCTGCTCGATCCGGGAGGCGCCGACGGTCCGGACGACGCGGATGCCGCCGGCCTCCGCCGAGACCGAGTCGGCGTCGAGGAGGTCGTGCACGGTGTTGCGGTAGAAGGCGTCGATGTCCCAGGCGTCGAACGCGTTGGGGAAGTCCTGATGGAGCTGGAGGAGGTTGGCGACGGCGCCCGGCGGCACGGCTTCCCGGTCGGCCGCGATGTCGTACGCCGAGGTCACCAGGCCCCGGTCGTCGATGCGGACCCGGACGAGTCCGTTGTCGAGGAGGTGGCTTCCCTCGTACGGGGAGGGGGCGGGCGCGGAGGCGACGGGCCGGGCGGGCGAGGCCGAACGCCGGGCGGCGCCGAGGGCCGGGATGCCGTCGCGGATGAAGGGTGAGGCGTTGAAGACCACGGCGTCGTCGCCCTCCGCTCCCCCTCCGCCCTCCGCTCCCCCGGCCTCGCCGTCCCCTGCCAGGGCACGTTGGGCGGCGGCCACGATCCCGTGCAGTTCGGCGGCGACGGCGGCGTGGGTCTCCTCCGCCTCCCGGTGGACCCAGCCGATGGAGGAGCCGGGCAGGATGTCGTGGAACTGATGGAGCAGGACCGTCTTCCAGAGCCGGTCGAGGGCCTCGTACGGGTAGCCGAACCCCCTGCGGCAGGCCGCGGTGGCCGACCACAGCTCGGCCTCGCGGAGCAGGTGCTCGCCACGCCGGTTGCCCTGCTTGGTCCGCAGCTGGCTGGTGAGCGTGCCGCGGTGGAACTCCAGATACAGCTCCCCGAGCCATACCGGAGCGTCGGGGTACTCCGCGTGCGCCCGCTCGAAGAAGTCCGCCGGGCTCTCGACGACGACCCTGGGCGAGCCCTCCAGGTCCGCAAGGCGGGCCGCGCGGGCCAGCATCTCCCGGGTGGGACCCCCGCCGCCGTCTCCGTGGCCGAACGGGAGCAGCGAGCTGTCGGCGGCCTCCTTGTCCCGGAAGTTGCGTACCGCGTGTGCGAGTTCGGCGCTGGTGAGCTGGGCGTTGTAGGTGTCGACGGGCGGGAAGTGGCTGAAGATCCGGGTGCCGTCGATGCCCTCCCACCAGAAGGTGTGGTGGGGGAACGTGTCGGTGGTGTTCCAGGAGATCTTCTGGGTGAGGAACCAGCGCACGCCGGCGAGCTTCATCAACTGCGGCATGGCCGCGTTGTAGCCGAAGGTGTCGGGCAGCCACATCTCCTCGGTCTCGACGCCGAACTCGTCGAGGTAGAAGCGCTTTCCGTGGATCAGCTGGCGGGCGAGGGCCTCGCCGCCGGTCATGTTGGTGTCGGCTTCCACCCACAGGCTGCCCACGGGGAGGAACTGTCCGCCCGCCGCCTTCTCCCGTACCCGGGCGTAGACCCCGGGGTGGTGTTCCTTGAGCCAGGCCAGTTGTTGTGCCTGGGACATGGCGAAGCGGAAGCCGGGGTGGTCGTCCATGAGCCGGGTGACGTTGGACAGGGTCCTGGCGACCTTGCGTACGGTCTCGCGGAGCGGCCACAGCCAGGCGGAGTCGATGTGGGCGTGTCCGACGGCGGAGACGCGGTGGGCGCTGGGGGCCGCGGGTGCGGCGAGCGCCGGACGCAGCTGTTCGCGCGCGGCGGTGGCGCTGCCGGAGACGTCCTGCAGGTCGATGGCGTCGAGTGCCTTCTCGACGGCCCGCAGGATCCTCCAGCGGCGCGGTTCGGCCTCGGGGAGTTCACGCATGAGATGCCCGAGGACGTCCAGGTCCTGGGCCAGCTCCCAGACCTCGGCGTCGAAGACCGCGAGGTCCAGGCGGAGCAGCCGGTAGAGAGGTGCGCCGGCGGAACCGGTTCCGGTCAGCCAGGCGGGCCGGTCCCCGGTCCTGGTGGGAGTCTGTGCGCCGAGGTTCGGGTTCGCGGCCGCCTCGACGTAGTACGTGAACTCCTCGCCGCCGAGGGCCGGGTCGGCGACCGGGAAGTAGGCGTTGCGGGGGTTGAGGGCCTTCACGACGCTGCCGTCCGGGCGGTGGACCAGGCCCTCGCTGGAGAAGCCCGGGCCGGTGGTGTCGAATCCGAGGTCGACGACCGCCTCGACCCTGCGGCCGGCCCACTCCTCGGGGATCCTGCCGCTGATCCGGAACCAGCTGGTCGACCACGGCGGCCCCCACCGGTGGCCGAGCGACACCGGCTCGTACGGGGCGGCCAGGCCCTCGGCCACGGGGACCGGCTCGCCGGGGACGTTCCAGACCGCCACGGAGAGGGGGACGCTGCGGGCGTGGACCGCCGGCCGGATGCGCTGGTCGAGGACCCGGACGAGCCGCTGCTCGGTGAGGTGCTGCTTGCTGTGCATGGTTCCTCTGATCGCGGAGTCCCGGAGGTGGCCCGGCCGCGTGGTGGTCGACCGGGGCCTCGGCCTGGGGATGTCAGCGGAGGGCGGGGACGACCTCGGAGCCGTAGGCGTCGATCGTCGTCTCCTTCGCGTCGTGCATGGCGTACACGGCGAACTGGTCCACGCCCATCTCCCGCAGCCGCCGCAGCTTCTCGATGTGGGCATCGGCGGGGCCCAGGAGGCAGAAGCGGTCGACGATCTCGTCGGGGACGAACCGGGTGTCGGGGTTTCCGGCGCGGCCGTGGTGGGAGTAGTCGTAGCCGTGCCGGTCCTTGATGTACGCGGTGAGCTCCTCCGGGACCATGTCGGAGTGCTCGCCGTACTTGGCGACCAGGTCGGCGACGTGGTTGCCGACCATGCCGCCGAACCAGCGGCACTGCTCGCGTGCGTGCGCCAGGGCTTCCGGGGAGTCGTCTGCGGTGACGTAGGCGGGCGCGGCCACGCAGATGGTGAGCGCGTCGGGGTCGCGGCCGGCGTCCGCGGCGGCCTGGCGGACCGCCTTGACCATCCATTCGGTGAGGAAGGGATCGGCGAGCTGGAGGATGAAGCCGTCGGCCTTCTGTCCGGCCAGCGCGAGCGCTCTGGGGCCGTACGCCGCCATCCAGACGGGGAGCTTCCCGTTCTTGATCCAGGGGATGCGGACCGGGTTGCCGTCGACCTGAGCCTCCCGCCCTTCGGCGAGGTCACGGATGACGTCGATGGCCTCGCCGAGGCGGGCCAGGGTGTTCGGCCTGCGGCCGGCGACGCGCATCGCCGAGTCGCCGCGGCCGATGCCGCAGACGGTGCGGTTCCCGAACATGTCGTTGAGCGTGGCGAAGGTGGAGGCGGTCACCTCCCAGGTACGGGTCCCCGGGTTGGTCACCATCGGGCCCACGTGCAGCTTGGTGGTGTGTTCGAGGATCTGGCTGTAGATGACGAAGGGTTCCTGCCACAGGACGGCGGAGTCGAAGGTCCAGCCGTAGCGGAAGCCGTTGCGTTCCGCCCGGCGCATCAGCCCGACGACCTGCGACGCCGGCGGGTCGGTCTGCAGGACGAGTCCAAAATCCAACGTCGCTCTCCTAGTTCAGGTACTGGCAGGTGGAACGCGGCACGAAGGTGCCGTGACCGGCATGCCCGACGTACTTGCGCTGGTCGATGACGACCTCGCCCCGTGAGAGGACGGTCTCGACCTGGCCGGTGACCGTCTTCCCCTCGTACGCCGAGTAGTCGACGTTCATGTGGTGGGTCTCGGCGGACAGGGTCTGGACGGCGTGCGGGTCGTAGATCACGACGTCGGCGTCGGCGCCCGGGGCGATCGTGCCCTTCTTCGGGTACAGGCCGAACATCCTGGCCGGCGTCGCGCAGGCGATCTCGATCCAGCGGCGCCGCGAGATGTGCCCGTCGACGACGGCCTGGTGCAGGAGGTCCATCCGGTTCTCCACCCCCGGCAGACCGTTGGGGATCTTCGAGAAGTCGCCGCGTCCGAGGTCCTTCTGCCCGACGAAGCAGAACGGGCAGTGGTCGGTGGAGACCACCTGGAGGTCGTTCGTCCGCAGTCCGCGCCAGAGCGCCGCCTGGTGCTCCTTCGGCCGGAGCGGGGTGCTGCACACGTACTTGGCGCCCTCGAAGCCCGGCTCCGCGAGGTTGTCGGTGGAGAGGAAGAGGTACTGGGGACAGGTCTCGCCGAAGACGGGCAGCCCTTTGTCCCGGGCCGTCGCGATCTCGGCGACCGCCTCCTCCGCCGAGACGTGCACGACGTACAGCGGCGCTCCCGCCACCCGGGCGAGCTGGATCGCCCGGTGGGTGGCCTCCGCCTCCAGGAGTGCCTTGCGGACCTCCCCGTGGTAGCGCGGGTCGGTCTCGCCGCGGGCGAGGGCCTGCTCGACGAGGACGTCGATCGCGATGCCGTTCTCGGCGTGCATCATGATCAGCCCGCCGTTGTCGGCGGAGCGCTGCATGGCCCGCAGGATCCTGCCGTCGTCGCTGTAGAAGACGCCGGGGTAGGCCATGAAGAGCTTGAAGGAGGTGATGCCCTCCTGGACGAGCTTGTCCATCTCCTTGAGCGAGTGCTCGTTGACGTCGGAGAGGATCATGTGGAAGGCGTAGTCGATCGAGCAGTTGCCGTCGGCCTTGGCGTACCAGGCGTCGAGCCCTTCGCGCAGGGCCTGGCCGACGCTCTGCACGGCGAAGTCGACGATGGTGGTGGTGCCGCCCCAGGCGGCGGCGCGGGTGCCGGTCTCGAAGGTGTCGGAGGCGGAGGTGCCGCCGAAGGGCAGCTCCATGTGGGTGTGTGCGTCGACGCCACCGGGCAGCACGTAGCGGTCGGTGGCGTCGATCGTCCGGTCGGCGGTCCAGGCGGCCGCCGCGTCGGAGCCGTGGGCCGCGAGGGCGACCACACCGCCGTCCTCGATCAGCACATCGGCGTGGAGTTCGTCGGCGGCGGTGACGACGAGGCCGCCCCGGATGACGGTTCGGATGCTCACGGGACTCTCCCTGCTCGATACGGCGGGCCGATCTCGATACGGCGGGACGGTGTGGCTACAGCTCTCGCAGGGCCGCTTCGAGCATCGCCGCGCCCTCCTCCGCCTCGGCGACGGTGAGCGAGAGCGGTGGCGCGATGCGCAGGGTGCTGGTGTTGTGGCCGCCGCCCTTGCCGATCAGCAGGCCGTTCTCGCGGGCGGCCTCCAGGACGGTGGCGGCCGCGTCCGGGTTCGCCCGCTCGGTGCCCGGTTCGGTCAGCTCGATGCCGATCATGAGGCCGCGGCCGCGGACCTCCCGAACCGCGTCGACTCCGGCGCAGGCGGCCCTGATCCGCTCGATGAGCAGACCGCCGACCCGGCGCGCGTTCCCCTGGAGGTCGTGCTCCAGGAGGTACGAGAGGTTGGCGAGGCCTGCGGCCATGGTGACCGGCGAACCGCCGAAGGTGGAGATGGAGTTGGCGTCGATGCAGTTCATGATGTCGGCGCGGGCGACGACTCCGCCGACGGACATGCCGTTGCCGATGCCCTTGGCGAAGGTGAGGATGTCGGGCGGCCCGGCCTGGTCGTGCGCCTGCCAGCCCCAGAAGTGCTCGCCGGTACGGCCCCAGCCGGTCTGCACCTCGTCGGAGATCCACAGGATGCCGTGCCGGTCGAGGACCCGGCGGAAGGCGGCGTACAGGCCGTCGGGCGGCACGGTGAAGCCACCGACGCCCTGGACGGGTTCGGCGATGAGGGCGGCGACGTCCCGGGTGTGGCCGAGGAGGTCCTCAAGGTCGGCGACGCAGGCCTCGATGAACCGCTCGTCGGTGTACTGGGCGTAGGGACCGCGCGTACGGACACCGCCGTGGACGTACAGGGTCTGCAGCGGCGAGAGGCTGGTGGGCGACCAGGCGCGGTTGCCGGTGATGCCGACGGTGGAGAAGGAGCGGCCGTGGTAGCTGTTCCGCATGGCGAGGATCTGGTTCGACCGGCGGTACGCCGTCGCGAGGAGCAGCGCCGTGTCGTTGGCCTCGGTGCCGGAGGTGGTGAAGAAGACCCGGGCGTCGGGGATGCCGGAGAGTCCGGCGATCCGCTCGGCGAGCTCCACCATGGGGCGGTTGAGGTAGAGCGTCGAGGAGTGGATGATCCGCCCGGCCTGCTCGGCGACGGCCTTGGTGACCTCGGGCAGGGCGTGGGCGGTCATGGTGGTGAGGATGCCGCCGAAGAAGTCGAGGTACCGGCGTCCGTCGGCGTCCCAGACGTGGCGGCCCTCGCCGTGGGTGATCTCGATCGGGTCCTTGTAGTAGAGGGCGACCCAGTCGGGGATGACTGCCTTGTGCCGGTCGAAGAGACTGCTCACGGCCGCACCAGCCCGTCGTACGCGTCGGGGCGCCGGTCCCGGTAGAACGCCCATTGCTGGCGGACCTGCTCGATCAGGCCGAAGTCGAGGTCGCGGACGAGGAGTTCCTCGGTCTTGTCGGAGGCGACGTCGCCGACGAACTGCCCGCGCGGGTCGACGAAGTAGCTCGTGCCGTAGAAGTCGTTGTCGCCGTACTCCTCGATGCCGACGCGGTTGATGGCGGCGACGAAGTACTCGTTGGCGACGGCCGCGGCGGGCTGCTCCAGCTGCCAGAGGTATGAGGAGAGACCGCGATGGGTGGCCGAGGGGTTGTAGACCAACTGGGCTCCGTTGAGACCGAGTTGGCGCCAGCCCTCCGGGAAGTGCCGGTCGTAGCAGATGTACACGCCGACGCGCCCGACGGCGGTGTCGAAGACCGGCCAGCCGGCGTTCCCCGGGCGGAAGTAGTACTTCTCCCAGAATCCCTTGACCTGGGGGATGTGGTGCTTGCGGTACTTGCCGAGGTAGCTGCCGTCGGCGTCGATGACGGCGGCGGTGTTGTAGTAGAAGCCCTCGCCCTCGACCTCGAAGACGGGCACCACGATCACCATCCCGGTCTCCCGGGCGAGGTCCCGCATCCGGCTGACGGTGGGGCCGTCGGGGACGGGCTCGGCCCACCGGTAGTGCTCGGGCTCCTGCACCTGACAGAAGTAGGGGGCGTTGAACACCTCCTGGAAGCCGATCACCTTGGCACCCTGACGGGCGGCCTCCCGGGCGTACTCCTCGTGTTTGGCGATCATGGATTCGGTGTCGCCGGTCCAGGTCGCCTGGACGAGCGCGGCGCGTACGACGTCGGTCATGATCTGCTCCTTCGGCACGGCGTCAGAGAGCCTCTACGCACGTAGACGCGATGCGTAGGAGGAGAACGTAAGCCCCGTCACACCTCGGAGCAAGACCGCCGCCGGGAAGCGGCGGGGTCGATCATGTTTCATACCCGAGTGGTCCACGTCGGACACGTACCGACACGTACCGGCACGTCCGGGCATGCCGGAGACGTCCGGGCGCGACCCTCCCGCCCGGAGCGGTGTTCCGGGCCGTGCGGGGTGCCGCCGGGCCCCTGCCGGAGGCCGCCCGACCGGGTCACGCGCCCGCGAGGCCGGCCACGCGGAGGGCGTGCAGCAGATCGCTCTCGCGGACCGCGGACACCGCTCGGGCGGCTTCGAGGAGTTGGGGGGCGAGCCCCCGCGGGTCCTCGGCCGCGAGGCGGGCCGAGTCCTCGGGGGCGCGGACCCGGACGAAGGCGGTGAGCAGCGCGCGGGCCTCGCGGTGGTGCCCCTCGGCCCGCAGGGCGGCGCACGCCCCGGCGAGCTCCTCGACGGGGCGCGCCACGCCCTGCCGAAGGAGCTGATCGCAGTCGGCGGCCCGCCCCGCGTCGGCGAGCACCCCGGCGACGGCGGCGAGCCGGCCGGGCGGCAGCGAGGCCGCCTCCCAGAGCAGGACGGACCAGTCGGCACCGAGACCGGCCCGGTGCAGTTCCCCGGCGAGGGCGGGCAGCCGGGCGGCCGGCCCGTTGAGCGCCTCGCAGAGCAGGGCGTGGGCCTCGCCGCTACGCCCCTGGGCGCGGAGCCGCTGGAGCGCGTAGACCGCGTTGGCGGCGGCGCGGCCCGCCTCGGCGGGGTCGGCATCGGAGCGCACGGCCGGGTCGGCACCGCCGGGCGCGGCGGCCTCGGAGGGCTGGCCGGCGCCCCCGAACCGTGCCCCTCGCGGCGCCGCTCCCCCGGCGGGGAGTACGGGTGCGGGTGCGGCCACCGGCCCCTGGTCCTCGGCGCCGCGGTCCAGCCACGCGTAGCGCGCGCCGCGCGGGCGGCGCTTGGTCCTGGCGGGACGGGCGGGGGGCCCGGCGATCGGAGCCGGTGACTGGGCGGTCGGGGCGGGCGGCTCGGCGGTCGGGGCGGGCGGCTCGGCTGTCGGGACGGATGCCGTCGTCACCGGCGGCGGAACAGGCCCGGGCGGGTCCGCCTGGACAACAGGTGCCGGCGGCGGCCCCGGCGTCGCCCCGCCCTCGGCCCACTCCCCCAGGCGTGCGAGCCGGGCCGTCAGGTCGGCGACCCGTGCGGTCGCCCGCGCGTGGTCGTCGCGCGTCCAGGCCAGGTCGTTCTCCAGGCGGGCCGTGTCGTCCGGGCCGGGGGCCGGGGCCGCGCGGAGCCGGTCGCCCAGTTCGCGGGCGCGGGACTCGGCGTACCGGCGTTCGCGTTCCAAGAGCTCGCGGCGTTCGGTGAGCGCCTCCGCTCCGCCGGGCCGACGGTCATGGGCGCCGGCGGCCGCCGCGTACAGCGTCGCGCCACGGAGGGCGAACGGTCCCCCGAACGGTTCGCCGGCGTCCTGGAGCAGGGACTCGACGATGTCCCAGGGCAGGATCTCCGTCCCGTCGAAGCAGGCCCGCAGCCCGTCGGGGTCGCGTCGGGCGAAGACTCCGTACCAGCCGCCGTCCGACGGGATGCGGCGCGTGAGCTCCGCCAGCCAGTGTCTGAACGTAGCGACTTCCACCACAAGTTGATACACCGTCATGCGATCCGCACCTGCCCCGCCGTCGACTGGAACCCTCCGGTCCGCGGGTATTGGACCGCAGTCGTGTTACGGGACGACTACGGACCGTTTTCCTGCGCGTGCCCTATGGACCGATTCACCCGAAGCGAACGACGATCCCGGTGTGCGGGCGCTTCCCGAGCCGGACGAGCATGGCGGGCACGTCGGTCAGCCAGTACTGCCAGGTGTACTTGCGCGAGAGCAGCCCCCGGATCCGGCGCAGCTCCTCCCCCGTCACCAGCCGGCCCTCGCCGGTGAAGCGCTCGGCGCCCTCGGCGACGTTGCCGCGCAGGTCGCAGACCGCGACCTCGACCCTCGGGTCGTTCCGCAGCCGCTTGACCTTCCAGGAGTCCGTGCGGGTCCAGGCGTACAGCTCGTCGCCCTCCACCGCGTACCAGACGGGTGTGGCGACCCCCGTGCCGTTCTTGCGGTAGGTGGTCAGGCTGACGTAGCGGCCGCGCCGCAGCTCTTCGGGCATCATGCCCGGGAGCCTATGCCGGTGTCGGGCGGAGGGTGCGGGCCAGGGCCTCCCCGGACACGACGAGCTCGCCCGCTCCCCCGGCGGGCCCCCGCCCGGGCCCGGTCCTCGACCCCGGCCTCGACCCCGCTCTACAGCCGGGCCCGGCCCGGGAGCCGCCCGGCGCCCGTCACTGGCCGACCCTGCCGTCGACGCACTCGCGCAGCAGGTCGGCGTGGCCGCAGTGGCGGGCGTACTCGTCGATCCGGTGCACCATCAGCTCCCGGACGGCGATCTTCTCCCGCCCCACGCGCGCACCGAGGTCCGGGTGCTCCGCCAGCTCGGCGTCGAGCGCCGCCTGCTCACGCTCCAGATCGGCGAACGCGGCGTCGACCACGGCCTGTTCGGCGACGGCCCCGTGGAAGTCCGCGTCCTTCTCGCCGTACAGCTTCGGCAGCCTTTCACCGTCGCTGATCCAGTTGCGCCAGTCCCGCTCCACCTCGGCGAGGTGCCGGACCAGGCCGAGCAGCGACATGGTCGACGGCGGGACCGACCGGCGGGCGAGCTGCTCCGCGTCCAGCCCCTCGCACTTCATCAGGAGGGTCAGGCGGAAGTCCCGCAGGCCGTCCTGCAGCGTCGCGAGCTCGCCCTCCGAGCCGGGGCCTCCGTTGTTGTTGCGGGGGTCGTCGTCCGGGTCCGCCCACATGTCGGGGTAGACGGTCGCCGTGGTCCATCGTGCGGGTGCGTCGCTCATGCGACGCATGATCGACGGTTCCGGTGGGCCGCGCCACCGAATTCCCGCGCCCCCGGGGGCCGGGCCGTCAGACGGGCGCGAGCGCGCAGCGGACGACCAGCTCGTCCATGGAGAGACCGAGGACCCGGGCGAGGGCCGCGACGGTGAAGAACGCCGGGGTCGGGGCCCGGCCCGTCTCGATCTTGCGGAGGGTCTCGGCGGACAGGCCTGCGGCGGCGGCGATCGCCACCATCGACCGCTCGCCGCGCGCTTCACGCAGGAACAGGCCGAGGCGCTCGCCGCGCTCGCGCTCTTCGGGGGTCAGGGGTGTGCGCACCATGAGGCCATACTAATACCGGTATAGTAATTGGCATGGTGGAGATCAAGACGAACGAGAACCTGGCCGCGATGCGTGAGGCGGGACGGGTGGTGGCCCGCGCCCTCGCGGCCGTACGGGAGAAGGCGGCGCCCGGCGTGCCGCTGACCGACCTCGACCGGGCCGCACGGGAGGTCCTCGCCGAAGCGGGCGCCGGATCACCCTTCCTCGGCTACCGCCCGGAGTGGGCGCCGGTGCCGTTTCCCGCGGTCGTGTGCGTCTCCGTGAACGACGCGATCGTGCACGGCATCCCGGACGACACCCGGCTCGCCCCGGGCGACCTGGTCTCGGCGGACTGCGGGGCCCTGCTCGGCGGCTGGGCGGGCGACTCGGCGATCAGCTTCACGGTCGGCCCGGCCCGGCCGGAGGACACCCGGCTGATCGGCGCGGCGGAGGAGGCCCTGGAGGCCGGCATCGCGGCCGCCGTCGTCGGCAACCGCGTCGGCGACATCGCGCACGCGATCGGGCGGGTGTGCCGCGCCGCCGGATACGGCATCCCGGACGGGTTCGGCGGTCACGGCATCGGCCGCACGATGCACGAGGACCCGGGCGTCCCCAACGAGGGACGACCGGGCCGGGGCATGAAGCTGCGCCACGGGATGGTGCTCGCGATCGAGCCGATGCTCATCGGGGGCGGCACCGACGACCACTACACGGCGCGCGACGGCTGGACGATCCGCACGGTCGACGGCTCGCGCGCGTCGCACGCGGAGCACACGGTGGCGATCACGGACGAGGGCCCGCGGGTGCTGACGGCGCTGTAGGGCACGACGGGGGCACGACAGGACGTACGTCCACGGCGTACGCGAGGGACGTGCGGGTGGGACGCACGTCCACGGCGTACGCCAAGACGCTCGGGTGGGACGCACATCCACCGGCGCACACCAAGACGCTCGGGTCGCACGCACATCCCCTGCGGGACGCGGAGGGGGCATCCGAGTGCCCCCTCCGGCCGCTACTTCTCCACCGGCCTGACCACCATCGCCGACCCGCCGCCCCTGCGGACGGTCTCGGCCGCGGCCACCCACCGGCCGTCCGGCAGGCGCTGGACGCCGGTCGCCGCGCCGATCTCCGGGTTCTGCCGGAAGCCGTGCCCGATGGCTTCGAGTTCCGCTCTCACCGGGCTGTTCCACAGGCCGGGTTCGAGTTCGGTGGTGGCCTGGTTGCGCTGACTGGCCCGCGGCGCGGCGATCGCGTCGACGAGCGGGAGGCCCCGGTCGACGACCCCGGTGAGGGTCTGCAGGACCGTCGTGATGATGGTGGCGCCACCCGGCGACCCGAGTGCGAGCACCGGCCGGTCGTGTCCGTCGAGGACGATCGTCGGCGAGATCGAGGAGCGTGGCCGCTTGCCGGGGCCGGGCAGGTTCGGGTCGTGCACGGCCGGGTTCGCCGGGGCGAAGGAGAAGTCGGTCAGTTCGTTGTTGAGCAGGAAGCCCCGGCCGGGCACCGTGATGCCGCTGCCGCCGGTGGACTCGATGGTGAGGGTGTAGGCGACGACGTTGCCCCACTTGTCGGCCACCGTGAGGTGGGTGGTGTTCTCCCCCTCGTACGTGGTCGGGGCCGCCGTGCCACCGCTCGCGCACGGCGCCGGGTTGTTCGGGTCGCCGGGCGCGAGGGGGCTGGTCAGGGCGGCGTCGTCCCGGATCAGGCAGGCGCGCGAGTCGGCGTACCGCTGGGACAGCAGCCCGCGCGTCGGCACGGACTCGAACGCGGGGTCGCCGACCCAGCGGCCCCGGTCGGCGAAGGCGATGCGGCTCGACTCGATGAAGCGGTGCAGGTAGCGGGCCGGGGAGGCGTTCGCGAGGTCGGTGCCCTCCAGGATGTTGAGGGCCTCGCCGACGCTCGTACCGCCCGAGGAGGACGGGGGCATGCCGTAGACGTCGAGACCTCGGTACGCGACCTTGGTGGGCTTGCGGAACTCGGTCCGGTACGCGGCGAGATCACGCTCCGTCAGATCGCCGGACCTGACCTTCCGGGTGGCGCCCTCTCGGACCGGGGGCGTACGGACGGTGTTCACGATGTCCCGTGCCAGCGGACCCCGGTAGAGCGCGCCGACGCCCTCGCGCCCGAGCTTCTCGTACGTACGGGCGAGGTCGGGGTTCTTGAAGACCGAGCCGACGACGGGCAGCTGCCCGCCGGGCAGGAAGAGCGCGGAGCTGGCGGGGAAGTCGCGGAACCTCGCCTCGTTGCCCGCGGTCTGCGCGCGGAACGTGGCGTCGACGGTGAAGCCCTCGCGGGCCAGCCGCTCGGCGGGTTCGAGCAGGGTGCCGAGCCGTTTGCTGCCCCAGGCGTCGAGGGCGGTCTTCCAGGTCGCCGGGGTGCCGGGGGTACCGACGCCGCGGCCGCTGGTCATCCCCTCCTCGAAGGGGATCGGCGCGCCGTTCTCCACGAAGAGGTTCGCGTCGGCCGAGCGCGGCGCGGTCTCGCGTCCGTCGACGGTGTGGACCGTACGGCTCTTCGCGTCGTAGTAGACGAGGTAGCCGCCGCCCCCGATGCCCGCCGAGTAGGGCTCGGTGACGCCGAGCGCGGCCGCGACGGCGACGGCGGCGTCCACGGCGTTGCCGCCCTTGCGGAGCACCTCGACACCGGCGGCCGAGGCGTCGGCGTCCACACTGGCGACCGCTCCGCCGTAGCCGACGGCGACGGGTTCCTTGACGGGCGGTGGCGGTGCGGCCGGTGGGGCCGTCGGCGGGGCGGCGGCACCCATCGAGAGCACCGTCGCCGCGACGGCGAGAACGGAGACCTTCCCAGCGGCGGAGCGACGCATTCCCTACCTCCAGTCAATGACCGTCCGCGCAGCGTAACTTCCCCCGGTCCCTCCCGTCAGGACCGCCTCGAACAGAAGGCCGTTTCCCCGCTAGCATGCGCGCCCATGGACGAAGACCTGCGCAACATCGTGCTCGGGGTGCTGGCCACGGGGGTCAGCGCCTCGCTCGGCTGGCTGGGCCGCACGTACCTCTGGCGGCGGAAGCTCCGCCGCAAGCGGGAGTTCTTCGGCCTGCCGGGGAACTCGGAGTGCCTGCTCGTGGTGAACAGGGAGTCGGGCGGCGACCGCTCGGTGCACCGGTTCGACGTGTTCGCCCTCCTCGAACTGTCCGCACTGATCAAGGACTGCGGGGCCCAGGCCCGGATCCTCTCGCACGATCAGACCCACCAGGGGTTCGGCGACCGGACGGAGTTCTGCGTGGGCGGGCCCTACTCGAACCGGCGGATGGCCGCCCATCTGGCGACCCTGCTCCCGGGCATCGAGGTGAACGTCGAGGTCGAGCCGAGCGCGGACCGCGGGGCGTTCCTGATAGGCGGGCAGCGCTACCCCTCGGAGCCGGGGGTCAGCGAGTACGTGATCCTCGCCCGGCTCACCGCCGGCGAGGGTGACCGGCCGGTGTTCCTCTTCTGCGGGCAGCGGGCCATCACCAACCAGGCGGCGACCCGCTATCTCGCCCGACACTACGAGAAGTTGGCGCGCCTGCACCGCTCGGGATCCTTCGTGGTGCTTCTGAAGGTCGTCAACTCGCAGGCGTACGGCCCCGATGTGGTGGAGCTGGTGGCCGACGTCACGCGGTCGGCGCGGACGGTTCCCGTAGTCGCACCGGCAGCGACTTGACGCCGTTGATGAAGTTGGAGACGAGGCGCCGGGGTTCTCCGGCGAGTGCGAGTCCGCCGCAGGCCCGGCGCACCTCCTCGTGGAGCACCCGGAGCTGAAGCCGGGCGAAGTGCGCGCCGAGGCAGACGTGCGGACCGTCACCGAAGGACACGTGGGGGTTCGGGGTCCGGCCGAGGTCCAGTCGGTGCGGGTCGGGGAAGACGCGCTCGTCATGGTTGGCGGAGGCGTGGAAGACGACGACCTTGTCGCCGCGGCGGATCGCCTGCCCGGCGAGTTCGGTGTCGACGGCGGCCGTGCGCCGGAAGGAGAGCACGGGCGGGTGCACGCGCAGGAGTTCGTCCACCGCCGTGTCGGCTCCGACCTCGCCCGCCCACAACCTCCGCTGCTCGTCCGGGTGTTCGACGAGGGCGAGGAGTCCGCCGGGGGCGGCGCTGCGGACCGTGTCGTTCCCGGCGACGGTCAGCAGGAAGAAGAACATCTCCAGCTCGGCGTCGACGAGTTCGGATGCGGCGAGCACGCTCATCACGTCGTCGGCGGGATGCTCGCGCTTGTGGGCGGCGAGTTCCTGCGCGTAGCCGAACATCTCGGCGAGCATCGCGGGAGACCGCGGATTGACCGGTCGCCCCTCCGCGTCGAGGACGGGCGGCTCGTCGGGGTCCTGGTACGCGATGACCCGCTCGGTCCAGGCGTGCAGCAGACCCCGGTCGCCCGGGGGCACTCCGAGCAGATCGGTGAGGTTGAGCAGGGCGTAGTCGTCGGTGACGGCCCGCACGAGGTCCACCTCACCCCCGGCGTCGATCGCCCCCGCGAGCAGCTGCCGGGCCCGCTCGCGCGCGGTGGCGCCGAACCGCTCGATCCGGCCCGGGGTGAAGGCCCGACTGACGAGCCGCCTCAACCGGCCGTGTGCGGGCGGATCCTGATTGAGCATCATGCGCCGGATGAAGGGCAGGTCGGTGGGGTCGGGGTCGCGGATCTGGGTGGCGCCGAGACACGAGGAGTACGTACCGGAGTCCTTCAGCACCCGGACGACATCGGCATGCCGGGTGACGGCCCAGAACCCGGAACCCGCGGGCCAGCCCAGGACCTCGGGCTCCCGCTGCCAGGCGACGGGCGCGTGGTCGCGCAGGGCACGGAAACGCTCGTGCGGGATCCCGGTCGCGTAGATCCGTGGGTCGAAGACGTCCGGTACGCCGCTCGACTCCTGCACCGCGCCTCCCAGTCAGGGGTGAAGACGTTTCCATCATGACAGGTCAGGGGCGGTTTTCGTAGGACTGATCGCACACTTCGACAGCCTTGTCCGGCCCCTCGCCCGGATCCCAGAATCGCCGTCATGAATCACTCCGAGAACGTCGATCATGATGCGGTGCTGCGGGCACGGACGATGCTGCTCGGATCCGGCCGGCCGAGCTGGCGGCAGGAGGTCGAGGCGTACCGGGTGCTTGCGGAAGTGAGCCCGGCGGCCTATCTGCCGAAACTGGCGGCGACGTTGACTTCGTACCGCAACAACCACTGGCGCACGGCCCGCCCCGAGGTGGAGCTCGCGTGCCACGCCGAGGCCGCGGACGCCGCACGGCGCATCGACCGCGGCGAGCCGAACAGGACCGAGGTGCTCTGCTGGACCCTGGACTCGTATCGGCGGACCCTGCTCACCGCCGGGCGGCGGGCCGAGGCGTTCGCGGTGTGCGAGGAGATGGCCGAGGCGGGGCGGCTGGGCTTCGAGCGGGGGCAGGTACAGAGTCCCGCGCACGGGCAGTGTCGACTGGCGACGATGCTCGCCGAGGAGGGGCGTCACGGGGAGGCGGCCGACCTCCGTGGCAGGAGCGTCGCAGCGGTGGGGGATCTGGACGCCGCCGGACGGCACGAGGAAGCGCTGGCTGCCTTCACGGAGCACATGGACCGCATCCGGAGCGAGATCGAGTCCGGGGCGTCCTCGTCCGCCAACCTGGTGTGGGAACTCGTGCACCGCTCAAAGATGTTCGACACCGGCGGCCGGCGGGAGGAGGCCGGAGCGGATCGACGGGAGGCCCTCAGGATCCTCGCCCGGCTGGCGGAGGGGGGCGAGCCCGGCCTCCGGAGCAACGACCTCGGCCGGTGGTCCACCGTGTTCGCCCTGTCGGGCCGGGCGGCCGAGCCGCCGGGGACCCGGGACGCGCCGATGCCGCCCTTCGGGATCGACTGCCTCCACTGGTCCCCCGACGCGAAGGAGTCGTACGTCGCCGGCATCCCCTCCCTCGAGACGGACGTCGCCGAGCTGGCCGCGGCCGGACGGATCGCCGAGGCGGTGGAGGCGCACCGTCGGCTGGTCCGGCGTTCCGCCGTGCTCCACGAGCGGCACGCCCACGGCATCGAGGAGTGCCTGCGCCCCCTCTTCGACGAAGGCGTGGCACTCGCCCGGCGTGTGCCCGCGATGCCGGAGACGATCGTCCGGTCCCTCACCGACCGCGCCATGTTCCTCGCCGCCGTCGCCCGCTACGGGGACGCCCACGCCGACTTCGCGGAGGCCATGGCCCTCCTGGGCGGGGCGACGAACACCCCAATCGTTACCCGCACGTAACTTACCGACTGGTTACCAAGGGTAAGACCTCGCGGTTACCGTCGGGTCACTTTCACTGCCCCCCATCAGTGCCCGTACTGCCCACCCAGCAGTACCCAGTGAGGAGTGACCCGTGCGACGCACACCCCTGACCCTCGCCGTCTCGGCCGCCCTCGTGGCCGGGACGGCCCTCGGGCTCGCACCCGCCGCCCAGGCCGCCGAGGCCGGAGAGACCGCCGGCACCGGCATCCGCTTCGTCGACATCGCCGGGGAGGGCGGCACCGTCCTCAAGGCGAACGTCGTCACCCCCGCCGGGTCCGCCGACGGCACCCGCCACCCCCTGATCGTGCTGCCCACGAGCTGGGCCATGCCCCAGGTCGAGTACCTCGTCCAGGCCAAGCTGCTGGCCGACTCGGGTTACATCGTGGTGAGTTACAACTCGCGCGGCTTCTGGCAGTCCGGCGGTGAGATCGAGACCGCGGGCCCCAAGGACATCGCCGACGCCTCCAAGGTGATCGACTGGGCTCTCGCCCACACCGCCGCCGACCCCGCCCACATCGGCATGGCGGGCGTCTCGTACGGCGCCGGGATCAGCCTGCTCGCCGCCGCCAACGACCCGCGGATCAAGGCCGTCGCCGCGCTCAGCGGCTGGGCCGACCTCATCGAGTCCATCTACAGCGGCCGCACCCAGCACCTCCAGGCCGCCGCCCTGCTCGGCGGCGCCGGCTACCTCACCGGGCGCCCCGGCCCCGAACTCAAGCAGATCCTGGGCGACTTCCTCTCCTCCAACCTGGACAAGGAGGAGGACATGATCGCCTGGGGCCGCACACGCTCCCCCGTCGAGCAGCTGGACCGGATCAACGCCAACGGCGCCGCGATCATGCTCGGCAACGCCTGGGGCGACACCATCTTCCCGCCCAACCAGTACGCGAGCTTCTTCGAGAAGCTCACCGGCCCCAAGCGGCTGGAGTTCCGCCCCGGGGACCACGCCACCGCCGAGGCCACCGGCCTGTTCGGGCTGCCCAACGACACCTGGACCAGCGCGCACCGCTGGTTCGACCGCTACCTCAAGGGCGCTGACAACGGAATCGACCGCGAGCAGCCCGTCCAGCTCAAGTCCCGTTCCACCGGCGGCTACGAGGGCTACCCGGACTGGAAGTCCGTGCACGCGAACCAGCGGAAGTTCGACCTCGGCGGTACGCAGCGGGTCTGGGCGAACATCGACTCCGGCGCCAACGGCGGTGTCACCCTGCTCACCAACGCCCTGGACCAGTTCCTCCGCATCCCGCCCGTCGTCTCCGTACCTCTCCTCCCCCGTGCCTTCGCCGGTGTCTGGCAGTCGGAGCGGTACGACACCCCGCAGCGGGTGCGCGGCACCGTGAAGGTGCACACCACCGTCACCTCCACCAAGGAGAGCGGCACCCTCGTGGCGTACCTCTACGACGTGGGTCCGCTCGGTGTCGGCAAGCTCGTCAGCAACGCCCCGTACACCTTCCACGACCGGACCCCGGGCACGGCGTTCGGCGTCGATCTGGAGCTGTTCTCCACGGCGTACGACGTCCCGGCGGGGCATCGGCTCGCGCTGGTCGTCGACACCGTCGACCCGCTCTACATCGAGCACAACCCGACCGGCGCGCAGCTGACCTTCTCCTCCCCCTCGGCCGACCCGTCGTACGTGTCGGTACCGCTGCGGAAGGAGTGATCACCGGCTGCTGCCGGGCGGGTGCGGCCCTCGCTCGCTACTGCGGTCCCGGCAGCAGCGTCTGTGGTTCGGCCGGAGCGACGTCCACGGCCTTCGTCTTCGGGCTGCGGCGCTCCCTGCGGGCCACCCAGGTGGCGAACCAGGAGAGCAGCATGCACATCCCGATGTAGATCGGCGAGATCACCAGGACGACCGGGATGAACGGCAGGTCGTAGTCCAGGTTGGAGGCGATCAGCTTTCCCGCCTGGAGGAACTCCTCGTAGGTGATGAGGAATCCGAGCGAGGTGTCCTTCAGGGCGACCACCAACTGGCTGATGATGGCCGGGAGCATCGCACGGACTGCCTGGGGAACCAGGACGTAGGTCATGACCTGCGTCTTGCGCATGCCGAGGGCGTACGCGGCCTCGCCCTGGCCGCGTGCGACGGCGTGGATGCCGGTGCGGAAGACCTCCGCGAGCACGGAGCCGTTGTAGAGGGTCAGTCCGGCGACGAGTGCGGGCAGGGCCTGCACCTTGAGTGCCACGAAGATGAAGAAGATCATCACGAGGACGGGCATGGCGCGGAAGAACTCGACGAGCAGGGTCGAGATCCAGCGGAGCGCCCGGTGGTCGGAGAGGCGTCCGGTGGCGAGGACCGCGCCGAGGGCGAGCGACAGCACCGAGGCGTAGGCGAAGGCCTTGAGGGTGTTGCCGAGCCCTTCGAGCAGCAGCTCCTGGATTCCCTTGTACAGGAAGGGCGACCACTTGGTGGAGGTGAACTGGTCGTTGTCGAAGAGCAGATAGAGGATCCATCCGACCAGCGCGAGGATCACGACGGTGGACGCGACGCCGTAGAGGAGGTGGCGCCGCCGGGCCTGAGGCCCGGGGATGTCGTAGAGGGCGGTGGAATCGGTCATCGGGCGACTCCCCAGCGCTTCTCGAGGACGTTGAAGAGGACGCTGATGGTGAGGGTGATGATGAGGTATCCGACGGCGATCCAGACGAAGGTCCAGACGATGTTGTAGCCGAGCTCGCTCAAGGTCTTGTAGGTGCCCAGGAGTTCGGTGACGCTGAACGCGCCGGCGATGGCGGAGTTCTTGGCGAGGGCGATCAGGGTGGAGCCGATCGGCGGGATGACCGTGCGGAAGGCCTGCGGCAGGACGACCGTGCCGAGGGACTGGGTGAAGCTCATCCCCAGACTGCGGGCGGCCTCGCCCTGGCCGCGCGGCACCGTGTTGATGCCGGAGCGCAGCACCTCGCAGATGAAGGCCGACGTGTAGCAGCCGAGCGCGAGGACGGCGAACAGCTCGAAGGGCAGCACGAGTCCGAACCGGGGCAGACCCAGCATGACGGCGAAGAACAGCAGTGTCAGCGGGGTGTTGCGCAGGACGGTCACCCAGACCGTCCCGAAGACCCGCAGGGAGCCCACGGGCGCGACCCGGAACGAGGCCATGAGGAAGCCCAGGACGAGGGCCAGCGCCGATGCGTAGACGGTGAGTTCGACGGTGCCGAGGAATCCCTCGGCGTAGAGCGAGAAGTTGTCCGTCAGGACGTCCATGTCGGGAGGCTCCTCTCGTCAGCTCGCCGGATAGCGGTCGATGGGGGGCGGTGCCGGGGCGGGGACCCCGGAGAGGCCGAGGGTGGCGTCGTAGGCCTTCTTCCAGTCGCCGTTCCTCTCGTGGGCGGCGAGGGCGTCGTCGAGGGCGAAGCGCAGGGCGTTGTCGCCGCGCGGGACGCCGATGCCGTACGGCTCCTTCGAGAACGGTCTGCCGACGACCTTGAGTTCGTCCGGGACCTTGGCGGCGTAGCCCATGAGGATCGTGTCGTCGGTGGTGACCGCGTCGACCTGGTAGGTCAGCAGGTTGTCCACGCAGGCGGAGTACGTGTCGTAGGCGACGAGTTCGGCCTTCGGGTAGTCCTTCTCGATGCGTTGGTACGGGGTGGAGCCGGCGGCCGAGCAGACGCGCTTGCCGGCCAGGTCCTGTGGGCCGTCGATGTCGTTCTCGTCGGTGCGGACGAGGAGGGACTGACCGGCCATGTAGTAGGGCCCTGCGAAGCCGACGAGCTTCTTGCGGTTGTCGTTGATGGTGTAGGTGCCGACGTAGTAGTCGATCTGCCCGTTCTGCAGGGCGGTTTCGCGGTTGGCCGAGGCGATCGTGCGGAAGTCGATGCCGGCCGGGTCGAAGCCGAGGGAGGCCGCCATCATCTTGGCGATCTCGATGTCGAAGCCGGAGTAGCGGCCGGTGGCCGGGTCCTTCTCGCCCATGTACGGCTGGTCCTCCTTGGCGCCGACGACGAGCCGGCCGCGCTTCTTCGCCCGGTTCCAGGTGCTGGAGTCCGGCAGGGTGAAGCCGGACTGGACCTGGTAGACCGGGAGTCGGTCGGGCTGCGGGCCCTTGACCGGCGGGCTGCCCTCCCTGCCGCAGCCGACGAGCGTCGCCGTCAGGACGAGCAGCACGGCGAGCACGGCCGGGGTGCGGTGCGAGCGGTGCGAGCGCGGCATCGTTCCCCCCGCTCAGTGCGTGAGGATCTTGGACAGGAAGTCCTTGGCGCGCTCGCTGCGCGGGGTGGTGAAGAAGTCCTCCGGAGCGCGGTCCTCGACGATCCTCCCGTCGGCCATGAAGACGACCCGGTTGGCGGCGGAGCGGGCGAAGCCCATCTCGTGGGTGACGACCACCATCGTCATTCCCTCGTGGGCGAGTTGCCGCATGACGTCGAGGACCTCGTTGATCATCTCGGGGTCGAGGGCCGAGGTCGGCTCGTCGAAGAGGAGCGCCTTGGGGTCCATGGCGAGGGCTCGGGCGATGGCCACACGCTGCTGCTGGCCGCCGGAGAGCTGGGCGGGGAACTTGTCGGCGTGCGCGGCGAGTCCGACCCGGTCGAGGAGTTCGCGGGAACGCCGGTCGGCCTCCTCCTTCTTGCGTCTGCGGACCTTGATCTGCGCGAGGGAGACGTTGGCGAGGACGGTCTTGTGCGCGAAGAGGTTGAACGACTGGAAGACCATGCCGACCTCGGCACGCAGCCGGGCGAGCGCCTTGCCCTCCTCGGGGAGGGGCCGTCCGTCGATGACGATCTCGCCCGACTCCACGCTCTCCAGGCGGTTCATCGCCCGGCAGAGGGTGGACTTGCCGGATCCGGACGGGCCGATGACGACGACCACCTCTCCCCGGCCGACGGTGAGATCGATGGACTGGAGGACGTGCAACGTGCCGTAGTGCTTGTTGACGCCACGCAGTTCGATCAGCGGATCGACGACGGCCATACGCTGCCCTGCCCCATTTCTCAGCGGTGCGAGTCAGCGCAAGCTATCCACCAGAAAAGGGACTTCGCGCCCGACACGCATGAAACCGAGATAAGCCGTATTTACTGCAAAAGGGTGGTGGGGCGGAGGGTGCGGGACCGGAGCGAGCGCGGCTGCGGACTCAGTACTCGGCGGCCTCGGCGTACACCTGGGAGAGCTCCGGCGAGCCCGTCATCGCCCAGTCGAGACCGGCCTCGACGACCTGGATCTCCCGGCCGGAGGCGAGCCGCACCACGGGGCCGCCGCCGGGCCACACCTGCCAGCGCGCGCCGGGCACGTTCCGCACGATCACGGTGCCGAGGTAGAGCCCGGCGTCGTTCCCGATCCAGGGCAGCTCCTCCGGGTCGTCGCGCCAGCGGGGCGGCAGCTGGTCCAGCTCCTGGAGAGAACGCGGGGTGTCGTCGAGTGCCACCCCGGACTGCGCGACACGGGCGCGCAGCAGCTCGCACTCGGCGAGCAGCTCGGCCACACCGTCGGGGTCACGGTCGAAGGCCGCGACCAGCGGGGAGCCGGCCGGTTCGGGTGCGTGCCGCTTGCGCCAGATGTCCAGGAATGGAATGTTCATCCGAACAGCCTCGCACCGTCACCTGCCCGTCGACCACCCGGCGCGCGGAGATCGTCCGCCGCCGGGTGGGTCGGGCGCTTCTACACGTCGAGGTCGACCACGACGGGCGCGTGGTCCGAGGCGCCCTTGCCCTTGCGCTCCTCGCGGTCCACGTAGCTGTCGGTGACGGCCTCGGCGAAGGGCTTGTTGCCGTAGACCAGGTCGATGCGCATGCCCCGGTTCTTCGGGAAGCACAGCTGGCGGTAGTCCCAGTACGTGAAGGGGTGCTCGTACTTGAGGGGGCGCGGGACCACGTCGGCCAGACCCGTCTCGCGGAGACCGGCGAGCGCGGCCCGCTCGGGCTCCGTCACGTGCGTCAGGCCCTCGAAGACCGCCCGGTCCCAGACGTCGTCGTCGGTCGGCGCGATGTTGTAGTCGCCGAGGACCGCGAAGGGCCGGTCCCCCGCCGCGTCCTCCGCGACGGCCGCCTTCAGGGCCTCCAGCCAGCGCAGCTTGTAGGCGTAGTGCTCGTGCTCGACCTCCCGGCCGTTCGGCACGTACACCGACCAGACGCGGACCGGGCCGCAGGTCGCGGAGATCGCCCGGGGCTCCTCCGCCGCGTCGTACTCCGGGCCGCCGGGCAGGCCCGTGACCACGTCCGCGAGGCCGACTCGGGAGACCAGGGCCACACCGTTCCACCGGCCCGTGGCGTTCACCACGGACTCGTAGCCGAGGGCGCGCAGCTCCTCGGTGGGGAACTGCTCGGCGGTGCACTTGGTCTCCTGGATGCACAGCACGTCCGTGCCGCTGCTCTCCAGCCAGGCGAGGAGACGGGGCAGCCGGGCGGTGATCGAATTGACGTTCCAGGTGGCGATGCGCATGTGCGCAAGCCTACGTGCGGGGTCCGACAATCGACGCCGTGCCGGGCTGGAGCGGCCGGGGGTGCCCGGCGGACGGGCTCAGAGCTCGGCGGAGGCGCCGGGGGCGAGCCGCCGGTGGTCCGTGCCGCCGAGCGCGCCGATCTGGCGGTCGTAGATGGGCCGCGCGAGGTCCGTGAGCAGGGCGTCGTGGATGTCGTACGCGCGGCGCGGCTCGACCTCGCGCACGTAGTCGATGACCTCGGAGATCTTGTTCCAGGGGGCCATGACGGGGAGCAGCAGCGTGTCCACGGGGTGGTCGGGCACGGTGAGCGCGTCGCCGGGGTGGAAGACGGCGCCGCCGTCGACGAGGTATCCGACGTTGGTGATGCGCGGGATGTCGGGGTGGATCACGGCGTGCAGCTCGCCGTGCACCTGGACGTCGAACCCGGCGGCCGTGAACGTGTCACCGTGCCCGACGGTGTGCACGCGGCCCGGGAAGGCCGCCGAGAGCCGGTCGGCGACGCTGCGCAGCGTCCAGATCTCGGCGGCCGGGTCGGCCTCCAGTGCGGCCCGCAGGTGACCCTCGTCGAAGTGGTCGGGGTGCTCGTGCGTCACGAGCAGGGCGTCGGCCCCGAGGACCGCGTCCTCCTCGGTGAACATGCCGGGGTCGAGGACGAGCGTCCGCCCGTCCTTCTCCAGCCGCACGCACGCGTGGGACTTCTTCGTCAGCTTCACGGGGCCAGGCTACGCCGGGGGCGTCGTCTCCTCCTCGACGACCCGGGCGATGACATGCAGCGCGGTCTCGGCGGCGGGGAAGCCGCAGTACACGCCCGTGTGGAGCACGATTTCGCGGAGCTCCTCGGCGGAGAGGCCGTTGCGGAGGGCCGCGCGGGTGTGGTCGGCGAGGGCCTCCCGGTGGCCTCCGGCGATGAGGGCCGTCAGGGTGACGACGCTCCGGGTGCGCCGGTCGAGGCCGTCCCGGCTCCAGACCTCGCCCCAGGCGTACCGGGTGACGAGGTCCTGGAAGGCGCCGTCGGCGTCTCCGGAGAGGGCCTGGTCGACATGGGCGTCGCCGAGGACCTCGCGCCGCAGCCCGAGCCCCTTCTCGTACGGGTCGGGGCGGCCGGCCCCGGCGGGCTCGGCGTCCGGGACCGGCTCGGCCGCGGGCGCCGGGGCCGCGGGCAGCGGCGGCACGGTCAGGGTGCCGCTGGTGTCCGGGGCCGCACCGGCGAAGTGCTCGATGAGCAGGTCGGTGACGGCTGCGGGCTGCTCGACGGGAGCCAGGTGCGAGGCGCCGGGGACGACGGCGAGCCGGGCGTCGGCGATCCCCGCGACCAGGGTGCGGGCCTCGGCGGGGCCGGTGACCTGGTCCTCCGAGCCGACGAGGACGAGGGCCGGGATGGCGATCCGGTCGAGGGCCTCACGCACGTCGAAGACGGCGAGGGCCTCGCAGGCGGCGATGTAGCAGGCGGGATCGGTCGTCCGGACCATCTGCACGGCCCAGTCCACGATCGCGGGCTGCGCGCCGGCGAACACCGAGGTGAACCACTGCTCGGGCGCGGTGCGGGCCATCGGCTCCAGACCGTTGGCGCGGACGATGACACCGCGCTGGCGGAACTCGTCGGCGCTGCCGAACCGGGGCGAGGTGGCGACCAGGGCGAGGGAGGCGACCCGGTGGGGCGCGCGCAGCGCCAGATCGAGGCCGACGGCGCCGCCGAGGGAACAGCCCGCGTACCCGAAGCGCTGGACGCCGATCGAGTCGAGGGTGGCGAGGAGCCGGTCGCCGAGCTCGGCGACGGAGGTGAAGGGCTCGGCGGGCGCCCCGCCGTGCCCGGGAAGGTCGAAACGGACGACCCGCCAGTCCCGGGTGAGCTCCGGTATCTGCCGGTCCCACATGTGCCATGTGGTGCCCAGCGAGGGGCCCAGGACGAGGACGGGCGCCTGTTCCTGCCCGTCGACACGGTATTGAAGGGTGTTCGGTGATGTCTCGCTCACCCGCTAGACCCTCTCATCTCTCACGCCCGCCCCTTCGACCGGGGGCACGGCTGTCACGGCCGAACCGGTCCGACCAGGTCAGCCGATGACGGCGACCGGGGCGTCCCAGGCGTTGCGGCCGACGGTGATGGTGTGGGCGCCGCGGGTCTCCCTGCTGTCGGCCTTGCAGTGGTGGCCGCGGCTGTGGTCGGTGTACAGCTTCGGATCCCAGGGCCAGTCCCTGGTGTTGGTCCCCTGGCCGTTCCACCGGGCGCACCAGAGGTTTCCCGGCAGGTCCGTGCGGTTCTCGGCGGTGGCGATCGCCTTGGCGCCGGAGCTGCTGAAGCCGAGGCCGGCGCGATAGGTCTTGGCGCGCAGGGTGCTGGTGAAGGAGCGCACGTAGGTCAGGGTGGCGGCGTCGCACGCCTTGTCGGCGATGCCGTCCGATCGACCGGGCGGCACGATCGGCCGATAATGGGATCTATGCGCCAGAAGACCGCAGACACGTCGCACGGCCCCTCGACCTTGACGGTCAAGGGGCGGGACATGCGTGTGCGCACCATCGGTTTCGTGATCCTCGCCGCCCTGGCCATCTGGTTCATCGCGGCCAATACCGGTTCGATCACCGTCAGGCTCTGGATCCCGACGGTCACCCTTCCCCTGTGGATCGTCCTCACCGTCACCCTCCTCGTGGGCATCGTCCTCGGCCTGCTCATCGCCCGGCGCCGCGCACAGCGGTGAAGCGGAGAGGGCGGCACGGCACGCGCTGAAGCGGGTCGGTCCGTCACGGATCCGGCTCGGGCGCGGGTGTCGCGTCTCCGTCCGCCGCCCCGCCCGGCGGGTCGCCCATCGGCCCCAGGTGGTGCGACAGGGGCGGCTCCTGAGCCAGTACCGCTCCGATGGTGAGCGCGAACGTGATCCCCGCGCACACGACGATCAGCCAGGACAGCAGCGTGAGGACGAGGCCGAGGGAGCCGTACTCCCCCAGCGCCCTGTTCAGCGCGGCGGGCATGTACAGCCGGGCCGTCAGGGCCAGGGCGCTCGTCGCCGCGGCCGCCAGGATCGCGCCGGGGAGCAGGTGCAGCCAGGGGACACGTTTGGCCAGCAGCAGATGCTGCGACCACATCCAGATGCCCACGCTCACGAGGAAGAAGACCGGCACCCCGAGCCAGAGGCCCACGCCGAAGCCGTTCCGCAGCGGGCCCTGCACGAGGACCACCAGGAACAGCGCGAGCAGCCACACCACCCACCGCCAGGCCGCGACCCGCGTCTTCGCCTTGGGCAGGGCCCAGGCCCGCTCGCAGACCCTCGCCATGGCCCGGCTGAAGCTGGTCGCGGAGACCAGCGCGATGACCAGACCGACCGCACCGGTCGTCTCCCGCAGCTCCTCGTCGGCGGAGTCGCCCAGGATCTGCTGCAGCTCGACGTCCGAGCGCCCGGTCAGCCCGAACATCGCACGCAGGGATTCCCGCAGCTGGTCGCGTACGGAGGCCGGGGCGAAGGCCGCGACGGCGAACAGCAGCGGTACGGCGGCCAGGAAGGCCTGAGCCGCGAGCCGGGTCCCCGCGTCCAGCAGGCTCCCGCCCAGCAGCCGGCTCGCGATCTCGGTGAGGACGGGCAGCCGCTCCTCCGCCCTCGCGCGCAGTCGCCGCCATCGGGCCGCCCCACGCGCCATCCGGCCTTCTCCGGACATCCGCCCTACGCCCGGAGAGGCGGCGCTTCCTCGTCGGCGTCCACATGCTCCGCCCCGAGGAACCGGACCACCGCGAAGGCGAACAGCAGGGCCAGCGCGAGACCGACGACCACCCAGCCGGTGGGGTGGTCCCACAGGACGTACACGAGGACGGCCAGGGCCACCAGGATCCAGGTGATCCACGTCCGGTACCGGCGGGCGAAGGGACCGACCGGGCCCGTCTTCAGACCGGCCCGGTCCGCCGCGCCACGGGTCGCGTCGATGCCGGAGTTCCACATGCGGCGGACGACGACCGCGGGGCGGCTGGGGCCGGTGAGCCAGGCGGCGAGGGCGACCACCAGGCCCAGGGTCACCACCATGCGGACCGTGGTGCGCAGGAAGTGGATCAGCGCGTCGTAGACGGACCCGGCGGCGGGCTGGGAGACGGTGTCGGGCAGGGCGTTGAGGTAGACCGTACGGAACACGGTCAGAGCGATGCCGAGGACCAGGGCCGCGACGGCGACGCCGATCGCGGAGGCGATCACGGTGCGCCGACGATGGGTGGACAGCAGGACGCCCGCGACCACCAGCAGCACCGCGATCACCGGCAGCCACAGACCCATCACCTGAAGCAGGCGGAACCCGGTCTTGACCTTGCCGATGTCCTCGGACTTGACGACCGTGAAGTCGGTGTGGACCTCCGGGATCTTGGCGGCCACGGTGAGTCCCGCGTCGACGAGCCGTTCCTTCACCCGTTCGATCACGGGTGCGAGGTCGACCGTCACGGTGTCGTTGTTGATCTGTACGGCTCCGTCGCCGCTGCCCGTCAGGGCGCGGACGAGGGCGGTGTGGACGGCCCGGTTGGCATCGGTCCAGACCGTCTCGAAGGCGTCCGACGCGACGACGTCCTGCGCCTTGTCGTGGACGAAGCTGCTGACCGCGCTCTCCAGCGAGCCGCCGAGCTTCCCCAGCGCCTTGGCGAGCAGCGGACGCTGTTCGGGCGCGACCCCCTCCAAGAGGGCCTCCAGGTCGATGTGCTCCATCACCGCGCCGGTGACCCGGTTGGCGACCGCCGCCTGCACGTCCGCGTCGGAGGCGAGCGGGGCGACCGTGGCGACGTACCGGTCGGTGTCGCCGACGATGTCGGAGGTCCACGCGGCGACGATGCCCAGCGGAACGAGGAGGCACCCGATCACGATGAGCACGGCGGCCAGGAACGAGCGGCCTCGATGGCGAGGAGCGGGCCGGGCGGCCGCCTCCCCCTCCAGCGCGGCGACCCGCGCGCGCAACGCGGCCAGTTCGTTCTGATTCTCGTCGTCCGGCACGGGTGCCTCCTCGCGGTGTGCGCCCAGCCAATCCCGCCCGCACGGTTCCGGCCAGACAGGGCGGGACGAACGGGTGAGCACACGGTCGGGCACGCGGCCGGGGAGCAGGGGGATGCCGGACCGTGGCCACGGGTGCTCCCCCCGGTCGGCCCGGCGGGCGGCCCTCCCTCCCGGATCTCACCGGGTGACGTACGGCAGCAGGGCCATCTCCCGGGCGTTCTTGACGGCGGCGGCGAGCTGCCGCTGCTGCTGGGCGGTGACCCGGGTGACACGGCGGCTGCGGATCTTGCCGCGGTCCGAGACGAACGTCCGCAGCAGATCGGTGTCCTTGTAGTCGATGGACGTGATCCCGGCGGCGTCGAGCGGGTTGGGGCGGGACTTCGGAGGCTTGCGGGGTTCCTGGCGGCGGGCCATGAGGATGTCCTTCCGGGGGCAGGAGTTCTGCCGGGTCGAGTCGTTCGTGGGTCAGGCGGCGTCGAGGAGGGAGTCGAAGGCTGCGGGCAGGTGCCTCCAGCCGTCCGGCCCGGACGCGTACTCCTCGTCCGTGAGCAGGCAGGACTCGAGGAGCCGTTCCAGTCCGTCGCGGTCGAGCCCGGGCGAAGTGAAGACGAGGTGCTGACAGCAGTCGCCGTGTTCGGGGTGCCAGTCCAGAGCGGCGGCGGCCCGTCGCATCGGCGGGACCGACTCCCAGGCGGCGTCCGGCAGGGAGGCGAGCCACGGGCCGGCGCTCTCGACGCACAGCGCACCGCCCGCGGCGTCCCAGGCCAGCAGGGTGTCGGGGCGGTCGGCCAGCCAGAACCGGCCACGGCTGCGTGCGGCGGCGCAGCACAGGTCCTCCAGCGCGGCGTACAGCCGCTCGGGATGGAAGGGACGTCGGCGGTGCCAGACGAGGGTCGCGACACCGGCGTCGTCCGCGTCCTGCGGCAGCAGCGCGCACGCGGGGTGCTGAGCCGCGGCGGCGGCCTCGACGTCGAATCCCGCGAAGGCGGCCTCGACCAGATCACCCGAGTCGGCCGCCACCCGGCGGGCGGTGGGGTGCAGCTGGGCGAGCAGCGCACGGTCCTCCTCGTCGGCCTCCCCCTTGTCGACGAGGGCGAGGACAGGCGCGTACTCCAGCTGACGGGCGAAGGTGTCGCCGACGGTGCGCCGGTCGGTGGGAGCGGCCGCCAGGCCGGCTTCGGCGAGGTCGTCGCCGTTGGCGAGGCAGGGCAGCACGAGAGCCGGGTCCACCGCGGTGATCACGTTCGTGAGGACCAGCGCGTCTCCCGCGTGCGCCGCCACGACCTCGGCCATCGCCCTGGGCTCGACCGAGTCCCACAGTTCGACCACGGCGAGCCGGGACCGGCCGGTACCGGCCAGCCGCTCCAGCTCCGGTACGAGGTCCTCGCGCAGCGCGCAGCACGCGCAGTCGTTGACGAGGGGCGTCCCGTCCTCGGACAGGAGCCCGCTCGCGTCGCGGACGAGGCGGCGCACCGTCCCGTCCGGCGCGCCCGTCAGGTCGTGGTGGAGGGCGACGCTGCCGGGAACGGCCCGCAGGAGGCGGTCGACGGCCTCCTTGCGGGCGTCCGAGTGGATCCCGGCGACGATCACGACGGGCAGCCGGGAATCCCGCCCCATCAGCGGGCCCCGTAGCGGCGCTCGAAGCGCTCGACGCGTCCGGCGGTGTCCATCACCCGGGCGGTGCCCGTGTAGAAGGGGTGGCTCACCGAGGAGATCTCGACGTCGACGACCGGGTACGTCCGCCCGTCCTCCCACTCGATCGTCTTCTCGCTGGTGACGGTGGAGCGTGTGAGGAACACGGAGCCGGAGGCGGTGTCGCGGAAGACGACGGGGCCGTAGGCGGGGTGGATGCCGGGCTTCATGGCGGGACCTTTCTTCTGTACGGCGCTGGTGTGCGGCGCTTGTGTGCACCGCTTCTGTACGGCGCTTGTGTGGGGTGCTTGTGGGCGCCGCTTCTGTACGGCGCTTGTGTGGGGTGCTTGTGGACGCCGCTTCTGTACGGCGCGTGCGTGCTCCGCTTCGTACGGCGCTTGTGCGGGGCACCTCTGGCCCGGAACCGCCGCATGCGGTTCCGGGCCGTTCTCCGCGGCGGACGTGCTCAGCGCTCTTCGCGGAAGTCGACGTGGCGGCGGGCCGTCGGGTCGTACTTGCGCAGCACCAGCCGGTCGGGGTCGTTGCGCCGGTTCTTGCGGGTGACGTAGGTGAAGCCGGTGCCCGCGGTGGAGCGCAGCTTGATGACGGGGCGGAGTTCGTTGCGTGCCATGAGGCTAGTATATGGCAACGGTTTTCATTTCCAATAAGCAATGGCCGGCGACGGCCGCAGAGAGAGGCAGGTAACACCCATGTCCGCCCACTGCCAGCTGACCGGCGCCGAGCCCGGCTTCGGCAACGCGATCTCCCACTCCCACCGGCGCACCTCGCGCCGCTTCGACCCGAACGTCCAGCGCAAGCGCTACCGGCTGCCCAGCGAGGGCCGCATCGTCCGGCTGACCCTGAGCGCCCGGGCGATCAGGACGGTGGACGCGATCGGCATCGAGGCGGCCGTGGCCCGGATCCGGGCGCGCGGGGGGAAGGTCTGATGGCGAAGCGGAGCAAGATCGCACGGAACGAGAGGCGCAAGGTGATCGTCGAGCACCACGCCGCCAGGCGGGCCGAGCTGAAGGAGATCGTCCGTCGCCCGTCGTCGACCGCCGAGCAGCGTCTGGCCGCGCGGAAGGAACTCGACCGGCAGCCGCGCGACGCCAGCGCCACCCGGGTCCGCAACCGCGACAGCGTCGACGGCCGGCCCCGCGGCCACCTGCGGAGGTTCGGGCTCTCCCGCGTCCGCACCCGGCAGCAGGCACACGCGGGCTTCCTTCCCGGCGTGACCAAGTCCTCCTGGTAGTCCGCCTGGAGACAGCTGCTCACAAGGCGCTGACCTGGCACGACGCGAGCGCCGTGGACGGTCGCGACCCCCCTGGACGGCCCCCGCGCGGTGCCCGGCAAAAAAAACTTCGGCCGGAGCTGAATCCTCTTGGGGGGTCGCCGTCTCTTATGTGTGTACCGGCCGAACGCGCCGGCGGAACAACAGGAGGAACACAATGGTCACGGCCCTCGTAGTCATCGGAGTCCTGCTCGTGGGCGCGTGCAGCTGGCACCTCATGCGGCGCTACAAGAGCCGAAGCTGACGAGTGCCTGCGCGCGAGGCGCCCGCCGGGTATGAGTAGCACATGAACCAACGTTTCTCCTGGCCGGACGAACGGCTGATCAAGGCCGCTCAGGACGGCGACGTCACGTCGCTCACCACCGTCGTCATGGAATCGCAGCCTCATGTGCGGAAGTTCGCCAAGTCGCTGTGCTCCTCGCCTCAGGACGCCGAGGACGCCGCGCAGGAGGCGCTGATCATCCTCTACCGGAAGATCGGCACCCTGCGGGCCACCGGCGCGCTCGCCTCCTGGATGTTCCGGATCGTGCGCAACGAATGCCTCCGGCAGGTGCGGTTTCTCGTCCATCGCAACGACGAGCCGCCGGCCGAGCCGGAGGCGTCCGCGGAGCCGTCCGCCGAGGAAGCGGTGCTGCACAGGCTGGAAGTGGAGCGGATCGCCGCCGCGGTCGGCGCACTGCCCCGCGACCAGCGGCAGGTCCTGATCATGCGGGACGTCCAGGGTCTGCCCGGCAGGACCGTGGCCCATTCCCTCGGTCTGAGCAACGCCGCGATGAAGTCCCGGCTGCACCGAGCACGCGCGGCGGTACGTCAGTCACTGGAAGCGATCGACCAAGCACCCGAACAGGCCACCGACCAGGCGGCTTGATCGAGCCATCGACCACCCCGTCGGAGGAGAGTCAGGACCGTGAACATCGTGAAGCCCGCACAGGGCGACCAGATCCGGGTCACCACGAAGGCCCCGGCGAACGACATGAACTTCGCCAGCAAGTCCGTCCCGCGCCACCTGGCGCGCGGCGTCATCGGCTTCGGGCTGATCATCGGCTCGATCGCCATGGTGCCCGTCGCCGGTCCGGCGACTCTCCTCGCGGCCCCGCTCGCCCTGATCGCCTTCCGTGGCTGCCCCACCTGCTGGATGGTCGGCCTGGCGCAGACGATCTCGCGCGGCCGGCTGGAGCGCCAGTGCGTGGACGGTGTCTGCACCCTCACCAAGGCGGACCCGGCGGCGAAGGCCGCGGGCGAGCCGGCGGCCGACGGAAACATTCCGGCCGCTTCCCGGTGACCGGTCCACGGTCGAACCGTGGATCCTGCCCCGCACACGCCCGCCCCGCCGGCTTCCCCGTGGTCTCGGCCCCAGGGTTTCCGGACTTCCGGCCCGGCTGATTCTCGCCCTTGTCGAGCGACCTGGGTGAGGTCGCCGGGCCGGGAGGCATGGGGCGCCGGAGGACACGCCGTTCTCCGACGGCATACGTCTTCCGAGGCGAGAAAGCGCGTGCTGCACAAGTACGCGCTGTTTCTGCGTGGTTAACTGTGCGGTTACGCGAGACGGGTCCTCGATGCCGGTCCCCCCGATTACCGGCATATTGATTCTTGGACCAACTCCCGCGCCCTGGCCATTGGTTTACGGAGCGCCGACTCGATGCTAGGGTCCAAATTGAGATTGAGTCAGGCTGGGCCGCCGAGTCGGCCGTGCCGTTGATCGTGCTTCACGGGGGGAGCAAGAACATCATGATCCGCCATGCCCAAATTCAGGCGGCAGCAACGCCATCAGACAGCGCGGTACGAGGCCCTTCAGGCGGTGCGGCGGAAATGCGGGGACCGACGGTCCAGAATGGACCGTCGCTGCAGGTTCCGGAGGGCATCGACGACCGGACGGTCGCCGTCGTCGGGCTTTCCTGCCGCTTTCCCGGCGGAGCGAACCCCGCCGAATTCTGGGAACTTCTCAGGAACGGCCGCGACGCCATAGCCGAGCCGCCCGCAGATCGCGCACACCTTGCCTCCATGGCCGACGGGTCGCCGCGCCCCGGTGGTTTTCTGCCCAGGGTCGACACCTTCGATGCAGAGTTCTTCGGAATTTCCCCGCGCGAAGCAGCCGCGATGGACCCGCAGCAGCGACTCGTCCTCGAACTCGCCTGGGAGGCGCTCGAGGACTCCGGCATCGTTCCGGCCACCCTCGCCGACACCGCCACCGGTGTCTTCATGGGCGCTATCGCCGACGACTACGCGGCCGTCACGCACGCGGCCGGCCCCGACGCCACCTCCGCGCACACCGTGACAGGGCTGCACCGGGGCATCATCGCCAACCGGGTCTCGTACGTCCTCGGGCTGCAGGGCCCCAGCATGGTGGTCGACACCGCACAGTCATCCGCGCTGGTCGCGGTACATCTGGCCTGCGAGAGCCTGCGTCGCGGCGAGTCCGTCGTGGCCCTCGCCGGCGGCGTCAACCTCAACCTCGCGCCGGAGAGCACCCACGCCCTGGCCGCCTTCGGCAGCCTCTCGCCCGACGGCCGATGTTACGCACTCGACGCCCGGGCGAACGGCTACGTCCGGGGCGAGGGCGGCGGCGTGGTGGCGCTGAAGCTCCTCAGCCGGGCACTGGCCGACGGGGACCGCATCCACTGTGTGCTGCACGGCGGGGCCGTCGGCAGCGACGGCGCGAGCGACACCCTTCCCACCCCGAACGGAAAAGCCCAGGAACGCGTCATACGCGATGCCTGGGATAACGCGCGAATACCGCTGGAACAAGCACAGTACGTAGAAATACACGGATCGGGCACCCGGGTCGGCGACCCCATCGAAGCATCTGCTCTGGGCGCTGTTTTCGCCTCCTCCCGTTCTCCGGAGAATCCCCTCAGGCTCGGATCCGTCAAGACCAATATCGGCCACCTCGAAGGCGCGTCGGGCATCGCGGGACTCGTCAAGACGATTCTCTGCCTCGCCGAGCGGGAACTCGTACCGACCCTGAACTACGAGACGCCGAATCCGCAGATTCCTTTCGCCGATCTTCGGCTCTCCGCCGCCACCGAAACCGGACCATGGCCGAATCCCGACGGGCCGCTCGTCGCCGGTGTGACATCGGTCGGCATGGGCGGAACCAACTGCCATCTGGTGCTCGGCTCGTGGCCGGAGGACACCGCTTCGGCCATCGATATCACGCCACATCAGCGGGACGATTCGGATCGTTCCGAATCCCTCGCCTGGGTGCTTTCCGGACGCGGTGACAAGGCGCTGCGCGCCCAGGCTGCGCGCTTACGCGAATATCTCGCCGCGCGCCAGGACTTCGGTGCCGCCGAGATCGCCCGGGCCCTCGCGCACGACCGGACCGCCTTCGGCCACCGGGCCGTCCTGGTCGGCGCCGACCGGAACGAGCTGCTGGCCGCCCTGGACGCGGTCGCCGACGCCGGCGTCCATCGGGGCGCGGTCGAGGGCAGCAGCCACCAGGCCGTCCGCGAGGCCGTGTTCGTCTTCCCCGGCCAGGGTTCCCAGTGGGCCGGCATGGCCGCCGAACTCCTCGACAGCTCCCCCGACTTCGCCCGCGTCGTCGAGGACTGCGAGCGCGCGATGCGCCCGTACCGCGACTGGTCGCTGACCGATGTGCTGCGCGGCCGCCCCGGCGCCCCGGCCCTCGATCGCGACGACGTCGTGCAGCCCGCGCTGTGGGCCGTGATGGTCGCTCTGGCGGCGCTGTGGCGCGCGGCGGGTGTCGAACCGGCCGCGGTCGTCGGCCACTCGCAGGGCGAGATCGCCGCCGCCACCGTCAGCGGCGCCCTCACCCTGGACGACGCGGCCCGGCTGGTCGCCGTACGAAGCGCCGCCCTCGGCGCGCTGGCCGGACGCGGCGGCGGCATGCTCACCGTGGCGCTGCCCGCCGACCGGGTACGCGAAGACCTCGTGGCACACCCCGGCTTGAGCGTCGCCGCCGTCAACTCGCCCGGCATGACCGTGGTCGCCGGTGACGGGACCGCCCTGGACGCCCTGGCCGCCCAGTACGGCGAGGACGTCCGCACCCGGCGGGTGCCGGTCGCGTACGCCTCGCACAGCCCGCACGTCGACGCCGTACGCGACACGCTGCCGGCGGAGCTGGCCGGAATCGCACCGCGCACGGGAACCGTGCCGCTGCACTCGACCGTGACCGCCACCGCGCTCGACGGGTCCGAGCTGGACGTCGACTACTGGTACCGCAACCTGCGGGAACCCGTGCAGTTCGAGCCCGCCGTCCGCGCGCTGCTCGACGCGGGGCACGAGCTGTTCATCGAGATGAGCCCGCACCCGGTACTCGCGCTCGCCGTCCAGCAGACCGCGGAGTCCGCGGACCTGCCGGTCGCCGCGCTGGGCACCCTGCGCCGTGACGAGGGCGGCCCGCAGCGGCTGCTGCTCGCGTTCGGCGAGGCGTTCTGCCACGGCGCGGACGTGGACTGGTCCGCCGTCCTGCCCTCCGGCGGCACGCGCGCCGAGCTGCCGACGTACGCCTTCCAGCGGCGCCGTCACTGGATCGCCGGGCACTCCGACATCGCTCCCGCACTGCCGTCGGCCGGCACCGCGCCGACGCCGGCGGCCTCCGTTCGGGCCGCCGAGGACACCGAGGACGCGCAGGACGTCGAACGGACCCGCTCGCTGACCGGCCCTGCCGCCCTGGAGCTGGTGCGGGCGCACACCGCCGCAGTGCTCCGCTACGACTCCGCCGCCGAGATCGAGCCGCGGCGGACGTTCAGGGAGCTGGGCATCGACTCGGTGATGGTCGTCGAGCTGCGCAACCGGCTCGTCGCCGCCACCGGGCGCAAGCTCCCCTCGACCGTGGTGTACGACCACCCGAGCCCCGCCGCCCTGGCCGCGGTGCTGGCCGACGGGCAGCACGACGCGGCGGCCCCCGAGGACCGGGCCGGCCAGGACGACGATCCGATCGTGATCGTCGGCATGGGCTGCCGTTTCCCGGGCGGAGTGGACTCGCCCGAGGCGCTGTGGCAGGTCGTCGCCGAGCAGCGCGACGTCATCTCGGGCTTCCCCGCGGACCGGGGCTGGGACCTCGACGGTCTCTACCACCCCGACCCCGCCCATGTGGGCACTACCTACGTACGCAACGGTGGCTTCCTGAAGAGCGCGGCGGAGTTCGACGCCGAACTGTTCGGGATCTCGCCGCGTGAGGCGCTGGCGATGGACCCGCAGCAGCGCGCTTTCCTCGAAACCTGCTGGGAGGCGCTGGAGCGGGCCGGGATCGCCCCGGACTCCCTGCGCGGCACCCAGGCGGGCGTGTTCGCCGGTGTGATGGCCCAGGAGTACGGTCCGCGGCTCGGTGAGGCGGGGGCGGGTGCGGCCGGCTTCGGTCTGACGGGCACCACGTCGAGCGTGGCCTCGGGCCGGGTCGCC
>NZ_JNZO01000015.1 GCF_000717595.1 Streptomyces flavochromogenes | reverse complement strand
GGCCCTCTCCCTCTCGCCTCAGCGTGCTCTGCACGTGGAGGGTACCGAGGTGCACAGCGGTGGATCCGCCGGTGGTTTCTCCTTCGCCGACCGTACGGCCTCTTCGGGAGCTTTCGTCGAAACGCCGAGCGCGGGCGAACGCTGGATGTGGTACGCGCAGGGTGGACAGGCACGGCTGTGGTCCGGTAGCGATCAGATCACCGTCGGCAAGGGCGGTAACGGCGACGCTCTCGATGTCCCGCGTCGCATGCGCGTACGTCAGGGCACCGACGGCTCCGCGGGCATCTGGTTCCGCCAGGCATCTTCCAGCACCGACCGCGCCTTCGTCGGCATGGGAAGCGACTCCACTGTGGGCTTCTACGGCAACGGCGGTGCCGGCTGGGGAATGGCGATGGACACGGTCAACGGCAACGTCAGACTTGGTAACGCATGCGGGTACGTCAGGGCAGCGACAGTTCCGCGGGCATCTGGTTCCGTCAGGCGTCCGCGAACACCGACCGCGCCTTCGTCGGCATGGAAAGCGACACCGCCGTGGGCTTCTGGGGTAACGGTGGTGTCGGCTGGGGAATGGTGATGAACACCGTCAACGGTAACGTCGGGATCGGTACGACCAATCCCCAGAACGGGCGACTCGACGTTCGAGTGGGTCAGGGCCACACGGCCGTGGCGGCCGTGGGGAAAGTGGACGTCGAGGGGTACCAGGGCTACCCGTCCATCGACGTTCGTGGACAGATAGACGTCCAGGCGAGAGGGGGCTACCCGGGCCTGACCATCGAGCAGAAGCAGGCCTACAACGCCGCCTACATCCACGGAACACTGCGCGTCAAAGGGTACGAGGGCTACAGTGCCATTTACGCCGAGGGCAACATTCGTGCGATCGGAACGGTCACTGGAAAGTCCCAGATTGTCACGATCGACCACCCTGAGGACCCGGCAAACAGGTTCCTGTCGCACACGGCCGTGGAGTCCCCGGAGATGACGACGTTCTACGACGGAACGATCGTCACGGACGGCCAAGGCGAGGCGACGGTAGAGCTTCCGAGCTATTTCGAAAAGCTCAACGGCGATCGTCGCCAGGACAGAGAATTCCGCTATCAGCTCACGCCGGTGGGAAGTCTGGCGGTCGCAGTAGTGGTCGATGAGATCGAGCACAATCGGTTCACAGTCCGGACCGACAAGCCCAACGTCAAAGTCTCGTGGCAGGTGACCGGCATCCGCCAGGACGCGTGGGCCAATGCCCACCGCATGGCCGCCGAAGTGGACAAGCCGGAGCGGGAGCGAGGGCTCCGTCGAACTGCCGAGGCGCCGGCGGAACCGGATCCGCAAGAACCTGAAGCAGTCATCACCTCACCCGGAACGGAGCGGTAATCATGCGGGATCGACTCGAGTCACGCCTCGCCGAGCTCCGGCAGGAGTACCAGCTCGGCGAGGGGCAGCTGAGGAAGCTGGTCGAGCAGGAGGCGGGCCTGCGCGAGACGCTGCTGCGCATAAGCGGAGCGATGCAGATGCTGCAGGAGCTGCTGACGAGCGACGAGGAGAACACGGACGGCAGCGGCCTCCAGGCCGCCGACCGGCCGAACGGCGGCACCAAGGGGCCTCAGACCGAGACCACCGGGCCGGATGCCGTCAAGGTCCCGTCGTAGTTCGCCGCTCCGTCAGCGCCGCTCGGTCGGCTGCTCCGTGTCAGCTTCGTCGGGAAGGTCGATGCAGGCCAGGATGTCGACGGTCACGGGCTCGCTGCCGTGATTCGTGACGCCGAGGGATCTGGGCGTACCGATGCTCTGCAGGACCTCGGCTCCGCTGATCAGCAGCACGGTCCGCACCTTGAGCTGAAGCGGCCGAGGGCTGACGTCCCCGTCGTCCGGAGGGGGAGTGTCCCCTGAGCTGTCCGGATTGGGCTCGAGCGACACATCGGCGGCTTTGCCGGACTCGGTGGTGGCCCTTACGGCCAGCAGAATCGGATCCCCACTCTCCGGTGACAGACCCACCGTGCGTGTGCCCCCGGCATCGAGCGTCACGCTGGCGACCGTGTACGACTCCGGGTCGAGGTCCATCGCCAGGGAGAGTACGGGCCCGTCCTCGATCATGACGGACGAGGTCACTGACACATTCACCATTTCAAAGCCTCCAGCTCGGTCCTCGGCTGAGCAGCACCGGGAAGGTGAGGCTCGCACCGCGGCATCAACCAGGTGTCACACCCTCGTCACGTGGCCCGGGCTTGATGCCGCCGTGACGGCTCGGTGACGTGCTGCTGGCACGATCCGCTCGGGGGCATCGCCGAAGGAGCCATCCATGCCAGAACCCCTTGCCGCCCCAGGTGTCTACATCACAGAGATTCCCAGTGGCATCAGGGCAGTCACCGGAGTCTCCACCTCCGTCACCGCGTTCGTCGGCCGCGCTGCCCGCGGACCCGTGGGCGAACCGGTGACGATCACTTCCATGGCCCAGTTCGACCGTGTGTTCGGCGGACTGTGGCGGGAGAGCGGCCTGTCGTATGCGGTCCGCGACTTCTATCTCAACGGCGGTGGCGCCGCACGGGTGCTGCGCCTCGCCGGGGGAGCCGAATCGGCGTTCCTTGACGTGGACGGCCTGCTGCTCGAGGCATCGGGGCCCGGCAGTTGGGGGAACCGGCTGCAGGTCGAGGTCGTCCACCCGCAGTCCGGCAACGCGGAAGAGGTTGCCAGCGGCAGCGCCGACTTCGGTGCGGGGGACCTCTTCGAACTGAAGATCCTCGAGGTCCGCGACGACGACAGGGACACCCCTGCCGTCCTCGAAACCTTCCTCAACCTCACCACGGTCGACGGTCCCCGCCGGGTGGACGCGATGCTTCGCAGTTCGCAGTTCGTCCGGGTGAAGCGCATGCCGTCCGCCTCCAAGCGCCCCGCGAAGGGCGTCTACAAGGTGACCGAGGCAGGGTGGGGCACGGACGGCGATCAGCTGGACCTGGCGGACTACTCCGGCGAACAGGGTTTGGACGCGCTGGTCAAGACGGACTTCAACCTCCTCTGCCTGCCACCTTCACGGCCTGATGGCAATCTGCCCGAGGACGTGTGGGCGAAGGCGCTGAGGCTGTGCCAGCAGCGCAGAGCGTTCCTTCTCGTGGACACTCCGACCGGAACCGCGCCCGCCGACTCCCCTGCTTGGCTGGCGACGCTCGGCATGTCCGGCCCGATGAACCGCAACGGTGCCGTGTACGTGCCGCGGCTCCGCTCCGCCGACCCTCTGCGCGACGGGGCGATGGGTGAATTCGTGCCCAGCGGAGCGGTAGCGGGTGTCATGGCGCGCACCGACGCGACGCGGGGAGTGTGGAAGGCCCCGGCCGGCGTGGACGCCGGCGTCATGGGCGCAAGCGGCCTCGCGTACCAGATGACGGAGGGAGAGAGCGAGCAGCTCAATCCGCTGGGGATCAACTGCTTGCGGACGTTTCCGCAGGTCGGGTCGGTGGTGTGGGGTGCTCGCACCCTTCGTGGCGCTGACGCACTCGCCGACGAGTACAAGTATGTGCCCGTGCGCAGGCTCGCCCTCTTCCTCGAGGAGAGTCTTGTCCGTGGCACCCAGTGGGTCGTCTTCGAGCCCAATGACGAACGGCTGTGGAGTCAGATCCGCACCTCATTGGGAGCGTTCATGCAGGACCTGTTCCGACAGGGCGCCTTCCAGGGGCGCACTCCGCGTGAGGCCTATTTCGTCGCGTGCGACTCCGAGACAACCACGCAATTCGACATCGACCGCGGAATCGTCAACATCGTCGTCGGCTTCGCTCCGCTCAAGCCGACCGAGTTCGTCGTCATCGGGATCCAGCAGAAGACCGCCGAAGCAGCGGGATGACTCGTCCACCGGAAGGTGCAGCATGGCCGACTTCACCGTCAATGCGACTCGCTTCGACCCGTACAAGAACTTCAAGTTCCGGGTGAAGTGGGACGGCCGATACGTCGCCGGGATCAGCAAGGTCAGCGCGCTGAAGCGAACCACGGAAGTCGTGAAGCATCGCCACGGTGGTGATCCGAGCAGTAGCCGGAAATCCCCTGGGCGTACCGAGTACGACGCCGTCACGCTGGAGCGGGGTGTCACCCACGATCCGGACTTCGAGCAGTGGGCGAGCAAGGTGTGGAGCTGGGGCTCCGGTATGGGTGCCGAGACGTCCCTCAAGGACTTCCGCAAGGACGTCATCATCGAGGTCTACAACGAGGCGGGGCAGTTGGTCCTCGCCTACAAGGTGTACCGATGCTGGGTGTCGGAGTTCCTCGCCCTGCCCGACCTCGATGCCAACGCCAACGCCGTGGCCATTCAGTCGATCAAGCTGGAGAACGAGGGATGGGAACGCGACACCACGGTGACCGAGCCGACGGAGCCCACTTCCGCCGCACTGTGAGAGCAGGTGCCGACCACAGGCGCGAAGCAGGGAGGTCATGGTGCGCAGCCTCGCCGATCCGGAACTCCTCCTGAGAGCCTGGGAGCAGGCATCGTCGGCTCCCGTGGCGGCCAGAAGCGCGGTCTTCGTCCATCTCGCCGGCCTCTCACCGGACTTGGACTCCGCTCTCGACCTCGACGTCGGCGCGTGCGCCACGCTCGCCGCCCATGCACACGCGGTCGCCTTCGGGCGCGAGGTGACGGGAGTGGTCGCCTGCCAGTCCTGCGGGGAGCTGATGGACGCCCAGGTCTCCCTGCCTCCCGCAGAGGATCTGACGGTTGCTCCGGCTGCCCGGGAGCAGGATGCCGTGGTGGGCGACTTCACCGTCCGTCCCCTGACGACGCGCCACTTGATCGCCGCGACCGCCGATCCCGACAAGGCGCGTACCGTGCTGCTGTCGTGCTGTGTGCGGCGGTCCGACGGCACCCCCTTCGACCCTTCCTGCCTCACGGCGGAGGAGGAGACGCTCCTGGACGTCGCGGCGGAACGTCTCACAGGCCAGGCACTGCTGATGCTGCGCATGCAGTGTCCGCAGTGTGATCGACCGGTGCCGGCTGCGCTCGACCCCGGAGCGGTGCTCTGGGACCAGATCGACATGGCCGCACTCCGGCTGATGGAGGACGTGGCGGTCCTCGCCCGTGCCTTCGGCTGGAGCGAGGCCGACGTGCTGGCGCTGCCGACGTCGCGCAGGAACGCCTATCTGGAGAGGGCGGAGTCGTGACAGGGTTCTTCGAGCGGATGGCGCAGCGGGCCCTTGGCACAGAGCCCCGGCTGGCTCTGCGCCGACGCTCCCGGTTCGAGCCATGGGTCCCTGCGGCGGAGCACATGTGGGAGCGTGCCTCCTCCCCGTCGGACTCGGCGGCAGTGGACACTCCCGCTGGCGACACGCCGGACGAAGGGCCGACGACGGCCGCCGTCGACGTGGGCAGTGCACCTGCCCGTGCCGTGCAGGTGCCGCCCGAGCCGGGCATGCAGGCCGGGCCCGGCGATCGCGAGGGCAGCGTCAGTTCGCCTACCGCCGCTGTCGACGTGGGCAGTGCACCTGCCCGTGCCGTGCAGGTGGCGCCCGAGCCGGGCATGCAGGCCGGGCCCGGCGATCGCGAGGGCAGCGTCAGTCCGCCTACCGCCGCTGTCGACGTGGGCAGTGCACCTGCCCGTGCCGTGCAGCTGCCGCCCGAGCCGGGCATGCAGGCCGGGCCCGGCGATCGCGAGGGCAGCGTCAGTCCGCCCACCGCCGCTCAAGGCACCGAACCCCACGCGTCGTCCTCACAGCACCACCGGGGACAGGCCCCTGCGACCGGTGAGGACCCGCCCACCAGGTCCGAACATCGCCCGCACGTGCCGACCATCGTGCCCACCGCAGACGCCTCGTCCCCTCACCGGGGCCCCACCAGTGCCGCAGTGCACGACCCCGGGGCCCACGACGCCACGCCCCCTCCCACCGTCGGCGTGCCGGAGGTCGAACTCGCCTGGAGACCGGAACCGCCCGCCCCACCCCGCACGCCGCCCGCGGACCGTACACACGTGAGCGGTGACGTGCTCCCCGGCTCACCGTCCGCGGATCCGCGATCGCTCTCCAGCGAAGGGCCCGACCTCGTGGCCGGTCCCACCACGCAGCCGAGCGGATCTCACGAACACGGTGCCCTCCCTCCCCTTGACCAGGCATATCACCCGCCCCCACCCCCAGTCCGGGAGAACATCGACATCGACCCCCCGCCGGTCGCCGACAGCGCACCACCCATCGGCCGAACGAACAACGACCACGAAGAGCCCGCGAGTGCGGAGCCGCCACCCTCCCCCCAGGCCACGCCCGGTGATCCCTACACCCGCAGGTCCGATCCGGCCCCGCACGACCTCTCGTACGAGCCGAACGCGCCTGAGCCTCAACGTCAGCCGTCGACCGACGCCGTGCCTGTCTCCCTGCTTGACGAGACTTCCGCTCGCACCACCGATCGGCCTTCCCTGTCGGCGGCTCCCGGGCCGGGTGTCGAGTCCGGGGGGCCGGTGAGTGCGGCGCCGTCGGTGGGGCAGCCCATGTCGGCTGACGCGGTGCGTGCTTCCGTGGCTGATGAGGCCGTACCTCGCTCTACCGATCGGTCTTCGTTGCCGGCGAATCCCGGGCAGGGTGTCGAGTCCGGAGGACCGGTGAGTGCGGCGCCGTCGGTGGAGCGGTCGACATCGGCTGACGCGGAGGGTGATTCCGTTGCTGACGGGGCCTTCTCCGGCTCTGCCGATCGGTCTTCCGTGCCGGCGAATCCAGGGCAGGGCGTTCCGTACGAACGGTCGGCGGGTGCGCCGCCGTCGGCGGCGCAGGCCGCACCGAGCGGTGCCGCGCCGAGTCACGTCGGCACCACGCAGACACCTGCCGACCTGCCCAGTGGGCCGTCCGGCCACGGCACGACACCGAGCCGTCCCGGGAGCCCCGTCGGCCCGAGGCCGACAACCGGCGACGAAGGGCCGGCCTCGCCGCCGGTCGCGCCCGACACGTTCGCGTCGCAGTCCGCAGACGCGAGTGCCTCGGTGAAGGGCGGACCCCTCACCGGCCGGGCCATGGAGTCGCCCCGGCTGACGTCACACTCGGGAGAGGATCCTCTCCGCGCGCCGGGAGAGCGGAGGAGTCCTCCGCACACGCCCGATTCCCCCTCTGCGGCCTCGAAGGCGGCGCCGCCCACGGCAGGAACTCCCGGCGTTTCTGCCCGCCTTCAGCCCGACTCCACCCCGTCCGTCCCGCCTGTCCAGCCTGCCCCGTCCGTCGGACGGAAGCCGGAGAGACCACCAGCTCGCACTGCGGGGGCGGCGAGAGCGCTTCCCAGCGCCATGGACCTCGTGCGTGACCATGTGGTGCCGACGCTCGCCGACAGAGGGGTGGTCCCGTCGAGTGATCACACCCAGGTGAGAGCGTCCGACGATCCTGGGCCCGCGGCGACACCGTCCCGTAACCGGGCGACCGTGACGGTGGGGGAGTCCCATACGACGCTCTCCGGCACCGGTGACGGGCCGGAGGACGTCGCACCGGCCGTGCACGTGCACATCGAGCGGATCGAAGTGGTGCGGCATGAGCCCGCACCGCCGAGTACGCCCACCCGTCGTCCCCTGCCGCGCGTGGACCTCGACGCCTATCTGACGAGGCGCAGGGAGGACCGGTGAGCAACCACCTGGCCATCGCTGCCGCGACCTCGGCACTGCGCTATGTCCTCGACCGCGCTCTGCAGCCCGTGCGACTCGGGCCTGTCGGGTACGCCCAGGTGACGACCTTGAGGCCGGATCAGCTCGGCACTCCCGATCTCGTGCAGTCGACGGGTATCAACGTCTTCCTGTACCTCGTGACGCCCAATCCGGCGTGGAACCTGGCGGCCCTGCCGACGCGCGACGACGACGCCGCCTTCCTCGAACGCCCACGGTGCGCCCTTGACCTGCACTACCTGATCACCTGCTACGGCAGAGACGCCGCGTTGGAGGGGCAACGGCTGCTGGGAAGGGCCCTCACAGCGCTCTCCGTCACCCCCGTCCTGAGCTCGGAGGTCGTCGCCGCCGCCGTGGAGGAATACTCCGGCTCCGAGGACACCGGCTTCCTGACCGAGTCGGATCTCGCCCATCAGATCGAGCCGGTCAGACTCTCTCCCACCGCTCTGTCCCTGGACGACCTGTCCAAGCTCTGGTCGGTCTTCCCGCAGACCCCTTACCAACTGTCCGTGACCTACACGGCCGCCGTGGTGCTGCTCGAGTCGCCGGCCGTCCCGCGGGCCGCGCTGCCGGTGCGAGAGCGTGCTTTCAGCCTCTCCACCACGCCCGCTCCTCGGCTGGTTTCCGCTGACATGGGGGAGGCGGCGGGGGCGGACTCCCCACTGCACCTGCGCGGGGAACACCTGCTGAGCCGGAAGAACCGGGTGCGGCTGGGACCGGTCGGGCTCGAGCCGCTCCCGGGAGCCACGGCCTCGCTGCTCACCGTGGCGGTCGACGGAAGAGTGCCGGCGGGGTTGCACCCCGTCCAGGTGCTCCACATGTCGCCGGACGGACCGCAGCCGATCAGAGTCGTGGCAACGTCCAATGCCCTGCCCGTCACCGTCCGACCGACCGTCACGCGGGTGAACGTCGGTGACTCCGACATCGTTCTGGAACTGAACCCACCCCTGTTCGCCGGACAGCGTGCCACCGTCTCGTTCTCCCGGGACGTGGCGCATGCCGATGCTCTACCCGACAAGGTGGACTTCGTGCTGCCGCCGGTCACGGCCGGGACGCTGCCGCAGCCGTCGGTTCGGGTACCTCGCCGGGATGTCCCCGACGGCAAGTGGCTGGTCCGCATCCAGGTGGACGGCGTGACCAGCCTTCCGGAACTGGTGTGCGGCGTCTACGGGGCACCCACGGTCGCACTTCCCCCGCCATGAGCGGGCCGGGCTCCGCCACCGGGTGGGAAGAGGCCAACCGCGACCATCTGGTCGCCGAACTAGGTGTCCTCCGGATGCTCCTGCGTCCTGACTCCACCGAGGCCGACCGCGGTGAGGCGGAGGAAGCCCTGTCCGAGTCGCGACTCCGCCTCTCCGGCGAGAGTGCCCTCGATCAGGTGTCGCGCGGCTTCGGACTGACCCGTTTCGAGCGGTCGCTCCTGCTGCTCGCCGCCGGGCCCGAGTTCATCCGAGAGGTCGCCGGTGAACTCCTGACGGCCTGCGGTTCGCCCCACCTGTCCTTCAGCGCTGCCCTCTCCGTGCTGCCGGAGCCCCACTGGAGCGCACTGACCCCCTCCGCACCACTGCGGCACTGGGACTTGGTACGGCTGCTCGACCCGTCGTCGCTGACCCGCAGTCCCTTGGCCGTGGATGAACGCGTACTCCACCACCTTGCGGGCGCCGGCCGGCTGGATGCCGAACTGGCCGCTGTGTCGCGGCCCGTGTCGGCCCACCCACAGTTGCCCACACCGATGCGGCACGCTGCTGAAGCGATCGCCCAGGCCTTGAGCCGCCGACAGGCCGTGGTGGTCTCCGGCCCGCAGGGGGCGAACCTCCGCACGGTCACCGCGACGGCAGCCTGGTCCCAGGGACTGCGGCTGTTGCTGGTCACTGCCTCCGACCTGGCGAACAGCGTCGGCGAGCGCCGGCGGACCATGCGCCTGATGGAGCGCGAGACAGTCCTGGGCACCTGTGCCTGGGCCGTCGATCTGGAGTACGCCGCCCGCGCGGATTGCGACGCCATCGCCCGTCTGGCCACGGCCTTCGACGCGCCCATCGCCCTGCTCGCCGACGAAGGAACACCTGCTCTCGGGCACGGTCTGGCCAGCGTCAGGCTCGAACGGCTGGCACCGGCCGACCGCCGCGAGCTGTTGCGGTCCGCGCTGGACCGGGCCGGTGCACCCGTGGCGGACGCGGACGGCACAGCAGGGATCTTCGACCTCCCCCTGGACGCTGCGGAGGCCGCAGCGCGGGACGTCGCTTCAGGGGTCTCTCTGTGGCAGGCATGCCGAGAGAGGGCGCGCCCGTCCTTCGGCGGTCTGGCCAAGGTCCACCACCCCAGAGCCACTTGGGGAGACTTGGTGCTGCCTCCCGGCCAGTCGGCGCAGTTGCGGGCTCTGGCTGCCTCGATCCGCCACCGCACCACCGTCCTGGACGATTGGGGCTTCGCCGGCCGTTCGGCACGGGGCCTGGGAACGACCGCACTGTTCAGTGGTCCGAGCGGGACCGGGAAGACCCTCGCAGCCGAGGTCTTGGCGGGCGACCTGGAACTCGACCTGGTGCACATCGACCTGAGCCAGGTCGTCGACAAGTACATCGGCGAGACCGAGAAGAACCTGAGCAGGGTGTTCGATGCGGCCGAGGACAGCGCTGCCGTGCTTCTCTTCGACGAGGCCGACGCCCTTTTCGGCAAGCGCACCGAGACCCGCGACAGCCACGACCGCTACGCCAACCTTGAGATCGGCTACCTGCTGCAGCGCCTGGAGACGTTCCGCGGGCTGGCGATTCTCACCACGAACGCCCGATCTGCCATGGACCAGGCGTTCACGCGGCGGCTGCGCACCGTGGTGAACTTCCCGCATCCCGATCCGGCGATGCGAGAAGCATTGTGGCGCAAGGCATTTCCCCCGGACACCCCGCTCGACGGCCTCGACCTGCCCAGCCTGGCAGCCATGGATCTGACGGGCGGCGCCATCGCGGCTGTGGCACTCTCGGCCGCGTACCTCGCTGCCGCCGCCGACAGCCCGGTCACGATCGAGCATGTGCGGGCGGCCACGCGATGGGAACTGGCCAAGTCCGGCCGGTCCCCAGTCGCCGGCGGAGCGTCGGTGTGACGCGTGAGGTGCGGCGGTCAACCTACTGGGCGCGGAGCTCGAACCACCTGACGAACTGCCCGCCGATGACTGCGTCGTCGGTGGGCAGGTGCATTCGGGGCTTGTCGTTGACCATTTCATAGGGAGCGTGGCAGTTGAGGCAGGTGCCGTCGGCAGCCACGATCGGGGAGCCTTCGATGACGAAGCGTCCGATGATCTGCCTCTTCAGCGCTGATGCTTCTCCCAGTTGCTGCAACTTGATCTTCACTTTTTCGAGCCAGCCTCGGGTTGTGGCGTCCGGCTTCCAGGTGACAGCTCTCTTGTTCGCGAGTGCGTCGGCATCCAAGGGGGCAGTCGGGAGCGCGATTGTCGTGTAACCCGCCTGCGCGAACGCGTTGTCTTCCGACCACGGCGATTCGTTGCCGAGTGCCCATGGCAGGTCCAACAGGACACGGCACACGTTGCCGTTGATGCTGCGCGTGTCGATGTCGCCATCCAGTACGGCGGTGATTCCACCGATCAGCTGGGCGATCGAGACGTTGCCGTCCATGGGGAAGGCAGCATTGTTCAGCTTCAGTACTGTGATGTGCACGCCTGTCCGGGCTGCCGAGGTAACGGTCACCGGGGTCCCGGACTCGTCGGCCAGCCGCAGCTTCAAGGTGTCACCGGCCGCCCCCGCCGCAGGCTGCCACCAGAACGCCACCACTCCGTTCCCGTCAGTCGTGGCATCCGTCTCGTGGACCTCGGGAAAGGGGTTCGGCGGTGTGGAACCGGTCTTCCTTGCCACCAGTGCCCTGCTGCTGGCGGTCGCGATCACCTTGACATTCGGAACAGGTCCGCAGAGGTTTTCCAGGACGGCTCGTACCGGCTTGAGGAGTGGCACGGGCAGCAGCCCGGGGAGTTGTCCGTCTCCCTCGATCACACGGAGCTGACTCCGTTTCGCCAACAGGTCGAGCGCATCTTTGACCGTCGGGTTCTGGAGATCGCACTGCGACGGCGGGATCCAGGCAACCTGGGAGGCGTCCGCCCGTTCCGAGATCTTCTGAGCAGTGACGGTCAGCGGTGTCCCCGTGCCATCACTCAGCTGGAGCTGCAGCGTGTCACTGTCGGCCCCTGGAGCCGGCTGCCACCAGAAGGCGACCGTGCCTTTCTCACCCGTCGTGTCGTCATCGGTCTCCGTGCTGTCCGCGGGAAGCGTCGCGGGGGGTGGTCCGTCGTCGGCCTTGGCCACCCGAGCGCCGTTGGTCCCCGTCGCGACGACGACCGCGCCTTCGACGGGCCCGCAGCCACTGTCCACCACGGCCCGCACAGCCCGGGGCAGAACAATGTCCTGCGGACCGAGATGCTGGCCGTCCCCTCCGAGCAACCGCAGTTCACGCCGGGTCGCGAGCCTGTGGAGGGCGTTCTGGACCGTCGGCGGCTGCGGGAGGCCCCCGCAATCGGACGGCGGTACCCATGCGACCTGCGAGGCGGTGCTGAGACCGGCGGTCACCACGAGGGGCGCACCGGTCGGTGCCCCCTGATGGTCGAGCAGTGTCGCCCACAGCATCTGGGTCGGCGGGCCGTGGGGATCCAGGGTCCATGTGACCTCCGCGACCCCGCCCGAACCAGTCGGTTCGTCGACGTCCTCTCCGTCGACGCCTTCGCTGCCGGTGAGTCGTCCGCCCTGTGTCGAAAACCGGACCAGCCCCGAGAGAGGAAGTCCGCCGTTGCGGGCGATCACACGTACGGCCTGGGGCAGCGGCGTTCCCGGGAGCGCCTGTTGACCGTCGCCGCCCGCCAGGTCCAGCGTGGTCATCGCCGTCAGGGCCGGAAACAGACGCCGACAGTCGGATTCCAGGCTCCACCCGGTGTCCTCCCTGGTGAGGACGGCCAGAGGCGTGGTGCGGGGCAGCGGGCCGTGGGGAATCCTGGGCGCGCCCTGCCCGTCTCCCTCCGGCCAGTCGATGCTTCCGGCGCGCGTGCTCTGCCCGTACACCTGGCGGGTGGTGCGAGCCGGGATCAGCCAGTGATCGCCGCTGCTGAGCGTCCCGCCGCCGGGGAAGCGCACCTGGATGCCGTCTTCGAGGTCCTGGAGCTGTTCGCCCACCGGCAGAATCCCCTCCCAGCGGCGGACCAGGGGTGTTCGGCCGAGTGCGGCGAGGGACGCGGGGGCCGGACCGGTCCAGCGTACGGGGAGCAGGAGCCCCTGGGGCGCGCCCGCGGTGGCCAGGAACCCGGGTTGGCGGCGCATCTGGAGGTCGACGCTCGTGACTTCGACGATGTTGTCCTTCCTGATGGACAGTTCCTCGTCGCGGCCCTCCCTGTCCAGGGTCAGAACGGTCATGTCGTCCGCGTCGGAGTCCGCGCCGTCGGCAATGGCGGTGAGTGCGGCGACGACACTGCCGTTCTCCCGCGACCAGAGGAACGTGGGGGTCGCCCCCGACTCGTGGATCTGCACCCGGTAGAGCTGGTTCTCCAGTCCGAGATAGCCGCCGGAGGCGGGGTTGACCTGGCACGGGTCGAGGTCTCTGGGCGCCTGCCGCAGTGCTGCCGCCATCGTCCGGGGGGTTGCCCTGAAATGGCCGTGCTCGTGCAGGGCTTCGTGGGCGGTTCCCTCGGGCAGCTCCTGGAGGCGTACCTGCCACACCGTCTGCGCACGATTGGTGGTGTCGGGACCGCCCAGGGCGGGTTCCAGCAGGGCGGGCTGCTCGTCCGCGGTGACCAGATGGGTCCACACGTCGAGCAGGGCCACATAGCGGCCGTTCTCCCCCGGGTCGGGGAAGGGCACGTCGTCGGCGATCGCCCGCACGTGGGGCTGGTGATCCAGAGGCCACCCGACGAAGGGTGCCGCCTCGTCGCTTCCGCCCGGCTTCGGAGCGGAGGGGGCCTCGACGACCATGCCTTCGACGTAGTAGCGGCCCTGCGTGATCCGCAGGTCCTCCCAGAGCGTCGCCCGCGGTCGTTCCCCTTCGGCGTCGACGATGGCGAAGCCGGCCCCCGAGAGGGGGCCGCCGCTCGGTCCGACGAGGTCCGTGGTGCGGACCTCGTCGTGATGGGCGGTGATGGCGGCGTGCTCGTTCCAGTCGGCATCCAGCAGGACCCGCCCCTGTTGGAGGAGGACCGAGCGGTACGCCTCCTGAGGTGCGAAGGTCCAGCGGCTGAAGTCGCCTTGCATGCTTCTCAGCTCCCGATGATTCTGAATTCCAGTTCAGCCGGTACATAGGGCGCGAGATGCCGACGGAGGGCGTCCCGGCGCTGAGGCCTGTGAAGGTGGTGGTGCGCGCCCATCTCCGTACCGTCCTCTCCGCCCTCGCCGATCGCGGCGGGACAGGAGTGCGCCAGGGAGAGGTAGAGCGGTGAACCCGGCTCCTCCGAGGCGTACACCGGGGCGAGGTCCGAGTCGGCAGCGTTCGCCGGTACGCAGCGGAAGCGCCGGGGCGCTCGGGAGCCGGGACGGAGGTAGCTGTAGCGCAGACAGCCTGCCTGCCGGTTCTCAGCCAGGAGCAGGCCGTCGAGCAGCGCGCTGTCGGCGTCGATGCTGCGGACCTGGATGTCGCCGCGCACCGTGCTTCCGCTGATCGACAGGTGTGCGCCCGGCGCCGAGACGGCCGGCCCGACGGAGACCGCGTCGACGATGGAGTCGCTGATCATGAGAGTGGGGGCGCTGCGGGGGAGTGCGACAGCTTTCACCACACTGCGGAACAGGCTGACCCGGAGGGCGCTGTCGGTCCCGGCCGGCGCGTGCGGGGCGTCCCGAGAGACGGTCACCCTGCCGGCCACCGTGCAGTGGGAGACGGTCAACCGCGCGAGGTTCCCCGCCGACACGGTCACGTCGCCCTCGATCGTGATTCCGTCGAGCACGAGGCTGCTGCCAGGGCCGCCCGTGACGGTGAGCGAGCCGTGCAGATGGGGCCGCAGACCATCGGTGACGCAGGCTGTGCCGATGCTGAGTCCTGCGGAATCCGAGGCGGGCACGCGGTGCGGTGCGGAGGCTGCGACCAGCACGAGGCGCGTGTCCTTCGGGATGGCCACCGACAGGTCGCCTCCGTGGGATGCGCTGTCGCCGATCGCGACGACCAGGGTGTGTTCCGGCCGGGAATCGTCGGGCGGCCGGGTTCCCTCGACGGTGGCGAGGGCCTCCGCGAGCGAGGAGGAGTCGGCAGGCGGCGGGGAACCGGGGTTCGAGCGGACATCGATGCGTCGGACGATGCCTTCGTTGCCGTATCCGTCGGCTGCCAGCGCACGGTGCAGTCCCTCGGAGCGGTCGTAGGAGCCGGCCCCCATCTCGCCCAGCCGGCCGTAGTGGTACCGGACGAAGACCTCGGCCGACTCCAGCGGTTCTCCGTCACGGTAGACCGCCAGTCGGCCCGTCGCCGCGTCCACGCACACCTGGTCACCCCTTCCGGGCTCAAGGCCTTCCAGGCCGGACACGCGCAGTCGCTCGGGTGGCAGCGGAACGCCGTCACGGCCGATCCGGACGCCGAGGGGCAGATGGCGTGGGTCCAGCGCTCCGCGGCGAGCCTCCTCCAGCAGTGCCCGCAGTCTGCGCGGGCGAAGGGGAACGGGCAGCTCGTCCTCGGAAGCGAGGCGTTCCTGGGCACCCCTTTCGTGCGGCGTGGCGGAGAACAGGGGGGTCGGTCTGCCGAGCGGGTCGAAGGTCCAGCCCCCGTCGGTGCCGCGGGCCTGCGGCCAGCGGTCGACGGCATCGGCGGTTCCCACCGGACAGCTGTGCAGGGGGAAGAGAAAGATCCCCACGTGGGTGATGCCGTACCGGCCACGGCCCGTACCGATGCGCCGCACGTCCACGCTGCGTGCCAGCGGCTCGAAGGCGCCATGGGTCAGGTCGTGTACCTCGGGCGGCGGGTTCGCGCGGTCGGTCCGCAGGTCGTATCCGCCCCCGGTCCGGTCGAGACGGTCCGACTGCCGGAGTGAGGCCGCGGCGGGCCTGTCGCAGCGGGGATGGTTGACGTGAGCCGTGGTGGCCAGCAGCCGGAAGTACTCGACGGCGCGCGCCTGCCAGCCGGTGACCTCTCTCGCCACTTGCTCCAGCACGGCGACCGTCCCCTTGCGGCGCCGGTACGAGATCGTGTTCGCGACCAGGGGTCGCCAACTGGTCCCCTCGCCGAGGTGGGGGAGAGCTTCCGCCATGCCGATCAGGTCGCCGACATAGGGGAGGAGTTCTTCGTCGCAGGTCTCCACGAACCATCCGTCGTACAGGTCGACCAGGTTCTGTTCCAGCAGTTCCAGCTCGCCCGCGACGGCGGAGAGCAACGCCCGGAGCGCTCCTCCTGATTGCTCGTCACGCGTGCGCAGGTGGGCGGGCAGCAGTGACAACAGGCGGTCCGGATCGCCACCGTGCGGTGTCTTCGCCATGCTCACGGAGCCATCACCGCGATCTCCACCGCACCGGCGGCCAGAGCCGGGAACTGTGCGGGCCGTACCTCGCCCGCCTCCCAGTGCGCGGGCGAGGACGCGAGAACCTGCTCGGCCTGTGTGTCAGGAGGAAGGTACGGGCTCGCCTCGGAGGAGGCAGGCGGAGCCGGCAGCCGTACGAGCCGTGGCATGCTGCAGGCGGCGACGCCGGCGACGGCCTTCACGACCATCAGCACGGCGGAAGTCGTCACGGGTGCGCCGAAGGCCTGGCGAGCCGGTGCGAAACGGAGATCGAGGGCCGTGGCGACGGCCTCTCTCACTGTCGTCCACTCGTAGGCGGGGTCGTGCAGTACCTCGATACGGACACCGAACCAGAGGACGGCGGCACGCATCACACGGAAGGAGCCGCCGGGAGGGCGGGCGCTCGCGATCGCAGCGCCGAGGTCGGCCAGCAACCCGTCTCCGGCACGTCGGCCCTCGCTGCCGACCAGGGAGAGGACGATGGTCCGCCGGCTGCCGTCCCACACCGTGTCCGCCTGTGCGGCACCGACGCCGGCGAACCCTCGTGCGAAGTCCTCGTAGTCGTTCACCGACACGACTCGATCGAGGGTGCGGGTGCGGCGGGGAGCACCGGAACGTGCGTCAGCCAGGTTCTCCGCGGATGCCCAGTCGTGCGAGGCCACCGGGTTGGCCACTGCCGAGATGCCCAGCGGGCGGCGTGGAAGCAGGGTGAGTCGACCTGCCGAGACCGCCCCGTCGGCTCCGTTCCCCACCCGGTAGGTCGCCGTGACGTTCTCGGTACCGGTCGGCAGCCGTGCACCGTGCACGCCGTCCCCGAAGATGGCGGTCGCCGTGCCGCCCTCCGCGTTGCGGACCACGAAGACCCGGTCGTTCGGTCCGGCCTCGTGGAGGGAGGCGACCTCGTGCCACAGCTCGCCGTCCACCCGGATCGCCAGCGTGCTCGTGGCGGCCCCCGCGACGCCTCTGACGTACGTCAGAGGCTGGCGCCAGATGGACACCGCGGTGAACTGCTGTGCCCCGTCGCCGCTGCCGAGGACGTGGCTCACGGTCTCTCCGTGGGTGGCCGTCACGACATTGCCCAGGACGGCGACGGTGTCGGGGTGGTAGGAATGCTCGAGTTCCCGGTCCAGGGTGACGGTCATGACGGTGCCCGCGCCATCGACGGTGCGGGCTGCGACCTGGGCTCGCTCGGCCTGGAGAGCGCCGCTGCGCACATCCGTGCCTTGGACCACCACGACGCGCCCTACCGGCAACAACGGTTCGGTCACCGCGAGTTCCAGCTTGCGGCCGGCCACGGGAGCCGAGCGCGGGCGGCGTTCCGCGGGCAACTGCACGGACTGGCAGTGCACCAGAGTGCTGGGTGGGACGAAATCCCCCGGGAGTGTCCGGTCCGTGCTCACCTTGGTGGTCCGAGCGCTGAAGCCGCTGTGCGTGTTGCCGGACGGGGTGACCGCCAGGGCACGGTACAGCCGGCGTTCGTCGTCCGACTCCATGACCAGCCAGGAGTCGGGGAGCAGGCGCGGGTGGTCGCCGTCGAGTTCCAAGGAACGTTGTGGGGTGGCTTCCTGGGGCCTCCCCCCGGGCTCCCGCGGAGCGGTCGTCACGGAGGACGCGGACGACGGTGTGGCCTGAGCGTTCCAGCCGAACATGTTGGCGCGCTCGGCGAAACCGTACACATGTGCGCCCTTGCTGACGATCGGCCCGTGGTCGGGGTCGTCGGTTCCCCCCGGGCGTCGCACCGTCAAGAGCGTCCATCCCGTACGCCCGTCGGGTTCCACCGCGACGCCGGTCACGACGAGGAACGCCCACGCCGCGCCCGTAGCGAGCCCTCCGTCGACGACGATGAGCGAGTCGCCCGGGCGGATTCCGGAGTCCACGCCGGTGAGCCAGATCCCGTTCACGTCCGCATCCAGCCGCTGTGTACTCGTGGCGACGGCCGGGATCGCGTTCCACGCGGCCCTGGCCTCCAGATCCGTCTCGGTCTCGAAGACCTGAGGGGTCTGGTCCTGGCCCGGGATGCTCTGCACCGGCGTGCCACGTGGAACGGTGACCGTCTCCGGCGACGCCACCGTGTCCTCGACGGAGAAGGCAAGGTCGGCCTGGGCCGCGATGCCAGGTCGCAGCTCGTATCCAAGGGTCCGCACCAGTTCCCGCACCGACTCCAGCTCGGTCGCCGTGCCCAGGAACCCCTCCTGCGTCAGGCGTTCCGTGTAGAAGGACACGATGTCCGTGACGATGGCCCAGCTGTCGAGGAGAGCGATCGCCGGCTCGTCCACCGGGCGGCGGGCCAGCGCGCGCACGCCGAGCGGATGCGCCGGATCCGCCAGCGCCGCACGCATCCTGGCCAAGGACCGGCCGTAGGCCATGGAGCGGGTACGGGGCGCACGCTGCTGCTCCGGCTCGGCTCGGTTCTCCGGATCGGTCGAAGCGGTCATGCCCCACCTCTCATGGTGAGCTCCACACGGCCGGCCTCCGGCCGCCTCGGGTCGCTCGCGCAGCGGAAACTCTCCCGAGGAGATGCATCGAGACGTCCGCGGGCCAGGGATGCCTGGTTCTCCTGGGCTCCGGCTCCGACGCGGCAGAACCGCTCGACTTCGACATGGAGTACGCCGGGGACGGACATCGCGTGGGCGATCAGGTCGCTCAGGAAGACGGAAGCCCCCAGGGTGAGACGGTCCGGGTGGAAGAATCCTCGGCGTCCGTCCGAAAGAACCGACGCGGACAGCATGTCGCGTACCTGCCGTTCAGCCTCCGAGCGCAGCGTCCTCTCGTGCAGGCAACAGACGAGGGCGATGTCCAGCGGTACGGCGGACGTCTGCCTGAATTCGACATCGACACCCGCGGTCCGCCGGAGCTCCATCAGCGCCGCCAGCCGGTCGGGGAGCTCGAAGTCCGCCGCCACGACGGGATCCACGGCCACCTGCAGCGCGTACCAGGAGCCGGTCCATCGGGGACGGGCCACCGCTTGGCGCACCGCGCTGTCCGCGACGGCGATCCGGGCGTAGTCCTCGGGGGTGACCGCCTGCGTTCGACCGTGGAAGGCGCGCGGGGCCAGCTCGCGTACCTCTGCCGACGGCTGGGGGTCGACTCCGCCGGCGGCAGGCAGCGGGTTGGTGACGGCTACGCCGTCGAGGGAACCGCCGGACGGAAGGTGCAGAATCGCATTCAGGGTGTCGACGCCGACATTGCCGTGCGAGCCGCCGCCGATGCGATAGCGCACCGTCATGCTCGACCCGGGTGTGGGCCGCCGCCCGCTGATGCCGTCGCCGAAGCGCAGCCTGCTCGACCCGTTCTCTTCCGTCTCGACGACCATGTGGGGTGCGGTCCCCGTACTGCCCAGGAGATCGTTGCGCGGCAGCCAGCGGCGAGCACCGTCGTCGAGCTCCAACTGGGCGACCGCACGTCGGGGGTCGGGGCGCAGGGCGTCGGTGGCGCTCTGCCAGCCAGGGGAGTCGGGCGACAGCCCTTCGACGGGAGCGGCGTCGGCAGGCACCGTCCAGGCAAGACTGGTCCGCCGCAGGTACGGCCGGTACCTGCCGTCCTCGGGTACCTGCGCGGGGTCGGGGGCGTCGCCGTGGATCGAGATTCCGTGGTCCGCGAGCGCGATGTTGGCAAGCGCCACCGCTGCGGTCCTTGCCCCGCCGGTGCCGGGCTGCGAGATGGTCAGCGGCGTGCGCAAGGCGTCATCGCGGTGCCAGTGCAGCTCCAGCACCCGCCGAGAGGGCGTCAGGGAATCCGTGCGCTCGACCGGGTCCCGGTCGAGGCGTACCGCGCAGCGGCGGGCCGGATCGCCGTCCCCGAGCATTCCCGTGGGGCCGAGTTCGGCCAGTACCAGCACGTCGCCGGCCTTCAGGGCAGGATCCAGAGCACGTGGGACCGAGATGAAGGCCGAAGTGGTGCCCACGGCGAGCACCTGGTCGGCGTCTCCCCATGCGTGCAGGGCCAGGCGGTTGCGAGCTCGCGCGAGGGGGACCGGATGACAGGTCTCGAACACGACCGCACCGGACTGCACCACGTCGTCCACGGAGGGCTTGTCCTGGCCGGGCACCATCCCGGCTCCGCTCACCGCCGTGCCGGCAGGCAGCGACATGTCCGCCGTTGTGGTGAACGCGAGCCAGGCGCGTGCCGAGCACCCTTCGTGGACGCGGTGGTCGAGCAGTCGGGCGTGCCGACGCGCCGAGGTCCTGAGACGCGCCGTGCCGAGATGGGCCTCCTGCGCGATCGAGTCCTGCCGGTAGGCGAGTCTGTCGCCGATGTAGGCGAAGAGCTCGATCAGGGTGACCCCGACATCGGCGGCTGAACGGTCGGTCCACTCAGGGAGCAGGACGGCCATGCGGTCGAGCAACCGGGTGCGCAGCGCTTCGTAGTCCCGGGCGAGGTAGTCCTGGACCGGGGAGGCGACCTCCGGTGGGGGTGACGTCGCGCGTTGCCGACAGTCCAGATCCGAAGGGCAGTCCACGTCGAAGCGGAAGGCGGCCTGCGCCAGCGGCCCGTCGAACCCGGCGGGGGCGCTCCGGCCGGTGGTGCCGTGCAGACGCAGCACATACGTCGATCGATCGCCCGGAGCCGCCGTCCTGACGACGAGCACTCTGGACCGGATCGCCGCAGGCACCCCGGCGGCGACCAGATCACGATCCGATTGGGTCACCCGGGCGTCGAGGACGGCCGGCGGACGCTCCGCGTCACCGACCAGGGCGATGGCGGGGTAGGCCCAGAGGACGTGGACCGGATTGACGTGTGGGTCGGTACGGACGCCGCCGAGGATGACGACTCGCTCATCACCGGGTCCCGCACCCAGACCGTCCGCCACCGGACCGCGCAGCAGATGGACGGCAAGGGTGCACTCCTGCGGGGCGCCGGGGACGTGTCCGGGCGTACCCGCGCGGTTGGAGAGCACCTCGATGAAATCGATTCCGTCGAGATCCGGTTCGACGGAGGTGACCAACGCGCGTCTGCGATCCAGGTCGATTCCCCGGATCGTGCCGTCATCAGGCGGGTCCGTTGCCGCCGTGGGGCCTTGACCGCTCATTGTGCGCCCCGGCCGGTCAGCCGCAGCACGCGGGGCCCGGTGGCCGGCCCGTCCGGCCGGGTGTAGCGGACCGTGACGGTGAGGACCGTATCCACCGCCTCGACGCGGACCTCATCCACCCTCAGCAGGTCGCCGAGCCACTGCTGCAGCGCCGCGTGGACCAGAGCCTGTGTCGCCCCGGCAAGCTCGTCACCCCCCGGCGAGAAGACCAGTCGGTCCAGGCCACTGCCGAACTCGGGGCGGTTGACCCGCTCGCCGGGCCGGGTGAACAGGAGCATCTCGACCAGACCGCGGAGGTATTCGTCGTCGTCGACGGCCGCCAGCCGTCCGCGCGCGTCCAAGCGCAGGGGGAACCCGAAGTGCATCAGATCCCCCGCACCCGAACCTGCACGGCCGCGACCGTCAGCGGACCGCCGGTCGGTACGCACACGGCCGTGCCGCCCTGGAGGACCAGCGGCATGCCGACGGACCTGACCCTGGTGGTGCCGGTCGTCCACTGGGCGGTGACGCATGGCGGATTGCCGGGCGGCTGGGGCGCGCATCCGGCAATCAGCCACGGTACGCCGAGGACGACGGTCGCCTGCCCGCTGACGGTGACTCGCGGGTTGGGAGCGACCGGCTGTGCCTGACCGAGATGCATGCACAGGGTGGTCGCGCCCTGGTGCGCGAGGAAACCGGGCACTACGTCACCTCCAGGGCGCCTTTGTTCACCGACACGCTGGCGGCGCTCAGCTTCACGCTGGAGGCGCCGATGGAGAGCTCGATGCCGGCGGTGGTGCAGGAGATCTTCATGGGCAGTGCGGAGACCGGTGGGCCGACATCGATGGTCAGGCCGCCACTCCCGGGGATGTCGCTGAGAGTGATCGTCACGGCGTCCGTCTTCCACATCTTGACATGAGGAACCGCAGGGGAGGCCGGCGCCTCGCCGGTGCCCCAGAAACACCCCCCGAGGATGGGGTGATCAGGGTTTCCCGCCTCGAACTCGACCCACACGTTGGCCCCCTCCGGCGGGACGGCGAAGAGGCCGACCCCGCGGCCGGCGTACGGGACGCAGGGCTCCGCCCAGGACAGCCGGCCCTTGCCCAGCACGGCGGGCACGCTGACCTGCACCCGGCCCCGCATCAGGGGATCGGTGTTGCTGGTGACCTTCCCGCGGTACTTTCCGTAGAACGTGGTCAAGCGCGTAGCCTCCAGTCGTCGCTCGGGCACAGCCGCCCCTTCACGGCGGCACCACCGGCACCGTCGACCCGTGGCCGTCGCGCGCCAGAGTGAAGCGCTGGGTGTAGGAACCCGGCGCCAGTTCGTGTTCCACCTGTCGCACGTACCAGAGCCCGTCGTGGGACCAGCCGGCGCCTCGGACACCGACCAGCTCCCGGGGGCGCAGGACGGTGCCGTAGCGCGCGCCGTCGGCCTCGCCCTCCGCGACCACGGCATCGGCACTGTGGTCCACCTGCGCCTGGCCGCGTGCGAACGCGCCGATGGTCCCCGTACCGCTGTCCCGCGCCCTGCGCCGTCGGCGGATGTCGCCCTGATGGCGCGCCCACAGGGGCAGCGACGCGAGTGGCTGGCGCGAGCTGCCGACGGTGTTCAGCGGCAGCTGCACACCGGTGCGAGGGTCCTGGAGATCTCCTTCGACGAGGAGCGGCGCGAGGGCGTCGGTGCGAAAGCGCATCGAGCGGACGTTGGTGTCGGCTCCGAGATCCACCGAGAGGGCGGGCTGAGGTGCGCCGGCCCGTACCGGAGGGCCCCAGTACAAGGCGCTGACACCGACCGCCGGGCCGGGGATCGCGTAGCAGACATAGCCGTGCCTGCGGGCCAGCTCGCGGAGGTGGGCGAGATCGGTGCCGTTCTGGGTGGGGATCCGTTCGATCGGGAGTGGGGGATCCATGTCCTTGGGAGGGGTGATCATCGGCAGAATCCGGCGGGCCGCGTAGGGGCCGAGAATCTTGGTCACCTGGGCGAAGTCATCGAGCGCGGGGTGCTCCGCATCCACCTCCACACGATCGAGCAGGTAGGAGACGTCCTCTCCCGTGACCGTCAGAACGGCGGTTCCCGAGGGAGCGCCGGGGACGAGTTCGAGAGCGGTGATGACTCCGTCGATCAGGACGCGGGGCAGCGCTCCGAAGGTGAGAACGACGGTCACCCGGGCGAAGGGCTCGAGAGGGGCTCTCAGCACGGGTGTGTCCCGGACGGCGAGCGGGCCCGAGCGCCCGGCGTCGAACGTGAGGGTGAACACGGACCGGTCCTGGTCGTTCTCCCTGACGCGCACCGAGAGGAGGCGGGAGGTGAGGTCGGGGGGAAGCGGCGTCGGAATGGTCGCCCCGGCGAGCACGGCGAGCCGCAGGCTGGGCTTGGGCACGTGGTCACCCTCCCGGTGCCGGGATCGCCAGGAGAGTTCCGACGGCCTGCGGGCCCACCAGTTCGTCGGGGTCCAGCGCCGCGTTGGCGTCGGCGATCATCCAGAAGGCGAGGGGGTCCCCGAGGTAGCGGTGGGTGACCAGGTCGAGCCGGTCGCCCTCGGCCACCCGGTGGACCGCGAGCGGACGCCCGGCACTGGGACGGGGAGCAGCACGCCTCCGCAGGTAGCGCACCCGGCGTTCACCACCGTCCGCCTCGCGGACGGTGGTGGTCGCGATCCCGGTACCGTCGTACCGGCTGATTCCGGAGGCCATCTCAGAGCCCGGCCGAGACCGCGGCGGCCGCACCCGACACGCCGGCCACCACAGCCATCGTCTCCTTCAGCACATGGTGCACCAGGAAGAGGGCATAGCCCGGGTCGCCGGCCGGCAGGTCGTTGTAAGTGAGCACCTGCGCGGACAGTTCGACCGAAGCTCTGGTGGGGAACAGCGCCGGTGAGAAAGCCTGTTCGGTGATGGTGAGGCTCTCGATGCGGACGGGAACCGCCCGCCCGGGCCCCCAGACCAGCAGGGTCAGAGGGCTTTCCATGGGAAGGATCTCGATGGCGCCGGCGCTCAACAGGGCCGCGTTCTCGATGACCGTGGCGACCCCGGGGTACAGCAGCATTTCCAGCGTGGCCAGTTGGGGGGCGATCCCCGTGAGTGAGGCGACTGGATCGCCGTGCTCCAGCTGGTCGGTGGCATCGATGTCGATCGTGAGCGAGAAGGTCTCCACGGGCGCGCCCCACAGCGCATGGGGATCCGCGGCGGTGGCGGAATGGGACGCCGGGGCGCCTCGGGGGCGCAGTGTGCGGACGACCTGGTCGGGGTTGTACTGGAAGACAGCGAGCCGGGACAGTGGACTACTGGCGTCGACTGCGACGACGGCCCCGCGCAGGGTGCGCGGGCTGCCCGGGAAGCTGCTCATGGAGAGCAGCATGTCCGTGGCCCGTCACCCCGCCGTCACGTGCACGTCACGGCGGGCGCGACAGGGTGCGCAACGTACGCCCGACCGGACCATGTCGGTTTTTGACAGATTCTTTCCTGAATAGCAGTATTCGCATTGATCTTTCGGGCGCGTCCAGCACGAGGGGAAAGCCATGCCAGACAGGGCATCCGCCCATGGCAGCTCCGTCGACAGCCGCCGAATCGGGACCGATCACCACGGCCAGATGGCCCCGTTCGCCACCGATGCGACATCTCTGACTCTCCTCGGGGCCTTCCGGCTGCAGGTGGGCAGCCGAGAGGTCCGGCTTCCGGCCGGCGCCCAGCGAATGACCGCGCTGCTGGCGCTCCAAGGGCGGATGAGCCGCAGCCGCCTGGCGGGAACCCTCTGGCCGGACTCCACGGAGGACCGAGCACTGGCGAGTCTCCGCACCGCCATCTGGCGCGTGAACCAGGCGGTGCCCGGACTCGTCGCCACCACGACCGCGGAAGCCGGGCTGGCCGCCTCCGTCGTGGTGGACGTAGAGACTCTGGTACGGCGGGCCAGAGCCGCGCTCCAGGAGACTCCGTCATCCCTCGCCCCGCTGCAGCACATGCTCGGGGACGCCCGCGAACTGCTCCCGGACTGGGAGGAGGAGTGGCTCAGTGGCGAACGGGAGCGACTGCGCCAACTCCAACTGCATCTGCAGGAGTCCCTCGCGGAACGGCTGACATCCGAGGGCCGCTTCGGGCTCGCCCTGGAGGTCGCCCTCGCCACGCTACGCCTGGATGTCCTTCGCGAGAGCGCCCACCGGTCGGTGATCCGCATCCACCTCGCCGAAGGAAACATCGGCGAGGCCCGGCGCGCGTACGCGACCTGCCGCCAGGTGCTCAGGCAGGAGTTGGGTGTCTCACCGACCCCTGCCACGGCGAGCATGCTCACGCTTCCTTCGGAGACCCACCCCTGATCGTCGGGTACCGCTCATGGAACCCGTCATGAGCCCCACGCCTGATACCGCGACGGCCCTGTTCGCGGCCTCGGCCCCGCGTGGTGGGCCCGTGACGTCCCCGTCCCCGGACCTGGCCCGGGCCAGGTCCCGGTCCGCATCCGTGCGGTCTCCTCAGAGCCGGACCGTCCAGCTGACCGTGGACCTCATCGTCCGGGCGATGCCGCGGTCCCGCACCGAGGGCGTACGGTCCTCGGCCGTGAGGGACAGTGTGTGCCTCCGGAGGTCGAGCAGTCGCAGGGCCAGGTCGGACACCCGTACGTCGGTGCGGCCCGCGAGGGACTTCATCTCCCGCCCGTCCAGATACCAGCGGATCGTGAGTTGACGCCCGTCCGCCCCGGCCAGCCGGGGTACGAGGGCCTTGGCGGTGTCGCCCGCGCGGAGGGTGCGATCGGAGGCCGTGACGGGGGAGGCGATGCGCGCCTTGCGGTAGAAGCCGGCGATCATCGCCTCCACTCCGGGCAGGTTGAAGGGCTTGCCGAGGGAGCGCATCAGGGAGTCCTCGGTGGGGCGCCGCAGCCCGGTGACGTAGTAGCCGCCGCCCTCGTACGCGCCGACGGTGCCGCCGTCGGGAGACTGCTCACCGAGCCAGCGGTGCCACTTGGTGCCCCGGTCGGCCATGTCGTCGGCGGTCAGGGTGGTGATGTTGGAGTCGGCGGGCTCGGGGCCCAGGTACCGCTCGTAGCCGGGGTAGTCGGAGTAGAAGTACTCGTCGGCGAGCTTGCCCAGGGAGTGGCCGGTCTCGTGGATCGCGACCTGGCCGGACTTCTCGTTGCCCGCCGAGGCCGTCGATATGCCCTCGTAACCGAGGGTCTCGCTCGGCTCGTTGTAGCCCGCGCCGCCGTACTTGGTGCTGTTGGCGAGGACGAGCACCAGGTCGGCCTCCGGCGCCTTCGCGACGTATCCGTCGACCTTGTCCTGGTCGACGCAGAGCAGCCGCTCGATGTCGTCGCACCAGAAGTACGAGCCGAGGGCCGTGTCGCGGACGGTGCCGGGTGAGGGGTCCCCGGAGACGCCGGACTGGTTCGAGACGGCGTCGACGGTCCAGACGTTGAAGAGGTTGCGGTAGGTGGTGTACGGCTCGACGGCCGTCAGCTCGGCCCATTTCCGCTGGGCGTCGGCGTGGAAGCGGGGCAGTTCGGCGACGGTGTAGCCGTCTCCGACGACGACGATGTCGAGCCGGTCGGCGCTGGGGCCGTTGTCGACCATCTTGGCCACCTCGCCGTCGGCGGCCACCTCGGTCGCCGTCAGCCGGGAGGCCGCCTGGTTCCGGCCCTCCGGCGGCACACGCGTGTGGCCGTAGCCGGCGAGCGTCCCGTGTTCCGGCCCCGGTATCTCGACCTCGACTCCGGCCGTGGGGGGTGCCGTCGGGTCCGCGGCGGCGCTGCCGGGTGAGGCGGCGAGTACGGCCGTGAGGGCGACGGTCACTCCGACCGCCATGGCCCCTCGTCGTGCTGAACGCATGAAATCAGCCCCTTGCCAGGCGAGTTAAGTGCATCAGTAAATGTGCTGAACGAGTCGCTTAACCTAGGGGGAAGGCGGGGGCGTGCGCAATGCCTACTGCTTCTGGATACTGGGCAGTTCACGAACCAGGGGGTCCCCATGGACGATCCGGCCACGATCGGCCATCGAGTGCAGCGGCTGCGCGCTCAACGCGGGCTGACACAACGACAGTTGGCTGAGCCTTCGTACACCCCCGCCTATGTGTCGACGCTGGAGTCGGGCAGGGTCAGGCCCTCCGAGACCGCGCTGCGCTTCCTCGCGGAGCGGCTCGGTACGTCGTACGAGGAGCTGGCCACCGGCAGGCCCGCACACCTCGCCACGGAACTGCGGCTCGCTCTCGTCGACGCGCGCCGGCAGCTGGCCACCGGGACGGCGGAGGAGGCCGCCGTCGGCTACCGTCGCCTGCTCGCCGACGCGGAGCACCTCGGCCTCGTCCCCGAGCGGGCCGAGGCGCTGCTCGGACTCGGCGACTGTGCCCTGGAAACCGGTGAACTGGTCGACGCGGGAAGGTACTTCCAGGAAGCCGAGCGGCTGCTCGCCGAGGAGCCGCTGCCCCGCCGCGCACGCGCGATCCGGGGGCGCGCCGTCGCACACCTCCTGGCCGGCGAGCTGCGGTACGCCTGCTACCTCCTCGAGTCCGCCATCGACGAGCTCGGCGCGAGCGGCCTCGCCGACCCCGAGGCGCTGGTCATCCTGTACGCCGCCGTGATCGGCCCGTACATGGACATGGGGGCCCACGCCCGTGCCGCGCACGCCGCCGAGCTCGCCCTGGCGCTGGCTCCGCAGGTCGACGACCCGGCGCTGGTGGCGGGCATGCACCGGCAGGTGGCCCGCACCTTCCTCGCCGAGGGGCGCACGGCCGACGCGGACGCCTCACTGGCCAGGGCGCAGGCGATCTACCAGCAGCTGAGCCTGCGGACCGATCTAGCGCACTGCCATTGGATGCGCGGCTACGTCCAGGCGCAGAACGGAGAACTGGAGTCGGCCGAACAGGAGTTGCGCGCAGCCCGGGACATGCTGAACGTCAAGCGCGCTGCGCTGTTCACCGCGCACGTGGAGGTGGAGCTCGCCGATGTCCTGCGGCGGCTCGGGCGGCACGGCGAGGCGTCGGAGTTGCTCTCCGCATTTCTCGAGCCGGGTGACCGGCACGGCGCGGTGCACGCGGGAGGGGCGCACAGGCTGCTCGGGCTGATCGCCGAGGAGAGGGGGGACAGCGAGACCGCCGAGGAGCACTACGTCATGGCGCTGGGGCTGCTGGAGCGCAGCGGAGCGAGCGGCGACCTCGCCGATCTGTGCCGTCTGCTGGGGGACCTTCTGCGCCGCGGCGGCCGTACCGAGGCCGCTCTGGACGCGTACCGCACGGGTCTTGGGCACAGGTCACCCCCTGGCACGACGACGCTGGGGCCGGCTCCGACGGCAGTGGCGTTCCCGCGGCACTGACGGCCGGTTCGACCTGGCGAGGATGACGTCGCACAGGTCCGCCGGGTCCGCGCGGCGGACGGTCGACACCGTGAGAAAGGGCCTCTCCCGGCTCGCCGGGGGTGTCGGGACCAGGCGCCTCCCGCGAGCATCGCGGTTGCCCGGCGGTCGTTCCCGCCCGCAGCGGATGGTCACGCGTCCCTGAACTTGGCCCCTCCAGGACCGTCCTGCCGCCCGCCGATGCCCTGGTGGTCGGCCTGCTCCGCGACGGCCCGGCGGGCCGGGTCGGTGAACTCGCGCTCGACCGCCTCCTGCAGGAGCAGAGACTGCGCGCGCACGGCGGGGTGCTGCGAGGACGGCAGAGCGTCGAGCAGACCGTCGAGCATGGCCCGCAGCCTCCGGCAGATCTGCACGGACGAGCCTCCGTACTCACGGATCTCGCAGACGGCGAGCTCGAGGTAGTTGTCCCAGTCCCGGCCCGGGAGCACGAGCCGGGCGTCCCCGTCGCGGTCGGCCAGGACGTAACGTCCGGGGAGCCGTGTTCTTCCGACCGTGTGCAGGAACCACTCGATGTAGTTGATGACCTGCACCGCGGTCGTGGGGTCGTTCACCGCGGGGGAGAGGGCCCTGATCGCGATGTCGACGAGGATGCGCAGCGCGAAGGCGGGATCCTGTTCGATCGTGCGCTCGGCCCCGAGGGCGACGAGACTGTTCACCCGCTCCGGGTCGGGCCTGGACGTGCCCCCACGGACCTCCACCAGCACGGTGCCGGGAGGTACGAAGTCACCGATCAGCCGGGTCACGACGAAGACGCACTCGTGACGGGCCGCCTCCGCGATCAGACCGGGCACGTCGAAGGCCTGAATGGCCCCGCCGCGCTCCGTACGGATCTGCAGCACCGAACCGTCGGAGGGTACGGCTCCGTCTCCGTGGGGCGCGGCGCCCCGGATCGCCGCGGCGCCGCCGGTGAAGACGTTCTTTCCCATGCGCGCGACCAGGTCTGCGATGGCCACCGGTCGGAGGCTGTGGGTGAACCGGTTGAGGTAGATGAGCAGGAGTACCAGGCTGACGGCCACCGCCGCGCCGGCCAGGGTGACCCCGAGGTCGGGGACCGATGCGGATTCGACGCTGCGCAGCAGGGAGAAGGAGAACGCGAACGTCCCGGTGAAGGTCGCCAGAACCGCCTTCTGGAGCCGGTCCCGGTACCACAGGCGCATGTACCGGGGGGAGAGGGTCCCCGTGGCCTGCTGCACGACCAGTACGCCGATCGTGACGACGAACCCGAGCAGCGCCACCATCGCGCCCACGATGGCGGTGAGCACGCCGCTCGCGGTCGTGGCGGAGTAGTGCCAGCCGCTGGGCCAGTCCGCGCTGTCGACGGCGAGGGCGGCCTCGGCCAGAAGAGCGCCGAGGACGAGACCGATCATCGGCACGATCCACAGGCTGGCCTTGACGTACTGCCGCAACCTGAACCTGTCCGCCCAGGACGTCACGACACCCATGCCACGCTCCTTGTCGGGAGGAGTACGTACTCGTGAGGCGCCACGTGACGGCGGCTTCCCCCGAAGGGACTTGCTTCACCTCACGGTAGGGCGATACCCGGACCCGCGCGCAGCGGCGGGGTCGTCACCCCGCGTCACGCTCTCGCCAGGACGGGGCGACACCGTCGACTTAAGCTGATCGGGTGCCGTCCGGTCCGCCTCACCCCCCGGCGCGCAGGCGTCGGCATGGGGTCGACCGCGGCTGAAAGGGGCCCGCGATGGAGGAATACCCCCTGATCGAGAACCACGGTCTGATCGGTGATCTGCAGACCGCGGCGCTCGTGACGACCGATGCGACGATCGACTGGTTCTGTTGCCCCCGGTTCGATTCGCCCAGTGTCTTCGGCTCTCTGCTCGACCGGCGTAAGGGTGGCCACTTCACCGTGCGGCCGGTGGCGGACACGTACACGACCAAACAGCTCTACCACCCCGACACGGCTGTCCTTGTGACGCGCTTCATGACGGAGGGCGGGGCGGGGGAGGTCGTCGACTTCATGCCGGTGACCGGAAGCACCGCGACGGACCGGCACCGCATCGTTCGCATGCTCCGCTGCGTGCGCGGCAGCATGACGTTCGAAGGGGAGATCGCTCCACGCTTCGACTACGGTCGCAAGCCGCACGAACTGCACATCTCGGAGGAGGGTGCCCTGTTCGTCTCGGAGGGCCTGGCTCTGGCCGTCCACGCCGTCCGTGAGCCGCAGGACGAGCGGCTGCTGAGCGTCCTCCCGGGCGCCAGCGACGACCTGCGCTTCTCCCTCACCCTCCGGGCGGGCCAGCAGCGCGGCCTGGTCATGGAATCCGCCCCCGGTGGGCCGCCGCGTGAGATCCGCCTGGAGGAGTTCGAGAGCCTCTTCGACGAGACGGTCCGCTTCTGGCGCTCCTGGCTGGCGCAGTCCACCTACTCCGGCCGTTGGCGGGAGGCGGTGGAGCGTTCGGCCATCACGCTGAAGCTCATGACCTACGCGCCGAGCGGCGCCCTGGTCGCCGCCCCCACCGCGGGGCTCCCCGAACAACTGGGCGGGGAACGCAACTGGGACTACCGGTTCACCTGGATCCGTGACGCCTCGTTCTCGGTGTACGCCCTGCTGGGCCTGGGATTCAAGGAAGAGGCGTCCTCGTTCATCAACTGGCTGCACGCGCGGGTGAAGCAGGAGGCCGGCCGGGAGAACGGTTCCGGGCCGCTGAACATCATGTACCGGGTCGACGGCTCCGCCGACCTGGTCGAGGAGACCCTCGGCCACTGGGAGGGGTACCGCGGCTCCGCCCCGGTCCGCATCGGCAACGGAGCGGCGACCCAGCTTCAGCTGGACATCTACGGCGAGGCCCTCGACAGCATCTTCTTCGCGCACGAGCACGGCATGCATCTCGACCACGGTGGCTGGAAGGCTCTGCACACCCTGCTCGACTGGCTGGTCGACCACTGGGACCAGCCCGGCGAAGGGCTCTGGGAGACGCGAGGGGGCCGGAAGGACTTCACCTACGGTCGGGTGATGTCCTGGGTGGCCTTCGATCGCGCCCTGCGGATCGCCTACGACGACGGCCGTCCCGCGGCCGGCGGACGTTGGGTCGACGCGCGGGACGAGATATACGCGCAGGTGTACGACCGTGGCTGGGACCCGGGGAAGCAGGCCTTCGTGCAGCACTACGGGGACGACGTGCTCGACTCGTCGCTGCTGCGCATGCCGACGGTCGGCTTCATCACCCCCGACGACCCGATGTGGAAGTCCACTCTGGACGCGATGGAGCGTGAGCTGGTCAGCGACAGCCTCGTCTACCGCTACAACCCCGAGGCGTCGCCCGACGGGCTGCGCGGCTCCGAGGGAACCTTCTCCCTGTGCACGTTCATGTACGTCGACGCCCTGGCCCGCGCCGGACGCACCGACATGGCCAGGCTGGTGCTGGAGAAGATGCTCACGTACGCCAACCACCTGGGACTGTACTCCGAGGAGATCGACCTGACAGGAAGGCAGTTGGGCAACTTCCCCCAGGCCTTCACGCACCTGGCGCTGATCGACGCGGCGATCACCCTGGACGCGATGCTCCAGGAGAACCGGCCGGACGGTGTCTAGGTCCCGTCGTCACACTCCCGTCGTCGCTCGCGGCAGGCGGGAGTGTGACGACAGGGCCCAGGGCCGCGGACACGCCGAGCGGGTTCTCACAGCGGGGGAGCGGTCGTCGTGGTGGGCGCGGGCCCGAGGAGGACGACGGTGTCACCCTCCTGCGGCACGGTCTCCCCTCGCTCGGTGACGGGGTCGAGCCGGCGGTCGGCCCGTACGACGAACAGCGTGTCGTGCTCCGGCGGAGTCGGGTCGCCCGCCCGCTGCACCATGAACCGGGCGCCCTGCCCGTAGCGTTCCGCGAGGACGTGGCGGACCAGGGAGCGCCCGAAGAGGATGTCGCCGCCGGTGTACGGGGCGACCACGCCGTGACTGTCGTGCGGCGGCCCCACCCGGTAGACGGGGCCCTCGACGTTGTCCTGCATCACGATCGAGGCGAGCGCGTTGAAGTCGTCGTCGTCGGTGGCCAGGAAGACGGCCGTCACGCCCTCCAGACGAGCACCGGGGTTGATGGCCGTGGCCAGCAGATCGCCCTTGGCCAGGTCGAGGCCCGCCTGCTTGATCAGTTCCCGTTCCTCGTCGAGTCCCGCCCACATCAGCACGTCGAGGCCGGCGGATCTCAGGGCCCTGCCCAGGTCGACCACCCACGGCTCACCGCCCACGAGAAGGACGCGGGTGCCCTCCTCCTTGACGACCCCGAGCCGTCTGGCCATCGGCGCAGCCGTCAGCGAGTAGAGCAGAACGGTCCCCACGATCACCAGGAAGGTGACGGGGAGGATCTTCGCCGCCCCGGGCACTCCCCGTTGCACCAGGCCGGCGGAGAAGGCCGAGGCCGTCGCCGCCGCGACGATGCCGCGTGGGTCCATCCATCCGACGAAGGCGCGCTCGCCGCGGGTGAGGTCGGTGCGTGCCGCGGCGCCGAAGGCCACGATCGGGCGGACCACCAGGACGAGGATCGCGACCAGGCCGAGCGCGGGAAGGAGAACCGGCACGAGGGACGACGGGGTGACGGTGGCGGAGATGGAGACGAACAGCAGGCCGATGATCAGCTGGACCAGGGTCTCCAGGAAAGGGCGGCGCGCGGGCATGTCGAAGCCGCGGATGTTGGAGACGGCGAGGCCCGCCACGATCGCGGCGATGAGCCCCGTGTCGTCCCGCACGATGTCACAGCCCGCCGACACGCCGATCACGATGGCGAGCTGCGCCAGCGTTCCCAGGGTCTCGCCGAGCCGCAGGGTGCGCAGGGTGAACCACAGCAGCGCGGTTGCCACGATCCCGCCCGCCAGCCCGAAGGCGAGGCTGAGCATGAACTGGCCCAACTGGTAGCCCCGGCCGATGTCGATGTGGTGCGACGAGGCGACCGCGTGGAAGGTGAGCGCGCCGAGGATGGCGCCGATCGGGTCGGTCAGCGTCCCCTCCCAGATCAGGATGCGCCGCACCTTGTCGCTGGGCCGCACGAAGTCGAGGATCGGCCCCACCACCGTGGGCCCCGAGACGACGAGGATCATGCCGAGCATCGCGGCCACGCGCAGCGGCATGTCGAACATCGCCGGTGCCACCGCCCCGGTGACGAGGAAGGTGAGCAGCACGCCGTACACGAGAAGCCTGCCCACGATGCCCCGGGTGTGGTGGGCCAGTTTGCGCAGGTCGAGTCCGAGACCGGCGTCGTACAGGATCACCGCGACGGCCAGCGACACCATGGCGGAGAAGTCCGGTCCGAGCAGTTTCTCCGGGTCGATGACGTCCGTGATCGCGCCGGCGGTGAACCCGACGGGAAGCAGGATGATCAGGGCGGGGACGCGCAGCTTGCTCGCCAGGATCTGCGATCCGGTGGCGAGCACCACCGTCAAGGCGAGTCCGAGAAGGATCTCGTCGTCGGTCACAGCGGCTTCCTTCCTCGGAATGCGAGTGCGGGGGCGGCCAGAACGCCGTGCGAACGGGCGATCAGAGGCCGGGTGACGGACCGTCCCCCGTGGTGCTGCTCCCCCCGCGCAGCTCGGCGTCGGTGAGCTCTTCGAGCTCACCGCGGGCGTCGAGCCAGTAGAGGAGGGCCACGGCCGGCATGACGAGCACCAGGGCGACCAGGGTGACGATCGCCAGCCACGTCAGTGTGGCGGGCGAGCCCGCGGCGTCGGCCACGGTCAGCGAGGTGGGGAGCAGATAGGGGCGCTGGGCCATACCCCAGGCGATGACGGCGGACGCGACGACCCCGATCGCCGTGACGCGCATCCAGGTGCTCGGAGGCCGCAGGAGCATGAAGACGGTGACGAGGGCGGCCGCTCCGGCGAGGACGACGAAGAACAACCCCAGGCCGTGGGTGAGTCCGCGCCACACGTAGGGGGCGTCCTCGTGGGTGACGAACCCGGTGACCACCGCGAGCACGGTGAGTACGGCGAGGCTGCACAGCGCCCGCCGCCGGAAGTAGTCGACCAGATCGGGCGCGTCGAACCGTCGGGCGTCCCCGGTCAGGAACACCGAGCCGAGGAAGGCCGTGGTCGCGACGGCGACGAGCCCGAACACCAGGGAAGTGGGGCTGGTCCAGATGTCGGCCGAGGCCTCGGTGCCCGGTGCCACGCGTTCCGACGCGATACCGCCGACGGCCGCACCGAGGAAGAACGGCGTCACGAGCGAGGCGACGGCGAACAGGGCACCGTACAGGCGACGGCCGGCGAGCTGTCGAGAGGGCTTGCGGAGCGCGAATCCGGCACCGCGCAGGACCATGCCGACGACGGCCAGGGCCAGCGGGAGCCACATCGCGGAGAACACGGTCTGGAACAGGACGGGGAAGCCGGTCCACATCATGACGAGAACGAAGATCAGCCAGACGTTGTTGACCTCCCACACGGGAGCCATGGCGTGGTCGATGAGCCACCGGGGGCGCCGACCGCGTTCCGTTCCGCCGGCGGTCAGGTCCCAGAAGCCGGCCCCGTAGTCCGTACCACCGGCGCAGGCGTACGCGGTCACGGCCAGCAGCAGGACCACGGCGATGAGGTCGGCTGTCACGGTCGGTCACCTCCGGACTGTCCGGCTCCGTCTCCGGCGGGCGGGCCGTCTCCCGCGGGGACGTCTCCCACGGGGACGGGGGCGCGCGGACCGTAGGGGAGGTCCTCCTCCGGGGGGCCCGTATCCGCCGAGGCCTGCTGCAGGTCGGTCAGGCGCCACCGCGTGCGCATCTTCAGCAGGATGACGAGGAACGAGCCGAAGAGGAACACGTACACCACCATCACGACAGCGAGCATGATCCACAGGGTGGTGGAGCGGGTCGAGGTCACCGCCTCGGCGACCCGCATGTTCTGGTACACGATCCAGGGCTGGCGTCCCACCTCGGTGGCGATCCAGCCGCACTCGACGGCCACCACGGAGGCCACGCCCGCACAGGCCGCCGAGCGGTAGAACCACGCCGAGGCGGGCAGCCGACGGTGCCGCAGCCAGACGAACCCGTACCAGAGGGCGAGCAGCACCAGCACGGATCCGATCAGGACCATGATGTCGAAGGCCCAGTGGGCGATGGTCGCCTGAGTGGCCGTGGGGCGCTGGTCCGCCGGGACGGAGGTCAGCCCCACCACCTTCGTGTCCGGACTGAATCCGGCCAGCACCGAGTCGAGCAGGGGGATCTTGATGCCGCCCGAGACGGTACCGTCCTCGTGCAGGCGCCCGAAGAGGTACTCCGGCACCCGGGTGTCGGTCTGCCACACGATCTCCAGCGCGGCGAACTTCACCGGCTGCTTGTGGAACACCGACCGGGCGATGGAGTCGCCCAGGACGAACTGGACCGGGGTGGCGACGGCGGCGATGGTGAACGGGACGGCGAAGCCGAGCCGGTGATAGCGGTCCCGGCGGCCGCGCAGCCAGCCCGTCGCGTAGACACCTGCCACCACGAAGCCCGCGGTGAGAACCATCGCCACGACGAAGTGCCAGTACTGCGGCCCGAACATCGGTGTGAAGATCGCCTTCCAGACGTTCACATCGACCGGGTTGCCGCCGGAGTCGAGCGAGAAGCCCTGCGGTGTGTTCATCCAGGAGTTGGCGGCCAGGATGCCGAACGCTCCGAGCAGTGCCGCGAAGGGCAGGGGCAGGCCGAGGAGGAAGTGCGTCCGCGGCTTCAGCCGCCGCCATCCGTAGAGGTAGATGGCGATGAGCACGGCCTCCAGGAAGAAGGCCCAGGCCTCGACGCCGAATCCGATGCCGAAGACATCACCCCACCGCCCCATCAGGCCGGGCCAGAGCAGCCCGAACTCGAACGAGAGCACCGTGCCGGTGACGATGCCGAGGGCGAACTGCACCGCCATCACCGCCGACCAGCGCCGCGCCAGGAGCAAGGCCGTGGCGTCCTTGCGCCGCAGCCCGCGGTAGTGCATGACCAGGGTGATGAAGGGGAAGGCGACGCCGAGGGGGACCAGGATGATGTGAGAGGCCAGGGTGAAGGCCATGAGTTCCCGGGCCGGCAGGAGTTGGGCCGGGGCATCCGCCAGCAGGTGGAGCGAGGTGGACATGCAAGCCTTCGCTGTTCGTGAACGTGACAGGCCGGGGGACGGTCAACCGCCCGTGGCGAAACCGGGGAAGAGGGTCATGCCGCCGTCGACGTAGAGGGTGGTTCCCACCACGTAGTCCATGAGGTCGGAGGCGAGCGCGACGACGGCGTTCGCGATGTCCTCCGGGTCGCCGATCCGGTCGTACGGAATGAGCCGCAGAAGGTCCTCCCGCGCCTCCGGCGTCTCCCAGGCCGCGCGATTGATCGGCGTCCTGATCGCGCCCGGGGCGACCGCGTTCACCCGGATCTTCTCGGGTGCCAGCTCCTGGGCCAGGGTCTGCATCATCATCTGCACCCCGCCCTTGGAGGACGCGTAGTTGACGTGACCCGCCCACGGGATGAGCTGGTGCACCGAACTCATGCAGACGATCTTCCCGGCGGAGCGGGAGACCTCCGTGACCACGCCTCGGCGCCGGAACTCCTTGGCGGCCTCCCGGGCGCACAGGAACTGACCGGTGAGATTGACGTCGATGACCTTCTGCCACTGGGCGAGCGTCATCTCCGTGAGCCGGGCGTCCCGCTGCAGTCCCGCGTTGGCCACGAGAACGTCGATGGTGCCGAACTCCTTGACCATCCGGTCCATCATGGCGACGACCTGGTCCTCCTGGGACACGTCGGCCTCGTACGCCGCGGCGCGGACCCCGAACGAGGCGATCTCCGCGACCACCTCCTCGGCGGCCTCGCGCCCCGCCACGTAGTTCACGACCACGTCGGCACCGGCTCGGCCCAGACCGATGGCCGTGGCCTTGCCGATGCCCGAATTGGCACCGGTGACCAGAGCCTTCTGGCCTTGGAGCAAACGCGCCGGGATCACATCCCGAGGTGCCCCCACAGTGGAATCCATTCCCTGCCTCCTCGCTGCGCGCTCACCCTGGGCCCGGAGCCGGCGCGGCCGGGCATCTCACGCAATCACCCGATGAGGCGGTCGGCATCTCCTCCACATCGCCGTTGGGCCGTTGAGCCCAGCATCTTCGTCCGGACGGGCCATCTGCGGACCCGGCCGCGCCGACCTCAGCCCAGCCGGGCCACGAGGTGGTCCCCGACCCGCAGGGCGTTCGCGATGGCCGTCAAGGAGGGGTTGACCGCGCCGATGCTCGGGAAGAAGCTCGTGTCGACGACGTACAGGTTGTCGAGGTCGTGCGCCTTGCAGTTCACGTCCAGCGCGGAGGCGGCGGGATCGGTGCCGAAGCGAACGGTGCCCGCCTGGTGCGCCGTCGCACCGATCGGCATGCCCTTGTGCAGGTAGATGCTGCGGGACAGCAGGTGATGCTCGTGCATGCCGAGGTGGCCCAGCATTCCCTGCAGCTTGTGCCTCAGCCGCTTCAGGCCCTCGATGTTGTTCTTCTCGTCGAGCGTGAGCCGGATCCGGGCGTCGCCGTCGAGAGTGACACGGCTGTCGGGCAGGGGGAGATCCTCACCGCACAGCCAGAAGTCGACGGCGTGACGCGCCAGCACCTCGAACGGCATGTCGGGCGTCACCGCACCCGCCCATCGGGGGGCCTCGCCGTGGATCTGTTCGGCGTCCGACTTGCCCAGCATCTGGATGCCGCCCAACGGGTAGTCCCAGTCGTCCGCGCCGAGGTACCAGTCGTTGAGGGCGAGGGTCTTCTGGAACCGGGTGTCGTTGGGTTCCTTCGACACCGCCATCAGAGCGAGGTTGTTGTGCCGCATGTAGAACCGGCCGACCACGTCCGAGCTGTTGGCGAGGCCACGGGGGTGGTGTTCGTTCGCCGAGGCCAGCAGCAGAGCAGCGGAGTTGACCGCCCCGCAGGAGACGACCACCACGTCCGCCGTGTACCGGACCTCGGAACCGTCCGCCAGCCGGCCGACGACCGCGCTGACACTGCGTCCCCGGGCATCCGTCTCCAGCCGGACCACCTGGGTGTGCGTGACCATCTCGACGTTGGGGTGCTTCAGGGCCGGTTCCACGCAGATCACCTCGGCGTCGGACTTCCCGCGCACCAGACACGGAAAGCCGTCCACCCGGTCGCACCGGATGCAGACGCTGGAGTGGGTGGCCCGCCCCCCGTTCTCCTGGCTCAGATCGACGCCGATCGGCAGGTGGAACGGGTGCAGGCCGCGCTTCTCGAGATCGTCGCTCAACTGCTGGATGCGCGGCTCGTGTTCCACCGGCGGACGGGCGTACTGCGCGCTCACCGGGCCTTCGCCGGGATCCTCGCCGTGCCGTCCGTGGACGAGATAGAGGTGCTCGGCCTGGGTGTAGTACGGCTCCAGATCCTCGTACCGGATCGGCCAGGCGGGGGAGATGCCGCCGTGATGACGGATCTCGCCGAAGTCCTCCGGGCGCAGCCGGAAGAGGGCGGCCCCGTAGAACTTGGTGTTGCCGCCGACGTAGTAGTTGACCTCGGGCGGGAACTCGTCGCCGTTCCTGTCGAGCCAGTACTCCGGCGCGCGGTACTTGCCCCTGACGAACACGGCCGTCGAGTCCCAGTTGTCCCGCTCACGCGGAAGGTAGCCGCCGCGTTCGACCAGGAGGACGCGCTTGCCGGACGGGGCGAGCCGGTGGGCGAGGGTACCTCCGCCGGCGCCGGTGCCGATGATGATGACGTCATAGTGAGGGGCGTCGCCCACGGCGACCACCGTCCTTGGAATCGTGGCCCCGACCTGATGTCGGGCACCTGGTGCCCCGCGGGGCGATGGTCAGGCGGCCCCACCTGTCTCGAAAGTAGCCGTCCTCCACGTGGAGGGCGACCGGAGCGGCGGGCCCTGGCGCCGGGCCGGTTCACAGCACCGCGATGGGGTTCACGGGCGACCCCGTGGCTCCCGTCAGCCGCAGGGGGGCGACCGCACAGAGGAAACTCCAGCGCCCGGCCCGCGCGCAGACCGGGACGAGATCCTCGAACCGCAGATAGTCCATGAGATGGACCCCCATGGCGTGGATGGCCAGGACGTGCACGGGGAAGGCGATGCCCTCCACGGCGCTGGGCGCGGTGTCGTTGTTGCCGTCTCCGCCCAGAGCGGAGACCTCGCGTTCGGCCAGGAACTCCACGGCGGTCGGGTGCAGACCCACCCGTGCCCGCGCCGAGTCCCACGGCCCGAGCTCGGTGCGCCGAAGACGATGCCCCACCCTGACGAACAGGAGGTCGCCCGGTCCGACACGGACTCCCTGCGCGGCCTCGGCGGCCGTCAGGTCGCCCGAGGTCACATGGTCGCCCGGTTCCAGCCAGGGCACGCCACGCAGCCGCGGGATGTCCAGCAGGACACCCCGGCCGACGATGCCGTTCCCGAGCAGGTCGACGGCGAGCCGACGGGCACCCTCGGGCGTCAGGGTGCTCGCGGGCACTCCGCCGTACAGCTCCCCGTCGAACACCACATGACAGAGGGCGTCGAGATGGCTGTCCGCGTCGCCGTGCACGTTCATGGCGAAACGGTCGGTGGCGAAGTGGAGCGCGTCGGAGCCGAGATCGCGCGGGCTGGGGCCGGTCATGCGATGCACCGCGGGCTCAGGGTCGTCGGGGCCAGGTACGGTCTCGATCGGAGCCGCCATCGACACGGTGCGTCCGAGCCGGACCTCCGAGGCCGCTGCCGCCACCCGCTCGGGTGTGAGGTGGCGGAGCGCGCCACACCGGCCGTTCACCGCCGGCGGCGCCGCCTGGTTCCGGAGCCGCTCGTAGAGTGCCCGGAAATCGCGCACGGTCATGTCGCCCGCCCCCGGCGGCTCAACGGACGCGGTCACGCGTACCCCCAGGGGCTCAGCCCCCAGCGGAGCACGTGGGTCGCGCCCGGCTGCAGGACGGTGAGGTCCGTTCCGCTCCGGAAGGCGTCCGGTGGACAGGACATCGCCTCCACGGCGACCCCCCGTCGCCGCCGCTCGGGTTCGGCCAGGGTGTCGCCCGTGTACACCTGCACCCAGCGCGTGCCCTCGCCGAGCCGGAGATCGACGCCCCGGAGTCCTGAGGGGTGCGCCAGCCTTACGACCGCCCGCCCGTCAGGGTCACGGTCGAGTCCGGTGAAGGCGGTGTCCAGCCGCAGGTCGCCGATGGGGCGGGCGGTGCGGAAGTCGTACGGGGTGCCGTCGACGGGCTCCTGGCCGATGGGCAGGCCCCTGTCGTCGGTACGCAGCAGGCTCCGCGCGGGGACGGTCAGCACGACGCCGTCGACGAGATCGGTGCCGACCGTGAGGTAGGGGTGCTGGCCCACACCGTAAGGTGCGGGGCCGGTACCGGTGTTGGTGGCCCGGACCGTGGCACTGAGCCCTTCGGCCCCCAGCCGGTACTCGACACGGACATCGAGGAGGAACGGATACCCGGGCTGGGGACAGAGCGTGGTGCCGAGCGTCACCGAGTCGTCGGTGCGGGCGAGCCGCTCCCACAGGGTCCAGCGAAGCAGTCCGTGGATCGCGTTCTCCTTCTCCACCTCGGTCAGGGGGAGTTGCAGATCCCTGCCGTCGAAGCGGTAGCGACCGCCGCCCACGCGGTTCGGCCAGGGGACGAGCAGTTGCCCGCGCCCGCCGGTGATGGCGGCGCCCGTGGAGAACCCGTCCAGCACCGGTCGGCCGCTCACGACGTAGTCGCGCAGGGCGCCGCCGAGCTGGACCACTTCCGCGCTCTGCTCTCCCCGGACCAACAGCCACGACCCGCCTGTGGGGCTGGGAGACGCGGAAGGGCCGTCGGGCACGACGGAGTGAGGCGCCCGCTCCGCGCCCGGCCGGTCCACCGGTACCCCGGCAGCGGATGCGCGGCGCATCAGCGACAGCACGGCCGTGACGACGGCCTCCGGAGGCTGGTCGATCTCCACCACCAGCGGGTGCTCGTCGGGCCCCGGCTCCTGGAGGTCCGCGAGCTGGCTGTCCAGCAGGTCCGCCGGGAAGAAGTGACCGCGGCGCGCGGCCAGCCGGGACTCCAGGAGCTCGCGCGAGCCGTGCAGGTACACCAGAACGGCGTCGGGACGCCCTGCGAGCAGCTTGTCCCGGTAGCGACGCTTGAGCGCCGAACAGGTGACCACGGCCCGCTGACCGGCCGAGGTCGTCCGGTCCATCCAGTCCCCGATCGCGTCGAGCCACGGTTCCCGGTCGCTGTCCGTGAGGGCATGGCCGGCGGCCATCTTGGCGCGGTCGGCCTCGGAGTGGAAGGCGTCCGCTTCCCCGTAGGTCGAACCCAGCCGCTCGGCGAGAAGACGCCCCACCGTCGACTTGCCCGACCCGGCCACGCCGACGACGAGAACCAGCCGCGGCGGCTCACCTGGCGCTTCTTCGCGAGCCATGGTCTGACAGGCTCCTCCATGTCGTCCGCCCGCCGAGACATCCCCGTCCGGCGGCTCGGTATCTCCAATCTGACCCCCGACGTCCCCCGGCGCATGTCGGCACCCGCGACCTCCGGCACGGAGGGAAGGCCGTACCGCGTCTTTCCGCCCGGAATGGCGCGGTTCACGGCTGACAAGCCTTTGCCATGGCGAGGACTTGCCGTCGTGAGACCTTCACGACCGTGTTCGCCGGTCGATAGACCCATGCCATGAACTCCCCTTCCCATCCCTCCGCCTTCCGGCGTGGACGCTGGCAGCTGACCGTGGCGGCCACTGTGGTGCCCCTGCTGGCCTCGGGGCTCGTAGCTCTGCAGGTGCCCGCGCAGGCGGCTCCGGTCAAGCCCACCGTCCCCGCCAAGTCCTCGGCGACCCACAAGGTCACCCTGGTCACCGGCGACGTCGTCACGGTCACCACGATGGCCGACGGCAAGCAGACCGCCGAGGTCGACCGGCCCGACAGTGCCGTCGGCGGCGTCAAGATCCAGCAGATCAAGGGCGACCTGTTCGTCCTCCCGGACGAGGCCGCGCCGCTCGTGGGCGCGGACAAGCTGGACCGGCGGCTGTTCAACGTCACCGACCTGATCGAGATGGGGTACGACGACGCGAAGTCGGCCGCGGTACCGCTGATCGCGACGTACACGCAGTCGAAGTCCCGCGCGGCCGTCGAACCCACTGCCCCCAGGGGCAGCAAGCTGACCCGAGAGCTCAAGGGCATCCGAGGCGCCGCGCTCAGCACCGAGAAGCGGCAGACCCGCACCTTCTGGAACACCGTCGCGCAGCAGGGCAGCCCGTCGCTGGGCGCGGGTGTGGCGAAGCTGTGGCTCGACGGTCGCGTGAAGGCCAGCCTGAAGGAGAGCGTGCCGCTGATCGGCGCGCCTGAGGCCTGGGCGGCCGGATACACCGGCAAGGGCGTCAAGGTGGCCGTGCTCGACACAGGCATCGACGCCGGCCACCCCGACTTCGCCGGCCTGATCGACGGCACGGCGAGCTTCGTTCCGGGAGAGGGCGTCACCGACGTCAACGGGCACGGCACCCATGTGGCCGGCACGATCGTAGGCTCGGGCGCCGCCTCCGGAGGCGAGAACAAGGGCGTCGCACCCGGCGCCGACCTGTACGTCGGCAAGGTGCTCGGCGGCGCCGAGGGATCCGGCCAGGACTCCTGGGTCATGGCCGGCATGCAGTGGGCCGCGGAGTCCGGGGCCGACGTCGTCAACATGAGCCTCGGCGACTCCTATCCGACCGACGGCAGCGACCCGATGTCGCAGGCGGTCGACGCGCTCTCCGCGCAGTACGGCACGCTGTTCGTCATAGCCGCCGGCAATTCCGGGCCGGAGAGCATCTCCGCCCCGGGCGCGGCCGCCGCGGCACTGACCGTGGCCGCCACGGACAAGCAGGACCGACTCGCCTCCTTCTCCAGCACCGGCCCGCTCGCCTGGTCCGGCGGCATGAAGCCGGACATCGCGGCGCCGGGCGTGGACATCACCGCCGCCCGTTCACAGACGATGACCGACGGCGGTGAGGGCCTCTACCGCACCATCAGCGGTACGTCGATGGCCACCCCGCACGTCGCGGGCGCGGCGGCGATCCTTGCCCAGCAGCACCCGGACTGGACCGGCGCGCAGCTCAAGGAACACCTGACGAGCACCGCGAAGAGCCTGGACGGCGCGTACTCGCCGTACGAGGTCGGCACCGGCCGCCTCGACGTGGCCGCCGCCGTGCGCACCACGGTCCGGGCAACCGGGTCGCTCTTCTTCGGCAACCACACCTGGCCGCACGAGCCGAGCGATGTCGCCGTCACGAAGGACCTGACCTTCACCAACGCCGGTTCCGCCGACGTCACCCTGAACCTGGCGCTGACCGACGACGACGGGCCGTTCACGCTGGGAGCGGCCGAGGTGACCGTCCCCGCGGGCGGCACCGCCGCCGTTCCCGTCACCGGTGACCCGCGGACCGCCCCGGCGGGCCGTCACGCCGGCTACGTGACCGCCACCGATGCGGCCACCGGTCAGCCCGTGACCCGCACCTCCGTGGCACTGCTCAAGGAGGAGGAGCGCTACGACCTGAACATCAAGCTGGTCGGAAAGGACGGCAAGCCCGCCAGCGGCTGGGTCGGCATCAACCTCGCCGGCGACCCCTGGCCGTGGAACGTGTACGTCGACGGATCGACCACGATGCGCATGGCACCCGGCCTGTACACCGTCTCCGGGTACGTCGACGTGGCGGGGGAGAAGGCGGACCGCTCCGGTCTGGCCGTGCTCGTCGACCCGGAGACCGTCCTCCAGGACGGCCCCGCGGACGTCGTGCTGGACGCGAGCAAGGCACGCCTGCTCCAGACCGAGGCGCCGCAGCGCACCGAGGACCGCCAGCGAAAGGTCGATTTCAACGTCCACTACAAGGGCCTCGACCCGTACATGGACTACCGCAGCGCGTACGTGCTGCCGCCGACGTACGACGACGTCTACGTCTCGCCGACGGAGGCGATGAAGCAGGGCGAGTTCATGCTGATCACCCGCTGGCGCAAGGGCGAGCCGCAGCTCGGTCTGAGCGCGTCGGGCGGCCGGCTCCAGTTCGAGGCGCGGGTACAGGCGGGCAGCGCACTGGGCACCGGCACGGACACGCTGCACGCCGTCTACGCGGGCGACGGAGCGGCGGACGCGTACGAGAAGGTCACGGCCAAGGGCAAGATCGTCGTCGTCGAGCGGAGCGACGAGGTCGCGCCGCAGGAGCGCACCGAGGCCGCGGTCGCGGCCGGCGCCAAGGCCCTGATCGTGGTCAACGACGGTGTCGGTGGCCTGATGGAGTACGTCGGCGAGTCGGCCATCCCCGTCGCCACCGTGCACCGCGACGCGGGCAAGGGCCTTGTCGCCATGGCCAGGACAGGCGTCCTCAAGCTGACCGTGAAGCAGACCGAGTACACGCCGTTCGTCTACGACCTGACCAGGGACTACCCCGGCCAGGTGCCGGACCGAGCCCTGGCCTACAAGCCGAGCAAGAGCGACCTCGCCCGGATCGACGCCCGCTACTACGCGGCGGCGGGCGGCCGACTCGCGGAAGGCTACCGGTCCGACTTCACCCTCAGCCCGTCCTTCAACATGCCCGAGCTGGAGTGGCACCCGGGCACCCGCACGGAGTGGGTGACCCCGGGCCAGGTCTGGAGGGAGTTCCACACGCAGGGCGTCGACGGACCGCTGCCGTGGTCGATGGTGTCGGGGGACAACACGTACGCCAAGGGCAGCACCACGCGCCTGGACTGGTTCGCCCCGGCGACCCGGCCCGCTCAGAGCGAGTCCTTCGGCGTGTACAACTCCCGCTGGCAGAACTACATGACCTGGAACGTGCAGGCCTGGGCCTCCGCCAGCGACACCATGCGTCTCGGCGGCTATCTGCCGTGGGGTGAGACACCGTCCCACCTGCAGATCTTCCAGGGCGACACCCTGATCCACGACAACCCCGTCAGCGGAGACATGCAATGGGTCGAGGTACCGGCCGGCAACCGGCCCTATCGCGCCGTGCTCGACGTGGAACGGCCCGGTGACCTCTTCCGGCTGTCGACCCGCACCCGCACCGAGTGGGACTTCATGTCCGGCACCGTCGACTCGGACTTCTTCGAGCCGTTCTCGGTGTTGAACCTGGACTACGGTCTGGAGACCGACCTGCACGGCGACGTCAAGGCCGGGACGACCCAGAAGATCACGCTCAAGCCGGTGTCCATGAACCTCGGTACGGTGCCCGGCAACGTCACCGAGGTGACGCTGGACGTCTCGTACGACGACGGCGCCGGCTGGCAGAGGGTGACCCTGACCAAGCGGGCCGACGGCACCTGGACGGGTGCGTTCAGGACGGCCAGGAAGCCCGGCGGCTTCGTCTCGCTCCGCGCGAGCGCCGGGACGGACAGCGGCTTCGGCGTCAAGAACGAGATCATCCGGGCGTACGGCCTGCGATGAACAGAACAGTGGGGCCCCGGGGAGGCGACTTCCCGGGGCCCTTCCCCTCAGACCTGCTCCCAGCAGGGACTATTCAAGGTCTGCCGCCATGGCGCATACTCTCCCCGCTGCGGCAAGCGGAAGAGAGTCGATCGCCGATGCTGGATGTTCTTGGCCTCGAACCCGATGACGAGCGCGTCTACCGGGCGCTGCTCGGACGGCCGAACTCCACCGCGATCCTTCTCTCCGGCCTTGCCGTCCTGTCGCAGGCCCACGTCGACAAGGCGTTGTCCCGCCTCGTCGAGTGGGGACTGGCGACCAGGTCGGCGGACGAGCGGTTCACCGCCGCGCCGCCGGCCATGGCCCTCGGCGCCCTCATCAGCCAGCGCAGGGACGGTCTGCGCATGGCCGAGCACGCCTTGGTGACCTTCGCCGAGGAACACCGGGCGGCGATGACCGGGAGCAGCATCAGCGACCTGATCGAGGTCGTCACGGGCGTCGACGCCATCCGGCATCGTTTCCTCCAGGTACAGCAGGCGGCCCGCACACAGGTCCGCTCCTTCATCACCGCGCCGTTCGTCGCCCTGCCCCCCGACGAGAACACGGCCGAACCCCTGGCCATCGGCCGGGGGGTGCACTTCCGCGCCGTGCTAGACCGGGCCGTGCTGGCGGAACCCGGCATCGTCGACGACGCGATCGATTCCCTGGGGAAGGGCGTGCACCTGCGGGTCGCCGACGAACTGCCGATGAAACTCGTCCTGGCCGACGCCGACCTCGGCCTCGTCCCGCTCGCGGTCACGGCAGCCGGAGAACCCGGCGCCGTGCTGCTGCACCGCAGTGGCCTCCTGGACGCCCTGGACGCGCTCTTCGAGACGGTGTGGCGCACAGCCCGTCCCCTCGAACTGTCGGGCACCGGCGGAGAGACCGATCCCACCGTCGAGGTCGCTACGGAGGGTCCCACCGACCTCGACCGAAGGATTCTCGCCCTGCTCCTGGCAGGCCTGACGGACCTCACCGCAGCGGCACAACTCGGTCTGTCACCGCGCACGCTGCACCGGCGCCTGCGTCACCTCATGGACCTGGCCGGAGTCAGGACCCGGATGCAGCTCGGAGCCCACGCCGTGCGAAACGGCTGGGCAGAGGTCTCTTGAACGAGCGGTCCCGCCCGTACTGCCAAAGGGCAGGCGTGCCCCTGTCCTCCGCCGGACGGAGTACTTCGGCAGCGTCGCCGAACGCCGTGCACACCATCGCTGCAGCGACTCGGTAGCTTCCTGACCAGGTTCCCTCGCACACGGATGCCCATCGGCGCCCCTGTGAGGGCCTGTCGACGTTGGCCCGAGGCGAGGAGAGAGCAGCGTGTCCCGACCTGTCACTGTGGGAGTGGACGGCTCTGAAGGAAGCGTGGCGGCGGTGGACTGGGCCGCCGACGAGGCGGCGCTGCGCGGCGACGGCCTGCGACTGGTGTACGCCACACGGTGGGCGGAGCATCAGTTGGGTGCGATGAAGGTGTCGCACGAGGACCGTGCCGGCGCGGCGGAAGGCGTGCTGGCCGAGACCGAGCGGCAGGTCGGGTCCCGGCAGCCGGGCCTTGCCATGACCGCTGACGAGGTCGAAGACGCTCCCGTCAGCGTGCTGCTCGCCGCCGCTGCCGAGGCGGATCTGCTCGTCGTGGGCTCTCATGGGCTGGGGAGCGTCCGTGGGTTCATCGTCGGTTCGGTGGGGCAGGAGGTCGTCGCGGAAGCGGCGCGCCCCGTGGTTCTCGTTCGCCCCGGATACGAGAAGGACAGCTCCGGTGCGTCCGGGAGGAACGGCCGCAGGAAGGTGGTCCTCGGTCTGGATGTGAACGAAGTCAAGGACGAGCTGCTGCACTTCGCGTTCGACTTCGCAGGGCGGCACCGCGTCCCGCTGGAGATCGTGCACACCTGGCATGAATCCTTCGTTCACCACCCCAGCGCAGCCGCGAAGGAGGAGAGGGCGGTAGCGCTCGCCGACGCGGTTCGGCCCTTCCGGGACCGGTTCGCGGGGACGGAGGTGGTCGAGGTGTCCGCTCCGGGACGGGCGGCCGAGCATCTCATCGAGGCCGCGTCGGATGCGCGCCTGGTGGTCGTCGGTCGGCGCAGGGCGGCCAGGGGCGCTCATATCGGATCGATCACCCACGCCGTCATCCATCACGCCTCCTGTCCTGTGGCCGTCGTGCCGCACACCTGACGGACGGGGACACCGGTCGTTCGACGGGGACGGCGGTCACTCGGGGGAGACAGTCCAACCTCCACGTTTCACTGTCCGGCGGGCGGAGGAGCTGGAACTAGGCTCGTGTCGTGGAACCGCCCGAGCACCGCGCCGAAGGCGCAGGACCGTTCACCACCCGTCTCACCTGGCACCGCCCGGAAGGGGGGACGGTCGTATGGGAGTCGCGGCCCGCGCGCAAACGCGGGGCGCTGTCCGTCCGCGACCCCGGGGGCACGGTCGCCATGTCCCCGACCGCCGACACCGATGCCCTCGATCGCCTCAGGAGGCTCAACTCCGTCGCATCGGGTGCCTTCTTCCTCGGCGGAACGCTCTTCGCTCTCGGCGCCGGGGTCGCCCAGTTCGGCTCGGGCGACCCGGTCGAAAGCGCCTCGATCTACCTCGCGGGCGGGGTGTTCTTCTCCATCGGGGGCTACACCTCGCTCTTGCAGGTCCTGAACGCGCCTCGCCACTCCCCAGGGGGCGGCCCACTGGCAGCGGTCCGCCGGCGGTGGTGGGGGTACGAGCCGATGCGTCTGGACTGGCTCAGCACGTTCGTGCTGTTCGCCGGGACGCTCGTGTTCGGAGTCAACCTGCTGGACTCCTTCCTGCAGGGGCTCAGCGTCCAGCAGATCAATCGGCTGATCTGGACCCCCGACGTGATCGGCTGCGTGCTGTTCCTGATCTCGGGTCATCTCGGGTTCGCCGAGATCTGCCATCGCTCCCGGCCCTGCCTCCGCTCGCGCAGCCTCGGCTGGTGGGTGGTCGCGGTGAACCAGTTCGGGTCGGTCCTCTTCATGGTCGCCGCCTTGGCCGCCTTCACCCGGCCCAGCACCCAGAGCCTGGTCAACGCCGACATCGCCAACTGGGGGACGTTGTGCGGTGCGTTGTGCTTCGCCGTCGGTGGGGTACTGCAGGCCTTCGAACGTCCGTAGAGCTCGGCGCACCGCCGTCGCCGCACCCCGCACCGCACGTCCCCCAGGCACGTCGTGCCCGGCCGGTCGCCTCCCGTCGTCCCCCGCCCGCGCCGGGTCAGGCAGGGGTCGCGAAGCGGGCGCCGTCCACCGGTCGAGCTGCGCCCGGTGCTCCCAGTAGGCGGCGACATCGTGAAGGGTGAGGGTCCGGCTCGGCGACGCCGGAGGCGGAGCGGGGGTGGTGGCGGTGTCGGGCGGTGTCCCGCGTCGGCGTCAGGACGGGACGCCGGGGTCGGCGTACCGCAGCACGGCGCCCATGCCCTCGTACAGTCTCAGCTCGCTCTCCGGTACGACGACCAGCTCGGCACGGGTGCCGACGAGGGCCCGGACGAGGGCCTCGTCGGCGCGTTCCTCCCGTGGGGCCCGCACACCGAAGGACGTCAGCTCCGCGTCGGTCAGGGCGAGCCGGGCGGGCTGGGAGCCCACCCAGAGCCGCGGTGAGGCCCCGGGCGGCCGGTTCAGCAGCAGTGCTGCCACCTGGCCCCGCTGGAGGGCGGTGACGGTGGCGGCCAGACCCTCCGCCACGGGCCCGTCCAGGGCGCGCCGACCGATGAAGATGTCCACGAGCTCCCGGTCGTGCGCGGCCATGCGGCCGCGGAAGACGCCGTCGAGCTGTGGCTCCAGCAGGGCGCGTCCGGTGTGGGTGGGGGTCGGGCCGCCCACGCGTACGGTCTTGTCCCGCACGGTGTGCGGCAGGCGGCGGAGCAGTACGTTGCACGCCCACTCGTCCCCGCCCACGACGACGGCGTCGGCATGGGCGCGCCGCGCCCGTTCGTCCAGCCGGTGGCCGAGCCGGACGCAGGTACGGTGCCAGGTCGCCACCGCGACCCTGTGACGCAGCCGCTCACCCGGGGCCACCGTGGACGTGGGCCACGTGCCGGTCTCCGCCTCCAGCTCCACCCAGCCGTTGGCCTCGGCGGTCGGAAGACCGCCGTAGTGGACGACCACGGCCATGTACGGGATCTCCGGGACGTGCTGGGTGACCAGGGGCATGGCGTCGGGCAGGGTGCCGTACCGCGCGGAGTCGCGCTCGGGCGGCTTCGGGAGCTCCCCGTCCAGGACGATCGTGCCGTGGGCGGCGAAGACGGCCTGCCCGTGCACCCCCGGAACCTCGGCGTCGGTGCCGACGACCTCCTCCAGTACGTTCGTCAGAGCCCGGTCCGCGCCCTGACGGGACAAGCTCTCCCGCAGCCGCTCCCAGCGCAGCGCGATCGCCCGCTCGGGATGCTCGACGTCCCGGGAGGTGTCCAGATACACGGAGGCGTACGGGCCCGGCTCCGCGTAGAGGGGCTCAAGGAACGACAATCTCATCGCCACTCCCGTCGACGGTCCCCACCTTCGATGATGCCCGAGACCGGTCGTCGGCGGCACTCACGGCATCCGGTGCGCCAGACGCCGTCGACCGCCGACGGGCGGGATACTGCGGCCATGAGGGTAGCGGTGATGACAGCCGGGTCGCGTGGGGACGTCGCGCCGTACACCGGTCTCGGGCACGGGCTGATGCGGGCGGGGCACGAGGTGACGCTGGTCAGCCACGCGTGCTTCGCACCACTGGCGGCGTCTGCCGGGCTGGGATTCCACGCGGTACCCGTCGATCCGCGCGCGGAGTTGGCCTCCGCACGGGGCCAGGTCATGCAGCGCAGCGTCACCGACGCGGGGAAACTGGCGCGTCTCGTCGGCTTGGCGAGGGCGGCGGTCGGCCGGATGTCCGATGATCTGCTGCAGGCTGCGCAGGCCAGTGATGTCGTGCTGGTGTCCGGCTCGTTGGGCCCGTTGGGGCACACCATGGCCCAAGGCCTGGGGCTGCCCTCCATGGGCGTGTTCCTGCAGCCTCTCGCCCCGACGAGGGAATTCCCGCCGCCGGTGACCGGAACGCGTTCGTGGGGAGCGACGGGGAACCGGTTGGCAGGGCGTGCGGTCAACGCCGCGGTCGACCGCATCTTCGTCGACGCCACTCGTGCTCTCCGGAGCCGGCTCGGCATGCCCCCTGCCGGCTCGCACGCCGCCCGCAGGACACGAGAACGGGGGTGGCCGGTCTTCCACGGCTTCAGCCCGCAGCTCGTGTCCCGGCCGCGCGACTGGCGTCCCGGACTGGAGATCACGGGCTACTGGTGGTCGCACGACCCGCCGCGGGCCGAGCTGCCGACCCGCCTGCGGGACTTCCTGGACGCCGGCCCGCCGCCGGTCTTCGTCGGCCTCGGCAGCGCCACCGTGCCCGAACCCGAGCGTCTCAGCCGCGCCGTGGTGCGCGCCCTGCGCGCAGCCGGCCTTCGTGGGGTGATCCAGCGCGGCTGGGCCGGACTGCACGCCGACGGCGACGACGTCATCACCATCGACGAGGTTCCCCACTCCCTGCTCTTTCCGAGGATGGCGGCGATCGTCCACCACGCGGGCGCCGGCACCACTGCCGCGGCCCTGCGCGCGGGAGTCCCCGCCGTGCCGGTACCGGTTCAGTTCGACGCGGCGTTCTGGGCCTCGCGCCTGGCCGCCGTCGGGGTGGCTCCTCGACCGGTCCCCCTCCGCAGGCTCACGTCAGCGGCCTTGGCCGCAGCTCTGGAGGAGGTGACCGGCGAGCCGCTCTACGCCCGCCGTGCCCGGACACTCTCCGAACGGATCCGGAGCGAGGACGGGGTCACACCGATCCTCTCCGCTCTGGACCGACTCGACCGGACCTGACGATGGGCTGATGTCGGCGTGCCGACGGGGGCGGGCGACCCCCCGGGCAGCCAGGGATCATCACCCGTCGTTGTCCGACGTGCCGGTGAGAAGCGGTTGTTCGGTCCAGATGACCTTGCCGTCCGCGGTGTAGCGGGTGCCCCAGCGGTCGGCGAACTGGGCCACCAGGAACAGGCCCCGTCCGCCCTCGTCGGTGGTGGCCGCGCGCCGCAGGTGTGGAGCGGTGCTGCTGCCGTCCGAGACCTCACAGATCAGAACGCGGTCGCGGATCAGACGTACCCGGACGGGCTCGGCGGCGTAGCGGATGGCGTTGGTGACGAGCTCGCTCAGGATCAGCTCGGTGGTGAAGGACGCCTCCTCCAGACCCCATTCGGCCAGCGTACGGGTGACGGCGGCTCGAACCTGGCCGACGGCCGACGGATCGGACGCGACGTCCCAGACGGCTGTACGGGCGTCGGCGAGCGCACGCGTGCGGGCGACCACCACCGCGATGTCGTCCGAGGACTCCTCGGGCAGCAACGCGTCCAGAACCGCGCCACAGGTCTGCTCGGGCGTGCGGCCGGGGTGAGCCAGAGTACGCCGCAGCAGTTCCAGCCCTTCGTCGATGTCGCGGGTGCGGTCCTCCACGAGACCGTCGGTGTAGAGGACGAGGCTGCTGCCCTCGGGGAGTCGTATCTCGGCGGTCTCGAAGGGAAGACCGGAGAGCCCGAGGGGTGGGCCGCCCGGTACGGCGGCGAACGACGCGCTGCCGTCGGGACGCACGACGACGGGCTCCAGGTGGCCGGCGCGGGCCATCGTGCACATCTGTGAGCCCGGGTCGTAGAGCGCGTACAGGCAGGTGGCGCCCGTGACCGGCGCGACGTCGCCGCTCTCGTCCTGGTCGATCCGGGTGACCAGTTCGTCGAGGTGCCAGAGGAGTTCGTCGGGAGCCATGTCAAGGGAGGAGAAGTTGTGGACCGCGGTGCGCAACCGGCCCATGGTGGCGGCGGCGTGCAGCCCGTGGCCGACCACGTCCCCCACGACGAGCGCGACGCGGGCGCCGGGCAGCGGGATGACGTCGAACCAGTCCCCGCCGACACCGCCGCTGCCCGCTTGCGCGGGCAGGTAACGGTGGGCCACGTCGAGCGCGTTCTGCTCCGGCAGGGCGCGGGGGAGCAGACTGCGCTGCAGGGCGACCGCCATGGTGTGCTCGCGCGTGAAGCGCCGGGCGTTGTCGATGACGACCGCCGCGCGGGCGGCCAGTTCCTCCGCGAGTGTCACGTCGTCGTGCTCGAACGGCTCGGGCTTGCGCGACCGCCAGAACGTCACGACACCCAGGATGACGCCGCGGGCGCGCAGCGGAGCCGCGATCATCGAATGGATGCCGGCGTCGACAAGACCCCGGGCCCGTTCGGGGTCTTGGGCCTGCCAGCCGGAGAAGGCGGTCATGTCCGCCTCCAGGACCGTCTCGCCCGAGCCGTAGCCGAGGCTCTGCGGGGTGGACGGGACGAAATGGATCAGCTTTCCGGGTGGGTAGAGCGGTGTGTCGTCCCGGATACCCCGGAACGCGACACGACGCATCGCCGCGCCGCGCTGCGACGGCTCCTCGCCCCGCAGGACCGGGTCGGCCAGGTCGACGGTGACGAAATCGGCGAACCGGGGGACGGCGAAGTCCGCCAGCTCCTGGGAGGTCCGCTCGACGTCGAGGCTCGTACCGATCTCCAAGCCGGCGGCGAACAGGAGCTTCAGGCGTTCCTGCGCCACATCGGCCCGGCCGGTGACGGTCTGCAGCTCCGTGGTGTCGCGCAGCGTCGTGACACAGCCGGACGGGCCGCCTCCAGAGTCGGTCGGCCGTTGGTTGACGGCCAGCAGCCGGTCCCCGGCCAGGTGCACCTCGTCGGTGGCCGGGCGTCCGGAAGCCAACAGCCGGGCGATGTCCGGGGCGAGGCCCAGCTCCCGGGCAAGCTGACCCTCCGCCTCCGGGCTGAGACCGAGCAGCCTGCGTGCCTCGTCGTTGGCCAGCGCAAGCCGACCGTCGCCGTCGAGGATCAGAACGCCCTCGCGCACGGCGTGCAGCACCGCGTCGTGATGCTCGTACATGCGGGTCATCTCGGCGGGTTCCAGGCCGTGAGTCTGGCGGCGCAGCCGCCTGCCGACCAGAGCCGTACCGAAGGTGGCGACCGCCAGCGCGGCCGCCGCGGCACCGAGGAGCAGCGGCAGCTGGTGTTCGACGACCCCGCTCACGGCTTCGAGCGTGACCCCGGCGGACACCAGGGCGATCACCTTGCCCTCGGCGTCGGTCACGGGGACCACGGCGCGGGTGGACGGACCGAGGGTGCCGGTCACGGTCTCCCTGACGATCCCGCCTGCTGCCGCAGGGCCGATCGTGCCGATGTAAGGCCCTCCGATCTGGGCCGGATCGGGGTGGGTGAGGCGGATCCCGTCCGTGGTCATCACCACGACGAAGTCCACGGCGGACGCCTTCCGCGCTCGTTCGGCGCGCGGCTGGAGCACCGCGGCCGGGTCGGGAGCGGCCAGGGCCTCCTCGATGCCCGGCGCGCTGGCGAAGGTCTCGGCCACGGCGAGGGACCGGTTGCGCGCTTCCCGCTCGCTGTCGGCCCGGGACTGCAGTACGAGGGCAACCACGGCGGCCACGACGAGGAGCACCACGATCGCCGCCTGCAGGGAGAAGACCTGGCGGGCGACGGTGCGGACGCTCAACGCGGAGCGCAGGCGGCCGAGGAATCCGGCCATAGTCCATGTGTAGCACCGGCCCGAAAAGTGGGCGAGCGGGTGGCCCGGGCAGGAAACGGACCGACCCACGGACACGTGCTGCTGCTCGGACCGGACCGCCCCGCCAGGCGCAACGCCTTCACGGAGCAGATGATCAGCGAGCTCTCGGCCCCGTACGATCGCCCGGCCCCCGACGTGGTGCCCGTAATCACCGGCCGAGCGCACCCCACCGGCTGCCCCGGCCCGAAGTACGGGCGTGTAGGCCCGGCGGACGCCTCCCGGGTGCGATGCGCACCGAGGGTGGTGAGACTGGTGCCATGGCGCACAAGGTATTGCTGGAAGGCGGGCCGCACGACCTCCCCGAGCGGATCGTCGCGGTCGAGACGCCCGGTGAGGACGTGAAGATCCCGCACCTCGGCGGATACGAGCACTTCACGGAGACCGAACGCCGGCAGGACACCGCAGAGGGGACCCTGCGCGTGTACGAATGGTGGGAGCGTACGGAGATCGCCGAGTAGGGCGGGCTCCCAGGTCCTCGATCTCCGGGACCGCGTGGATCCGGCGCTCCCGGCAGCCGGGCGGCGCGGGCCGGGAGCGCGAGGTGCGTGCGGCCGCGGCGGCCCGGCACTGCCCCTCAGGGGCGCCTCGGGAGACCTGGTGCGAACGGGGGCCGCTTCGGCCCGTGCCGCACGTTCCACCGACTCCCGCCGTGGGCATAGTGGTGGAGTGATCGCCAATAGTGACGGGGCCGGCGGCGGCCCCGACGCCGGTAGCTCGGGTTGTGAGGGCGCCGGTGACGAGGAGGCACAGGTCATCGTCGTGGGCGCGGGGCCGGCAGGTTCTGCCGCCGCGGTGCACCTCGCGAGAGCGGGCGTGGACGTGCTGCTCCTGGAGAAGAGCGGTATTCCCCGGGAGAAGGTGTGCGGCGACGGCCTGACACCGCGCAGCGTGTACCAGTTGGTGCGGATGGGCATCGACATCGACGCACCGGGCTGGATGCGCAACAAGGGCATGCGCTGGGTCTGCGGCGGCCACCAGGCCGAGCTGGACTGGCCGCGCCTGGGCGCCCTTCCCGATTTCGGGCTCACCCGCAGTCGGCACGACTTCGACGACCTGCTCGCCACGCACGCCCGCGCAACCGGCGCACGCCTCCGTACCCAGGTCAAGGTGACGGGCCCCTTGACCGACCGGGCAGGACACGTCATCGGCGTGTCCGCCTCCCGCGGACCAGAGCAGGAGCCCGTCAACTACCGGGCGCCGTTGGTGATCGCTGCCGACGGAGCCTCGGCACGCACGACTCTCGGTCTGGGGTTCGAACGAGACGGCAGGAGACCCGTCGCGGCCGCTGCCCGACGGTACTACCGCAGTGAGGCCCGCACGCACGATCCCTACCTGGAGCTCTGGGCGGACCTGCGCTGTCCTCGTACCGGACGCGATCTGCCCGGCTACGGATGGGTGTTCCCCCTGGGGGACGGGCGTGTCAACGTGGGCCTCGGCGTCCTGCCACAGCAAAGGCGACGCAGGCCGGTGGACCTGCGAGCGGCGTTGGAACACTGGCTGCCCCGCCTGCCCTCGGGCTGGGGGCTGAGTGAAGAGAACGCCGACTCCCCATTGCGCAGCGCGCCGCTGCCGATGGGACTGAACCGGCGTCCGCAGTACCGGCGGGGCGTGCTGCTGGTGGGCGACAGCGCCGGCATGGTCAGTCCGTGGAGCGGCGAGGGCATAGCCCAGGCGATGGAGGCCGCCGAGGTGGCGGCGGACATCATCGCGCTGGCGCTGGCCCGGCCGGCCGGGCCGCGCCGCGAACACGCGCTGCACCAGTATCCGGCCGAGATCGAGCGACGCTGGGCGCGTTACTACCGGCTGGGCAACCTCGCCGGTGATCTGGTCTTCTCCCGTTACGGCTTCCGGCCGGTCCTGCACCCCCGGGTGATGGCCTCACCCCCCGTGCTGCGCACCCTGGCACGCCTCCTCACCCATGTGACCGACGAGCCCGCGCAGGACACCGTCGACGCTGTCCTCCACGGGCTGCTGCGCCTCGTTCCCACTCCACGGAGGTAGGCCGCTCGGGCCGACGCACCCGGACTCTTCTCCGACGGCGTCACGACACACGTGCCGGTACCGGCTGACCCGGCCGGCCGGGTGAGGCTCGGGTCACCGCAGTGCTCGTGCCGCGCGTCGAGGTCCAGTCGGCACCGACCCGGTGCGGTGGCCCCCGACCTCGGACGCCGGACTCCCCGGGCTGTCAGTCGCCCGCCGCACCCGGCGCCGTCCCGGCTGCTCTCCGCCCCCTGCGGCGCGAGCGCGGACGCCCCGGCGCCGGGCCCGTCGACAGCTGGAACGTGACCGCCACGCGGGCACCGCCCAGGGGGCCGCGCGTGATGCGGACGGCGCCCCGGGCGGCGAGGGCCGCGCGACGGGCGATGTCGAGCCCGAGGCCCGTGGAGCCCGTACTCCCGCCGCGGGCGAGGGCACCGTCCGGGTCGGCGATGCCGGGGCCGGCGTCGTGAACGGTCAGTTCCACGGTGTGGGCGGTGCGGCACACGGAGACCTCCAGGGCGGTGCCCCGGGAGGTGTACCGGAAGACGTTGCCCACGAGCGCGTCCACGACGGCCGTGACGTCCGCTTCCGGGAGGCAGACGGGGGTGGTCTCGTCCGTGATCTGCAGTGTGCAGGGACGGTCCTGCTGACCCGCGAGCACGGCCCAGAAGGCCGCGCGCCGACGGACGACGTCGGCGACCTCGCAGCGGTCCCCGCCCTCCCGCGGACCGTCGGGCGATTCCTCGCCCCGCAGCGCCCGGCCCATCGGGCCGACGGCGAGCGGTGTGCGAGCCTCGGCGATGATCGCGTTGAGCTCCCGCTCCAGTTCGGCGACGGCCGTCTGGATGCGACCGGTGTCGGCGCTCGGCGCGATCCGCTCGACCGCCAGGTGCAGGGCGGTCAGGGGGGTGCGGAGCCGGTGGGACAGGTCCGCGACCAGTTCCCGTTCGACGGCGAGCAGGTCCGTCATGCGGTCGGCCATGGTGTTGAAGGCCGTGCCCGCCTCCTTCAGTTCCGGCGGCCCCTTCGGCTGGACGCGGGTGTCGAGGTTGCCCGTGCCGAGCCGGCGTGACGCCTCGGCCAGCCGCTTCGCCGCCGTGACGACGGCGGAGCCGAGGCGGTCGGCGACCAGGACGGAGCCGCCGAGAAGGACGACCGCCAGACCGGCCATGACGCTCCACGACAGGACGACACCACGGGTCATCTCGTCGTCGGGCACGAAGTTCTCCACCAGCGCGACCCGGTCCTGGGGCAGGATCACCGGCTGCAGGTAGATCCAGCCGCCGGGCACGTCCCGGGAGATGGACTCGCGTTCCTCCTGGGCCCGGCCCAGCAGATCCGGCGGAGCGTGCCCCGCGCCGCCGACCGTGGTGTGGTCCGGCAGATGGATGACCATGTGCTCGGCCGCGCGCAGCCCCGCCCCCGCCTCGCGCAGCTCGGCCGCGTCCGTGGTGAGGGCCAGGATCGGCGCCATCGCCGCCGCGCTCTGCTCGGCCGCCGTGATGCTCTGCTCGCGGGCGAGCGACATCACGAGCAGCCCCAGCGGGATCAGGAACGACAGCGCCACCATGGAGGTGACGGCCAGGGCCACCCCCGCCAGGGAGCGCCTCACCGCGGGGCCCCGGGCTCGGCGCGGCGTCTTCGGGGCGCTCGGTTCACGGGTGCAGCGCTCCAACGGGTAGCCGTGCGCCCAGCGCCACGGTCGGGGATTCGAGTCAGGGGCCCGGGCGACGGACCGCCGGAGGGTCTCCCGGTACGACGTCCTCCGGGAGTGGTGCCGTCACCGGCCCCGTGATCCGGGACGACGGGCCGTCAGGAGGCGCCGAACGACAGGCCGTCCTCGCCGGTGCGCAGGGACACCGCCCGGTCGGCCACCGGGATCGTACACCCCTCGGTCGAACTGCAGCTCGCATAGCCGATCAGCACCTTCGCCTCGCCCGGAGCGGTCGCCCGGATCGGCAGCGTCACCGTGACGGGGCCGTCGGGGTAGACCGGTACGGCGGCGCGCACGCCCGGCACCGTGATGCTCTTGACCGGCTTGTCCACCGTCGTCTCACCGGCGGTGGCGACCGATCCGACGGGACGGACCTCGGTCGGCCGCCCCACCCCCTCGATGCCCTCGGCGGGGAGCGCGGTGCTGTAGAGGTGGAAGCCGGCGTCGTCGGGTGTGAACGTGGCGACCAGGGTCCCCGCGTCGGACTTCCAGTCGGCCACGCTCAGCCGGACGGTGACGCCGTTCTCGTTGAACTCCGTCATGGCGGCGGCGTGCGACGGCGCGGACTCCTGGCCGCAGCCGGTCAGCGAGGCGGCGGCCAGCAGTGCGGCCGCGGCCCGGGCGAGGCGCGTGCGCGCGGCGCGGGGCAGGCGGGGGGAGGTCACGGGATGTCTCATGTCGTCTTTCCGGGTCTTTCTCGTGTTTCGGGGAGGTGGCCGCACGCCGGGGGCGCGACTGGCCTTCTGGGGTACGGGGGAGGGGAGCCGCCCGGTGGGCAGGGGGAGTCGGGCCCTTCCGGACGCCTGGCGATGGCACTCGGGTGCCGGTGCTCACAGGGCCGCGGTCGTGCCCTGCAGCCTTACCTGCAACGCGTACACCAGGTCGGTCCACAGGCCGGTGATCAGCAGGACGCCGACGAGGACCAGAAGTGCGCCGCCGGCCCGCATGACGGTCCCGTGGTGGTTCCTGACCCATCGGAAGGCGCGCAGGGCCCGCCGGAAGGCGAGTGCGGTGAGGAGGAAGGGCGCGCCCAGCCCCACGCAGTAGCAGACCATGAGGAGGGCCCCGCGCCCGGCGCTGGCCTCGTTCCAGGCCAGGGCCTGCACGGCGGCCAGGGTCGGCCCGATGCACGGGGTCCAGCCCACGCCGAAGACGACGCCCAGCAGGGGCGCGCCGGCCAGGCCGAAGGAGGGCCGGCGGCTGCTGCGCAGCTCGCGCTGGGTGAAGCCGGGCAGCCAGCCCGCGAACGCGAGGCCCATGACGACGGTGAACAGGCCGAGGACCAGCGTGATGCCGTCCTGGTAGGCGAGCAGGTTGCGCCCGACGAAGCCGAACAGGGCGCCCCCGGACACCAGGACACCGCTGAAACCCAGCACGAACAGCGCCGCTCCGGCGACCATCCGCCCGCGCCGTCCGCCGTCCGCCTCGGCGAGGTCGGACACCGACAGGCTGGTGACGTAGCTCAGGTAGCCCGGCACGAGCGGCAGGACGCACGGGGAGAGGAAGGACACCAGGCCCGCGGCCGCGGCCACCGGCACGGCGAGGAGCAGGGTGCCCGACACCGCGCTGGCGGCCGGCCCGGCGGCGAGCGCCGCCCACGTGGGGCCGGTCATGCGTCCTCCCCGGCGACCCGGTCCACGAGGGGCTCCAGCCGCGCGCGGGTGACCGGACCGGAGACGGCGACGGCGATCCGGCCCTGCCGGTCGATGACCAGCGTGGAAGGGATGGCCTGCGGGTTGAGCAGCGCGGGAGGGAAGGCCAGCAGCAGCTTTCCGTCGGGATCGTGGATGCTCGGGTACCGCAGACCGTACGTCCTCTCGAACTCCCTGGCCGGCCCGGTGGAACGGTCGCGAACGTTGACTCCCAGGACCTCCACGCCGCGCGGCGCCGCCGCACCGCGCAGTGCCTCCAGGTCTGCGGCCTCGTCGCGACAGGGGGCGCACCAGGAGCCCCACACGTTCAGGACGACGACCTTGCCGCGGTACGAGCGCAGGGCCAGGTCCCGGCCCGTGAGGTCCCGGCCGGAGGTGTCGGGCGCGGAAGGGCGTTCGGCGACCGGCAGCACCGCCGCGGTCCCGGCGGTGCCCGCTCCCGGCACGCCGCCGTCCGCCCCCGCCACGGCGCCCGCGTCGCAGCCGGTGGCCGCGAGGGCGAGGAGGAGCAGGGCGACCGTCGCCGCAGTGCCGCGGGCCGTCATCAGGCCCACTTCCGCAGGAACGCGCCGAGGCCCGTGTCGGTCAGCTCGGGGTTGCCGGTCGAGTGCGTCTCGGTCACCACCTTGCCGTTGCCGTCGAGGACGACCAGCACGGGCATCTTGTACGCGCCCTCGCCGGAGCAGTAGTCACGCAGGAGGCCGAAGGCCGAGGAGTCCTGGCTGCCGATGTCGACCTTGACCACGTGGTACGAGGCGTCCAGGAGCGCCCCCACGCCGCTCGTGGCGAACACCCGGTCGGCGGCCCTGCAGTTGCCGCACCAGTTGGCGCCGAAGTCGATCAGCACCTTCCTGCCGTCGGCCTTGGCGGCGGCGACCGCGGCCTCGACGGCCCCGCGGGCGTCGGCACCGGTCGGGTAGCCGCTCGTGAAGCCCGAGGAGCCGGAGACGGGAGCGCTCTTCTTCACGGCGGGCTTGGACGGTGCGGGAGCGGCGGTCGTCCTGGCGGGGCGAGGGGCGGCCCTGGTCGTCTCCACGGGACGCTTGGCGATGGGCGAGGACGTGGAAGGGCTCGGCCGGGACGTCGGCGGGACCGACGTCGCGGCGGCGGTGGGGGAGGCGGATGCCGTCGCCGCCTGCATGGGCGCCGGGGCACTGGTGGTCTGCTCGGCGGGCGCGTCCGGGGCCGCCGCCACGGACACGTTCTGCGCCGCGTCGTTCTTCGAGCCGCCCACGCCGCAGGCCGTGGCGACGGCGGCGGAGGCGACCGTGAGGGAGACGGCCGAGAAGCGGACGAGGCCCTGTATGCCGGCGGTGCGTTGTTTGCGCCGGTGTGCGGCCATGACGGATCAACCCCTTGTGTCGGTGAGCTCTCCGGGGCCTGGAGGCGGCCGATGCCGGAGCGGGCGCAGGACGCGGCCCGGCGTCCTGTCCGCCGGAGCCGGAGCGATCGTCCTGACCGACCGTGAGCCTAGGTGCCGAACTCGCTTCCTGGACCGTCCTGATGCCACCCATCAGGCACGCTTAAGGAACTGCTCAGGTTCGCGACCGCAGGCTTTTCACCAGGGGTTCTCCGGTCGTCCGCGGCGCCTGCCGAGGACTCACAACCGGGTCTCGCGCACGCTGGCCTGCGCCGTCGGCACCACGGTCGCCGTGACCTGCGAACGGTGGTCGTCGCTGGTGAAGACGACCACCAGCGTGCCGGGATCGCTCTGACCGGTGCTCGTGCGGAACCCCGGATCGGGAACGGCCGAGACGAAGCACACGCTGTCGCGGCCGTAGTGGACGGTGACCTTGCCTCCTTCGGAGGGAACCGTGTGCAACCCGGGACCGCCGCTGCACTTCGAAGCCGACGGCCGGGGCGCGGACGTGACGGGCGCCCGCGTGGCCGAGGGCGACGGCGAGGGCGTACGGGTGGTCGGTGGCGGTGACGAGGGGGGCGCTGGCGTGGTGGCGGGCGCCTTCGGCGTGGTCGCGACGGACGAGGCCGGCACACCGACGAGGACGGACGGAGAGGGGTACACCGCCTGGACCGACCGCGCGGCGGGCGGGGTCGGTCGGGTCAGGCCGATGACGAAGTACACCGTGAGCATCACCGCGGTGACGCTGGCCGCGGTGCACGACAGCCATATGAGGAGATAGCGCAGGAGGCGTGGCACCGCATCAGTGTGGCCGACGTCCACCGCACCACCCACCTCGCCCTCGTTCACGGAGAGGCGCACGCGCCCCGTACGGGCCTGCCGCGATCGGCCGGGCTCGCGGACCCGCCTCCGCCCGGCGGCATACGGAAAGGCGGCGGACGCGGTCGGGGCGACCGTGGTCCGCCCGCAGACCGCCTTGAGGTCCGCCCCGCAGTTCGCCCCGCGGTCCGACCCGCAGACCGCCCCACGGTCCGACCCGCGGGCCGGGCCCGAACCTGAGCTGATGCTTAGGGCCTCCTGAGCGCATCCCTCAGACGGCGTCTTCGCAGCTCCGGCACGCCTACGCTCCCGTCACGGCAACCGGCGGTCCCTCTGCGCCGCACGAACCCGGCCGAGCCGACAGGGACGGCCGCGCCGCGCCGCCGCGCCCCGCCGGGCCCGGCCCATGGTCCCGCCACCCGGCCCGTACACCCCGGAACCGCCCCCCCCGGAACCGAACCCCTTGAAGGGAAACCGAGATGAGCTCCCGAGCCGCCCACGGACGTCGCGGACACCGCGCCCCGCGTCGCCCGCGCGTCACAGCCACCGTGGCGGGCCTCAGTGTCCTGGCCGTCGCCGCCGCCTGTCTGGCGGGCGCCGAACTCGCCGGCTCCGCGCACGACAAGGCCGAGTCCGTCGCCATGGGCGGCGACACGCCCGACCCGACGCCGACCACCGGGCCGCCGACCACCGCACCGCCGACCGCACCGACGTCCCCGCCGGCCGCCCCGCACACCCTGACGACCCTCTCCGCCACGCCGACGACCCGCTCGGCCACCCCACCGCCCTCGGCCACCACCAGGGCGGCCCGACCTTCCGCGTCCCAGGGCGCGCGGAAGCCCAGGCCCGCGCCCCCGGCCACCGCGAAGCCGCCGACCACCGAGCCCGACAGCGGTGCGCGCCCGGCGGGCGGCGGCGCGGCCGAGGAGGTCGTCCGCCTCGTGAACGTCGAACGCGCCGCGGCGGGCTGCAAGGCCCTGACGGTCGACGCCGACCTCACCGAGGCGGCCCAGGAGTACACCGACGACATGGCCGCCACCGGCAACTTCTCCCACACGGGAACCGACGGCTCCCAGCCGCAGGACCGCATCGAGGCGGCCGGATACACCTGGTCACGGTCCGGCGAGAACATAGCCAAGGGACAGGCCGACGCGGCCGCCGTCATGGACGCCTGGATGCACAGCCCCGGCCACCGGGCCAACATCCTCAACTGCGGCTTCACCGAGATCGGCGTCGGCGTCAGCACCGACGGAGGCCCCTGGTGGACCCAGGACTTCGGCACTCCCTCCTGAGCCCCTCCTCAGTGCGGCGCCACCAGCTTGATGCCCACCCCGCGCACGGTGCGCAGATAGCGCGGTGCCGAGGCCCGCTCGCCGAGCTTGCGGCGCAGCGCCGACACGTGCACATCGATGGTCTGGTCCTCGATGTAGGCCTCCTGCCAGACCTCCGCCAGCAGCCGGTGCCGGGACACCACCGTGCCGGCGTGCCGGGCGAGAAAGGCCAGCAGGTCGAACTCCCGGCGCGTGAGGACCAGTTCACGCCCCGCCAGATAGGCCGAGCGCGCCGGCGGATCCACGGTCAGCTCACCGACCGTCACCAGACTCGAAGGATCGGCCGGTGGGGCCTGCCCGGCGACCGAGGCGGGGACCGCGGTGCGTCGCAGCACCGCCGAGAGCCGGGCCAGGAGCTGCGCCCCGGAGAACGGTTTGACGAGGTAGTCGTCGGCGCCCGCGTTCAGGAGCTTGACGATCTCGCTCTCGTCGTCGCGGGCGGTCGCGACCACCACGGGCACGTTCGATATCCCGCGGATCATGCGGAGCGCGTCGCCGCCGTCGAGATCGGGCAGGCCGAGGTCCAGCACCACCGCGTCCAGCGAGCCCTGCGCGACCTCGCGCAGCGCGCCGAACCCATCGCCCGTGCTGCGCACCGCATGGCCGTGCTCCGCGAGGATCTCCATCAGCGAGGCACGGATGCTGGGGTCGTCTTCGACCACGAGTACGCAGGGCATGGCGGACACCCTACAACCGGCCGTCCGCCATCCGGACAGCCCTCACCGGGCCCCGATTCCCGGCGGGGCTGCGTGTCGCCCCTGCCGCGGCCCCGTGTGTGGTCGCCCGGGCGACCAGGCCGAGATCGCCGCGGTCCCCTTCGCGGCCTTGGCGTAGGAACTCCCGTCATCCCAGCTCAGCAGGCACCGCTTGTCGATTCGCGTCCACAGACCGACTACCGCGCGGTGGAGCCGGGATCAGGCCCCCACCCGGCCGGTGTCGTACGCCCACATCGCGATCTCGACCCTGTTCCGGGCGCCGATCTTGGTCAGCAGGCTGGCGACGTGGGTCTTGGCGGTCGTCAAGCCGATGAACAGCTCGGCGGCGATCTCGGCGTTCGTGCGGCCACGGGCGACCAGCGTCAGCACCTCCTCCTCGCGTTCGGTGAGCGGCTCGATCGGCTGGGTCCGTCGGCTCGACGGTTCCCTGGCGGCGAGGGTGGCCAACAGCCGCCGGGTGACGTTCGGCGCGATCAGGGCATCGCCGACGGCGGCGGCATGGACGGCCTGGACGAGCAGCGCCGGCCCGGCGTCCTTGAGTAGAAAGCCTCGGGCGCCGGCCCGGAGCGCGCCGTGGACGTACTCGTCGAGGTCGAACGTCGTGATCACCACGACCGCGATCGGGTCCGGGACGCCCCGCCCTGCGAGGAGCTTGGTCACCTCGATGCCGTCGAGCCCGGGCATCTGGATGTCGACCAGGCACACGTCGGGGCGGAGCCGATGCGCCAGCTCGACGGCGGCGTGGCCGTCGGCGGCCTGGCCGACGACCTCGATGTCGGGCTGCGCGTCAAGGATCATCGACAGGCCGGTGCGCACCAGATCTTGGTCGTCGGCCACCAGCACCCGTACCGTCATCGGCGTACCTTCGTCGGCATTTGGGCGTCGACCGTCCACCCGCCCTCCGGCGCCGGTCCGGCACGCAGCGTGCCGCCGAGCAGCTGCACGCGCTCGGTCATCCCCAGCAGCCCGAAGCCGTGGTTCGCCGTCCGTGCCGGGTCGATCTGTCCGTCGTCGGTCACGCGCAGTCGCAGCCTTCCCGCGCTCTCTACGACCCGGATCTCCACACGCGAGGCGTTGCGGGCGTGCCTCAGGGCGTTGGTCAGCGCCTCTTGCGCCAGCCGGTAGACCGCCGCGTCGACCTGGGGCGGAAGTTCGCTCATGTCCTCTGGCAACTCTACGTCGACGACCGGGACCGGGGCGCGTCGGGCGAGGGACACCAGGTCGGCAACGCCGGGCTGGGGCGCGCACTCCGCCGGCGCTCCGTCGCGCAGCACCCGGACCATCGCCCGCATCTCCGCGAGCGTCCGCGACGCTTCCCCTTCGATGACCACCAGCGCCTCGAGCGCCGCTTCAGGCCGCTGCCCGGCCATCGCCCGGCCCGCCTGCGCCTGCACGGCGATCGCCGAGACGTGGTGCCCGACGATGTCGTGCAGCTCGCGAGCGAGGCCGACCCGTTCCTGGCTGCGGCTCTGCTCCAACGCCCGGCGCCAGCTCTCTGCGCGGTAGCGGAACGCCGCTCCGTCCGTCGCCGCCGCAGCCAGGACGGCGAACCCGCCGATGGCCTGGGCCGGTCCGGTGTAGTCGGCGACCGTGCCGATTCCGGCAGCGACTGCCACCACCGCCAGCCCGATCGTGATCTCGCGCCCTGAGCCCCAGCGGACCAGCGCGTAGACGAACACCAGGAGGTAGATCATCGTGTCGAGGCCCACGCTCGGGGCCCCGCCCAGCAGGCTCGCCAGTCCCAACGCCATCGCGGTGCCGAAGGCCACCACGACGCAGGCCAACGGGTGGGTGCGCCGCCACAGCAGCACCGGCGCAAGTCCGACCGCCACGATCGTCGCAAACGGCCGCCAGGCGACGTCGTCGCGGAGGCCTCCTTCGAGCAGCGCCGTCACCATCACCACCCCGACCAGCACCCAGTCGCGCGATACCCGTTCGGGAGCGTCCATGGCGCGGGGCTCGGCCCACAGTGAGCTCAGGGCGTAGGTGGTCACACACCCAGCTTAGGGACCGCCGAGGCATCGGGGACCGACCGAAAGAACGAGTCGCCGCTCCTCCGAACGGCCGACGCGGGTCCGGCCTCGACGCCGATGTGCCCGCCGCCGGGCTCGGCGATCGTGGGCCTACCAGTCCCCACTCGCCACGACAACGGAGCCCACGATGAGAACGCGTCAACCCACCACGACCGCACTGGAAGACCAGCGGATCCCGGTGAGAGCCAAGCTCGCCGCAGCGTGGACGAGCTTCATGTTCCTGTACGTCTACGTGGACATTCTCGCCTTCTTCAAGCCCGGCGTCATCGAGGACATCGAGGCCGGCATCGTCTGGGAGTTCACCATCAGCCAGACGTTGTTCACCACCTTCCTCGTCCTCATGGCGATCCCGGTCCTCATGGTCGTGCTGTCGATGACGCTGCCCGCCCGGGCGAACCGCATCACGAACCTCATCGTGGCCTCGGTACAGGTCCCCTTCGCGGCGTTCAACGCGCTGGGCGAGTCCTGGACGTACTTCTACGGCCTCGGCGTCGCGCTGGAAGTGATCGTTCTCGCCCTCATCCTGCGGTACGCCTGGACCTGGCCCCGCACCACACCGTCGGCGACGACGGCGACCAGCCCGGACCGTGACACCCTTCGCGCCCAGCAGCAAGCGTGAGCCCAGGAGCAGTCCCCGTCCGGTTCGGAGCCATGTGCCTCGGTGCCGCGGTGGGGGCCGCCTGGCGGTGGGACACCAACGACCACTGGGACGTCGCGTAGGGGCCTTCCCAAGGCCCCTACCGGCAGGTCAGGTTGACGGATGAGCGCGCAGGCCCACCGTATTCGTCGACACGAGAAGGCGAGCCGACGTACCAGGCCCGCAAAGTCCGCCCCCGGGCACCGTACGACGCCCGCCACGGCGGTCGCGGTTCGTGGGCCTGCCCGGTGCGCCGGCGCGCTCCCTCCCGCTCAGCACGATTCCGGAGGGCCGTACACACCGGCCAGTTCCACCGCCAGACGTGCGAGCCGCTCCCTTGCCTCCGGCGGGTCCAGCACCTCGATACGTGCCCCAAGCCCGGCCAGCTGTGTCGCGACGACCTCCGGCGTCGGCCCGTCGACCCGTATCTCCGTCCACCCGTCGGGGAGCACCGGACCGACGTGGAGGCGTCCGTCGAACAGCCGCTCCAGGATCGCCATGGCACCCGGCTCCGCCCGGGCCCGAACCGTCGTCGCGTACAGCCGCTGCTCCAACCGCGCGGCGAACGAACGCCAGACCGTGGGGAGGTCGAAGCCGTCCGGCCGTACGACGGGCTCACCGGTCGCCTCGACCGAGGCGACCCGGCTGAGCCGGAAGGTCCGCAGGCCCTGCTCCGTCCCGGCGACGAGGTAGTCGCGCCCCGCCTTGGCCACGAGCCCGAGCGGATGAACGGTGCGCACTCCGACGGGCTTGCCGGGCCCCGCGTACCCGAGCCGCACCTGGATCCCGTCCACCACGGCCCGCCGGAGCACATCGAGGTGCGGCCCCGTGGCCGTGACGTCGGCGCGCGACCAGTCCGTGCCGTCGGTCAGGCCGGCCCGCGAGGCGGCCTCGGCGCCCGAACGCAGCGGCGCGGGCAGCGCACGTACCAACTTGCGCAATGCCGTACGGAGTTCGGGCGTGGTCGACGAAGGGCCCGCGAGCAGGAACAGCGCCCTGATCTCCTCGGAGGTCAACCCGGTGAGGTCCGTACGAGCGCCGCCGACCAACGACCACCCGCCGCCGCGGCCACGCTGCGAGTAGACCGGGATGCCCGCCGTGGACAGGGCCTCCAGGTCGCGGCGTGCGGTCCGTGGCGACACCTCGAGCTCGGCGGCGACCTCGGCCACGGTCACACGAGGACGTGTTTGCAGGAACAGCAGGGTTGCCACCAGGCGATCGGCTCTCATGCCGATCATTCTCTTCCGGAAAGTGGCCAGGAGATGACCTGTTCAGCTTCCAGGATGAGGTCATGACGCACACCGAGAACACCCCGCAGACCACTGTCACCCCCGACACCACCGGCGACCCTCGCCAGGGCCTGCTGAAGGCCGTCGCGCTGGCCGGACGTACCGTCGCCGCCGTCCGGCCCGAGCAGTTGGACGGGCCCACGCCCTGCACCGAATTCACCGTCCGGCGGCTGGCCGGGCACCTCGTCGCCGTGCTGCGCCGGATCGCCCTGGCCGGGCGCGGCGGCGACGTGACGAGCCTCCCCACGGTCGCCGACGACCTCCCGGACACCGCATGGCAGGAGGCGTGGGACGCCGCGGTGCGTGACGTCGAGGCGGCGTGGGCGGATCCCGAGATCCTGGGAAGGACGCTGACCCTGCCGTTCGGCAGTGTTCCGGGTGCTGCCGCGGCGGCCGTCTGGACCTCGGAATTCACCGTGCACACCTGGGACATGGCCACCGCTACGGGTCAGCACCCGGACTGGGACCCCGAGCTCGTGGCGATCTCGTACGCCGCCATGAGGCGCGGGCTGCCCACCGGGCCGCGCGACGGTGCGCCGTTCGGAGCCGCGGTGGACGTCGCCGCGGACGCGCCGGCCATCGACCGCCTCGTCGCGTGGTGCGGGCGCAAGCCGTAGCCGGCATCGGAAACAGGGGTGCGGCCCCAGTGCCGGGGCCGTACCCCCCGCACGTTCGGGCAGGACGGTGACACGACGCTGGACCGCTCTGGTGCCCGCGCCCCACCGCCGGCGGATCGCGGAGGACACAGCGGCCCGATCACGGAGAGCGGCGCTTCCGCGGCGCGCTGTGGACCATGCCCTCCGAGGTGCGCTGTGGACCACGCGCCTCCGCGGTGAAGGCGGGTGGGGGCGTCGGCTCCGTACCCTGGTGGCATGCGTATGCGCCCCACTCTGAGCTGGACCCCCACCGAGGACCTGCTGCCGGGCACCACCAGTCTGGCGCCGGTCGCCGACGCACTGAGCGCCGGAGGTGTCCTGGTGCTCAGCGGGGCGGGCATCTCCACGGAGTCAGGCATTCCCGACTACCGGGGCGAGGGCGGAAGCCTGAGCCGGCACACCCCGATGACCTACCAGGAATTCACCGCCGACGCCCTGGCGCGTCGCCGGTACTGGGCGCGCAGCCACCTCGGCTGGCGTACCTTCGGCCGCGCACGTCCCAACGCCGGGCACGGGGCGGTGGCCGCCTTCGGGCGGCACGGCCTGCTCGCGGGAGTGATCACCCAGAACGTCGACGGCCTGCACCAGTCGGCCGGCAGCGAGGGCGTCGTGGAACTGCACGGAAGCCTGGAGCGGGTGGTCTGTCTCTCCTGCGGTGCCTTCAGTCCGCGCCGCGAGCTCGCCCGCCGGCTGGAGGAGGCGAACGCGGGCTTCGAGCCGGTGGCGGCCGGAATCAACCCGGACGGTGACGCCGACCTCACCGACGAACAGGTCGGCGACTTCCAGGTGGTGCCCTGCGATGTCTGCGGGGGCACCCTCAAACCCGACGTGGTGTTCTTCGGCGAAGCGGTTCCGCCGCAGCGGGTCGAGCGCTGCCGTGAGCTGGTACGTCAGGCGGCCTCGCTGCTGGTTCTGGGGTCGTCCCTCACCGTGATGAGCGGGCTCCGGTTCGTCCGCCAGGCGGCCCAGGCCGGAAAGCCGGTGCTGATCGTCAACCGGGACCCGACCCGGGGCGACCGGCACGCGGTCACGCGGGTGGCCCTGCCTCTGGGGGCGGCACTCACCACCGTGGCCGGCCGGCTGGACATCCCCGACGACCTCGTCGACGGTCAGGTGGCGGGGTGAGATCGCGAGGGGCGAGGGCCATGAGGTGCTCACCTGCCAGTCCTCGCCGGGCGGCGGCAGGGCAGGGACGGCCCGCGATGAACACGGGACCGGGCCGGGTGTCAGCCTGAGCGGTGAGCGGTGAGGATGCTGCACGCCTGCCGTGCTCGGGTGGGGCAGAGACAGGGACGAGCGCGCGCCCCGACCGGCTCCGATGGATCAGGCCGCGGGTGCCGGACGCCGTCGGATATGGTCCTGAGCGCCCCATGGCCCCCGACTGAGGAGTACCGGTATGCCCGACAGGGAGTCGCCGCTCGGCGGTGCAACGACCGTGACCGCCGACAGCGGCCCGACAGACGAACGGATCCACCGCATACGCCGGCGCCTGGAAAGACTCATCGGCGTCGCGGCGACCGAGGGCAACGCCGTGCGCCCGCTGCGCAACGGGGACGAGATCTTCGCTGCGATGCTGGACGCGGTCGCCGGCGCCCGTCACACCGTCGACATGATGACCTTCGTCTACTGGCGGGGCGACATCGCGCGGCGTTTCGCCGAGGCCCTGTCCGACCGGGCGCGTGCGGGTGTACGGGTGAGGCTGCTGCTCGACGGTTTCGGCAGCCGCCTGATAGAGCGGGACCTGCTGGACCGGATGAGCGAAGCCGGAGTCGAGGTCGCCTGGTTCCGCAAGCCTCTCTACCTCTCGCCGCTCAAGCAGAACCACCGCTGCCACCGCAAGGTCCTCGTGGTCGACGAGCAGACCGCCTTCACCGGAGGCGTCGGGATCGCCGAGGAATGGTGTGGAGACGCGCGCAACTCCCACGAGTGGCGGGACACGCACGTCGAGGTCCAGGGCCCCGCCGTGGACGGTATCGCCGCCGCCTTCGCCCAGAACTGGGCCGAATGCCATACGGAACTGTTCGACGAGCGGGACCGGTTCGTCAGCCACCGCCCGAGCGGGAACGCCATCGTGCAGGTGGTCCGCGGCTCGGCCAGCTTCGGCTGGCAGGACATGCAGACCCTGATGCGCGTGATCCTCGAATCCGCCGAGGAACGCATCCGGCTGGCGACGGCCTACTTCGCCCCCGACGACTACTTCATCGAACTGCTCTGCGCCACGGCCCGCCGAGGCGTGGACGTCGAGATCCTGCTGCCCGGCCCTCACACCGACAAGCGGGTGTGCCAGCTGGCGGGACAGCACCGCTACGAGGCGCTGACCGCCTGCGGCGTGCGCATCCACCAGTACCAGCCGACCATGATGCACGCGAAGATCATCACCATGGACGGCGTGGTGTCCCTCATCGGCTCCACGAACTTCAACCGCCGCTCCCTCGACCACGACGAGGAGGTCATGCTCGCCGTCATGGACACCGAGTTCACGGCCTCCCTCGACGCGCACTACGACGAGGACCTCAAGGTCAGCGAACTGATCCGGCCGGACCGCTGGAAGCGGCGCTCGCTGCTGCAGCGCGCACGGGAGACCGCGGTGCTCCCCATCCGCCGCTACCTGTAGGAGGAGGCGGTCCCGGCGTTCGCCGGCGCCTCACCGGTCCGTTCACCGGCCTGGGCGAGCACCGCGTTGAACTGCGCGCCGGTGAGCAGGGCCAGATTGCTGAACCACAGCCACACGAGGAACACGACGGCCCCCGCCAGGGAACCGTAGAGGCGGCTGTAGGTCCCGAACTGTGTGTAGACGGTGAACAGCGCCGAAGCGCTGAGCCACAGGAAGGCCGCCAGCGCACCGCCCGGGAACCCCCGGCGCGCGCCCCGGGCCTGGACGGGCCCGGTCCGGTAGAGGATGAGGATCAGCGCCGTGACGATCACCAGCAACACGGGCCAACGCAGCACGGCGATGGCGGCCGTGCTCGAGTGGCCGACGGCCGCGGCGAGCTGACGGGCCACGGGACCGGTCGCGACGAGGCCGGCGGCGCCCGCGACGAGCAGGCCCAGCAGCGCGCAGGCGGTGAGCACGAGGACGTGCGCCGCGCGCAGCGGCGGCCGCGTGTCGGGCAGCCTGTGCATCGCGTGCAGGGCGCGACGGAAGACCGCCAGGTAGCTGGAGGCCGACCACAGCGCGCTCAGGACACCGCTGACGAGCAGTGCCCACAGGGAGGAGGGCGCCGAGGTGACGCCCTCCAGGGCCTCCCGAAGCACCTGGGCCGACTGCGGAGGGACGTAGGACGTGAGGTCGCGGATCAGATGCTCGCGGGTGTCGGTCCCGGCCAGTCCCACCAGGGAGACCGAGACGAGCAGGGCGGGCACGAGCGCCAGCACCGCGTAGTAGGTGAGTGCTGCGGCGGAGTCCGCGACGTTGTCGTCCCAGAGGCGTACGGCGGTGGTCCGTAGGTTCGAGCGTCCCCGCCTCAGCGGTTGGACGAGCCGGTCTCCCGGAGTCTTCTGGTGCGTGCGGCGCAGGGTCGATGTCACGGTGCCTTCCTGCCCGGTGTCACCGCTCTCATCCACCGGAGGCCAGCGTCGTCCATGATGGCGCGAGGCCCTGGTCACGTTCGAATCGTCCCGCCGCGCGCATGACCCACGTCCGGCAGGTAACACGGCCTCAATGACGAACACACATGAGGCGGGTGCCGGGCGGGTTCGCCTGCTCCTTCTGCTGCCCGTGCAGACGGCCGTGGTCGCCGGGGTGGGGCTGCTGCTCACCGGGCCCCTCGCGCACCACTGGCCGTTGTCGGCGGAGGACGGCGTCAACGATGCCCTCGCCGACCGTCGCACCCCCTTCGTCACCGCGCTCACCGACGTGGCGTCCCTGCTGGCGGGCACGGAGAGCGTGATCGCCCTCACCCTCGTGTGCACGCTGGTCCTGCTCCTGGTGCCCCGGGTGCCCCCATGGCGTGAGGCGGCATTCCTCGCCGTGGCGGTGGCCGCGCAGTCCGCCGTCTTCCTGCTGGTCACCCTCGTCGTGGACCGCGAACGCCCCGACGTACCCCACGTGGACCCGGCGCCGCCGACATCCGGCTTCCCCTCCGGCCACGTCGGCGCCTCCGTCGCCCTCTTCGGAGGGCTCGCCGTCCTCGCGTCCCGGCGGCTGCACGGCTTCCGGCGACACCTCACGGTGGGGCTGCTCCTCGTGATCCCGCTGTTCGTCGCGTACTCACGGGTGTACCGCGGCATGCACCACACGTCCGACGTGGTGGCAGGGCTGCTGAACGGCGCCTGCACACTGGCCCTCGTGGCGGCCGCCCTGCTGCCGCGCTCCCGCAAGGAGGCGGCACCGCCCGCTCCGGAACCGTCCGCCCACGGCGCCCGACGGGCCGTGGTGGTGCGCCACCCGCGCGCGTGCGACGAGGCGACCGCAACCCGGGTACGGACGCTGCTGCGCGACCACGGTTTCGCGGAGCAGCGGTGGACGGAGACCACGGTCGGGGATCCGTCCGGTGCCCTGGCCGAACACCTCGGAGAGCGGGACACCGACACGGATGAAGGACCGGACACCGATGCGGGACGGGACACCGATCTGGTCGTCGTCTGCGGCGGCGACGGCACCGTACGCGCCTGCGCGGACGTGGTGGCCGGGACCGGGGTCCCTCTGGCGATCGTCCCCTGCGGCACCGGGAACCTCCTCGCCCGGAACCTGCGGCTGCCGACCGAGCCCGTGCCCGCTCTGCGGGAGGCTCTCCGCGGGCAGGTCGTCGGACTCGACGTGGGACGCATACGGGGCGACGGGATCGCACCGACCCGGTTCGCGGTCATGGCGGGTGCGGGGTTCGACGCCGCCATGGTCCGCGACACCTCCGCACGGCTCAAGGAGAGCCTGGGCTGGGCCGCGTACGTGGTCTCGGCCCTACGGCATCTGGCCGACGCCCGGATGCGGCTGTCGATCCGGCTGGACGGGGGCGCCCCGTTGGAGCGCCGGGCCCGCATGGTCGTCATCGGCAACGTCGGAACCCTCCAGGGCGGGCTGCCGCTCCTTCCGGAGGCCCGACCCGACAGCGGCAGCCTGGAGGTCGTCCTGCTCGATCCGCGCGGGGTCACCGGCTGGCTCGCCGCAGCCGGGTACCTCGCCTCGCGCGCACCGGGCGGACGGCGGCACCGTGCGTCCGGCACGCGGGAGCGGTCCCGCGCGCACGGCGCCCTGGAGTACTTCGGCGCGGCCCGGATCGACCTCCGCTTCGCCCGGCCGCAGCCGCGCGAGATCGACGGTGACGCCTTCCCCGAGGGCACCTGGCTGACCGCGGACGTCGAGCCGGCGGCGCTGCGGGTGTGCCTGCCGGCCTCCGCGCCGGCGGACGGCCCGAGGGGAACCGGCACCCGGGCCCGGGCAGACGCCCTGACGGACACGGACACGGACACCGACACGGACACCACCCCGGCCCGGACAGGCGCGCCGACGGGAGCAAGCACCCACGTGGCGTCGGACATCCCGGCACAGGCAGGCACCCCGGCGGGGTCGGAGGCCCCGGCCGGGGCCGGACGGGAAGGAGGAGGCCGTGGGCACCGCGACGCGCGTACCGCAGCGCAGTGAGGTCAGGGCCGTCGAGGCCGAACTGCGTCAGCAGGGAGACGCCCTGTCGGGTGAGGAGGCCTGGGCAGCGCTCCGCCACTACGGAGGCTGGGCCCTCGTACGGGACTCCTTCGTGCGCTTCCGGTACGCCGACGGGTTCAGCCACTCCCGGGCCCTCGCCCTGCAGACCGTCCTGGCGATCCTGCCGATGGCCATCGCCGTCATCGGACTGTCCGGAGTGCTGCACACCGAGGACGTCGGGCGCATCGCCGAGCTGACGATCCGCCGGATCAGCGGTCCGAGCCAGGGAGTGGTGGACGACGCGCTGCAGGAGAGCCGACGGCACGCCGGAGAGGGCGGCGCGGTGGCCCTGTGGCTCGGCCTGCTCTTCTCCGTCGCGAACGTCACCACGGGCATGTGCCAGGTGGAGCGGGGCGCGAACCGCATATACGGCGTGGAGCGCGACCGGCCGTTCCTTCACAAGTACGCCCGCGGGCTGGTGATGGCAGTGCTGGCCGGGGTGCCCCTCGGACTGAGCTTCTGCGTCACCGTCCTCGGATCCGACCTGAGCCAGGCCCTGATCGAGGTCTACCACCTGGACCCGTCCACATCCCGCGCCTGGGACGTGCTGCGCTGGCCCGTGGGGATCCTGCTGGCGGTGATCGCCACCAGTGCCGTCTTCCGCCGGTCGCCCAGGCGCGCCCAACCGGGCTACACCTGGCTCGCCTTCGGCGCCACCGTCCATCTGCTCCTGTGGCTGGGCGCGACCTGGGCGCTGAGCCTGTACGTCGGTTCCGAAGGTTCGTTCACCGCCGTGTACGGACCGTTGAGCGCGTTCGTGGCGCTGCTGTTGTGGTCGTACCTCACCTCGCTCGCGCTGTTCCTCGGGCTTTCCTTCGCCGCCCAGCTGGAGGCCGTACGAGCGGGGGTGGCGACGCCGATCACCGAGGACCCAGGGGTCTGACCGACCTCCCGGCCACCCCCCGACGGAAAGGAACCGTACGACGATGACCGAACGTTCCACCCGGACCTGGCGGCACCGTCTCGGACGGCTCGTGACCGGCCACGGCGGGCCCGACACGAGGTTCGGCGCGCGGCTGCTGGTGGGTGCGGCCCTCACTGCCCTCGCCGCCGTCCCGTTCTCCCTCGCCCTGGTGCTGGTGGAGTCGCGTTGGGCTCCGCTGTACCGCCTCGACCAGGACGTGGCCGATCGGCTGCACCGTTCCGCACTCGGCAGTCCGGCCTTGGTACGGGTGCTCGACTTCTTCACGCACGTCGCGTGGGGGCCGGTGACGATGCGGCTCCTGGTGGCAGGTGTGGTGGTGTGGCTCCTGCGGCGGCGGGCGTTCCGGCTCGCCGCCTGGGCGGCCGTCACCGCGACCGCCGGCGGGTTGATGGGGCTGCTGGTCAAGAACGTGGTCGAGCGGGCCCGTCCACACCTGCCGGATCCCGTCGCCCACGCGCCCGGCTTCTCCTTCCCGTCCGGGCACGCCATGACGGCCACCACCTCGTGTGCCGTTCTGTTGCTGGTCCTGCTTCCCCTGGTCCCGCGCCCCTGGCGGCCGCTGCCGTGGCTCCTGGCGACGGTGGCGGTGCTCGGGGTGAGCTACACGCGCGTCGCGCTCGGGGTGCACTGGGTGAGCGACGTGGTCGGGGGCTGGCTGCTGGGACTGGCGGTGGTGACCGCGACCACGCTCGCCTTCGAAGGATGGCGCGTCGACATCGGCCGCTCCCGCACCACCCCCGCCGAGGGCCTGGAGCCCGAGATCGCGACGGACTCCCCGGAGCCGGCGAGCCGGACCGGCTCCCGGTGAGGCGGGATCGGCCCGGTCGACGGCCGGTTGTGTCTGAAGCGGCCGATGAGGAGAACGACGGCGGCCTCGACGGTCCGTCGGCTGATCCGTACGACCGTTCCTGCTTCTGGCCTCGGCAGCCACTCCACGCGAGGGCGCTCATGGCGCCGACGGCTGTCAGTCCAGGATCGTGGCGATGCCGCGGCGTCGAAGGTCGGCCAGCCCGTCCCGCATGGCCTTGATCTGCTCGGGGGAATGACCGACCCAGCCTTCGAGTTCCGAGAGGACGCGCACGGGATCGGTCGTGCGGTAGGAGCGGGTCGGGTTGCCGGGGAACTTCTTGTCGGTGACGTTGGGATCGTCTTCCACAACGCCGGTCGGCTCCACTACGTAGATCCGCCCGGCGCCGTCGCCGGCCGCGAGTTCGGCGCCCCAGACGGCGGCATCCAGGGTCTCGGAGAAGTAGACGTTCCGCGACACGCGTCCTTCCTCGAAGTTGGACGCATGGCCGGGAATCAGCAGATCCCCCGCGGCGAGGTCCGCCTTCGTGCCGTGCAGGTACGTCCCTTCCTCATACACCTGGAAGGGGACGGGGACGCTGCTCATCGGCTACTCCTTCGGCCTGGGGTGCTGGGTCCACAGACAACCACAACAGCCGCCTCCCACGCGGCCGGGTTCACCGGTTCGCCGCCCCGGTGCCGGCGCTGGTGTTGGGCCGTCAGGCTGGCTGGACTCGATCGAAGAGGGCGGGGGCTGCGGCGGGATCCGGGCGGACGAGGCGTTCCGGACCGGCCGTGGTGATCTTCGCCCACTTGCCGGCTCGTGCCCACATCTGTTCCTCGAAGGCGCGGACGGCCTGGTCGAGGTCCCCAGAGCCGGCGGCGATGGACTCGGCAAGTCCGGCTCCCTCCAGCATCGCGCGGTTCGTGCCCGCCCCCACTGGGGCCCTCGGACGGGCCGCGTCGCCCAGGAGCGTCGGGAGAGGTCGGGGTGGCGGGTGTCGACGTCGTCGAGGGCGGATTCGACGGAGGTGTCGGCGTAGTGCGGTGCAACCTGCGAGACTTCCTGGCGTGTCCGTGACCGGACGCCGTCCGCGCCGACCACGAGGTCGAACGCCGCCTGTCGCCCGTCGGCGAAACGGACGGCTACTGCTGCCTCCTGCCGCCCCCGGCACCACCTCCGTCACGCTCCTCCCACCGATGTCGAGGGGGCCTGTCGCTCGGGGCGCAGCAGCGCCTGGAACTCCGTCAGCAGCCCCGCATTGCTCAGCGCGAGCCGGCCCGGTCCTTCGGGCAGGTCGAGCGTGCCGCCGGGGGACCGATGTCGGGTGGCGGGGTTGCGGTCGAGGATGGTGACGGGGCAGCCGTGGCGGTGCAGTACACGTGGCTGTCCGACCTGCTGGGCGGCCGCCCGGCCCTCGAGACCGGCCTGGACCGGGTTCTCGATGCCGTGGCCGCGGGACTCGCCCGGCCGGCATGACGCTCAGCCGTGTGGTCTCCGTCGTGGATCTCTACGGTCCCGGCACCAGATCGAGGTCCAGGAGCATGTCGATCGACCGAGTGCCGTCCGCCCCGGTGAAGGAGCCGACTCGGCGGAAGCCGTTCTTCTCGTAGTAGCGGATGGCGCGCGGGTTGTCGGCGAGCACGCCGCCCCACAGAACGATCCGGTTCCTGCCCAGACGCCGTGCGACGTCCGCGACGAGCGGGAAGACGTGTGTTCCTACCCCCTTCCCCTGGAAGTCGTCGGCCAGCGTGGGGCCGAAGCGGCAGTCGGTCGCCGCGAGGCGGATGCCGGCCTCCTGATAGCGCGTGATGTCGTCGGGGTGGAGATCGAGACTGAACTCGAGGAGGCCGACGATCCTGTCGGACGATGCCTCTTCGAGTACCAGCCGGAGCTTGTCGTAGCGCGCGATCGCGGCACACAGCTCGCGGGCGGCCGCGAGATCGTGCCCGTCGTGGGTGCTGAACCGCCTGGACTCGGGGGACAGCCCTTCGAGGAAGCCCGACAGACGCTCCGCGTCGGCCACGGTGAGAGGGCGGAACACGACCTCCGCCCCGCCTTTCAGCACCAGCCGCCGCGTCAACACCAGCGGATCATCGGCAATCGCCGTCAGTGTGAGCACCCCAGCCACCCCGCCTACTCGGACTTCGATGCCGTCGACGGACGAACAAGGATCGGATGCATGTACGGAGAGCGGCCGGGCATGCGGTGTTGCGGAGGTTGATAACGATGGTTCCCCTGCTTCTTGTTCTTCTGCTCGCTCTGATCCTGTTCGGTGCCGGATTCGCGGTCAAGGTCCTCTGGTGGGTCGCGATCGCGGTGCTGGTGCTGTGGCTTGTCGGGTTCGTCGCCCGCCCGAAGGGCAGCAGCGGCCGCTGGTACCGCTGGTAGCCCAACAGACCTCGTACCGTGTGCCGGTGGCCCGACCCCGCCAGAGGGGCCGGGCCGCCGGCGCACCTGTCCGGGAGGCGGCGTCCCCTTGAAGTGATCCTGAGTCACGGGCGTTGTCGGTGCTCGGTGTTAGCGTCGTGAGCATGGCTAATCGTTCGTATCTCTACTCCACAGACTCGATGCCGAATGAGGCAGAGGTCCCCCAGCGGATCCGCTGCATTTCGGAGCACAACTGGGACATCCCGCTCGCGCACAAACTCATGGTGGGACGCGGAACGACGATCGTCCCGTCCATGATCTGGAACCCTCCGATCGGCATCGCCGCGGACTACGCCGAGGGGGCGGCCCTGCTCCGCGACCTTCTGCAGGCGGTCGGCAGAGGCTTGGAGAGTGACGCCGAGTTCGCCGAATGCGTTGCCCGGACCACGGCCCACCTCGACAAGCAGCAGGCACAGTACTTCGTCCTGGAGACCGGGGAGATCGTCTCGATGACGGACGACGATCCGACAGCGAGTGTGCGGCGTCTGGCGTCCGATGACATCCCAGACGCCGTCGCCAAGGCCGAGGCCGCGATCGCCGGTCAGAACGAGGACTGGCTGGCCTCGGTCCGAGCCGACTGGCAAGCGCACTTCGGGTCTTTCTACAGCGAGGCTCTCTACTTCTCCTTCCCCGCCTGACGGGCGGTGCGGCCCGGTGTCAGGCGATCCCGGCCTGATGACCAGGACACCCACAACGCGCCACTTGCGCGCTGCCGCACGCCGGTGCGCCGCGGAGCACCGGCGTGAGCGAGCGTCAGGAACGTTCGTACGCTGTGAAGGCCGCCGCCCAGCCGCGTCGGCCGGATGACGAGCGGCTCGACGAGCGGGACCGTACGGAGGGCGGATGGGCTGCAGTCAGTGCTCACCGTGCTTGCGAGCGCGGCGCACCGGCCGGTGGGTGTTCACGAGGTGACGTCCGTTTCCGTCGGCTCGTCCGGTGTGGAGTCACCAGGTGGGTGGACGGTGGGGGCGTCCTGCGTGAGGTAGCCGGCCACACCGGTGAGTTCGAGTATGCGGGTCATCTGAGCGGGCTGACGATGAAGGTGCAGGGTGATGCCTTCAGGGTGGGCGCGGCGGTGCAGGAGGAGGAGGGCGGTCAGGGCGCTGGAGTCGATGCCGGTGAGACTGCTCCAGTCCAGGTGCAGGTCCTTCAGAACCGGCCCCTGCTGTGCGCGGTGGCTGTCCAGCGCCTCGTTGACCTCGTACGTGAACTGCGCAGTGGTGGTGTAGTCGAGCTCTCCCGCGATGGCCAGGTACAGCGAGTACGGCTCGACGCTGTGGACCGTCACGGTGAGGTCGGCCGGCAGGTAGGGGGTCATGCGGTGATTCCCGGGCCGGTGTGATGGGAGCCGGCCTGCAGGGCCTCGGTAGCGGTCTTGAGGAAGGTCAGCGTGCGGGGGAAGTCGCGCAGCTGTCCGGCCAGCACCTCCAGGCCCAGGTGCAGGCCGGCGGCGGGAACATGACGGGCGTGGAGGATGCCGGCCGTCCAGGTGGTGAAGCCGGTGAACAGCTCGGCGTCGTCGACGTAGAGGGCGACGGCGAGGAAGTCGACGATGTGGGCGATGTCCTCCGCGGTGCGTTCCCGCTGGGCGGTGCTGTAGGTCCGCATGGCCGGCCAGCGCGCGTCCAGTGCTGCCAGGCTCTGCTTCACCAGGGCGGTACGCCGGGTGACGACCAGTGTGTACTCCTGGTCGGTGAGGTGGGGGAGGTCGTCGTCGATCTGCTGGCGCCGCCCCGCGTGGTGCTGGGTCAGGCCCTGGTCAAGGCGGGCCGCGGCTTCCCGGGCATCGGGTGCCCAGGCGTCGGCGCGCAGAAGACGGGCGTATCGGCCGTCGGCGCCGAAGGCCGCGCCGCCGGCCATGACGGAGACTCCGATGGACTGCAGCGCACTGATCGCGTTGTGGGCGGTGGGCAGTCGGGTCGGCAGGGAGGCGGAGAGCAGCACCGCCGTGGGGTTGGTCTGGTGGACGTGGGCGACCAGATGGGGTGTGGGGGTGTGTCCGCCGAGGAAGTCGACGTGCCAGCCGCGGTGGGTGAGGACCTCGGCCAGCAGCCGGGCGGGCAGGACGTGCCACTCGCCCTCCACGCACGCCACCGTCACACGTCCGCGCGTGCGGAGGTGGAGTGGGTGGGGGTTCTGGTGGTGGGCGAGGGCGGCCAGGACACGGTCGGTGATCGCGCTGGCGGCGTGTTCGGCGGCCACGCTGATCCGGTCGGCGGCCCATTCGACGCCGATCCTGTGCTGCACGCCGGCGACGACATCCAGCAGGAGGGCCTCGGCGTCCACTCCGGCATCGGCCGCGGCCGTCACCAGCCGCATCGCGGCCGGCTCGTCCCGGTCGATCGCCGCCGCCCACAGCCGCTCGGACAGCTCGTGCAGGGGGTGGGGGGTTGTCGTACTGGTCATCACTGTTCCCTGTCGTGCGGCCGGGAGTCGTCGTGCTCGCCCACGAGGTGCGGTGTGCCGCCTCCGCCGAGCGGGGTGGTGATCGCCAGGGTGGCCATGTCGTCGTGCTCGCGGCCGCCGAGCCACTGCGAGGCCAGCATCTGCACCCGCTCCACGACTGCTTCCGCCGGCATCCGTACGCACTCACGCAAAGCCGTTCGCAGCCTTTCCTCGCCATAGAGCTGATCCCCCAGAGGTCCGCCACGGGCCTCGGTGATTCCGTCGGTGTAGAGCAGGCAGGTCTCCCCGGGCGCCAGCACCACCTCCGTGCTCTGTGCATGGATCTCGGGGAGGGCGCCGATGAGAGTGCCGCTGGTCGCGGCCTCCTCCACCCGGCCGTCGGTGCGGACGATGAGCGGGGGCAGGTGGCCGGCGCTGGTCAGCCTGATCCGCACCTCTCCCTGACGGCGCTGTACGGAGGCCAGGACCAGGGTGGCGAAACGGGTGTGGTGGGAGTTCATGAGGGCGTCGTTGAGGAGGGTCAGGACATGCTTGTGGTCTCCGGACAGCGGCAGCAGCGCGTGCAGCACGCTACGGATCTTGCCGGTCAGGACGGCTGCTTCCAGGCCCTTGCCCGCCACGTCTCCCAGGACGACGAAGGTCTCCTTGGAGTCGCCGGTGCCGGGGTGGACGTCGTAGAAGTCGCCGCCGACGCGTTCGTGGTCCTTCGCCGCCCGGTAGATGCCCGCGTACTCCACCCCGTGAAGTCTCTCCAGCTTCGGCGGCAGCAGCTCGCGCAGCAGGGTCGTCGTGATGGAGGCCTGCTCCGCGTACAGCCGTGCCGCCGACAGAGCGGCGCCGGCTCGTGCGGCGAACAGGCGGGCGAAGACCTCCTCGCCGTCGCTGAAGGCCTGGTGCGTGCTGGAACGCAGCAGGATGAGCACGCCGGCGGGCATGCCGTAACCGGGCAGCGGCGTGACGATCACCGATCCGATCGGACCGGTGAAGCCGGGCGGTACCGCCCAGTCGGGGATGTCACCGGGGTCGATCCACCGTGTGGGCACCGGGGGGAAACCTTGCAGAGCCTCCGTCAGACCCGGGACGGCGCGCGGATCGATCGCCGCCGTCTTGTGGGCGACCTCGCCGCCCACCTGGGTGTAGGTCAGGCTGTGGCGACGTCCCTGGGCCGGGGCGACGACGACCGCGGCGTTGGCCAGGTGGTCCGCGGCCATGCGTACGGTCACCTCTGTGCAGCGTTCGACGTTCAGTGACGAGAACAGGGCGCTGGAGATGTCGGCCAGGATCGTGGTGCGCTCGCGCTCGCCCTGCAGTGCCTGCTGGGCCAGGTGCAGATCGGTGTTCTCCACCAGCCACCACACCACACACCCGTCTTCGCCGGGCGACGGATGCGCTTCGAACGTGCGTCCCGCCACCGTGCCCGAGGCGCTCTCGGGCGGGCCGACCGCTGGGGTCGGCCGCCGGTGGGCCTGGGCCAGCCAGTCCGGCAGCGAGCCGACGAACACATCCTCGCCCGCCTGGGCGAACAGATGGGAGGCGGCCTCATTGGTTTCGACGACGTCGCCGACGCTGTCGGTGACGAGAACGGGGTAGGGGGCCTCGGCCCACGCCGTACTGACGTGAACGCCACCACCGTGCGGACGGTCAGGGGTACCCGGGGAACGGATCACAAACAGGGGAACGCATCGCGCGCACCCCACCACCTCTCTGCCGCTGGGAAACAGATTTCCTACCGCAACCGTCTCGCATCCACCAGCCCCGTGCAATGTTGTACCGAAGTCCGCACGACTTCCCCACACAACCCGCCGCAAACCGCCCCTCCCGGGTGCGGCCGTACCGGTCTACCGCGTTCACGGGCGGGAAGACTGTCCCGCCCCGCCTTCAATCCCGGGCAGCCGCCCGTGTTCTGAGCCGCCATCCCGCTTTCAGGGAGCACCGGGCGGTGAGGGCGTCGTCGCCGACTGACCCGCAGGGCCTCGGCGGTGACGTCCGGCCCTTCCGGCGGCCGGGCGGCGGCGGAACGGCCCGGGGCCGCGCGGTGACGTCCGCCGGCTGCTCCCGGTGCCCTTCGTGCCCCGCCGCTCACCGGATGCCGCTCCGGCCTCCACTCCCGCTGCCCCGGCCTCCGCGTCCGGTCTTGGCCTCAAGGGCGGCGCGCGTCGTGGGCCCGTACACGCCTCGCTCCTCCGGTATGTCGTGGAGGCGTTGGAAACTGCTCAGAGCGGCCTCCAGGAAGGGGCCGAAATCGCCGTCCGTCGCTCCGAAGCAGAGGTAGAGCCGTCGGAGACGGCGCTGGAGGTCCTCGTCTTCACCGACCGCAGGCCCTACGAGGAGCTGATCGCAAGCCACGCCGCCGAACGTGAGGAGCAGGCGGAGCGGCAGGCCGCCCTCGCCTCCCGGTGCGCCGAACTGGCCAGGACTCGCTGTTCCGCCGACCGAGGGGGCAGTGCTCAGAGCGTCTCACGCAGCAGGGCCGCCTCGTGGTCGAGGTGGTGGAGCAGGGCCTGGAGGGCCGGGGTGCGGGTGCGGTGAGCCGCCTCGGTGGTGCCCACCGTGCGCCCCACCGAGGGAAGTTCGATGGGCAGCGCGGCGAGCTGCTCGTCGGCGTGCAGGACCAGCTCGGGCAGCAGCGCCACCATGTCCGTCTGCAGGAGCAGCGCGCGCATCGTGAGGATCGACGTGCACTCGACCCGGTCGGCGGGCAGCGCGAGGCCCCGGTCGGCGAAGAGGGCGCCCAACTCCTGGCGCAGGGCGGTCTGTTCGACCGGCAGGATCCAGGGGAAGTCGAGGGTGTCGGTGAGAGCGGCGCCGGCGGTCTCCAGCAGCGGGTGACCGGACCGGACGGCGAGTCGGATGCGTTCCCGGTAGAGCCTTCGGTGGCGCAGTCCGTCCCCCTCCTTGGGGGCCGACCCCACCCGACCGACGATGACGTCCAGTTCGCCCGCGAGCAGGGCCGGCTGGAGGGCGTCCGGCGTGCCCTCCCGTACGACGACGGTGACCTGGGGCCGTTCGCGCTTCAGCTGTGCGATGGCCCGGGGGAGCAGCACGTTCGTGCCGGCGAGGAGCGCGCCGACGGTCACGGTGCCCTCCCGGCCCTGGCGCAGCGCGGTGAGGTGTTCCCCGGCCCGACGCATCTCGGCGATCACGGCGCGGGCGTGCTCCGCGAGCGCCTCTCCGTAGAGCGTCGCGCGCATGCCGCGCGGCATGCGGACGAACAGCGGAAGGTCGGCGACCCCCTCCAGTTCGCGGAGCGTGCGGGTGGCGGCGGGTTGGGTGAGGTGGAGGGTCTCGGCCGCACGCCCCACGCTGCCGTGGTCGTGGATGGCGACGAGCAGGGTGAGGTGCCGGAACTTCAGCCGGCCGTCCAGGAGGTCCATCGCCGGGGCTCCTTCCGGGAGCGGTCAGCCGAGCCGGAGTCACGCATACCTGAATCGGTATGGGCTGAGTGCCGTTTGGCATTGGATCGGTATGGCTCGGTGGGTGCACGATACCGGCACACGCCGGGGGACCAGAACCGAATCCCCGGCCACGCAACGGAGGTCTGCAAGGTGCGCTCACCTGTGCGGCATTACGTAGGGGGCGAGTTCGACGCCTCGGGCGTCCCGTTCCCGCTCGTCGACCCGGCCCGTGGCACCGTCGTCGGCGAAGCGCCCGCGGCCCCGCGGGAGCTGGTCGACCGTGCGGTGGGTGCGGCGCGGGAGGCACTCGGCCCGTGGGCATCCTGGAGCCCGGCGGAACGGTCGCGACTCCTGCACCGGATCGCCGACGGCATCGAGGGGCGTTTCGAGGAGTTCGTCACCGCCGAGTGCGCCGACACGGGCAAGCCCCGCGAGCTCGCCTCGACGGTCGACATCCCGCGTGCGATCGCCAACTTCCGCTCGTACGCCGACCTCCTCGCCGGGCGCGGTGAGCGGTCCTGGCACACGACCACCCCGGACGGCCGGGGCGCGCTCAACTACACCGTGCACAAGCCGCTCGGCGTCGTCGCGGTGATCTCGCCGTGGAACCTGCCGCTGCTGCTGCTCACCTGGAAGGTGGCTCCGGCGCTCGCCACGGGCAACACGGTGATCGCCAAGCCGTCCGAGCTGACACCCGGCACGGCCTGCCTGCTTGCCGAGGTGATGGCCGACGCGGACGTGCCCGCGGGGGTCTTCAACCTCGTCCACGGTGGTGGCGCGGACGGCGCGGGGCAGTGGCTCACCGAGCACCCGGGGGTGGACGCGATCGCCTTCACCGGCGAGTCGCGCACCGGCGGGACGATCATGCGGGCCGCCGCCGCGCGACTGGCCCCCGTCTCGTTCGAGCTGGGAGGGAAGAACGCAGGCCTCGTCTTCGCCGACGCGGATCTGGACCAGGCCGTGGCAGGCACCCTCCGCTCGTCGTTCACCCACAGCGGGCAGGTGTGCCTGTGCACCGAACGGGTGTACGTGGAGCGGCCGGTGTTCGACGCGTTCGCCGAGGCCCTGGCCGCCGGCGCCCGGGCGCTGAGCGGATACGGCCCGATGGTCTCCGCGGCTCACCGCGACAAGGTCGTGAGCTACCTCGACAAGGCCGCGGCCGACGGCGACGTGCTCGCGGGAGGTGGGACGCCGCGCTTCTCCGACGAGCGGGACGGCGGCTTCTGGGTGGAGCCGACCGTGCTGGCCGGGCTTCCGGAGGACCACCCGGTGGTACGGGAGGAGATCTTCGGGCCCGTCGTCCACCTGGCGCCGTTCGACACCGAGGTGGAGGCAGTGTCACTCGCGAACACGGGGCCGTACGGGCTGGCCGCCACGGTGTGGACGGGCGACGTGAGCCGCGCGCACCGGGTCGCGCCGGCCCTCGACGTCGGGATCGCCTGGGTCAACACCTGGAACCTGCGCGACCTCCGTACCCCCTTCGGCGGAGTGAAGGCCTCCGGCATAGGCCGCGAGGGCGGCGACCACTCCCTCGACTTCTTCTCCGAACCGATGAATGTGTGCGTGAAACTGTGAACACGGTGGACGAAGCGGTGGTGAGCGCCGCCGAACGCCTCGACACGGCCCGCCTGACGGGCGTTCCCTGCGCCCCCGTCCGCGAACTGCTGCCCCCCGGCGACCTGGCGGCCGCCTACGCCGTCCAGACGGTCCTCGGCGAACGCCGGCGCGCTGAGGGGCGCCGGATCACAGGCTGGAAGATCGGACTGACCTCGGCGGCCGTCCAGACCCAGCTCGGCGTCGACAGGCCGGACTTCGGCCGCCTCACCGACGACATGGCGGTGCCGGACGGCGCCGACATCCCCTGGGGGGCGGTGCTCCAGGCCCGGGCAGAGGCCGAGGTCGCCCTGGTCCTCGAGCACGACCTCACCCACGAGCGGCACACCGTCGCCGACGTGATCAGAGCGACCGCGTTCGCGCTCCCGGCCGTGGAGGTCGTGGGCAGCCGGATCCGCGACTGGGACATCACGGCCGTCGACACGATCGCCGACAACGCCTCCAGCGGCGCGTACGTCCTGGGCACCCGCCCCGTACCGCTGCGGGAACTCGAATTGCGGACCGCCGGCATGGTGCTTGAGCGGCAGGGAGAGCCCGTGTCCACCGGAGCGGGTGCCGCCTGTCTGGGGAATCCGCTGCACGCCGCCGTGTGGCTGGCGGACACGCTCGTACGCCTCGGTCATCCGCTGAGGGCCGGGGACACCGTGCTCACCGGCGCACTCGGCCCCATGACGACCGTGGAGCCCGGCGATGTGCTCGAAGCCCGCATCGACGGCCTCGGTTCGGTACGCGCGGCGTTCGGCCGCACCGGACGGGAGGGAGACACCCGATGAACATCACGGCACTGGCCGAGGCACTCGACACGGCGGCGCGCCAAGGCCGCCCGCTGTCCGGCGGCGCGGGCGGACCGAAGGACACCGAGGAGGCGTACGCCGTCCAGGAGGCGCTGGTCGCCCGGCGGCTGGCCCGCGGCGAGCGGCTCACCGGCTTCAAGCTGGGCTTCACCAGCCTGGCCAAGATGCGGCAGATGGGCGTCTCCGACCTCATCCACGGGCGCCTGACGGACCGGATGGAGATCCCCGACGGCGGGCGCGTCGACACGTCCGGTCTGATCCATCCCCGGGTCGAGCCCGAGGTCGCCTTCCTGCTCGGAGACACGCTGCGCCCCGGGGGCGACCCGATGGCGGCGGTCGCCGCGGTGGCCCCGGCGCTGGAGGTCATCGACTCGCGCTACCACGGCTTCCGGTTCTCGCTCCCCGAGGTGATCGCCGACAACACCTCCGCCGCCGGGTACGCGCTGGGAACCTGGAGCGCACCCGGTGACCTGGACAACGTCGGTGTCCTGCTGGAGCTCGACGGGCGCCTGGCCGAGACCGGTTCCACCGCGGCCATCCTGGGGAACCCCCTGCGGGCCCTCGCCGCGGCCGCCCGGCTCGCCGGTGAGCTGGAACCCGGCACGGTGATCCTCGCCGGCGCGGCGACAGCCGCCGTGCCCCTGCCCCCCGGCACGCACGTGCGGGCCACGGTCGCGGGCCTCGGCTCCGTCTCCCTCACCACCGGGGAGGCCGCGTGATCGTCCCCGGCGCCGCCCCGCCGCGCGGCCGGTTCCCCCACTTCCGGCGCGCGGGCGACCTGGTCTTCGTCTCCGGTACGAGCGCCCGCCGCCCCGACGGCACGTTCGTCGGCGCGAGCGCCGACGCGATGGGAGTGACGGACCTCGACATCCGCGCCCAGACCCGGGCCGTGCTCGACAACATCGCGCGACTGCTGGCCGCGGCGGGCGGCGGCTTGGCGGACCTGGTGTCCGTCACCACGTACCTCGTCGGCATGAACGACTTCGGCGGTTACAACGAGGTCTACGCCGAGTACTTCGACGAGCGCGGCCCGGCCCGTACCACCGTCGCCGTCCACCAGCTTCCCCATCCGCACCTCTTGATCGAGATCAGCGCCGTCGCCCACATCCCGGGGAACCGCGAAGAGGGGGAAACGGAACCACGGACCGTCGAAGCGCGAACCGTCGAAGCGCAGCCCACCGAACCCCGAACCACCGAAGCCCGCCTCTCCCGGAACAAGGAATCCCGACCGTGACCATGCGACCGTTCAACCTCCACGCCTGGATCGAGGAACACCGCCACCTGCTCAAGCCGCCCGTCGGCAACGTCCAGATCTGGCAGGACGCCGATCTGATGGTCACGGTCGTCGGCGGCCCCAACCGCCGCACCGACTTCCACGACGACCCGATCGAGGAGTTCTTCTACCAGCTCAAGGGCGACATGGTGCTCCGCGTCATGGACGAGGAGGGGAGCCCGCCGCGCGACATCCACATCCGCGAGGGAGACGTCTTCCTCCTCCCGCCGCACGTGCGGCACTCGCCGCAGAGGCCCGAGGAGGACAGCGTCGGCCTGGTCGTCGAGTTCGCCCGCCCGCAGGGCAGCCGGGACGCCTTCGAGTGGTACTGCATGGAGTGCCACCACCTGGTGCACCGCAGCGAGGTACAGCTCACCTCGATCGTCGACGACCTCCCGCCGGTGTTCGACTCGTTCTACGGGAACGAGGCGGCGCGCACCTGCGGAGACTGCGGCGCGTCGCACCCGGGCAAGGACTGGCCGGAGGAGCTGCGGCCGCGCACGCGCCGCGACGAGGCGGGCGGCGCATGACCGTCGTCGACATCCACGCCCACGTCTTCCCGGAGATCGGCCGCGCCGAATCGCGGCGGCTCACCGGCTCCGACGACGGCCCCTGGCTCCGGACCACGGACGGTCCGGACGCCGGGATGATGATGACCGGGTCCGCCGAATACCGGCCGGTGCGCCGCACCCTGTGGGACCCGGCCGAGCGCGTCGCCGACCTGGACCGGCTCGGCGTGGACATCCAGGTGCTGTCCAGCACCCCGTTGCTCTTCGGCTACGGACTGGACTCCGGGCGCGCCGTCGACTGGTGCCGCACGATCAACTCCCGGCTCCTCGCCTACGGCGCGCACGCCCCGCACCGGCTGGCCCCCCTGTGCCAGGTGCCGCTGCAGGACACCGAGGCCGCCTGCGCCATGCTCAGCGAGGCGATGCGGCAGGGTTTCCACGGCGTCCACATCGGCAACCACCTCGGGGACCGCGACCTCGACCACGGCGCTCTCGCGGAGTTCCTCACACACTGCGCCGAGGAGGACGCCGCCGTCCTCGTCCATCCCTGGGACCTGCCCACCGGCCGGCGCTACTCCCGATACATGCTGGCCTGGTTGGCGGGCATGGCATCCGAGACGCACCTGACCATCCTGTCGCTCATCCTCTCAGGGGCCTTCGAGCGCCTGCCCGCCTCGCTGCGCCTGCTCTTCGCCCACGGCGGCGGCAGCTTCCCGTACCTCCTCGGCCGGTCCGACAACGCCTGGCACCGCCGAGACCTGGTCCGCGCCGACAGCCCCCACCCGCCCTCGCACTACACCCGGCGCTTCTCCGTCGACTCCGCCGTCTTCGACCCGGGGGCACTGCGCCTGCTCGTGGACGTGATGGGCGCGGAACGGGTGCTGCTCGGCTCCGACCATCCCTTCCCGCTCGGCGAGGAGGACATCGGCCGCCTGGTACGGGAGAGCACGCTCACCCCCGAGGAGACGGAGGCCGTCCTCGGAGGCAACGCCGTCCGCTTCTTCGGGCTCACCCCGCTGCTGAAGGAGGCCGTCCGATGAAGGCAGCCGTGATCGGGTCGGGCAACATCGGCACCGACCTCCTCATCAAGATCGTCCGGGGGGCGGGCAACGTCACGGCCGCGGCGATGATCGGGATCGACCCCGAGTCGGAGGGACTCGCACGGGCCCGCCGGCTCGGGGTGCGGACGAGCGCGGACGGCGTCGCGGGGCTGCTGGCGCTCGACGACTTCGACGACATCGACCTCGTCTTCGACGCCACCTCGGCAGCCGCCCACCACCGCAACGCGGCCGCCCTCGCGCCGTACGGAAAGCAGATCGTCGACCTCACCCCGGCGGCCCTCGGACCCTACGTCGTCCCGCCCGTGAACCTCGACCGACACCTCGACGCCCCCAACCTCAACATGGTCACCTGTGGAGGCCAGGCCACCGTCCCCATCGTCGCCGCCGTCTCGGCCACGACACCGGTGCACTACGCCGAGATCGTCGCCTCGATCGCCTCGCGGTCGGCGGGACCCGGTACCAGGGCGAACATCGACGAGTTCACCGAGACCACGGCCCGCGCCCTGGAGCAGGTGGGAGGCGCGGCCCGAGGCAAGGCCATCATCGTCCTCAACCCGGCGGAGCCGGCGCTCCTGATGCGCGACACCGTGCACTGCGTCGTCGACGCCTGCGACACGGCGCGGGTGGCCGCCTCCGTACACGCGATGGCCGCCTCCGTCGCCGCCTACGTGCCCGGCTACCGGCTCAAGCAGGAGCCGCAGTTCCGCGCGCTGCCCGCCGGCGACCCGATCACCCGACTCGCCGGCGGAGGGCGACTGCTCGTCTCCGTCTACCTGGAGGTGGAGGGCGCCGCCCACTACCTCCCGGCCTACGCCGGAAACCTCGACATCATGACCTCCGCCGCGCTGCGCACCGCCGAGCGCCTGGCCGAACGGAGTCCGGCCCGATGACCTCGGTCTACGTCCAGGACGTCACCCTTCGCGACGGCATGCACGCCGTGTCGCACCGCTACACCCTCGACCAGGTGCGGACCATCGCGTCAGCCCTGGAGGCCGCCGGAGTCGACGCCGTCGAGGTCGCCCACGGCGACGGCCTCTCCGGCTCCTCCCTCACCTACGGCCCCGGCGCGCACACCGACTGGGAATGGCTGGAGGCCGCGGCCGAGGTACTCGACCGGGCCAGGCTCACCACCCTGCTGCTGCCCGGTGTCGGAACCGCCGACGACCTGCGCCGCGCCCACGCCCTCGGGGTCACCTCCGTGCGCGTCGCCACCCACTGCACCGAGGCGGACATCTCCGCCCAGCACATCGGCCTGGCCCGGGAGCTGGGAATGGACGTGGCGGGATTCCTCATGATGTCCCACATGGCGGCGCCGGCCGAACTGGCCGCCCAGGCACGCCTGATGGAGTCGTACGGCGCCCACTGCGTCTACGTCACGGACTCCGGCGGCCGGCTCACCATGGACGGCGTACGGGACCGGGTCCACGCCTACCGCGACGTCCTCGACCCCGCCACCGAGATCGGCATCCACGCCCACCACAACCTCGGCCTGGGCGTGGCCAACAGCGTCACCGCGGTGGAGGCGGGCGCCCACCGTGTGGACGCCTCGCTCGCGGGCCAGGGGGCCGGGGCCGGGAACGCGCCGCTGGAGCCGACCGTGGCGGTCTTCGACCTCATGGGCTGGGAGCACGGCTGCGACCTGTTCCCGTTGATGGACGCCGCGGAGGAACTCGTACGGCCGACGCAGGACCGGCCCGTACGCGTCGACAGGGAGACGCTGACCCTGGGCTACGCCGGGGTGTACTCCAGCTTCCTGCGGCACGCGGAGGCCACCGCTCTGCTGCACGGTCTCGACACCCGGGACCTGCTCGTGGCGGCCGGTCGGCGCCGACTCGTCGGCGGACAGGAGGACCTGCTCGCGGACATCGCGCTGGACCTCGTCCGCGAGCGCGATTCCCCCGCTCCCGCAACGGCCGCCCTCCCCGCCACCCCTCTCGCACCGAAGGAGTGACCTCGTGCCGAACGGAACACCCCACGCAACTCACAACGCGACACCGAACAGGGCGCCCCGCGGAAGCACCCGCGGAGCACCCACCGAGCAGCGCTCGGCACCACCCGGCGCCAACCTCGACGCCGCATCCATCGAGGCCACCGCGGCCATTGACGACACCACGTCCATCGACGATGCCGCATCCATCGAGAAGCTCATCGCCACGCGGACCGAACGCGCTGCCGCGCTGGACGCCGCCGACCCGCTGGCCCACGTCAGGGACCGCTTTCTTCTCCCCGAGGGGATCGTCTACCTCGACGGCAACTCCCTCGGCGCGCTGCCCGCCGCCGTCCCCCCGGCCGTCGAGGATGCCGTTCACCGGCAGTGGGGGACCGACCTGATCCGCTCCTGGAACGCCAACGGCTGGTGGGAGGCGCCGGTGCGGACCGGCGATGCCATCGGCCGACTGATCGGTGCGGCCGCGGGCCAGGTCGTGGCCGGGGACTCCACCAGCGTCCAGCTGTTCAACACCCTGCTCGCCGCGGCGAGGCTGCGCCCCGGCCGACGGCTGCTCCTGACCGACCCCGACCACTTTCCCACCGACCAGTACATCGCGGACTCGGTGGGCCGGCTGCTGGACCTGGAGGTCCGCCGGATACCCGCGCGCGAGGCCGCGGCGGTGCTCGCCGCCGAAGGAGCGGACGTCGCGGTCGTCGCCTACGCCCCGGTGGACTACCGCACCGGCGAGCTGCACGACATCGCCGGGCTCACCGCCGCCGCGCACGCCGCGGGCGCCCTGGCGCACTGGGACCTGTGCCACGCGGCGGGCGCCCTGCCGATCGAACTCGACGCAGCGGGCGCGGACTTCGCTGTCGGCTGCGGGTACAAATACCTCTCGGGCGGCCCCGGCGCCCCCGCCTTCGCCTACGTCGCCGCCCGCCACCAGCAGGCCTTCGACCACCCCGTCACCGGCTGGCACGGGCACGCGGAGCCGTTCGCCATGTCCGGTACGTACGCCCCCGCCGAGGGCATCACCCGGGCCCGCATCGGCACGCCGGCCCTGCTCTCGCTGGTCGCCCTGGAAGCCGCACTGACGGCGTACGACGGCGTGGACATGGAGTCCGTACGGGCCAAGAGCCTCTCCCTCACCGGGTTCTTCCAGGAGTGCGCCGACTCCCTCCTCGACGGTCTCGGCTTCACCATGGCCACCCCGCGCGAGCCCGGACGCCGCGGCAGCCAGGTCGCCCTGCGGCACCCGGAGGCGTACCCGCTGGTCGCCGCGCTCACCGCGCGCGGTGTGATCGGCGACATGCGCGCCCCCGATCTGCTGCGCTTCGGCTTCAACGCCCTCTACCTCACGCACGCGGACGTGCTGCACGCCGTGCGCGAGCTGCGGGACATCGTGTGCACGGGCGGGCACAGGGCCGCCGCGTACCAGCAGCGCCCGACGGTCACCTGACGCGACGGTCGCCTGACCGCTCCGCCCGGCCCCCTGACCGCTCCCGACCACTCGGCTCGCGCGATCCCCGAGGTCACCGCACCCCCTGACCACCGCGCGACCGGGTCCACGCCGCTCGGTCACCTCCGTGCCGGCGGGCCGCGCCGTGCTCCGACACGGCCGGCATCCCTCCGTAGGTCCGTTCTCCGCCGCCGAGACCCTAGGACACACCATGCGAACACCGCGATCGCTCCGCACCAGAGCAACCCTGGCCACGGCCGTCGCCGCGGCCACCGCCGCGACCCTCCTGGTGCCGGGCAGCTCCGGCGCCACCACCGCGGCCACCACCGCCGATCCGAACATCCCGGACGTCTGCGCCGACCGGCGCCCCGAACCGGCGGACCCCGGCGCGTACGGCATGCAGCTCGACGACACCTTCCGCCATCCCGCCCTCACCCCGGTCGACGAGGAGCACGAGCACACGTTCCCGGGCCGCAACGAGAAGTACGACACCCGCTCGTACATCAAGAACATGAAGGTCGAAGCCGCCTACGAGGGAGTCGACTTCACCCCCGACTACTTCCACACCTGGCAGAACATCGTCGACTTCGACGGCCGTCGCTACATGTTCCAGTACGACCGCTCCGAGGGGCGCGTCTACGACATCACCGACGTGAGAAAGGTGAAGGTCGTCGAGCGGATGAGCCGCCAGGACGTGGACGGCGACGAGACCCGCTCCAACGGCACCTGGGCGGCCGACGACTACTGGGGCGCCTCCACGATCCAGTGGAACAAGAGGCTCGACGCCTACGTCATGGTGCAGAGCTTCGAGGACAAGCGGCAGATCCGGGAGCTCAGCGACGACCCGGCGCACGACAAGTACAGCAACCCGGAGGGCGTCAGGAAGCTGCGCGAGAAGCCCGGACTGAAGGGCTTCAAGGTGTTCCGGCTGGACGGCCCCCGTAAGAAGGACTGGAAGCTCCTCGCGACCGTCTCCACCGACGCCACCCAGAAGGACCCTCTCAAGAGCGACCCCGGCACGGCGCAGCAGGGCTCGGGCTCGCTCGACACGCCGTACTGGACCGGTCAGCGGTACATGTTCATCGCGACGGCGCCCGACGACACGTACTCCGGCACCGAGTACCCCACCAACCTGCACTCGGCCGGCTACCAGTCCTGGGACATGGCCGACCCGGCCCACCCGAAACTGCTCGACACCTGGCACCTGCCGGGCCAGCGCACCGGTGAGGACGCGGCGTACCGCAAGAACCCGCGCTGCGGCAACCGCACCAGCTGGATGGGCGCGCGCATGCCGCTCTTCATCCCCAAGCCCGTCGAGCAGGGCGGCCGTTACGCGTTCGCGGCCATGGGCGGCTACGGCCTGACCGTCCTCGACATCTCGAACCCTGCCGACCTGAGGACCGTGAGCCACCTGGACCTGCCGCCGTCCGTCGCGGGCACGGAGGGCGACAACATCGACGTCTCGCAGTACGAGAGGACCGGAATCGTCTACTACTCCGGCTACCCCCTCACCGAGGACTGTTACGAGCCCTACAAGGACGTCTACCAGATCGACGCGAAGGACCCGAAGAACCCCCGCGTCGTGGGCGTGCTGCCGCGCCCGACCCCGCCCCCGTCGGCCGGCTTCTCCGACTTCTGCCAGCGCCGCGGCAGCTTCGGCCCCAAGCGCACCGGCTCCTACACGAACCCGGGCCGCCACACCCCGGGCGTGCTCGGCTACGGCTTCTACAACGCGGGTGTGCAGTTCTTCGACGTCTCCGACCCGGCCGCGCCGAAGGTCGACGCCTACTTCGTCCCGAAGGCGTACGGCAGCGGCACCCCGGAGTACGCGTACGGGAACCAGACCCACGGGGTGTACGTGGAGTGGGACCGCAACATCGCCTGGGCGCTGACCAACCACGGCATCTACGCGCTGTCCTCGCAGAAGGTCCTGGGCAGTCCCGACCTGAACCGGCCCGATAAGCCCTTCCGGAACAGCGAGTTCTGACTCGCAGCACGCAGCACGCAGCACGCAGCACGCAGCACGCAGCACGCAGCACGCCGTACGCCGTACGCCGTACGCCGTACGCCGTACGCCGTACGCCGTACGCCGTACGCAGAGCGTCGCACGGCGCACGGCGCACGCCGCACGCTGCCGGGGCCGGGGTCGGCCCCGGCAGCCCCTCCCACACCCCTCCACGGGACCTTCCCGCTCCGCCCCCCGTACCGAAGGACTCCTGTCATGACCGCTCCGGAAAGGCCCTCCCAGGGCCCCGCCTCCCTTCCCGCCTCGACAGCCACCTCCACACCTGCCGCGGCGTCCACCGCCACGTCACCCCCCGGCGCGAACGGCGAGCCGACGAAGGCCACGGGCCTCGTCCGCTCCCTCACTCCCCGTCAGACGACGATGATCGGTCTGGGCTCCGCGCTCGGCACCGGCCTGTTCCTCGGCTCGGGATCGGCGATATCCGCCGCGGGCCCCGCGGTGATCGTCTCGTATGCCATCGGCGCCGTCCTGGTCGCGGTCATCGCGGTCCTGCTGGGCGAGATGTCCGCCGCTCATCCCGTCCAGGGCTCGTTCGGAGCCGTCGCGCACACGTACCTCGGCCCGTGGGCCGGCTTCGTCACGCGCTGGATGTACTGGTTCAGCGCGGTCGTCGTCATCGGTACGGAAGTCGTCGCCTCCGCGCTCTACATCCGCTGGTGGTGGCCGGGCGTGCCGATGTCGGCGGCCATCCTCGCCGTCGCCGCGGTGGTCCTCGCGGTCAACGTCATCAACGTCAAGTCCTTCGGCACGACCGAGTTCTGGCTCTCCACCATCAAGGTGACCGCGCTGTGCGCGTTCATCCTGTGTGCCGCGTTCCTCGTCTTCTTCGGCCTGCCGGACACCGGGGCCACCGGCTTCGCGCACCTCACCGACGACGGCGGGTTCTTGCCCGAGGGCGCCAAGTCGGTCTGGATCGCCATGTCCGTGGTGATGTTCGCGTACGCCGGATTCGAGGTCGTCGCCATCGCCTCGGCCGAGGCCACCGATCCGCAGCGGTCCATCCGCACCGCGATGCGCCAGCTCGCCTGGCGACTCAGCGTCTTCTACGTCCTGGCGATCACCCTGGTCGTGGCCCTGATCCCGTGGCGGCGTCTGGCCGCCGGCGACGGCAGTGTCGAGGCGAGCCCGTTCGTGAGGGTCTTCTCCGACATCGGCGTCCCCGCCGCCGCGACCCTCACCAACGTCGTCGTGCTCATCGCGGCCGTCTCCGCGGCGAACGCCCATCTGTACGGCGCCTCCCGACTGCTGCACTCCCTCGGCGACGACGGCCTCGCCCCGGCGCCCCTGGCCCGCCTCACCTCGCGCGGCGTCCCGGCCAACGCGCTGGCCGCCTCCACCCTGGGCATCGCGGCCGCCGCGCTGCTCGCCTTCTACGACATCGGCGGCATCTTCGGCATCCTGATGTCGATCGCCCTCTTCGCGGTGCTGCTCGTCTGGTTGCTGATCCTCGCCTCGTACATCGCCTTCCGGCGACACCGGGACACGCATCCCGAGGACTTCACGGGGTTCAGCGTGCCCGGCGGCGGCAAGCTCGCCGTCGTGGCAGGGGTGGGCGTGCTGGCTGTCGCCGCCACCGCGGTCGAGGTCCCGGACATGCGCCAGGCGGCCGGCATCGGTCTCGCCTTCACCGCCGTCCTGCTCGGCTGTTACGCCCTGACCTCGGTCCGCCGGGCCCGGCGGACCTGAGGACCGGCGGGCCGGATCTCCGGCCCGCCGCGGAGGGGAGGCGGTCCGGAGCACGTCGTCCCGGCCTCCTGAGTCCGGCCGGCCGGTGGAACGGCGACAGCCGCCCGCGGGCCGGGCCGGACGCGTACTCACCGCGCCGAAGTCGCGCACTGTCCCTGATTGCCGCGTACCCACGGCGCCAACGGCGAGTGCACGGTCCTCGTCGGCTCGCCGCCGGACACGGACCGGTGCGAACGACGAGGTGATTGCCCTTCAAGGCACGTGCTGCGCACGGGACTTGTGGTCCTCGCATCCGGCCGCCGCTCAAGGTTGTCTCGAAGAAGTCTGAAACATTCCTCGCGGGTCGGTGCGTCAAAGGGGTGAGAGAACGTACGACACCCGAATCCCTGCGAGGAACTCCGTCATGAACCTTTCCCTGCCCCGTGCGGCCACCGCCGTCGCCGTCGGCCTCACCTCGTTCGTCGCTGTCGCCGCGGCCCCGGCCGCGGCGGAGACCCAGAACTGGCGGAACGTGAGCCCCGCACACAGCGACGGCAGCGTCCTGTTCGACGTCGAGACCGCCGGCGGCGCGACCTGGGCCGTCGGCAAGCGCAACGACGCGACCACCCGGCCCTTCGCTCCGGTCGCCATGCGGTGGACCGGAACCCGCTGGCAGGCGCCCCCGCAGCCCGCCGAGCAGGGCCGGCTGGAGGACCTCGCGGTCGGCGCACCGGACCAGGTGTGGGCCGTGGGCACCCGCTACGAAGCCGTCGGGGAGGACGACTGGGACCAGGGGCGCGCGCTGCTCCAGCGCTGGAACGGCAGGGCCTGGAGCGCTGTCGAGCTGCCCTTCCCGGAGGGGGCGAGCGGCACGTCGCTGTCGGCCGTCGACGTGGACGCGCGTGGTGCGGTCTGGGTGCACGGGGGATACACCGACGCGACCGGCGAGTACCGGCCGGCCCTGTTCCGCGGCAGGGCGGACGGCAGCGGCGGCTGGACCCGGCTGCCGGCCGACTCCGGGCTCGCCTGGGTCTCCCAGCTGGAGGTGGGCCCCGGCGGGGTGGTCCTCGCCATCGGCGACGGCATCTCGCGGTTCGACGGCACGTCGTGGACGAAGCAGAAGCTGCCGAGCGAGCTCGACGGCGCCATGTTCGACGGCATCGAGCGGCGGTCGAAGGACGACATCTGGGCCGTCGGTCACATGCGGGACGAGAACCTGTGGCGCCGCCCCGTCGTCGTGCGTTTCGACGGCCGGGCCTGGTCCATCGTCCGTACGCCCGCCGAGACGGGTCAGCTGTTCGACATCGCCTTCGACGGCTCCGGCCGCCCGGTGATCGTGGGGGAGACGATGAACCCCGACGTCAACCCGGCGGGGAACTATGTCCTGACGCTCGGACCCGACGGCCTGCTCAAGCGCACCGAGAACCCGACCGGAGCGGGATTCCTCTACGGCGCCGCGACCGACGCGGCGGGCCGGGTCTGGACCGTCGGCGGAGCTCAGGGCGCGGAGGGCGGCATCTCCCCGTCGGCATACGCGGGCATCCGCCGCTGACCGAGAACACCCGAGGAGCCGGGCGGAGCCGCCCCGGCCTCGTGGACGGTCGGCGACGGCATGCGGAGGAGCCGTGTGCCGACCGTCCCCGGGCCGATCGGCTCCTGACCGGCGCCGTCGGCGACGCCGCGGAAGAAGGCCCTCGGGATGAGCGCCCCTGGAGCCGCACCCGGCGGCGGGCGAGAGCACGGTCTGGCCGCGCCGACATGACGCAGATCGCTGTTGATCGGAGCGCTATGGGGCGCCTGTCGGGCCAACGCCCAGGTCAGGCGCCCTACTTCGTGCTGTGAGAAGAGGTCGAGCTTCTTCGGTGAGCAGGAGACCAGCGGATGCTTCGTCTGCTGGTGGTACAGCGGTTGCACCCGGGCCGACCAGCGAAACGACAGTTGGTGCGCTTCTTTGGTCTGGCTCTAGCTCTACCGGAAGTGGTGGTCACGGCGGCGCTAGGAGGCCTTCGGCCACGTGAACCTTCCCGCCCCGTGGGCCCAGGCCGCGAGGACCCCGAAGACGGCTGTCAGCCCGCCCAGCACCATGACGGTGGAGGGCGAGGAACGGTCGAGGACGGCTCCTCCGACCAGGGCCCCGATGGAGATGGTGGCCTGGAAGGAGGCGGTGAACAGGACGGAGGATGCCTCGGGGGAGTCGGGGGCGGCCTTCGAGAACCAGGTCTGGGAGCAGACCGGGACGGCGCCGTAGGCGACGCCCCACACGACGAGCAGCGCCACCGCGCCGGCGTCCGACTGCCCGACGACGGGCAGGAGCAGGGTCGCGGCCGCGATCAGGGCCGCCGCCGTGGCGAAGGTGGACCGCGGATAGCGTCCCACCGTGGATCCGCCGAGGAAGTTGCCGGCCATTCCGGCCGCTCCGTAGACGAGCAGGTAGACCGTTAGGAGACCCGAACCGACGTGGGTCAGCTGCTCAAGGAACGGAGTGATGTACGTGTACGTGCCGAAGTGGGCGAGCACGACGAGGAAGGTCATGACCAGGGCGAAGCGGGTGTTGACCCTCCGGAGCATGCTGCCGAGGACGTCGAGGCGCGTCGCCTGGTCCGAAGGGAGGGGCGGGACGACTGCGAGAAGCAGCACGAGGACGGCCAGCGTGAAGCCGCCCATGACGAGGAACGCCGTCCGCCAGCCTGCGATGTCACCGATGAACGTGCCCAGCGGTACTCCGAGTACGGAGCCGAGCGGTACGGCGGAGAAGATCACCGAGGTCGCGCGGCCCACGGACTTCGCGGGAACCAGCTGACCGGCGAGTCCGGCCCCGATGGACCAGAAGCCGCCGATGGTGACACCCACCATGACGCGGGAGATCAGGAGCAGCCAGTAGCTCGACGCGGCGGAGGCAAGGAAGTTGGCCAGCGACAGCAGAAGGATGAGCACACCCAGCATGACCCGCCGGTCGATACGTCCTGTGGCCACCGTGACCACGGGGGCCGAGACCGCGGCGAGGAATCCTGGCATGGTCATCAGGAGACCAGCCATTCCGTCCGAAATGGTGAAACTCGATCCGATCGACGTGAGAAGGCCGATGGGAAGAATTTCGGTCGTGACGATGGAGAAGATTCCCAGCATTACCGAAATGACGGCCAGCCAGGAGATGAAAGGCGAGCGGTCGGGCGATGCGGGAGATTGGACAGCAGGGGTGGTTGCTGTGGACATGAATCCCGTCCTGAGTTGGGCATCACAGGGAGAGTGTGGCCTCCAGTGCAGCAGGACCGTGCGCCGTCTTCTGGCAGATTTCCGACGTCAACAATCGACCCCCGCGACGACTTGAACAAGTCGAGAAACCGTCTGCCCAGGAAAGTCGTCGCGTGGCGGTTCACGTCGCAATCCTGCTAGACGGCGACTCGATTCGATGTTGTTCTGTGTTCTCCCGCATCACATGCCATCCGGTGCGCCTCCGCGGTGGACGCGTCGGCCCCGGCGGACCATCAGAGGCGCGGTCGAGATACGACGGCCCGGGGCCGGCCGGGCCCGACCCGGCCCGCGTCCGCCTGCGGAGGGGCGCCCGCGGAGCGCGCTGCGGGGCCTGAGAGGTCCCGCTACGTCGTGCCACCACATGTGCCCGGGCGGGAGCCCGGTCCATGACCGGTCCGGGGGCAGACCTCGTGCGGGTCGACCATCGATTCGATGCAGCCTGAAGCTTGCCTGGAGTGCCTCCGGTGTCGGACTGCCTGGAGCGTGACGGCGCCTCCAGACAGCCGGCTTGAGGCTCTGGAACAATCCGAACTTCTGCGGCGAGTACGACACCAGCAGGTTCTTGGTCTGCCGGCGGCACAGGCTTGGCATCCTTCAGACCAGGACGAACGTCCGTGTCTCCGGGGCGATACCGGAGCGTGGACCGGATTCGGCCCGGATCCGGCCATCGCGAGGACCTTCTGGGTGGCCTGGCCCTGGCCCGTCTGGAGCAGGCTCTCCCGCAAGCCCTGGAGTGCTGCCCCTCCTCCGTCCGGCCCGGCCCTTCTTGGGATCAGGCCGGGTACGTGATCGAGCCCAGCGGAGGACAGGGGGAGAGGAGGGACGACCCGGCGCTGGGGCGTTCGACGAAGGCCCGGGCCTCGGCGGCCCGCTGGCGCCGGGTGTCCGACGCGTCGGCGTGCCAGGCGTCGCGCCTGGCCCTGGGGCGGTCCCACGAGCCGTCGATGAGATCGAGGCTGGTGTTGCCGGAACTGCGCTGGAACTCCGCCTTGAGGGCGGCCCGCTGGAGCGCGGTCTGGAGCGCGGCGAGGTCGACGCGGGTGGCCAGGACGCCTTGGGTGTGCGGCTCGCGGGTGGGCAGCGGGGCCTGTGGGAGCGGGGACACCCCGGTGTCGAGGCGGCCGATGTTGTCGACCACCGCGTCCTGCGCGTCCCTCACCGCGGTCCGCATCTCCTGGTGCAGCCAGAGCAGTTCGTCGAAGTCGTCCTCGGTGATACGCATGCGCTGGTAGAGGGTCTGGAAGCGCGGATCCCGGTGCAGCGGGAGCGCGGGGCCGGCGTGGAGGGCCACGCAGTCGTTGTAGCCGGCCGATACCGCGGCTTCGAGGTGGGAGACCGCCCGGTCCGCCTGCCCCTGCACGAGGGCCATCCCGCTGAGGTTCGCGTGGGCCCCGGCGGCGATCCACGCGCCGTCGGGTCCGAGCGCCGCGCCCCGCGCCACGATGTCCCGGAGGCCCGGGGCGATGTCGGCGGCCCCGTCGGTCACGTGCGCCACGAGCAGCTCGTGAAGGCGGGCGGTCAGCGAGTGGACGGTGTCGGCCATGGATCTCCTCGGTCTCGGACGGTGAAGAGCGAAGGCGGCCGCCACGTCGGTGCGGGAGCGGCCCGTCGAGAGATGACAGGTGGACGGGAGGAATTGTTCCTTCCGGCCCAGGACCTCGTGGATCTCCGCTGGCCTGACGGCCAGAGGCGGAGCATACGAGACTCGAATGCGGGTCGCTGCCGGGCGGGCCGGCGCCGTCAGCAACCCGTCACGGTTTCTGGCTCCCGTGTGAGAAGACCGTCAGCAAACGCTGCGAGCCCGGCGTCGTTCGCCTTCCATGTATTCCATTCGGACATGGAAGTGAGTACTCTTCGCGGTCCTGTAACCTGCCAAGGTCGTAGCGGGCCCCGGTCTGCTGACCACTCATCGGACTGGTCCGCCGCCACCTCGTCCGCACCGACAGGCTCGCCTCGGTGGCCTGGCACGACAGGATCGCCCAGCGGCCGCTCCTCAAGGCCGCCGACGGCAACCGGGCCGAGGTCCCGCCCGGGGTCCCACGGCGCTCTGCAGAGTCGAGCTGTCGCTACGTCGTGCCACCACACGCGTCAGAGGGTTGACGCCTGCCTCACTCCGGGCGGGAGTCTGGTCCGTGACTGATCCGGGAGGCGCGACCGAGCGGCTCCGTTCCGCACTTGGCGTCATGATTCCGTGCCGGTGGGTGACACTCCGGAGCTGGTCCCGGGAGGGCAATTACTCTCCCGGGAGCTCGACTTGGCGCTCTAGAAGAAGCCGAGCTTCTTCGGCGAGTACGACACCAGCAGGTTCTTGGAGTGCCGGTGGTACGCGCCTCTCATGGCCTCTGACCAGCGGAAACGGCCACGACTCGACCCGGCTGCGGGCGGCTGGTCCGCGTATGGCCCGGATCTTGGTCGGCACGGAGTGGGTCCCTGACCGATGGCCCGTGGCGGCGGCGAGCCGCCACACAACGAGGGGCGGGCCGACAGGTCTCCACGGAGAATGCCTCGATCCAACGGGCAACGAGAGAGGAAATCGCCAGGGCTAAGGGCTCGCAGAGAATCAACATGCTGACTTGATCTTCGTGGGGCTGTTGTTCGCAAGAAACGCGGTGACGTCGGCGGGTGTGCGGAACCTGGCTGTCGAGGGTGGGACGGTGTGGCCGTGCTCGGCCAAGAGAGGCCGGACTTGGTGAACGGCCCTGGTGATGGTGCTGCCGTTGACTCCGAATAGTTGGGCGATCAGGTCTCGGGTGCCGAGTTTGCGCAGGTAGAGCACGGTGGCCAGGACTCTGTCGGCGGTGGTCAGCTTGTCCTTGGCGCCGGCGCCGCGAGCCCGGATGCGGTCTCCTCCTCGCTGCCGGGACCGCCCGTGTTCACGTAGTTCATCGAGTCTCTGGGACAGCTGGTCGACGAGTGCCTCCAGCGCCGGCTCGGTCATGCCGGTCAGTTCCGGATTGCGCAAACCACCTGATCGGGACTGCGAGGGCAGGCTCCCGGCCGGCCGCGGGGCTTCGGCCGCGCCGATCGTGTCGTGGTGCTGTGGACGGAGGGTGTAGTTCCAGTCGCCCGTGGAAGCGGTGCCGGTGCATGGGTAAGGCGCCGATGTCAGTGTCAGAGACTTGATACCGGTGTCGTAGGTGCCCGGGTCGCGTTCCGCGTGGACTCTCAGCCCGGTGTGGGTGGTGGTGATGCTGTTCACGATGACGTTGTTGCTGGTCAAAGGCCTGCCTCGCCAGTTCATGGAGATGTGGGAGAACAGCCGGTGCTCGATCTTGTTCCACTTCGAGGTGCCCGGCGGCATGTGGCAGACCGTGATCTCCAAGCCCGTCTCGGTGGCCAGGGCGGCGAGTTCGGTCTTCCAGGAGCGGGTGCGGTATCCGTTGGAGCCGCCCGCGTCCGCGGTGATCAGCAGACGGGTGGCCCGCGGGTAGTCGTGGCTGGAGCGGGCCTGCCACCAGCGGCGGATCGAATCCACGGCGAACGCGGTCCTTCTTTTTGTTGTCCACGCTGATCACCGGGTCGCCGGCACCCATGTGCTCCTGGGCCCGGTTGTTGATGTAGCGGAACTGGGCATCCCGGTCGGGATGCTGAGCTCCCTCGACGGTCTTGGCGTTGGCCTGGAGACTGAACCCCTCTTCCCGCAGCAGGTCGGTGACGGTATCCGCCGAGACGCGGTGGCCTTGTCTCGTGAGTTCGTCGGCGAGTCTGCGGGTGGACTTCGTGTCCATCGCAGCGGCGACATCGGATCACCGCGCATATCCGGCTCGACCAGCGCCAACAGCGCGGGCCGCAGCCCTGGATCCACCTCGGCCGCCCGCTTGCGCCTGCCACCGGGACGGCGGACCCGGCCCAGCGGTTCCGCCCCCGCCTCCAGCTCGTCCACGCCTTTGCGCACGGTGGCCTCGCTGACCTCGGCCGCCCGGGCGACCGCCCGGATCCCGCCATGGCCCAGGATCGGGCCTCAGCCCCCCATCAGTAGACGGCGCTGCCGCTCGTCCGGATGCGGAAACAACACCACGAACTTCAGGCCGAGTTGACCACGGACCTCGCCAGATATGCGCATATCACATCAACGAGCTGAACTACGGGAAGCAGTACCTTGACTCTCTGCGAGCCCCTAGGGTCGCGCCCATCGGCGATCGGGGTCCAGTTCCTCAGTTCTCGGTGTTCACCCCAAGGTCGCCGGCGACCGGCTTGCTCGTCGCTCGAGGCCGCGACCCGTGCAACGCGACCGTGACCGCCGTGAACTCGGCGGGGCAATACGTCATCCCCGCGGGGACTCCGTTGTCCTGGACCATCAAGATCCACGTGTCTCGGGTGTCCAGAACCCGGGGTCACGGCTCTCCTTGGCAGACGTTGTCCGGGATCTGGGCTCGGAAGGCTGCGGGCGGGGGTAGCGTCGTGCTGGCTGTGTTGCCATGAGGCAGAGCCGAGCCGTGACGTGTACTGAGCCGAACGGGGGAGCATGACCGACAGCGAATACATGCAGCACTTCAGTCATGGCGTGCAGGCCCTGGCGGCCTACAACCGCCAGGGCAGTCCTGACCAGGCCGATGCCGCGGAGAAGTCGTTCACCTACGCGCTGCGCTCCGTTCCGGCGGATCTGCCTGGGGCAGAGGGTGCCCGTTACCGCGCCGCAGCCTTGGAGAACCTGGCCGGCGTCTGGTACGCGCGCGGCGAGCGAACGCGCTCTGTGCGGGCGGTGCACCAGGCGATGCGCAACGTGGGTGAGGCGTGCTCGCTGCGCGAGGAGGAGTCCGCGTCGCCCAACCTCGTGGCCGTCGTCCGACTCTGCCAGGGTCTACTTCCGGAGCATGATCTCGGTGAACTCACCGAAGCCGTCGTGCTGGTGCGGGAGTTGAAGGAACGCGCTACCACCCGAGGTGGTGCTCCGCACTTGGAGGTGACGGTCGCTCTTCTCCGCACGTACGAGGAGCTGTTGCGCAGACGCGAACACGACAGCGGCCGCGTGGCTCTGGCGGAGACCGCCGAGGAGGCGGCGTGGATCTCGGTACAGCAAGGCCGGACGGACTCCGACCGCTTCCTCAAAGCCGCCGCCGCGCGATTCCTGGCCTTGGCCGATCACCCTGGTGAACGGTACGCCCGACGGGCTCTGGATCTGGCAGCGGAGGCCGTCGCCCACTGCGATCCGGAATCGGAGGATCATGACCTGTACTCGTTTGACTGGGCGCTGACCGCGCTGATGTGTCTGAGCAAGAAGGAGGAGCTCCCCGACGCACAGGTCGAGCGCATGCTGACGCTGCTGCCCGAGAGCATCAGCCGTAGCACGGCCTCCGGCACCGGTTCACCTCTCGCCGAGCTCGTGACGAAACTGCTGGTGCGGTGGTGGGAAGAGGGCGACCGAACGGACCAGCGTGCGGCACGGGCGGCTCTCACGCACGCCGAAAGGGAACTCACGGCGTTCACCGAGGACGGCCCCGGTACCGTGCCCGTCCTCCACACGATCGGGATCCTGCTTCAGCATCGGTACGTCGCAGAGACCGGTTCACCTGGCGATCTGGCGCGGGCCGCGGTCTGCTTCCGCCGCATCACCGCGATCTCCACGCCGGAATCTCCCGACCACCGCGACGCGGCAGCCCACCTGATGACCTGCCGACTCGCTTCCCCGGCCGACGAGCCCCTCCTGGACCTGGTCTTCCCCGACGACTTCAGCGAGCCGGATCACCAGGCCGGGCCGACGGAGCTCCTGGCCGCCGCACAGGGCCTGCTGACCAGTGCCCGGGGCATCTTCGAGGAGGAACTGGTCGCACGCGCGATCACTCTGCTGAACCGGCCGGCGGCCAGAACGGGCCTCACTCCCACCATGACCGCGGACCATGCGCAGGTCCTGGCATCCGCGCTGTTGCGGCATCTGCGGCACCGGCCTCACTCGCTGGCGCTCGGGCGTGCGATGGACGTCCTCGAACGCGCTGCCGCGGTACAGCCCGAGGGCGGCATGCGGCACGCGCTGCTCACGGCGAAGCTCGCCGACTGCTGGCGTGCCAGGTACGACATGAGCGGCAGCCCGCTGGATCTCGAGGAGGCGATCGAGCTGGCCCGCGGCGCGCGCGCCATGCTGTCGGCGGGCGGATACCGGCACGAGGACAGCAGCCGACAGTTGGGCTCGCTGCTGCTGACCCGGGACCGGTGCTCGGCGGAAGGGTTACAGCTGATCCGCGAGTGGGCCGCTCCCGACGACGTCGAAGGCTCCGCGGACGCCGCTGCCGACTGGTCCCGCGGCGCGGCCGGCGCGGGCATCTGGGAGGAGGCGTCCACGGCGGCGCAGATCGCTCTTCGGCGGGCCTTGACAGCTCTGGAGGCAACCGGCGGGAGTCTGAGCGCTCGTCTCGAGCGAATCCAGGAAGCTGATGTCATCGCGGTCCAGGCAGCCCTCAGCGCGGTCCACGCGGGCGACCTGGGAACAGCCCTGCGGAGTCTGGAGACCATCCGTTCCGCACGTGACCTGGTGCCGGAGGGAGGTCCGGATCTGCGGCCACCTCCCGAGGGGTGTGTCGTCGTCCACCTGTGTGTCCTGGGCAGCACAGACGTCCTTGCAGTGGGTGTGGATGCGTCAGGCCGGGTCGACGCCCTGTGGCTTCCCGTCTCTGCCAAGGACGTGGCAGGCCGGGCTGGCCTGTCGGGATTGAGCCAGGGCACCACCCCGGATCCCGCCTGGCACCGGCAGAGCGTGGACTCACTTGTCGGCTGGGTGGGCGAGCATCTCGTGAAACCCGTGCTGGAGAAGTGGCCCACCTCCTGGCTCTGCGTGATTCCGCACGGCGCGCGTCTCGGATCGCTGCCGCTGCATGCCGCGTGGTGGGCGGACCCCACGCTGCCGGAGGGCCGACGATACGTCCTGGACACGACCCTGGTCACCTTCGCAAGCGGCGCCAGGCGGCCAAGGGCGGGCACACCGCAGCACTCCGGCGAGCCGCGCAGCATCCTCGCGGTCGCTGATCCCGAGCCCATGCACAACCAGCCGCTGCCCGGAGCGCGCCGAGAGGCCGGCAGAGCCGTCCTCCACTTCGCCCGCTCCACACTGTTGACGGGCACCGACGCACGCCGCGACGCGGTCCTCGCCGCCCTCCCGGGATCCGACGTCGTACATCTGGCCACGCACGGTCACTCAGACGTTCTGCGCCCCCTCGCCAGCGGGCTGACCCTGGCCGACGACGAGATCCTCAGCATGGGCGAGCTGCTGGAGCAACAGCTGACCGGTACCCGCCTGCTTGTGCTCTCCGCCTGCTCTCTCGGCCTGGGGGGAATCAACTTCCTGGGGCCACGCCCGACCGGCTCGCTCGTGCAGGCGCTGCTGGGCACAGGCGTGGGAGGTGTTGTGAGCAGCATGTGGCGGGCACCGGATGAGAGCAGCAGCCTGCTGCTCGAGCGCTTCTACCAGCTGTGGCGCTCAGGCTCCTGCCCGCACCCGGCCGAGGCACTGCGCAGGGCCCAGACCTGGGTCCGTTCCGTCACCAACAGCGAATTGGGCGGCCGGCCACCAGCCTCACCGGCGGCGCGGCGCTTCTGGGAGACGACCCGCCCTTATCGGCATCCCGTCCATTGGGCGGCGTTCAGCTACACGGGAGAGTGATGGATGACGTCCACCGACGAATCCGACGAGGCGATCGGGTCGGACGAGGCGATCCTCGAATGTGCACGGGCCGCCCGCGCGGAACTGCCGCGCCTGATCGGACCGCTCGCCCCCGAGCGCGTACGGGAGCTGGACACGCGGCTGGCGCAACTCCTGGCCCACCCCGGCGCGCCGGGCGCAGCGGACCGGATCCTGACGGTGCTGCAAAGTGAACCGGAGATCCACACCTGGGCAGCCCACTTCCTGGAGACCGGGCTTCCGCCCCGCCATACCGAGCGGGGGATCTACCAGCCGCTGCCCGGCTCGGGCGAGGCGGTACCGGCCGTCCGATACTTCTGCCCCGAGCATGACTTCGCCTGGTACCGGGCCTTCCTTGACGAGTCCCCGCCCCGCTGCCCGACACACGGCCAGCCCCTCGTACGGGAGGACCCTCCGTCGTGCTGAACCGCTTTCTGGACGCGGTCGCCGGCCGCGTGGCCAAGGAGGTGCTGGTGGTCGGCACTCAGGCGATGGTCTTCTGGGCGGGCGGCTTCGCCGCCATGACATGGGGCTCTGGCCACTCCCCTGTCGACCGCCTGCGCGCCCTTTCACCGAGCACCCAAGCTCTCGTGGTGGTTGCGGCGCTGCTCACGATCGTGCTGTCCGGGGTCGCCGTCCGTCGGCTGACCCCCACCGTCCTCGCCTTCCTGGAGGGGTACGGCTGGCCCGGGCCCTTGCGCCGCTACGCGACCACGCGTCAGCAAGCCCGCCGCCACCGGCTGCGGGAACGTTGGGAGCGACTTCGTGATGCCCAGAGCGAGGCGACGGAGCCCATCGCCCCGGACGCCTACGATGCCTTCGTCCAAACCGACGCCGCCCTACGGCGCATTCCCGGAGCCCCCGAACGGCAACTGCCCACCTGGGTCGGCAACACCCTACGCGCGGCGGAACTGCGGCCGTATCAGAAGTACGGCCTGGACGCGGTGAAGTGCTGGCCCCATCTCTGGCTGATCCTGCCCACCGAGGTCCGTGCCCAGATCTCGCAGGCCCGCGCCGCGCTGGACTCTGCGGTGTCCGCGCTGATCTGGTCCGTGGCATTCCTCTTCTGGACGCCGTGGAACGGGTGGGCGACTCTGGCCGCCGCCGTAGCCGCGGTGGCCGTGTACCGCGGTGCCCTGCGCGGCCCGTGCGCTGTGCTCGCGGACCTGGTGGAGGCGTCGTACGACCTTCATCGCACCAGCCTGTACGCCACCTTGCGATGGCCCCTGCCGACGGATCCCGCGCACGAGCGCGAAGCGGGCAAGCACCTCACCGCCTATCTGTGGCGAGGCTCGGACGCGCCGACTCCCGTCTTCGCCCCACTGCCCGACACGCCGGAGTGCCGACGATGACCGAGGAGCCGTCCCCGCGCGGCGGGGTCCGGCATGAAGCCCGTACCCCTGAGGAATTCACCATCATCCAGGAGGGCATGCTGCGCGCGATGGGCGATCACGCCCAGGCGGACACCCTGCTGCACCGGCTTGCTCAGTCCCCGAACCCGCGCGTCCTCGGCTCCGTGGGCGAACGGCTGCTGCGGCAGGGGCTCGCGGAGGAGGCCACGCGGGTGCTGCGCGAAGCACTGCGCCGGGCGGGCGACGACGCGCACTCCGCCGAGACCGTCACCAACCTAGGCGCCGCCCTCCTCATGTCCGGGCGCTCGGACGAGGCCGAGGCTGCCCTCCATAGGGGCACCGAGTTGGGCAGCCCCCTCGCAGCCTCCAATCTGGCCGCACTTCTCCTTCGTCGCGGGGACACCCAGGGCGCCGATCGCCTCCTTCTGACAGCCGCGGGGTCGGGGGACATCATCCCCGTCCTGGCGTACGCCACCTTCCTGCGCGACACCGGACGGCACGACGAGGCACATGACCGGCTGCGCGTGGCGGCAGAGACGGGCGAACTGCCGGCCGCCGCACTGCTGGGATCCTTCCTGGCCGACGAGACACCCGCGCAGGACCTGCACGCCGCACGGCACTGGCTCACGATGGCGGCGCGCTCGGGCGACACCGACAGCGAACTACGGCTGGGGCGTCTGCTGGAATCGGCCGGCGACCTCGAACAGGCCCGCCGGTGGCTCACTCGCGCCGCCGCGAAACTCGGCAAAAGCACCGAGCCGGAACCCAGCCCGGCCGCAGCCGACGGCACCAGCTTCACGATGAGGGTGCCAGAGCGCTCAGGTTACGCGCCGTCAGCGCAGGCCGCATATCACCTGGGTGTACTGCACGGTGAGAACGGCGACACCCAGGAGGGGCTGCGCTGGCTGCGCCTGGCCGCCGGGGCTCGCGTACCGGACGCCGTTCTGCTGCTCATGGACCTCGACGTCGAGGAAACGCCGAACGACGAGAACCCGACATGGGCCGGCCTCGCCGAGGACGAGCCCGGCACCGCACCGCGGCCAGATCCCGCGTCCGCGTCGGAAAGCAGCGGGCCACCTCTGTCGGACGCCATCCTGCAGGGGAGCTGGTACGTACTGCCGGAGCAAGGCCACGAGTTCCGGGCAACGACAGAAGACCCTGACCTACCCTCGGACCTGACGGTCGGCGGATGGCCGCTCGACGAGGAAGGGCGCTTGGGGCCGTTCGAAACCAATCCCCACTACGTGCCGGACAGCGTGACGAAGGCGACCGATCCGGTACACGCGCTGCTGCGCCTCTTCTCCCAGGGCGAGGGTCAAGGCTCCGTCGACCGGTTTCTCGCGCTGCTGCGACACACGGTCCTCGAAGTCGCCTGCGGCGACGACGGCCAACCGCTCCTGGTGACCGCCCCGGACGGGACGCCGTGTCTGCCGGTCGTCACCGCTGCCATCCACACACGGCGCCTGCCCCCTGCTCGCTGGGAGCGCGTTCTGGGTCGTACTCTGCCGGAGATCGCGCCCCGTGGTGTGGACATCCTGCTCAACCCGGGTGACAAGGCGCAGTTCCGTCTCCTGACCGAAGGGCTGCGGTCCGAATCATCGCGGCCGCGTCGCTGGCGAAGAGTCCGGCGTGGAAGCGCGGGCGCCTGAGGCCGGAAGGACGAAGAGGTCGCATCCCGACCGCGGGGCCGCGGCCTCCTGGCAGCTCATAGCCTGCCAGCGGCCGGCGCGGCGCCTCGGTGAGCCTCGTGCACGGTCTCGACCCGGGCATTGATCATCCGGGAGCCGACCTTCGGGTCCTTCGTCCAGGACGGCACCAAGCCCCGCCGCACTCCCCGCAACTCACGGCGTACCTCGTCGCCGTCGTCCCGCGCGGTGCGATCGAGGATGCGTAGACTTCCTCGGTCGGTGCGACGTTCCGGCTGGGCGCCGGCGTCTCGTCGGGGCGCCAATCGCCGACCCTTGAGACTGATCAAACTCCGGTGAGGCAGGACGCCGACCGGCGCGCGGGACCGCGCACCGTCCTCACTGCTCACCCTGGCTGGGCGGTGGCACACGTCCGCCGCAGGCACCGAAGTGCAGCGGCGACCGAAGCGGTATCGAACGGGGGCAAGTCTTCACGCCTGGTCTCGCGAGGCTTGCCCACCCCGAGGCCACTTCGTTCGTTTCAGCAGGTCGGAGGTCTGGGCAAGCCGAGCGCTGCTGCCGGGGCAAGCTGTCAGGACGGCCCGCTGCTACTCGGTATGCGCCACGGTGCGGTGTCTGCCGGGTTCTGCGACGAGCGGTCTCCAGTGTGAGGGGTTTCGGTGCAGAGAGGTAGCGCCGAGATTGACCACCATCGGCGCTGGGGAATTCGGGATGACCTTCGATGCATATTCCGGATCGGGAATCGGCGGCACGTGTACCTGGGTGTAGGGCAGGTACATGTTGAACGGTCTTCCCTGGTCGTGTGAGCGGTGCATGGAGTCGATCGCCCAGTCGGTGATCTTGCGGTCGAGGTCGGCCCGAAACTGTGTGTCGTAGGTGGCGATCACTTCATGCTCTTCGCCTTTCCTGCGGCTGTAGATCGGCTCTGGCTCCAGCGGGATCTTGGTATCGCCGGTATAGGGCGCTGAGGTGACCGTCCATTCGGGGAAGTAGGAATGTGTCGTCCACAGCACCTCGTCGGCGGTCCGCGGCGACCACACCGCCTCGTCGAACCCGAAGTCGACAGGGCTGCGGCTCTCCGGGTCGCTGCCCAGGTGCCACTTGGCCCACATGCCGGTCGCATAGCCCGCATCCGAGAGCGCCAGGGCGATGGTGACCTGCCATTGCGTCAGGCCGTCCGGACCGCCGGTGAGCGGGACCGTCTGCGTTCCGGAGCGGATCGGGTGCCGCCCGGTCAAAAGCGCCGACCGGCTCGGCGTGCACTGCGCCTCAACGTTGAAGTTCAGCAGCCGCGCCCCTTCAGAGGCCAACCCGTCGATTCGCGGTGTCGGCGCCCCACGCAACATCCCGCCGCCGTAGCACCCCGGCTCACCCCATCCGAGGTTGTCTCAGAAGAACACCACGATGTTCGGCTGATCAGCGCTCACGATGTACTCCTCACCGCAGCTGGTCGAGCTGGGGCACTCTGCTTCGTGGCCTTGATGACCACGTCCCACACCCTTGCGACGGCCGTGATGCCAGTAGGGATCGCCCCACTCGGACACCGCTGAGAGCCCACAGCCTGCACTGAATCAATGCTGCGCCACCATGGCCGTCCAGGCATCTGCAACAGGTCAGGCGCCTCTTTTCGTGCCCCTGGAAGAAGCCGAGCTTCTTCGGCGAGTACGAGACCAGGAGGTTCTTGGTCTGCTGGCGGTACACGCCCTGAACCTCGGCTCAGCTGCACGTACCTCAACCGTTTTGCCGAACGACGGGGTGCTGGCCCGCCCATGGACCGGATCTTGGTGCGGCTGAGGAACGCTGCAGCCGTCCGGCCCGGACCTGGGCGAGTGGGCGTAGTGGCGGTCACGCCCGGAGGCACTGTGCGGCGGCGTGGTAGGATCTTCGGTTCTCGCAGCCGGGCCAGAGTCGGCGGGATCGTGAAGCGGAGGGGGAGAGGAGTCCCATGTCGCAGCACGCCCGACGCGGCGATTCGGGGTGGCGCCGTTTGGTACCTGACGCGCCTGGAATCGATGTCCTCGCCCGCTACGAGCGCTCCTGGCTGCGCGGGCGACCTGCTGGCGGGCGTGACCGTCCTGGCGTATCTCGTGCCGCAGGTCATGGCGTACGCGACCGTGGCGGGGCTGCCGCCCGTCGCCGGTCCGCGGACGATGCTGCCCGCGCTGGTGCTGTACGCGCTTCTCGGCTCGTCGCGACTGTTGTCGGTCGGGCCGGAGTCGACGACCGCGCTGATGACCGCGACGGTGGTCGCGCCGATCGCTGCCGGGGCCCCTGGGCGATATGCCGTACTGGCGGCCGCGCTGGCGTTCGCGGTCGGGCTGCTGTGCGTGGTGGCGTGGGCGGCCAGGCTCGGCTTCGTCGCCGATCTCCTCTCGCGGCCGGTCCTGGTCGGCTATCTCGCGGGTGTGGCACTGATCATGATAGTGGATCAGCTGCCGAAGACGACGGGCGTGAGTCCCACGGGGTCAGGCTTCTTTCCCCAGCCGGTGTCCTTGGCGCAGAACCTCTCCGAGACCCAGCCCGCCACCCTTGCCGTCGCTGTCACCGCTCTCGTCCTCCTCTTCGCTCTTCCGCTCCTCCTGCACGCGGTGCCTGGGCCGCTGGTGGTGGTCGGGCTCGGCACCGTGGCGGTCGCGGCGTTCGGCCTGGAGGAGCACGGTGTCGCCGTGATCGGAGACGTGCCGGCGGGGGTGCCTCACCCGGCTCTGCCGGACTTCGAAGAGCTGTCTCGGCTGATGGTTCCGGGCGCTCGGTCTCCTCCTCGTGGGCTACACGGATGTCATCCTCGCCGGGCGTGCCTTCGCCACCGGTGACGAGGTCGGGCGCCTGGACGCCAACCAGGAGTTGCTGGCCCTGGGCGCCGCGAACCTCGGCGCGGGCTCTTGAGCGGGTTCCGGGTGAGCAGCAGCGCCCCGCACGGCGCTGGCGGACTCCACCGGCGCGCGAAGTCAGATGTACTCGCTGACCGCCGGCGCGGCCGATTCTGCGAGGAGGTCCGGCGGCCAGTCCGGCAGTTCGGGCGCCGAGAGGTGGTCGGCAGGCGCGTTCCCTTCGGACCCGAGGTCGGCTCCGCAGCGCCGCCGGAGGGGACGTGACCCGGCCCAGCGTGGTGCGGCAGCCTCGCGGACGAGGGCGACCACCCTGCCGGCTGCCGGTCATCAGCGCTCGCCGACCGGGTTCGCGAGGTGTGCGCTTCATTCGGTGACGCGGACCGCGAGCGCCGGGCGGATGGCGGCCGCGCGGCGCGCCGGTCCGATCGTGGCCAGGAGGGACGCGGCGAAGGTGGCTGCGGCCAGGACGCAGATGCTGGTCCATTCGATCGGGAAGCCTCCTTCGAGGCCCTCGAACGCGGCGCTGTTGGCGTACATCAGCCAGGTGGTGAGCACGCCCAGGAGGGAGCCGAGGACGATTCCTTCCACGGCGATGAAGGAGCTCTCCCCGAGGAAGGACCACTGGACGGTCCGTGCCCGGAAGCCGAGGGCCCGCAGGATGCCTATGGTGCGGCGGCGTTCGCGTACGGCTCGGACCATGACGACGCCGAGGCCCGTGATGCCCACGCCGAGGCCCAGAGCGAGGAAGCCCTGCATGAGGCGGAAGAAGGCGGTGCTGGAGTCGAACTGTTGGCGGATGTCGGACTCTATGGGTGTGGCGACCAGGCTGGACGAGAGCTGCTCGCCCTGCAGTCGGGTCGCCAGGGCGTCGGGGGAGATGCCGGGACTGGTCCTGACCAGCGCGGAGGCGTTCTGCGCCTGGGCGCCGAAGAGCTCGCGCGTCGCCCGTTCGCTCAGCACCACGGGGTAGGTGGTCGAACTGGCGCCGGTGGCCGGGTAGAAGACCAACCCGTTGCTGAGGACGCCGGCGATGACCTTCTCTTCGCTGCGGCCCGTGCGGGGGTCTGTCAGAGTGAGGGTGTCCCCGGGGTCGTAGTAGTCGCCGGCCGGGCCGCCGGTGCTGCCGAAGAAGCCGTCGAGCACGACGTAGCCGGGGTCGGAGGCGAGGGTCTGCCACACCGCGGCGTCGTTGGTGAGGCCGGGCAGGCGCTCCCGGAACGTGATGCCGGTGATCGCTCCGTCGGGTACGCCGACGACGGCGGTGTCCAGCGGTTGAGAGCTGCGGTGTCCCGGGTCGGTAGCCCGTCCTGCAGCGTTGACCAGCGGTGTGACGGTCGCGATCTCGGGGGCGGAGGGGCCGCCGCGGAGGTCGACGAGCAGCCGGTCGCCTGCGACCTGCGGGTTGTAGTCCAGTCGCAGGGAGTATCCGGCGGTGGCGTCGGCGACGACCCCGTCGACGCCGGCGCGGATGATCCCCGAGATCTCCGTCAGGAGTACCAGGACGAACACGATCAGCGTGTACATCACTAGCGTCGCGCCGGTCCTGAACCGCTTGGCCAGCGGATACGCGACGGCGAGCCGTGCCGCCAGGCCGCCCTCCGTCGGGCGCTGGAGGAGGCGCCGTACGGGACGTAGCAGGGTCTTCTGGTTGTCGCTGACGAGCACCACGGCGGAGAAGGCGGCCAGGGCGCCCTGGATGACGTAGACGGACATCGAGGGTGTGTCGAAGATCCGGGGGCGGATGACGGGTGCCAGGAGCGTCCAGGCGAGGACGGCTCCCGCGACCAGGGTGGTGACCGTGTGACGGGGGAGGACACGCAGCAGTGCAGGGGTGGCGAAGGCGAGGGCGAGCGCCGGCATGAGGTACGTCGCGTCGGGCTGGCTGCGCGCCACGGCCGGGACGGCCGCGAACGCGCACAGGGCAGCCAGGATGCTGGAGACCGCCAGCAGCCGGCGTCGCGGTCCCTGCCCGGGCGTGGCGGGGAGGTCACGGATCGCGGCGATGATGTTGAACCTGCTGATGCGCACGCTGGTGGCCAGGATGGCGGCAAAGGCGATCAGCAGACCCATGGTCAGACCGTTCAGGACGCTCGTGGGAGTGACGTCGAACGCGATGCGGATGCTGCTTCCGCCGACCGACCAGCCCTGGAAGATCTGCGCCGCCACCACGGCGACGCCCCAGCCGACCGCGACCCCGATGGCCACGCCCGGCAGCGCGGACAGCAACGCATACGTCGCCCCTTCGAGCGTGAACGACCCGACGAGCCGCGAGCGCTTCATCCCCACGGCCCGCACCATGCCCATCTGGGACTTCCGCTCCTCGCCGAGCATCACGAAGATGTTCACCAGGAGCAGTGCGCCCGCGATGATGCTGAAACTGCCGATCATGAGGAACAGGGCTCCGAGGGAGTCCCCGGCCTGCTTGGCGTCCCGCAGGACCGTGTGCTTCGGTGTCTCGATCGCCGTCTGGCCGGCGAGCGGGCCCAGAGCCTGCCTGATGTCGGCTGTCACCTTGTCGGTCAGGGCTTCGCCGCTTTCGACGCCGCCTCGGTTGGAGACGAAGGTGACCGAGCGCGGTTCCGCTCCGGCGGACCGGGCGGCGGAGTCCAGGGTCCCTGGTGCCAGGAACACGTTGCGGTTCATCCTGCCGCCGAGGCCCACACCGGCCAGGCCCTCTTCCGGCACCACACGCTCGACCCGGTACGTCCCCGGAACTCCGAACAGGTACAGCGTGACCGGATCCCCGGTCCCCACGCTCAGGGACCGGGCCAGCGGCTCGTTGACCACGACCTGTCCTGGCTTCGGATTCGGTTCGCCGAGGCCGGAGTCCCCACCCGGTGCGCCGAAGCGCGCCGCCTTGTCGAAGTCCATCTGCCAGGCCAGGACACGCGGCTCCGCGGCCGTACGGCCGTCGGTACGGGTGACGGCGGATGCCTGGGTGGCCCGGGCGTTCAGCACTCCGTCGATGTCGGGATCGTTTGCCAGAGGGGCCATCCGTTCCGTCACGTCGCGCCCGGTCGGTCCGGGGGGTGCTACGACGCGCTCGTCCACGGGCCCCAGGGTCCGGTACGCCTCCTGCCGTACGGAGAAGTTCAGGGTGTCGCCGACGACCAGGGCCCCGATGACGATGGCCGTTCCGAGCATCGATCCGCCGATCACCAGCGCTGCCTCGGTACGCCGACGGGCGACCTGCCGGAAGGCCAGCCGCCGTGACACCGGCTGCCGGACGGCGACCAGCACCAGGGCCGCGAGGGCGAGCGCCAGGGCGGTGAGCAGCGGGACGAGGAGGTTCGGGTACATGGTCAGCCCAAGGGGACGTCGGGGACCGGGGCTCGGGCCGCGACGGTCTGGCGGACGTCGTCGACCAGCTGCCCGTCATGCATGCGGATCAGCCGGGGTGCGCGGGCGCCGATGGCGCTGTCGTGCGTGACCAGGACGATCGTCTGGCCCTCGTCCTGGTTGAGCTCGCACAGCAGGTCCATGACCTGGTCGGCCATCGCGCTGTCGAGGTTGCCCGTCGGTTCGTCCGCCCACACGATGGCCGGGCGTCCCGCCAGGGCGCGGGCGATGGTCACCCGCTGCTGCTCACCCCCGGACAGTTCGCTCGGCCGGTGCTCGACCCGGTGGCCGAGGTCGACCCGGTCGAGCATGTCCAGCGCCCTGCGACGGGCTTCGCGCGTCCGGGTGCCCACGAGCAGGAGGGGCAGTTCGACGTTCTCCACCGCGGAGAAGACCGGGATGAGGTTGAACGCCTGGAAGACGAACCCCATGGTGTGCGCCCGGTGCTCCGTGCGCGCCGCGTCCGACATCGCGAACAGGTCGTGGCCGTCGACCTCCACCCGGCCGGCGTCGATGTCGTCGAGCCCGGACAGACAGTTCAGGAGCGTGGTCTTCCCGGAGCCGGACGGTCCCATGACCGCAACCATCTCCCCGTGGCGCACGATGAGATCCAGGTCGAGCAGGGCCGTGACCTCTACGGAGCCCGTCCGGTAGATCTTCCGGACCCCGGTGGCGACGAGGAGTCCCTGGTCGGCGTTCATCATGTCTTCCATACCAACCTCCGGAAGGAGCCGGCGGCTACAGGCCACCCAGGCCCGGAAACGGGCCGAACGGCCCAATCACCGCGTCACCGCGAGGCCCGCACGAGCGGTCTCGCAGTCGAGGTCAGGTGTCCGCGGCCGCCCGGGCGCGTCGTCGGACCGCGGCGGCGGCCAGGGCTCCCGCGCTGGTCGCGGTGACGGCGAGGAGGACGAATCCCCACGTGTAGTCGTGCGCGATGCTGTCGACCGCTCCCATCACGAGGGGTGGGAGGAATCCTCCGAGACCGCCCGCCGCGCCGACCACTCCTGTCACCGATCCGACCCGCTCGGCCGCAACGAGGCGTGCGACGAGCGCGAAGACCGCCCCGGACCCGGCTCCCAGGCCGGCGGCCATGCCGAAGAAGGCCGCTGTTCCCACGGGGACCTGTTCCGCCTCGAACGCCGCGATCAGGGCGCACACCGCGACGAGCCCGTACGAGACCGTCAGCACGGGTACGGGGTGGATACGGTCCGACAGCCAGCCCCCCACCGGCCGCATCGCCACGGCGAGGACGACGAATCCCGCGGTCCTCAGCGCCGCGTCGGAGCGCCCCAGCTCGTAGGCCCTGGTGAGGTAGGTCGGCAGGTAGACGCTGAACGCGACGAATCCACCGAAGGAGACGGCGTACAGGAACGCCAGCTGCCAGGTGGCCGGAGTACGCATGGCCAGTGCCGTGCGCGAGAACAGCGACCCCGACGCCGTCGCGCGCCCCGGCCTGTCGTGGAGCAGGAACCAGGCCACCCCGGCGTACACGGCGAGGAAGGCGGCCACGAGATCGAAGGGGAAGGCACGTCCGACGGCGTCGGCGAGCTGGACGGTGGTGAACGCCGACAAGGCCGTACCGCCGGTGCCGATCCCGAAGATCCCGAGGGCAACGCCCCGCCGTGCGGGTGGATACCAGGCGTTGACGAAGGGGACGCCGACGGCGAAGGCCGTTCCGCCGAGTCCGAGGAAGAAGCCGCCCGCGAGCACCTCGGCGAACGAGTCGGCCAGGTGACCCAGGTACAGCACGGGGAGGATCGTCAGGGCCGCGACGAGAGGGAAGACCCGGCGCGCACCCCAGCGGTCCGTCAGCGCCCCCGCCGGGATCCGGCCCAGCGCGCCGACCACCACGGGCACGGCGACCACCAGTGACTGCTCGAAGGAACTGAGGCCCAGGTCGTCACGCAGCCGCGGGCCGAGCGGGCCCAGCAGCGCCCACGCCCAGAAGCAGAGGGCGAACCCGACGGTGGCGACGGACAGCATCTGCCACGGTCGCGGCGCGTCCACGGCGGGCGGGATCCCCGGGTTCCGGACCACGATGGCCTCCTGGCGGTGATCCTCATGGGCAGGGTGAGCCCTGCTCCCCACCCTCCGGCCGCCGGGATCCCGGCTCCAGGGGCCGCCTTGTTCCCTTCCGTGCCCCGTCCGGCCCTCTGCCAGGGACCGGACGGCCCTGTGGAGTGCCTCCTGGAGTGGCGCATGGTGGTGGCGGAGAGATCGGAGGCAAGGCGTCCGGTTCCTGCCGGCCCGGCCGCCGGGAGTGTGAGTGGCGATGATGTTCTGGTACGGCGACGGCATGAACGGATGGGGCTGGTTCGCCATGTCAGTCGGGATGGTGCTGTTCTGGGGCCTTCTCATCACCATCGCGGTGATGCTCCTCCGCACCATGGGCCGCCCTGGGGAACGGCCGTCGGGGTCCCGGCCCGCGACGTCGGCCGAGCAGATCCTGGGCGAGCGACTGGCGCGCGGTGAGATCGACGAGGAGGAGTACCGTCGGCGCCTGACCGCCCTGCGCAGCGCGGAACCGTGAACCCCTTGACCGGCCGGGATGCGAGTGGGGGCGTGGCCGGTCACTCTGGGATCATGGACAGCCGGATACCCGGGGAGCCGGGTGGACCCATGGACGCGCTCCGTGAGCTGACCGCACGGCACGGAGGGCGTGAGGGGTTGCTGTCGGCCGCGCTGGAGCGCGCCCGGTCGGGTAGCGCCGAAGGGCCCGGGGCGTGGGCGCCCCAGGTCGCGGCCGCAGCCGGCCTGCCGGCCGCCGCAGGGCTCGGCCCCGCCACCTTCTTCGCCGATCTCGCCGCTCCACGCGGTGAGCGGCACGTGCGGGTGTGCACCGCGACGGCGTGCTTCGCCGCGCGGGGTGGACGGCACCTGGCGGAGGCCGAACAGGCACTCGGAGTGAGGGCGGGCACGGCCGACGAGACGGGTTCGATCTCGTTGCAGACCGCGCACTGCCTCGGCTACTGCTACGCGGGTCCCGCCGCCCTCGACGGCACCCTTCCCCGTACGGGCCCGGACCTGGCCGACCAGCTCCGTGGGCGGGCGGAACCGTGCGCGCCGGACATCCCCGCGACCGACACCACTGGGGCTCCCGTCCTGCTTGCCGGGATCCTGGGAGGCCAGTCCGCCTGGCGCGTATGGTGCGAGGCCGTGGCCGGGCTGCGACCCGAAGACGTCCGGGGGGAGATCGCCGTCTCCGGGCTGCGCGGGCGCGGCGGTGCCGGTTTCCCCGTGGGCGGACAAATGGGACGCGGCGGTGGGGAGGCCGGACACGGTCGTCGTAGCCAACGGGGACGAGGGCGACCCGGGCTCGTACGCCGACCGGTTGCTCATGGAGGAGGACCCCGAACGCGTCCTCGCGGGACTCGCACTGGCCTGCTTCGCCTGCGGCGCCCGGCGCGGGATCGTCCTGGTGCGCTCCGAGTACCCGAAAGCCATGGCCCGGCTCAGGCAAGAGGTGGAGCGCGCGACCGAGGCCGGTGACCTGGCCCTTTCGGCCGAGGAAGCGGGTCCGCGGCCGTTCGTCGAGATCGTCGAAGGAGCCGGTTCCTATGTCGCGGGCGAGGAGACCGCCCTCATCGCCCGCCTCGAAGGCGCCCGCGGCTGCGCCCGCCCGCGGCCTCCCTACCCCACGGACCACGGCCTGTGGGACATGCCGACGGTGGTCAACAACGTGGAGACCCTTGCGGCCGTGCCCTGGATCGTCGCCCACGGCGGAGCTTCATACGCCCGACGAGGAGTCCCGCACGAGACCGGCACCAAACTGGTCTGCCTGTCCGAACGGTTCGCCCGACCCGGGGCCTACGAGGCCGAACTCGGCACCCCTGTGGGCGAGATCGTCACCCGTTTCGGCGGTGGCCTCAAGGACGGCGGAGAGCCCGTCGCCCTTCAGATCGGCGGGCCCCTCGGCGGCTTCCTCGCCGGGACCGCGCTCGACGTCCCCCTGACCACGGCAGCGCTCGCCGAGCACGGCGCCGCCCTGGGCCACGCCGGCATGGTCGCCTTCGATACCGCCGCGGACCCGCACGCACTCCTTCGGCACATCTGGGAGTTCGCCGCCGACGAGAGCTGCGGAGCCTGCTCGCCCTGCCGGATCGGCACCCGGCGAGGGCTCGCACTCGCGCGGGGCCGGACCGGGCCGGGGGAGTCCTACGAGCAACTGGCACGGCTGATGGGCGAGGCGAGCCTCTGCGCCTTCGGCCGCCGTGTGCCCGCCGCCGTCCGCAGCCTGGCCCGGGCCTACGGGCCGAGCCTGGAAGCGTGGGACCGATGACCTGGCTTCAGGTCGACGGTGTTCGGGTCGAACTGCCCGCCGGGGCTTCACTGCTCGACGCGGTACGTGCCGCCGGAACAGAACTGCCCACCCTCTGCCACGACGACCGACTCCGGCCGGCCGGCTCCTGCCGGACCTGCCTGGTCCGCGTCGACGGGAGGACCGTCGCCGCCTGCGTCACGCCCGCCACGTCGGGGCTCACCGTCGACACAGCCGACGAGAGCGCGCGGAACCTGCGGCGTGACGCGGTCGCCCTGATCGCCTCGGCGCTCCCGCCGCACGCGCTCGCCGACAGCTCGCACAGTGAACTGGCCGAGGCATGCCGCACTCTGGGGATCCCCGTGGACACGGCGGCCGGTGACCCCAGGCGCGACCGGGACGAGAGCCACCCGTACGTTCACCTCGACCGCGACCTGTGCATCGCGTGCGGGCGCTGCGTCCGGATGTGCTCTGACGTCCAGGGAACCTTCGCGCTCACCCTCACGGGACGCGGGGCCGACACGGTCGTCGCCCCGGGAACCGGCGGCCCATGGGCCGGCTCCGACTGCGTGTCCTGCGGCGGCTGCGTCGACACCTGTCCGACGGGGGCGATCACCCAGCCCGGGCCCGGTCAGGGCCTCACCTCGCGGCAGGCTCCCCATGACCGTGTGCGGACCACCTGCGGCTACTGCGGAGTCGGCTGCACCCTCGACGTCGTCATCCGCGAGGACCGTGTCGCCGCTGTGCTCCCCGCCCGGGACGGGCCCGTCAACCGGGGCCACGCCTGCGTCAAGGGCCGCTTCGCGTACGGATACCTGGGCTCCGCCGAACGTCTCGCCGAGCCCCTGGTCCGGGAGAACGGCGAACTGCGACCGGCGACCTGGGACGAGGCGGTGGCCCGGGTCGCCGACGGCCTGCGCACGGCCGTCATCGACGGCGGCCCCGACTCGGTCGCCGCGATCTCCTCCGCCCGGGCCACCAACGAGGAGAACTACCTCGTCCAGAACTTCCTGCGGACCGTCATCGGCACCAACAACGTCGACAACTGCTCCCGCCTCTGCCACGCCCCCTCCGCGGCAGGACTCACCGCCTCCTTCGGCCGCGCCGGCGGAACCGACCCCTTCGGCGACGTCGAGACCGCCGACTGCCTCCTGGTCGTCGGCGCCAATCCCGTCGAGGCCCACCCCGTCGTCGGCGCCCGCCTCCTCCAGCGGGCACTCGCCGGCGCGTCCCTGATCGTGGCCGACCCCCGTGCCGTGGGCCTCGCGCACCATGCCGACGTGCACCTTCGTCCGCGCCCCGGGACGAACGTCGCCCTCTTCCACGGCCTCGCCCACGTCCTCGTCGACGAAGGCATGACCGACCCGGGCTTCCTCCAGGACCGGGCCACCGGACTGGACGAACTCACCGACCTGCTGACCGACTACCCGCCCGAACGGGTCGCCAGGATCACCGGAGTCCCGGCCGACGACATCAGGAGAGCCGCCCGACTCTACGGCCGTGCCCAACGTCCGGCCGTCCTGTACGGGCTCGGCGTCACCGAGCACCTGCACGGCACCGACGGCGTACGCACCCTGGCGAACCTCCCCATCCTGCGCGGAGCCGTCGGAGGCACCGGCCGCGGGTTCGGCATCAGCCCCCTGCGCGGCCAGAACAACGTGCAAGGCGCCTCCGACATGGGCGCCCTGCCCGACCTCCTCCCCGGCTACGGCCGGGTCACCGACCCCGAGGCCCGCGCCCGTGCCGAGGCGGTGTGGCGCCGACCGGTCCCATCGGTACCAGGGCTGCGCATCCCCGAGATGTTCGCAGCGGCCCGGGAAGGCCGCCTCCGAGCGCTGTGGATCATCGGCGAGGACGTGTGCGCGACCGACCCCGACAGCCGGCGCGTGGCCGAGGCCCTCGATGCCTGCCCGCTCGTGGTCGTCAACGAGCTCTTCCTCGGCGAGACCGCCCGGCATGCCGACGTCGTCCTGCCCGTGGCCTCCTGGCTGGAGAAGGAGGGGACCTTCGTCAACTTCGACCGCCGCTTCCAGCGCGTACGGCAAGCGGTGAAACCGCCGGGCACGGCACGCTCGGACTTCGACGTCGTGCACGCCGTCGCCGATGTCCTCGGTGCCGACCTGGGCTGTTCCACCCCAGCGGAGGCTCTCGACGAGTGCGGACGTGTGACACCTCTCTTCGCGGGTCTCTCGCACGAGCGGCTAGACCGGGAGGGGGCCGTTCCCTGGCCGTGTCCCGAGCCGGACCGGCCGGGCGAAAGGACTCTGTACGCCGACGAGTTCGCCACTTCCGACAGCCGCGCCCACTTGTCGGCGCCCCCCTATCTGCCGCCCGGCGAAGAGCCGGACCAGGACTATCCTCTGGTGCTCGTCACCGGGCGCCGATGGGCCCACTACAACTCCGGGAGCATGACCCGGCGCGGCGACAACCTTCTTCTCGACGCGCAGGACCGCCTGGACCTGCATCCGGAGGACGCCGCGCGGTTCGGTGTGCGGGACGGCACCCCGGTCACCGTCGAGAGCCGTCACGGACAGGCGCGACTCGTCGCCCGCGTAGGGATGGAACTCGCTCCCGGGCAGCTCTTCTGCGCGTTCCACTTCCCGGCCAGCGCCGTCAACTCCCTCACCTCGGAGCACGCCGACACCGTGACCTCGTGTCCGGAGTACAAGGTCACGGCGGTACGCCTGCGTCCGACCGTTCCCCACGACTGACGGGCACCGATCAGTCGTGGGGAACGAGGGCCACGGGCACCGGGCTGTGGTGCAGGACGGCGTGGGCCACGCTGCCGATGCGCGCGCCGAGCGTCGAACGGCGGGTACGCCGGCCCACCACCACGAGGGAGGCTTCGCGGGCGGTCGCCACTAGTTCGAGTCCGGCTGATCCGACCGCTACGCGGGCGGCCGCCTCGACGTCGGCGTACTTCGCCCGCCAGGGTTCCAGCATGACCTCCACCGAACGCGCGATCTCGGGCACCATGGAAAGCCGGAAGTCCGGGACCATCGCGGGCCCCATTCCCGCGTGCAGCGGGAGCTGCTGTACGTACACGACGAGGACCGGGGTGTGCCGTCGCGCGGCTTCCTCGAAGGCGAAGCCCAGCACGGAGTCCACGGGCTGTCGCACGTCGGCCCCGACCACGACGGGGCCCCGTGGAGCACTGTCCGCGCTCACGGCCCGTACGAGCACGACGGGACGCTCGACGAGACCTGCGACCGTCAGGCCGACCGAGCCGAGCAGGTATCCGGCCACGCTGCCCAGCGCCCGTGAGCCGAGGACCAGCAGCTCGCTCTCCTCGGCCGCGTCGACGAGACCCGGAACGGGCCCCGAGGCCAGCACCTGCGAGGTCACCGGCAGTCCGGGATGGCGCTCACGCAGCTCACCGGCGGTGCGCGCCATCATCGCCCTGGCCCACGGCTCCTCGGACTCCCCTTCCACGAGCGACAGAGCGGCCTCCGGCACTGGTTCCCTCGCGTACACCAGACGCACGTCCGTGCCGCGCAGCAGCGCCTCCTCGGCCGCCCACTCCGCGGCTGCCTTCGCTTGTTCCGTGCCGTCCAGGCCGACCACGATGCTCCGCGTCATGACCGTCCACCTCCTCGTTCGGTGTCGTCGACGTCGTACGTGAGACGGGTGGGGGAGACCGAGACCACGCCGTCCACCGCGGCGCACATACGCTCGATCGCCGGCGCCATGCCCCGGAAAGGCAGCCTCCCGCCGAGCTCCACCCGCCCGTCGTGCACCTCGACGGCAAGGGCGGTCGGTTCGAGACGCAATGTGTCACCGAGAACGTCCTCGACGATCTCCCGGCGAATGTCGTCGTCCTCGCGGAGGTAGACGGCCAACAGGTCACGACGGCTCACGATGCCCAGCAGGTGATCGTCGCCGTCGACGACGACGAGCCGCTTGACTCCCTGGACCTCCATGAGCCGTGCCGCCTCGGCCACGGTCCAGTCCGGGCGGGCGCACACCGCGGGGGCCGACATCAGTTCCTCGGCCCGAGTTCCCTCGGCCTTCGCCTCCTCCCACGTCTCCAGGTCCGGAACGGCCGGCATCCCACTCGGTGCGGCGGCCTGGTCGGCGGTCTTGCGCAGCAGATCGCCCTCCGACACCACCCCGACGACCCGGCCGTCGCCGTCCACCACGGGTACGGCCGTCACCTGGTGCTCCGAGAGCGTGCGGACGATCTCCTTGAACGGAGTGTCGCCTCGGACGCTCACCACCTCACGGGTCATCAGCCGGTCGATCCTGCGGTGACGCATCATCCGCTCCTTCCCTGTGCGGACGCACCGGCCTCGGCCACCAGGCGAGCGGCGCAGCCGTCCCAGGTGTCGAGGGCCGGATAGTCGTCCTCGGTGAGTTCCGTACCGCTGCGTTCGGCGAGGGCTTCGACGAACTCGAGGAAGTCCAGCGAATCCATCTCGAACGTGTCCCGCAGGGACACGCCGGGATCGAGGCCGGTGAAGTCGGCGTCGGGGACGACCCGCTGCACGGCTTGCCGGACGAACGCCTTCGCCTGGTCGTGGTTCACAGTTCCTCCGGTTGTTGCAGGACCCGGTCCATGGTGCTCAGGAGGCGTGCGCCGGTGGCGCCGTCGGCGGCTCGGTGATCGGCGGACAGCGTCGCCGTCACCACGGGGCGTACTCCCAGCAGGCCGTCCACGGCCACCGGCCGCTCGACGATCCGGCCGAGGCCGACGAGCGCGACCTGCGGCGGGTAGACGACGCCGAACACGGCCTCGACGCCTTGCTCGCCGAGGTTCGTGACGGTGAGACTGGGGTCGGCGGTCTCGGACGCCCGGAGCCGTCCGCCCCGTGCCCGCCCCACCAGGTCCTTGAGCGCGGCCATCACCTCGTCCACGGAGAGCGTGTCGGCATGGGCGAGGGACGGGGCGGCAAGACCACCGCCCCGCAGAGAGACGGCGACACCCAGCCGTACCTCCTCTGCCGGGACGAAGCCGTCGTCGACCCAGTGCCCGTTGAGCTCGGGCACCTTCCGCGCCGCCAGCGCGACGGCCTTCAACAGGAGTGCTGCGGGCACCAGGCCTGTGGACAACGGAAGTTCGCGGTTGCGGGCGCGCATCCACTCCAGGGCCGCTGCCATGTCCACGGTCGTGGAGAGGTAGAAGTGCGGGATCTCGCGTTTGGACCGGCTCATGAGCCGAGCGGTCGCCGCCCGTGCCGCATTCGGGACGGCCGGCCGCGGTGCGCCCTCGGCGGCCGCGGCGGAACGGACGTCGTCCGCACGGACGGCGCCGCCGCGACCCGTGCCGGTCACCTCGGCGAGGTCGACGCCGAGTTCCGTGGCCAGGCGCCGAGCGAGCGGTGAGGACCTCACGCGCCGCGGAGCCTGACGCTCCCCGGCCGAGTCGACGCCGGCTACCGGCCCCGGCGGCCCTGTCGCCGGCGCGGTCCTCTCCTGGGGCCGGGAATCGTTCCGCTTCTGTCGCGCCGGTTCCGTGCCCGGCTGTCGCCCGGTCGCGGTGCGAGTGGACTCTGCCGGGCCGGCGGTCCTGTCGTGTGCTGGTGCTGGTGCTGGTGCTGGTTCCGCGTGCTCCACGTCCGCACGGGTGATTCTGCCTCCCGGGCCCGAACCATGGACGGCGGCGAGGTCGACGTGCCGGTCCTGGGCGAGTCGGCGGACCAGGGGCGTCGACGGGGGCCGGTCCGCGGTGGGTTCGCTCCCGGCGGTCGTGCCGATACGTGCCAGCGGGGTGCCCACAGGGACGGTGGTGCCCTCGTCGACGAGGAGGGTGTCGACCGTACCGCTCTCGAAGCACTCCACCTCGATCGCGGACTTGTCGGTCTCGACCACCGCGACGACGTCGCCCCGCGCCACCTGGTCGCCGGGGTGCACCAGCCACTGGGAGAGCGTGCCCTCGTCCATGTCGGCGCCGAGCGACGGCATCGTGAACTCGGCCATCTCAGCTCCCCACCCGGCGTGCCGCCGCCACGATTCCGGCCGGCTGGGGGAGTGCCGCCTCCTCCAGCCGGCGGGCGTAGGGGATGGGGACCTCTGCGCTGCACACCCGCTCGACGGGCGCGTCGAGTTCGAAGAACGCCTGCTCGCAGATGCGCGACTCGATCTCGGCGGACAGACTGCCGCTGCGCCAGCCCTCGTCGACCACGACGGCCCGGTGGGTCCGCCGGACCGAGCCGACGAACGTGGCGTCGTCCAGGGGCCGCAGCGTGCGCAGGTCGACGACCTCCGCGCTGATCCCCTCGCCCGCCAGTTCCTCAGCGGCTTCGAGGGCCTTGGACACGCAACCGCCGTACGCGACGACCGTGACATCGGTGCCCTCGCGGCGGACGGCCGCGCGGTCCAGGTCGACCTGATGGATCGCCGGGTCGAGCGTTCCGGCCGCGTTGTAGAGGCTGCCGTGCTCGAAGAACATGACCGGATCAGGGTCGGCCAGCGCCGCGGACAGCATGTGGCGGGCGTCGTCGACCGTGGCCGGCGCCAGGACGCGCAGGCCCGGGACGTGCGCGTACCAGCCTTCGAGACTGTGGGAGTGCTGGGCGGCCAGCTGGCGTCCCGCACCCGTCGTCATACGGATCACCAACGGCACGCCGAGCTGCCCGCCGGACATGTGCCGCAGGGTGGCGGCGTTGTTGAGGATCTGGTCGAGGGCCAGCAGGCTGAAGTTGACCGTCATGATCTCGACGACGGGCCGCATCCCGGCCAGGGCGGCGCCGATCCCGGCTCCGACGAACGCGGACTCCGAGAGAGGCGTGTCCCGGACACGATCGGGTCCGAACTCTTCCAGGAGACCGAGGCTCACCCCGAAGCATCCGCCGTAGCGACCCACGTCCTCACCCATCAGGAACACCCGGTCGTCCGAGGCAAGGGCATCGCGCAGTCCCGCGCGCAGGGCCTCCCTGTACGTGGTGGTGTCGTCGTCGGGATGCGCCCGCGGACGTGTACGTGTGCTCATGCCTCAGCCTCCTCGGGTCGGCCCGTGACATGGAGCAGCAGATCCTCGGCAGGCTCCTCGGGGGCCTGTTCCGCCGCCCGGACGGCGTGGTCGATCTCCGCGCTGACCTGGTGCTCCAAGTCGTCCAGCGCGGCGGCGTCGAGGACTCCGGCCGTACGCATGCCGTCGGCGAGGCCGGTGACGGGGTCGTGCCGCTTCCACCCCTCGACCTCGTCCTTCGGCCGGTACCGGTCCGGGTCGTACATGGAGTGCGCGCGGAACCGGTACGTCCGCATCTCCAGGAAGTGCGGTCCGCTACCGGCGCGCATGGACTCGATCGCCCCGCGCGCCGCCTTCTCCACGGCGTGCACGTCCATGCCGTCGACGGCCCAGGCCGCCATGCCGTACGACGCCGCCCGCATCGCCAGGTCCGTCTGGGCGTGTTCGCGGGCGAGAGCCGTTCCCATCGCGTACAGGTTGTTCTCGCAGACGAAGAGCACGGGCAGTCCCCAGAGCGCCGCCAGATTGGCGGTCTCGTGGAACTCGCCCTCGGCGAAGGCCCCGTCACCGAAGAAGCAGCAGGTGACCCGGGACTCGCCGCGCAACCGGTCGGCGAGCGCCAGGCCCGCCGCGAGCGGCAGTCCGCCGCCCACGATCGCGTTGCCGCCGTAGAAGCGGCGATCGGCGTCGAACAGGTGCATGGACCCGCCGCGGCCGTGGCTGCATCCGGTGGTCTTCCCGTACATCTCCGCCATCACGGCCTCGGGCGGTATCCCACGGGCCAGGGCGTGGCCGTGTTCGCGGTAGGTGGAGACGACCGCGTCCCGCTCGTCGAGAGCCTGGTGGACGCCGACCGCCACCGCCTCCTCGCCGATGTAGAGGTGGACGAAGCCCCGGATCGCCGCCGCGCTGTACAGCTCGACGCATCGTTCCTCGAACCGCCGGATGAGCAGCATCTGCCGCAGCAGGTCCAGGTCGTGGGTCGCCGCAGGTGTGCGGGAGGGCGTGGTGGGTCCATGTGCGCGACGGGGGCGCTTCGCCTTGGGTGGTCCGGCGGACGTTCCGCCGTGTGCGGTGGCCATCACGGCTCCTTCTCGGAGAGCCCGGCCGTCCCGGCCGGGCCGGGTGTCTCCAGAGTCGACACGTCGCCCTCGGGCAGGCCCAGTTCGCGGGCTCGCAGCAGGCGGCGCATCACCTTTCCGCTGCGGGTGTGGGGGAGGCCTTCGACGAACTCGATGTCCCGGGGGGCGACGGCCGGTCCGAGGCGTCGGCGGGCGAACGCCATCACGTCGCGCCGCAGTTCGGGGTCGGGCGGATACTCGGGACGCGGCAGCACGAACGCCTTGACGATCGCGCCGGCCAGTGGGTCAGGGCGTCCGATGACACCGGCCTCGGCGACGGCCGGATGCTCCATGAGCGCGCTTTCCACCTCGAAGGGTCCGATGAGGTGCCCCGCGGACTTGATGACATCGTCGACGCGACCGACGAACCAGTACCAGCCGCCGGTGTCGCGGCTGGCGAGGTCGCCGGTCAGATACCAGCCGTCGGCGAAGCACGCCTCGTAACGGTGCGGCTCGTGCAGGTAGGCCCGGAACATCGACGGCCAGCCCGCCCGCAGGGCGAGCTCGCCCTGGGCACCCGGTTCCCGGAGTACGTGGACCCGCCCGCCGGTGATCGCGGCCCGGCCGTCCTCGCCGCAGGCCAGGACGGCGGCCTCGACACCGGGAAGGGGCCGGCCCATCGAACCGGGCCGCACGGGATCGGCCGCGAAGTTGGCGATCATGATGGCACCGGTCTCGGTCTGCCACCAGGTGTCGTGGACGGGCAGCCCGAGCGCCTCTCGGCCCCAGTGCACGGCCTCTGGGTTCAACGGCTCCCCGACGCTCGCGACGAACCGGAGCGCGGAGAGGTCATGGCGCGCGGCGGGCGTCGGCTCGCCTCCGCGTGGCGCGGCCCGCATGAGCATGCGCAGCGCGGTGGGCGCGGTGTACCAGACGGTGACGTGCTGGTCGGCGAGGATGCGGTACCAGCGCTTCGGGGCGAAGTCCCCTTCGTCGACGACGGTCGTCACCCCGTGGGTGAGGGGGGCGATGATGCCGTACGACATGCCGGTGACCCAGCCGGGGTCCGCGGTGCACCAGAAGACGTCGCCCTCGTGCAGGTCCAGGGCGTAGGCGGCGGTGACGTGATGGGCGAGGACCGCCTCGTGCACGTGTACCGCGCCTTTGGGGGTGCCTGTCGTGCCGCTGGTGAAGTGCAGCAGTGCCGGTTCCGCCGGCTCGGTCGGGCCGACTGTGTACGCGTCCGGCGCGGCGGCCGTGAGGGCGGGGTAGGAGAGGGTGTCCGGGGGCGGGTCGGCACCGGGGTCGAGAAGCAGGACGTGCCGCAGGTGCGGGAGGCGGGGCCGTACGGGGGCCACCTTGCGTTCGTACAGCTCGCGGGTCGTGACCAGCGCCCGGGCGTTGCCCAGCTCCAAGCGCAGTGCGACGGGTTCGGGCCCGAAGGCGCTGAACAGGGGACACACGACTCGGCCGGCCCGCAGCGTTCCGAGGACGGTGCTGTACAGCTCGAACCGGCGGCCGAGGAGGGTGAAGACCCGCTCGCCGCGTTCCAGGCCGAGCGTCTCCAGCACGTGCGCGAAACGTGAGCTCTCGGCCGCGAGCCCGGCGAAGCTGACCGTCCGGACGGATCCGTCGCGCGCGATGCAGCGCAACGCGACCCGTTCGCCGTGGCCCTCGCGCAGGTGTCGGTCGACCGCCTCGTACCCCATGTTGATGCCGCCGTCCGGCAGCCCGGCGAGCCGGGACCGCTCCCGTCGCCAGGAGAAGACGGCCCGGGCGCTGTCGTAGTCGGGCATGACCGGTGCCACCCACAGGGCGTTCATCGCGGTGGCTCCACGTCGAGCGCGAGGTTGTCATAGGCGTACTCGATCGATTCGTGCAGGGCGACGACTCCGTCGACCGAACGGCAGAGCCGCACGATCACGCGGATGTCGGCCCGCTCGGCGACCCGGCCCGTCAGCCTGACGACTCCGTCGTCGACCGTCACGCGGATCGTGTCGGGGGCGAAGCGCAGAGTATCGGCCAGGACGTCGTGCTCGATCTCGTCACGGATCGCGGTGTCACCGCGCAGGAAGGGCCGCAGCAGGTCGCTGCGGCTGATGATCCCGACGAGTCGACCGGTCTCGTCGGTCACGGGCAGTCTCTTCACAGCCTTGCGCTGCATCGTCCGGGCCGTCTCGACGAGATTCCAGTTCGCCTGTGCCGTGACGGCCGGCGAGGTCATCAGCTGGGCGGCCGTCTCCGCGTCGGGCATCCCTCGCTCCTGGGACAGCAGCCGGACACCCGCCCAGCGGCCCTCCAGGTCGGGGAGCTCGGCGGTGGAACGCAGCAGGTCGGCCTCCGACACCACACCGAGCAGGCGTCGGTCGGCGTCGACGACCGGGACCGCCGAGACGTCGCGGTCGGCGAAGAGCCGGGCGATCTCCTTGAACGGGGTCTCTGGGGCTGCGGTGATCACATCGTGGGTCATCACCTCGAAAACCGTACGGTGCTGCATGACGGTCCTCCTTCAGGGGACGCGGCCGCCCCAGTTCTCACTCTGCTGCGCGCAGCCCACCCGGGGCAGTGCCGAATGGCCCCCTTCCGGGACGTTCGGCCCCTATGGCTCCCGGCCGGCCGGGACGCACGGTGGAGAAGGCGAGCGAGCCCGTCCCGGGAGGACCGAGGCCGGGCGCTCGTGCCGGGAGGCGAGGACCATGACCGCGACCGGAGCACGGCAAGGTCAGGAGAAGCCCCGCGCCGGGTTGTGGGCTCGCGTCGGCGACCGGCTGATCGTGGGTGGCGCCACGGTCGGGGACGAGGGGCGTGACGGCGAGATCGTCGGGCTCCACCATCCGGACGGCACTCCGCCCTTCGACGTCCGGTGGTCGGACACGGGCAGGGTCACCGAGGTGTTCCCGGGCCCGGACGCGCGCGTCCAGCACTTTCCGCCGCACGGCACGACAGAGACCGGTCCCGGGAGGGCCGCTGGGCGGTCGTGAACTCCGCCGTCGCAGCCACCACACCTGGTCCGGGCGGGCCGCGCCCGGGACCGACCGGCCCTATCCGGTCACTTCCGCCCGATGCGAGCGTGGCAGCAGGCCACCTCACGACCCGGAAAGGCGGTGGGCACGATGGAATCGCGCCTGGTGGTGGGAGTAGACGGGTCCGACGCCAGTCTCACGGCCCTGGACTGGGCCGTCGACGAAGCGGTACGGCACGCGTTTCCCCTGCGCATCGTCCATGCCTCGATGTGGGAGCGGTACGAGGGAGTCGTGCCGGCCTGGACCACGGACCGACCCTCGGGCCAGGTCCTCGCCGAGAACATCGCCGGCACCGCAGCCGAACGCGCCCGCCGTCGTGCACCCGACCTCCCCCTCACTACGGACGTCCTCGCCGAAGACGCGTCCAGTGCGCTGCTCAGGCAGGGGCGGGAGGGCACGATCCTCGTCGTCGGGTCACGGGGGCGCGGCGAGCTCGCCGACCTTCTGCTCGGCTCCGTCAGCCTCATCGCGGCAGCCCGAGCCCCCTGCCCGGTCATCGTCGTCCGTGGGGACCGGCAGGCCCTGGAGGCACGCCACGGGCGCGTTCTGCTCGGCGTGGGAGAGCACGACCTGGACTCGCCGGCCGTGCGGTTCGCCTTCCGTGAGGCGGCCGCTCGGAACGCGGAACTCGACATCGTCCGCACCTGGCGACGACCGGCCCATGAACCGGCCGACCACCTGCTGATGAGGCGCGCCGGCGCGGCCTACTTCACCGAAGGGGCCTCCGAACTGCTCGACAAGGCCATCGAGGCCGCGGCGGCCGAACACCCCCAGGCGCGCCTGCGCAGGAGCTCGGTCGAGGGCCCCGCCCACAAGATGCTGACCGAGCGCTCCGCCGCCGCCGACCTGCTGGTCGTCGGCGCCCGACGCCGGGACGGGCTCGTCGGCCTGGAGCTCGGCAGGGTCGCCCACCGCGCCCTGCACCACGCCTCGTGTCCGGTCGCCGTCGTACCCCAGCTGCGCCCCGTGACCACGGAGGGAGACCAGTGATGAACACGCCTGGTGAGCCGCACTCCTCGCACCCCAGGAGCGACCTCGGCCGCCGCGTCGCGTCCAGGCGCAGCCGGCTCGGCCTGTCCTGGGAGGACGTGGCCGAACGGGCCGGCTCCACGCCCGGCTACATCGCCTACGTGGAGGAGCAGGTGGCCACCCCGCGGATCGAGTTCCTGGTCCGGCTTGCGAACGCTCTGGAGACCACGGTCCAGGAACTCACCGGGTACTCGGCGGACCTCCCGCCCGGAGGAGCGCGCGCCGGGTACGGGGCACGGATGGAGGACATGGGCGAAGCCGAGTGCTGGGAGCTGCTCGACGGCCACGGCATCGGCAGGGTGGCCGTCGAAGGACGCGAGGGGCTGATGGTGATCCCCGTGAACTACCAGGTCGTCGACGGGGACATCGTCTTCATGACCGCTGCGGAATCGCCCCTCGCGCGCGCCTCGACGTCCGGCGTGGAGGTCGCCTTCGAGGAGGACCACCTGGACGAGGCCTTCCGCCAGGGCTGGAGCGTGCTCCTTGTCGGTCCGGCACGAACGGTGTCGGACGAGACCTCGGTACGGAGGATCAAGGAGGCCGTCCACTCGGAGCCGTGGGCCGGGGACGGGCGGGACACCGTGGTGACCCTCTCACCGCGCCGAGTGACCGGACGGCGCATCCAGGTGCCAGGCGCGCCGGGCGCGCCGTCGGGGGCTGCTGACCAAGGGGGCACCCCTGAGCGTGATCTCCGAGAGTGGTTCGCAGGCTCGCGTCGGCTGCGGCGGGCGCGCCCGGACGCCGTGCGCGGCGGACTTGGTGCACACTGCCGGAATGGCCGAGGACGAGACGCAGATCAGCCCTCCTGAATCGCTGTTGCGGTTGATCGAGAATCTGGCGCGGTTCCATCGTGAGCATGAGGAGTACTACTCACAGGCCCCGTTGCGGCAGGCCGGTGACCTGCAGGCACGGTCGCGGGCGCTGAAGGCGCTGGCCGACCGGTGGAGCGTGATCGATGTGAATGAGCAGCCTTCGACGATCGCTTTCGCCGGCACGGAGGACCTGAATGCCCCCGGGCTCACCGCGGAGTCGGGGATTCTCTTCATGGAGGGGGAGGGCGAGCCGGCCGAAGTCCAGAGGCTGAGGCGTGAGGTCGCGCTGCTGGCGGATGACCTTGAGCAGACGGGTGTCTGGCTGACCGGGGCGATGGCGCGGGCGTGGGAGATGGCAGGGGGCCTGGCTGCCTATCCCGCGCTGGCCGACCTGCTCGGGGAGCGGCACCGCATCATCGCCAACGACTGGCAGTCGGCGGGCCTGCAGGTTCTGGTCGCGCGGCTGCTGCGACGCGCTCTCGACCTGCTGGCCCGCGTCGACTTCGCTCCGGCGGCCCTCCGTGCCGACCTGGGCGGAGTGCGGACGGCGCCGTCCTATCTCTATGCGGCTTCCGAGCTGCTGGACCGTGCGGCGGATCTCATGACCGAGTCGGCCACGCTGGTGCACGACAACGAGCGACGCTGGCGCGTCTTCCGCGCCCGGGTCCGCGCGTTGCAGTCGACGTAGGCCGAGTCGCTGCCGCCCGCTCACGTCAGGGGGACGACGGCGACGGGCGCGGGGCTGTGGTGGATCACCGCGTGGGCGACATGGCCCAGGTGCGTACCGAGGGGGACGTTCCGGCTCCGGCGCCCCACGATGACGAGTTGCGCGGTCTGTGACGCATCGACCAGCTGGTAGGCGGGCGAGCCCACCACCGGCTTGGCCTCCACCTCCACGCCCGCGTACCGCTTCCGCCAAGGCTCCAGCAGGTCGTCCAGACCCCCGAGGAGGTGGCTGCCGAGCTCCTCCCCGATCCCCGGGTCCATGATGGCCGCGTAGCCGTACGAAGCGGGAAGTGTCCAGCTGTGGAGGAACCGCAGCGGAGTGCCCTTCCGGGCGGCTTCGGAGAAGGAGAACGCGAGCAGGGCTTCGCACGGGTGGTAGATGTCGACGCCCACTACGATGCCGTCCCCGGGACCTGCGCGTTCGTCCTTCGCGCGGACGAGGACGACCGGCTGTCGCGCCGCTCCGACGACGGCGAGGGAGACCGAGCCGACGAGGAAGCCGCGGACGCCCCCGAGTCCGCGCGAACCGAGGACCGTCAGATCCGCCTCGTTCGCGGCGGCCGTCAGCTCCTCGGCTGCCCGGCCACGCGCATGCTCCGTGACGACCTCTAGGTCGGGATGGTCCTTCCGCGCCCGTTCCGTCACGTCTCGCATCAGCCTCTCGGTCCGCTCGTCCAGGGCGCGGGCATAGGCAAGGGGCACGTCCGGCGTGTTCGGCCACTCCTCCACGTGCATCAGCCTGAGGGGTACTTCCCGCAGCACCGCCTGCGTCGCGGCCCAGCGGGCGGCTGCCAGGCTTTCGTTGGAGCCGTCCAGACCTACCGTGACCTGGGCTGTCATGGCGCACCTCCCTTGTCGATTCCTGCCCGCCCCGCCCCGTCCCGGGGCTGGATCGGACAGGGCATCCCGCATCTCAGGTTGGCGCCACATCGCTTCCGGCAGCAGGGCCGGGCAGGTCTCGATCGGGGCCGAACGGCCCATCCCTAGGAGGTCCACCACGGTGCCAGTGTGGGAGATGTCGCCCCTCGGGACGCGCTCCCGAGCCTCGGGTGTTCCCCGGAGGAGGAGCCATGACCAGCGAGACCCCCGCCCGACCGGAGCTCGGCAACGTCGTTGTAGGAGTCGACGGGTCCCCCTCCGGGCGCGCGGCCGTGCTCTGGGCCGCCGGGGAGGCGGACCGACGGGGACGGCCACTGCATCTCGTCCACGCCGCCGACACCGACCGCCGGGCGATCTTCTCCAACGCCGAGACCATCCAGGCGGTACGCGAAGCGGGTCGCGACCTGCTGATCGAGACCGCGAGCGCGGTCCGTGATCTCTTTCCGGACCTCGCCGTCACGAAGGAGCTGGACCGCCAGGAACCGGTCGCCGGTCTCCGGGCGGCCGCCGGCCACCGGGGCACGATCGTGGTGGGCAACCGGGGGCTCGGCGGATTCTCCGCCCTCATGCTCGGATCCGTCGGTCTGGGTGTGGCGGCCCGCGCCGAGGTTCCCGTCATCGTGGTCCGTGGTGACGGTGACCGTCCCGCGTCGGGCTCGGTGACGGCAGCCGTACACGGTGCTTCGGATCGGGGCTGGCTGCTCGTCGCCGCCGCCGAGGCCGACGCCCGCAAGGCGGCACTGCGGCTGGTGAGCGTCTGGAACGTGCTCACCCATGTCGGCAGCGTCGCAACGATGCTGGACGACCTCGACGAGATCGCGCGGCAGCGCGTGCACGAGATCAAGGCGCTCGCCGACCTCGCGCAGGAGTTCTACCCCACCCTGACCGTCAGCCATCACGTCGAGACGGGCACGAGCACGCCCGGGATCCTGGTCGAGGCGAGTGCCCACACCGATCTGCTGGTGATGGGCAGAGAACACCGCGCCCTGGGCGTAGGCCCCTCCCTGGGGCGAGTCGCCCACACTCTGCTCCACCACGCCCACTGCCCGGTGGAGATCGTCCCACCTGCCTTCGCCACCCGGGTCGAGGAGACGTGAACGAGATACTGCTGGGTGTCGAGCCCCGGGAGCAGTCGGTGCCCGCTCTCGTCTGGGCCGCCGACGAAGCCGTACGAAGAGGACTGGTACTCAGGCTGCTCGTCGCCGTACCGCCCGCCCACGACGGACTCCGGTACGAGGCGCTCGCCCGCCAGAGTGCCCTGCGCATGCGCGCGGAGTCGGCGATCGCCAACGCGGAGCACCTCGTCCGGTACCTGCACGGCGGTCTGCGGATCGCGACGGAGCGCGTGAACGGTGTGCCGGCGACCGTGTTGCGCGACATGGCGGCGCACGCCGCACTCCTCGTCGTGGGCTCGCGTCGTCTCGGCAGAGCGGCCGAGATGTTCAGCGAGAGCTCCGTGGCCCTCCCCCTCACGGCACGGACGGACTGTCCCGTCGTCGTGGTCCGCGCACCGGAGCACACCGCTGCGCACCCACCGACCCTCGTCGTCGGCGTGGACGGAAGCGAGTCCTCTCAGGCCGCCGTCGCCTTCGCCGTCGAGGAGGTGAGCATGCGCGAGGCACGGCTGCGGGCCGTCTGGGACTGGCCCCGTCCCGCCTTCGCCCACCACGACGGTGAAGAGGGTCTGGCCGAGCGGCGCCGGCTGCTCGCCGAATCGGTGGCGGGCTGGGCGGAGAGATATCCCGATGTCGGCGTCTCCCAAGAGGTCCTGAGGGGACACCCGGTCGAACAACTCGCCCTGGCGTCCCAGGAATCCCTCTCACTCGTGGTCGGCCGCCGAGGCCGTGGCGGCTACTCCGGCATGCGGCTGGGTTCGACGGTTCACGGCCTGCTGCACCGTGCCCCGTGTCCGGTGATCACCTTCCCCCTCCCGCAGCGCGAGCGCCGGACAGGCGACCCGTCTTGGGCCGACCGGTCCCGTTCCGGCACGGCCGACGCCCCGTGCCTGCCCCACTCGGCAACTGGGACGCGACCACTTCCACGCGGGGACGCAGGGGCGAGAGGACGCCCCCGGTCCATCGGCCGGTTCTGCGGAGAGGTGAGCGTCATGAAGCACATCCGGATCAGCCCCCGGCCGGCCCGCCCCCGCGGGCCCGCTCCCCTCGACCTGCGCACGCCGTCCGGCAGGCCCCTGCCGTACTGAGAAGGCCCGAGAGCTGTGGAGGAGACCATGGGACCGATACGACACGTCGTACCGTTCACGGAACTCGGGAGGCACGACGTCGGCCGAGCGGGTGGCAAGAACGCCTCGCTGGGCGAGATGACCACCCGGCTCGGGGGCGCGGGCATCCGCGTCCCTCCGGGATTCGCCACCACCGCCGAAGCGTACGAGGAACTGCTCGGTTCCCGAGACCTCCGCCGTCGCGTGGAGGCACAGATCGACCGACTGCATGAGGGTGCCCCGCTCGATGAGGTCGGCGCGGCCATCCGGTCCCTCTTCCTCGTGGAGCCGTTGCCCGCGCCTCTGCGGGATGCCGTGCTCGCGGCGTACGAACGGCTGGCCGAGGAGATCGGCCGGGAGTGGCCAGAGGTGGCGGTGCGCAGCAGCGCGACGGCGGAGGACCTGCCCGAAGCGAGTTTCGCCGGGCAGCAGGAGACGTATCTGAACGTCAGCGGCGCCGACGCGCTCCTTGAGGCGTGCACCCGCTGCTACGCCTCTCTGTTCACCGACCGGGCGATCGACTACCGGGAACGGATGGGCTTCGACCACCTCGCCGTCGCCTTGTCCATCGGCGTCCAGGCCATGGTCCGCTCCGATCTCGCCGGCGCCGGGGTCGTCTTCACTCTCGACCCGGAGAGCGGCTTCCCGGACGTGATCGTGGTGAGTGCCGCCTGGGGGCTGGGGGAGACCGTCGTCAGCGGCCAGGTCGACCCGGACGAGTACACGGTGTTCAAGCCGAGCATGAAGGACCCGGAGCTCGACCCCGTCATCGACGTGCGGATCGGAGCCAAGCGGCTGAAGGCCGTGTACGCGGACACCGGGCTGACCCGTACGGTCGACACGCCCGACGGTGAGCGGAACCAGCGGGTCCTCGACGACGCGGAGATCCGCACGCTCGCCGGATGGGCGGCGGCCGTCGAGGAGCACTACGGCTGCCCCATGGACATCGAATGGGCCAAGGACGGCCTCACCGGCGAGCTCTGGATCGTCCAGGCCCGCCCGGAGACGGTCCAGTCGCGTCGACGCACCACCACCCTGACCCGCCGCCGGCTCACCGCCGCCCCCGGCGAGCCGCTCGTCGAAGGCATCGCCGTCGGCGAGGCCATCGGCCAGGGCCGTGTCGTGGCGCTCGACGCGCCCGTCGACCTCGACCGCTTCCCCCAGGGCGGCGTCCTCGTCACCGGCGTCACCGACCCGGACTGGGAACCCGTCATGAAGAGGGCCTCCGCCATCGTCACCGACCACGGGGGACGCACCTCGCACGCAGCCATCGTCAGCCGCGAACTCGGCGTCCCCGCCGTCGTCGGAACCGGAAACGGGACACGGATCCTGCGTGACGGGCATTCCGTCACGGTCTCCTGCGCCGAGGGAGGGAGCGGACGTGTCTACCCAGGGCTGCTCCCGTACGAGGAGACCCGGACCGACCTCACGGAACTGCCCGCCACCCGAACCCGGGTGATGCTGAACCTGGCAGATCCATCAGCCGCGTTCCGCTGGTGGCGGCTCCCCGCGGACGGAGTGGGACTGGCGCGCCTCGAGTTCATCGTCGCCCACCAGGTGAAAGTCCACCCCATGGCCCTGCTGCACCCGGAACGACTCGACGCACCCGACCGGCATGTCATCGAGCGGCTCACCGAGGGCTACCTCGACCGAGGGGACTACTTCGTCGACCGGCTGGCCCACGGCATCGCCCGGATCGCCGCCTCGCGCTGGCCGGCGCCCGTCGTCGTGCGCACCAGCGACTTCAAGACCAACGAGTACGCCAAGCTCCTCGGCGGCCGGCCCTTCGAACCGGACGAGGCGAACCCCATGATCGGCTGGCGCGGCGCGAGCCGGTACTACAGCGACGGCTACCGCACGGGCTTCGCCCTCGAATGCCGCGCACTGCGCCGGGTCCGTGACGGGATGGGACTGACGAACGTGATCGTCATGATCCCCTTCTGCCGCACCCTCGGCGAGGCCGACCGCGTGCTGGCGGTGATGGCGGACGAGGGACTGGTACGCGGAGAGAACGGGCTGCAGGTCTACGTCATGGCGGAGATACCGGCCAACATCATCCTGGCCGGGGAGTTCGCGGAACGCTTCGACGGATTCTCGATCGGCAGCAACGACCTCACTCAGCTCACCCTCGGCGTCGACCGCGACTCCGAGGCCCTCGCCCATGTCTTCGACGAGCGGGACCCCGCGGTCGTCCGCAGCATTCAGACCCTCGCCGTCCGAGCCCACGCGGCGGGCCGGCCGGTCGGGCTGTGCGGCCAGCGGCCGAGCGACGATCCGGCGTTCACCGCGATCCTGGTCGAGGCGGGCCTCGACTCGATCTCGGTGGCGCCGGACAGCTTCGCAGTGGTCAAAGGCCATGTGGCCCGCGCGGAGACGACGCGCGAGACCGGCACCGGACGAGGGATGGGGTGACGGAACCATCAACCGCCCCAGGAAGGGGCGATGGGACGTCTCTGGCGCCCGGTTCACACCGTCAGGGTGTCGACGCTGATCGTCTGAACCGACGGCGAATCGGCACCGGATCACGAGCAGGGAGCGAAAGGGAGGACGTGGTCATGAAGACCGCAAGGGAGATCATGCACTCCGGTGCGAGCTGCGTGCAGGAGAACGAGAACCTCGTGGACGCCGCACGCCGCATGAGCGAACTGGATGTCGGCGCGCTGCCCATCTGCGGGCCGGACGACCGGCTGCACGGCATCATCACCGATCGGGACATCGTGGTGAAGTGCCTCGCCAAGGGCAAGGACCCCCACCGGATGACGGCCGGGGACCTCGCCCAGGGCAAGCCGGTCACCGTGGACGCGGGCGCCGACAGCGAAGTGGTGCTCCGCACGATGCAGGACCACTGCATCCGCCGCGTGCCCGTGATCGACGACCACCGCCTGGTCGGCATGATCAGTGAGGCGGACCTGGCGCGGCACCTGCCGGAGGAACGGGTGGGCCATTTCGTCGAGAAGATCTGCCGCTGACAGCACCAGCGCCGTGACGCCATGGGCCGGTCGGTCCCCTCCAGGTGCGGCCCGTTCGGCCCTGTCCTTCAGCCCCCTTGGACACTGCGCCACGCGACGTCACGGGTGGAAGAGTGGGGTACGGAGTCGGACCGGGCTCCGCAACCCGATCCGCCGCCTGTCCGCACCTACTTCGGGTCCACGACGACCGTCCTGGGCCCCGACACGAGGAGCAGAGCAATGGCCGGAGGCAAGGTGGAACGCAGGCACAGCCACTTCCCCGACTTCGACGACTGGTTCAACAGAGAGTTCCCGGGACTGCCGGGCTGGCGCCCCGGCTCCGCCGCCCACTCGATCCCGGTCGAGATGACCGGCGGGGACGGCGAGTACGTGCTGAAGGCAGAACTGCCGGGCATGGACCCGGACAGGGACATCAGCATCACGGTCGACGACAACCTCATCACGGTGAGTGCGGAGCACAGTGAGAGCACGGAGGACAAGGAGCACTCGGAGTTCCGCTACGGATCCTTCCGCAGGACGGTGCGCCTTCCGGCCACCATCCCCGCCGACGACGTCGAGGCGTCGTACGCGGACGGCATCCTCACCGTCCGTATCCCGATGCCCGACGAGGAGGACACGACGTCCGTCCGGACCATTCCGGTGAAGCGGGCAGGTGCACCCGCCGAGGGAGCGGAGTCATGAACGCGAAACGTGTCCTGGTCGCCTACGGCAGCAAGGCCGGCGCCACCGCCGGAATCGCCGAAGAGATCGGCAAGACGCTCCGGGACGACGGCTTCGACGCCGTCGTCCTGCCGGCCGACACCGTCACCGACGTCAGCGGCTACGACGGAGTCGTCCTCGGCGGAGCCCTCTACGCCGGGCACTGGACCGGCAAGGCACGACGGTGCGCCCGGCGCAACGCCGAACAGCTCAGGCAGCGGCCCGTCTGGCTCTTCAGCAGTGGTCCCGTCGACAGTTCCGCGGAGCAGCACGACATCCCGCCCGTACGAGGAGTCGCCCGGCGGATGAAGAAGCTCGGTGCCCGTGAGCACATCACCTTCGGTGGCGCCGTGACCGCCGAGACGTCGGATCCGGTCGCCCGGCACATGGTCAGCCGGGGCAAGGGCGGGGACTTCCGCAACCCGGAACGGATCCGGGCCTGGGCCCACCACATCGGAACGGAAATCGACGCACACACTGAGAAGGGCCTCTGACAGGTCGGCGAGGCCACTCCAACGGGAGGTGCGGCATGCCCCACCAGGAGTCGGGGAGCGGGACCCCCCCACCCAGGAGACCCGCACGGCGCGCCGCCCTGGTCTTCGTCCTGCTGATCGCTGTGATCTGCGGTGCTGTGGCCGCCGGGAGCCTCTGGTCGGCGGGATCCGAGACCGACCGTGAACTCGCCGCTCACCGGCATCAGGTGACCGCGACCACCACCGGGCCGGCGAAGGACCCGTCCGCCGCCACCCGGTACGGCACGAAGCCGCAGGCCGTCGCACCGGCGGTGTGGGAACAGCCCGAGCACGTCCGCCGGTCCGGGAGCATTCGCGTCCCGCCCCGGACGCCGGAAGGGCACGCCGTGACGATCTGGGTGGACGACGCAGGATCCCCCGCCCGGCAGCCCGGCAGTGCTGCCGACCGCGCCCTGACCTCGATGTCGGGCGGAGTGGCGGCGGCAGGCGTCACAGGGGTGACGGGCGCGGCCGTGGTCCTCCTCGTACGACGGCGGAGCGAAGGTCACCGGCTCGCGGCCTGGGAACACGAGTGGGAGCAGGTGGAACCCGTGTGGTCCGGCCGACTCCACCGGGACAGCGGTGCGGGGGACGGCGATGACTGACCGTGCCGGCAGCCGTGCCGGCCCGGAGCGGATCTCTTCCTCCCCCCAGGCGCTGCCCTTCGACCCCAGTGAACCGCTGCCCCGGCTGCGTCGTGAACTCGCCACGGGCCCGGACGGTCTCTCTGCCCGCGAGGCCG
>NZ_JNZO01000014.1 GCF_000717595.1 Streptomyces flavochromogenes | reverse complement strand
ACTCGCTGGAACAGTTCCCACAACTCGTCCGGCACCAGCCGCTCAACAATCCCCGCCACGAGCCCGCACCCTACCGGCTCCCCAAATGAGATGGCCTCTTAGAGCGACTCCGGTACGTGGCGGGCCGGGGCCGTCATCAGGGCCACCGACACCTGGTCCCGCCCCTTCGTCCCCGCGGTCCCCGGGCGTACGAACTTCCAGGGCACCCAGCTCCACACGGTCGAGTACCGCCGTCCCGCCGACTTCGTCGGACAGCGGGTGATCGTGGTCGGGGTCGGCAATTCCGGTGTGCAGATCGCCGCCGATCGCGCGTGTGACGCCGATCTGGCCTGGGTCATGCTGCGCGAACCGAGCTACCTCGCCGACGACGTCGATGGCCGTGCTCTCTTCGCCGAGGCGACCGCACGCCGCCGCGCCCTCGACGAAGGCCGCACCGACACCGGCGGCGTCGCCTCCCTCGGCGACATCGTCGCCATACCGCCCGTTCGCGCCGCGGGACTGCTCAAGGCCCAGCCGACGTTCGACCGCATCACGCCCACCGGGGTGGTCCGGGTCGACGGTGCGATCGCCGGAGGCGGGCGCGATCATCTGGTGTACCGGTCTCCGCCCCGCCCTTTCTCATCTCGCCCCACTCGGCCTGCGCGACCCCCGAGGCCACATCCCTACGGTCGGCGCCCAGGCACTCGACGAGCCTCGTCTCCATTTTCTCGGCTACGGCGACTGGACCGGCCCCGCCTCCGCCACCCTCATCGGCGTCGGCCGGCCTGCCCGCGAGGCGGCCCGCGTCATCGCGGCGGTGTTGCGCTGACCTTCCGGCGCCTGCCGGAGAAGGCGATCCGACGGCCAGGGTGCGGAGGGCGGCTCGTGCTCACGTATCGTCCTCCGATATCGGATTCCGTAATAGATATCTGTGTCGCCGAGGAGTGAGCGATGAGCAAGCAGCAACCCGCCACCGGGACGCCGGACGAGCTGAGCCGCCGGCTCGGGGTGTCCGACGCCGTGCTGATCGGCCTGGGCTCGATGATCGGTGCCGGGATCTTCGCCGCGCTCGCCCCCGCCGCGCGCGCCGCCGGCTCCGGCCTGCTGCTGGGGCTGGCGCTCGCTGCTGTGGTTGCCTACTGCAACGCCGCCTCGTCCGCCCGGCTCGCGGCCCGCTATCCGGCCTCGGGCGGCACGTATGTCTACGGGCGCGAGCGCCTCGGCGACTTCTGGGGCTATCTCGCCGGCTGGGGATTCGTCGTCGGCAAGACCGCCTCCTGCGCCGCGATGGCGCTCACGGTCGGCTCCTACATCTGGCCCGGACAGGCCCACGCGGTCGCGGTGGCCGCCGTGGTGGCGCTGACCGTGGTGAACTACGCCGGGGTCCAGAAGTCCGCGCTTCTCACCCGCCTGATCGTCGCAGTGGTCCTGGCAGTCCTCGCCGCCGTGGTGGTCGCCGCCTTCACCTCCGACGCTGCGGACGCGGCCCGTCTGGACATCGGCTCGGATGCCGGCTTCGGCGGGGTGCTCCAGGCCGCCGGCCTGCTCTTCTTCGCCTTCGCCGGATACGCGCGTATCGCCACCCTTGGCGAGGAGGTCCGCGACCCGCAGCGCACCGTCCCGCGGGCCATCCCGGTCGCGCTCGGTATCACCCTGGTCGTCTACGCCTTCGTCGCCGTCGCCGTCCTGACGGTCCTGGGCCCGGAGGGACTGGCCAAGGCCACTGCACCGTTGTCGGACGCGGCCAGGGCGGCGGGCGCCGACTGGCTGGCCCCCGTCGTGCGCGTCGGCGCCGCCGTGGCCGCGCTCGGCTCGCTGCTCGCGCTGATCCTCGGCGTCTCCCGCACGACGCTGGCCATGGCCCGTGACCGCCACCTGCCCCACGCCCTCGCCGCCGTCCACCCGCGCTTCAAGATGCCCCACCGGGCCGAGCTGGTCGTGGGCGCCGTGGTCGCGGTGCTGGCCGCCACGGTGGACGTACGCGGGGCCATCGGATTCTCCTCCTTCGGCGTCCTGGCGTACTACGCCATCGCCAACGCCTCCGCCTGGACCCTCGGCCCCGACGAGGGCCGCCCGCCCCGCTTCGTCCCCGCCCTCGGACTGGCAGGCTGCCTGGTGCTGGCCTTCGCCCTGCCCCTGACCTCGGTGGTCACGGGCGCCGCGGTGCTGGCCTTCGGGGCCGCCGTCTACGGGATCCGCCGCGCCGCGACAGTCCGCGCCTCATAGCACCCGCGACGCGCCGACCCGGGCGGGTCGGGAATCCGCCGGTGACCCTCTGGCACGCAGGACGAATCGGTACCCCGATACGCCGGTCGATGGAAGAGGGGCACCCGCACATGGCGCAGCTCGACACGTGGCAGGCGAAGCCGGCCCCCACCGACGCCCCCGCCGCGACCGTCCTCATCCGCCTGTACGCCGGGGCGGTCTTCTTCTCCGAGGGCATCCAGAAGTTCCTCTGCCCCGACCAACTCGGCACTGGCCGCTTCGACAAGGCCGGCATTCCCGCCCCCGGGTTCTTGGCACCGCTCGACGCCGTCGTCGAGATCGCCTGCGGCCTGCTGATCCTGGCGGGGCTGCTCACCCGGCTGGCCACGATCCCGATGATCGTGAACATGCTCGGCGCGTTGCTGATCACCAAGCTGCCCATCCTGTGGGGCGAGGCCCTGCTCTTCGACGGCGAGTCCGGATGGTGGGACCTCGTCCACGAGTCCCGCACCGATCTGGCCCAGCTGTGTGGCGGTCTCTTCCTGCTCATGCTCGGCGCGGGTGCGTACTCACCGGACGCGCGCCTGAGTCGTGCCGCCGTCGTCGTCAGCGCGGTGGACCGCTGACCAGCCCTTACGGGGCTTCCCCGCCAAGGACTTCACGGGCCAGCTCCGCCAGAGCCCTACGGTCCTCGGCCAGCGCCTGCTTGCCGGCCTCCGTCGCCCTGTAGACGCGCCGGGTCCGGCCGTCGACCACTCGCTGCTCGGAGGTCAGCAGGCCGTCCGCCTCCAGCCGGTGCAGCGTCGGATACAAGGTCCCCGGGCTGATCTGGTAACCGTGGCGCGCCAGCTCCTCGGTCATCCACGCGCCGTGGATCTCCTCCGCGGCGGCATGATGCAGGATATGCAGCCGCACCGCACCCCGCTGGAACTCCCGCACCGCAGCCCACCTCCGGCAGTGACGAAACCGATATCGGCATCCGATCCTACGCCTGCCGCGGTATAGAGCCGTGCTCCCGAAAGGCCAGTCGCTGTGCCGCTGCGGCGTTCGACGGGGGCCGTGTCGCGCCAGCGACCGTGGTGGCAGTCGAATCCGCTCGCGGGTGCCGATGACCCGGAAGCCGGCCCGCTCGTGGACGGCGCTGCTGGCGGTGGTCTGCGGGAAGCCCGACAACCAGCGCGTGGACCCTCGGTCTTGGCGGGGGCCTCCTTCGCGACAGTCTTCCTGGCGATGAGAACGGCCCCGTGAGAGAAGGCCGGGTCTACAGGGGCCTGACGTCCACCAGTGCTCGGCACAGAGCGGCGGCGTCTTCGATCGCCTCCCTGCAGTCGGCGTCCGAGATGACGAGCCGTTGGCCAACGGAGGCGCGAGAAGTGGGGACTCGACGCAGGTACTTCTCGTGGACGGCACCGTCGTTGTGGGTGAAGACATGGCGCGCCGCCCAGGTCCGGAGCAGCCGCTGCCAGGCGGGCGACCTCACCGAACCGCGTACGTCAGGGAAGCCGGCCGAGGCGAAGAGGACTGCCATGTCGTCGAGTCGCTGGAAGATGCTCCCCGTGCCACGCAGCCGCTCTTCCGCGTCCGTGACGTGCTCGTGGAACACCGAGGAGCCGAGTGCCTCCACGACACCCACGACGTTCTCGATCGTGTCGACCCAACTGCGGGTAGAAACCCCTTGCTCGCGCAGCGCGGCCCGGATCGCGTCGGGCAGCGAGGACAGTGCGTCGAGCCGGGCCGTCTCCGCCTGCAGCGCGTCGAAGGCGACGGTGGCCGCAGGCAGCCGACCGCACGAGGGGCACAGTATCGGAGCTCGCCGAAGACGCCGTAGCGGATCGCGCATCCCGCGCATCGCCACGTACGAGCGAGACGCTCTTCGTCGATCTCGGGGAGGGGCGGGGGTACCGGGGGCGGGGCTGCGGAACGACACCGAGACATGGCCACGACGTGTGGAGGTCCGCGCCTTGCGTGCCACCCTCGCGAACCCCTGCTGCACGATCTGCGCGCCCAGAGCCCGCGCCGCTTCCAGGGCTCGTTCGCGTTGCTGGTCGGTCCAGAAGTCCCCGTGATCCGCGCTGTGGCCGCAGCACACACACCAGAGCCGAAGCTCGTCGGGCAGAGCCGCGTAGTCGTCGCCGTGGACGCGGAAGAGCATCGAGCACTCGGGGCACTGGCGTCCGAAGAACCCGTCCGCGTCGAGCGGGATGCTGACGTTCACCTGCTTCCGTGCGAGGGCTCTGACCTGCGGTTATGGGGCTTGCGGCAAGGCCCCAGGTCGGGTGTACCCGAAACCGCCGCTCGGTTTCGGCCGTTCTCATGGCGTATGTGCTGCTTCTGCTGGCTGGGGTCATGCCGGGGCGTACTCAACGGTCTCCACGAGCTGGAAGCGAGTCCCGGCCTCGTCGCGGGAGGCGACCTCGGCCTTGCTGTACGAGGCGTAGGCCCTATTGCTGGCTGGGCGCCGTGTTCATGGCGTGGGCGTCATCGCAACCCGATCGAAGAAAACGGTCACTCGCCTGCGAGCGAGTGACCTCTCTTCCGCTGGGATCCCCAGGGCGGCAGGCGCCCTCCCCTCGACAATTGTTGCCCGGTCGTGCGTCAGAGGCCGCGCGTAGCGCCCATCGTGCACGTAATACACATTGACCTTTGTGCACCTTTTGAGTCTCGCGCGCCGCTGAACTGCGATTTTCTTTCACATGTTCTGTGTAGATCTGTTTCTTGTGACTCATTATGTCGAGTGTGTTGCGATCCTTGAGCCCGCCGAAAAGGACGCTGACCTGCTGTTTCTCCGGTAGTGACGTTCCGTGACGCCACGGCGGGTGTCCGGTGCGTGTCGTGTCAGGGGCCGTAGGACCCCAGTGCCCAGGAAAGGGCCTGAGATCGTCGGCTCGTGGTTCGGAGATGCCGGGCAGTCGGGGCGCGCCCTGCCCCGAAATCCGCCTCGTGTACGACTTCGGCCCAGGTCACCCGGTGGCACAGGGATGCCCAGGAATGCCCACATCCAGCCCGGTCGGCTTGCCCGAGGGCGAGGAGGGGCTTCCGGAGTACGTGAAAGATCCCGCCCCGTCCGGTGTCTCACGTGCGGCCCCACGGGTCTTCGGCTCCCCGATGGGTTCCCCGCCCGACAGGCGGCGCGCAAGGCCCATCCGTGCTCGCGCACGGCATTAGCTGCGTTCATGCGTCGGCGCCCATCATGATCAGCTGCTCGGCACCGTGGGGGACGCCCTCCGCGCGCTCACCGCGGCGTCAGTGTGGGGGAGCCCCCGGGCGCGCATGGCGCCGCGGGTCGGCTCCCGGGGATTGCGACCGGTCAGACGCGGGCGAGGGCGGCGGCTCCGAAGGAGACGTCGAACCGGTCGCACCAGATGCTGACGCTGGGGTACTTCGGCCAGTCGACGTCCGTGGGCAGGGGATAGTTCTGGTCGCCCTTGTTCCCTTGAGCTTGGCGAGGCTGACGTACTGGCCGTCGTCGAAGACTCCCCACCCGGCCTTGCCCTCCTTGACCGGCGCGTCGCTCAACCAGACGCGCAGATCGGGGCCGTTGCTCGTGTCGAGTCCTTCCAGCCGCAGCGTGTGGGTGCCGTCGGCGAGACGGACCACCCTCACCGTGCCGGTGGTCTCGTGCGCATGGCTGATGAACGTGCCCGTGCCCCCCCAGCGGCAAGTGGAGCGCGTGCCGCGCCTGATGCCGGGCGCCCGGGCCGAGATCATCTCCGGCACCGGCCACGGACCGCAGATCGATCACGCGGAGGAGGGCAACCGCAGGATGCTGGACTTCATGGCCTCCTCGCCTGACAGACGACGTGCGATTCTTCTTCCCATGAGCTGGAGCCCAGCAGCCGAGGAGCTGCGAACAGCCCGGCTGTCGCTGCTGCGTCCGACCGAAGGTGATATCGAAGCGATCTTTGAAATCCACCGCGGTCCCCGGACCTGTGAGCTCTATCGACGCTGGAACGACCAGTGGCAGCGGTACGGCTACGGGTACTGGGTCATCCGGCGCGCGACTCTGACCAGCATTTGGGGTTCTGCGGGATCAAGCCCATGGAACTGAACAACATGAGGATCCTCAACCTCTTCTACCGCTTCGCCACCTCGGCCTGGGGCCAGGGTTTCGCCGGCGAAGCCGCAAGGGAGGTCACGGACTGGGCCTCCCGCCACGTGCCCGATCTCCCACTGATGGCGCGGGTTCGGCCGGCCAACATCGCCTCCCAGTGCGTGGCGATCCGTGCCGGCCTGATCCGGGCGGAACACCTCGACGCCATCGGATACGACGGCCTCGACTGGATCTACACGGCGAGGCCGCACTCGCCCTCGACAGGACCAAGCCATCGGTGAACAGGGGTGTCGTCCCTCATAGACCGGCCGGGGTGCTTCGGAGTGACGCGTCGCCTGGCCGCCGCCTGCACCGGAGAGCTGGGCGCGTGTCGACGACCTCGACCCGGACTGGACGGTGGGCTTCGCCCGCGAAGGCGACAGGGTCATCCACACCTTGAGGGCGAAGCATCCTCGGCCCATGAGGTAAGCCCCATCACCACTCGGAAGACTGGTTGGCAGGTTGTTCCCGCGAGAAGGGGTCCATCACAGGAGGTAGCGGAGCGGCTGGTGCGGGCGCGGTGTGGTTCAGCGACATCCCATGCGTGATCGTGCGGTGGGCTGGGCGCGCGGGCTGTGATCAAACGGCTACGCCGGGGACGTGAGGCCCGTGTCTGTTCCACCTTCTGATCGTTAGGCCGTTCGGGCACGGTCGTGTGAAGTCGACAGCAGGAGGCGGGCGTGGAGGTCGAAGGCGTCTATCACGCCTACCGTCGGCGTGCGGTCTTGCGGGGCGTGGACCTGCGCCTTCGGGCCGGAACTCTGTGCGGGATCGTCGGGGAGAACGGCGCCGGCAAGTCCACCCTGCTGAGAATTCTGTCCGGCGAACTGCGACCCACGCATGGATCGGTGCGGCATAGCGGCCGGTTCGGCTACTGCCCACAGCACGTGGTCCTCAATGACGCGCTGACTGTCCGGCAGCACCTGACGTTCTTCCAGACGGCCTACCGCCTCTCCGATGTGCGGTACGCCGAAGAGATCATGGACGTGCTGGGCTTCACCGGGTACATCGACGAGCAGACCGGGGTACTCAGCGGCGGCACGCGGCAGAAGCTGAACGTGACGCTTGCGCTCATGCACGATCCGCAGGTCCTGTTGCTGGACGAGCCGTATCAGGGCTTCGACTGGGACACCTACCAGCGGTTCTGGGACCTGGCCGCGCGGCTGCGGGATGCGGGACGCTCGGTCCTGGTCGTCTCTCACCTGGCGTACGACACCGAGCGCCTGGACGAGCTGTGGCGCCTGGACAGCGGAACGCTGCGCGCGGACAAGGCGGGGGCCGCCGCATGAGGTCTCACCTGACCTGCTTCGCCGTCGCCGCCAGGTTCACGCTCATCGAACACGGCCGCAACCGGTTCGCCATGATTCTGGTGGTCCTGTTCGTCCCGGTATGGACCTCGCTGGCGTACCTGGCGATGCCCGACACCCCGGCCCGGATGCGGCTTCGCGCCACCGGGGAAGCACTGGCCCCGCACGGCAATGAACTGACCGCGATCAGCGGCGCGCTCAACGCCGTCACCCTGATCGCCGGTTTCATGATGTTCGCCGCCACCTTCTCCGGCAGCGGCTTCGACCGCCGCCTGGCGATGGCCGGCTACCCCCGCGCCCACCTCGTCCTGGCGAAAGTCACCGCTCTGGCTCTGGTCTCGGCGGCGGTGGCCACGTATGCCACCGCGGTCATCTGCCTGGCCTGGACCCCCCGCCAGCCCCTCCTGCTCGCCGCCTCCCTGTTCTGCGCCGGACTCACTTACGGCGCTCTGGGAGTCGTCTTCGGGTCCCTGCTGCGCCGGGAAGTCGAGGGGATGTTCGCCATCGTGATGACCAGCATCATCGACCTCGCCCTGCAGAACCCCATCACGAGTTCCGGGGCGGACAACCCCGTCATGCGCTATCTGCCCTCGTATGGGGCCATGCAGGCCAGTACGGCGGCCGGATTCTCCACCAGCCCGGTCCCCGGGCATCTGGCCCTCCAGCTCACCTGGTTCGGGCTGGCCGCCCTTGTCGCCCTGTTGGGCTTCCGCCACAGCACCCGCAACTGCCTCCCGACCGTCTCCACTCCTCCGCCCGGGCCGGAAAACAGGACGGCCGGCATTCCCGCACCGCCCCAAGCCGCCACGCCATCAGCCACGGAAGCACACTGAGGTCCGGCTCCCGACATGCGCACCACCACGTACTCCACTGCGGCAGACCTCGGTGCCGCTTTGCCCGCACAACGTGGGCGACCCACCCACCGCTCGCCCACCGGCGAAGACCCGTCTCTGCGGGCGGCGTACCGGCTGTGTCGGCGCACCACACGAGTGCACGATCCCGGGATCTACGCCCTCATCCAGCTGATGCCGACCGTGCTGCGCCCGGCCGGGTGGGCCTTATGGGCCGCAGCGACTGTCCTGGACGACTTGGCCGACCAGCGGGATGCGGAGCCGGCCGAACGTGCGGCCCGCGTCGAAGCGTGGACCCAGGCCCTGCACTGCGAGCTGGCGGCCGGCACGAGCAGGGATCCGGTACGGCACGCTCTGGTGGACAGCGCCCTGCGATGGCGCCTGGACCTGTCCAGCCTACGAGGCGCCATGATCAGCACGCGCGATGACACCCGCGGTCGGCACTTCGCCGACTGGGCCGCGTGGCGGGCCTGGTGCAACGGGGCAATCACACCCTGGGTCGACCAGGTACGGCACCTGTTCGAACGGGCCGGAGCGCCGATGACGCTCCGGCTGGACCGGCAGCAGGACTACCAGTGGTTCATCGACGGCGCCCGGCTCACCGACACCCTCACCGACCTCAGCGCCGACCTCGCCCAGGGCGACCTGTTCCTGCCGCAAGAGGCCCTGGACGCTTTCCCTGGCGCCGAGGACGATCTGCGGCAAGGGAGCTGGAGCCAGGCCGCAGCGGCTTTGGTCCGGGAGCTGACGGCTCTGGCCCGTCAATGGGTGACCAGGCCCGCAATGACCACAGGTATGCACCCGGGCGCTGCCACCGTGCTCAACACGGCCGCCAGCCTGATGCGCGCCCAGCTCGACGCCGTCGACGCGGCCGGCCACGCCCTGCTCAAGCGCGCCCCGCGCCCGTCTCTCGCGGCCCGCACGCGCATCCTCGCCCCGGCCCGCATCCGCTCGAAACTGGCCTGGAGCCTGACGCCCCTGACCGCCCCCGGACCTCGACGCCCCACCGTGGCCGCGAGCGAGCCGAGCCCGGAGGCCGACGACACCGCACTGCGGCCTCCGCCACCGCACCGTGACGGCGTGCGGCCCCCGCAGATCGCGGCCGACCGGATGCCCGCCCACGTGGCGGTCATCATGGACGGCAACGGCCGCTGGGCCGAGCAGCGTGGCCTGCCCCGCCCGGAAGGCCACCGCGCCGGCACCGCCGCCGCCCACGAGATGGTCCATGGTGCCCTGGAGATCGGCCTGCGCCACCTGACCCTCTACGCGTTCTCCACCGAGAACTGGAAACGCGACACCGAGGAGATCACCACGATCCTGGAAGCGATCCGACGCGACCTCGACGAGGGACCCATCCGTGACCTCGACGTACGCCAGCGCTGGTTGGGCCACCCCGACAAACTACCCCAGGAACTCGTCCAGGCTCTCCTGCGCGAGGAGCGCCGCACCAGCACCCGCACCGGGCTGACCCTCACCGTCTGCATCAACTACGGCGGCCGCGACGAGATCACCCGAACAGCCGCGGCCCTCGCCCAGGCAGCCCACGCAGGCGACATCGACCCCCACCTCATCGGTCAAGACGACTTCGCCCGCCACCTGCCCCACCCCGACATGCCGGACGTCGACCTGCTGTGGCGCACAGGCAACGAACAGCGCATCTCCAACTTCCTTCCCTGGCACACCAGCTACGCTGAGCTGTGCTTCACCTCCGACTACTGGCCCGATGTCGACCGGCGTGATCTATGGCAGGCCATCACCGAATACAGCCGACGCCAACGCCGCCACGGCGGCGCCACGAGGTAGCGGCGCGCGTGTCCACGAATGGTGTCCGGGTCGCCCTCGGCGGCCCGCTCACACGGTCACCCAGGACGTGCTGGAGCAGGTGGAAGAGGTTGCGCACGCGCTGGCGTACATCACGTCACCGACCGCCGTTTCACCGACCGCTACTAATGGGGCAACCGCACGGCCACGGTGAGCCTGGCCGCGGAGATCCAGCGCCAGCTCCTGCCCTCGGCGCCCTCCTGCGATGCCGACGAGTTCGCTCTCGCCCATGCCCTGGTCCCGGCCTCCGACATTGCCGGCGACACCTACGACTAGAGCCTCGATCACGACACCCTGCACCTGTCCATCACCGACGCCATGGGCCACGACCTCGACGCCTCACTCATCGCCACCCTCCCGGTCAACGCCTCCCGCGGCGCCCGCCGCGCCGGCACCGACCTGGCCGAGCAGGCCCGCCGGACCCACCAGGCCCTCCTCGACCACGGGCGCCGCACCTTCGCCACCGGACAGCTCCTGCGCGTCGCCCTGGACGGGTCCGGCGCCCAGCTTGTCAACGCCGGCCATCTCTGGCCCCTGCGACTGCGCGACGGCACCGTCAGCGAAATCACGCTGCGCATCAACCTCCCCTTCGGCGCCCCCGCACAGGGCCCCTACCAGGTACAGGACATCGACCTGCGCCCCGGCGACCGCATCGTGCTCTACACCGACGGCATGCAAGAACGCCGAGCCGGCAACGTGGACCTGCCCGGCATCATCCACGACACCGCCGCCGAGCACCCCCGCGAAGCCGCAACTCCCTGGGGGTACCAGGTTGGCTACGAGGAGAGCACGGCGATCAACCGCTGCGAGACGCTCGCGGGCGTCTTCAGCTTCGCCGTGGCCAACGAGTACACAACCAAGAATCCGTGCAGCCATGTCCGCACCGGACGCCAACGGGTCAAGCGGAGGGTTGAGAAGACGATCCGCCTCCCAACCCTGGCAGAAATCGAGGTGATCGAGCGGCATCTGCCGGGGCCGTAAAAGCTGCTCGTGTGGCTGATGGCCGGCTGCGGATTGCGCATCGGGGAGGCGTGCGCTGTCACGCTGCAGCAGTTCGATTTGGAAGAGGGAACCCTCTATGTGGACCGCCAGATCACGCAGGACGGCGAGAACGAGGAGCCCGTGACCGCTGTCCAGAAGGCCAGAACCAAGGGGCGTGGGAGATTTCACTGCATCCGCCAGCTGAAGTGGCGTGATCTTGACGAGGGTCGTCGCACGGTTCCGCTGCCTCCTACGATCGCGGCGAAGGTGACGGAGCACATCCGGCTCTACGGCACATTTCGGGTGGAGGACGGGCTCAATCGTCTGGAAGGGGATTACCTCTTCTGCAATGTCGGGCGGACCAACATCCTCATGTACGCCCTCGTCGACCGGCTCTGGCGCAATGCGAAGAAGGCGGCGGGCATCGCGCGGAAGATCACCCCGCACTGGCTTCGCCATTTCTTTGCCTCCGCTGGCCTCTCGAAGGGCGTACCGGTCACAGACATGGCGGAATGGCTTGGTCACCGGGATCCGAGGATCACGCACCAGACCTATGCGCATGTGATGCCGGACGCTCCGGAGCGGTTGCGCTTGCTGATGGATGCCGTCTTCGCCATGGAGGCTGAGTTGCACCTGCCGTTGGAGTTCGAGTCAGTGCTCGAGTCCAACTGACATCGCGAGTGCGTGGTGGCTCGGCCGGCTGGCTCTCGGCACCATGTGTCCGCCTGTTGCGGGCGCGCGGTGCGCGTTAGGTTGCGGTGAGACCGGTGGCGAGCGAGCAGCGGTCAACACCCTGGCCCTCTGCTTACTGTGAGTGACCATCTGATGGGTCAATACTCGATGTCCGGCGGCGCCGACCAGCTCGCCTTCGTACCCGCGATCAGCACGGCATTTTCCCGTGCTGGTTCGGTGCGGTGTTGCGGCGGCCATGTGCACCACTTCCAGGCAAGCGGGGGGACGATTCGGTGTCGCCATACCGTAGGAAGTGGCAGGTCAGGGGCGTATGTGGTGGAACACCATAGTTCGGGTCCGTCGAGTGCGCCCAGCAGTCATGGCTGCTGGGCACGGCTGGCTGAGGGGTCTGAACGGGTAGCGAAAGCGGTCGTCCAAGTCGCCCTGGTAGCGCACTTTTCAGGAGTGGCGTGCCGGTCACGGTGCTGGTTTCGTGCTGACTGAAGGCCCACTTCGGCCGGCGCTGGGCGTTCGGGGCGGCCGGGCTCGCGGGCCTGCTGTGGGCGGTGGTGTGGAGGGTCGTGGAGGTCACGGGCGAGGAGGTGTCGTTGGCCCCGCCGGTGGGACGTGACGCGGGTTCTACGGAGGGGAGCTCGGGTGCTGCGGACGTACCGCTGCGCGCCGTCTTTCTCTCCGGTGCTTTCATCACGGCGGCACTGGGCGCGTTCGCCGCCTATGGGGTGATGAGCGTCAAACCCACCTGGCTGCCGGACTACCTCCAGACCGTGGTGGGCTGGGGGCTTCGACCAGGCCGCCGACGCGTTCGGCGGGGGTGCCGTGGGCAACGGAGTGGTCCTGCTGACACAGAGGCTGCGGGCCCTTCAGCATCGCCCTTCGGGCAAAGGCGGCTTCCGGTTGGCCGGGACACCGGACCTCCGTTGCCTGGGCTGCTGCTGCTGGTATCGGGGCCGGGAAGGTGCGTCGAATGGTGCGTCGAACTTGACCATTCAGACCGGTAACCGGCCTACGGAGGAGCGGTCTGTCCGCCCCGAACGGCCCGAGGGTGGTCCGAGGCGGGTACCTCTGGTCTCGCCTGTGCGGGTACGGATCCCGATCCTGCCGTCTGGCGGCGTTCGGACCGCATTCCGATGTGCTGTGCCGCACGCCGCCACAGGAGAGGCAGGAAGGTGTAGAAGCGGTCGGGGAGGAACACGGCGTCCGCGATGATCATCGCGCCGGAGAAGAGGGGCAGCCCCATGAGCACGGCGATACCCATGTGCATGCCGAGCAGTACGGTCAGAACGGGATACTTGAGCCTGCCGAAGAGCACGAACGGGAAGGCGACCTGCACGAGGACCGTCAGGTAGCCGACCATCGCGATCACCATCGGGAACTCGTTCACGAGTTGGGAGAGCGCGGGCCAGGGCTGGAACAGTTCGAGGTTGAGCGCGTAGTGGAGAGCGGTGCCGCCGCCCCAGGTGGCCCCCTGGACCTTGTACAGGCCGGCCGACCCGTAGAGGAAGCAGACCTGTGCGGCGATGACGAACATGCCGCAGTTGTGCACCACCGTGGTCAAGGTGACGCGGGCTTCCTTGAGTTGCTGCGCGTGGAAACTCTTCACCGGTTGCGGTGCGTGGGCCGCGCGAGCCTTCCTGAGCCGGTCTCGGCGTGCGTCCAGGGACCATCGCCGACCGCATGCGGTGAGAACGAGATACAGCACCATCAGCAGGACCAGGTTGTCGCCCCCGTCCGTCATGAAGATCGCTCTCGCGTGGAACGAGATCACCACGACAGCGAAGAGGACGGACATGACGCGGGTCCGCCAACCCAGCGTGAACAGCGTGGCCGTGACGAGGGCCATCACGTAGCAGAGTTCGAAGTACGCACGGCTCTCGGAGATGAGCAGGATGCTGTTCCAGCCCGTCTGATCGAAGAGCTGTGCTGCCAGTGCGGGTGTCCAGGGGGAGCCGGGGCCCCAGATCTCGTCACGGTACGGGAACTCGCGGAGCAGGAAGATCAGGTAGAGCAGCCCATATCCGATACGCAGGACCGAGGCGGCGTACAGCGACAGCGGCCGGGCGGTGAGAAGTGCCCACAGAGCGCCGACCCGGTCGAGAAGCCATCGGTGGACGGTGGTGACGAGCGATGTCTCCCGGTCCACGGGGCGATGTGGTGCGGCGGCCGGCGGGGGGGAGTAGGGAGTCTGCTCAGTTCCCACGGGGGGTCACCTTCCACCAGGGCAGGAGTCGGTTCTCGGTGGGCGTCGGCGGGAGGCTGTCGACGGGTGTGCCGGGCGGCGCGATGGGCAGCGTGATGACCCGGAGCTGAATGAATTCGAAGGTGCCGCCGTCGTTGTGGGCGGCGACGCGGTCCGCGGCGATGTTGCTCAGATACTTCTGCAGCATCACGGCCCGGTCCGAGCGTGCCGTGTCGCTGCCTCCATGGGTTTCGACGTAGGAGCTCCAGGCGCGGCGCACAAGGTTCTGGGTCGTGTGGCTCGGAAAGGGACTGTGCTCGACCGCAGAATTGTCCACGGCGGCGAGATCGAACCAGGGGCTCACCCGTACCGATCCGTCGGAATCGGTGTGCGCGGTTCTCGCCAGGACTTGCCGGTTGAAGGAGTCGGGGTCCGGGGCGAAGAGCCGCCAATTCTGTTCGAAGAGGGGGTAGACCCAACCATTGACCTGTGTGCTGTACCGCTTCGACACGGGGTTGGGGGGAGCCACGTGCAGGAACACCATGACGACGTGGACCAGGGTCGTCATCAGACAGAGGGTTACGGCGGTGTACAGCCCCGCCTTCAGGGCCCGGGCACTCGTCGGCGATTTGTCCGGCGCGCCCGCTTCGTCATGACGTGGCGGGGAGGCCGGATCGGAATCGTACTGCTGATGTTCCTTCACGGCCGCTGATTCAATTCCGCTCGACACCGCCCACCCTGGCTTTCTCGTATGTGTTGATCGCGCCTGAGGCCGCCGCGACTCTCACCGACGGCGCACGGCGCACGGCGGATTCGGTGAGGACTCCGCCGCGCGCCGTCATCTGATGAACGGGTTTCGTACAGGCTGCTGCCTAGCCCTTGTGGCCCGCGGGCTTGTTGCCGTAGCCGAAGTGCCCGTCCGGCTGCTCGCCGTGGCCGTCGTGGCCGTGACCCGGCTTACCGGGTCCCTCGTGGTCCCCGTGGTCCGGCCCGCCGTGGTCCGGCCCGCCCTGCTCCGGCCCGCCGTGGTCCGGCCCGCCGTGGTGCGGTCCGCCGTGGTGCGGTCCGCCGTGGTCCGGCTTGCCGCCGTGCCCGCCGGTGACGGCCCCGCCGGTCGTGTTCCCGGCGGTGATGCCCGAGGTGTTCCCGCCCGTGGTGTTGCCCGCGGTGTTGCCCGCGGTGTTCCCGGACGTGTTGCCGGAGATGTTCCCCGAGGTGCCGCCGCTCACGAGGCCGACGCTCGGTCCACCGATCAGACTGCCGCCGATCAGCCCCAGTGTCGTGCCCGTCGTCACCCCGGTCGTGGCGCCGGTCGTGGTGCCGGTGGTCGTTCCGGTGGTCGTTCCGGTGGTCGTGCCGGTCGTCGTGCCGGTCGTCGTTCCACCGGTGGCGCACCCGCCGAGGAAGATCCTGTTGTTGTTGAGCGTCACCGCGCCGTTACGGGCCAGGGCCCGGCCCTCGATGCTCGCCCCCTGGTTCACGAAGATGGAGGTCAGAGCCATGATGGTGCCGACGAAGGTGGAGGTGGTGCCGAGGGTCGCCGAACTCCCGATCTGCCAGTACACGTTGCACGGCGAAGCGCCGTTCGTGAGCAGGATCCGGCTGCTGGACGCCGTCGTCAGGGCTTCAGGGATCTGGAACACCCAGACCGCGTTGGGGTTTCCGCCGGCGTTCAGGATCAGATCGCCGGTGAGCCCGACACCAGAGGTGGCCCGGTGGACGCCAGGAAGCAGCTCCTGGCCCCCGCCGATTCCCGCGGCGAGCGGGAAGTCAGGCGCCTGGCCCGTCAGTTGGCCGGCCGCTTGGTTGTACGCCACGACCAGATCGCTCTTGGCCTGGAGGGCCTGGGCGTCCGCGGGATGCACCGCGCCGAGCACGAGGCCGGGCGGGAATCCGGTGATGGACCCGTTCGGGTGCGTCCCGAGGTCGTGGTCGAGCACCGAGTTGCCGGTGTTGGTGACTCCCTGACCTGCCAGAACGGAGTAGCTGGCTGTTGTGCCCAGAGGTACGGGTGTTGCGATGGCCAGTGCCTGTGTCGACGTCACGGCGACCATGACGCCGGCAAGCGTTGCGGCGAGAGCCGAAGCCAATCCGCCTGACAGAAGACGGCGCTGAGTCCTTCGATGGATGTGCAGCTTCATCAAGAGGCCAATTTCTGTGGGGGGGCCATGGCGTACCGGGCCCTATCGATCGCCCGGGATGCCTTCTAGCTGTCGCCGCATATTACGCAGGAAAATCCACGCGCCAACGCCGAGTAAGTGCAGGGAGGGGGGGATTAATATAAGCACATTCAAATTTGCGGGGCGGGATGAAAATATGCAGCCTTTTGCCTTCGGTGAGCCCGATCGTCACTGGATGAGTGGGGCTCGGTCGGCACGCACGAACTGGCTCCGTACATCCGTCCATAAAGTCGGCCTTGATGTGAACGCGGATGTACGGCCGGCCGGGTTAAATCAGGAATCCCGCAGAGTGGGCGTGGCGCGCACTGCTGCGAGTGGATGCGTGCCGAAGCGCGTTGCCTCTGATTCCGCCTGGTGGCGTGGTGGTCGTCGTCGCGGACTGGTGGCGTCGCCCTCAGAAGTTCATGACGTGTAGACCTTGATGGCGTCGGTGATGAGGTGGCGGCTGTGCCTCGGGGTGAGGGCCCGGGCGCGCAGATGGGCGTGCGTCACGCTGTACTGCTGCACGTCGGACGGCTTGTCCAGGCAGAGGCCGCTGGTGAACCTCTTCAGGTACACCACTGTCTCGCGGCTGTCGGGGAACTCCAGTACGGAGAACTGTCCTGACAGGCCTGGGTGAGCGCCCGCGCTGTGAGGAAGGACTTGCACGGTGATGTGTGGCTCGGTGCTGAGGGCGTGCAGGTGCTCCAGTTGCTCGCGCATGATCTCCCGGCTGCCGACGACACGTCGCAGGGCTGATTCGTCCAGGACGACCCGAAGGTGCAACCGGCGGTCCAGATCGTAGATCCGGTGCTGACGGCGAAGCCGCACCCTCAGCTGCGCGGCCGCCTGGCCGACCGTAGGCAGAGGGATCGTTTCGTCGAGGATCGAGGCAGCATAGGAGGGGGTCTGCAGCAGGCCGGGAATCACCATGGAGCCGTACGCGAGGATGGACGCGGCGGCCGCCTCCAGGTCGAGATAGACGCTGTGGGGGATGTCGCCGTAAGCGCGCCACCAGCCCTTCCGGCTCGATTCCCTCGCCAGCGCTGTCAGGCTGTCGACGACATGCCGGTCGGCAACGCCGTAGAGCCGGCAGAGGTCGCGCACGTCGCGGGGGCTGACGGCACGACGGCCGGTCTCCATGTGACTGACCTTGGCCTGGGAGATCAGCAGTCGCGCCGCCACCTGCGCGCCGGTCAGGCCGCTGTCCTTGCGGAGCCGACGCAGCTCCGTTCCCAGTCGTCGCCCTGTGACGGTGGGGTTGTTGTTCGCCGCCATGGGCGGTGTACCTCCGGCTCCAAGCTACTTCGTGTCCGAGCAGGGTGGCATGGACCACCGGCTTTTGATCATGCGCCGTGCCGCCTGTGTCGGGCGGCGGGAAAAGGACTTGTGACGGTGTGATTCGCCGTTCGGCGCGCTGGGCCATGAGCCGGTGGAACCGGTTCATGCCGGGCTCGATCAGGCAGGTGCCGATGGGGAGCGTGATCAGTTTTCATGTCGTCACCATCTGAGGTGAGGGCAGGTCCAGCGGGCCGGTCTGTGTGGGTGGGCCCCGTAGTCGTGGGCCAGGCGGCAGTGGTGCACGAGCCGGCCGAGGGCTCCTTTCGACGACCCAGCGACGGGGTTGCACGGTGTTTCCCGACGGCCCCCAGACCCGCGTGATCGGACTGTCGGGAACGAGCGGCGGATCGGCCCCTCTGAACCGTGGCCATGGCCGGCTCGTCGGTGCTGGTGCCCACCGAGACGGCCTCCGAAAGCCCGATCCTGTGCCCTCCCGCGTCCACCGCGTCCTGCCGGGTCCAGAACATCGATCTGCGCTCCGGCCTCAGGCGACGACAGAACCCCGCGCCAGGAGCTGCGCGACGGCCAGCCCCGCAACCGCGATCGCCGCCCGGAACGGCCATCGGCTACCCTCGCGCCACCTCGGGAGAGTACCGATGGCCGCGATGCATCCCGCTGCCGTCGCACACATCCAGCCTGGTGCACCTGCCGTCCCGGGCGGGCACACGGTGACGATCGCGACCGCGGCCAGCATCGTGACCAGTGAGAGCCGGCGACAGGCCACTGGGCCGAGGCGTTGAGGCAGACCACGAACGCCCGTCGCGAGATCGTCCGCGATGTCCGGCAGCGCGTTCACCCAGTGGGCGCCGACACCGAGGAGGGCACTCGTGACCACGGCCCACCAGGCAGGCCAGGTGTGCGTCGGCGGGCCGAGCGTCACGAACGCGGGCAGGGACGCGAACCCGACGGCGTACGGCACGGGGGAGATCGGAGTTCTCTTCAGGGCCAGGTTGTACGCCCACCCGCCGGCGATCACACCCGTGAGGTGGACAGCCGCGGCGGCAACGCCGCTGAGCAAGGAGAGCGGCACACAGGCGACGAGCGCCACTACGGCGGCCATGGCGGCCGTCCGTGGGCGCATCGCCCCGGTCGCGATCGGTTTGTCGCGCCGGCCGCTGGCGGTGTCCCGGCCCGCGTCCACCGCGTCGTTGCACCATCCGATCGAGAGCTGACCGGCGAGCACCGCCGCTCCGAGCGCCACGACATCCCCCGGTCCCCGCCCCGACGTGGCGGCCAGAGCGGTGACGAACACCGTCACCGCAAGCGTCGGCTCCGGGTGGCACGAGTGGAGCAGCGTCGCGAGCCGGTGTGTCGCTCGCACCGGAAGACCAGGGAGGTATAGAGACACGGGAGAAAGGTAATCGCGCCGTCGGTCGTGAGGAGACATCCCGGAATGCGTGTCCCCACAGTCGACCGGCTCGCCCCCGTCACGCCTCCGGGCGCGCAGGCCGGCGGCGCCGGCGATGTGCGGCCCGATCCCGACGGGTGGCAGACCGTCGTCGCCGCCGTCCGTACGGCCCTGCCGGAGCATCGGTACGCCCAGGACGAACTCACCGAGCTGATCGGCGACCTCTGTCTGGCCCCCGGAGCGGACCGGACGGTGCTGCGCCGACTGCACGGGGCCGCCGGGGTGCGGACCCGTCATCTCGCCCTGCCGCTCGACCAGTACGCGGCCCTGGAGGACTTCGGCCAGACGAACGCGGCCTGGATGGCCGCCGGTCTGGAACTCGGGGAACGAGCCCTGACCTCTGCGCTCGAAGCCGCCGGGCTGACGCCCCCGGACGTGGATCTGGTGGTGTGCACCTCCATCACCGGTATCGCCGCTCCGTCGCTGGACGCCCGGCTCGCCTCGCGCATGGGCATGCGGCCGGATGTGAAGCGGATTCCCGTGTTCGGGCTCGGCTGCGTGGCGGGAGCGGCCGGTCTGGCCCGGATCCACGACTATCTGCGCGGCCACCAGGGCGAGGTGGCCGCGCTGCTCAGCGTGGAACTGTGCTCACTCACCCTGCAGCAGCGTGACGACTCGCCGGCCAACCTCGTCGCCGGCGCCCTGTTCGGCGATGGTGCGGCGGCGGTCGTCGCGCATGCCGCGCGGGCCGCCGACCACCGGTCCGGTCGCCCGGCGGTGGTGGCCACCCGCAGTCTCCTCTACCCGGACACCGAGCACCTGCTGGGCTGGACGATCGGTGCCGGAGGTTTCCGACCGGTGGTGGACGCCGCCATCCCCGATGTCGTGGGAGCCCGGATCGGTCCCGACCTCCGGGGCTTCCTGGCCGTCCACGGCCTGGATCCGGACGACATCGGGACCTGGATCTGCCACCCCGGGGGACCGCGGATCCTCACGGCGGTGGCACACGCCCTGGACCTTCCCGACGGTGCCCTCGAATCGGCCCACCGGGCCCTGGCCGTGTCAGGGAACATGTCCTCCGCCTCGGTACTGCGGATCCTGGAGGACGTCACCACCAACGCCCCTCCCTCGCCGGGCTCGTGGGGCCTGATGATGGCCATGGGCCCCGGCTTCTGTGTCGAGTTCGTCCTCCTGCGCTGGTGAGGAATCACGGATCATGCTCTGGTACACGCTCCTCCTGGCGGCCGTCGCCGCGGAACGCCTCGTCGAACTCGCCGTGGCGAGACGCAACGCGGCCTGGACCCTGGCCCGTCTCGGGGTCGAGTACGGCAGCGGTCACTACCCGGTCATGGTGGCCCTGCACACGGCTCTGCTCGCGAGCTGTCTGACCGAGGCCTGGCTGGCCCACCGGCCGTTCCTGCCCGTACTCGGCTGGACCATGGTGACCGTCGTCGTCCTGGCCCAGGCGCTGCGCTGGTGGTGCGTCACGACCCTGGGCCCGTACTGGAACACGCGCGTCATCGTGGTCCCCGGCGCCCGGCTCGTGCGGGCCGGTCCGTACCGCTTCGCGCGCCACCCGAACTACGTCGCTGTCGTGGCCGAGATCGCGGCGCTGCCTCTGGTGCACTCCGCGTGGCTGACCGCGGCCGTCTTCACCGTGGCCAACGCGGCGCTGCTCGCCGTCCGCATCCGGTGTGAGAACACCGCCCTGGGGCGGGTGAGCGTGGCGTGAGCCGCACGCACGATCTGCTGATCGCGGGCGGCGGCCCCGCGGGGCTGGCCACCGCGCTGTACGCGGTGCGGGCGGGGTTGGACGTCGTCCTGGCGGAGCCGCGGGGCCTGCCCGTCGACAAGGCATGCGGAGAGGGGCTGATGCCTGGGGCCGTCAGGGAACTGCGCGCGCTGGGACTGGAGGTGCCAGGCCGGCCGATCGTCGGCATCCGCTACCGGCAGGGCCCTCACCACGCCCAGGCGGAGTTCCGGCAAGGCCCCGGCCTCGGGGTGAGGCGCACCGTCCTGCACGCCGCCCTGCACGCGGCCGTCGTCGCCGCCGGAGTCCCTGTCCTGCCGGTACGTGTGAGGGACGTGCGTCAGGACGCCGCGGGCGTCTCCGACAGTGCCACGGGTGTGCGCGCCAGGTGGCTCGTCGCCGCGGACGGACTGCACTCGCCGGTGCGACGTTCGCTGGGGCTCGGCATGCCCGGCGTGGGGGTCCCGCGCTACGGGCTGCGCCGGCATTACGCCGTGGCCTCGCCTTCCTCGTACGTCGAGGTCCATTGGGGTCTCCACGGCGAGGCGTACGTGACTCCACTCGGGTCGCAGCTCCTGGGCGTCGCACTCCTGACCTCACTGCGTGCGCCGTTCGACGAGCAGCTGGCCGGCTTCCCCGAACTCGCGGCGGCTCTGCCCCGCCAGGCCGCGGTCGGCGCCGTGCGTGGTGCGGGTCCCCTCCGCCAGAGGGTCCGGTCGCGCGTCCGAGGGCGGGTCCTGCTGGTGGGTGATGCCGCCGGCTACATCGACGCGCTGACCGGCGAGGGCGTCTCACTGGCTCTCGCCGGTGCCAGGGTACTCGTCGATCAGCTGCGTCGTGGCTCACCCGGCGCGTACGAGGGCGCATGGAAGCAGGCGACCCTCCGGCACCGGCTTCTGACCGACTGTCTGTTGCGAGCTCGGCAACGCCCTCGACTGGCCGACAAGATCGTGCCGACCGCCGCTCGGCTTCCTCGCGCCTTCGCCCTCGCGGTGAACGCCCTCGCCTGAGCGTCTTCCCCGCCGGACGACTCTGTCCGTGTCCGTTCGGTGCGGGCCCGGTCATCGACGGCTCGACGTCTCACCGCCTCCGTGCATGAGCTCGTCGGTGGGGCTGCGCGCCGGGATGAGTTGTCGTACCGCCCGATGATGGTGCCGATGAGACTGGCGGTGACGATCCGCTAGAGGGGACAGGGCGGGGTCGTGGAGGTTGTTGCGGCGGTCATGTGCACCCCTTCCGGGCAGGTGCGGGGACGATTCGGTGTCGTCGGTCGGGCAGGAGGCCGCGGGCGTCGTCACCGCTGTCGGTGAGGGGGCGCGGGCGGAGTCGGGACCTGTGGTCGTCGGGGACGAGGTGATCGTCTACCGCCCGCTGCAGGGTGCGTGCGCCGAGGAGCTGACCGTGCCCGGCGAAGCGCTCGTCCACAAGCCGGAGGATCTCGACTTCCCGGCCGCCGCCGATCCGTCGGCGGCGGGCACGACAGCCGCAGAGGCCCTGCACGTCATCGGCGCGGGACCCGGGGGGCGTCGTCCTCGTCCACGGCGCCTCCGGTGCGGTCGGGGTCAGTCTCCTCCAGCAGGCCGGGTGCCACCGTGATCGGCACGGCGTCCGAGGAGAACGCCGCACTCCTGGCCCGCTTCGGCGCCGAGCACGTCGCCTACGGCGACGGCCCGGCCGACCGGGTGCGCGCGCTGGCCCCCGAGGGGATCACCGCCGCGGTGGACTGCGCCGGCACGGACGAGGCCGTCGACACCTCCGTCGAACTGCTCGGCGGACGGACCGCTTCCTGACGATCGCCGCTTTCCCACGCGCGGTCACCCGGCCGCTGGCGTTCATCGCGGGCAACATGCCCGACAGCGCCGCCTACCGCTCTGCCGCGCGCCGGCGTCTGGTCGAGCTGGCCGCCGCGTGCGGCCTGGAGGTGCCGGTCAGCCGGACGTTCCCCTTCGAGCAGGCCCCGACGCGATGGCCCTGGTGGCCACCGGGCACCCGGGCGGCAAGATCGCCCTCGTCCTCTGACGTGGCCATCGCGCGCCTCCGGGATCGACCGGACGCGAGCCGGCCCCGTACGAGCATGAGATCGCGCACCGATGCGTTTCCCGCGGCGCGCCGGTCTGTACCCGCGAGACCGACTCACGGAAGGCTGGCACCATGCGGAAACTGATCTACGGCATGAACCTGAGCCTGGACGGCTACATCGCCGCGCCCGGCGACGACATCGGCTGGAGCGTGCCGAGCGACGAGATGTTCCAGTTCTGGTCGGACCAGTTGCAGGCGACCGAGCTGACGCTGTACGGGCGCAAGCTGTGGCAGACGATGAGCTCCTACTGGCCCACCGGCGACCAGCAGCCCGACGCCACCCCGGCGGAGGTCGAGTTCGCGCGCCGCTGGCGGGACATGTCGAAGGTGGTGTTCTCCTCGACGATCGACAAGGTCGACTGGAACTCCCGCCTGGTCACCGGCGACGCGGTCGCCGAGATCACCCGGCTCAAGGCCGATGACGGCGGCCCGATGGACATCGGCGGCGCGACGCTCGCCGGGGCGGCCATGCGGGCCGGGCTGATCGACGAGTACGTGCTGGCCACCGCGCCGGTCCTGGTGGGCGGCGGCACGCCGTTCTTCACCGCGCTGGACAGCTGGGTGAACCTGAACCTGGTGGAGACGAGGACGCTTCCCTGCGGAGTGATCCTGACCAGGTACGAGACGAGGCGCTGAGCGCCCGCCGCGCGACGCGATGTCGGCCGGGCACCGACGGGCGGAGCGAGCGGGAACCCTGCCGCGGAAATGACCGGCTCCTGCCCCCCATTGACCACCACCCGGGACAGCTCCGGCAGACGCTCCCGAGGTCCTGCGGCCGGCGGGGTGGAGATGAGGAGCGCCCAGGTCAGCTTCCGCAGGCGCATCCTGCTGCGGCCCTGGCCTCGGCCGGGGCCTTCGCCGGGTCCGCGGCCCGCTCCTCAGAGGTGCAGCAGGCGGTGGTTCCGCAGCACGCGTCGGAGGTCGTGGCCACCGCCGGGCTGGTCTGGCTCGTCTTCGGCCTGGCCCGCGCCGGCCGCGCGCACCTGGCGCCGCTGCTGGTCGCCTCCTGCATCGGCGCGGCGTACTGGTTCACCTCCTCCACGTCCTTCGCCGACCCGGCCGTCACGATCGGCCGGGCGTTCACCGACACCTTCGCCGGTATCGCCCCCACCTCCGTGCCGCCCTTCCTCGCGGCCCAGCTGATCGGCGCCCTTGCCGGTCTCGGCCTGGTCGCCGTCTGCTTCGGCCGCCCGGCCGCCGCGGGCGAGGACGAGGCCGCCGACCCCTTCGGCGGGCAGCAGCCCGCCGCCCGTTCCGCCGAAGAATGCGTCCTGTCCCGATGAGCACCTCCGCCGCCCCGTCCGTGCTGTTCGAAGGAGTCGGGCATCGACATCTCGGCCGAGACGCCGAAGGTCCTCACCACCGAGGCGGTGCAGGCCTCGGACGTCGTGATCACCATGGGCTGCGGCGACGCCTGCCCCTACTTCCCCGGCAAGCGGTACCTGGACCGGAAGCTGGAGGACCCCGCCGGACAGGGCGTCGCCGCGGTCCGGCCGATCCGCGACGAGATCGAACGCCGCATCCGCGGTCTGCCGGCCGAACTCGGCATCGAGGCCGCGGCGTGAAGGGCCGCCGCGACCGGTGCGCGCATCGCGCCCCGGGAACCTCACACCCCGTGGTCGCTCCCGGCGGCGGGTTCCTCGGCGGCGGTGGTCACGCCGGAGGAGGGCAGCAGCTGCGGGATGCCGTCGACGATCGGGTAGCTCCGGCGCAGGCGCGGGTTGTAGAGCGCGCCCCCGATCTCGTCCAGGATCAGCGGCCCTTTGTCGAGCGGGCAGGCGAGGATCTTCAGCAGGGGGCTGTCGGGCTTCATGACCGGGTTCCTTCGGGAGTGGGGGTGTGCGTCTCGTGTCTCGGCAGGGTGAGCAGGACCGTCAGTGCCAGTACGGTGCCGCCGAGACGCAGTAACAGCCGCAACGGGTCTTCGGGCAGCGGCTCGTCGAACGCGATCGTGCCGCTCACGATGGAGAACACGCAGCTCACCGTCGAGCACACCGGGACGATCAGCGACGCCCGGCAGCGCTGCAGGGCGGTCTGCGACAGCACCAGTCCGCTGACGCCTGTCGACAGCAGGAGGTACGGGTACGGGGAGGCCAGCACGGCGGGCACGGAGCCCATGAGGTCCTCGGTGTCCAGATGCCCGGAGACGCCCTTGATCGCGAGCGAGCTGACGCCGTAGATCAGGCCGACGGCGACCGCGTAGGCCACTCCGGTGGTCGGCTGCCGATGCCGCCGGCGGGCGCGCCGCTCCGCGGCCGTGTAGAGCACGAGGCCGGCCGCGAGGGTCGGCAGGCACAGGGCCAGCAGGATTCCGGTGGGAGCGGTACGACTGATCTCCTCGCTGGTCTCGTACAGCGAGGCCACCACCATCACGAGCGCCAGACCGATGACGGCGACCGCACGCCGCTCGCGGCCGGAGGGCCGCTCGCCGAGCACCAGCGACGAGAGCACGAGCAGGAGGACGAGACCGGACAGGAACAGGCCCTGGGCGGCGGCGATCGGCAGGGTGCGGTAGACGGCCAGCTGCGCGGCGAAGCCCAGGGCGAGCGCCACGGCCCCGCAGATCCACAAGGGCCGGCCGGCCAGCAGCAGGAGGGCCCGGCCCGGCCGTGCGGCGCTCAACGGCGGCATGCCGGCCAGCGCCCGCTTCTCCAGGACGAAGCCGGTGCTGTACAGGACGTTCGCCACCAGCGCGGCGGCCACACCCCACACCACGGTCTACACCTTTCTCGCATGCACGAGGAGGATGGACGCGAGCGACGGCGCCCCGCAGGCCAGCCGGTCCAGCGGCCGGAGCGGGCGCGGGACTCCGTGGAACGGCGCGCCGGCGAGCTTCACCACCTCGAACCCGGAAGCGGCCACGAACGCGCGCAACGCGCGTGCCGTGTACAGCCGCAGATGGCCCACGACCTCGCTGCCCGGTCTGCCGTGGATGCCCCGCAGACTCACCTCGGAGAACACCGGCTGGACTCCGGCGAGCAGCAGAGCGCGGTTGTACCAGGCGCCGAGGTTCGGTGTGGAGAGCATGAGATGCCCGCCGGGGCGCAGGACCCTGCGCAGTTCGTCGAGGGCGCTGTCGGGGTCGACAAGGTGCTCGACGACCTCGCTGAACAGGACGGCGTCGGCACTTCCGGAGGCGAACGGCAGCCCGCAGCCGGTCAGTTCGCCGCGGACCACCTGGCTCAGGCGCGGGGCCGCCCGGCGCAGGGCGTCCTGCGACCAGTCGATCCCCACGACGCGGTGCCCGCCGAGTACGCGGGCCGCGATCGCGCCCGCCGAACCGTCCCCGCAGCCCACGTCGAGCACGGTCGCGGCCGGGCGGCCGGGTCCCACGGAGCCGAGCGCGTCGGCCAGCATCCGGGCCTGTCGCAGGGTCCGGGCCTCCCCGGAGGCGACGGGAACGGTGGGGTTCTCGTAGAAGTCGCGGAGCCCGGGGGCGCGCGGGGCCGGCGAAGTCGCCTCCGTGGCGGACGACTTACCGGCTTCCTCCGACTCGGCTACGTCCGACGCGGCTTCCGGCCCGGCTACTTGAGACGCGGCTTCCGAGTCGGCTGCTTCCGGCTCGGCCACCGCCGAGTCGGTGGCTGCCGCGACGTTGGCTGAGGTGGTCATGACGGCCTCTTGTGGTTGTCCGGGGTGGAGCGGGTTCCCACCGGTGTCGTGTCCGGACGCGGGGTGTCGTCCCCGGTCCGGGGGAGGGAGGTCGCCGACAGCGACTCCGCGAACAGGCCCGCCAGTTCCGCGCCCGCCGCGTCACCGAGCAGCGCCCGCGACCAGCGCAACGTCACATGCAGTCGCCCGTCGGTGGAGGCGGCCGCCACGCTGAGTCCCCGCGGCATCCGCGCCGGTGCGGAGAACCACACGGCCGTCGCCCGTCCCGCGTCGCCGAAGTCCAGCGCGTACGGCACGCGTCCGATGTTGGTGACCAGCGCCGTCGACGTCCAGGGCGCCGCCGCCCGCCGTGCGCCACGGGTGAGCACGCCCCGGACGCCGACCGGCAGCAGCGGTGCGGTCAGCAGGCCCGCCCCCGCGCCCATGGGGGCGCCGTCGGCCGACTTCAGCGCGCGGGTGCGCCGTGCGGTGGTGCGCAGCAGCCGGGCGACGGCCTCCGGGTCCGGCCGCTCACCGAGCAGCAGCTCCGTGTCGCGCGGGTCCTCGGAGGTCATGGCCACCTCGACGAGCCGGGTTCCGTTGCCCATCGGCATGTCCGTGCCGCGCGGACGGTCGTCCACGGGCATCGTGAGCCGTACGGGACCGGCCGGCCGGCCCCGAGAGACGTTCCAGCGCCCCACCATCAGTGAGGTGGCGACGAGGAGCTGGTCGTTGACGGTCCAGGGCGGGAGGCCTCCGTTTCGTGGCGCGCGCCGCGGAACGGGCAGGTCCGCCTGGACCATGCCGTTGCCCACGGCACGCGCGCGTACCGGCCCGGGGCGGGAGTCCGGCGCGACCCGTACGGGCCGCGCCCGTACGGTGCGGCCGGTGGCACCGGACCCGCTGGGAGCCGGCCCCGAGCGCTGCGGCCGGACCCGACCGGGAACCGACAGGGCTGCCGTGCCGCCGTACTGTTCGGCGGTCGTGGCGAGCACCCGCAGCCCCGACGGGGCGTCGAGAGCGGTGTGATGCAACGTCAGCAGCAGTACGGTCCCGCTCTGTTCCACTTGGACGACTTCCAGGCGCATCGGCGGCACCAGGGTGAGCGGTGGGCATTCCGTCAGGGCGCGGACCCGTGCCCGCGCCAAGGCGTCGGGTCCCGGCCCCGCGAAACCCACCGGATCGCCGTCCGGTCGACCGGTCAGCTCCCACGCGAAGGACCGCCGGTGCCCACGTCCGGGCACTTCGCGTGCCAGCACCCGGGGGTGGGTGAGGAGGGCCTGCTGGAACGCGGCCCGCAGCCGTACCGGGTCCAGTCTGCCGGGCAGGTGGACCTCGATGTGCACGCTCTCCGGTTCGTCGTCGCTGAGGCAGTGCCGCGACACCTCGTCGACGGTCGGAAAGGGAATCCGGACCCTGCCGGGAGGGGCGGCGGCCCCTCTCCCGGCGGCGGTCGCCTTCTCAGGGGCGGCCCCTCTCCCGGCGGCGGTCGCCTTCTCGGCGGCGGTCCCCCGCCCGGCCGCGGTGCACGGATCGGTCACGAGGGGCCACCGCCCTCCGGCCGCCGGAGGGGCTGCTCCGGCCGGTGCCCGTGGCCGGTGCTTCGCGGCCTGGCCGTGACCACCGGTCCGGCCTCCGGCGCGGCGGACCCGCCGTCGTCCTCATGCCCGTGGCCGTCTGCCCCTCCGTCGTCGCCTCCGTGCCCGTCGTCGTCCCCGTGCCCGGCGGCTGCCGTCGGCCGTACGGCCGTCACCAGCGCGGCAGACAGGGCCACCAGCGTGAGCACCTGCGCCAGGCCGCTGAACGCGCCGGTCCCGTCGGCGACCGGATCCCCGGCGCTCAGGGCCGCGACGACGCCGGCGCCGCCCATCGCCACCGCCGCGGTCCGCACCAGCACATCCGGCCGGAACCGCGCCGCCACGGCGAGCACGGGCACGACCAGGGCAAGGGGCCCCGCCGCCACCGCGACGACCGCGGTCAGCACCAGCGTTCCGAGGAGCATCCCCGAGGCCGCCGGTTCGGGCAGCTTGTCGTCGGTGCCACCGTCGTCGCGCCGACGACCCACGAAGGCCAGGGCGGCCAGGGCGACGAGCGCGAGCGCACCGCCGACCAGGGCTGTCCGGTACGAACCGGAGGGCTCGAACTCCATGGTCACCGTGCCGGAGGCACCGGCCGGGATCACCCAGGCCTGCTGCCAGCCGTCGAGGCGCACCGGCTCGAGGGCCGTGCCGTCCAGGGTGGCCTTCCAGCCGTCGTTGGCGTTCTCGTGGGTCCGCAGGTAGACGGCCTCGCCCGTACCCGCCGACAGCGAGACGGTCCGGCTGTCGTCGGACCACCTGGTGACGGTGGCCTCACGGCCCGCCGCTCCGTCCATGGCCCGCGGGGTGCCGCGGGTCAGTGTGACGTCGGTGATCGCCAGCGGGCCCGCGTCATCCGCCTCCACCTCGTGATCGCCGGACGGAAGCTCCAGGGTGCCGTCCCTCTCCTCGCCCGCGCAGAGGGTCACGGTGACGGGGCGTCGCTCGGTGAGGTCCCGGACGAGCCCGGAGGCCTTCGTCTTGTGCAGGACACCGCCCACGGCGAGGTCCGGGCCCTCACCGCACGGCAGTGAGAAGCGGGCGGACGGCTTCGGCCGCGGCACCCGCAGATCGGCCAGCGCGGGAACGTGCACCTCGCTCAGCCCGACGGGCAGTTGCAACTGCGCGTTCGCCACCGGGTTGTGAACGGTGAGCGGCGCGACCCTGGTGAGGGAGATGTCGAGCCGGTTCGTCTCGATCGCCGGGAAGCGGACCCGCCCGTTCTCGTCCACGTCGGCCACCGCGGCGCCGTGCGGGGAGCTGATCATCACCTGCTCGGGCCGGGTGGACACCCCGCCCGCCGGCGCGAGGACGATCTCGTCGATCCTCTTCATCGCGGGCCAGCTCAGATGGACGACCGGCCGGTCGCCGGCGATCCAGGCGGTCGTCAGATCGCCGTCGACCAGGTTGCGGGCACCGAATGACGTGCCGTTGCGGCCGGTGGAGTCCACGGCGGCCGTCAGCCGGTTCTTCGATCCGGGGGCCGCACGGTCGAGCAGTTCGTCCAGCGCGCCGCCGGGCACGGCGACGGCTCGCGCGGACACCCGGTACTCGCCCGGCTCCTCGGTGCTGAACCGCCGGTGCAGTCCCACCTCGGCGGAGGCGGGCGACAGGCCGCCCGCGTCGGTACCGCGGTGCAGGGAGTACACGGTCGCCTCCGCGTCGGTGTTCTCCGCGTCGGCGGGCAGCTCCAGCAGACGCGTCACCTGCACGTCCGGGATCGACACCTCGGAGAATCCGACGCCGGAGAGCCCCGGGCGCGCCTGCTGCGCGGCGAGGACGGTGATCTTCATCCAGGAGGCCTCGCCGGCGGGAGCCCTGACGGTCTGCGGCAGGCCGTCCGTCCGCAGGGGGCTGTCGGCCGAACCGCGGTCGGTCTCGATCCGCACCTGGGTGGGCGCCGCGCGCATCGCGTCGCCCGGCAGGGGCGTCAGCCGGAGGGAGGCCGGGAGGTCGGTCGGCCGGGAGAAGTCCACCCGGAGCCACTGTCCGACCGGCTCGCCCGGGCTGCCCTCGGCCCACGCGGTGTCCGGGTTCCCGTCGAAGGCGTTCACCGGGTCGTACTGCGGCAGGTGGAACAGCCAGTTGCCGCTGCTGGAGGCCGTCACGGCCCGTGCGCCGCGCAGCACCGCCGTCGTCTGGTGACCGGCGCCCTCCGACGGCAGGATCTGCTTCGGGCTCTCGCCCGGGTTCTGCAGGCTGCCGGAGTGATTGCGCTCGTCCGCGGTGTAGGTGTACGAGGTGTTGTTGTTGACCAGGCCGAACCGGGTGTCGGCCCGGCGCAGCCCGTCCGCGACCGCCTTCACCGGTGCGACGACGCCCTTGGGAAGCGTGTCCCCGGCCAGTACGGCCGGACGGCCGGTCATCGAGGGATCGGCGGACAGCTGGAGCAGCGCCTCGGGTCCGCCACTGACCACGGCCGTGTCGGCCACGGCCGAGACACCGACTCTGCCGGGCCGCCCGGCGTCCCGCGGCTGGTAGATCTCCACGGCCTGGAGCCGGGGGTAGAGCCCCTGCACCTGCAGCGGGGTGCCGGCGGCGATGCGTCCGCCGGTCACCAGCGGGCCGAATCCGGTGACCTTGCGGTAGCCGGACGACTCCAGGGTCCGCTTCACCGTCTGCGGGGGGACGTAGCCGATCTGGTCGGGGTCGAGGTCGTTGCGGACGACCACCTCGTGCATGCCGGCCCGGGCAAGGTACGCCCGGAGGCCCGGGACCTCGGCGCCGGACAGCAGCGCCTGCTCGACGGCGTCCGTCATACGGCGTGCTCCGGGGGTGCCGAAGGGGACGAAGTCACGCTGTGCCCAGGGGGTCTCGGCCAGCACGTCGAACGGCTGGTCGATGGGGGAGCCCCAGGTGTAGATGCCGTGCGCCGTCGCGGGGACGACCAGGGCCCTGCTGTCCCGGGCGTTGTCCTTGAGCCAGCCGGCGGCCTTCTCCCAGTGGGTGGGCAGCTTGGTGAACGCCCCGGGCTGGAGGATCGAGCCGTTGACGTACGGGAGCACCAGACCGGGCAGTACGAGCACGGCCGCGGTGGCGGTCACCCAGCGGCGGCCGCGGAGTGCGTGAGAGCCTCTGCTCTCGGGCAGCACGGCTGCCAGATGAGCGAGGCCGAGGACGAGCGCCAGGGCCAGTCCCGGCTGGAACTTGTAGATGTTGCGGAACGGCTTCAGCGGCCCGTTCAGCCAGTCCTGGACGGCGCCGTGGAAGGGACCGCCGAAGGATCCGCCGTACCCGGCGAGCGTGATGAGGGCGACGGCCAGGACGGTCAGGACCAGCCAGCGGCGCTCCGGGAGGTCCCGCCGCGCCAGGCCGGCGAGGCCGAGTGCCGCGGCGAACGCCGAGCCGAGGACGGTGACGACGGAGGTCGCGACGGTCCAGCCGGCGGGCAGCCACGCCTCACCGAAGTTCAGATAGGCGACCCAGTTGCCGGCGCCGCGGAGCAGCTCGGTCGCGGACATGGTGGCGGTGGTGGTGTCGGCCTGCTCGACGTACGGCATGAAGTTCTCGCCGTACGCGCCGAGCAGGAGCAGCGGCACCACCCACCACACGGTGGCGAGCGCGACGCCCGGAATCCACCATCCGAGCAGCGCGCGCCGGCGCCGGCCGGGCGGGCGGCTGAGGAGGTACAGGCCCACGGGCAGCAGCGCGGCCAGAGTCGAGGCGGCGTTCACGCCGCCCATGAAGGGGATCAGAAGGGCCGACCGTGCGGCGGCCTTCCGGGGGCTGTACGCCGCGGAGGTCAGCGGCAGCAGCACCCAGGGCAGCAGGGCACCCGGCAGCGCGGCGGCGGAGGTGGAGCCGATGACGATCGTGAAGGTGGGCCACAGCGCGTAGGCGACGGCGCCGAGGACCCGGGACGAGGGCGTCCCCACGCGCAGCCGCTCGGCGAGCCGGAGCGCGCCCCAGAAGGCGGCGGTCACGATGACCGAGAGCCAGAGCCGTTGGGCCAGCCAGACCGGCACCTGCAGCAGGTCCATGAGGCCGTAGTAGGGGAGTGCGGGGAAGGCGTAGCCGACGTACTGGTTCGCTATGCCGCCGAGGCCGACGTTCCCGTTCCACAGCGACCCGAGGTCGCCGAGGAAGCGCCAGGGGTCGAGGGCGACGCCGAGTTTGGTCTCGAACGTCGTCTTCCCCGGTGACACCGAGAGGAACGCCACCAGGACGAGGGCCCAGAAGCCGAACAGCAGGCGGCGTCCGCGTGGTTCGCCGGACGCCTCCGTCGGCGTGGGGCCGGGCTGCGGCACCCGGGTGGGCGCCTGGACCGTAGTGGTCATGACCGTTCCTCGCTTCGCATGCTCATGGGCTTCGCCTGAGAATCAGCAGCAGATTCCAGGTGGCGATCTCGCGGAGTCCCGGCACCCGGGTGATCGTGCTCGCGAGGAACGGCCAGTAGCGTGACCGCGCTGTCACGACCCGCACGTCGTCGCGACCGCGGACGTGCCGCAGGGTGGAGCCGATGTGGACGGGGAAGAGGTTCTCCCCGAGCGTGTGCTTGGCCGCGCGGCCGGTGCGGCGTTCGTAGCGCGCGCGGGCCCGCTCCGCTCCGAGGTAGTGCCACGGCGCGGTCTCGTGACCTCCCCAGGGCGAGAGCCAGTTGGTGAACGACAGGTAGATCAGTCCGCCGGGTCGGGTGACCCGCGCCATCTCGCTGATGAACGTCTGCGGATCCGACACGTGCTCGAGCACGTTGGACGAGAAGCACACGTCCGCGACGCCGTCGGCGAGCGGCAGCAGGTATCCGTCGGCGAGGACCGCGTCCTCGGTCGTACGGCCGCGGGCGTTCAGCTCCCGCGGGTCGGGCTCGAAGAGGTAGCTCTGTGCGCCCCGGCGGCGGAACTCCTCGGTGAAGTGGCCGCTGCCGCCGCCGACGTCGACGACGATCTTGCCGGCCAGGTCGACATGGCGTGCCACCTGGGCGACCGAGTCACGTGCGAGCAGGGTGTAGCACCGCTCGGGGTCGCTGGGTTCGCGCATGAACGCTCGGAAGAGCGCGGCCGACCGCCTCAACGACGGGTCTTTGAAGCCTTGTTCGGGGGTGCCCGCCGACGGGTCCTTTCGGCCGTGCGCGGTCTCGTCGGCCGGTGGAGCTCCGGGCTCGCGTTCGGTGGTCTCAGCCATGGACGCTCCTGCCGTGTCCGGGGGACGCGGTGCGGGCCACGGCCTCGGCCGCGACCGCCCGGAACTGACGGACCGTCGCGCTCCATCGGAAGCGCTTGGCACGCAGCACCGTGGCACGCCCCATGGCCGCGCGCCGCTCGGCACTGAGGGACAGGGCACACCACGCGGCGGCGAACGAACTCTCGCCGCGGGCGAGCACCCCGGTCTCCCCGTCCTCGATGGAGTCGCGCAGGCCGGGTATGTCGAATCCGATCGCGGGGGTGCCCCGCGCGGCCGCCTCGGTGACGACCAGGCCCCAGCCCTCGACGAGGGAGGGGTGCAGCAGCAGCCACGCCTCGCACATCAGCCGGTGTTTCTCGGCTTCCGACACCCGGCCGGCGAACGTCACGGAGGGGCCGGCCATGGCTTCGAGGCGCTCCCGTTCGGGGCCGTCCCCCACGATGACGAGCCTGCCGCCGGTGATGGGGCGCACCCGCTCCCAGAGCCGTAGGAGCAGGTCGACTCGCTTGTACTCCACGAGTCGGCCGACGGCCAGGAACAGCGGTTCCTTCGCCTCGGGCAGCAGGGGGGCGGGTTCTTCGACGCCGTTGTTGACGATCCGGATGCGGTCCGGTGCCACGCCGATGGCGCGCAGCTCGGCGGCGGTCGACTCGGAGACGGCCACCATCAGGTTGTCGCGATGGGTGCCGGCCAGTGCCCAGTGCTCCAGTCTGCGTCCGAGCCGTGCCGCCGGGCCCGGGTAACGCATCTGCCAGAGATCGGTGTGTACGTGGTTGACCAGGCACAACGTGGGTCCGCGGTGCCACAGCGGTGCCAGGTACGGCATGCCGTTGCAGACTTCGACCAGCAGGTCGCACGTGCCGACCTCGCGGGCGACGGTCGACCTGGCGTGCAGGAAGTGACTCGCGTCGCCTCCCGCGGAGACCACCCGGTAGTCGCGTGCGGCGGCCGGGCCTCCGCACACGAGCGTGACATCGTGGCCGTCGGCGGTCAGACCGTCGGCTATCCGGTCGATGAGCAGTTCCGATCCGCCGGCGGCCCGGTTGGCCAGGTCGCGGCGGGCGAGGAAGGTGATCCGACGCGGCACGGGCGCCCCGGAGGACGCGGTGTGCGGGGCGGGGGCGAGCGGGTCGGTGACGCTGCCGGTGCGTGCGTGAGCGGGGACGGGAGGGGAGTCCTCCTGGCCGGGGGCCAGTGCGGACGAGCGCTGGGGCATAGGGGTGCTCCAACTCGGCGGCTGTGGGTGGGATGCGCAGGGGGATACGCATGAGGGTGTGCCGGGCTTCCGGGGATGAAGCGCTGGGCTGGCTCGTACGGCGTGCTGTGGGTACAGGAGCTGCAGGTACAGGAGCTGTGGGTACGGGTACTGCGGGCACCGCGGTGGCAGGCGGCCGAGGGTGGCGGCCGGTTCAAGCGGACACGGTGGCCCTACCGCGGGGTAACATCAGTGTTCGTTCAAGCATTCGTTCCGGCTACTCACGCAGATGACAATTTCGGGACTTTGGACGGGCCCGTTTCGCTCACTCTGTTGAGTGCTGGCCCCGTCGGGGACCGCGGATCAGCAGCACGGCGCCGACGACCGCCAGCAGACCGCCCGCCACGCCGCCCCCGAGCGGCGCGGTCTCGCCGAGCAGCTCCAGCCGGCCGCCGTCGTCGGAGGCCAGCGCGACCTGCTCGCGCCGGGTCGCGTCCGTGAACTCCAACCCCTCACTGGCCAGCAGGGTGACCGCGTCCGTCGTCGAACCCGGGGCCCGCAGCGTCTTCTTCGGCGCGATCAGCGCGTTCATGATCCGGCCTGTGCGCTGGTCCACGGTCAGCTCGATCCTCGCGTTGGAGTACCACTCCTCCGCCAGGACCTGACCCCCCTTCGAGCTGCCCACCAGCACGCCGGGCACCAGACGGGTGCCGGTCGGGGTGGCTTCGACCCTGCCGACGAAGCGGTAGCCCTCGTGCCCGTCGACCTTCGCGACCTTCTCGAACTCCAGCGGCACGGTGGCGCCCAGGGTGCTGTCCCACCAGGAGTAAGTGCGCTTCTCGACGTCGAACGGGAACTTCAGATAGGCCTCGCCCTCGAACTCGGGCCTCTCCTCGCAGCAGCGCACCGGCAGGTTCGTCCGGCGGTCGGTCACCCAGCGTTCGGTGGTCCACTGCAAGGACTTGCGCGGGTCGCCCAGCGCGAGCGTCTTCGGCGAGTCGATCTGGGTCGACACGTCCCAGATCGCGTGCCCACTGTCTTCACCGGCGGCGACGTCCCCCAGGACATGACGGGTGATCGTGAGCGTCTGGCCGTCCACCTCGGCGACGGACCCGGTGTCGAAGTAGCTGCCCTGACCGCTGAAGACCGTCGTGGAGTCCACATCGGTCGGTGTGCGCTTGGCGCGCGGCTCCACGTACCGGACCAGCAGCTGGGTGAGCACCAGCAGGAAGACTCCGGCACCCAGCAGAATCAGGGACAAAGGTGATATTGAACGGCGCATGCAGGTACTCCAATACGGGCGCGACGTGCGAGGGGGCTCGTGGGCCGTGGGGGAAGGAGGCGCACACAAGGGGTGCAGCCTGACCGGGGCGAGAATGCGTACCCGGGAGTAACAGTCCTGTGGCGGCGAAATTAGGCGGCTCTTGACCACCTGTCAATGCGCCTCTCATACTGGCGGCGCCGGACCGGGCCGGCGCGCTGGGTGACAGACCTCGATGACCGAGAGGCCGATCATCCCCATGCCCAGACTGCTTGCCGCCTTCCTGACCTGCGTCGCCGCCGTCCTCCTGGCCGCGGGCGCCGCCTTCGGAATCGTCGCCGCACTCGACGCCACACCCGAGCAGCGCAATGTGCCGCTCGTCACGTTCCCCGAACCGCCCACGGGCGACACATCCCGCACGGCCGGCTCCGGCGCGGGCTAGCGTGGAACATGCGGCCCGCAGACCGAGCGCGTACGGACCGGACGCCCAGGAGCGGTGTGGTGGAAACGTCGTCAGCGTGGCACGACGTGCCACGAGAACGGATTCAGCAGTTCGCCGACCGCGCCCTGGAGCAGGTCCCCGAACTGGCCCAGGACATCCTCGCCGAGATCCGGCGGGAGTATCCGGGCCTGGTGCTCCTCCCCGACGAGTCCGGCGAACCGAAGGCCCTGGTGGCCATCCGGCACGCCCTCGAGCTCTTCGTGGAACAGATGACCACGGGGTCGGACCGGCCGCGTGCCCTCCCGGAGCTGTTCCGGGACTTCGGCCGCGGCGAGGTCTCCCAAGGGCGCAGCCTGGACTCCCTGCAGGGGATCTACCGGCTGGGCGTCCGCCTCTCCTGGCGGCGCATGGCGGAGGTCGGCCAGCAGGTCGACATCCCGCCTTCGGCCATGTACGAACTGGCCGAGTCGGCCTTCGAGTACCTCGACGTCATGGTGGCCCAGTCGGTACGCGGCTACGCCGAAGCCGTCGCCCGCCGGGCCGGGGAGCGCCTGCGCCTGCAACGGCTTCTCGTCGATCTCCTGCTCACCGAACACCGCACGGATCCGACCGCCCTGCTCGCCGACCGCGCGGCCGGCCTGGGCTGGCAGCTGCCCGGGAAGGTCGCGGTGGCGGTGCTGCTCCGCCCCGCACAGGAGGCCGTCGCCCCTGCCGTGGGCGACGAGATGCTGCTCGACATGGAAGGCGCGCAGCCGCGTCTGGTGGTACCGGACCCGGACGCCCCCGGGCGCGCGGAGCTGCTGGACCGGGCGGTGACCGGCTGGTCCGGGGCGATCGGCCCGTCGGTCCCCCTGGCGGAGGCCGTCACGTCACTGCGCTGGGCGGAGGCCGCTGTCGGGATGATCGAGCAGGGGCTGCTGCCGCGGGGGCGGCTCCTGCACTGCGGCGAGCACGTCGAAGCCCTGGTGCTGCTGCCCGCGGGTGAGCTGATCGATGATCTGGCGCGGCGCCGGCTGGCGCAGCTGGACGAGGCCGGCGGCCCGGCGCACGCCCATCGACTCGCCGAGACGCTGCTGGCCTGGCTGGAGACGCGGGGTGGTGCGCCCGAGGTGGCCGCCCGGCTGGGAGTCCACCCGCAGACCGTGCGCTACCGCCTGAGGCAGCTCCGTGAGTTGTGGGGCGACGACCTGGACGACCCGGACCGCCGCTTCGAACTGGAGCTGGCGCTCCGCGCCCGGCGGCTGCGCGGCGATCTGGCACCACCGCCCGACTGACCTCGGGACGGCGAGGGCGAAGCGGGGACGATCCACGACCGTGAAAGTATCGCCGAGCAGAAATTGGCCGATCGCATTCGACCCCCTATTCGCCGCGCATATCCATTGCATCCGGTCGCGCATACGACCGCGCGCGAATCCCCTGGGAAATGAACTGCACCAAGTTGCCAGCACCCTGGCAGGATTCGGCCATATGGCATCGAAGTCGCAGGTCAGTGGCATCGGTGCGCGCTCCATCGGCATCGCGGAAAACGCATTTCAGTGATCCCGTGGGCAACCGATGGGTTGTGGACGGACTATCGGCACGCATAGCTTTCCCTCGTCGCTCAGCCGGGCGACGAGGGATGGGTCGAAGTCTTCCGCAGAATGGCCCATCGGATATATGCGGCCGGATTGGATGTGAATTCACATGAACAACTACGACGGTGACATCTCGCTCATCGAGGAGATCGCGGAGCAGGACTTCGACGGCGTCGCCTACGGCGCGTGCTCGACCAACACGTTCTCGCTTTCCGACTTCCTCGGCAACCAGGGCGGCTGGTGCACGCTGACCAAGGAGTGCCAGCCCAACTGCAACTGAGCCCCAAGGGCTTGGCACGGACCGGGGGCGGGGAGCGGCTCATGCTCCCCGCCCCCGGCGCAACGTGGAAATCTATCATCTTCCGCGCAGGGAGCCGGAGCATTGATCTCGCCCGCGAATCTCTACCCAGAACTCGACAGCGTCGAAATCCGCGAAACCATCGAGCCCCTCGGCGTTTTCGCGCCCGCCGTCCACGTCAAGCTCTCGGCGCTGTCCGACGTCGCTCCAGAGGCCCCCTCGCCGGCCGCGCTCGCCTGGTCGCAGGAGCCGGAGGAGTATCCGTTCCAGCGCGTGATCCGACGCCTGGCGCTGCCGGCGGCCGGCAGGCTCCTCCCCGAGGACCTCACGGAGGCCGTCGCCGACCTGGACGCCTTCGCGCTCCAGGTACTCGGCCGGGCCGAGGCCCGGCTCCGCGACGTGGCGACCCGCACCCTGGTCGCCGCGGTCAACAAGGCCTCCACCGACGGGCTGCTGCGGGGAGCGACCCCGCATGAGCGCTACCAGGACTTCGTCACCCGGGCGTGGAGCGACGCCCTGGAACCGTTCCCGGTGCTCCGCTCCGCGGCCGGCCATCTGGTGCGCAACACCCGCGAGGCCGCGCGCGAACTGGTCCGGCGCCTCCACGCCGACCGGGACGAGGTCTTCCGGTTCTCCGGCATCGCCCCCGGCGACCCGCTGCTGTCCATCGGCGGGGCCGACGGCGACGCGCACGCCCATGGCAGGGCGGTGAGCATCCTGACGTTCGCCTCCGGGGCCCGCCTGGTCTACAAGCCGCGGGACGTCTCCTGCGAGGCGGCCTTCGAGACGGTCGTCGAGCGCGTCAACGCGGAGGCCGACTGCGCACTGCCGGCCGCCCGCACCCTGGTGCGCGACGGGTACGGGTACGTCGAGTACGTCGAACAGGAGGACATCGGCGGATTCAGCGTCCCGTTCATGCGGGCCTGCGGACAACTGGCCGCCGTGTTCTACCTGCTGGACGCGCGCGACATGCACTTCGAGAACATCCTGCCCACCCGCCTGGGCCCGGTGGCCATCGATCTCGAGACGCTGCTGCACCCCTCCCGGGTGCACACCGGCCCCACCCCGGAGGCCGAGGGCAACGCGTACGACGAGATCGGCCGCAGCGTCTACGGCATCGGGATCCTCCCGTTGGTCCTGGCCGGCAAGAGCGAGGACTCCGGCTACGTCGACCTCGGATTCCTCGGCGGCGACAACCAGGGCGTCTCCCCCTTCAAGACCATGGTCTTCGAGCACCCCTTCACCGACCGGATCCGGGTACACCTCCAGGCGCGCCCGTCCGGGCAGCGCTCCACCGTGGTCCGGGAGAGCACCGAACAGGAGATCCACGGGCTCGCCGGACAGATGGCCGACGGGTTCCGGCAGGTCTGCGAGGCGGTGATGCGCCGGCCCTCCTGGTGGACCACCCTGCTGGAGCGGCTCGCCCCGGCCATGCGCCTGCGCTACATCCACAACCCGACGTCGCAGTACGCACAGATCCTGCGGATGGCAGCCTCCGCCGCCGCGATGGCCGACCCGGCGCTCGCCCAGGCCCTGCTCCACAGGATCGCCATCCCCTCCCGGTTCTCCGACCGCAGGCTGGTCGGCTCGGAGCTGCGGCAGATGGCCGAACGCGACGTCCCCTACTTCACCGTGCCCGCCACCGGCACCACCGTCCACGACTGCGACGGCGAGGACACCGGGGTCCGGCTCGAGCGCACCCCGCTCTCCCGGGCGCTCGCCAAGGCCGGGGCGCTCGACGAGCAGGCGGTGAGGCGGCAGCTACGGCTGCTCCACTCGGCCTTCTGCTCCCGCTTCCCCGACAACCACCTCTCCGGCGGGGCCGCCTGGAACGGCCGAGCCGCCACCGGGGAGCGCACCGGCCTGGAGCGGCTCGCCCGGTCGCTGGCCGACGCCCTGACCGCAGGCAGCCTCCCCGACCAGTACGGTCATCTTCCCGCCACCTGGATCGGCCCGCTCGCCTCCGCGCAGGCCGCCCGGCCCTGGCCCTCCGGCGTGCTGGGGTACGACCTGTACACCGGACGCACCGGCCCCGCGCTGGCCCTTGCCGCGGCCGCGGCCCACTTCGGAGACGAACGCTACGAGCGGGTGGCACGCCAGGTCTTCGAGCGCAGCGCCGGCATCCTCACCGACGGCGTCTACGAGCTGCGCAGCATCCGGCAGAGCGGCGCCGGCGCCTACACCGGTACCACCGGCCTGCTGTTCGCCCTGTGCGAGGCCGGGCGAATCCTGCGGGAGCCGGGCTGGGTCAAGGCGGCACAGGACGCCGTGCCGCTGGTCGTGGAACAGCTCGGCCCCGAGAACACCCCGGAGGTGATCTCCGGGATCTCCGGGATCGCCACGATGATCGCCTCGATCGGCGGCGACCACAGCCTCAAGGCCCTCGACGGGCTCACCGGCCGGCTGCTGCGCCATGTGGAGGAGCCGTCGGGCTCCTGGTGGGAGCAGTCGGGCTTCGCGCACGGCGTCGCGGGCGTCCTGCACGCCCTCGCCACGCTGCCCGGCCACACCGGAGGCGTCGACGCCGCCATCGGCGTCCTGATGGACCGCCTGGAGTTCTTCCACGTGCCGCAGGAGCGGAACTGGTCCACCAACTCCGCCTTCCCGGGCCGGTTCTCGACCGGCTGGTGCCACGGCGCCGCCGGCATCGCCATGGCACTGTCCGCCGTGACCGCCCGGACAGCGGACGAACGGGCCGCCGAGCGCCTGGAGGGGGCTCTCGACAACACCTTCCGGCAGGGCTTCGGACGCAACCTCACCTGGTGCCACGGCGACCTCGGAAACATCGACGTGGTCCGCCGGATCGCCGGCGACGACCAGGAGCTGCTGGAGCGGGCCGCCGCCGTCGAGGCGCGCAGGCTGGGTCCCGACGTGGTCGCGGAGAAACTCGCCGACACAGGCTCCCGCTACGCGCACACCGACAGCGCCATGGTGGGCTCCTCGGGCGTGCTGCTGCACCTGCTCGGCCGCCTCGACGACGCGCGCCCCCGGGTGTCGCCGATCTGGCACGGAGCCCTCTGATGGGCCGGGTTCCCTCCGTCACCCAGGTCACCCAGACGGAGTGCGGGCTCTGCTGCTGCGTCGCGGTGATGGAGTATCACGGGCGCACCGAGGACTTCCGGACCGTGCGGGAGGACCTCGAAGCCGGCCGGGACGGTCTCGGCGCCAAGCAGCTCGCGGAGTTCCTGCGATCGAGGGGCATGGAGGTCAAGGCGTTCCGGGCCCGGAGCGTGGAGGCCCTGCGGGGTTTCACCGAGCCGGTGATCCTCTTCTGGGAGGACTACCACTTCCTGGTCCTGGAGCGCTTCGACGGCACGACGGCCTGGGTGATGGACCCGGCCGTGGGCCGCAAGCGCCTCACCCGCGAGGAGCTGGAGGCCGGCTTCTCCCAGGTGGTGATCGCGGCCTCCCCCGGCCCGGACTTCACCCGGCAGTCCCTCCCCGCCTTCCGGCACTGGAGGTCGCTGCCGCTGGTCCCGGCCCGGGCAGGGCGCCGGATCGCGCTGGTCGCCCTGCTGTCGCTGGGCTCCTACGCGGCGGTGCTGGGCATACCGGCGCTGACCAAATGGGCCGTCGACCGGGACGACGCCTGGAGTGACCTGTCCCAGACGGGGCTGATCGCGGGGGCGGTGGCGGCCGCCGCGATCGGCTACCTGCTGCTGTGGATGCTGCGCACCGCCGCGCTGGCCGGCCTGATCGCCGTGACGGGCCATCACCTGATGAGCCATGTCTTCAGGAGACTGCTCTCCCTGCCCTTCAAGTTCTTCGCCACCCGGCAGCCCGGCGAGCTGCTGTTCCGCCTGAACACCGTCAACAGCGTCCGGGACCTGCTCTCCTCCCGGATCGCCCAGGGCGTCCTGGACGTGGGGACCCTTGCCTGCATCGGCGTCTACCTGTTCGTCACCGAGTGGCGCATCGGCCTGCTGGCGCTCGCGCTGTTCCTGCTGAACGGCGGCTTCCTGTGGCTGAGCCGGCACCGGGTGAAAGAGGTGACGGACACCGAGCTCGCGCTGCTCTCCCGTTCCCAGTCCACGCAGCTCGATGCCATCGTGTCCGTCCCCACCATCAAGATGGGCGGCTACGCCGGCCGGTTCGCCGACGAATGGGAGGCGACCTACAGCGCCTCGCTGGATGCGATGCGCACCCGGATGCGGATCCAGCAGGGCTGGATCTCCGGAATCGCCGCCACCACGCAGATGTTCGGCCCGCTGGCCCTGCTGCTGGCCGGCCTGCACTTCGTGTCGCGGGGGACGGTGACCATCGGCTCGGCCATCGCGGTGCAGGCCGTGGCGGGCACCTTCTTCGCCCTGAGCACGTCCGTCTTCCAGATGCTGACGGAGATCACCGAGACCTCCCGCTACGTGAGCCGGCTGAGCGACATCACGGAGCACGAGAGCGAGCCGGAGGGCGGGTCCCTCACGGAACTCCCCGACACCTCGATACGGCTGAGGGAGGTGTCGTTCCGCTACACCCGGCACAGCAGACCGGTGCTGGAGGGCGTGTCGCTGGAGATCCCGGCCGGCGCGAAGGTGGCGTTCGTCGGCGCGTCGGGTTCGGGCAAGTCCACCGTCGGGCGCGTCGTCTGCGGGCTCCACCAGCCGACCGGAGGGGCGGTGGAGTTCTGCGGCCGCCCCATGAGCGCCTACCGGACCGACTTCCTGCGCGGGCAGATCGGGTACGTCCCGCAGGAGGTGCACCTGCACAACCGGACCATCCTCGAGAACCTGACCCTGGGCCAGGACATCGACGAGGCCACGGTCAGGGAGTACTGCGCGGCCGTGGGGATCCTCGACTTCGTCGAGGAGCTGCCGATGGGGCTGCGGACCCTGGTGTCCGAGATGGGCTCGAACTTCTCCGGCGGGCAGCGGCAGCGGCTGGCCATCGTGCGGACACTGCTGCAGCGGCCGCGGGTCATCGTCCTGGACGAGGCGACCGCCTCCCTGGACACCGCCAACGAGCGGCGGGTCTCCCGGATCATCGCGGAGACCGGTGCCACGCAGATCGTCATCGCGCACCGGCTGGCGACGATCCAGGACGCGGACCTGATCCACGTCCTGGACCGCGGCCGGATCGTGGAGCGAGGGACGCACGAGGAGTTGCTGACCCTGGGCGGCGTGTACGCGGGGCTGTACGCGGAGCCGGTGGCGGGAGCCGTATGAGGGCCGGTGGGCATGGCCGTCCGGTCATGACCGTCCATGGACGAGAGGTGCTGTGATGATCGAGGTCGAGAACCTCACCAAACGGTACGGCGCGAAGGTCGCCGTCGACGGTCTGTCGTTCTCCGTGACCCCGGGGAAGGTCACCGGATTCCTCGGCCCCAACGGCGCCGGCAAGTCCACCACCCTGCGCATGATTCTCGGCCTGGACGAGCCCACCGCGGGCCGGGCCACCGTGTTCGGCGTCCCCTACCGGAGCCTGACGCGCCCGCTGACCCGGGTGGGAGCGCTGCTCGACACCAGGACCGTGCACCCGGGCCGCAGTGCCAGGGACCACCTGAGGGTGCTGGCCGCCTCCCACGGCCTGCCCGCCACCCGGGCCGAGGAGGTCCTGGACCGGGTCGGCCTGCTTGCGGTGGCCCGGCAGAGGGTGCGCGGATTCTCCCTCGGCATGGGGCAGCGGCTCGGCGTCGCGGCGGCGTTGCTCGGCGACCCCGAGGTGCTGCTGTTCGACGAGCCGGTCAACGGGCTCGACCCCGAGGGTGTGCGGTGGATCCGGGAGCTGATGCGGGGGCTGGCCGCGGAGGGGCGGACGGTGCTGGTCTCCTCCCACCTGATGAACGAGATGGCGGTGACCGCCGACCATCTGGTGGTCGTCGCCCGGGGCCGGCTGCTCGCGGACACACCCGTGGACGCGTTCGTCGCCGCGCACGCGGACAGGACCGTGGTGGCCCGGGTGTCCGATCCGGAGGGGATGCGGCGGGCACTGCGGGAGCAGGGCATCGATTGCGTGCGGGAGGACGACGCGACGCTGGCGGTGAGCGGGGTGTCCGTGGAGAAGGTCGGGCTTGTCGCGAGCGCGGAGAACATCGCCGTCTTCGAGCTGACCGCTTCTTCGGGTTCCCTGGAGGAGGCGTTTATGAAACTGACCCAGGAATACGCCGAATACCGGGCTTCGACGGGAGGGTTCTGATGAAGCACGCCGTGGCCGCGGAATGGGTCAAATTGACGACGCTGCGGTCTCCGAAATGGTCCCAGGCGGTCTATCTCGTCCTGATGATCGGACTTGCCTTCGTCTACGGGACGGTTCCCGGCGAAAGGCAGCTGACGGCGCCGGGGTTCGACCCGGTCGGGCTCGGCCTCTCGGTCGTACCGCTCGGGATGATCGTTCTGGTGATCATGGGGATTCTCGCGGTGACGGGCGAGTACGCGTCGGGGTCGATCAGGAGCAGTCTGCTGGCGGTCCCCGACCGGGTCCGGTTCTACTACGCCAAGGTGGGTCTGGTCAGCCTGGTCAGCGGAGGGCTGGCGGTGGTGGGGGTGGTGCCGGCCTTCCTGATCGTGCAGAGCGGTATCGGGGAGCACCGGGTGTCGACGGGACTCGCCACGGCGGGGCATGTGGCGGGGGCGGTGCTCTACACGGCGCTGCTGGTGGCGTTCTCCATGGGAGTGGCGACGCTGCTGCGGTCGGGCGCGGCGGCGCTGTCCGTTCTGCTTCCGCTGTTCTTCATGGTCTCCACGATCCTGAGCAACATACCGGGGGTCGGGGAGGTGGCCCGGTTCCTGCCGGATGTGGCGGGGGGGACGGTGCTGCGCGGCCCGGGCGCCGACGAGGTGCTCGGAGCGTGGTCCGGGCTGGGCGTGCTCGCCGCGTGGACGGTGGGGTCGGTGGCACTCGGACACTGGATGACGGTGCGGCGGGACGTCTGAGGGCTCTCCGCACCTCACATCGCGTCGACGGGCCCCCACACGAATGTGTGGGGGCCCGTCGAATTTCACGGTGCATTTCAGCGTGTGCGTACGAGGGCGTCAGGTCTATGCGTTCGACGAATGGGATGCGGACAGACTGGGAGTCGTCCTCCGAAGGCGGAGGATACGCGTTCTGTATTTCGCCGGACGATTTCCGGGCGCGTATCGGGAGAAAAACGAGAAGGAGAAGACCATGGAGAAGATGCAGGCCGACGTCCTCGGCGGCTACGACGAGTTCGAGCTCGTCGAGATGGGCGAGGCGGACGTGTACGGCGGTACCACCTGGAGCTGCGCCATCGTCACCGCCGTGGCGACCCTGGTGTCCGCCTCCGCCTGCCCGACCACCAAGTGCACCAGCCAGTGCTGAAGCCCTTGACGGCTCTGATACGCGCGGCCCGCTGAACCGGACCGCCGCGCCGGTCACGACGGACGGGGTGGGGTGGGCCGGACCGAGGTCCGACGCCCGCGCCGGGCTTCCCGGTCTCCCGCCCCGTCCGACGCCCCGTCAACGCAAGCCCCTCTCCCTGCCCGACGTCCCACAACCCGGAGGTGCGGTAGCCATGGGCGCTCGCCCGGAATCACGTCGGACCGCGCGACGCGTGCCGGCCGTCACCCAGGTCGCCCAGACCGAGTGCGGTCTGTGCTGCTGCGTGTCCCTGCTCCGTTACTACGGGCGGGACGAAGGCCTCTCAGAGGTCCGCGAGGACATGGACGCGGGACGGGACGGCCTGAGCGCCCGGCAGCTCGCGCGGTTCCTGGAGTCCCGCGGCATGCGGAGCCGGCTGCTGAGCGCCCGGGGCGTCGCCGCGCTCACCCGGTTCGACGCGCCCGTGATCCTCTTCTGGGACGACCACCACTTCGTGGTCCTGGAGAGCTTCGACGGCGAACAGGCCGTCGTCATGGACCCGGCCGTCGGGCGCCGCCGGATGACCTCGGACGAACTCTCCCAGCACTTCAGCGGCGTGGTCCTCACCGCCGAGCCCGGGCCCGCGTTCCGCCGGGTGCGTCGCCGGCCTTTCGCCGACTGGCGGACGATGCCCCTGCTGCCCGCCGGCGCGGGGCGCCGGATGGCCGGTGTCGGCGCGCTGTCGATGGGCGCCTACGCCGCGGTGCTGGGGATCCCGTTGCTCACCGAATGGTCCGTGGACCGGTTCTCGGGCTGGACGGAACTCGGCGACCATCTGTGGGTCATCGGCATGGTGGCCGGCGCCGCCGTCGGCTACTACCTGCTGCATCTTCTGAGGATCCTGCTGCTGTCCTCGCTGGTGTCGGTGCTCGGGCGGCATCTGATGGACCACGCCTTCACCCGGCTGCTGTCGCTGCCGTACCGGTTCTTCACCACCCGTCAGCCCGGCGAGCTGCTCTTCCGGCTCGGCAGCGTCAACGCCGTCCGCGACATGCTCTCCTCCCGGGTCGCCCAGGGCGTGCTGGACGTCGGCACCATGGTCTGCGTCAGCGGCTACCTGCTGTACGTGGAATGGCGGCTCGGGCTGATGGCGCTCGCCCTGGTGCTGGCCAACGCCGGCTATCTGGCCGCCACCCGACTGCGGGTGCTGGAGGCGGTCGACATGGAGATCACCCACCTGGGCAGGAGCCAGTCACTGCAGCTGGACGCCATCGTCTCCATCCCGACCATCAAGATGGGGGGCTACGCCGACCAGTACCTGGACACCTGGCGCGAAACCTACGCCGCCTCCCTCGACGCGATGAAGGCGCGGATGCGGCTGCAGCAGGGCCAGGTGACCGGTGTGGCGGCCACCGTCCAGATGTTCGGGCCGCTGCTCCTGCTGCTCGCCAGCCTCTACTTCGTCGGCCGGGGGACCATCAGCATCGGCGGGGCGATCGCGGTACAGACCGTCGCCGCCACCTACTTCGCCATCTCCACCTCGGTGTTCCAGGCGTACGCGGAGTTCACCGAGACCAGCCGCTACATGTCCCGCCTGAGCGACATCACCCGCACCGAGCCCGAGGGCCCCGGCGGCGAGCGCAAGCAGCTGACGTCCGCTTCCGTCCGACTGGACCAGGTGTCCTTCCGCTACACCCGGCACAGCGAGGCGGTCGTCCGCGACGTCACCATGAACATCCCGGCCGGCGCCCGGGTCGCCCTGGTGGGCGCCTCCGGGTCGGGCAAGAGCACCCTGGCCCGGATCGTCTGCGGCCTGCACGAACCCACCTCCGGCTCGGTCCGTTTCGGCGACCGGGACGCCGCCGAGTACGACCGGGACTCCCTGCGCCGAGTGATCGGCTACATCCCGCAGGAGGTCCACCTGCACAACCGGTCGATCCTGGAGAACCTCACCCTGGGCCAGGACATCCCCGAGGAGACCGTCCGGGAGTTCTGCCGCGAGGCCGGCATCCTGGACTTCCTCGACGACCTGCCGATGGGGCTGCAGACCCTGGTCGCCGAGATGGGCTCCAACTTCTCCGGGGGGCAGCGGCAGCGGCTGGCGATCGTGCGCACCCTCCTGCAACGGCCGTCCATCCTCGTCATGGACGAGGCCACCGCCTCCCTGGACACGGTCAACGAACGCCGGGTGACCCGGCTGATCGAGGGAATCGGCGCCACCCAGATCGTCATCGCGCACCGACTGTCGACGATCGAGACCGCCGACCTCATCTACGTGTTCGACCAGGGACGGATCGTCGAGCAAGGAACACATTCAGAACTCATGGACGGAGGCAGCGTGTACCGGGACCTGTACGCGGCGACAGCCGATGGGGCCGGCCCGACGGCCGAACTGCTGGTGGAAGGTGCCGGGGCATGAGCGAGAGCACGGTGGCCATCGAGGCCTTCCTTCCCTTCTACTCCCATGTGGTCCCCCGGTCCGCGGTGGAGCAGGAGCTGCGCGAGCCGTTGCTGCGGGCTGCCGCCCCGGACCGGCGCGACAGCGTGCTGGACCAGGCCCACGAGGCCATGCTGAAAACGGTGGAGACCCAGTCCTACCGGATGCTCATCGGCGAGTTCCACACCTTCCGGGAGCACCTCGGCCTGCCGATGGAATCCGGGGCCGGCACCGCTCTGCGCCGCTTCACGGCCCGTCTGGAGGAGCCCGGCTTCCCGGACTCCCTGCTGGAGAAGTACCCGGTGCTCCGGGGGCGGCTGGCCACGATGCTGTCGCACTCCCTGGACGCCTACAGTGAGTTCCTCACCGCCTTCGCCGACGACCGCCCGCTGCTTGCGGAGGCCGGACTGCTCGGCGAGCCGGACGACGAAGGCCGCCTGCTGTCCGCGATCTCGCCCAGCGGCTCCGACCTGCACAACGACAACCGCCAGGTCCACATCCTGCACCTGGCCAACGGAACCCGGCTGGTGTTCAAGCCGCGGCCGCTCACCGCGGACGACTTCGTCCGCGACCTGTACCGGGCGGTCGACCCGCACCTGGAGCACCCGCTGTCCCGCTGCGTCCCCCGGTCACTCACCGTGGGCACGCACGGCTGGCAGGAGTTCACCGTGCCGACCCCCATGGAGGAGGCGGACCAGCCCGGCCGCTACTTCTACCGGATCGGCGCGCTGGCGGTGCTGTTCGGCTCCATCGGTGCCACCGACCTGCACGACGAGAACCTGCTGGCCTGCGGCGAGTACCCGTGCGTCATCGACACCGAGACCATGCTCCGGCCGGACGCCGGGGTGGGAGACGAGTCGCTCCCCGACGCGCTGATGAACCACACCAAGCTGTCCGTCGCCTCCACGATGCTGGTGCCGATGGTGAACCCGACCTCGCCGGTCGACTTCATCATGGCGGGCGTCGGGGTGGCGGGCGACCAGCCGTCGTCCATGACCAGCGCCGTGATCCGCGACCCGGGAACGGACGCCATCGCGGTGTCACGGGAGCCCTTCAACTACCGGCAGGGCGACAACGTGCCCCGGCTGGGCGAGACGCACCTGATCGCCACCGAGTGGTTCGACGCCATCCTGGCCGGCTGCCGCGCGGCCCTGACGGCCCTGCGTGCCGGCGCCGTCACCCGCGTCCTGGAGGCCCACCCCGGGGTGCCGGTGCGGCTGCTGCTGCGCTCCACCATGATCTACGGTCGCTTCATCGACGCCTCCACCCACCCGAGGTACCTGGTGGACCCCGAGGAGGCCGAGCGGCTGTTCGGACTCCTGAAGATGCACCAGGACTACCTGTCCCCGGAGGCGGAGCGCTTCGCGGCGGACGCGGAGCGCGCCTCGCTGCACGGCGGCAACGTGCCGTACTTCGTCACCCGGGGCGACTCCGACGCGCTCGGCACGGTCGACGGGTCGACACCCGGGGTGTATTCGGCGACCGCCCTGGACTTCGCCCGGCGCGGCGTCGCCCACAACGCGGCCCGCACCGACGCCTACCACCACTTCCTGCTGGAGGAGTGCTTCGGCGAGCTGTGCGGCGAGGACACGCCCGGCGGGCTCTCGGCCTCCGGGGTCTTCGGGGGGCACCTGCTGGCCGGGGCCCGCCCCGGCGCCTGGTGGCGGGCGATCGCCGGCCGGATCGCCGAGGTGCGGGTGCCGGTCACCGCTCCCGGCGGGCAGGAGGAGTGCGGATGGGTCGGTGGCATCGGCCCGGACCGCGACGCCTCCACCATCACCCCGGGCAACTTCGTCTCCTTCCACGACTCGGCCGGCGTGGTCTCCTTCCTCAACCGCGCCGCCGCCCGTGACGAGAGCCTGGCCGGTCCCGCCGCCAGTGCCGACCGGGGGCTCACCTCCCTGCTCGCCGAGTACGGCGAGGCGCTGCTGCAGCGCCCCGAGTCGGTGTTCACGGGGGCCGCCTCGCTGCTGCTGGTCCGCCCCGAGGACCCGGAGACCGCGTCCGCCCGGCTGGCCGGGCTGCTCCAGGCTCTCCAGGACCGTGCGGCGGAAGGCGTGCTGGAGACCGACCTCTCCAACGGCCCGGCCGGGCTGCTGATGGTCCTGCTCGACCGTCTCCGCCGCGACGGATCCTCCTTCCCCGCCGACGCCACGACGGTCGAGCGGCTCACCGACCTGACCCTGTCCCACCTGGGCAGGGAGCGGGACACCCACTGGTCGGACCTGGCCCACGGGGAACTGGGACTGCGCTGGGCGGCCGCCCGGACCGGATCCGTTCTGGGTCTGGAGCGCACCGCCAAGGAGGCGGCGGACTGGCTGATCGGCCGATGGGAGCGGGACGGCGTCCCGGCGGAGCACGGCTGGTGCAAGGGCGCTGCCGGCCTCCTGCTGGCCGGCTCGGAGATCCTCGCAGCGGCGGGCCGGGAGGACTGGCTGACCGAGTCCCGGCTGGCCGATCTGGTCGGGCGGGCCACCGCCCTGGCGCCCGGCCGCGCGGTGGACCTCTCCGTCTGCCACGGCAGCAGCGGCGTCGTCCAGTGCCTGATCGGCGCGGGCCGCACCCTGGGACGCGCGGACCTGTTCGAGCGGGCCTCCGCCCATCAGACCGAGGTCCTCGGCCGGATCCGCGAGGACGGCTACTTCACGGGCGCGGCCGGCCGGACCTCACTGATCGGCTACATGCTCGGCTGGTCCGGCGTGGGCGACACCGACCTGATGCTCGGCGCCCTGCTCGGCGGCGCGGACCCGGCCGGTGTGCGCCTCCCGCTGGAACTGTCCGCGCCTTCCCCGAGCTGACCGCCCCCTGTCATCCGCTCCACCACTCGTCGAAAGGGCTGCCGGGATGCGGCACTCGATCCTCCTCCCCGTCAATGCCACCCGCCCCGAGCAGGTGATCCCCTTCGCCAATCTCGTCAAATGGGGTGGCGCGGCCCGGCTGTGGCAGGGCCAGGGTCTCGTTCTGGACAGCCATCAGATCGTGGGCTGGCTGGCCGGCTCCGGAATCAGGGTGCCCGCCGGGTTCGGGGTGTCGCTGATGCCCTACCGCTCGCCGTACAACGCGGCGATCGAGGCCCGGTCCACGGCGCTGGCCACCGGGCACGAGGTGGTGGCCGGCTACGGTCCGGGCTCCCTCGCCGCGCAGACCTGCGCCATGGGCCGGCCCTACCCCAGTCAGCTCACCGCCTGCCGGGAGTACGTCACCATCGTCCGGGACCTGCTGGACGGCGGGATCAGCGACCGCGAGGGGGAGATCTTCTCCGCCAAGGCGCAGCTCATGCCGTTCCACAAACCGGAGGTGTCGCTGGGCCTCGGCGTCCTGCGGGAGCGGATGGCCGAACTCGCGGGGGAACTCGCCGATGTGGCCATCACCTGGATGGCCTCGGCCGCGTACCTCGAGGAGTTCCTGATCCCGGCTCTGCGGAGCGCGAAGGAGCGGCGTCCGGAGCAGCCGGTCAAGGTCACCGCCTATGTTCCGGTGGCACTGGCCGGCCCCGACCGGGACATGGCGAAACTGCTGCGGGCGACATGCGGGGGGCACATCCAGTTCCCCCACTACCAGGCCGTCCTGCGGCGGGCCGGGATCCGGGTCACCGGTGACGGCGGGCCCGACGACGTCCGGGCCCTGGTGGACCACGGGATCTTCCTCTACGGGACGGCCGAGGAGATCCACCAGCGGCTGGACGCCTACCGGGCGCTCGGCGTGGACGAGGTGGTCCTCAACGTCACCGGGGTCGGCGCGGTGCACGGACCACGGGCCGCCGCGTCCGACCTCTTCGAGATCCTGAAGGCCGCACCGTGACCGGGCCGGTCACGGTGCGGCCCGGGACGTCAGCAGCGACCGACCTCATCGGCGGGAGGCCGCCCGGTCCCGAGCTTCCGAGCCCGCTCCAGGTCACGGGCCAGATGGGCCCGGCGTCGCCCGTTCCTGCGGCGGCTGCGCCGGTCCTCGGGAGTGTCGTACATCAGCTGGGTGTGGAAATAGTTGACGTGCTCCGTGACGGCGAAGAGCGTGAAGAGCAGGCCGGGGATGCTTCCGGTCCCGGGGGCGTCGACCACCGCGAGAACGGTGAGCGGCACGCCGAGCCCGAGCAGCACCAGGTTGACCACCCGAGCGGCGGAGAACACGGCCGCTCCGGGCAGCGGTGCGCCGGTGTCGGCGGACAGGGCACGGAGCTTGACCGTCCAGTACGCGGCGCCCTCCAGGAGGAGCAGCACGACCAGTGCGAATCCGAGGAGGTTGGCGGCCGTCGTCGGCACGCCGACCACGCCGAACCAGATGGCCGTCTGCAAGGGGACGTTGACCAGTTCCCCCACCGCGAGCGACCGGAGTCGCCGGCGGACCCGAGCCCCGGCCGACCGGGTGCCCGCCGTCACTGGCGTGCCATCTCGGCCACCAGACGGTGCGCCCGCTCCGTGTCCCAGGTGAGCGCGGCGGCCCGGATGGCTTCGACGCCGGGAGGGACGTCCAGGCCCAGTTCGTCGGCGAAGACGGTCCGACATCGCTCGATCACGCCCAGCGCGCCGGCCACGTCGCCCTGCGCGCAGTAGGTGGCGGCGAGTAACTGCCACAGCCGCTGCCGGTAGGGGGCCTCGGCCAGCACGGTCTCGATGCGGTACGACAACATCTCGGTCCGATGCGTCAGCAGGCACGCGGTGAAGAAGTCCTGGCAGGCCTCGAAGCGAGTGTTGCTGAGGCCCACGGTGTGCGCGTGGAACCACCGGGTGGCCGGGAGCCGTTGGCCGAACGGGCCGCGCCAGAGGGCGAGGGCCTCGTCCAGGTGGCCCACCGCGGCCCGGTGGTCGCCCGCGGCGAGCAGTTCCCTGCCCTGCCGGGCGAGCTTCAGGAAGCAGGACAGATCGAGTTCGTCCGCGTCGACGCTGAGGGCGTATCCGGTCTCCGCGCCGCGGCTGGTGGTCAGCCGTTTGCTCAGTCCCGGCTTCGCGGAGTCCAGGCCGCGGCGGAGCCCGGTGAGGTGGCTCCTGATGTTGGCCACCGCCGAGCTCGGCGGGTCGTCCCACAACAGCTCGGTCAGCTCGCCCATGCCGACGAACTGTCCCCGGCGCAGGAGCAGCGCGGTGAGCAGCGCGCGGCGGGCTGCCGACTGCGTCTCGGCACCGCCCGCGATCCTCACAGGCCCCAGCAGTCGGAAAAGCATCTGGCTCTGCCACCTCTCGTGTGAAGTGCTGAGGCAGGTACCGGCCCCGGGCCGCAGGGGCCGCCGTCGGCGGCAGCGTGTCCCCCTCGCGTCGTGTGGTCAGCACCACACCTCCCTCCCGACCGAATATGGCAGCGCCCAAGGCGGGGAGGAACAAGGCCTCTTGGCCAGATACGGCCAACCCGGTGCAGGATCCGGCCTGATCGCTCCGGCGCCGAAGATCCTACTGCTGAGTCACCAGGGGCTCGTGGGGAAACCTTTACCCTTCGGGCACCGCCCTTCTACAATTCCCGCAGCACACGCCGGCCGGATCCTTCCCGATGTCCTCTCCCACGGGAGTGCCTCTTGCTCGTGCACCACATGGCGGTCCTTGGTCTCACTGCGGCGGAAGAGGAGCTCTACCGGCACCTGCTGCGCAACCCCGGCGTCGAACTCGAAGAAGTGCACGTCCTGTTGCGGCAGGAACCCTTCGTTCTGAATGCCGCGGTGCGTCGGCTGCGGGAACTGCACGTCATCCGCGAGGACGACGGCAAGGCATGGCCGCACAAGCCGGACCTCGTGGTCAACCGGCTGGCCCAGCAGCGTCTGGAGGAGTTCTACAGCACCATCCGCACGCTGTCCGACCTCAAACCCATCGTGGACTCCCTGACGCGTGACGCGCGCGACCAGGGCCCGAACTCCGAACACGCGCCGGTGGAGAGGCTGATGGGTCTGTCGGCCATCCGTGAGCGCCTGGACGAACTGGCGTTCTTCGCCCGTACGGAGGTCCTGGCCTCCGAGCCCTACGACGCGCTCACCCCGGAGAACATCACGCACTCCCGCCCGCTCGACCTGCGCTGCCTGCGCCGTGGCGTCGTCTTGCGCAACCTGGTCCGCGCCTCCGCGGTGGCGGACGACATCACACGGGCCTACCTGCAGGAACTGACCGCCGCCGGGGCCCGGATCCGGGTGGTCGACGACCTGAGCGAGCTGATGATCGTGTACGACCACCACACCACGCTGGTGCCGGTGGACCCGAAGAACACCTCCAAGGGCGCCCTCTGTTCGAGCGAGGAGGGGATCGTCACCACCGTCGTCAACAACTTCGAGCGTCTGTGGGCGGGGGCCGAGGACTTCACCGACCTGGTCGGGCAGGGGGACGACTCGTCGGGCGATCCCGAACTGACCCCTCTGCAAGTACAGGTGCTGCGGGCGATGTGCACGGTCGGCAAGGACGAGACCGGCGCACGCCAGGTGGGCACCGCACTGCGGACCTACCGACGCCACATCTCGGAGCTGATGCGGCTCCTCGGTGCGGAGAACCGCGCCCATGCGGCGTTACTGGCCCGAGAACGAGGGTGGGTCTGACAGCGGGTCCGACAGCGGGGCTGACAGCCGGGCGTGACCCGGCCGTCAGCCGTCCCCGAAGTCCCGGGCGTCCGCCCACAGCCGCTCGAAGTGGTTGACGACCGTGCTGACCATGCCGGGTTCGGCCGTGACGAACGCGCCCTTGGCGATGTCCGAAGGCTCGACCGGCACCAGCGCGGTCCCGCCGTCGCACACCGCCATCGGGCTGTCCGAGGAAGGCAGCACCCGCACTCGGGCGCCCGCGTCGGCCAGCAGGCGCAGGTGGGCGACGACCACCGGGTCCACGAGCATCGACTGCCACACCAGGAGCCGCACGGTGACGCCGCGACGCAGCATCCGCAGGCCCAGCGGCAAGGTCAGCCGTAGGACCCGGCCGTCGACCTCCTCGCGGAGCCCACCCACCAGCACCTCGGAGCAGGTACTCAGGGCGAGGGCCTCCACCCTCGCCCGCAACGCGGCGGGATCGGTGATCCGCTCCACCAGTCGGCTGCCCGGCGGAGGCGGGTCACCCTCCTCGGGCCGGCCGGCGGCCGCCACCTCGTCCTCCAGGGAGCGCACCACCGTGTAGACCTGCGAAAGGCTGCGGGTGATGGTGTGCAGCTCGGCCAGCAGCCGCTCCGCCAGTAGGCCCACGACCGCCTTCGGCTCCTCCGGCCACAGCGCTCCGTCTCTCTCGACCACGGCGCCCAGAGCCTTCAGGCGCCCCACGGCGGCCGTACCGGCCCCGGGCGGGTGCCACGGCGCGGCGACGATCTCGGCGGCGCAGCTGCCGGGATGCCTCAACAGGTGGCGGTACGTCTGCTCCTCGGCAGGGGTGATCCCCAGGATCTGCATGCGGTGCATCGGCGGTGCTCCACGGTCGTCGGTGACGAGGTACTGGAATGGCGGTGGGGCCGCGCGCCGTGCTCGGCGCCCGGACCGCTTGACCCACCCCCCCGTGGCGGGCTCGCCGCACAGGATCAGGTGCCGGGCTTCTCCTGCCAGCCGTTGACCCAGCACACGTTCTGGGGGTCGAGACAGTCGCCCGCCGCGGCGACAGCGTCACCGCTCGCCGGAGTGACGCTTCCCGCGACGGCGGTGAACGCCCCTGCCGTCGCCAGCGCGGTCAGCATCGCCGCCGCGATCCCTCGGGCGGCTCTGCTGGTGGCGGTACGCATCATGGTTCTTCCCCTCCCGGCGCCCCGGCGCCGTGTCCTCAGAGGTGTCCGGGACGAGATCCCCGACCACGTCAGAAGCATCGCAGCGAACCCCCTCCTCCACAGGACTCCCCGTTGGCATGCTCCTGCCTCCGCACCGTGCACGATCCTGCCACCGCCGGCGGGCCGGGCTCGGAGACAAGTGCGCCCGGGAGCCGTGAGGCGCCATGGCCGGCACAGCGCCTCGACCCGTGTGCGGCCGTTCGTGCGCTGTGGGCGGGCGGAGCGGGTCGTTGTCCGGCGCTCGGGGACCGCCCTGTACGGGGTCAGACGCGGACGACGACCAGGGCGATGTCGTCGCTGGCTCCGCCGGCGACGCCGAGCCGGGCGAGCAGCGCGTCGGCCAGCCGCGCCGGGCCGAGGCCGGCGAGGTCGCTCAGGGCGGTGGTGAGCCGGGCCAGGCCCGTGTCGATGTCCTCGTCGCGGCGTTCGATCAGTCCGTCGGTGTAGAGGACGAGGGTGTCGCCCGGCCGGTAGGCGGCGCCGGCCTGCGGTCGGGGAACGTGCTCGGGTCTGGCCCCCAGCGGCGGGTCCGTTGCCTGGTCCAACAGCTCGCACGTGCCGTCCCTGTGCAGCAGCACCGGCGGCGGGTGCCCGGCGCTGGAGTACACGAGCAGTCTGGAACGGGTGTCCACGAGCACGCTGACCGCGGTCGCGGCGAGCGCGCCGTCGACGGAGCGGGCGTACATGCCCAGCACTTCCAGGGCCCCGGCCGGCCCGGCCATCGCGCGACTCGCCGCGGACAGGGCGCTTCGGAGCATGCCCATGACGGTCGCCGCTTCCAGCCCGTGCCCGACGACGTCGCCCACGGCGACGGTGAATCGCCCCTCGGTCAGATCGACGGTGTCGTACCAGTCGCCGCACACGTTCAGCGAACCGATCGCCGGCAGGTAGCGCACCGCCACGTCGCTGTGCCGGGCCAGATCGGGAGAGTGCAGCATCGCCTCCTGCAAGGTGACGGCGACCTCCCGCTCCCGGGCGTGCGCGGCCCGCAGCTCCTCGTTCAGCCGCTGCAGCTCCCGCGCGCGGGCGTACAGCTCGGCCTCCATCCCCTCCTCACGCTCGGTCATCCGCCGCCCATCGCCCCGGCTCCGGAACCGGCGGGACTGCATGAACGCGGTCACGTCCTCCACGCGGTGGATGATCCACGCGACCCGCCCGTCCGCGTTCTTGACCGGAGTGTTCACCGGCGACCACCAGCGTTCCTCGAACACACCGGGCTGCGCGACCACGGGGATGTCGTACTTCTGCACCGCCATCGTGTCCGCCTCGCCGGTGGCCAGCACCCGCCCCAGCGATGCCCTGAGGTTCTTCACCCCGTCCGCGCCCGGGTCGGCGGGATTGTCGGGGAACGCGTCGAACACCTGCTGTCCGATCAGATCCGCCCGGGTACGGCCGGTCGCCCGCAGGTACGCCTCGTTGACATCGACGATGACCAGATCCGGTGTCAGCACCAGATACGGGCTCGGCGTCGCGGCGAACAACGCGCTGTGGTCGATGTCCGGCGTCACGGACCTTCCGATCCTCATCCCGAGCACAGCCCCTGTCACCAGCGTACGCAGCAATCGGGCCATCCGCGTCGCAGAGGCCCGTCCTGCGGCGGGGACCGCTCGTCACTCGATCCTCCGGGCTCGCCGGGCCCGGCCGGTGACATCACCCGGCCGCTTCACCGCGGTGGCCGGGTGGGCGTGCTGCGCGTTGCATGGAAGGCAGTGCGGTCCACCGTCTCGTCGAAGGGACGTTCACACAGTGATCGGTGAAGATCATCCGGACAGCTGGTTCGCTCCCGAGGGGCTGGGGGACGCCGTGCTGGACGCGTTGTTCTCCCAGTCACCCGTGGGTCTGCACGTGTACGACCGGGAGCTGCGGCTTGTGCGGGTGGGCAGGGCGACTCGGCTGATGCGGGCGTTCCCGGTCGAACAGTTGCTCGGCCGTACGCTGCCGGAGATCCTTCGGTCCTTCGACATCACCGACCCCGCGGCGGTGGAACGGGCAGCCCACCGGGTGCTGGAGACCGGGGAGCCCGAGCTCGACATGCGGATCCGTTTCCGTGAACGTCGTGCCACCTCGGACGAAGTGGTCTCTCTGGTGTCCGCGTTCCGTCTGCGGCGGGCGGACGGCACGGTGCTGGGGCTGGCCGCCGCACTCACCGACATCACCGCCCGGGTGCGCGCCGAAGCGGAGGTGCGCCTGCAGAACGAGGCGGCCGCGCGGATCGGAACGACGCTCGACATCTTCCGTACGGCGGCCGAGTTCTGCGAGGTCGTCTCCCCGGCTCTGGCCGACACCGTGACCGTCGACGTCTACGACGTGGTCCTGGGCGGCCGGGCTCCCATCGCGGACGCTCTCGACCGGGACCAGAGCATTCGACGCGTGGGATACCGCTCGGTCGCCGGACCGGACCAGCAGGGCGTCCCCGCCGTCGGCGAGGTGGACGTGTACCCGCCCGGCACGCCCTACCGAACCGTCCTGGACACCCTGGCCCCCAAGCTGATCCGACGACTGCGCCCGGACGCCCCATGGCTCGACCCCCGGCGTCGGCGCGATGCCAGGATCCTGGACGCCCGCACCCATTCCATGCTGCTGGTTCCGATCCGCGCGCGAGGGGTGGTGCTCGGCCTGGCCTGCTTCTACCGCTGGCGCGAACCGTCCCCCTTCGACCACCGGCACCTGAGGCTCGCGCAGCAGCTCACCACGCACGCGGGCCAATGCCTCGACAACGCTCGCCTCTACGGCCGTGAGCGCTCGGCCGCTCGCATCCTGTCCGGTGGTTTCGCCCAGGCGCAGGCATCCGTGGTCACGGCCGTCGAACTGGCCCGCACCCACCTGCCGGCCGGCACCGGCGGCGGCTGGTCCGATGCCATCTCCCTGTCCGGATGCAGAGTCGCCCTCGTGGCCGGGGACACCACGTCCGGCACATCACGACCAGCGGCGATGAGCGAGCTTCGCGCGGCGATCGAGGCGCTGGCCGACCTCGACCTGCCGCCGGACGACATCCTCCAGCGCCTTCACGACCTCGCCAGCCGCCCGAGCACCCCGCCGGACACGGCCGCACCCGGCGTCGGCGACGGTACGGCCGCCACCTGCCTCTGCCTCGTCTACGATCCGGTCTCCCGCCTGTGCACCGTGGCGAGTGCGGGACACCCGTCACCGGTCCTGGTACATCCGGGCGGAGCCGTCGAGCCGCTCGATGTCGCGGCAGGGCCACCGCTCGGGCAAGGTCTCGCGGAGTACACGCTCACGGAACGCGTACTGCCCGAAGGGAGCACCCTGCTGATCTGCAACGCCGCTCTGCTGACCGCGGCCGGTGGCCGGGAGTCGCTGCTGAGCCGGTTGACCGACCTGTTCGCCGAACCGCAGCCCTCTCTTCAGGCCGCGTGCGACACGTGTGCAGACGCTCTCGCGCCCGAGCAGCCGCTCCGCGACGCCTACCTCTTGCTGGCCCGCACCCGCACGCTCGACGGCTCCAAGACGAAGGCGTGGACCTTTCCCAACACCCCGGAGAGCGCCGGGCAGGCTCGCAGGAAGGCCGTGACCCAACTCGCGGAATGGGGACTGGCCCAGGACACCATCGACGACACCGCCCTCGTCGTGAGTGAGCTGGTCACCAACTCCGTGCGCTACGCGAAGGGGCCGATCCAGCTGCGCCTCATCCACGACGGCACGCTCGCGTGCGAGGTCACCGACGACAGCAGCGCCAGTCCGCACCTGCGCCGCGCCCTGGACACGGACGAGAACGGCCGGGGCCTGTTCATCACCGCCCACCTCACCCAGCGCTGGGGCGTGAGACCCTCCGGACGAGGCAAGACGCTCTGGGCCGAACAAACCCTCGCGGCCCCCGCCCCCGACCCCGCCGCCGAGACATGACGGTGGGGCCACCCGCCACGAGGCCGGGTCTCCGGCGGGTGTCGAGGAACCGGGAACGGCCCCCGTCGCGAAGGAGCAGGGGCCGCTCGGCACCGGACGGGGCGGAACTGCTTCGCCCGAAGGCCCGGATGATCTCCTGGTCGACGGCGAGGCCGTCGGTGCCCGTCGTCGACGCGCGCGGCGAGACGAACGCACCCGGGCGGTCCGGGTGGTGAACCTCGCCGTCCAGCGACCGTCCGCCGTCTTCGCCGGAGGCACCTGCCGCCAGGTGCCACCGTCGTCGTACGAGACCGACAGCGTCGCCGTCCGGTCCTTGAACCGCTCCCCGGCGAACCAGTGCCGGGTCTCGCGCCCAGACCGACGGTGAGCTTCCGGCCCGCCTCGGCGTTGCCCCGCCGGTCCGTGGGGCCTGACCGCCGGCGACCTGTACCGGGGCGGACAGCCTCTTCCGGTGCCAGGGACGTTCCCTGCGCGCGCCCTCAGGGACGCGATGCCGCGATCTCGCGCTTGAGGATCTTGCCCGTGGCCCCCTTGGGGAGCGTCTCGACCAGCCAGACCTCGCGGGGGTACTTGTACGGGGCGATCCGCACCCGGACGAACTCCCGCAGCTCCTCGGCCGTCGCCGAGGCCCCGGGGCGCAGGGCCACCGCGGCGGCCACCTCCTCGCCGAGGGCGGGGTGAGGCAGGCCGATCACCGCCGCCTCTGCGACGGCGGGGTGCTCGTACAGGACCTCCTCCACTTCGCGCGGATACACGTTGTAGCCGCCGCGGATGATCAGGTCCTTCTTGCGGTCGACGATGTAGTAGTAGCCCTCCTCGTCGACGCGAGCGAGGTCGCCGGTGCGCAGCCAGCCGTCCTGGACGGTCTCAGCGGTGGCCTCCGGGCGGCCCCAGTAGCCCTTCATGACGTTGTGCCCGCGGACGCAGAGCTCGCCGACGCCGTCCTCCACATCGATCAGGCGCATCGCGACGCCCTCGATCGGGGTGCCGATCGATCCCGCCTTGCGGGGACGGTCCGGGTGGTTGAAGGAGGCCACGGGGGAGGTCTCCGACATGCCGAAGCCTTCAAGAACGGGGCATTCGAAGGCGGCCTCGAAGCCGTGCAGCACCTCCACGGGCAGGGACGCTCCACCCGACACGCCCAGTCGCAGGGACGTCGTGTCGTACGCGTCCGGGTCCTGGACGTGGGCGGCGAGGAGGGCCGCGTACATCGTGGGCACACCCTCGAAGACGGTGATCCGCCGCTGTCGGACGGTCTCCAGGGCGAGGGCGGGATCGAAGCGGGGCAGCAGCGTGAGGCGGGCTCCCACACTGAGGGCGGTGTTCATCGCGCAGGACTGACCGAACGCGTGGAAGAGGGGCAGGCAGCCCAGCACGGTGTCCTCCGGACCGAGTCGGAGCAGCGAACGTGCGGTGATCTCGGCGTTGCGCAGAAGGCCGGCGTGGGTGAGTTCCGCACCCTTGGGTACCCCGGTGGTTCCGGAGGTGTAGAGGATGACCGCCGTGTCCTCTCCTCGCCCGACCGCCGTGGCCGCCGGTTGCGTGTGGTCGGAGAGCAGCTCGGTGAGCGAGCCTGGCACGACCTGCACCACGGCGTCGGTGCCCTCGGCCCCGGCGATCATTTCCTTGGCGGCGGACTCGTGGGCGAACACCAGCACAGCGCCGGAGTCGCGCAGGTAGTGGGCGATCTCCCGCTCCTTGAGGAGCGGGTTCATCGGGACGACGACCGTGCCCGCGCGAAGAGCGCCGTAGTACAGGACGGGAAACTCCAGGACGTTGGGCATCATCACGGCGACACGGTCGCGCGGCGTGACGCCGCGTGCGGCGAGCATCGTGGCCACGCGGCCGGCGAGGGTGTCCAGTTCGCTGTAGGTCAGCGTCCGATCGCCGAGTTCGACGGCGACGCGGGGGCCGTGGGCGCCGGCGGTGCGGCTGAGGAGGTCGGCGAGGTTCACCTGGGGGCCTCTCGTTCTCGGAGACGTAGGGGCGGGGGTTCAACCGCGCAGCGCGGAAGCGAAGAGCGCGGGCAGTTTGGTCACACCCGGGGCAGCGGTGAAGTGGGTGAGCCGCTCGATGGTGGTGAGTCCCGTGCGGTTGGTGACGAAATGGGGCGGGCGCGGGGACAGCGAGGGGGAGCCGGTGAACAGTCCGCGCGGTGCGGGCGCGAAGGGGGCGCGCAACACGGTCTTCTCGACGTCCTCGAGCATGAAGGCGTTGTGTACGAAGCCGACGCCGCTGCCGATGTCCTGCGGGGAGTGTCCGGGATAGGCACCCCAGGGGGTGTAGCCCAGCAGGAATCCCATGCCGGACCAGCAGTTGACGCCGAGGGTTCCGTAGCGGAGGTCCGTGATGGCGGCCTCCACCGCAGCGCGGTGCTTCCTCTCGGTCGTGGGGTGGACCACGAGAGTCGCACCGAGAGTGCCCGGCAGGGTGTCATTGGCGAATTCCACCGCGGCGCGCAGGAATTCGGCGGGGGAGGCGTCCGGGAGGCGGACCACGCCCAGGGCGCTGCCGAAGACCTCGTCGGTGATCATCAGGTCATCGTGGTCGGTGATGTCGGGGACCAGGATGCGGGAGTCCGCCTCGCCGTGCGACTCGGCCTGCGGGTGCGCCTCGCGGACGGCTCCGAGACGCCGCTCGGCGCCGGGGTAGTAGTCGCTGCGCGGCGGAAGTTCACGCAGCACCCTCCGGATCTCGTCCAGGAGGCGCTCGGTGCCGTCCCACGAGCGGGGGAGCACCAGGATCTGGGTGGCGATGCAGTTGTGACCGGAGTTGTTCATCTTGCTGGTGACGATGTGTTCGGCCTGGAAGCGGAAGTCCGCCTCGCTCCAGGGCCCCGGTGCCACGATGCACGGGCTGATGCCGCCGAGCTCGCTGGTGAACGGCTTGGTGACGAGTGGGGTGTCGTCGCGGCGACGCTGCGCGGCGCGTTCGCCGGTGCCCCAGAGAATCGCGTCGTGGGTGCTGCTGCTGCCGGTGACGTGGATCGCGTCGACGTCGGAGTGGGAGGCCAGGTAGCCTCCCTCGGCCGTACCGCCTTCGACGAACCGCACCCAGCCGCGGTCGGTGAAGTCGGCGAAGATCCGTTCGAAGTGCGGACGCAAGTAGGCGTTGACCGGGTTCATCTTGGCCACGACGACCTGGCCTTCGGCGTACAGCTTGTGCAGGATGTCGAGTGCGGTGATGGAGGCGACGTTGCCGGCGCCGAGCACCAGCGCGACGGCCGGGCGTCCGGGCCGCCCGCGGTATTCGCCTGCCGCCCGGTCCCGCACCTGCTGGGCGTCGGTTCCCGGGCGTATCCACACCCGGGCGGTGAACCCGTTGAGCAGCAGGCGGTCCCAGCCGGTCGCGGGGAAGACATCGACGAACGTGCGGCCGGCCGAATCCTGTACGGCCCCGGTGTCGACCGGGTCCTTGCCTTCGGCGATCCGGCGCAGCACATGAAGGGTGGCGCTCACGTTCTGGGCGAGCGCCCACGGCGCTCCGATCCAGTCCTCGGCCGCCCAGGGGGAGTCGGGCCCGTACCCCTTGGCGCGGGCGCAGGCGGCGGCCATGGCCGCGGCACTGTCGACCACCCGCGGCAGCATGTTCTCCAGCAGCGTGATCCGTTCGGCGACCGGGGTCGTGGTCCATGAATCCGCGCTCTCGCGCAGCGTGGCGAGGGATTGATCCAGCAAAGCGGTGTCGGTGGCAGGGACGGCCACAGGTGTACTCCTCGGTCAGCTGGGGTGTAAGGGGGGAACCGACGCTCAGGTGCTCAGGTGCTCAGGTGCTCAGGTGCTCAGGTGCTCAGGTGCCCGGGTGCTCAGGCGAAGGGCGTCGGCGTCACGGGCCGGGTCGATCAGGGTCCAGGCCGCGACGCCGCCCGCGAGCAGCAGCGCGCCGGAGATCACCACCGCGCTCTGGTAGCCCGCGGCACCCTGAGTGTCGACCATGTGCCCCACCACCGCCGGGGCGATGAGCCCGGCGGTGGTGACGGCGGCGTTCATCGCACCGAGGGCGCCGCCGCGACGTACGGGCGGGGCGAGTTCGGCGACCGTGGTCACCGCGACGGTCGCGAAGGAACCGCCGAGGCCGAACCCCGCGACCAGGAGTGCCGTCTTGGCCCCGACACCGTCGAAGAGCGGCACGGTCAGGCAGGCGGAGGCGGCGAGGAGAAGGAGCACCGCGCCGACCCGGCCGCGAGCCCAGCGGCTGCCGACCCCCCGGCGCATGAGCCATCCGGTGACAGCTGCCTGGCCGAGCAGCGCGAGGGCGCCGATCGCCCAGGGGACGGCGACGAGCACGCCGGAGGCGGAGGCGGAATGCCCGAGGCCGTCGCGCAGGTGGGAGGGCAGCCAGATGAGCATCAGTGCCACGGCCCAGTAACTGGTGAAGTACGCCGTGGTGGTGCCGACCCAGGTACGGGTGGCGAAGACGCGTCGGTAGGGGGGTCTGGCCGCCGCTCCGGCGTCGGTTGCCGGCCGGGAGCCGGCGCGGGGTGCCTCTGCGGCGTCGGTCCGGTACGGCCCGTCGGCACCCAGCACGGCCCACAGCAGCGCCCACACCGCTCCCACGGCGGCTACCACCCAGAGGGCGGCCCGCCAGCCGTGATGGTGGATGACCCAGGTCAGACCGGGAGCCGCGGTGATGACGCCCAGGGTGACGCCCAGGGTGACCAGTGCCCCGGGCAGGTTGCGCCGGTGGTTGGGGAACCAGGACAGCGCGGCTTGTTGGGCGACGGGGAAGGCGGGGCCTTCCGCGGCGCCGAGCAGGACACGTGATCCGATCAGCACCGCCAGGCCGCCGCCGAGCGCGGCCGGGGTCTGGGCCACCGACCAGAGGAGGGCCATCGTCAGCAGCAGCCATTTCGGCGGTACGCGATCGGCGAGCACCCCCACCGCCGCGGCGGCCACCGAGAACAGCAGGAAGAACGCGCTGTTGGCGAGCCCGAACTCGGTCGCGGACAGGCCCATGTCGGAGCGGATCTCCTCGGCGGCGAGGCCGAGCACGGACTTGTCCGCGAAGTTGACCATCATGAAGGCCACGAGCAGGCCGGTCACGATCCAGGCGCGGGCGCCGGGCTTCCGATCTGCTGACGGAGCCTCGGCGTGTACTCCACGCACGGTGGCGGATGGGTTCACAGGGTTCCTCCGGGAGTGGTGGACAAGAGGTGGCCGCGTGATTCAGGAGAGGGGGGCTCCCGCGATCGCGATGCGCTCCATGACGCGGCGCCGCGGGTAGTAGTCGTTGATCGCGTAGTGCTGGACCGCGATGTTGTCCCAGATCGCGACCGAGTCCGGCTGCCAGCGGAAGCGCACCTGGAATTCCGGCACCCTGGCCTGCAGGACGAGCTCGTCGAGCAGTTCGCGGCTCTCCGCCTCGGAGAGGCCGACGATCCGCGTGGTGAAGGGCTCGTTGACGTACAGCACCTTGCGGCCCGACTGGGGGTGGCGGACGACGACGGGATGTTCCACCGGCGGGAGCGTGCTCCGGTGTGCGGCGATCTGGTCCTCGGTCATGGTGGCGCCCCAGCTGGGTACCCAGTCGTGGATCGCGGTGAGTCCGTCGATCCTGACCTTCATGGCCTGCGAGAGGTTGTCGTAGGCGACGGCCATGTCCGCCCACATGGTGTCGCCGCCGGCTGACGGCACTTCCACGGCGCGCAGCACCGACCCGAGGGCGGGTGCGGCCATGAAGGAGTGATCGCTGTGCCAGATATTCTCGTTGCCGATGGCCTTGGCGTCCTTGGCCAGCCGGGAGACCCCGACGGTGTCGCCCTCGGGGAAGAAGGGGTTCACCTCGGGCGGGCCCCAGACGCCGGCGAGCGCGAGGTGGTGTTCGGACGTGAAGCGGTGCTGACCGCGGAAGAAGATCACCTTCCACTCCAGCAGGGCCCGCCGCAGTTCGTCGGCGAGTTCGGCATCGATCGGGTGCGAGAGGTCGACACCGGTGATCTCCGCACCGATGTGGGGGGTGAGCGCGGCGACGCCCACGAGCTTGTACTCGGCTTGCGGGGTGTCCGGCTCCGTACGGTGCAGGACTCGGCGCCCGTAGTGCATCAAGGGCTTGTCGAGGGCGGGCTTGGGCCTGGGGACGCTGATGGTCATGGAGTTCCTCCGCGGTGACCGTGAATTCGTTACCGGCAGTATTGATATGGCGTGAGGTCGCCGCAAGGGTCTGCGCGCGTCAATTTCGATACCGGCGGGAACTCTCGTCCCGCTGTGTCGGCGCGTCGATGCCCGGAGGTGTGGGACGGCCCTGCCTGCGTGGAGGGCGGTGCAGCCCATAGGGTCGGAACATGGTGGAGAAACAGGATGGAGACGTGGTGCGGGGGCCGGGCCGTCCGCGGGAAGAGCGGGTCACGCGTGCGGTGCTCGACGCCGTCGTGGAGCTGATCGCGGAGCAGGGGATGGGCGCGGTCACGATGGACGCCGTCGCCGCCCGCGCCGAGGTGAGCAAGCCGGCCATGTACCGGCGGTGGCCCACCAAGCAGGACCTGATCCTCGCGGCCGCCGAGTCGCGCATCGGTCCGCTGTCCGTCCCCGACAGGGGGGACTTCCGTGCTGAACTGCGAGAAATCCTGATGATTCGCATGGAGGCGTACCGGGTGCCGGGAGCGGACCGCCTGCTCGCCGGTGTGATCGGCTCGGCAGCCGAGACGGGGTCGGTTCGGAGCGCGTACGCGGACTACATCGCCCGGGCGACGGGCGAGACCAGGCGCATCCTCGAGCGGGGTATCGCCCGGGGGGATGTCCGCCCCGGCACGGATGTGGAGGCCGTCGCCACGCTGGTCGCGGGATCATTGCTGTTCCGTGTGATCGGAGAGCAACAGCTGCCGGACGAACACCTGGTGGAAGCGGTGTTGCAGCTCGTCACCCGTGCGGTCGGGGTGGACGGCTGACGCGAGGGTCCCCCCCCGTGGCGCGTGCGGAGGAGACTCCCCGGCCGTCGACTGCCGGGGAGCGCCCGTGTGTTGCGCCTGTCTGTCGCGAAGGGCTACGGGCGGCGATCCACCGACGTGACGGAAGGCCGCCACCCCGCAGTCAGGACCCGTCCGCCACGCCGGTGCCGTGGTCGACGGGGAGCCAGCCGTTCTGGGCTGCGTAGCAGCCCAGCTGAAACCTGGACCGACCGCCCGCCGGCTCCATCAGGGCCTGGATCCGGCGCTCCACTGTCCGCAAGGAGACACCGAGTCGAGCGGCTGTCCTCCGGTCGGATTCGCCCGGCGACAGCCGGGCCCGTGCTCCGGTGCGTGTACCGCACGACGCGAGGGAACGGGGTACCCACGGTGACCTTCACATCGCGTGACACCAGCGTGAGTTCGGTGTCGACCTCGGTGCCGGCCGCGGCGGAGGGGTCGGCTGCGGCGGTACCGGCCCCCACGCCGATGGCCAGGGGAACGGCGGCCAGGCCGGCCACGACCGTTCTCCGTGAGGTGTGGGGGGGCAGGCACTGCCGGGTTCGGGTGGTCCACGTGGGCCTCCGGGGAGAGTGCCGGGCGGGGGACGCGATGTGCCCACGGTCTTGGCCGCCCGGAGAGGGCGGACCATGCACAAAGGGCCCGCTCACGTGGATATTCCGGCCTTGAGGAGTCGCTCCGTGAGGTCCTGGAACGGGACGGTAGGCGCCCTCTACGTGCCTCCGGCGGCCCGGCGGTCAGCGCTCCGTCGGCCGGCGCTTGACCTGAACCTTGGTTGATGTACGAGAGTCGTGTCATCGAACGGCGAGACGTGGAGGTTCCGATGACACAGCCCAGGATCCTGGTGACCGGCGCGACCGGAAAGGTCGGCGGCGCGGTGGTGGCCCGACTGCACGCGGCGGGCGTGCCCGTGCGGGCGCTGGTGAGAGGGGAGGCGGACCTCCCGGAGGGTGTGCAGGCGGTACGCGGCGACCTCGCTGATCCCGCGTCACTGGACGCGGCTCTGGAAGGCGTCGACTCCGTCTTCCTGGTGTGGCCGTTCCTGAGCGCCGAGGGCGCGTCGGACGTGGTCGACGCGATCGGGAAGCGCGCCCGGCGGGTGGTGTACCTGTCGTCCGCCGGGGTCGGGGGCGAGGAGAAGCCGGGCGAGGCGATCACCATGTTCCACACCGAGCTGGAGCGTCTCATCGAGGCGTCGGGCCTGGAGTGGACGGCACTGCGGCCCACCGGGTTCGCGAGCAACACGCTGGGCTGGGCGGAGGAGATCCGCACCACCGGTGCCGTACGAGCGCCACTGGCACGGCTGGCCCGCCCGCTGATCCACGAGGAGGACATCGCCGCGGTCGCCGTTCACGCACTGACGACCGACGCCCTGCTCGGCGCCCGCCCCCTGATCACCGGCCTCGAACTGTGCACGCAGGAACGGCAGGTGGCACTGATCGGTGAGGCGATCGGGCGGCCTGTCCGGTTCGAGGAGATCGCACTGGACGAGGCCGTCGAGCAGATGAAGGCCGCGGGCTACCCGGCAGAACTGGTGGAGGCCGTGCTGCCGGCCCAGGCGGCGCTGCTCGACAGTCCGGAGCCGGTCAACGACGAGGTCGAGCGCATCACGGGTACTCCGGCCCGGTCCTTCCGGGAGTGGGCGGTGGACCACGCGGCGGACTTCCGCTGAGAGGGACCTCAGGGGTACCCGGCCAGACGCCGAGCACCAGGAGGGCGCGCCGCCGGCGCGGCTACGGTTGCGGCATGACGACCGCACCTGGACCTGGACGGCAAGCAGCACTACACGAGCCTTGAGGGCGATCACGGCTCCCTGATCGCGGAGGCGATCCGGGAGAGCGGCACCGGGCCGGAGCACGGCGTCGGCACGCGCGAGGGGGAGGGCGGCGGGTACACGGTCAGCACGGAGGACACCGGGACGGAGTACTGCGCGCCGTTGCCCCTGCACGGGCTTGAGGAGGATCACCGACTCAGCGGCAAGAGCCCTCGCTGAAGGTCGCGTGGGAACGGTAGAAGGCGAGCATGTCCGGACCGGGGGGCGGCCGGTCCTCGGCCCCGGGACATACCACCGGGGGCTGCTCATCCAGAGTCAGCGTGATGAGGACCCCACTGGCGGGCGAATGCCCCCCATTCACCGTGTGAGCTGCGGGTTCGAGTCCCGGTTACAGTGACCACGGCATCAGTCGGTTCGACCGCAAGGAGGCGGCGACCGTGCGAGGGAGGCACTGCGTGCTCGAGTGGAAACCGATCAGCTCCGGCGTCCGCCCCGTACCCGTCCCGGCCGCCACCTCGATCATCTGGACCATCACGGCCGTCACGGCCTTCGTCCTGGTCACGGCCTTCAACCTCCTCAAGGAACAGGGCGACCCCACCCTCGACCTGGTGGCCCTCTGTCTTGTCGTCGCCCTGGTCAGCACGGGAGCGCGTTTCGCCGCCGCACCGGGGACCGCCCTCCTGTGCTGGCTCGTCCTCAATGCCTTCGCCACCGCCCCCATCGGTGTGCTGACGTGGGAGATGCCGTACGAGGTCGGCCGCCTCGTCTGCCTTCTGGCCGCTGCGGGAGCGGGAACCGTGACGGCCCGCATCGCCCACGCCCGGGCCGCCTACCGACGCCTGACGTCGTAGGCGTTGCTCGGGCCGGCCGGCCGCGATCTCCCACACGGGGGCGGAAGCGCTGTCCGCCCGTACGTGGCGTCCCGTGGCATCCTCGGGTCTTCAGGCGCCCGCGGCCGCGCGCCGGATCGCGTCGAGCGTGCGCGCCACATCGTCGTCGGTGGTCGACCAGTTGCTCACCGAGATCCGCATGACACGCCTGCCGTGCCAGGTGGAGCCGCTGATCCACGCCGTGCCGTCGTCGAGCAGCCGGGCGAGTACCCGCTCGGTGCGTGCGTCGCTGCCGAACTCGGCGCAGACCTGTGTGAACGCGACCTCGTTGAGAACGGTCGCGCCGTCGATCTCGGCGATGGCGGCGGCGAACGCGGAGGCGTGACGACAGAGGCGGTCGACGAGGTCGGACACGCCTGATCGGCCCAGGGACCTGAGGACGGCCCACACGGTGAACGCCCTGCCGCGCCGCGAGAGTTCGGGCACCTTGTCGATGGGGTCGCCTTGCTCGTGCTGGATGAGGTAGTCGCCACGCTGGCCCATCGCCGCCCGGACCGCGGACGCGTCGCGCACGATCGCGAGTCCGCAGTCGTAGGGGACGTTCAGCGTCTTGTGGGCGTCCGTCGCCCAGGAGTCCGCGTTCGCGCAGCCCGCCGTCAGGTGCGCGCGGTGCGGCGATGCGGCCGCCCACAGGCCGAACGCGCCGTCGACATGGACCCAGGCGTCTGCCTCCCGCGCCGCACGGATGCTCGCGGCGAAAGGATCGAAGGCGCCGGAATGGATGTCGCCGGCCTGCAGGATCACGATCGTGGCGCGTCGTCCGCCGGCCGCCAGCGCCTTCCGCAGGGCCTCGGGCTCGATGCGTCCTTGATCGTCCGCCGCCACCAGCTCGGGCCGACCGAGCCCGAGGTAGCGCAAGGCCAGGTCGATGGCCATGTGCCGGGACTCGCCGGCGACGACACGCACGGGCGGGCCACCCGTGAGGCCGTCGCGGGTGACGTTCCAGCCGACGCGCCGCAGGACCGTGTCCCGCCCGGCGGCGAGGCACGTGAAGTTCGCCATCGTCGCACCCGTGGTGAAGCCCACGGAGCTGTCGCCCGGGAGACCGAGCAGATCGAGCAACCATGCGCCGGCGATCTCCTCCGCCGCCGCGTACGCGGGCGAGACGGTGCGCATCACGCAATTCTGGTCCCAGGCGCTGACCAGCCAGTCAGCGGCCAGCGCGGCCGGCTCGGTGCCGCCCACCACGAACCCGTAGAAGCGGCCGCTCGGGAACGCGGTGAGCCCCGGCTCGCAGGCCGTGGCCAGCAGGTCGACGACGTCGGCGGGCGGGCTGGGACCGGCAGGCAGTTCGGCACCGAGCGCGCTCACGATCTCGTCGACCGAGGCGCGGGCGGGAATCCGGCGGTCGGGCAGGCTCGACAGCCACCGGACAGCATGGTCGTACGCCTGTCGGAGCGCCGCCTCGCGCGCGTCCATACCTCGGACTATGCGACGGTCCCTGCCGCCCCGCAAGCCGACCGCGGGCCCCTTCCGCGAGCGGGCGGGGCCCGGCCCGGCCACGGACGGGGCACGCCGTTCGCCATTCCCTGTCCGCGCGTGCCCCCGGGCGGCGGGACGGGCGGGCCGGCGGTCGCCTCCTCGGCGACGCGAGGGGGCTGTGATGCGGCTCACGGGAACGAGGGGGCGGGCGGGCCCAGTGCAGATCATGAACGTCTACTCGAAGCACTCTCCCTCGCCCCTTCCGTCCCTCCCGTCCGCCTCCGCCCGGGCAGCGACGCGCCGGTCCGTGCTGCGCGGGCTCGGCGTCGCGACGGCGGCGGGCGCCGCCGCGGTCTGCCTGCCGGCCGCCACGGCCCACGCCGCACCCGCCGGGCGGCGGACGGGCGGCGCCTCCGACACGTACGCGCTGACCCTCGTTCACCTGGGCCGCGACGGCGCGCCGACCACCGATTACCGCACCCTGCTGACCGCGCTGTCCGGGCCCGACGCCGGCAGCGGCAGGCAGCTGAAGGACATGCCCAGCACCGTCACCGTCCAGGTGCCCGCCGGGCGGTACATGCTCGACTCCACCCTCGCGACCAGGCCGGTGGGGGAGGGGAACGCGGGGAACGACTGGCTGGTGCGGCCCCGGCTGGACATCGACCGCGACACGACCCTGGTGCTCGACGCCCGGATCGCGCGCCCGGTGGACATCCGGCCGCCGGTCGCCGACGCGGTGTTCGAGCAGACCGGGGCGTTCGCCGAGGTGACGTACGAGGGGGTCACCGGGGTGGCGAACCTGATGACGATGTCGCTGGACCTCCGGATGGCGCACCTCGGGCCGGCCGCCGAGCAAGGGGCCGTGCGGACCTGGGTGGACTCGTACTGGAGCCGGCCGGGCGGTGTCTGCGCCCTCGGCTACGCCTTCCACGGCGAGCGGGCGCTGACCGGTCTGGTCCGGCACCCGGCGCCCGGCGACCTGGCCACGCTGGTGGTACGCGCGGGGGTGCCCGCGTCCGGCGGGGGGACGGCCCTCGTCGACTTCTCGCCGTCGGCAGGCCCCTCCCCCGCGCTGGCGCTGCCGGTGCGTTCGGGGGGCACCGGGACGTTCCTCCTCACGCCCGAGCGCGGCACCTGGGACCTCGTGTACAGCGCGCAGCCGGAACAGGAGGAGGGACCCGCCAACAACTACTTCGTCCTCGGGCGCTCGTTCACGCCCGGCTCCACCACGGTGCACACCTTCGACACCCCGGTCTTCGGCCCGGCCCTGGACTCCTCGCCCGACGCCCGGCCCGTCGCGCGGCGCACCGGTGACACCCTGGACCTGACGGTGCCGCTGCTCGCCGACGGTGACGGCCACACACCGTCCTCGCCCCTGTTCACCGCGTCGACGGTCACGCTGCACCGCAACGGCACCCCGGTCGCGACCCGCCGCGGCGAGAAGCCGGGCCACGCCTCGTTCACGGTGCCGGCGGGGCGGGCCGCCTACCGGCTGACGGCGAGCGCGACGCGGTCGCGCGGAAGCGTCACGGCGGCGTGGACGTTCACCTCGGCCACGACGGTCAGCGCCACCGACCTCCCGCTGAGCGCCGTACGCTTCGGCCCCGACGTCGCGCTCGACGGCACCGCCCCGCCGCACACCACGAGCGGGGTGGCGGTGACGGTGGAGGGCGCGGCCAGGCGGGCGGGAGTGCGGTCGCTGACCGTGTCCGTGTCGACGGACCGGGGCGCCACCTGGACGCGGGCGGCCGTGACCGGCGGACGGACCACGGTGACGACGCCGGGGCCCGGCAAGGCGGTGTCGCTGCGCGCGGAGCTGACGGACGCGCAGGGCAACGCCCTCACCCAGACCCACATCGACGCGTACGTCACGCGGTCCGCCACCTAGCGCGCTGACGGCGGGCCGGCCGCCGGACGAGGCCGAGGACACCGGCGGCCGGAATCCAGCCGCAGTGGCCGGTCGTCTCAGGAGTCCTCCTCCGAGCCGATGGCCTCCTCCAGCGAGTCGAATGCCTCGCCGGTCGCACGTCGGCGTTCCTGAAGGAGCGCCAGCGCGACCGCGTCGAGCTTGCGCTGGATCGCACGGTCCGCCCGCCGCTCGGCGTTCTTGAGCAGGGCGAGCAGCAGCAGGGTCACCGAGACCATGGTGTCCCCGACAAGGAGCTGCCAGCTCGCCGGCAGACCCGCCGCATGGACCCAGACGAAGGCTCCGACGAGCAGCAGGCAGAACGTGAAGAACAGAGGGGAGCTCGTCAGATTCGACGCTCGCTCCGCGAGGCGTTCGAACGGGCCTCGCCCATGGCCTCCCCGTTCGGAAGGGTGCTGCAGGGTCATGTTCCGTGCCTACCTCAGCAGCACCGGGACCGCATCTCGCCATGCCGGTTCCGTGGTCGAAACCTGGGGGAACCCGCCTCGTGGGGCACTCTCCGACTCTGCGGCGAAGGGCCGAATCCGCGACCGCGGTTTCGGCCCTTCGGGTTGTCCGTCGTCCGGCTGACCGCTCGGACGCCTCCCGGCGAGCATCCCCGCCGGTCGGCGGCGGCTCAGCGTGGCAACCCAGGGGGTCCTGTGGGTGGTTGAACGTGCACGCGTCCCCGGTCGCGCTGCGGCCCGCAAGGCGGTGTGAATACCATGGAACAGCCGGATTTTCCCGGACATCGTGCGGGAGCGAAGCCATGAACCTGCTGCCGATCGAGATCAAGGTCAACATCGAGGGTGAGGCCGCAGCGGCCCTGTCGGCGCTGGGCGGGGAGGGCGTCGCGCAGACCACGCGCCGGATCTGGTTCGCGGAGGACCGGGACGGCGTCGCCGACGGCCGGGTGCGCTTGCTGGACGAGGGCGTGATCGTACGGTTCAGGATCGGTGGCGGCCTGGACGAACTGACCGTGAAGTTGCGGCCGTGCGACCGGGAGAAGCTGGTAGGCCGGTTCACGGACCCGTTCGACGCCACGCCGTTCACGTACCGGATCGAGGAGGACTGGTCGGCGGACCGCCGGATGGTCGCCGCCTCCCTGACCCACGGTCACCCTCCGGGCGCGTTGCTGGGCGCGGTGCAGCCCGGGGCGGATTCCGCCGCGTCGATCGGCGCGCTGCAGGACCAGTTCCTGGACGTCTGCGTACCCGCCGTCCGGCTCGACGGGCTGGTCGCGCTGGGGCCGGTCCTCTCCACGAAGGCAGCCGACGTCGCGCTCGGTGATCTGGAGGTCGATCTGGAGGCGTGGCGGGTCGCCGGACTGCAGTTTCTTGAGGCGTCGACCCGGGTGAAGCCCAAGGACGGGGACGACGTCGAGGAGTTGGCGGCGCGGGCCGAGCGCAGGCAGCGGAAGCTGGAGGAGGCGGTGCGGGAGCGCGGGGTGACACTCTCCGAGCTCCCCGACAGCAAGACCCGCCGGGTCCTCACCGCCCTGGCGAAGGCCCGTCGCCCCTGACCCCCGCCGTCTGCCGAGACGCCCGCGCCCCGGCTCCGGCGCGGGGATGCGGCGTCAACCACTCCTTGTCCGTCCAGATCACCCCGTCCGGGATCCGCTTCGCGTACCCGGTGTCCGCCGCGATCCGCAGCCGTACGCTCTCGTGCACGTGGGCACCGGCAGGGACCCGGCGCGGTCGGTAGGTGAGCAGGGCCCACACGGCGCCCATGCGGTGCACCGTGCCCAGCGCGTGACCGGCGTCGAGCGTGAGGTGCTTGCCGTAGCCGTTCTTCCGGAGCAGCAGGTCCGCGTCGAGGGCGCCGTCCACGATCCACTTGAGTGCGACGGTGGGCAGCTTCGGGTCGTCGTCGAAGGTGCCGCCCACGTCGGAGTGGACTCCGGCGAACCAGGCCTCCTCGATGAGCGGCCCCGGTGCTCCCGGCTTCTCCGGCGGCAGGACGAGGTATTCCTCGTACGGTCGGCGCTTCTCGTCGATCGAGACGGCGTGTCGGACACGCCCCACGTTGGGGATCCGTCGCGTGAAGAGCCAGCGCAGGTTCCAGCGCAGCAGTCCGGCCGCCTTGACCGAGTCCCAGATTCCCATGAAATGAACGGGGATTCCGGTGTGTTCGTCCACCCTGCGACTGAACGCGTGGGCGAATTGGTGCAGTTGCCTCCAGTCGTCGTCGGTCCAGGTCCGGTTCTTGGCGTACACGGAGATCGCGTACGGCACGAGGTTCTCCGATCCGGGCCGTAGCAGGCCGACTGCCTTGAGCAGCCCGGCCAGGGCGCGTGCGGTGTACGCGCCGCGGCTGAAGCCGAAGAGGTAGATCCGGTCGCCGGGTTCGTAATGGTGCATCAGGTAGGTGTACGCCTCGGCCAGGTTCTCCTTGAGCCCGGCGCCGAAGGCGAGGCCGAGGAGCCGGGAGAGCTTCCGGGCCGGGAGGGTCCAGGCGCCGGCGGCGGCGAACGTACCGACGCCGGGGTCGTAGTAGGCGATCTGCGCCGTCGGGTCGCCGAGGTCGAGCATCTCGTAGAGGGTGACGACATTGGTGTTGCCGCGGGCCTTGAGCTGGTTGCCCGTCCCGTCCAGGCACACCACGATGTTCTTTCCCATCACGGCCTCCGAGGGACATAAGCCACTCCTCCTCCTATGCTAGAAGCAAAGCCTCCCACCGGCCCGCCCATGCGCCACGTGGAGGTTCCATGGCCGGATTCACCGTCCACGTCGAGGACGTGGGCGTCGCGGCGACCCACGCACTCGTCATCGGGGTCGGGGCGTACGCGCATCTGCAGGGTGGTCGCCGACGGACCATCCGGGCGCAGTGGCCATGCGGCAGCTCTCCTCGCCGCCCGTCTCGGCACGCGAGTTCGCGACCTGGATGATCGGCGGGTACCACGACACGAGCGGACCCCTGGGGACCCTCGCGCTCCTGTGGAGCGGGGCCGCGCCCGCGCCCTTCGTCCACCCGGCGACGGGGGCGGAGCAGGTCGTGGAAGAGGCGACCATCGACAACGGCGTCGCCGCCGTCACCGAGGGGAAGGAACGGGGCGACACGGACAACCTCGGGTGGGTTCCGCTCAGCGGCAGCCCCTGCCCGAGGGTCTCGTGCCACGGAAACACGCGTCTACTTCGCGACACTGCACAGCCAGGAGTCCTTCGCCCGCGCCGGCCGCGTCAGCCTGTTCACCGACGCGCTGCCGCGACGCTTCGACGGCGCGGGAAGTCGTCCTCACCGGTGACGCTGACGCCCCGCGCCTGGTGGCCGCGCTCCGCCCGCGTACCGAGGCGGAGAACGCCGGCTGCGGATCGGCGCCCTTGAGGTCGCCCACCACGGCAGCGCCAAGAACCTCTCGAACAACCTCCTCGGCCTCCTCGACTGCGGCCGCAATCTGATCTCCACGTACGGAAAGGTCCACGGCCACCCCGACGACATCGCGATCGCCCGGATCCTGAAGAACGGGGGAGCGACGAAGGACCTGTTCTTCAACTACCGCGAACCGGTCCGCGAACCGGGACGTGCCCGACCTCACGGACCGGTTCGGCTACGCCGTCCACGCGTCGGCGCAGGCGGCCCGGACGGCTTCTTCACGGTGGAGTGCTGAGCGCGACCGAGCACGGCCCTACGGCCGTCCCTAGGAGGCCTGCTTGGCGCGGACGCCCTCGGAGATGCGCTTGCCGAGGGCTGCGTCGATGTTCGTCCAGTACGTGAAGGCACGCTCCAGGACCGGCTCGCTCACGCCGTCGAGGAGGTGGCCGACCACGTTGTCCACGAGCCGGTCGCGGGCGGCGTCGTCCAGTACCTCGCGCACGAGGGTTCCGGGCTGGCCCCAGTCGTCGTCCTCCGGATGTGAGACGTAGGCCGCCCGGGTGATCTCGCCGTCGGCGGTCCAGCTCGGCGGACTGCCGTACCGCTCGGTGTCGGCCGCGGGTCCGCCCTTGGAGTTCGGAGCGTAGACCGGATCGGACGTCTTCCGGTACGCCATCGCCCCGTCCTTCGAGTAGGTGTGGACGTCGACGACCGGGGCGTTCACCGGCAGCTGTTGATAGTTGGTGCCGAGGCGGGCCCGGTGGGCGTCCGCGTAGGAGAAGAGCCGGGCGAGGAGCATCCGGTCGGGGCTCGGTCCGATGCCGGGGACCAGGTTGTTCGGCTGGAACGCGGCCTGCTCGATCTCGGCGTGGTTGTCGGTGGGATTGCGGTCCAGCGTCATGCGGCCCACCGGGATGAGCGGATAGTCGCCGTGCGGCCAGACCTTGGTGAGGTCGAACGGGTTGAACCGGTACCCGGCCGCGTCCTCGTACGGCATCACCTGCACGTGCAGCGTCCACGACGGGAAGTCCCCGTCCCGGATGTGCTCGAACAGATCCCGCATGTGGAAGTCGGAGTCCTCGCCCGCCAGCCGGTCGGCGTCCGCCTGGGTGAGGAAGTCGATGCCCTGGTCGGTCTTGAAGTGGTACTTCACCCAGAACCGCTCACCGGACGCGTTGATCCACATGTACGTGTGGGAGGTGTACCCGTTCATATGGCGCCAGCTGCGGGGGATACCGCGGTCACCCATCAGCCAGGTGACCTGGTGCGCGGACTCGGGGGAGAGGGTCCAGAAATCCCACTGCATGTCGTGGTCGCGCAGGTTGCTGTCGGCACGGCGCTTCTGGGACCGGATGAAGTGCTGGAACTTCATCGGGTCCTTGACGAAGAACACGGGCGTGTTGTTGCCGACCATGTCGTAGTTGCCCTCGGACGTGTAGAACTTCACCGCGAAACCGCGCGGGTCCCGCCAGGTGTCCGGGCTGCCGCGCTCGCCGGCCACCGTGGAGAAGCGGGCGACCAGGTCGGTGCGGGTGCCCGGCTGGAACAGCGCGGCCTTGGTGTAGCGGCTGACGTCGTGGGTGACCTCGAAGTGGCCGAACGCGCCGCTGCCCTTGGCGTGCGGCTGGCGTTCCGGGATGCGCTCGCGGTTGAACTGCGCCATCTGCTCGATCAGATAGGCGTCCTGGAGGAGGATCGGCCCCCCGGGACCCACGGTGAGCGAGTGCTCGTCGCTTTCCACCGGGGCGCCGGAGTCGGTCGTCGTCGCGGGTCGGCTCTCGGTCATGGATCTTCTGCCTTTCGTCGTCGCCCCCGCCTACCCTCTTCCGTCGAGGTGAAAGCCGCCACCTGAGGTCCCCGTCGAACCCGCCGGGGTCCCAGGCACGCCGGGGTCCGGGGTGCGGGGGCCGGCGTCGGCCGGGAGGCGGGTGAACGGTGTCACTCGGCCGAACCCGGCAAGCGCGGTGGGGGCCCCGAGGCAAGGCTGTCGTACGAGCGTCCCAGGCCGGTGAGGCTCCCCCGGGGAACCGCCGTCGAGCCGGTACGTCCGGGACCCCGGCGACACCGTCACCGCCTGCCCGTAGGGCTTGCTGACATCCTGGGGCGATGAGCCCTGATGACTCGCAGCTCCGTCCCCTGCTCGTGGTCGACGGCGCCAACGTCGTGGGATCGGTGCCGGACGGCTGGTGGCGGGACCGGCGCGGGGCCGCGGAGCGGCTGCGCGACCGGCTCGCCATGACGGGCGGACCGGCCGACGGCCCGTTCGCGGGCCCGTACGAGATCGTGCTGGTCGTGGAGGGCCGCGCCCGGGGCGTCGCCTCCGTACCCGGCGTGCGGGTCGAGGAGGCGCCCGGCAGCGGCGACGACCTGATCGCCGAACTGGCCCGGAGCGCGGGCGGCCGGCCGTGCCTGGTCGTCACGGCCGACCGCGAACTGCGCCGGCGGGTGGAGGAGGCGGGCGCCCGCTGCACGGGGCCCCGCAGCATCCCCGCGGCACCGCACTAGGAGGCAGACCTGCCACCTGACGGTTCGTCAATTGACGCTGTATCAGTCATTGACGGTTCGTCAGGTCGGTTACAGAATGCGGTCACCCGACGGAGGGATCGCCCGTGCCTCGACCGTTGCGCCTCATCGCCGCCAGCTTCGCCCTGCTCCTCGTCACCGCCTGCAACTCCGCGTCCAGCGGCGGGGGCACCCCCTCCTCCGTACGCGGAGTCACCGCCGACACGATCAAGGTCGGAGGCATCGTCTCCATGACGACCGCCAGCGGCTACTCCAAGAAGGACACCGACCTCGGCGCCCGGGCCCGCTACGACCGGGCCAACGCCGAGGGCGGGATCAACGGCCGGCGGATCGAGTACCTGGGGGCCGAGGACGACGGCCAGGACCCCGCGAGGAACCTGGCCGCGGCGCGCAAGCTCGTCCAGCAGGACAAGGTCTTCGCCGTCTCGCCCATGAGCTCGGTCACCTTCGCCGGGGCCGACTTCCTCGACGCCCAGAAGGTCCCGACGGTGGGCTGGGGCACTCTCCCCTCGTTCTGCGGCCCGGCGCACCTCTACGGCTTCAACGGCTGCCTCGTCCCGACGCCGGGCGGCACGCTCAACCAGACCTGGCCCGAGGGTCTCGCGGCCGTCCTGGGCGGCTCGCGCGGCAAGTCGGTCGCGCTGATCGCCGGCGACAACGACGCCGGCAAGTTCGGCATCCGCACCTTCACCCAGGGCTTCAAGGCCGCCGGCTTCCAGGTCGCGTACGCCAAGGCCGTGGTGCCGGCGACCTCGATGCCCAGCGACTGGTCGGCCTACACCAAGGAGATCCTCCGCTCGGGTCCCGGCGGCGGCGCACCGGACGCCGTCGTCTCCGTGATGCAGACGCCGTACAACATCGGCCTTTTCACCGCGCTCAAGCGGTCCGGCTACAAGGGCGTCATCTCCGACCCGACGGACTACGACCCCGGGCTGCTCGCGAAGGACGCGACGAAGCAGGCCCTCGACGGGGTCCACGTACTGCTTCAGTTCCAGCCCTTCGAGTCGGACACCCCCGCGATGCGGCAGTTCAAGGCCGACATCAAGAAGGCATCCGGCGGCACGGACGTACCCCTCAACATGCACATGATGGCCTAGGAATCCGTAGTTCTGGTCCCTCAGCACCGGCCTGACCTGCAAAACATTCTTCCCGTCACCCACCAGTGGGAAACGACTGGGAAACCGAGCTACGCGTCAGCCAGCAACCGACGCCGCGCCTGAAGCACCGAGTTCCTTTGCGAGCCAGGCCGAGCCGCCTCCACGCCAGCAACGATCGCGTCAGGTTCGGTCACACCTTCCGCGAGCATCTGCCGCACCAGCGCAGTAATGGAACCGACGGCGTTCTGCTGGACCACCTGCTTGTCGCGAACAGGCCGATCCCTCAGGGCCGCCGGCAGGGCCTCCCATCGGGCCTGCAGAGAGCGCATGATCCCCTGCTCCATGGCGACCGTGAGGTTGCTGTAGGTCCCTTCGACGCCTGCCAACTCGTGCCCCATGCGAGCTTCGACGGCGAACCGCGGGTGCCCATCCTCGTCGAGCCATTCCTTGTGCCCGTGTCGGACGAGGTACTGGCGCTTGCCGACGAATCGCTGCACAGGAGGCATCTCCTCCCGCCACAGCTTCGGCCCGCCGGAGGCAGGGGCACCGTCGGCCACGGGGCGCCAGTACTCCTTGTTGAACGAGGCCGCACCGAGGCTGCCCCCCTCGATCGCCGGGAACACCCAGGGAGACTCATGGGAGGCCAGCAGCGCCTCAAGGAGCCCCGCCAGGAATGGCGGCACAACCAGCGTGCGGAAGCTGTCGTACTTGGGAGGGTGGAGGCTGAGGATGCCGTTCTCGTACTGCACTTGGCGCTCGACACGGATGGCAGGCAGCAGCTCACCGTCTGCGCCGTACCTCAGCAGGTCGTCGGCGTAGCGATCCACTTCGCTCTCGTCCTGACGCAGGTCCGTCTTGGGCCAGTGCGGGTAGCAGTACTCCCGTGTGAGCCCGTACAGCTCTGCTGGTCGCATGCCGGTCATTGCCATCGTCCACACATAGACGAAGCCGGCAAGGCCCCATCGGATGTCGGCGTTGTGCGCCAGCCTTGCAACGGACTCAACCGCCATGTCGTGCTTGCGCTCGCGCGGCTTCCGCTCGAACTTGCCCCGGCGGCCCTGGCGCTCAATGGGGGCCTGCTTGATCAGGCCGGCCTTCACGGCGTCGTCCATGATCGTGGCGAAGGTACTCAGGATCTGGGTCTGGCTCTTCGCGCCCAAAGGAACGGCCGCCAGGTACTTCTTGAACGACCGGTGGTCCATGATCGTGAGCTCGCTGACGGGCCGCTGCTTGAAGAATGCCTTGATATGCGCGACGCGCCACTTGTAGTTCCGGATGGACAGGTGGCGGAGGTCCAGAGATTCAAACCAGCTGTCCGCCCAATCCGACACTGGTGTCGCGCCGTCGCGGTTGCTGACATGTGTGCCGTGCCGAATCTCGTACAGCTTGTCCTGGCCGTGCCTGTAGGCGCTGTCCTCGTCGGTGAACCCGCCCTTGGACTCGTAGCGCTTACGCCCGTTCGGCAGGTGGTCGCCTGCCCACCACTTCACGCGGCAGGTGCTTCCTCGCCATTCGACGTGAACGTGCTGATCGAAGCCAGCCATGCGGCTACCCCCTCTGTGCGGGTGGAGGACGCGGATGCCTGGCAGGTACCCCTACCGCCAAGGCTTCCGCGTTCCCATGATCTCAGCTCCAGCTACCGAGGGGGCAGCCGGAACAATTGCCACAGGTCCCACCATGAGACTCGACCAACTCCCGCATGTTGTTGCTGGCTTCACTGCGGGGGAGCAGCTGGCGAGGTACGACACAGACGATTTCGTTGTCGGTCTTCACTACGGTCCCCTGGAACGTGGGCCCGTAGTCGACTATGAGAACGCCGGTTTGCAGCATGGCTCCCCCTGTCGGGATGGTGCGGGAGCCTCCGAGGGTGTGCCTTGACTCTGCCACGTTCTGTGCAAGATGGAACCACCTGAGTCACAAACGGCCAGGCGTTTTTATCACTATCTGCAGGAGCCAAAAAGGTTGTACGACTTTCGGAGTAGTTTCAGCCGCCGAGCAGCCCCTGATCGCGCAGTTCACGGACCACCCGGTCGCTCAGCTCGCGGATCTCATCTGCCGTCAGACCCTTAGTCGTGGCGACCGCTACCAGCCGGATGACATCCCTGGCTTCGGCGTCGATCATCTCGGGAGGGATGTCTGAAACCACGACATCGGGGTTGCCCTCCATGGGCTCGACGGACACCGGCCCGCGGCCTTCCAGGATGGCGGCGCAGCTCCCAGGCGCCCAATGGAGCAAGCCGTCGATCTTCACGTAGTTGGTGACGCGGATTGGCATGCCCTTTTCGACACGCTGCCAGGTGCCTTTGGATGTGCCGCCGGCCTGGGCGTTCTTGTCGTTGAGCGCTAGCCCGAGCTGGAGGCGGCGCTTGCGCGCCGTCTCGGCGAGGCGGTCAAGGTCACTGGGTGCCATGGGGTCATCTTCGCAGGACTCGCCGGGACCAGCTAGGACTAGCTAGGGAAACGGCCGGAATTTTAACCCAGCGTTGCCCCAGGTCAGCGGGTATCTACCGTTCAGTAGTGTCCAGCCCTGGGTACTTCATGGGCAGGTATGGGTAGACGACGTGGGCATCTGTGGGTAACTTCTAGGCATGCATCAACCCCCAACCACCTTCGAGGTGGACGGGGCGGCCATATGCACCAAGCGCATGCAAGCGGGGCTAGAGGTCCAACAGCTCGCCGAGCAAGTGGGCATCACCGCGAACTACCTGCGAAAGCTCGAACGAGGCACTCGCAGCCGCATGGGCCCGAGCAAGTACAGCCGTCTCCGTGCCGCTCTCCAGGCGACCGACGAAGACCTCCTCGCCCCCACAGAGGACCCCACAGAAAGGAAATGAAGTGGCCAGCAAGGCTTACACCCTGCCCAGTGAGCCCAAGGACCTGAACGCCCCGTACTTCAGCCTCCAGGAGGTGGCGTTCCTCCTCAAGGTCAGCGTGAAGACGGTCCGGCGACGGATCAACGAGGACGGCTACCCCCACAGCCGCTCCAACGGCGACTCCGGCACGATCCGGGTCAGCCGCGAGGACCTCGACTACTACTACCAGGCCGGCCGGGTCCACCCCACGCCGATCCGGCGCCCTCGCCGCGCCAAGCGCCAGCCGGCATCGAAGCCGCAGGCCGCCCTCGCCGCCTAGCCGGCTATGCGGGCCGACGCCGGGCTCCTACACCCGACGACCGGCCCTCCGAGATCCACCCCTCTACACGCAATCACCTGCGAGAGAGATGAGGACCCCGTGTCCAACAACGTTACCGTCGCCCCCGCCCGCCGCGAGTACGGCGTCGCCATCCCCTTCGACGACGTCGACGGCCCGAACGCCCTGATCGTCCGTACCGGAGCGAGCCGGAAGGCCATCGCGAAGGCCGCGGCCGCCGAGGACCCGAGCGCCGTCGTGTACGAGCGCCGCCTCGGCTCCACCGTCTGGACGGAGGCCGCCTGATGATCACCCTCCCCTCCACCCAGGTTCCCGTGCCCGACGCGGTGGCCCTGCTGATCGGCCAGCAGATCCCGAAGCACGTGCTGGACGCCGAGATCGAGGCCGTGACCCTCGCCTACCGCATCAGTCTCTGCCGGAAGCCGGAGACCGTCCAGGCCCGCGAGTACAACCTCGGTCAGCTGGCCCGGGCGAACAAGACGCTCGCCGCCTACAACCCGAAGCTCGTCGTCACCCCCGGGAGCGCGGCATGAGCGCCCGGGAAGACCTCCGCGACTGCTTCCTGAGCGACAGCCGGGACCGGTTCGAGACCGTCGCCGACGCCTATCGCGCCGAGATCCTGCGCGAGGTCGCCGACGAGATCGAAGCCATCGACTTCCACCCGAACGCCGCCGGAAGCTTCCTGGGAGTCTGCCGTCAGCTGGCGAGCAGGTTCCGCCGCAAGGCCAACGAAGGCAGCACCCCGTCGGACGGCGCGTGGAAGCCGTGGGGCGGCCACGACCGGTACTGCGCCTACGTCGCCGGCGTCGGCAAGTGCAACTGCGCCGAGACCCCCGTGGACGCGCCCCTCCCCTCCGTCCCGCAGCAGAGGGGTGAGGCGTCATGACCCCCAACCCGATCGAGCAGCTGGACGTGCCGCTCGCTGACGTGGAGCTGCAGATCGCCGTGCTCCGCGCCTCCCAGACTCGCCACGCCGCCCTCGGCAACGAGGACGAGGTCGTCGCGGACGGAGACGCCATCTACATGCTCCGCCACCCCGAACTCTGCTCGAGCGATGCCGACTACCCAGGTTGGGTTCCCGGAGGAATCAAGTGAGCCACCCGAATGAAGGCACCCCCGTCATACCGATCTGGCTGGCGGTCCCCGGGTACGAGAACAGCTACGAGGTGAGTAGCCAAGGCCAAGTCCGATCACGACCTCGGCCGACGACCAGGGGCGGCATTCTCAAGGCCAAGGTTGGCAGGGTGGGCTACCCCAGGGTCTCGCTCTGCGCCAATGGAGTACAGCGGACCTGGCTCGTACACCAGGTTGTCGCAGTCGCCTTCCTTGGCCCGCGTCCGGCCGGCCAGGAAGTGCGGCATCTGGACGGCGACCCGCTCAACAACGCGGTCTCGAATCTGGCGTATGGCACACGCTCGGAGAACGCCCAAGACAAGCAGCGCCACGGCACGGATCACAACGCCAGAAAGACGCACTGCCCCCAGGGGCACCCCTACGACGAGGAGAACACCTCCCGATACAGCGGGCGTCGAGCCTGTCGAGCTTGCGTTCGCGCGTACCACCGCCGCCTGGCCCGCAGCAAGCGGGATGCACAGAGCACCGCCGCCAAGCAGGCCGCCTCATGACCCCGCAGACGGCGATCGTGTCCGCACTCCTCTGTGACCCGGCCGCGAAGCCCACCCGCCCCCTCGCCCTCACCGCCCCCGACCCGGACTTCACGGCGTCGATCCGCGACGGGCACACCGAATCCCTCGACGACTGGACCCGACGAGTCCTCGGACAGGAGGCCGGCCAGTGACCCGCGCCTGGTGCCAGCTCGCCGGCGTCACCGCCGCATCCGTCGCCCTGCTGGCCCTCGGCCGCCACCTCAACCGGAGTCCCCGATGACCTACGAGCCGCCCGCCCAGGCCGTCGAGAACGGCCACTCGCTCGACTGGGACCCGCCCGCCGCAATCACGGCCGTGGACCGCTGGACATGCCGCGAGTGCTCCGCAACGGCCCTCCGCTACCGCCTCGTCGAGTACGGCGATGCCACCGAAGTCCGCTGCCCGCAGGCCGCCTGATCGCGCCGGGCCCAGCAGTGACCCGACCTGCCGGCCCGGCGGCACAACCCCCAGCAGGACGCCCCGTCGAGGCGAATTCGACGGGGCGCACCCCAAGCATCCCAGAAGGAGCAGCAGTGACCCAGATCAGCTTCCCCCTCAAGGACGCAGTCGAGGCCCTCGACCGGTTCCTCAATGACGGCGACCGCGAGCACAACGGGCGCCGCATGAGCCGCACCATCCTCGACGCCAAGGGCGACAACACCCTCGCCGTCATCCTCGACCCCGCCGAGCACCGCGAACTCCTCGACGCCTACCACGCCTTCCAGGCCTCGCAGACACCCAAGGACGACGCCGACCTCCCCGCCGGCTACCGGCCCTACCTGCACTCCCCGAACGCCACCACCGACCGGCTGCTGCCCACCGAGCCACTCCAGGCCCCGCTCTCCTACGCCATGTTCCGCAAGCCGTTCGACGAGCTCACCCAGGCCGAGCAGGACCAGGTCACCTTCGCGGCCATCGGCTGCCTCATCCGCACCACCCTCGACGCCGACTCCCAGGGCGCCGTCCCCATCCTCATGATGAGCCACGCCCAGGACGACCCCGAGCCCCGTCAGCACTGGCAGCTCGCCTACAAGACCGATGTCGACGGCCTCTTCCTCCGGGCCACCGACAACGGCTTCTTCGGAGCCGAGTGGGCCATCGTCACTGGAAGCGGCTGGAGGCTCTTCTCCGGCTGGTGGTCGCGCGACGACGCCGCCCGCGCAGCCGACGCCATCGCCCGAGTCCTTCCCTACATCGACTGGATGACGGCTACCTCGGACTCGTTCAACGAAGCCTCCCGCGAGGCCCTCGGCAAGGTGCTCCGCCGGTACCACGTGACCGGCCTTCGCGAGGACCAGCCCGAGCCCGCGCCGGTCGCCGCCGCCTGACCCACCCCCAGACCGGCGCGTCGAGCCTCCCCCGGCTCCGCGCCAGCCAGGGCCCGCCCCCCCCGAAACGGGGCGGGCCCTGGTTCCTCACACCCTCAGGAGCCCCAGATGCAGAACATGAGCCGCCAGGAGCTGCTCGACCTGCTCGACGACATCCGCCAGCGCGTCGCCGAGGGGGACAGTTTCGAAGGCCACATCCGCTACCTCATCGCTGACCGGACCTCCCAGCACCCGTTCGACGTCACCGCGCTCTACCGCATCGGCAACCGCGGTGGACAGGGCGGCACCCGACTCATCGGCGCCGAGCAGCTGGACGGTGCCGCGTGATCACCTGTGCCCGCTGCACCGACACCTGCGGCCCGTTCATTCGCCAGCCCGAAGGCCCCGTCTGCGAAGACTGCCTCGACGCCCAGGACGGTGCCCAGTGACCGACGCCGTGACCCCGCTGCACGACATCGCGCACTACGCCCTCGAGACGGCCCCGACGTTCGACGTCGCTCTCCAGGAAGCCCGCGCTTCCCTCACAGAGCACGCCACCGCAGACATCCACGACCACCACGAGACGATCGCGGCCGCCGTCGCGCTCTACATCCGCCTGCACCACTTGGTCGCCGCACTCGACGCTCAGGCAGACACCCAGTGACCGCCGCCGGGGGCGAGGTCGAGCCCGGCCTGTACGACATCCCCGCCGAGCTGTACCACTCCGACCCCATCCCCGGCGGCAGCCTCTCCTCCACCGGCATCCGGCGCCTCACCGACTGCCCCGCCCGCTTCAAGCACTTCCTCGACCACCCCGAGCCCTACAAGCCCGCCTACGAGTTCGGTACCGCCGCCCACACCGTCATCCTCGGCGACGGGCCCGAGCTGATCGTCGTCGACGCCGACCGCTGGGACACCAAGGAGATCAAGGCCCAGGTCGCCGAGATCCGCGCCGCCGGCAACGTGCCCCTCAAGCGCGAGGCCAAGCAGCGCATCGACGACATGGCCGAAGTCCTCGCCTCCTACCCCGAAGCGTCAGAACTCTTCACCCCCGGTAGCGGCATCGCCGAGCAGTCCGCGTTCTGGCCCGACAAGCACGGCACCTGGCTCCGGACCCGCTTCGACTGGCTCCGCGACACCGAGATCGTCGACTACAAGTCCGCCCGTTCCGTCCACCCCGACGCCATCCAGAAGGCCATCTACCAGCACGGCTACTTCCAGCAAGACCCGCACTACCGGCGCGTGGCCATCGAACTCGGCCTCATCCCGCCGCACGGCGCCTTCAAGTTCGTGATGCAGGAGAAGGACCCGCCGTACCTAGTGCAGGTCGTCGAGATCGACTTCCCGGCCCGTGTCATCGGCGACGAGATGAACCGCGAAGCCATCGACATCTACCGCAACTGCCAGGCCACAGGCGAGTGGCCGGGCTACAGCCTCACCACCCTGCACGTCTCGCTCCCGCCCTGGTTCGAGCGCAAGTACATCGAGGAGAACTCGTGAGCCAGCTGCCCCCGCCCGTCCGCCGAGCACAGCCCCGGCAGGAGACTCCCGACACCAGCGCCGAACTCGACTTCCGGCCCGCCACCAAGGACGGCCGCAAGGTACGGATCTCCATCCAGGGAGTGTCCGGATGCGGCAAGACCAAGACCGGGCTGTCCGTCGCCCACGGACTCGCCGAAGGCGAACGGTTCGGCGTCATCGACACCGAGCACGGGGCCTCCTCCCTGTACGTCGGCGAGAACGGCATCCACTTCGACACCCTCTGCATGGACCGCTACGACCCCCGGGACCTCATCAAGGCGCTGGAGACGGCAGCGAAGGTCGGCTACCCGGTCATCAAGGTCGACTCCCTCAGCCACTTCTGGAAGGGCGCCGACGGCACCCTCGACCAGGTCGAGAAGGCGGCCACCCGGTACGGCGGCAACAGCTTCGCCGGCTGGAAGGACGGCACGCCGCTCCAGAACGACATGGTGCAGGCGCTGCTCACCTACCCCGGGCACGTCGTCGCCACCATGCGGTCCCAGACCGAGTGGGTCCTCCAGGAGAACGCCCGCGGCCGGCGCGAGCCCGTGATGGTCGGCATGCGCGCCGAGCAGCGCAAGGGCATCGAGTACGAGTTCGACATCGCCGCCGAGATGGACATCACCAACCGGCTCCGCTTCCTCAAGTCCCGATGCCCGGCCCTGCACCAGCAGATCCTCGAACGCCCCGACGGCGCCCGCGACATCGCCAAGCCCGTCCTCGACTGGCTCCGCAGCAACCCCGCCCAGTAGCCCAGCCCCGACCGGAAGGACACCGCTATGACCCGCCGCCTCTCCCCGGCCGAACGTCTCGCCTCCGCCGAGAAGGACCTGCTGCTCGAGGACATCGCCGACCAGTCGAGCTGGGACCGGTTCCTCGTCGAGCAGGCCGTCTTCCACTACGGCACCCGCCACGACGATTTCTCCGCCAACGACCTCCGCGACGTGCTGCCCGAGCTGTCCCACGGCTTCCTCGGCGCCGCCATCAACAGCCTGCGGACCGCCGGGATCATCGAGCACACCGGCCGGGTCGTGCCCTCCACCCTCGGCTCCACCCACGGACACCGGATCTCCGTCTGGCGACTGAGTGTCAAGGGCCGGGTCATAGCCGAAAAGCGCCGCGCCGGAGCCCAGCAGGCGAGGCGGGCGGCATGAGGTTCTTCGGCCGCCGAGCCAGCTACCGCGCCAACCGCTTCAGGGCCGAGATCGACATCCTCACCGACCTCAGACGGTGGCGCCGCACCGACAGCACCCGCATCTGCCAGGCCCTCTACGACCTCCCCGCACGACAGCCCGACTGGAAGGAGACAGGACAGTGAGGCACTACGGAGCAATCGGCGCCACCCACCTCCGGCCCATCCGGGGCGGCTACATCCAAGCCCCCGGCACCGAGACCACCACCCACGACATCGACTGGGTTGCCGTCGAGCGCGCCATCAACAGCCCTGACTGCCGCATCGAGCTGAACCTCGCGGAGAGGCGAGCGGCGTCCCTGCTCATGCTCCACGCCGGCTACTCGCCGCGAGAGATCTCCACGCGCCTCTGCATCTTCCAGCGCCAGATCGAGCGATGGAGGCACGACGGCAAGCCTCTCGTGATCGAGCCGGTCGAGCGCACCTGCAGCGTCGCTGGCTGCGATGAGAAGCACCGAGCCCACGGCCTGTGCTGCCGCCACTACGACGAGACGCGCCGATCGGCCAGCAAGCAGGTGGCCGCATGAGCACCGGCGAGCCCCGCCGGCTGGAGATCGTGCCGCCGCCACACCCGAAGACGACACCCGGGTTCTGCGAGACCGGACAGCCCATGTGCCAGCAGCCCGCCCGACTGTACGCCGCGGGGTGGCGGTGCCGGGACCACCAGCCCAGCACGCCCCAGTACGACGCCGCTTAGACCGCCGATCACCTCAGCCGGAAAGAGAGACCAGTGAGCAAAGAGGCCATGGAATGGGTGGTGGAAGCGGCGCCCGACGTGTCGACTCACTGGCTTCCCGTCCTCATGGGGCTGGCGCGGCACGCAGACGAACTTGGCCGCGGCGCCCACCCGTCCCAGGAACTGCTCGCCGAGTACGCGCGGAAGAGCGATCGGGCCGTCCGGAACGACCTTTCGAGCATGAACAAGGCCGGCCTGATCCGTCCCGGCGACCCGCAGATCGTCGACTACATCCCGTCCGATCGACGTCCTCTTGTATGGGATCTCGCACTCGAGCGACGGCGGGTCCTGACGGCCACCGACTGGAAGCCCACTTCCGGCCGGTCCGGGCGGAAGCCCACTTCCACCCGGTCAACCCTCGGTAACACCCCCGAGAACGACCAAAACCCCAGGTCAGAGAAGAACGACCGGAAGTCCACTTCCACCCGGACCGACCGGAAGCCCACTTCCACCCGTAACGACGAGTTCCGGATAGACAAAACCGCAGGTCAGGAAGGAACGGGTGGAAGCCCACTTCCACCAAAGCTTTCTAACTACGTAAGCAAGCAGCAGCAGGCGACACGAATCCCGGACTGGGCACAGCCTCTCCTCGATGCCCTCCACATGAAGGGCATCACCGTCGGCTGGGGCCGGCTCAGCACCCTCCAGTGGATCGCCGTACAGCAACTGATCAAGAGCCACGGCACCCCGTACCTGGTCCACATCGCAGCCTCCCGCTGGAACCCGAAGAACCCGATCCGCTTCGGAACCCTGCTCCTCGACATCTGGCACGAGTACCCGGCACCTCCCCCCGGATCGCCCTGGCACCCCGGCACCCCTGCCAGAAAGCAGCCCTCCAGCAGCAAGCCGCCCCACTGCGGACACCCCGACTGCGACCCCGTCTCCCGCACCCGGGAGATCGAACACGACAACGGCCTCAGAACCCTTCAGCACTGCCCCGACTGCCACCCCGCCAGCAAAGGACAAGCCGCATGACCGAGCCCGCCTGGGAGCCCGACCTCCTCGAGGAGGAGGCCCCCATCCAGGACGCGCCCCCGCACAACGCCGACGCCGAGAAGGCCATCCTCGGTGCCATGCTCCTCGACCGGAGCATGATCGAACCCGTCGCCGCGGCCCTCGCCGGGCCTGCCGACTTCTGGGTCCTCCGCCACCAGACCATCTACCGCACCATCACCGACCTGTACTCCGCCAGCCGCGACCCCAAGATCGACCCCATCACCGTCGCCGCCGCTCTCCTCGCCAACGGCGAACTCGCCAAAGTCGGCGGCGCCCCCTTCATCCACCAGCTCGCCCACACCGTCCCCTCCGCCTCCAGCGCCACCTACTACGCCGACATCGTCCGCGAACACGCCCAGCTCCGCGCCGTCCTCGAAGCCACCCGCCGCGCCACCCAACGCGCCCTCACCGCCGCCTCATCCGCCGCCGAGATCCTCGACGCCGCCATGGCCGACCTCCAGGCCGCCGCAGCCGGCACCGCATCCGCCGACGTCAAGCTGTCCGTCGGCGAACGCTGGCTCGGCTTCATGCTCGAACTCGAAGCCGGCGCCGACCCCCGAGCACTCGACACCCCATGGATGGACCTCAACGAGGTCATCGAGCTCAAGCCCGGCCAGCTCGTCACCGTCGGCGCCGCGACCGGAGGCGGCAAATCCCTGTTCGGCATGAACCTCGCCGCACACGTCGCCCTCACCCGCGGCAAGCCCGCCCTCGTCGCCTCCATGGAAATGGGCGGCAGCGAACTCATGGCCCGCCTCACCGCAGCAGAAGCCGGCGTCAGCCTCGACCACCTCATCCGCCGCCGGATCTCCGACGACGACTGGGCCAAGATCTTCAAAGCCGGGCCGCGACTCCAGCACGCCGAGAACTTCATCCTCGACGACTCACCGAACCTCACCCTCGGCAAGATCCGGGCCCGCATGCGATGGATGGCCTCCCGCGGCACCGCACCCGCCATCGTCGTCGCCGACTACCTCCAGCTCATGACCCCCGAGAAGGCCAAGCCCAACGCCAACCGGGCCAACGAAGTCGCAGACCTTTCCCGCGGACTGAAGCTCCTCGCCATGGAGTTCGAGATCCCCGTCGTCGCCCTCGCCCAGTTCAACCGCGGCGCCGCCGGTCGCCAGCCCGTCGTCACCGACTTCAAGGACTCCTCAGCCATCGAGCAGGACTCCAACGTGATCCTCCTGATGCACAAGCCGACCAACGACGACGGCACCCCCGACGACGAACGAGCCGGCGAGATCGACGTCATCGTCGCGAAGAACCGCAACGGCGCCACTGGCCGCATCGTCCCGCTGATCTTCCAAGGCCACTACGCCCGGCTCCGCTCCATGGGCCCGAGGTGACCGGCATGCTCCAGGACGACATCGACTCCCGCTGCCTCGTCGAGTCGATCACCGACGACATCGAGACCGCGCGGCTCCGCCAGCAGCACCAGGCGACCAGCGGCCTTGCCGTCGAAGCCCTCCCGACCGTCTACCGCGGCACCGTATTCCGCTCCGCACTCGAAGCGTCCTGGGCCGCCACCCTCGACAGTCTCGGCCTCGCCTGGGAGTACGAGCCCACCACCGTCACCCTCCCGTCTGGCGTCCGCTACATCCCCGACTTCCACCTGCCGCAGATAGGCGTCTGGCTGGAGGTCAAGGGAAACGGCGTCCCGCGCGTCGAGAAGGCCATCGAGTACGGACAGTCCCTCGCCTGCGACTGCCCCAAGTTCGCCTGCACGTGCCGCTGGATCGGCGGCGAACTCGTCCTCATCGGCCACCCGCCACGCTCCTGGATGCCCGACTACGACGAAGACGACCACCGCTCGAACTGGGCGAAGGCAATCACGGCGCGGAACCACGGCGGCCACCCTCGCTGGACCTCAACACGTGGCCGCGCCGCATGGCTTGCCTACTGCGCCGACTGCCACCACGCCACCTGGTTCGACTCTCCGCACTGCCGCGCCTGCAAGCGCCGGCTCATCGGCGCCGAAGGGCTCGAGTCCGGCAATCAGCAGATCCGCTTTCACCGCATCACCGGCATTGCCGCACCCGACAACGACACCCCCGCCCCCTGAAGGGAAGCAACGTGACCACGACTCCCCGCCGCAAGCGCCCCGCCCTCAAGGTCCGCGTCGTTCACCGCGCCGACGGATGGCCGCTGCCCGACTACTCCGGTCCCGCGGACTGCACCACCAACTCCCAGCGCGAGCAGGACGGCCGGTCCGCCTGCAACGACACCCCCGTCTGGAAGGTCGTCGAGGACCACGGCATGCACCTCACCATCGGCTTCTACTGCGACGCCGACCTGCCCGACGAGCACCGGCACCTCGCCCGCATCCCCGCCTGACCCGCCCCGCCACCACACACCCAGGAGACCTGATGCCCGACCTGTTCGCCGGCCCCGGCGGCATCGATGTAGCCGCCCGCCAACTCGGCATCCACCTCACCGGCATCGAGCGGGACGCCAACGCTGTGGCGACACGGCGCTCGGCCCTCCTCGACACCGTCCGTGGCGACGTCCGCGACTTCCGCCCCGTCGACTTCGACGAGGACGTCCTCGCCGGCGGGCCGCCCTGCCAGACGTTCAGCATCGGCGGCAACGGCAACGGCCGCGCCGTCCTCGACATCCTCCTCGCCGCGGTGAAGACGGCCGGGGCCCGCGGGTTCGTCACCACCCCCGCCGGGCTCGACGACCGGACCAGCCTCGTCCTCGAACCCCTCCGCTGGATCTTGGAGGCAGGCAACTCCCGCTACCCGTACCGGGCGATCGTCCTGGAGCAGGTCCCCGCGGTCCTCCCGATCTGGCAGGCCTACGCCGAGGTGCTGGAGGCGCGTGGCTACAGCGTCGCCTGCGGGGTTCTGTGCGCCGAGGAGTACGGCGTACCCCAGACCCGCAAGCGCGCAGCCCTGGTGGCCCGCCTGGACGGCCCCGTGGCCCTGCCCGCGCCGACACACCGCCCGTACCTGCGGAACACCCCGCAGTCCGCCGGTAACCCGTGGCTGTTGCCCTGGGTGTCGATGGCCGACGCCCTTCCGCACCGCGGCCCGTTCACCGTGATCTCCAACTATGGCACCGGCGGCGACCCCAAGGCGCGCGGCCGACGCAGCAGCAACGAGCCGGCGTTCACCGTCACCGGGAAGATCTCCCGCTTCCGGCTCATCGACCCCGACGGCAACGAACTTCGCCGCTTCACCCACGCCGAGGCCGGCCAGCTCCAAGGCTTCCCCGCCGACTACCCGTGGTCCGGCCGCGACATCAGCCAGCAAATCGGCAACGCCGCACCCGTCCAGCTCGCCACGGCACTCCTCCGCGCCGTCACCGCCTGACCCGTCCCGCCACCACACACCCAGAAGGACACGCCATGACCGAACAGGCCGCCCGCCCGTACACCGACGACGACCTCCGCGCCGAAGCCGCCCGCCAGCATGCCGCGCTCATCGAGGACCCCGACTTCGTGGGCGTCGGCGAGCAGATGGCCGACACCGAGATCGACAGCCTCCTCCCGCCCGCCGAAGCGGATGGCGCGCAGGGGCCGTGCTGGGACGACGCCCTCGACGAGGACCAGTTCGACGAGGCGCAGCGCGCAGTCCACGACCTGATCAACGGCGCGGCCGACGTGTCCGAATGGGCCGTGAACCTCGGCGCCGACGGCCTGGAGCCTAGCGACCAGCAGCTCCACATCGGCGACAGCCGGGTCCGCATCCACTTCGCGTTCGCCCCCGACATGAGTGAGGTCGACCGCCGCGACTTCGTGGCCCTCATCGCCAGTGCCGTCATCACCGGCACCTGAACACGCCGCAGGCCGCCCTGCATGTCGGAAGCAAGCAGGGCGACCCGACCCGACACTACCCACGACAGGAGCACCCCGTGACCAAGCCCGAGACCCCTCGTCCGTCCGTCGGCCAGATCTGGCAGGACAACGACCCTCGCAGCTACGGCCGGAAGGTCCGCATCGTCGAGATCACCGACACCCACGCCCTCGTCGAGCTGCACCAACCCCGCCACCCGGTCAGCAGCGCCAAGCCCGGCCGCCGAACCCGCATTCGCCTGGACCGCTTCCGCCCGACCAGCACCGGCTACCGCTACGTCGGCGACGCCCGCACCGCCTGACCCCAGCCGCTGCCGGGTCGTCCCCGTGGCGGCCCGGCCCCAACACCAGGAGCAGCAGCATGACCACCGCCCCCGACATCCGTCAGGTCCTCGTCCACCCCGTCGTCTGGCCGCACCTCGAACTCTGGCTCGCCAGCCGGGGCCTCGTTCTCGGCCGCGTGCCCGTCGAGGACGACCTGCCCACCTACGCCATGATCCCGGCCGAGCCCGGCGACGCCGAGAAGGTGCTCGTCGCCGGGATCCGGGACGCCGCCCGTCAGGCCAGCGGACAACAGCCGGACACGAGCGCCGCCGGACTGCCAGACCCGGCTGTCGTGGACGCGTTCATCCACGACATGGCCAGCCTGCCGGACCCGACCACCGCCGACGACCCCGTACAGCTCCGTTGGGGCCTCGGCGACGTCCTCCACAGCGACGACGACACCGTCATCGTCTGCATGTCCGGGCCGGACCGGGAGCCGTACTGGCTGGAGCTCGACGCCGAACGGGCCGCAGCGCTCCGCGACGACCTCGCCGACCCGCCCGCCCCCGCCGCCGGGTTGTCCGACACCCAGCCGACCGTCGACCGCGAGCAGCTTGCCCACGTCGGCTGGTGGTGCTGGCGCGGCAACGACCACGGCCACCTCGCCGACACCGCCTGCCGCAGCGACAACGTCCCCATCCACGTCCCCACCGAATGGGCCACCGAGATGCGGGCCGTCATCGAGCACCTCACCGACACCCACGAGCCCGGCCAGGACTGCACGTGGGTCACCCCCGAAGAGCAGGACGCCGAGACGGCCGCTGCCGCTGACGGGGAGACCAGCCGATGACCCGGCCCAGCCCCGCCGACGAACTCCGGACCGCCGCCGAGAAGCTGCGCGACTACACGGAAGACCTCCCCGGCTACCTCCAGGGCATGGCCGAACCCGTCGCCCAGCTTCTCGACCACCAGGCCCGCATCGCCCGCGAAGTTCAGGACTACCTCGGCGACGAGTTCCAGGACGGCGCCCTCGACCTGAACGTCCACAACGCCCTCGCGGTCGCCCGAGCCATCACCGGAGACACCCCATGACCCAGCCCGAGCCCGCCCAGACCCGGAACACGGCCTGCCTGCTGAACGCCTGCGCCCGCGACTGCACCACTGAATGCCGCGAGGCCATCAACCGCACCTGGACCGCCCTGCGCGGTGAGTTGCCGCCCGCCACGCTCCTCACCGCAGCCGAGCCGGTCCCGCCGTCCGACACCGAGGAACTGCGCAGCGGCCGACGTCTCGCCCAGCCCCAGCCAACGACGGACCCCCTCCGCAACCTCGTCGACCGCGCCGAACACCACGGCGGGTTGACCGCCGACGAAGCCGCACGGCTCCGCGACGGCATCCAGCAGCTGCACGCCGAACTCGACCGGCTGACCGCCCTCGCCGTCCGAGCCTCCGACCGCGCCATCGAGAACGGCCAGCGCGCCGACCGGGCCGAGGCCGCCCTCGACGCCGTCCGCGCCCTCCACGCCTCCGTCCAGTACGGCAAGTGGACTATCTGCGGCCACTGCTCCGGTTACGGCGGCGGCAGCTGCGACAACGGAGCTGAACCCCACCCCTGCGCCACCATCCGGGCTCTCGACGCCCACACCAACCCCACCGACCAGCCCACCTGACGCTCAGCAACCCCCGCCAAACCCCCGGGGCGCGCTACCCGCAGCGTGCCCCGCCCAGACCAGGAAGGACCGCCGTGATCGTCGAGCAGCCACCCCTCTGGCCCGACAACTGGGAACAGGAAGCCGACGCCAAAGCCGGCACCCACCGCACAACCCGCCGCTGGCGCGCCCTCGTACCCGCCGACCATGGCCGGCCCTGTACCCGCCCCCAGATACCCAGCCGCCGAGTCGTCAACGTCATCCGGAGCCTGTGATGCCTGAACTCACCGACACCGAGCACGCCGTCCTCAGGGGCGCCGCCCGCGGCGACACCTACGCCGTCATCGCAGCCCGCCTCGGCCTCCACGGCAAGTCCGTCAACAAGATCGCGTTCCGTCTGGCCCGCAAGCTCGGCGCCCGGAACATCACCAACGCCGTTCTCCTCGCCTGCCAGGCCGGGATCCTCGACGGCCGGCCCCGGCGCCACGGCGACCACGCCGGATACGAAGCCCATCGCAAGCGCGGCGAAGACCCCAAGCTCTGCGAACCCTGCCGACTCGGCGAACGAGCCCACCGGCAAGCCATGAAGAAGACCAGCAAGCAGAACCGGGAGGCAGCGTGAACCTCAACTCGACCCCACCAGAGGGCCTGGGTGCCCGTGAGAGCGCCTGTGGCGTCGAATCGAGGGATCTGGACGTCGAAGCGACGAACGGCCCGCAGGCGGCCACACGGGACCCTGACCCCCGCGCCGCCCTCCTCGACGCCATCTCCACCGCCCTCAACGCAGCCGGCTACTGGCTCCCCATCGACGGCAAGAAAGCCGTCGTCGAAGCGGTGGTCGCCCTCGGCGGACAGGCGGCTGACCCGCGACCCGCAGTCCACCCCAGGACCCGCTGCCGCTGCGACCACCCCCGGGACCTCCACAGCGGCACCGACTGCGCAGGCTGCACCCGCGACGGCCAAGGGCTCCTCGCCAAGCACGCCTTCATCGCACGAGAGGACCAGCCGTGACCACCCTCCACGAATGGCTCACCGACCAGGTCGCCCAAGCCGAGGCCACGGCGGTCGACCCAGCCGCAGTCCGCCGCTGCGAAGCCGACCGCCGCATCCTCGCCCGCCACACCCTCGACCCCAACTGCACCTACGAACCGGCCTGCTACGGCTGCGGCACCTACGGCGACACCGAACTCGCGAACATCGACAACCTCAACGACTGCCCCGAACTCCTCGACCTTGCCCACGCCCACGGCATCGCCGACACGATCCTCGCCGGCCTCGACCAGCCCCAGCCGCCGCCCCGCCCGCCAGCCGACCCTGCAGCCGAGCGACGCGCCGACATCCTCCAGCGACTCCTCAACGCCACCCCCGCCCGGCACGCACCCGCCACCTTCCGGCCCGCAGACAACCGCTGGACCAGCTGACCCGCACCCGCCCAACCGCACCGCTGCAAGGAGAGCCGCCGTGAACGACCTGCCCACCTGCACCTGCTGCCGCCGCGAGCTCCGCGACCACGAGACCGGCCGGTACGCCTGCACCCTGTGCGAAGACCGCATCGCCGTCCACCTCGGCGCCATCCCCGGCCTGTTCGAGCGGCTCGACGACCACCTCGCCCGCGGCAGCAGCAGCGGCCCCGCCGTCTCCGGCAGCAAGACCGCACCCGCCCCGCTCCGCATCGGCATCCTCGACATGCAGACCGAGCGCGGTCCCGTCCTCGGCCCGCTGGAGACGTGGGTCCGTGATTGGGAGGAAGCCGGATACGCCGAGGTCAACGAGGCAGGCACGGCCACCGACAGGGTCACCCACGCCTGCCGGACGCTCCGGTTCAACCTCTCCCGCGCCGCCCGCCAGCACCCGGCGATCGACGAAGCAGCCGACGAGATCGCCGCGATCTGGCGCATGCTCAGCCGCACCGTCACCGGTGAGAGCGCCCCTCGCCGCATCGCCGTCACCTGCCCCTGCGAGCAGACCCTCCGCATCACCCTCGACACCCGCGGCATCACCTGCCCCGCCTGCCGGACCGAGTACGGGCACAGCGAGGTGCTGCGGCTGCCGTTGGCGGACAGGCGGGCCGCGGCGTGAACGGCGAAGCCCCCTCGTCAACAACGAAGGGGCTTCAATGACGCGCGAACTAGCGGTAGGAATCACCAGCGTTGTCGGTTCTGCGCGTAGACTTCCGCGTTGCAGCACGCATATGCCGCAACCTGCAGAACAGTGATCAGCCCCCGCGCGGAGTGCAATCCGCCGAGGGCTAAGGATCAAGGAGGGACAGCTCCTGTGAATCAACCCCAGAGTAACCTGCCCCAGCCCGCGGTCAACAACCAGGGCCGCAGCCCATTCGACCAGATCCGCCGAACGGACGACACCGGCGAATGGTGGTCTGCCCGCGACCTCCAGCCCCTTCTCGGCTACCTCCGCTGGGAGGACTTCCGGAACTCCATCGAGCGCGCGAAGGTCGCCATCAACAACAGTGGGCAGACCGCTGACCTGCATGCTTCGGAGCGCCCCGAAGCTTCCGGACCGACCAACCAGCTCCGCCTGAACTACAAGCTCACGCGGTACGGCGCTTACATGGTCGCCATGAACGGCGACCCCCGGAAGGCGGAGGTCGCTGCGGCGCAGACGTACTTCGCCATCCAGACCCGGAAGGCCGAGACCGCGGCCATTGCCGCGCCGGCCCTCCCACAGGACTACGAGGAAGCCCTCGTCGCCCTCCTCGGCCAGGTCCGCCAGACCAAGGCCCTCGAAGCCGAGAACAAGGTGCTCGCACCGAAGGCCGGCAAGTGGGACCAGTTCCTCAACGCCGAGGGCCTAATCGGGATGCGCGAGACCGCAGACCTGTTCGGCGTCGACGTGAAGGTGCTGACCAACTGGCTCGTGGAGATCAACATCTTCCGACGCCAGGTGTCACAGCAGAACCGGGCGCGCAACCTGCCGCGCAAGCCGCACCAGGACTCCGGCTGCTTCGACGTCCGCATCGAGACTGCCAACGGCTGGAACTTCCCGACCGCATACGTGACCGCCAAGGGCCTCGACCTGATCTCCGACATGTGGGAGCGAAGGAACCCGGCCGCATAGCCGGCGCGCCTCCTCCGTCAACGTGCGGGGGAGGCGCCCCGCTCGCACACTCCAGATCTCGCACAAGTCAACGGAGTCGCAGTGATCGAGTTCGTCCCTCGGGGGACCCACAACTACCCGGCGTTCGTCTGCGACACCTGTCGTGAGCTGATCGTGGGACCGGGCAACGTCGTCTGGGCAGTCAAAGTTCCACACATCAAATCGGACGTCCGCGAGACGTCGCCCGTCTACGCCGCCCACCGCGGCCGCTGCGACCGCGTCCTCGAGAAGTGGCTCATGACGCAGTACGACGACGAGTGGATGCCACTCTGGGAAGAGATCGGCGAGTTCGCCGCAGGTCTTGCCCACTATGCGAAGCAGGAGCTGCCTAAGAACGGCGAGAGCCAGCCCAGGCGGCAACTCGTGAAGCACCCAGCAAGTGACCCGCACCAGGAACTGCCCGACTTCAGCTAGCCGCCACCGCGGCCCGCGTTTGACCCGGCTGCGGGGCGCCGGGCTAGACCGTGGACTTCTTCGCCTCCGCCGGACGAGGTGCCGCAGTGAACCACGGAGAATCGGACTGCTCGCCAATGACGGGCAGCAGCCGGTTCACCGTGTTCGCCACCTGCATCGCCGCCTCCGAGCAAGCGGCCCCGCCCGACGCGAGCAGCCGCAAGCAGTCAATGCCGGCCCGCAGCACGTTCTCAGGAACCAATACGTCGTGGCCACGGGGGCCATCGAGCAGGGCCCAGACGTGAGCTTCGAGGTCGCACTCGGGGAGATCGTCAAGACCGGGCAGGTGATCGTCATAAGCGGCCATGCCTGGCACAACGCCCAGAGCGGCCAGACGAAACGCCCGCTAACCCCACCGGGCTAGTCCGCAGGCAGCCGCCGCGCCAGCTCCGACGCGAGCTGGCCGGCCGCCGCACCCCGCGGGGACAGGTCCAGCTGCTCCAGCAGGAACAGGTGACGGACGGCCTCACGGGCCTCCGCCGCGGTCAGCAGCGGCAGGCGAGGGGCAGGCGGGTAGGTGCCGGTTACGGGCTCGCTGATCTCCACAGCAGGACAACCCACGCAGCGGCCGACAGGACACGGCGAGGCCCGCCACCCGATCGGTGGACTCCACGTGGCGCCTGCGCCCACCCGGGCCTCATCAGCGCTACCCCAGACCCATGACCGACCTCACCCAAGCCCTCGAAGAACGCTTCGGCCCCGCCTCCGACTGGTCACTCAAAATTCAGGCCGCCAGCGCACAGCTCGCCACCATGCAGCAGCTCATGGGCGACGACTTCGCCACGTACATCCGGTCCGCCCGTCAAGCAGCGGACGAACACCAGAGTCGGGCCAGCTACCGCCGCACACTCGACCGACGCGAACGGCTCGGTCAACTCCTCACCCCGACCGGCAACCACCTCACCCGGGCCGACACCCTAGACGTCGCCTGGGCCATCAATTACGGCCTCGAGATCCTGCTCAAGGACGAGGAATACGAGCACCTCATCGACGCCGTGGCCGGCGCCATGCCGCCGGCAGCCGTCAACGCGGGAGCCTGCCCGTAGCTCGTGCAGGTTATTGGGCCACCGAACCCCACACCGGAAGCAGCCTCGCCGCTACGGTGAACCCGGGAAGTGAGCCGACTGGTCGTTGGAGCACAGCCCGCCGTGCCCCCGTGTGACCCGCGGGGGCACAGTCACGTCCAGGCCGGCCAGCGAGGCGAGGCTCGCCTGTGACTGGAACCGGACACGCCTGCCCGTCACGCATGGCATCCTCCCTGCACCGAGACAACCCGTGGGGGCACCATGCGCTTGACCGCTGCAGTACGCCAGCAGCTGCTCGACCAGAACGAAGGCTTCGAGAAGAAGACCCGCGACGAGCAGAAGAACTTTACCGAGTACCGGCGGTACCGGATCACTGGAGGGCAGCTCTACATCCGTGTCAGCGGCAAGACCTCATGGGCAGACAGCCGCTACGACGACGATGAACGCCTCGCCACCGACGAGGAGACCCACCGGTTCCTGTACAAGTACAAGGGCGAGCTCAACACCGCGGGCCTGTAGGCATCCCCGGGTCGCCACACGACGAAGCCCGCCACCCTGAGGTGGCGGGCTCCTTTGCATGCGGGGTCAGGCGCTGAGCGTCTCGTCCAGGTACGCCTGTACCGGCCCGAACAGCCCCCACGGTACAAAGTCCGGGATCTCGTCCAGCCGGATCCAGGCGACCTCGGCCAGCTCCTCCTCGTCCGCGACGCGAGCTTCGCCGCCGACGACCTCGCAGGCGACATAGGACATGTGCCGGCCGGTCTGCGGGTGGACGCGCTCACCGAGGGACCGGACCGCCTTCACCTCCATGTCGACCTCCTCGGCCGTCTCCCGGACCGCGGCCTGCTCCGGGGACTCGCCATCCTCGATGCCGCCGCCCGGGAACGCCCACAGGAGCTTCCCCTCCCGCTCCCGCCGCCGGATCATCAAGACGCGGTCGCCCCTCGTGATGATCGCGGTGGAGATGCCCTGCTCAGTCGTCTGCTCGGTCACGCCAGTGCCTCCAGGGCTGCGAGTACGGGTGGATAGATCCGCTCGGTCGGGATGAACTTCGTCAGGCTGCTGATCGGAACCCAGGTGGCATCGAGGTTCTCGAGAGGGTCGGCATTCCGTACCTCGCCGGCGAGGTACTCGCAGAACTCGTAGCTGGCCAGAACGCCGGTCGTGGGATGGACTCTTGACCCCAAATGCTTGCGCACCGTGCAGTGAACTGCCGTCTCGGCGAGAGTCTCTTGCACTGCGACTGCACCGGAACTGCCGCCGGGCTTGACCACGCCAGCCGGGAATCCCCACGACAGAGGCTCTTCACCGCGTCGGCAGACGAGAAGAACCTCGGCGCCGCGGGCGACGATCGCTATGGCCACTTTCAGGGCCTGCGCCTGGGTGCTGACCTCGGCTCGCAGAAGCGCGGTGAACCGATGGCGTTCGGACTGGGTGACCTGCTCATGCAGGGTGTCCAGGGCTCGCTGCATCTCGCGACGCGGGACTGTGGACGGTGAGGCATGCCATGAAGCGACTGTCCGGACTGCGACGCCTAACCGGCGCGCGAACTCCTCATTGGTAGCCCGCATGGCTTCCTGTAGAGCTGCCGCGTGCCGGCCGCTCCACTGATCTACGACATCCACCGTCCGCCCCTCGCTCGACGTGCACTGCTGCTGCGCGCATTCTGCGTCACCGCTGCACCGGGCATTCATGGCCCGGACGGCGCCAGGTTGCTTGACTCAAGGCATGACTTCACCGCTCGCGGGCGATGGCTTCCGCCCGACTGCCACTGAAGCCGAGCAGGGTGCCCACCTGCGCCCAGCTCCGCCCTTCGTGGAGATCGCGTACCACCTGCCGCTGGATCGCCAGGTAGCCCTGGTCCCCGGCGGCGAGCACAGCACGCTCAAGGCGCGCCGCTTCGAAGCGGGCGATGGGGTCTTCGATGGCGGCGACTGTGGCAGTGGCGTCCTCGATCGCGGCGGCGGTGGCTTCGGTCATGGACCCAGACTAAGGGGGCAGATGTCCGGTTTCAATGCCTGGTTGAGATCGGTAGCGGCGAGTCGACGGAAACGCTTGACAGCCCGTCATCCCGGGCTTCAATATGGGGTTGAAGCGAACGGGGCTCCACCCCCGGGCAGCTTCACAGTGCCGCTCCACCGGCACACCACAACGGAAAACAAGACGGCCCCAGCGCCGGGACTCCACTCCCAGGCCAGGGCCTACCACGAGGCTCTCTGAAGGGTCCCCTCATGGATGTGTACCAGCTTAACGGCACCCGTGTGCCCGCCACCCCCCTCACCGTCGACCGCCTGCTCTCGGCCCCGCTGCCGGAGCTGCTGGCCGAGGTCGATGCCCAGATCGTCGACACGTCGGTCACCGACGAGACGTACCTCGGCGAGGTCGTGAAGCCCCGAACCGGCACCGCGCTGCTGTGCATGCCGAGGGGCCGGTCCGCCTTCGAGCGGGACACGATCGTCCGCATCCTCGTCGGCAAGCTGGTCGGCGCCCCGATGCGCCCGGTCCCGCCGTCGCTGGACGTCCGCACCTACGGCGGCACGAAGTGACCGCCCCCGCCCCCGCGGTCGAGACCGCCACCGTTCCGGTTCCCGCCCGCCGCCTGATCGCGGCCGGCATCAGGCGTGGCTCCACCGGCTTCCAGGTCGAGTACCCGCAGATGTCCGCCGCCGACAAGGCCGCGCACGCCGCCGCGACGCACGTCCGCCAGAACCGGTGATCGCCGTGGACTCCACGGTTGCCGCGCAGGGCCTCGCCGCCCAGGCGCTCGCCGACGAGACGAACCGGCGCATGGAAGCCGCGAAGCAGGCTGCCGCCGACGCTGAGGCCGCCCGCCTGGCCCGGCTCGCCGCCGAAGCCCAGCGCTAACACCCCCTAGCTGCCGGGGCCGGCAGTCCATCCCCCTGCTGTCGGCCCCGGCTACCCACCCCATCCCGCACCTCCGCCACGAGGAGATTCGCCATGCCCAAGCTCGCCCTTGTCCCGTCCGACGGCCCGTCCGAGCAGCTCGCCCAGATCGAGGCCTCGGTCCGCGCCAGCGTCGTCACCGACTTCCTCGCCGCCCAGCAGAAGGGCAACCTGCTCGGCCAGCTGGCCGCCGAGTTCCTGGCCTCCCAGATCGACGACTCCACCCCCGACGGGCCGCGGCTCACCGACGAGCTCGACGCCCTCCGCAACCTCGCCGCCTGATGGTCACCGCCGACCAGGCCCTCGCCGCCGCCGCCCACGGGCTCGTCGTCCTTTCCGCCGAGCAGCAGGCCAACGACAGCCCGGAGACCCGCGAGCAGCTCGAAGCCGTCTTCGACGCGGCCGCGCTCATCGCCCGCGACGTCACCGATCCCCGCTAGGAGTCCGCCGTGCGCCTTGCCGTCCCCATCCTCACCGCCCTTGGCCTGTCGCTGATCGGCGTGCGCCTGGCCCCGGTCCTCGCCCACGCCGCCGACATCACCGACTCCGCGGCCGGCCTGATTGCCGGCGCCGTCATCACCTGGGCCACGTTCCAGGTTGCCGCGATGCTCCCCCACCCCGAGTCGACCCCCACCCACCAGGACTGACCACCGGAAGGAGCCCACCCATGGGCTGGTACATCTCGCACGGCGGCACCCGCCACGGCTACTCGTACAGCGGCGTCGAGGAGCTCGTGCACCGCTGCAGCGGCATCCTCACCCGCCAGGACTGGAGCCGCCTCCAGAAGACCCTGCACCCCAGCTCCGGCGACCCGTTCAAGGTGAAGCCGAAGCAAGCCAAGGAAGTCGGCGGCCTGCTCCTCCTTGCCTCCGGCTACCTCCCCTCCGAGTGGGCCGACATGGCCCGGCAGATCGGCCAGTCCGCCCTCCGTGCCGCGCAGGCCAACGAGACGTGGAAGTGGTCCTGATGGGCACCGTCTGGCGTGACGCCCGCAGCATCGCCGACCTCGGCCAGAACATGGCCGGCTGGCTGGAAGGCCGGATCCCGTCCTGGCCGAACTACGACGGCCCGTTCGGCCAGGAAGAGGAGAACGGCGCCCGCCACCTCGTCCCCACCCTCATCGCCCTGAACCAGGCCGGGTTCGTCACCGTCGACTCCCAGCCCGCCAGGGTCGACGGCGGCTACCGCCAGCGCGCCAACGTCACGGGCTTCGTCCACAACCGCAACCCGCTCCTCGGCCAGCTCGTAGCCCTCCAGGAGCAGGGGCTCACCGTGGTCCGCGGCTGGCCGAAGCGGCAGATCGCAGTCACCGAGGACGACGGCCAGCCGTTCACCACGATCGGTGGCTGGCGGATGCGGCGCGACTTCGTCCACTACCTGTGGCGAGGCGTCGGACGCCAGGCCATCCGCGAGCTGCGGGAACACGGCGCCATGGTCCACATCATCGACATGGTCTGGGGCCGCGACGACCGCCTCTGGCCCGCCCTGGACGGAGTCGTCCGGTGAGCATCGGCTGGCTGATCGGCCTCACCCGGGCCCGCGTCTTCTTCCTGTTCGCCGGCCTCGCCTGGGTCTTCGGACTCCAGGCACCCGCCCTCGTCCGCCTCGCGCTCGTTCTGCTCGCCGCCGTCGCGGTAGCCGGAGACGGCCTCCTCGACGAGCAGCGCATCTCCCGCACCCCCAAGACCGCCACCATCCCGCCGCAGCGCACCTCCGCCTAACCCCCGAAGGGATTGATCACCGTGAGCGGCACGTCGTTCACCGAGCAGTCCGCGAACGCGGACAAGATCCGGACCGAGGCCGCGGCCAAGGCCGCCGACGCCGACGCGAACCGGCGCCGCCGCGAGGCCCTCGACGCCCCCAAGCTCGCCGCCGCGCAGGCCGAAGCCGACCGCATCGCCCGCCAGGCCGCCGCCGAGGCGGAGCAGGCCGAACGCGACAGCGCCGCCCAGGCCGAAGCCGACCGGGCCGCCCGAGCCGAGAAGGACAAGGCCGCCCGGGACGAAGCCGCCCGGATGCGCGAGTCCGTAAAGCGGGACAAGCGGGCCGCCAAGGCCGTCAACATCGGAGTGGTCGCCGCCCTGGTCGTCGCCCTCCCGCTGCAGCTGAGGGCGTTCTGGTCTCCCGAGCGGTGGTGGGAGGTCGCCATCCCCCTGTTCCTGGAGGGGCTCGCCTGGGTGTTCATCCGCCAGGCGGAGGCCGCGATCTCCGGCCGGCGGATGGTGTGGCACTACCTGGCGGGCGTCGGGCTGTGTGCCGCGTTCGCCGCGGGGGTCAACGTCTACGACGGGTTCTCCCACGCGGAGATCGGCCCCGCGTTCGGCATCGTCGGCGGGTTCGCTTCGATCGCCGGCCCCGCGCTGAAGGTCATCCACGAGTTCGGGGCCCGAGCCGCTGGCGCGAAGGCCACCCGCAGCGAGCGGAAGATCGCCGAGGCGGCCGCCCGGAAGTCGGAAGCCGAACTGGCCCAGCGTCGCGCCGAACTCGACGCCGAAGCAGCCGAGAAGACCCGACAGGCAGACGACAAACGCGCGACCGAAGAGGCAAGGCGAGCCGCCCACGAAGCGAAAGCCGCTGCGGACAAGGCTGCCGCCGACGCCGCCCTCGCTACTCAGGACGAGCAGCGCCGCACCTTCTACCCGGCGGCATGGGAGCAGTACGAGCGGATCCTCGCCGCCCACCCGCTCGGCACCATCAGCCGGGACCGGGCCTGGGACGAAGCCCAGCGCGCAGCCGCCCACCCGGACGTGTACAGCCGGTACCAGCTGCTCGTCCTCAACGGGCCGTCGAACGTGAAGGCGGCCGACCTGTGGGCCGCGGCGTGGAAGTCCGTGAAGGGCCTCCCGCTGGGGCAGACAATCGAGACTCTCGCCACCGAGCTGGCCGCCCGCGAGTACGTCGACCAGGTCGTCGCAGAGCACCTCGACACCGCCGGACACCTCGCCGTCGAGGGGCTCATCGCCGACATCTTCGGAGGCCGCGGAGAAGGCGGCGGAAGCGCCGCAAAGGGTGCCCCCAAGAAGCCGTCTGGCGGCCCCGTACAGGGCTCCGCAACCCATGGGGGGATTGGGAAGGGGGCCGATCCCGCCCCCGCTCGCAAGGATGCCACTGAGCCCCTTGCAGCAGAGCACCTTGAGGCCGCGCGTGCGCTCCGCGCAGCAGCCCCCGCGCAGTTCTCCACTCCCGCCGTCGCCAAGCTCATCGGCCGCTCCAAGGTCTACGCCCAGCGCGTCCGCGACGCCGTCCAGTCCGAGCAGAGCTGAGGTCCACAGCCATGACCACCGCCCCGCAGCAGGCCGACCCCCGGCCCACTCTCACCCTCGTCAAGGACAACGCCCCCGCCGCCGTCAAGGGCACGGTCGTCGAGCATCAGGGCGACGAGGTCGCCACCCGGCCCGAGTGGGTCCTGTCCGCTGGCGAGCGCGCCCGACGCGCCGGAAAGCACGCCGCCACTAACTGGCTGTACCTCGGCTGGGCCGCCCGCGGCTACGGGCGACTGGCCGGCCGCTTCCTCGACGGCTACCGCGACGACTACCCGCAGATGATCCGCACCGCCCGCGCCGGCATCAAAACCTCCAAAGGCGATGCCGCCGCCGAGCAGGGCGCCAAGCGCGACGTACAGCGACTCCGCGAGGCCTACAAGCACCACCGGCTCGTCTACAGCGCCAAGACCGGCGCCTGGATGGCCACCACCGGAACCGCGGGCGGCGTCGCCGTCGCCACCGGAGGCGTCTGGACCAGCCTCCTCCTCGGCATCGCCACCATCGGCTACGGCGCATGGCGAGGCCAGCCCGCAGTCATCGCCGCCGAAGACGACCCCGGTCGCATCGAAATCCTCGCCGAAGAAGGCGCGCCGTTCCCGATCGCCGACGCCACCAACCGCACCGAAGCCGCCGAATGCGTCCGCCGCGCCCTCGTCTCCGAAGGCATCGCCGTCGCCGAAGTCGAAGCCGGCCGCCGCTACGACTGGGGCTGGGAGATCAACGTCCGCCTCCAGAAAGGCACCCCCGCCGACCTCATCGCCAAGGCCGGCGACCTGGAGACCCCCCTCGACCTGCCCGTCGACGGCCTCCTCTGCCAACCGCTGCGCACCAGCCGAGCCCGCGCCACCCTCCGCCTCGTCGAAGGCGACCCGTTCATCAAGATGCCCGCCCTGCCCGACCGGGCCCCCAACAGCCTCCGGCTCCGCGACAAAGCCCTGGTGGCCCTCCGCATGGACGGCCAGCACACGGAAATGTCCTTCCTCGGCCTGCACTTCGTCGTCATCGCCGAGTCTGGCGGCGGCAAGTCGGTCACGCTGCGCTCGATCGCAGACATCCTCACCGCCTGCGAGGACGTCGTCGTCATCGACCTCGACGCTGGCGGCAACGGGCTCGAAGCCCTCGCCGAAGCCGTCGGAGTCAGGGTCGTGGGCGCCGACCAGATGCACGTCATCGAAGCCGTCCTGGAGAAAGTGCTGGCCGTCGCCAAGGCCCGCAAACTCCTCACCGTCCGGCTCGGCATGGGCGAGAACTGGATCCCCAGCAAGACGCATCCCGCGATCTTCGTCCTGGCCGATGAGTATCCGCAGCTGTCCCAGAAGGCCAAGGCCCTCGTCATCGCAATCCTGCGGGTCGGCCGCGCCGGCCGTGTCCACATCGGCCTCGCCGCCCAGGAGGCCACGAAGGACGCCATCGGTGCAGCCATCGCAAACAGTGTCGCCCTCAAGATCATGGGCCCGGCACGCCAGCAGGACGTCCAGCTCGTCTTCGGCACCGGAGCCAGCGCCAACGGCTACCGGCCCGACAAGCTCCACCCGGCGCAGGGCGAGGACCCCGCCGACGCAGGCAAGGCCTACATCATGGGCGGCGGCCAGCGCGACCCGCTCATCCACAAGTTCATCGCTCTCGACATCGACGAGGCCAAGGTGCGGGCTGCCGCCCGCGCTGCGGCCGGCCGCCCCTGGATCGACGAGGACTCCCTCAAGGCTGCCGGAGTCACCTTCGACGACCTCCACACCGTCAAGCCCCGTACCGCCCTCCCCGAGGTCCTCGAGCTCGCCCGGCTCGCATTCACCGCCAACGACGATCCCGAGCGCATGACCAGCGAGGAGATCTACGACTACGTCTCCTCCGCGTCCGAGACGTGGGCGCCGCGCGAGGACGAGGACCAGGCGAAGGCCATGGCCCGCTTCCAAGAGGCCCTCCGCAAGCAGGCCGCACAGATCGACCCCGCGGTCGACATGAAGACTAAGCAGTGGCGGGACGGCTCCGACCGACACAAGGGCTACCTGCTGGCCACGCTGCTCCAACTTACGGACGAAGACGCCTGATTCGCCCCTGACAGGCCAGTGACACCGCAGGTCACGGCGTTGACAGACCCCGTGACAAGCCGCTGACACCGACCTCTAGCCCGTGACATGTCACTGGCCCGTCAACGCCCCCCACAGTTCTCTGACCTGCACTGTCATGGGCTGTCACCATCCCTGTCACGCCCTATATGCGAAGAAGATCCCGATCTGGAAGGAGACCCGGACATGCCCCTCAAGCCCCACTACCAGCCCACCCGAGCCGACGCCGCAGACCTCGCTCACGACGTACAGCCCGGCGACCTGCTCTACACCCTCGGCGGCGAGTTCATCGTCACCGACGACACCAGTCCCGCATTCGGCAGCCGCATGGTCCGCCCCGCCGACGCCGCACCCGGTCCCGGATCCATCACCCTCACTCAACTCCTCGCCCGCTGCGGCGGCATCTTCACCCAGCCCCCCACCCAGGCCTGACCCACACCACCGAAAGGACCACCGCCATGAAGACCGTCTACCGCGCCACCCGAGGCGACAAGAAGGCCCTCCTCAACGACATCAAGCCCGGTATGAGCCTCTTCGTCATCAACGAGCACGTCGGCAACTCCGGACCGTCCAAGACCTACTCCGAGTACATCGTCACCACCGAGAAGATGCCGTTCACTCGGACGCCCGTCGTCCAGTCCCCGGTCACCCGCGGCAAGTCCAGCCTGGAGTCGCTGCTCAGCAGGGAGCGCGAGATCTACACCCAGCGCCCCGCCCTACCCAACCTCGGCGCCCGCGACAACCACTCCGCCTACACCGAGGACGCCCAGCGCACCGCCACCCTCGTCGCCGACCTCCACGCACAAGAAGCCGCCCTCGCAATGTCCCGCGAATGGTCCCTCGCCGGACGCCGCTGAGCCTGACGGCTGCCTGTCCACCCCCGTAGCCACCACGGACCGGGAACAGACCCGGACCACACACCGACCAGCAGAAAGGACCTGAGATGACCGCGACCGCCACCCTCGCAGCAACCGCGCCCGACACGCTGGCCATCGACGCGGCCGCGCTCATCGCCGACATCGAGGCCTACCTCGCCCAACAGGCCCCGCGGACCGCCCACCCGCTCGTCACCAAGACCACCGCCGAACTCGTCGCCGAAGCCCTACAGACGCCCGCCGTCGAGACCACGGCGCCCACCCTTGCCGCCCCCGCGCGCTGGTGGCGCATCATCCCCGACTGGGCCCTCGCCCTCACGCCCGCCCGTCACCTCCACGGCGCCGGCCGCACCATCACCGTCACCCAGCACCTCGAGCTCACCGCCCTCGTCCTGCAGCAGTACGGCCACCACCGCGGCGGACTCCGATCCCGCGGAGGAGCCCGCTGCATCCTTGGCGCGCAGGCCGTGCTGTACCGCCTCGGGTACGGGGACGAGAGCACCGCCATCGCCGCCGGGAAGGCCATGCAGAACGTGCTCAGGGGGCGGGGGATCGACGAGCCCTACCACCGGTGGAACGACCGGCCCGAACGCACCCTCACGGACGCACTCCACCTCATCCGCGAAGCCATCACAGAAAGGAACCAGCAGTGAACCCGCGCATCACCCTCACCTACTGGCCAGCCCGCCATACGCTCGGACGCGTCCGACCCGCCCTCGCCATCCACCAGCGGCCCAACCCACGCTGCCCACACTGCGACGGCGGCGGCTACATCGCCTATGAACCTGACTGCATCGACGAAACCCCCTGCCGCTGCTGCCGAGAGAATCCCCTCGCTCTCCTGCCGCTGCCGCGGATCGTCAACAAGCACTACCGCGCCGCACGGCACCGACGACGCGCCCGACCCCTGCGAGAGGCGCCTGAGTCGCCACAGGCTATGGGCCCCAATTCATCAATAGCTTGACTCAATGACCTGGGCGAACCTAAGGTCTTCTCAATCGGTGCTTTGCGCCTGCTGAGGCCACCCCACAACGGGTGGCCTTTCGCGTACCTGGAGGTGGCCATGCCCTCCCTCGCTCTCGTCGACGAAGAAGCCGCCGCCTATTGGGCAGGCCGACCCGGCGTCACGATTCGCCGCTGGGCCCATGAAGGCCGTATCCAGCGATACGGAAAGGGCCGCGGGAAGGTCCGGTACAACGTGCACGAGCTCCCCAAGGCCGAGCGTGACGAATGGACCCGCGAGCTCATCAGCCCCGGCGAGACGCCGCCGATGCCCACAGGCGCACAAGCCGCCTGACTCTCCTGAGAGGAGCCGACGGTGGCCAATCTCGTCTTCAACACTTCGCTGGGACGGGTAGCGTCGCTCGCTGCCCTCCCGGCCGCCAGCGACGCGCTGATCGCCGTACCGCTGGAGGCGACCGGCCTCGTCTCCGACGCCACCATGCGCGACTACGACGACCTCGGAGCCCTCCTCGCTGGCGCGTCCAACGAGCAGATGACGATGGGCCGCAAGACCCTCGCCTCGGTCACCGTGACCGTCGACGACACGAACGACAGGGTCGCCGTTGACTGCGCGGACATCACCTGGACTGCCGCCACCGGGAACGCCATCGCTGCCGTCGTCATCTGCTACGACCCCGACACAACCACCGGCACCGACGCGGACCTGATCCCGCTGACGAAGCACGACGTGGCCCTGACCCCAGACGGCAACTCCTTCACCCTGAGCGTCGCCGACTTCTACCGCGCGTCTTCCACCGCGTGACGGCCGGCTTACCGATGGGGGCGGGAGGTCGCCGTGGCCAGCTTCACTGACGACTTCAACCGCCCCGACTCCACCGACCTCGGCGCCGGATGGGTGCAGGTCTCCGGCTTCTGGTCGATCGCCTCCAACCAGCTGTCCCCGGGCTCGGACGGCGGCACGATCATCCTGCGTGCGGCCGGCCCCATGGACAGCAGCGACCACTCGGCGCAGGTCACGATCGCCGCCACTACGGCCGCGAGTCACGGCGTGTGGTGCCGCGGGAACTCGAACATCAGCTCCGGGTACCTGTGGCGGAACGACGGGTCCGAGTGGACGCTCTTCAGCGTCGTTAGCGGCACGTTCACCTCCATCGGCAGCTACGCGGCAGCAGCAGCCCCCGGCGACGTCGCCAAGGTCCAGGCCGTCGGCTCGACCATCAAGGGCTTCGTCAACGGCGTCGAGCGCGTCTCAGTCGTCAACTCGGCGGTTGTATCGGGCACTAGCGTCGGGCTCCGGTCGACCTCGTCCGCGGCAATTCGGTTCGACGACTTTGCCGCCGGAGACGTGACCGCGGGTGTGGCCCTCGGCGTCGCGGCAGAGGTCGGCGCACCCCAGTCTCTTGCCAGCAGCAAGGCGGCCGTGCTCGGCGCCTCACTGGAAGCCGGGGCCGCACAGCCCCTCGTCGGCGCCAAGGCGGCGGCCCTGCCGACCGTTACCGCCGTCGAGACCGCGCAGGCTCTCACCGCCTCGACGAGCCGCGGCCTCTCGGTAGCCGCGACCAGCGAGACAGCCCAGCCGCTGGCTGGCACCAAGACTGCCACGCTCGGCGTCGCGGTCGAGACCAGCACCGCGCGGCCACTCACCACAGCAGGCGGTGACGGCATCGACACGGTCGCGGCCGGAACACCCCACAGCCTGTGGGCAGCTGGCCGCTCGCGCGCACCCGCCTGGACGGCAGGCACGCCACGGATGTAAGGGGGCCCGGTGGACCGCAGCAGTCTCGAAGAGCTCCTCACGCCCATCACCTCCGCCGACGACCCCACGTCGTACAGCGTCCGCGTCGCCGTCCTGCTCGACGGTGAACGCCCAGAGGCCAGCGACTGGCATACCGCCGAGTGGCGCACCATCGACGGCACCCCGCACGCCAGCCTCCTCATCGGCCCAGGCGGCGCCGTACAGCTCGGCCCAGGCGTCTACCGCACATGGATCGAGATCACCGCCCCACCCGAGAAGCCGGTCGTTGCCTCCCCACGCTTCCAGATCACCTAGGAGGTGCACGTGGATGACCTCCTCATGATCGTGCCGACCCGCGGCCGGCCGGACAGTGTCCCGGCCATCCTCGACTGCTGGCGGCAGACTGGCGCCACCGCCGACCTACTGTTTGCCGTCGACGACGACGACCCCATGCTCGCCGGATACCGCGAGCACATGGAGAACATCAACGACCCGCGGATCCACTGGGTGACGGGGCCGCGGCTCCGGCTTTGCGGCACTCTCAACAAGGCGGCCGTCGACATGGCGGGCCGCTACCGCTTCCTCGCATTCATGGGCGACGACCACCGGCCCCGGACCGTCGGCTGGGACGAACGCTTCCGCATCTGCCTGTCAGGCGGCCCCGGTGTCGTCTACGGCAACGACCTCCTCATGGGCGAACGGATGCCGACCGCAGTCGCCATGACCAGCGACATCGTGCAGACGCTCGGCTACATGGCCCCGCCCTCACTCGTCCACCTGTGTCTCGACCTCGTCTGGCTTGACTGGGGCCGTGGCATGGAGCGCATCACCTACCTCGGCGACGTTGTCCTGGAGCACATGCATCCCGCCAACGGGAAGGCCGCCCTGGATGCGGGCTACCAGGAGTGCAACAGCTCTGAGCAGGCCACCGCCGACGCGACCGCCTACTACGCCTACCGCGACGAGGGCGGCCTCGAAGCCGACCTGCAGAAGCTACGGGCACTCGTGGAGGAGGCGGCATGAGCAGCATCAACGACGTCATCGAGGCGTGGGACGAGGCCGACCCGGCCGCCATTCACCCCACCCGCGTGGTGTCTGAGGAGGCCTACCAGATCTCCGGCGAGGTGCAGGCGGAACTCCTCGCCAAGGTTCTCCCCGCAGGTTGCCGGGTTATCGACTTCGGCTGCGGCGACGGGCGCGTTGCCATCCCGCTGCGGCAGGCCGGCTACGACGTCACCGGCGCCGACGGCTCCCAGGCCATGCTCGATCGGCTCGCCGAACGAGACCCCGGTATGCCGTGGGTCCTCAGCGATGGGCTCGACCTGGCCGCGGTCATCAGCAAGAAGACTGACGCAGTCGTTTCCCTCGCCGTCCTGATCCACCACAGCTACGAGGCCGGCGAGGCCATCGTCGAAGGGCTCCGGGCCGCAGTCCGCGTCAACGGCCTCCTCGTCCTCGACTGGCCCGTCTCCGAAGAACCGGCCGAAGGCAGCAGCTGGATCAGCGTCACCACCTGGTCCCGCGAACAGCAGGACGCCATCTGCAAGCGAGTCGGCCTCAAGCGCCTCGACAGCGAGCTGCCCTGGGGCGTCTTCCGGGCCGTGAAGGCAGGCGGCTGATGCGCGTACTCCTCACAGGCGCCGCCGGGTTCGTCGGCCGACACCTTCACCAAGCGCTCCTGGACCGCGGAGACCAGGTACTCGGCATCGACCTCAACGCCACCCCGCTCGTCCACAGCATCGACGCTCTCGACTTCTTCCGCCGCGACGAGGAGCGCTTCGACCTGGCAATCCATTGCGCTGCCATCGTGGGCGGTCGCGCCAGCATCGACGGCAGCCCCCTCGGCGTCGCCACGAACCTGGGCCTCGACGCCTGGTTCATGCGATGGCTGGCCCGCACCAAGACCCCGCGGGCCGTCTACTTCAGCTCATCCGCGGCCTACCCAGTCGCGCTCCAGCAGCCTGGACCAGTCCGGCGCCTCGTCGAGACCGACATCGACTACCAGCAGCCGGGCCGGCCCGATGCCACCTACGGCCTCGCCAAGCTCACTGGCGAACAGCTCTGCCAGTACGCCGAAGCTAGCGGTACCCGCATGGCGATCCTGCGGCCCTTCTCCGGCTACGGCGAAGACCAGGACGACTGCTACCCCTTCCCCGCGTTCATCCGGCGGGCCAAGGAGCGGCAAGACCCGTTCGAGATCTGGGGCGACGGCAGCAGCACCCGCGACTGGATCCACATCGACGACATCGTGGACGCCACCCTCAAGGCCGTCGACGAAGGTGTCCTGGGGCCGGTCAACCTCGGCACCGGACGAGCCACCAGCTTCGACCGGCTCGCCAGCCTCGTCACCGAAGCCGCCGGATACCAGCCCGAGCTGAAGCACCTGCCAGCCGCACCACAGGGCGTCCACCACCGGGTGTGCGATCCCAGCCGCATGCTCGACTTCCACCTGCCCCGCGTCACCCTCGAAGAGGGCATCGCGCGGGCCCTCGCGGCATGAGCGGCGGGTGGAAGGATTCGAACCGCGTCCGGCGCCTCCCGCCGAACTGGACACGCATCCGCGCCCGAATCCTGGCCCGCGACCCGATCTGCAAGATCTGCGGTGTACGGACCAGCCAGTTCTGCGACCACATCGAGGCCAAGGTCGACGACCACACAGACACTGGACTCCAAGGCGTCTGCGGTCCATGTCACGACCAGAAGAGCAGCGCCGAAGGAAACGCTGCCCAGAAGGCCAACCCTCGACCAGGACGAACCCGGCCACCTGAACCACACCCAGGGATGAAGTGATGCCTGCATACCTCATCCAGCACCCAGCAGAGCAGCGGCGCGAGGACATCCTCATCGAGGACGACACTCTCACCGTCACGTTCGCCGGCGGATGGGCCGTCTTCACGGACGACCGAGGCGTAGCCTCGCCATCCCAGCCGGCCAGGGAGCTCAGATCCAACGCGTGGACATCGACGCAAGCGAGCAGCCCGAAGCGCAAGGAGAGAAGGACGGCACGGCTTGGAGAGCAGGGCCGGCTGGCGAGGCAGCGTGAGGGGGAACGGTGGCGGAGGTAGGCACAGTGCACGTCCACTGCCCGGACTGCGGCACGCCAGTCCCGATGGCCCTGCACGCCAAGGGCACGACCAGCCAGGGCAACGTGCTCCAGCTCGTCGTCGAGCCCGACTACACCGACCTCTGGGCCCACAGCTGGACCCATGACTACTCGTGATCGACAGCGGCCGGCTGGCCGGCTCGGCAGCCGCCAGGGGTGGGGGGATACCCCCTCCCCGGCCCCTGTTCCTATCGGGGCCGTATAGCACCTGACCCTCTGTACGGGTTCCCTAGGCCGGGGGCCCGGCCGACTACACGCCGTTATGGCCGCCCTGGAGGCGGTCCCGCCGGCCGCAAGCCCGCCCGCGCGCCCTGGTGGCGTGCCTGCTGACCCTGGAGGTCGACATGGGTGATCGCGGACCCATCCCCAAGCGCAGCGCAGAGCGCCGCCGCCGCAACAAGGACGACGGGCCGGCCATCGTGCAGGCCGCCTCCGGCCCGGTCGAGGTGCCGGACCTGCCGGAGCCCGATCCCAGCTGGCACGACATCGCCAAGGACTGGTACATGTCGCTGCAGGAGTCCGGACAGGCCGCGTTTTACCAGGCGTCAGACTGGGCGACGGCCCGGTACGCGGCCGAACTCATGTCCCGGCTCCTGAGCACCGACCGTTCCCCCAACGGACAGCTCGTGGCCGCACTCAATAGCGTGATGGGCAGCCTGCTCACGACTGAGGGCGACCGGCGCCGGGCCCGCATCGAACTCGAGCGGCAGCCGACCGGACCGAAGCTCGCTGTGGTGAGCCCGCTGGACTCCTACCGTGACATCGCTGGCGGCTGATGAGCAGGTCCCCGACGTCGTCACGCCCTTCACTCTCGGCCCGACGTGGAAGCGCGGTCCGGATGGCCGGTTCGTCTTGCCCGAGTACACGCTGGGCTGGCAGTGCCTGGCGTGGACCAAGACGTACCTCCAGCACTACGCCGGCAAGCCATGGCAGTACACCCCGGAGCAGGCCCGTCTGACGCTGTGGTGGTACGCGATGGATCCGGAGACGAATCGGTTCCTGTGGCGCGACGGCGTCATCCAGAGGCTGAAGGGCTGGGGCAAGGACCCGGTCGTGGCGTCGTGGGGGGCCTTCGAGTTCGTCGGCCCCTGCCGGTTCGACATGGTCGCCGACGAGGGCAACGAGTGGGGTCTGCAGCCCGGTCAGCCGCTGGGCAAGCAGCACCCGGCCGCGTGGGTGCAGATGGCGGCGGTCTCGCAGGACCAGACCCGCAACACCATGACCATCTTCCCGAGCATCTTCACGAAGCGCGCGCTCGAGGAGTTCCGGATCGACCTCGGCAAGGAGATCATCTACGCCGACAAGGGCAGGGCTCGCATCGAGGCGGTCACCTCCTCGCCGAGAGCGCTGGAGGGCGGGCGGCCGACGGCTACCTACCCCAACGAGACGCACCACTGGCTGGAGGCGAACTCGGGCCACGAGATGGCTGCCGTGATCGAGCGCAACGCCACGAAGTCGGCTGATGGCCAGTCGCGGACGATGGCGATCACGAACGCGTTCGAGCCGGGCGAGGACTCAGTAGCCGAGCGCACCAGGGACGCCTATGAAGCGTCCGAGGCCGGCCGCGCCGCCGACACGGGCCTCTTCTACGACTCGCTGGAGGCTCCTCCCGAGGCACAGCTGACCGAGGCGTGGATCGAACCGACTCTTCAGGCGGTCCGGGGAGACTCGACATGGCTGGATATCCCGCGGCTCAAGGCGTCCATCCTCGACATCCGTAACCCGCCCAGCCGCTCCCGCCGATTTTGGTACAACCAGATCGACGCCGCAGAGGACGCCTGGCTCGCCCGGTACGAATGGGACGCGTGTAAGCACGAAGAGCTGCAACTGGCGGACGGCGACGAGATCGTCATCTTCTTCGACGGCTCCAAGACGGACGACGCGACTGCCCTGGCGGCCTGCCGCCTGTCCGATGGTCTGGTGGCGGCCTTGGGCGTGTGGCAGAAGCCAGCGAACTGGCCGTCGCCTAGCAGCCCTGGGTACGTCCCGTACCAGGTTCCCCGCGGGGAGGTGGACGGCGTTGTGGCCAACACCTTCCGCCGCTTCCGGGTGCTCGCCTTCTTCGCCGACCCTGGTTCGGGCAAGGACGACGACGGCGAGATGTACTGGGACACCTACCTCGACCGGTGGGGTCAGGCTCATGGAAAGAAGCTCCTGCTGCGCGCGGTCACGGCTGGGCCGAAGGCGCACGCCGTCCGATGGGACATGCGTAATCGCCGCAACCAGGAGACCTTCACGGACGCGGTGAAGCGCACTCACGAGGACGTTCTGCAGCGAACGCTGCTGCACAACGGCCACAAGGTGATGCGCACGCACGTCATCAACGCCCGACGACGGACGAACGAGTGGGGCATCACGATCGGCAAGGAGCACCGGGAAAGCGCCAAGAAGATCGACCTGGCTGTCTGTGTCGTCGGAGCCCGGATGCTGCGCCGCATGGTCCTGAACAGTCCGAAGAACCAGAAGCGTTCGACCGCGCGCGGCAAGGGAAGGGTGGTGGTGCTCCGATGACGATCCCGACCCTTCCCCTGCTGGGGCTCTCCGAGCCTGAGCAGCAGGTCTTGATGCTGCTGCGCACCGATCTGCTGGCCCAGCGAACAAAGTTGGGCGTCCTTGATGCCTACTTCAACGGCGAGCAGGTAATCCGCGACCTCGGCATCAGCATCCCGCCCCAGCTGCGGACCCTGCACACGGTCATCGGCTGGCCGAGGATCGGCGTGGAAGCCCTCGAGCAGCGACTCGACCTGGAAGCTTTCCGCTGGGCTGACGGTTCGGATTCATCGGAGCTCGAGGAGATCGCCGAGGCGAACGACTGGTTCGATGAGGCGTCTCTGGCTCACCTGGACGCGCTGACCTACGGCCGCGAGTACGTGGCGGCCGGCTCCGGCGAGGACGACATGCCGCTGGTGACGTTCGAGTCACCGCTGGACATGACGCTCGCGTGGGATGCCCGTCTGAGGATCGGCACTGCCGCTCTGCGGGAATGCCAGGGCGATCAGTACGACTACGGTCTGGCCCCCGAGGAGCGCCTGATCACGCTGTACCTGCCGGACCAGACGGTCTACGTCGTGCAGGCGAACGGCGAGTGGGTGGTGCTGGACCGAGACGAGCACCAGCTGGGCATGGTGCCGGTCTTGCGGATGGCGAACCGCCAGCGAACGGCCGACCGGGTTGGGAAGTCGGAGATCACGCCTGAAGTCATGTCCATCACGGACGCCGCGTGCCGGCGGCTCATGGGCATCGAGGTAGCGGCGGAGTTCTTCGGCGCTCCGCAGCGTTACATCTTGGGCGCCTCGGAGTCGGCCTTCCAGGACGCGGAGGGTAACGCCAAGTCGGCTTGGGAAACGTACATCGGCCGGGTGCTGGCTCTGGAGCGGGACGAGGACGGCAACGTCCCGACTGTGGGGGCCTTCACCGCGCACGATCCGTCCGGCCAGACGAAGATCATCGATCTGTACGCGCGGATCATGGCCACGCAGCTTGGGCTGCCGCCGCACATGCTCGGCTACACCAGCGACAACCCTGCCTCAGCGGACGCGATCCGGTCCTCCGAGGCGATGCTGGTGAAGAAGGCCGAGCGGAGGATTCGCCGCTTTGGCGCCACGCACCGCGAGGCGATGCGCCTGGCGCTGTGGGTGCGTGACGGCGAGCCGCCGGAGAAGTCCCGTCGGCTGGAGACGGTGTGGCGGAACCCCGCAACGCCGACCATCGCAGCGCAGACGGACGCTGCGGTAAAGCTGTCGCAGGCTGGCATCATCCCGCCAGATTCGGACGTGCTGCTGGAGATGGCCGGTCTCACCGAAGACCAGCGGCAGCGGGTGGCCGCTGACCGTCGACGCGCGCAAGGACGCAAGCTTCTGGCATCGCTGACTACGCGCGGCGGCGAGGATCCGGAGGCTGCGGATGGCGACGAGGACCTCTGACGCCAACCCTGCGGCCGTCCGGCAGCGTCAAGCGCAGCGCGGCCTGACGCGTCTCCTGATACGGGATATGCGGGGCCTCCGGCGCGTCATCATTCCGTCCCGGCTTGAAGCGACGGTGCCTGTCTGGATCGACGCTGTCCACGCATTGGTCGAGCAGTACGGGGGCGCTTCGTCCGCTCTGTCTGCGGACTACTACGAAGCCGAGCGAATTGCTGCACAGGCCCCCGGCGCCTTCAGCGTTCCTGTGGCCGAACCGCCACCGGACGAGAAGGTCGAGAACAGTCTCCGGTGGGCGACGAAGGATCTGTGGCCGCGGGACCCAGAGGACCCGGCTACGACCGAGGCCCAGCGTCAGCCGATGGGCGTCCGTCTCGAGCAGGCGGAGAAGAAGGCTGAGGCGGTCGCCCAGAAGCTGGTCGTCGACCAGGGGCGTGACACCGTCCAGGAGGCGGTGCGGCGCGATCGTCAGGCGACCGCCTGGGCGCGCTCGGCGGCGCTGGGGGCGTGCAGCTTCTGCAAGCTTCTGGCGACCCGTGGAGCCGTCTACAAGCAGGACACGGCCGACTTCCAGGCCCACGACGGCTGCCACTGCGGCGTCGTGCCGGTGTTCAAAGGGCAGCGGTTCGAGCTGTCCGACCACGCACGTGAGTGGGAGCGGCTGTACCGCGAGTTCGCGGCGCCCCACTCGGGCGATCAGCTGAGGCGCTTCCGCCTGGCTCTCGCCGAACACGGGCACCTGCCCGCTCGGTAACCCCGGCTGCCCTGGAGGTGGCCTTTCTCAGCCCCTGGAGGGCCGATTCACCATGCCTGAAGAGACTACGGAGACTGGCCAGTCCGTCGAAGAGCCGCAGGAGTCCGCGACCGCCCTGGAGGCGGAGGGCGCCGACGAGGAGCCCTTCGACCGGAAGCGTGCCGAGGCTGCTCTGAAGAAGAAGAACTCCGAGGCGGAGAACCTGCGCAAGCGGCTGAAGGAACTCGAGCCTCTGGCTAAGAAGGCCCAGGAGCTCGAGGACGCCCAGAAGTCCGAGCAGGAGCGGCTCACCGAGCAGCTCGCTGCCCAGCAGGAGAAGGCGGCCAAGGCCATCCGTGCAGCGGTGACTTCGAAGGTTGAGGCGCTCGCTGCGAAGGAGTTCGCCGACCCGGAAGATGCCGCCGGCGCGCTGGATCTGTCCGGCTACGTCGACGACGACGGCGTCATCGACGTGGACGCTATCAAGGCGGACCTGGCGGATCTCCTCAAGCGCAAGCCGCACTGGGCCAAGGCCCCAGACGGCCCTCGCCGCCCGGCCCCGGACCGCACGCAGGGCTCCTCAGGCAACGGCAACCGAACCCCCAACAGCCCGGCGGACGAGTTCGCGGGCTTCATGAAGAGGGCCCTCAACGGGGGCCGCTGAGAGAGGTAGACCATGGCTGCTACGCCGCCCATCAAGCTGTCGGACATCGACAGCACGTTCCTGCCCGAGACCCTCGTCGGGCCCATCTTCGAGAAGTCCGTCGAGCAGTCGGCGGTCATGTCGCTCGCCAAGCGCGTCCCGCTGGCGATGACCGCGAACACGGCAGTTCCGGTCCCGCTGGACGTCCCCACCGCGGACTGGGTCGAGCAGGCCGGCCGCAAGCCGATCAGCACCGGCGGCGTCGACATCAAGCAGATGACCGGCAAGAAGATCGCGGTCCTCATCCCGGTCGCCATGGAGGTCGCGGACAGCAACGCGGCGGGCCTGTGGACCCAGCTGCAGCGCGACCTGCCGACCGCCTTCGCCCGCGCCTTCGACCGTGCCACGATCCACGGCAAGACCATGAAGGGCGCCACCGGCCCCTTCGCTGACTACCTGGCGATGACGACCAAGTCGGTCACCCTCGGCGGCACTACGCAGGGCAACGGCGGCATCTACGGTGACCTGGTCAAGGGCATGAAGGAGGTCATCGACGACGACTGGGACTACACCGGAACCGTTCTGGACAACCGCATGAAGCCCACGCTTCTCGGCGGTACGGACACCACCGGACGGCCCATCTTCGTCGACACGACCGTCCCGGGCACGGGCGCCGCCCTCGCTGGCACTCTGATCGGCGAGCCGGTCGCCTACTCTCGCAGCGTGTCTGGCAAGCTCCGCCGCCAGTCCGGCACCATCGACACCGGCCTGCGTGGCATCGGCGGCGACTGGTCTCAGACCGCCTACGGCGTCGGCATGGACATCACCGTCAAGATCTCCCGCGAGGCGACGTACATCGACGAGGACGGCGGCGTCCACTCCGCGTTCCAGGAGAACCTGGTGCTCCTCCTCGCCGAGGCGTACTACGGGTTCGTCCTCGGCGACGAAGAGGCCTTCGTCAAGTACCTGGCAGCGGGCGGAGCTTCGTGACCTCCGGCGGGTCCGGCGGCCGGGCGCCGATGCAGATCGTGGCCCGGCTGCACGGCTACCCGCCGCGGCACAATGCCGGAGCCGAGTGGATGGCGCATTCCATGCTGCGGGCGCTGGTGGAGCGCGGCCACGATGTGTCCGTGTGGCTGTCTCGCTACACCAGCGACCGCGAGGCTTACGACCTCAACGGCGTACATGTCGTTCCCCTGGAGACGCGCCTCGACGCCGGCACGGCAATCCGAAGGGCGGACGTGGTCGTCTCCCACCTGGAGAACGTTCCGTCCGCCGGGGCGCTGGCCCGGGGATACGGCAAGCCGCTTGCTGTCGTCGTGCACAACACGCACCTGCCGAGCTTCCGTCAGATGGCTGGCGGCGACACAGCCCTCGCGGTCTACAACTCCCAGTGGATGGCGCGTGAGGCCGAGCTGTTCTTCTCCGAGTACCCCAAGGGCATCCGCCCGTCCAGCGAGATCATCGTCCGTCCGCCGGTGTTCGCCGAGGAGTACCGGACGAAGCCGGGCTCCAAGGTGACGCTGATCAACCTCAACGTGGAGAAGGGCGGCCGGCTCTTCGAGAAGCTCGCCCGCCGCATGCCGGACGTCGAGTTCCTTGCGGTGACTGGCGCCTACGGCGAGCAGATCGTTCCTGATCTGCCGAACGTCGAGGTGCTGAGCCACATGTGCGGCCATGACATGCGGGAGCAGGTGTACAGCCGCACGAAGGTGCTGCTGATGCCTTCCTCGTATGAGTCGTGGGGCCGGGCTGGAGTTGAGGCTTTGGCCTCGGGCATCCCAGTCGTCGCGCACCCCACGCCGGGGCTGTGCGAGTCGCTGGGCGAGGCCGGCGTGTTCGTCGACCTGCACGACGTCGACGGATACGAGGCAGTCCTGCGCAAGCTCCTGTCCACCCCGGCCGAGTACCGGCTGGTGGCAAAGCGGGCGAAGGCCCGGTCGGCCGAGCTCGATCCGACACCCGATCTGGCTGCCTGGTGCGATGCCGTAGAGGCCCTGGCCTGATAGGAGGCGGCGGTGACCTTCGAACCTCCTACGGCTGAGCAGCTCGGCCTCTATCTGGGTCTGGGTGAGATCGACGGCGAGCGGGCGGACCTGCTGATCCGCCAGGCTGTCGCCCTGGCCGAGTCGGCGGTAAAGCCGCTACCTGACCAGGCCACCGCAGTGGTGCTGTCCGTGGCTGGCCGCGCCTACGTCAACCCTCAGCAGGTCACCTACGAGACGATCGGCCCGCAGTCTGTGCAGCGCCCGGCCGGGTCAGGCGGCTTGTACCTGACGAAGGCGGACAAGGCGGCCCTGAAGTCTCTGGCGGGGCGTGGTGGGGCGTTCACGGTCGACCCGACGCCTGCAGAGGCCGATCCTTCGCCGACCTGGCCCATGGCCGATGACTTCTACCCAGGTGCCCCCTACGAGCCCGGGTGGGGATACTGATGCCCGGCCCCTACCCGTTCGGCGAGGATGTGGTGCGCCTACGGCGCGGCGCCTCGCCCGGCCGCGACCCCCGCGGGCAGCCCATTCCAGGCCCGCTGATCGAGACCACGTTCCCTGGATGTGTGGTCACCCCACGGCAGTCAACGCCTCAGGTCGGAGGGGACGAGCAGCAGGCCCGGGACACGGTGATCGTCGGCTGGACGGTGTACGCGCCGCCGGGATCGCAATGGCTCACCACGGACCAGGTCCGTATACGCGGCGAGGTGTGTGAGATCACGGGCGAGCCAGGCGACTGGGGCCGCTCGGTGTTCACCGGCACCCCCGGCCCCGTGCAGTTCGCGGCGGACCGGGTGACGGGCTAGCTGCGGGCTTGCTCTACGGCGGCGAGGAGCTTCTGTGCCGCGTCGTTGCTCTTGCGCGGGATCGACAGCGAGTGAGGGTCGTCCTGCGGGGGCCGGCCTCCGCTGAGCAGGCTCTTGCTCTCCTCAGCGGGCGCGGAGCCCGGGACGAGGAACTGCACGTACCCATGGAAGAGCCTGGTGGCTTCCTTGAGTCGCGTCCCGGTGACATCGGCGGCCCGGATGCGGAACTCCCGTGCAGGCTGCCCGATCGCCCTTTTGGTGATCGTGACCCATTCCCCGTCGAACCTGACGTCGCCTTGCACGCCCTTGACGTCCATGTCGCCCCCTAGTGAGTAGAGGTGGTCATGATGCCCGCGAAGTTCAAGATGTCCAAGCGAGGCGTCGGTCAGCTGCTGAACTCGCCGGAGGTCTCCGGCGAGGTTCTTCGGCGGGCACAAGCCATCAAAGCCATCGCTGAGGCCGCCTCGCCGGTAGGCGGACGAGGCGACCCTCACCCGGGACGATACAAGTTGTCCTGGTACGCGAGACTGGAGCGCAAGCCGATCGGCAGGTCGCAGAAGAAGCGCCTCGTCGCCGTGGTGGGAAACTCGTCGCACTATGCGCGCTGGGTCGAGTACGGAACAGAGCGTGTTCCAGCCCATCACATCCTTCTGCGCGCCGCTCAAGCGGGGGGCGGCAACTGATGGCCGCCGTCGGCTCTGTCGACATTGAGCCCGAACTCATCGGCTGGACACAGAGCAGGCTCGGGACCGAAGTCATCGTCCGGGACGAACTCGACAACAAACTCGCCGACGAACTGCCCACGGTGCAGATCGAGGTTGTGGGTGGAGACGACGATGGCATTCGGCTCGACCGGGCCCTGGTAGACGTCAACGTCTACGCAGCCACTCGGGCTGAAGCTGTCGCCCTGGCGGCTCAGATCCACGGGCTGTTCCAGACCGAACTTCGCGGCTCCCGGACCACCAACGCCGTCTTCGGCCTGGTGGGCACGGTGTCGCGCCCAGTTGCACGACCCTACGAGAACACCGCTCTCCGTCGAGTCGGTGCCACCTACCAGATCTACAGTCACCCGGTCTCCTGACCGGCTTGGGCCCGCGCCGGACCCGTCAGCTCCCGCCCGTGCGCGGGCTTCTTCACGTCTGGAGACGTCATGGTCAACATCACCCGCGCCGCGGATCTGCTCGAGGTCGGCGCAAACGGCGGCGGCTGGGTCGCGCCGCTCGGCACCGCCTCGCCCGGCGACCCGGCGGTACAGCCGCTCGCCCCGTGGCTCCCGCTCGGCGCCCTGTCCGACGACGGCCTCGTCCAGGGCTTCGAGGAGGACTCCCAGTCGTTCACGCCGTGGGGCTACACGGCACCGATCCGAACCACGATCACCAGCTCGCTGCGGACGTTCTCCGTCACCGCGTGGGAGACAGGCCGGACTACGGTGCAGTCCCTGCAGTACCGCATTCCGGTCGACGACCTGGAGCCCGCGTCGGGGCTGACGACGTTCGCGGAGACCGCGTCGCCGGTTCCGGACCGGCGGGCGTTCTGGTTCGTCGTCCTGGACGGCGAACTGCAGCGGGGCTTCTACGTCCCCCAGGGCGAGATCACCGAGCGGTCGGACGTCACGCACAAGCAGGACGAGGTGGCCGGCTTCCAGTGGACGATCACGTCCTACCCGGACGAGTCCGGCAACACCGTTTACCACGCTGACCGCGTCCCGGCGACCCCCGCCTACACGGGGTCCTGATCGGGTGGGCGGGTCGTCAACCGTCGGCGCGGGCCCGGCCCGCCCACCTGCATTTCTGCCCGCGCCATCGACCTAGGAGGTCCGCGCCATGACCGAAGAGAAGACCACTCCCGCCGAGGCCCAGGAAGTCGAAGCCACGGGCCACTTCATTACCGCCGGACTCGCCAGCAAGGACGTCGAGGTCGTCCCGGGCGGCGCCTGGCGCCAGTCCACGATGCGCAAGCTGCGCGCGGGCGACATCGACGGCTTCATGGAAGACGTGCTCAGCCCCGACTCCTACGAGGTCTACCTCGAGCTCGACCCCACCAACGACGAGATCGGCGAGTTCGCCAACGCGGCCGGTGAGGCGTCCGGCGAGCAGATGGGAAAGTCCAGTGGACCGTCGGCGTCGTCGAGGCGCACGCGGAGGAAGTAGAGGCCGATCTGGCCCGCTACTACCCGCGCGACGCCGACCAGATCGACGCGTGGTGGCGGGGGGAGATGACGTCTCGCCGCCTGCGGGTGCTGATCCAGAACCTCCCGCCGGAGTCGTCCACGATGACGGCCCTGCGAAACAGCCTCTCGGATGAGGAGCTGGCCGCGCAGGCGGACGAGGGCGAACCGGAGAAGGGCCGCTGGTCCCAGGATCAGCAGCTGCTGGCCGCCTGCCACGACGTTCTGCGCCGGATCGAGCACGTTCTGATCTGCGTGAACACAGAGAAGAAGGCGGCGTGGCCGGCCCGCCCGGAGCCGATGCGGCGTCCCGGGGCCGCTCCGAAGAAGGCCAAGAGGCCAACTCTCACAGAGTCCGGCGCCGTCCGCTTGTTCTCGCTCATCAACGGAGGCGCGGCCTGACGCGCGGAGGGGAGTCCTTCCGATGGCGATCCAGGTCGGTTCCGTCGAGGTCGATGTCATTCCGAACACCCGCGGCATCTACGCCCAGCTGCGGGCCGGTCTTGTGCCCGCGGCGACCCGGGCGGGCGAGGACGCAGGGAACGCTGCAGGGCGCAGTTTCGGGCCGGCCATGCAGCGTCAGGTCGACGGTGTGGGCCTGCGGATCGGCGAGGAGATCGGGCAGCAGATCGCGACCCGGCTCACCGCATCCCTGAGGGATTCGGTACGTGACGGTGTGAACCAGGCGGGTCGTGCCGCTCGCCCGGCCGCCGCCCGCCAGGGGGATGACACCGCAGGCGCCTTCTCTCGGGCCTTGCGGACTCGCCTGGAGGCGGCGTTCCGTGCGCTGCCTCGCCTGACCATCGACGCCGACACTTCGGAAGCGGACTCTGACCTGCAGGCTCTGCGGTTCCGCATGGAGACGCTGGCGGGGCAGCGCATTGGCATCGACCTCGAGGCGACTGATGCCCGTGCGGAGATCCGCCTCATCGAGGCGGAGCTGACGCGGCTCGGCGCCAGTCACCCGAACGTGCAGGTCCGTGCGGACACCGCCCGGGCTCTGGCCGAGCTCGGTGCTGTGCATGCGGCCATCGACGCTGTGGACGGCAAGCGCGCACGGATCGATGTCGACACTGCCGGCGCCGTGGGCGCGGTGCTTCATCTTGCTGTGGCCATTGGCGGCCTCGCTGCGCTGCCCGCGATTCCGGTCCTGGCCGCGGGCATCGGGGCGATCGGCTCCGCGGCTGTAGCTGCGTCTGTCGGTGTGGGTGCGCTTGCAGCGGTGGCTGTGCCCGCGTTCATCAACATCACCGGCGCGCTGCAGGCCCAGAAGGCGGCGCAGGATGCCGCCGCGACGTCTGCTCTGCGCGGTACGCAGGCGGTGTCGAGGGGGGCGTCGTCCGCCTTGCAGATGGCTGGCGCGCAGCAGGCCCTGGCTACGGCACACCGCAATGCAGCCCGCCAGATCCAGCAGGCAGAGCAGTCCATTGCTGATGCGGTCCGGTCTGCGGCCGAGGCCAACACTCGGGCCGCGCAGGAAGTGAAGGCAGCCCGGCAGGGGCTCGCGGACACAATCCAGCAGGCTGCCGAACGGCAGCTGAACGCTGCGGAGCGGGTGGAAGGAGCAGAGCAGTCTCTGGCAGATGCGCAGCGCAGCGCCCGCCAGGCGCAGCAGGACCTTACGCAAGCCCGCAGGGATGCGGCGCTGGAGCTGGCTGAGCTCGGCGACCGCCTTACGAACGCACAGCTGTCCGAGAAGGACGCCACGCTGTCCGTTGCGGAGGCCCAGGAGCGGCTGCGTGCATCGCAGGCGAAGGGCTCCAAGGCGACTCTTCTCGAGCAGCAGCGTGCCCAGCTCGCCTACGACCAGGCAGTACAGCGACTCAAGGAGCAGAAGGAAGAGACGCAGCGGCTGGCGGCCGAGAAGGCAGCGGCCGACAAGGCCGGCGTCGAAGGCTCGGAGACGGTCAAGGAAGCCCAGGAGCAGCTCGCGGACGCGGAGAAGTCTGTAGCCGAGCAGCAGAAGGCGCTGGGGAAGGCCCGAGTCGAGGCCGCGCGCCAGCAGGTCCAGTCGCAGCGTGACATCGCCGAGGCGCAGGAGAAGGTCGCCGCGTCGCAGCGCAACGTCACCCGCGTACAGGAGGACGGTGCGCGGTCGGTCGCTCGTGCGCAGGAGAGTCTGGCTGCCGCCCAGCAGTCCGCGGCCGACTCCATCTCCTCCGCCCAGCGTCAGATCGCCTCCGCCCAGCAGTCGGCAGCGTCAGCTGCGGCCGGGGGCATGGATCAGGCTGCCGTCGCTCAGGCCAAGTACCAGGCGGCACTCGCTAAGTTGACGCCCACTGCGCGAGCAACGTTCAACGCGTTCATCGCGCTGCGTTCGGCATTCAAGGCCTGGTCGGAGTCCCTCCAGCCGGCCGTCATGCCGATCTTCACGCGCGCGCTGGAAGGCATCAGGAACAGTCTGCCCGGCCTGACCCCGATCGTCCTGGCCGCGGCTGAGGCAGTCGGTGCTCTGCAGGATCGGGTGTCGCGCGGGTTCAAGTCGCCCTGGTGGAAGGAGTTCAAGGCCGACTTCGCTACTTCCGTCGGCCCTGCCATCGAGGGCATGGGCGTCTCGTTCGGGCGGATCTTCAAGGGCATGGCCAGCATCGTCCAGGCCTTCCTTCCGCACATGGACTCCATCTCCGCTCGCATGCAGGCCATCACGGGACGCTTTGCGGCCTGGGGCACGAGCCTGAAGGGCAGCGGGAAGTTCGAGCGCTTCCTGGCCTACTCGGCAGAGCAGGCCCCGGTCATCGCGAGTGCTTTCGGTGACATCGGCAGCGCCCTGTTCGAGGTCGCGCGTGCGGCGTCTCCGCTCTCCGGTCCGATCCTGAAGGCTTTGGGCGCTGTGGCCTCGGCTCTCGCGAGCATCGCCGAGACGCTGCCGTGGCTGATCCAGCTCATGTACGCGGCGTGGGTCGTGACGAAGCTGTGGACTCTGGCGATGATCGCGTTCAACCTTGTCATGGCGGCGAACCCGATCACGCTGATCATCCTTGGGATCCTGGCCCTGGTTGCTGCGGTCGTCTACGCCTACAAGAACTTCGGCTGGTTCCGGGACACGGTCCAGGCGGTGTGGAAGGCGATCCAGATCGCCGCCAAATGGGCGTGGGACAACGTCCTCAAGCCCGTCTTTGACGCCCTCGTAGCCGCATTCAAGTTCATCGGCGAGGTCGCCGTATGGCTGTGGCAGAACGTCCTGTCGCCAGTCTTCACTGCTATCGGCGAGGCAGCCAGTCTGCTTGCAACGATCATCCTCACGGTCCTCATCACGCCGCTGGTCCTGGGCTTCAAGGCCCTCGCCAAGGTGGGCGAATGGCTCTGGCAGAACGTCCTGAAGCCTGCATTTGAGGGCATCGCGGCGGATGCCACGTGGCTGTGGCAGAACGTCCTGTCGCCTGTGTTCACGTTCATCGCGGACAAGGCGAAGTGGCTGTGGCAGAACGCGATCAAACCCATGGTCGCCGAGTTCAAGCGGGGGTTCCAGGACCTCGGCGCAGCAGCCATGTGGGCATGGGAGAACGTGCTGCGCCCTGTCTTCGGCTGGATCGGCGACAAGGCCGGCTGGCTTTGGGAAAAGGCCATCAAGCCGGCCTTCAGCAACATCAAGACCGGTATCAAGTCCGTAGCCGACAGCTTCGACTCCGCGACAGGCTTCATCGACAAGGCATGGAGCAAGATCGCGGACATCGCGAAGAAGCCGGTCCGCTTCATCATCGACAAGGTCTACAACGCGGGCATCGTGCCGACCTGGAACATGATCGCGAAAGTGTTCGGTGCTCCCGAGATCCAGCCGATGAAGACCGAGGGCTGGGCCCGCGGCGGCATCCTGCCGGGCCAGTCCTCGTTCCGGCAGGGCGACGACCAGCTCGTCCCGATGCGCCGCGGCGAAGGCGTCTACGTGTCGGAAGCGATGCGGGACCCCTACGAGCGGGCCCGGCTGCATGCCGTGAACCGCGCGGCCATGGCCGGCAAGCCACTCGACCAGTACCAGGGGTTCGCCAAGGGCGGCATCTTCGACTGGGTCGGCAAGGCCGCTTCCAAGACAGTCGACCTGGCGTCGACTGGGGTGTCCTGGCTGAAGGACGGCGTGAAGGCATCCGCGACCGCAGGACTGAACAGCGTCGTGGATCCCCTGCTGGACAAGATCTCGGGTTCGGCATCGCTGTACCGGGACATGGTCACCGGCATTCCCCAGAAGATCGTCAAGACCATCCTGGGATTCTCTGGGGAGGCTGACAAACGGCTCGGCGAGGCTGGCATAGGCGGAGGCGGGTATGCGCGCGCTCTGTCCTGGGCCCGCACTCAAGCAGGCCTGCCCTACCAGTGGGGCGGCAACGGCAACCCCAGCTGGGACTGCTCCGGTCTCGTATCGGCGATCGAGTCCGTCATCCGTGGCGAAAGCCCCCACCGCCGGTGGGCCACTGGCGCGTTCTCCGGCAAGACGGCGCCGCCCGGATGGGTCCTCAACGGCCGCAGTCCCTATCGCATCGGCATCACCAACGCCGGGGTGGGACACACGGCAGGAACCATCAACGGCGTCAACGTCGAAAGCCGCGGAGGCGATGGTGTAGTCATCGGGAAGGGCGCCCGCCGGCTATCTCCAGCCCGGCCTCAATCTGGCCTACAACGGCACCGGTCGGCCGGAGCCGGTCTTTACGACCTCCCAGGCCAACGCCCTGGGCCGCATGGCGGCCCAGCCGCCGATGGGGGGCCTGCGGGCCGGAGACGCGCTCACGCTCGTCGTCCAGGACGGCCCGACCCTCCGCGCCTATGTCCAGACCGAGGCCGGAGCAGTCGTCGCCCAGCACGACCAGACCCTCGTCATGCAGGCGACAGCAGGAAGGAGGTCGTAGTGCCGATCATCATCGATCCGGACGACATCCCGCCCGACCCGCCGGTGGAGTCGGTCTCGCTGGACGGCATCCTCACCGTCCGGCGGGACGACACCTGGGCCGGGGTCTATCTGATCGCCGACTACTCCTCAGACCCGGACGTGGCCCAGGTCCGCTTCGTCCGGGTCAGCGAGAACGGCGATGAGGAGCCGGTCCGCGGCGGGAATGCGGCATGGGCTCCAGGGGGCGTGGCCGTCGCCTACGATCACGAAGCCCCGCTCGGGGTGTCGTCGACCTGGTACGCCTACCCGATCTACTGGGACGGGACGGTGGGCGCCCGGTCGGACGGTGCTGCGGTCACACCGCCGGAGCCGACGACCCCGCAGGACGTATGGCTGAAGAGCCTGACGAACCCTGCCCTGTCGATGCGGGTGATCGTCATGGCGTGGCCAACGCTGGAGTACGGCGAGCGGCAAGACCGCATGGACGTGCTCGGTGCGCCGTCGCCGGTGATGCGCGTGGATGCCTGGTCGCTGGCGACGTCGACGGTAACCATCGAGACGGCGACCCTGGAGGAGCGCGAACAGCTCCTGGCGCTCCTCCAGTCGGGCACGACCCTGCTGGCCCAGACCCGGCTCGACTACGGCCGACCGGACGCCTACTGGGTGCCCGGGAAGATCAGCGAGTCGATGTCGGGGCCGTCCTACGACCCGCACCGCACGTGGGAGGTGCCGGTGACGGCTGTAGACAGGCCGAGCACTGTGGACTCCCGGCTGCGGATTCCGGGCCGCTCCTACGACGACTCGGCTGCCATGTGGCCGACCTACGCGGACCGGACCGCGACCGGTCAGAGCTACCACGATGTGACCACAGGGGGGTGAGCCTGTGTGGCCAGTATCTCCCCGCTGGGACCCTGCGCTGCGCGGCGCCGCCCGGCCGGCCGCCCGCGCGACGGTCTACCCGCCGCAGGGGGACCCGTTTTCCGCGCGACTGATCTCCTGGTCGGTCACGGCCGACCGGACCGCGCAGGTACGCCGCGCCTGCGCTGTGACGCTCGCTCCGGATACCTTGCGCGGGCTGACCGGCGTGACCGTGCAGGGCGGCTACCTGCAGCTTGACGTAGGCCTCGACTACCTCGACGGCACCCAGGAACTCATCCCGCAGGGGCTTTTCCGACTGGATACCGAGGACACCGAGCGCCCCGGAGGGGGCATCTCTCTGCAGGGTTACGGCCGGGAGAAGGTCGTCGCCGACGATCACTTCCTGCGCCCCCGCACGGACTCGAACAGCTCGGGCCAGGACCTCATCGAGCAGCTCCTCCTCGAATCGGTCCCGGACGCGGTCGTTGTGCGCCGCGCTTCCCGCGACGCCCCAGTAGGTCGCACCACGTGGGAGACGGACCGCTGGGGCGCCATCGACGGCGACGACGCATCCATCGCGCGCGCCCTGGGCGTGGAGGTGTGGGCGGACGGCCGGGGCCGGTTCGTGATCTCCGACGTACCAACGCTTTCCGATGCCCCCGTGTGGACCGTCAATTCCGGCTCGGGCGGCGTGCTTGTCACCGCCAGAAGCTCCACATCCACAGCTGGCGCCTACAACGTCGTCGTGGCCGTCGGAGATGCCTCCAACGGCACAGTGCCGGTAGGGCCGGTGGTCGTGCAGGACCTAGGGGCCACGTCCCCGACCCGGGTCGGCGGACCATTCGGACGCCGGGTGCGGCACTACTCCAGCCCCCTGCTCCGCACTGCGGGCCAAGCGGATGCGGCTGCCCGCTCCCTGCTCGCCAACTCCCTGGGCCTGACGCAGGGCTTCGCATTCTCCGCTGTGCCGAATCCTGCCCTGGAGCCCGGCGACGTCGTCCTCGTTGACCCCGAGGACGAGGCGTCGTCCCTGCATATCATCGACAGGATCACCCTCTCCTCGAGCGGCCCCATGTCTTGCGACACCCGCTCCACGAGAGCTGACGACGGGAGCTCGTGATGTCCCTGATCGACGCCATCATGCCACTCGCATCGAACCCGACAGCGGGCAGCGCCGTCGTGGCCGCGGTCAACGGCGACGGCACCGTCGACATCACCGTCGCCGGGGCGGCCGTGACCGCCTCCTGCCTGGAGGGCTACACCGACCGCGCCGTCGGCGACGTCGTTTTCGTCGTCCCCGTCCGCGGCGGCTACGTCGTCATCAACCGCTTCACCACCGCCTAGGAGGAGGCCTCGTGCCCACCACCCCGATCGGCAGCGCCCCCTACCCGGCCGGATCCGACGCCGACAACGTCCCCGCCGACGTGCAAGCCCTCGCCGTCTGGGCGTCGACCCGCACCACGATGCGCTTCGCTGACGCCGCCGCCCGGGACGCCGCCATTACTTCGCCCGCCGCCGGGATGGTCGCCTGGCTCGACACCCCCGGCTCGGTGACGGTCCGGACCGCATCGGCCTGGCGCACTCTGTGGTCCGCTCTCTCCTGGACCGACATCACCCTCGAGAGCGCCTACACCACCTACGGCACCACCCCCCAGGCCGCCCTCGACGGAGGCAACTTCATCGTCCTGCGAGGCGGTGTACAGCGCTCCACCCCGGCGACACAGATCGCGGGCAGCTCGGTCCTCGGCACGATCCCCTCCTCGCTCGGATCGCCACTGTCCGGCGACTATCCGATCGCCGCCCAGTGGCTCGGGGACATCGCCACCGGCCGCCTGTACGTCGCGCCGAACCGTGAGATCTCCTACGTCGGCCAGAACACCGGCTGGGTCAGCCTCAACGGCGTCCGCATCCCCCTCGCCTAAGGAGCTCCTGCATGCGCTACCAGTACGGCTCCGACGGCGGCAGCGTGGTCACCGACGCCGACGGTGACATCCAGACCGGCCGCTCCGGCACGGTGTGGACGGCGAAGGCCGGCGGCAGCCAGATCACCGACATCCTCACCCTGGCCGGCACCCCCACCGGCGGCAACGTCGTCACCGACAGCCTCGGCCGCCTCGCCTTCCAGGGCCCGGACGGCGTCACCGCCACCATGTGGTGGGACTCCGGTGGCGGCACCCGGTGGGCTGTCCTGCCGACCGAGACGGACCGCATCGCCCGCCTGCAGGTCGAGACTTACGGCGTCCTCGCCTCCACGGTGGGTGAGCCGGGTGGCGTTGCCGAGCTCGACGGAAGCGGCCAAGTCCCGTCCGCCCAGCTGCCGGACCTCTCGGCGTCCTACGTGCCCTACCCGGCAGGCGGGCAGGCCGGCGACACCCTCATCCGCGGCTCGGGCAGCAGCGTCTCCTGGGGCCGGCTGACCGCAGGCACGATCGCCCCCTGGGATGGTCTGGAAGACTTGACCGGCCCGCGCTGGGTCGCGCACCGAGGCGGCGCCATGCTGGCCCCGGAGAACACCCGCGAAGCCTTCCGTATGTCGTCTGAGCTCAACGCCGACGCGATTGAGCTCGACGTGTACAAGGTCGCCGATGGCGGCCTGTTCGTCATGCACGACACCACCGTCGACCGCACCTCGAACATTTCCGGCACGACCGCGCAGCTCACCACCCCGGCCGCGCTCCGGGGACGGATCGACGCGGGCGCCTGGTTCGCCAACACCTGGCCCAGCGATCTACGGATCCCCCTCTTCGCCGACGCACTTGCCGACATCGGGAACACGATCCCGATCATCGTCCACTGCAACAACTCCGGCAGCGGCGCCGCCGCAGTCGCGGAGATCCTCCGCCAGGAGCTGGAACAGTCCGTCTGCATCATGGCCTGGACCGAGGCCGAACTCGCCGCCGCCCGCACGGCCGGAATCCCCACAGTCCTCCTCGACGCCGACGGCGTCCTCTCCGGACAGACCTACGCTGGGCTCCTCGCCGCCGGCACGGCTTACCTCGGCGTCGACTCTTCCCAGGCCAGCAACGCCACCATTCAGGCCGCGCATGCCGCCGGCCTGCGCGTCATGGTCTACACCGTGAACCGGCGCACCACCTATGCGGCGCTGCCGACCGATGGCTCGGTCTGGGCCGTTATCTCCGACGACCCCTGGTACGTCCGTGGCACCTCGGCGCTACGGGCCAGCGACATCTTCGGCGCGGGCACCCACTACCACGGCATGGCCGCCATCCCTGACCTCGCGGACTACAGGGGCTTCTTCACGCTCGGCTCGCCGAACTGGTGGGGCCTCGACGCCTCCGGCACCGTCATCCCCGAGATCAACACCAACTCCGGGTTCGGTGGCCTCCTGCACGGATACCTCGGGCCTCTCGCGTCCGCATTCACGCTGGACTTCGACTACGTCATCGACGTCTCCGACTACGCCACCGCTTCCCTGCATGTGACCCTCGGCATCGGTGACCTGCCGTTCGACGACCAGGCTGGCGGCGCGGCGAACCCGAACGGCTACAACATCCTGGTCCGCTCGAACGGGACGATCGACGTGTACCGGGTCACCGGCGGCACGCCGACCAACATCGGCACCGTGGCGACGGCCGCGATCGTGGCGGGCACCACGCAGCATCTGCGGGTGCAGGTGACCTCGACGCAGATCATCGTGACCCGCACGAACATCACGGCCCCGAACAGCGTGACGGTCACCAACAACACCTACCGGGGCGGCATGTACCCCAGCCTTGGCGTCCGCGACACCAAGACCCGATGGGCCAACATCGCCGTCACGTGACGTTGCCCGCCCACCACCGCCCCGAGCCGACGGCCGGGGCTTTCGTCATCCCTGGAGGCGCCGTGCCAGCAGAGTGGATGCCGGGTGCGACCCGGCTCGATGTCGGCGGCCACGCCCCGACCGACGGTGGGCCACCCAAGGCCATCGGGCACATCACGTGGGACGAGAACACCACGCCTGCCCGGCCGCTCGACCTGGTCCCCTACGAGAACCTGCAGTCCTGGTTCGGCCGGAACCCCAGCGGAATTCCGTCCGCGCCGCACATTTTGTGGGACCCGTTTACCGGCCGCTTCACCCAGTTCCTGCCCGCCTCGTCGCGCTCGAAGTCGCTCGCCGACAAGGCCGGCGGCACCCGCACCAACCGTGCTGGCGCCGTCGTGATCCAGGTCGAGGCCCTCTTCTTCCCCTACTGCCGGGTTAACGGCGTGGTGTACGCGCGGCTCGTCGACACCCCCTGCAAGGGCTGGCCGGCGCTGCTGGCGTGGATCCGCTCCTGGGGCGTCCCAGACCGCTGGCCGATGGGACGGCCCACCGATTTCACGTCCCGGCGGAACGAGGAGATCTGGGAGGAAGAGGCCGGCTGGTACGCGCACGCCCACGTCCCCGAGAACCACCACCAAGACCCGGGCAGCTGGCCTGGGTTCGCTACCGAGGAGGCTCCCGACTTGGACGCCACACAGGCCAAGCAGCTCGCCGAGCTGCACAAGGCACTCGTGCCCTACATGGGCTGGCAGTACAAGGGCAATGGCAAGGTCGACGCCTGGGCCCAGGTGGGCATCGCGGCGAACCAGTCGACGGCTGCGGTCAAGGCGATCAGCGCGGTCGGCTCCAAGGTCGACGGCCTCAAGACCGCTGCTCTCACCGATGCCCAGGTCGCAATGATCGCCGACAAGGTCGCCGCCCACCCTGCTCTCGCGGAACGCATCGCCGAGCTCGTCGCCGACAAGCTCGCCGCCCGCCTCACCGACTGAACGGATCCATTATGAGAATCTTCGGACGCGAGCCTGCGCTCATCATCGCCGCCCTCTCGGCCAGCCTGTCCCTCCTCGTCACCTTCAACGTCGGCCTCTCGGGGGAGCAGGCCGGCGCGATCGTCGCCGTCATCTCCGGCGTGCTGGCCGCCGTGACCGCAGCCATGACCCGGCCGATCGCGCCCTCGGCATTCACCGGCCTCGTCGCAGCAGGGGTTGCCCTGCTCGCCGCCTACGGCTTCAACGTGGCCCCGGAGACGGTCGGCGCCCTGAACGCGGTCGTCCTGGCCGTGCTGGCGCTCGTAACGCGCGGCCAGGTCAGCCCGGCCGTGGCCAACAGCCGTCCGCTGTCTGGGGTGTAGGTGCCGCGCCGCGTAGCTCGGCGGCTGTCCCGGATCCTCGGCCGCCGCGGCGCGTTCCTGGCCTCCTTCGGCGGCCTGTGGGCGCTGTACGGATTCGGGCAGCTCGTCGAGCCTCTGCCGGACACCCGCGGCATCCGGCTGCTGCTCAACTTGATGCCTCTCGACGCCTGGGCCTGCTGCTGGATCGTGTCCGGTCTGCTCGCTGTGGCGTCGTCTGTGCTGCCGGAAGGGCGGGACTGGATCGGCTTTCCCGCTCTGCTGGCCATCGTCGTCCCTTGGATGCTCGCGTACTTCGTGTCGTGGTGGCCTCTCGGAGACACAACTAGGGGGTGGGTAACGGCGCTGATCTGGGCGGTAGCCACAGTGCCGGTGATCGTGGTGGCCGGGTGGAGAGAACCCCCGCGCCCCAAGGAACTGGAGTGAGCCCATGAGCGTCGAGATGTGGACCGCGGTGTCCAGCGGCGTGGTGGGGGTGGCCTCGGCAGGCGCGGCCGTATGGAGCGGCCGGGCAGCTCGCCGAACCGCACGGGACCACCGGCGCGACGACTTCAGCGTCGTCACCGACCGCATGGAGAAGGAGATCGATCGGCAAGGCAAGCGGATCGGTGAGTTGGAGCAGACTTCTGACCGGCAGGACCAGCGACTCGAGGGTGCAGGTGTTGCCATCAGCCACCTCATCGACCGGGTCCGCAGCCTCACCGCGTGGGCACGGTCCATCGGACTGGAACCGCCGGCCGCCCCGCCCGTCCCTGAGCGGGCCCGCGAGTTCATCCACCACGACGTGTGAACTGGATTGCTATGACCGAACCACCGACCGAGCGTCGCGTGCAGCCGATCGTCGACATGCTCGCGGCCGATACGGAGACGCTCGTGGAACTGGGCGTGCTCGATCCCCAGCCCGAACCCGAAGCGCCTCCGCCAGTCGTCCTGCCGGCGCCCTAAGCTTGCCCCCACCGCTTCGGCGGTGGGGGCCTTTTGGTGTGCCGGGCCGGGGAGTTAGGCCTCGAAAAGATGTCGTATCAGGGGTGGATTCGGGCTACCCCGCGGGCCTGCAAGAAGGCCGCATAGGCCTCCTGGCAGGCCGCGGCCATCTGCCGGAACTCCTCTTCCCTTACTTCGGTGACTTCGTGATCTTCGTCGGGGACTCGCTTCTTAGACATGTGCATGGCCCACTTGCTGGCCAGGTGCCACCAGATGTCGAGCCGCTTCTTCAGGTCCTCGTCGGGCGTCCAGCCAGGAGCCAAGTCCGCGGCCAGGATGTCGTGCTGCTTGCTCCCGCGGGTTAGGAAGTCGGCGATCAGTCGAACGTTCAGTACGAATGACTCGGTGCACGCCACTTCCACTGCCCAGGGTTCGATCCGTTGCTCGCCGACCACGAAGGGCAGCAGGTCCCGCACCTGTGTTGCAGCGAGGTCCAGGAACATGAGCACGCGCTGATGTGGTGACGGACTCCAGGCAGCCCAAGACGTCTCTTCAGTCATGGGGCGAAGGGTGCCTGCCGCGGTGGAATCAGGGCAACTCCAGACCCAGGAAGCAGCCTGCTGACTGGTGCTCTGTGCAACACTGAGGACACGGCCCCGACGGGGGCTGAGGCGGGTGAGGCGGTAGCCAATGCCGTTCCCCTGAGACGGGCACCTGCCGTCTCCCTCGGCTACTAGGGAGACCCCACGAAGCCCGCCCCGGACATACACCGGGGCGGGCTTCGTCATGTGTGCGACTTTCCGCCACACCCCTACCCCGTGGCCGATAACGGGTGCATGCTGTCGGCACGGCCTCCCCGCCACCCCCGTCGGGGGATCCGCCAAGGCCCCGCCTGCTGCTGCGATGCAGGCGGGGTCGCGCGCTGCCCTCTCGCCACCCGAAGCCGGGCATGCGATCACGGGAGCCGTGTGCCTAGCCTTGGGGTCCGACCACCCAGGGGGGCCTGGAGGATCGATGCCCCGCCCCATCTGGTCCGGCGCCGTCAGCTTCGGGCTTGTCACCATTCCGATCAAGGTGCTGCCCGCGACGGAGTCCCACAACATCTCGTTCAACCAGATCCACCTCGAGGACGGCGGCCGCGTCCACTACCAGAAGGTGTGCGAACTGGACGGGCAAATCCTCACCCAGGACGAGATCGGCAAGGGCTACGAAGTGTCGAAAGACACGATCATCCAGGTCACCGATACCGACCTCGCCCAGATGCCGCTCCCCACAGCCAAGGCCATCGAGATCGTCGCGTTCGTACCGGCAGCCTCGATCGACCCGATCAGGGTCGCCGACGGCTACTACCTGGCCGCCGACGGCCCCGTATCAGCGAAGCCGTACACGCTGCTACGGAAGGCCCTCGAGCGGACAGAGAAGGTAGCCGTCGCCAAATTCGCCTGGCACGGACGCGAGCGCCTCGGCCTGCTACGGGTGAAGGGCGACACGATCCTGCTGCACGCCATGAAGTGGGACGACGAGATCCGCTCGCCCGAAGAGCTGAAGGTGAACGAGTCGGAGCTGACCGAGGACGAGATCGACCGCGCGCTGGATCTCCTGGAGAGCATGACCGTGGAGCACCTTGCCGATCTGGAGCTTGTGGACCACTACCGCGACGCGCTGGTTGAGGTGATCGAGGCGAAGGCCGAGCACCGGCAGCCGAGGCCGGCCGACGAAGCGGCTGCACCCTCGGGGCAGGTCATCGACCTCATGGCTGCACTGGAGGAGTCCGTGGCGAAGGCCAAGGAGTCCCGCGGCGAGACGGGTACAGCTGGCAGCGTCCACGAGATGCCGGCGCCGAAGAAGCAGGCCGCAGCCAAGAAGGCTCCTGCGAAGAAGGCGGCCACGAAGAAGGCTGCGGCGAAGAAGACCACGCGGAAGCGGGCGTCCTAGGCGTTCACCCCTACTCGAGCACGCCGAGCTCGGAGTCGGGCCGGCAGATCTCGCACGCCCGCAGGCCGCCGGATGTGATGGCCTGGCGCGCCTGGGCCTCGTCGAGGGGCTTCGTGTGGTGGCTGGCCATGCGGCAGTCGCCGAGGTGCACGGAGTCTGCGGTGGCCTTGCCGCCGGCGCGCAGGTAGGAGAGGACGTAGGCGGGACCGTCGGGTAGCGGCCGCCGGGAGGCGCGTTCCCGTAGCTTCCCGAGCTCGGCTTCGATCCAGCGCTCGGTCTGGGCGACCTGGGAGAGCTGGACACGGTAGAGGAAGCGGAGCTTCTCCAGCTCGGGCGACGTCGGATCATCGTTCACGTGTTCGATTCTAGGCGCCTCGCTCCGCCAGTACAGCCCTACCCTTCTTTGACCAGTCCCCGACGGTGGAGGGTCGCTCACCCAGCACTTCAGCTATCTCTACGATGGTCATCCCCAGCGTGTTCGCGAGATGGACATCGACGTGGAAGTCGTCAAGGGCTTGAGCGGCCACTGCCTTGGCATGCGACAGCCGCGCACCCACCACGGACCTGGCCGCATCGTCCAGGGAATCGTTCCGTCGATAAGTCACGGCACCCCCAAGCTCACAGATGTTGGGCGCAGTATGGCCCGACGTGCCCTCGACTGTCAGCGGCTGCTCGTACAGTGAGGTCATCTATCCGCGTCTTCTGGCGACGCACTCGGACCCGCCCCGGCGTGATGCACCGGGGCGGGACGCTTTCAGTCGGCGGCCCCGTCGGGGCCCCGCACCTGCTTCTTGAGCGCCATCTCCACGTCGTACCGGGACTGCCCGGTCGCCTCGGCATGCGCCGTGATCGCGGCCTGTACAGCCGCCGCTGTGTCCACGGTCAGCGCCTTCGCCTGCATCTCCGCCCACGCAGCGGATTCCAGCTTGATCAGTTCGTCAGAGAGTTCGATCGCCACAGGCGGATCCTAAGCGGCGAGCTCCTGGTCACCCTGCATCGCCTCGGTCCACGCGGCCACGAGCACCCGATAAATCCGCTGCTCGTCCGCCGTCAGCGGGCGGCGCTCCTCGCCGGCGCGAGCGTAGAGGGTGCGGATGGCGTCGTTCAGCGCGTCAGGGCTCGGGGTCTCTCTGTCGTGGTCGGGCATGCAGTCAAGGCTAGGGCCCGGGTCTGACAAAGCGGGCATTGTTCGGGCGTGCGTTCCGCCACGGGCATCCTTTGGCCACCCCTTCGCGGGTGGTAACTGAAACACACAGGGCGCGAACGGAACGTCGAATTCCAGCTCGCACACCCGTTCCCAGGCATATGACCGGTAGGGCATGCTGCGTAATGTGCGTCAGGCCCTGCACTACTGGGCGCCCCCGCTGATGTGCTACGTCGTGCCGCTCAGGCGGATCAGCCACCTGTCCATTGGGAGGATCAGATCAGCAGTCTCCACGGGGCGCCCATCCCGACCCAGACGCGTGCGGACCAGCCGGTACGCCAGAGTATCCACGAGCAAGCCCAGAGCGTTCGCCTGCACCTCATCGAGAGGCGCGACGCCCAGCTCCACGACGAAGTTGGCGTGAGGCTGGCGCCGACCGCGCCACCACGACGTCACGAGCATGGCTGACCGGCCGCCTGGATCCAGGCACTCCATCGTCTCGTGCTGCAGTACGGCCCCAACCTGTACGCCCAGTCGCTCGGCCAGCTCGGCGTCAGCCCGGCAAGGGCGCGTGTCGATCGTCTCGGAGGAGTGCGGCCAGTCGGCGTCCGCGTCCGTGAGGGTGCGCATAGCAGGAGGGTGCGCCACGTACACGCCTTTACGCTTCTCGCCTTCCAGGATTCCAGTGCGACGAAGGAGGGCGTGGGCGAGGCGCATGGTCTGCGGGTTGACGTCGTACTCGGTGGCCATCGCGGCGCGAGAGGGAAGCCAGTCACCCACTTGCCATTCGCCGGCCTCGATTCGGGCGCGGATGTCGGCAGCGATGCGGCGGTAGCGCGCGTCGGCTGACATGGGACCCCTGGCGACGATCATGGTGTGACGTCGCACAGTAGGAGGTACCGTGATGGCTAGATATATCTAGGTTCCGGTTGGCCGGAAGCCTATGCCTCAGGCAACTGAAGAGGGAGAGTTCGGCGTCCGGGTTCAGGTCCCGGATTGCCGACGGGGCCGCCTCGTAGCTGCCTGTACCCCGCTGGCATCCGCGGGGCGACCCCAGCGGATACCCGTCGAGGGGCGACGGGTATCCACTCCAACGAGTGAACCTCAGATCGTCATTGCTGTACGAGGCACTCGTTGGACAAAGAGCCAGGGTCGAGTCGTTGTCCGTGCCTCCGAGGGCATGAGCGGCTCGACCCTGGTCTCGTTCTGTCGGCAGATGGGGGAGTGGGAAACGAGTGGGAGATGATCTTGTCTAGGCGTGGGGAGTTGCGTCTAGCTGTGTCCATGACCGAAACAGATATGCACTGGTCAGCGGCACTTCCCCTCGCCAAGGTACAGCTCAGAAGGACGCTCGCGACGTACCCCTCAACATGCACATGATGACGGGGTACATGAGCGCCGACCTCTTCCTCGCGATCGCCGGGAAGGCCGGCCAGGAGCTCACCGTCGAGTCCTTCCAGAAGGCCGCCGGCGGCTTCTCCGACACCGGGACCCTCGTGGGCGACCGGGCCGAGCCCAAAGGCCAGAAGGAGAGCTTCGGCTGCGGGGCGCTCGTCCGGCTGAAGAACGGGCGGTACGAGGTGGCCGTGCCGTTCAGGTGCTATCCGCCGATCCCCTTCGGCTGAGGGGCGCGTCACGTGGGTGACCTGCTGGGATTCGTCCTGAGCGGGCTGGTCTCCGGCGCGCTGTACGCGCTGCTCGCGACCGGCCTCGTGCTGTCCTACTCCGCCTCCGGCCTCTTCAACTTCGCGCACGGCGCCACCGCCTATCTGTGCGCGCTGGCGTTCTACGAGCTCCACTCCGGCTTCGGCTGGCCGGCCGTCCCCACCGCTCTGCTCCTGGTCCTCGTGGTGGCGCCCGGCCTCGGCTGGGGCCTGGACCGGCTGATGTTCAGAAAGCTGGCCAAGGTCGGCGAGACGGCGCAGATCGTGGCCACCATCGGTCTGCTGGTCGCGCTGCCCGCGGCCGGACTGTGGGCGGTCGAACTCCTGGAGCGGGCGGGCGCCCCGGTCCTGCCCGCCGAGAACCAGTTCGGGCTGCCGGGCGTCGGGCCGAGCCCCGCGGTGTCCTGGCAGCCGCTCGACGGCGTGGGCATCGACTCCGACCAGCTGATCACCTGGATCGCCACCGCTCTCGCGGCGGCCGGCCTGTGGGTCCTGATGCGGCACACCCGGCTCGGCCTGCGGCTGCGGGCCGCGGTCGACAACCGCGCGCTGACCGAGCTGCGGGGCATCAGCGCGGACCGGCTGTCCTCGACCGCGTGGATGCTGTCGTCCGCTCTCGCGGGCCTCGCCGGTGTCCTCGCGACCCCGCTCCTCGGGCTCTCCGCGCACGACTACACGCTGTTCCTGTTCGTCTCGGCCACCGCGGCGGTCCTCGGGCGCTTCGCTTCGGTGCCGCTCGCCTTCGCGGGCGGCCTCGGGCTCGGGGTGCTGCAGAACCTCGTGGCGGGGTACGCGTCGTTCGCCGAGGGCATCACCGGCTTCCGCACAGCCGTACCGTTCCTCATCCTCTTCGCCGGCCTCGTCGTCCTCGCACAGCGCCGGCGTGCGGCGGGCACCGCGGCCGCGGACCCACCGCCGGTGGACTACCTCGCCGGGAAGGGGTGGGGCCGCCGCTGGGGCGCGTGGATGGGTGCCGGTGCGCTCCTCGGCACGGCGTTCTACACCGTCACCACCCCCTTCTGGAGCGGGATCCTGACCCAAGGGCTCGCGATCGGGCTCGTGTTCATGTCGTTCACGGTGGTCACCGGTCTCGGCGCGATGGTGTCCCTCGCCCAGGCGACGTTCGTCACCGGCGCCGCCCTGGTCGCGGGGCTGCTGATGAGCCACGGCTGGCCCTTCGCCGCCGCGGCGGCCGTCGGCACGGCGGCGGCGGCCCTGCTCGGCGCGGTGGTCGCGCTGCCCGCGCTGCGGCTCGGCGGCAGATCACTGGCCCTGGCCACCCTGGCCCTCGCCTTCCTGGCGGATCAGGTGCTCTTCCAGCTCGGGTGGCTGCGCAACGGCGACACCGGGTGGGAGATCCCGCGGCCGGTGGCCGGACCCGTGGACCTCGGCGACGACCGGGCCATGGGGCTCGCGCTCGTGCTGCTCAGCGGGGTGCTCGTCGCGCTCCTCACCCGGCTGCGCGGCTCCCGTCGGGGCCGGGCCATGCTGGCGGTCCGCTCGGCCCCCGAGGCCGCCGCGGCCTCGGGGGTGTCGGTGGTACGGACGAAGCTCCTGCTGTTCACGGTGTCCGCGGGCCTCGCGGGCTTGGGAGGGGTGCTGTACGCCTCGTACAACACCAGGATCACGGCCACGGACTTCACGGCGATGACGGGCCTCGTGTGGCTGGCGGTCGTCGTCGCCGCGGGGGTGCGCAGGCCGCAGTTCGCGGTGGTGGCGGGACTGGTCTTCGCGGTGGTCCCGCATCTGATGGCGACGTACGTGACGGAGTCCGCGCATCTGCCGGTGATCCTCTTCGGTCTGGCGGGGCTCGCGCTGGCGAACGACCCGGACGGATACTGCGCGGCGCTGCCGTCGAGGCGAGCGGCCCGGCGCGCCGCGAGGCAGGGGGCCGCCGAGCCGGGCGCGACCGGTCCCACCGCAGAGCCCGGCGACGGCCCGTCCGAGACGCGCCTCGCGCGCACGGCCGAGCCGTACACCGTCGGCGCCGGGGACATCGCCCCGGGATCGGGCGACGGCCCCGCGGAGAAGCCGAGCCCGAGCGCGCTCGAACTGAACGGCGTCCACGCCGGGTACGGCGGCGCGCCCGTGCTGCACGGTGTGGATCTCGTGGTGCGCGGCGGTGAGGTGCTGGTACTGCTCGGGCCCAACGGGGCGGGGAAGTCCACCCTCTGCCGGGTCGCGGCGGGACTGCTGCGGCCGGCCGGCGGTCTCGTGCGGGTGCGGGGTGAGGACGCCACCGGCGACGTGGCGGTCACCCGGGCCCGCCGGGGGGTGCGGCTGGCCCCCGAGGGCCGGGGGATCTTCGCCGGGCTGTCGATCGAGGAGAACCTGACCCTGCAGCTGCCGGGGGCGGAGGACCGGGACGCCGTGTACGCGCGGTTCCCCGCGCTCGCCGCCCGCCGCTCCGTCGCCGCCGGATCCCTGTCGGGCGGCGAGCAGCAGCTCCTCGCCCTCGCCCCGCTCCTCCAGCGGCCGCCCGCGGTCCTCGTCGCCGACGAACCCTCCCTCGGTCTCGCGCCGCTCGTCGTGGACGAGGTCTTCCGTCTCCTGGCCGAACTCCGCGACCACGGAACCGCGTTGGTCCTCGTCGAGGAGAAGGCGGCCGAGGTGCTCGGCATCGCCGACACCGTCGCGTACCTCGCACAGGGCGGGATCGTCTGGTCCGGGCCGCGGTCCGAGGTGGACCGGGACCGGCTCGCCGAGGCCTACCTGGGGACGGAGGCCCGCCGATGAGCCACCCGCTGCTCCGCGCGAGCGGGATCGGCGTCCGCTTCGGCGGCGTGCACGCCCTGCGCGACGTGACCGTCACCGTCGGCCCCGGTGAGATCTGCGGCCTCATCGGGCCGAACGGCGCGGGCAAGACGACGCTCTTCGACGTCGTGTCGGGGATACGGAGGCCGGACGCGGGGACGATCACGTACGGAGGTACGGACATCACCCGCCGTTCCCCCGTCTGGCGAGCCCGGCACGGCATCCGCCGAACCTTCCAACGCCAGCAGCTCTTCGGGCAGTTGACCGTCGCGGACAATCTCGTCGTGGCACAGGACTGGCGGGGCGGGGTGCGGCCCGCGGCACGCCGCCACCGGGAGCGGGCCGCCGCCGTGCTCCACGAGTGCGGGCTCGATGCACTGGCCGACTCGTACGCGGGCGGCCTGCCCGTCGGACAGGCCCGCATGGTCGAGCTGGCCCGCGCGCTCGCCGATCCGCCCCGGGTCCTGCTCCTGGACGAGCCCGCCTCCGGGACGACCGCCGAGGAGCGGCGCAGACTCGCCGCCGTCATCCGTCATATGGCGGACGAGGAGAACTGCGCGGTGCTGCTCGTCGAGCACGACGTGGCCTTCGTGATGGAGCTGTGCTCACGAGTCGTGGTGCTCGACCTCGGCCGGGTTCTCGCCGAAGGGGCGGCGGCCGAGGTCCACGCGGACCCGGCGGTGCGGGAGGCGTACCTCGGCAGCGGTCCCGGCGGGACGTCATGAGATCACGCCGGTAGCGGCGGGGCACCGTCGACAGGGGTGGATCCGGACGTCAGACTGTTCGCGGAGGTGACGCGGGTGGTGGAACCGGTGGAGATGCGGGCCGCTGTTCGGGAGACGTACGGTCCGGCCGACCTCAGTTCGGTGCCGGTGTTCGCCGGAGGGTTCATCAACTTCGGTTACTGGCGCTCGATCGACCTCGCCGGACCGCTCACGGTCGACGACCGGGTCCGCAGCCAGGAGGACATGTACCGGCAGGTGCTCGACGCCGCAGGTCCGCTCGCCGGCCGGCGGATCGTCGAGATCGGCTGTGGGCTCGGTGTCGGCTGCGCGCTCGCCCTGCGCGAGTACCGGCCGGAGCGGGTGACCGGCATGGACATCCATCCGCAGCAGCTGGACCGTGCCCGCCGGGCGAACGCGGATCTGCTGGAGACCTCGCCGTCGGCGCTCCGGTTCGTCCGTGGTGCGGCGGAGGAGATGCCCTTCGGCGACGGCGAGTTCGACTGCGTCTACAGCGTCGAGGCCGCCCAGCACTTCGACGACGTGATCGCCTTCACCCGGGAGGCGGCCCGGGTGCTGCGGCCCGGCGGTCGGGTGGTCGTCGCGAGCTTCTTCACCCCGGACGACGACCCGGGCCACGGAGCGCGGCTCGCGTCGTACCTGGAGACGTTCGCCGACGGTCTGGACGTCGCGCGTCCCGTCACGCTCGTGGCCGACGCGTTCACCCGCGTGGGCCTGACGGACGCGCGGGCCGTGTCCATCGGACCGGACGTGTGGCAGGGCTGGGACCGCTGGCTGTCGGACCAGTGGGAGCCGGGAACCTGGCCGCGCAACTTCCTGAAGGCCTACGAGCAGCGCACCCTCGACTACTACATCGTCACGGCCACCCGCCCGCAGGTCTGATACCGGCATCACCCGGATCGACCCGGCGTGGCCGATGGAGCCCGCCACGGCCCGGACCGATGCCGGGGCGGGACGTGGCGTGCGGCCTGCCGTTCGACGGGCGTTCATGTGACGACGGTGCCGACGCCCACCGGCGTTCGGCGGCGGGCGTGAGTCTCATGACGCCCTTCGCCACCCTCTCAGGACGGACGACTCCGTGCTCGAAGTTCGCGCTCCCCGGGGGCGTCGCCGCCCCGCCCCGATCCGCCTCGCCGTCGCCGGTGCCACGCTGCTCGCCGCCGCGACGCTTGCCGCTCCGACCGCGCACGCCGCTCCGGCGGACGACATCCGTATCAACGAGGTGGTGACGACCGGCAGCGTCGACGACTCGATCGAGCTGTTCAACAAGGGCACGGCCGCGGTCGACATCTCCGGCTGGATCCTCAAGGACGACGACGCGAGCCACACGTACACGGTTCCGGCGGGGACGACGCTCGCTCCGGGGACGGCGCGCGCGTTCGCCGTGGCCGCGGCGTTCGGTCTCGGCTCCAGCGACAAGGCCCGCCTCTACCTGCCGGGCGGCAGCACCCTCGTCGACAGTTACGGCTGGAGCGCCCACTCCGCCCCGTCCTGGTCGCGCTGCCCCGACGGCACGGGCGCCTTCAAGAAGGCGCCCCTGACGCTCGGCGCGCCGAACGACTGCGGTTCCGGTGGCGGCACGAACCCGGCGTCCTGGCCCGGCGGCACCTCCGTGTCGACGGCCGACGGATCCGACGTCTTCGGCGAGGACCTCAGCGGCCTGTACCAGGAGGGCTCCGTCCTCTGGGCCGCCCAGAACTCCGGCAAGCTGTGGCGCCTGGTCCGTGACGGTTCCGGCGGCTGGCGGCCGGACACCGCCAACGGCTGGACCTCCGGCAAGGCGCTGCGCTACCCCGGTGGGAGCGGCAGCCCCGACGGCGAGGCCGTCACCCTGACCGCCGCCGGCGCGGCGGGCGGTGCCTACGTCGCGACCGAGCGCAACGGCGACGCCTCCGGCACCAGCCGCCTGTCCGTCCTCCGCTACGACGTCGCCGCCGGTACCGGCAGCTCCCTGACCGCCACGAAGGAGTGGAACCTGACCGCCGGTCTGCCGGCCGTGGGGTCCAACCTCGGCTTCGAGGCGATCACCTGGATCCCCGACACCACTCTCGTCGCGGCCGGGTTCAAGGACGAGTCGACCGGCGCCGCCTATGACCCGAGCCGGTACGGCGCGCACACCGGCGGCGTCTTCCTCCTCGGCGTGGAGGGCACCGGAGCGGTCCACGCGTACGTCCTCCAGGACAGCGGCACCGCCACCCGCGTCGCCACCGTCGCCAGCGGCATGGCCGGCGTGATGGAGCTCCAGTGGGAGCCGCAGGCCGCCCGGCTGTGGATGGTCTGCGACGACACCTGCGGCGGTCTGCACACGACCATGAAGATCGGCAGCGCGGGCACCTTCGCCCCCGCCGCCTCCTACCAGCGCCCGAGCGGGATGCCCGACCTCAACAACGAGGGCTTCGCCCTGGCCGGTGCCGACGAGTGCGTCGCCGGCACCAAGCCCGTGTACTGGTCCGACGACAGCAACACGGGCGGCCACGCGTTGCGCCGGGGCACCATCGCCTGCTGACCGTGCCCGGCGGCCGGGTCTCCCGGCCGCCGGGCCCCCGGGCGCCGGATCAGGCGCGCCGGGTGGCGGCCTCCAGCGCGGTCCTGACCTCCTGGGCCACGCGGGCCGCGTCCTCGGCGTTGTTGACGATGTCCGTGCGGTTCATGTCGATGACGAGGACGTCGCTGGCCGAGTAGTGCTTGTGCACCCAGTCGTCGTAGCCGGACCACAGGGTCCGGTAGTACTCGACGAGGCTCTCGTCCTGTTCGAAATCGCGGCCGCGCAGACCGATGCGGTGCAGCACGGTCTCGAAGTCCGCCTTGAGGTAGACCATGAGATCGGGCGCCTTGCGGTAGGGCAGGCCGTCGATCTCGCGCATCATCTCGTCGAGCAGCCCCTCGTACACCTGCATCTCGAGGGAGCTGATCCGTCCCAGGTCGTGGTTGACCTTGGCGAAGTACCAGTCCTCGTAGATGGACCGGTCGAGGACGTTGTCCCCCCGCTTGTACGCCTCCTTGATCGCGGCGAAGCGCGTCTGGAGGAAGTACAGCTGGAGGAGGAAGGGGTACCGCTTCGCCTGGATCTCCTCGGGGCTCGCCGTGTAGAAGAGCGGCAGGATCGGGTTGTCCTCCACGCTCTCGTAGAAGACGTCGCTGCCCAGCTCCTTGGCGATCAGCTCGGCCACACTCGTCTTGCCGATTCCGATCATGCCGCCGACGCAGATCACGGACATACCTCACTTCTCCCTGGGGGTCTTCTGTAGCGTGGGCGGGTGAGCCGGGGGAGCTGGGAATCCCGCACCAATGAGACGCACGCCGGCGGTCACCCGATTCCCTGGGATCTTTGTGATCAGCGTCATGTGGTCCCGTCCGGACCGGGGCCCGGGGCGGGCCGCTGTCCTGGACCGGCCTGACCGTTCCGCGGCCGCCGCGCGCAGCGACGAGCCGCGGCCCTGAGGCCGCCCTGAATTTTAGATGACGATCGCGCCCCCGGAGGGCCGGAGCGCAGACGTTCGCCTCGCCGCCTCCGCAGCGGGGAGCCGCCCCGGTGCGCTACGGCGTGAGCCAGCGGCGCAGCAGCCTGCTCACGGCGGGCATGGCCACGTATGTCATGAGCACGTTGAACACACAGGCGACGATCGCGCTGCTGAGCAGGAGGGGGAGACCGGTCAGCCGGGGGATCAGGACGAGGCTTCCGAGGACGGAGATCGGATAGATCGCCAGGGTCGCGCTGATCGCCATCTTCCACCGGGGCGGTGCCGGCCGCGTCGAGCCCGGCTTGGCGAACCAGGTCTCCATGCCGGTCAGCGTGCGCCGGGCGATCTCCGTGTGGTGGTGCCCCTCGCAGCCGGCGAACCAGGCCGCCCGCTCCGGAGACTCCTGCCAGGCCCGGCACGCCGCCTCGTCCCGGAAGCGGTGGACGAGGAACCACGGGGCGTCGCCGCCGGAGGAGCGGAAGAGCCCGTATCCGAGATGCCCCGGGAAGGCGGCGGCGCTGTCGAGGATGCCCCTGGCCCACAGCTCGAAGGCCGCTTCGTGGCCGGGCTCCACCCGGCGGGCTATGAGGAGGGTCACCTCGCCCGTGTCGGCGGGGACGGTGGCGTGCTCAAGGCTGATCGCGGTCATGTGAACTCCATCTGATCTCACCGCGCCCGGCCGTACTCTACGCAAGGGCCGCCGTGAGTGGAGTCGGCGCGTCGGCAGGCAGCCTCCGGCGCGCGCGGCCCGCGCGTACCTCGATGTGGCGTTCGTCCGGCCCTTCACCGATGGCGACGCCCGCGCCGCACCGCTGACGCCGGTCGTCACCGGCGGACAGCAGACCGCCCGTCGGCCCGTCGCCCTCAGCGCCGCCCGCTACCGCCGGATCGTCGCCCTCAGCGCCGCCCGATACCGTCGGATCGTCGCCCGCGGCAGCCGTCAGGAGGACCCTTCAAGGCGCGCAGCCCCCTCCTCCGCGGGGAGTTCGCCGCTGCATGTCGTCCGTCCGAAGGCGCCCGTGGCCGTGGCGCGTTGGACGTGTTCGCCCCGGACCGCCAGGGTGCAGCTCGCCGTGCCGCCCTCCTCGTCGAGGGTGACATTGACGGAAGGAGACGTGCCGGCCGGCAGGTTCACCGTCTTCCGCCACGGCAGGCCGACGCGCGTGACGACTGCCGCCGCGTCGTCACCCGCCGCCCGGTAGGTGATGTCGGCCGTACCCTCGCCGACCACCTCGTACGTCACCTCTGCCGTGGGCTCCGTCGCCCGGGCCTCCGGCGGGGCCTTCTCCGGGGCGAGGACCCCGAAGGCGACGAACAGCGCGCAGGCGAGCAGCAGGACGGCGGCCACGACGATGCCGCCGCGATCGGTGCCGCGCTCGTCCGGGCTCCGCGAAACCCCTGTGGCGTCCGGGATTCCGTGACCTTCCGGTGCTGCCGCTTCTTCGGTCGTCGGCATGGCCGCGCTTTCTGTAGGCGTGAATTCGCCTGGGTTATACACCATCGGAATCGACAGGTGCCAGGCCGCCGACAAATCAGGCAAGTTGTTTGAGTGGCGTTGCGTGGAACCTGAAATGCCCTATATGAGTTAACGCTTGACGCAGCGTCATACCCGTGAATAAGAATCACCTCCGTCTTGATCGGCACACCTCTCGCGAGGTCGCCTCCCCCGCGGGGAGGTGGCCCGACTTGGCATGCCCTGAGGTGCTCCGGACGAGGTCAGGGCCACCGCGACCGTTGAGGGATCCCCCTCGTCGGCGCGTTGGCACGCTCCCTTCCGCGTACGCGCGTGAGGGGAGTCGAGGAAGGGATTCGTGTGAGATTCAGATACGGGCGGGCGATAGCCTGCCTCGTGGTCGCGGCTGTCGCCGGGACCATGCTGCCACAAGTCGCTTATGCCGCACCGGTTTCACCCGATGCCGGCGAGGGAATTGTCGATGCTTTCGCCGGGTGGTTCTCGGACGACGAACCCGAGGGGCCCGAAGAGCCGTCGACCGGTGGCACCCCGGTGCTGCCGAGCCGAGAGAGCCTGCCGAAGGGCAAGGCGGCCGCGAAGCCGAAGCGCGTCGCGGAGCTGACGGGCAGGCGTACCTCCCATGCCCGGTACTGGCAGCTCTCCGACGGCCGGGTGCAGGCCGAACTGTCGGCCGTACCGACCGGCTATCGGGCGGGGAAGTCCTGGAAGGACATCGACCCGACGGTCACCCCGACCGATGCCGAGGGCTTCGCCTTCACCAATGAGACCAACGCGGCCCGCAGTTGGTTCGGTACCGACCCGCGCGGCCTGCTGCGTTTCGAGGCCGGCGGTCGCGCGGTCACCCTGGGCCTGGAGGGGGCGGGCAGGCTCGCTCCCGTCGCCGAGGGCGACACCGTCACGTACAAGGACGCGGTCCACGGCGCCGACCTGTCGTACGAGGTCGGTCCGGGCCGGGTGAAGGAGAACATCCTCCTCGACCGGAAGCCCACGGGCCCGGTCTCCTTCACGTTCACCCTGGACACGGGCGGGCTGACGCCGAAGGCCGGCAAGGACGGCTCGGTCCTCCTCTACGGCGAGGGCGCCGACCCCGTCCTGGTGATCCCGGCCGCGTTCATGACGGACGCCGAGAAGGACGCCCGCTCGCCGTACGGCTTCGCGTACAGCGACAAGGTCACCCAGAAGCTGAGCAGGGCCGGCAAGGGCTGGAAGCTGACCGTCACCCCGGACGCGGCCTGGCTGGCCGCGCCCGAGCGCCGGTACCCCGTCACCGTCGACCCGACGATCTCGATCGCCCCGACGCCGACGACGGCGCAGGACGTCATGATCTCCTCGGACGGTCCGACGACCAACTACAACGACAACTGGCGCCTGTCGGTCGGCAACACCACGACCGGAGCCTCTCGCGCGCTGCTGCGGTTCCCGCTCACCGGCGTCCCGGCCGGGACGAAGCTGGACTCCGCCGATCTGAAGCTGTACTACGACCAGACGCACACCACGGGCGAGACCGAGGTCCAGCTGGAGGCGCACCGGGCCACCCAGGCCTGGACCGAGGAGCAGGCCACCTGGAACAGCGCCAACGCCCTCACCGGCGAGCTCTCGGGCACGGCGGTCGTGGTGGACGACGGCGACGCCGGGCGGACGGCGGCCGTCGGCGCCTGGCCGGCTTCGGGGAACACGGCGTACACGCAGTACGCCGTCAACCAGGACTACCTGTACAACAAGGACTCGGTCGCGGGTGACACGTACACCTGGCAGCCGAACCTTCCCGAGGACGGCACGTACCAGGTCGAGGCGCACAACGTCCCCGCCTCGGACCGTGCCACGAACGCCCCGTACACCATCACGTACGACGGCGGAAGCAAGGCCTACACCGTCGACCAGCAGGCCGGTACGGCCGGTGTGTGGAAGACGCTGGGGTCCCACCCGTTCAAGGCGGGCACGCTCGGCAAGATCGTCCTGGGCGACGGTCCCGCGTCGACGGCCACGTCGGTGATCGCGGACGCCGTCCGCTTCACCAAGGGCGGAGTCGTCACCAAGCGGCCGGGCGAGCTGAACACCTGGCACACCTTCCCCGTGACGAAGACCGTCCAGTCCTGGATCGACGGCGCGAACGCCAACAACGGCTTCGTCATCAAGGCCGGCGACGAGAGCGCCAACGGCCCCAAGGGCGGCCCGCGTTACGAGGGAAGCGAGTTCGGGTACGGCGGTGAGACCGCCCACTACCCGCGCCTGGTCATGACGTTCGGCCGTCAGGGCGTGGACCTCGCGACCCCGACGACGATCCACGACACGGGTGCGGAGCTGTCCTGGTCGGCGTACCAGGACAAGGACCCGATCGGCACCGGCGACGACATCGTCGAGTACCAGGTCCACCGCTCCGTCAACCAGACGTTCTCGCCGTCCTCGGCCACGCTCGTCGCTCCCGTCGCGGCGACGGTGACGTCCTTCACGGACACCACGGGCGTGCCGACGAAGGCCGACGACACCGATCCGTTCGGGCGCGCGTACTACTACATGGTCGCGGTCAGGACGAAGGACGGGCAGGTCGTCGCCGCCCCGACGCAGCTCGTACGGCTGCCGAAGGCCGGCCGGACCACGAAGGTCCTGGACGCGACGCAGGACACCACCCTGTCCTCGGCCCGTCCGACCCTCACGCACGACACGATCGACGACGGCGGTCCGAAGAACTGGCTCAGCGTCGGCAACAACTCGGCGACCTACGGCGACACCCGCGCGCTGCTGAAGTTCCCGGCCCTCGGCATCCCCGCCACGGCGCGCGTCCTCGACGCGAACGTGCGGCTGTGGAGCACCCAGACCGCACAGGACACCGCCGGGGCGATCTACGAACTGCGGCCGCTGACGCGCGACTTCGACGAGGCGGCGACCTGGGCCAAGGCGAACGCGACCACCGCCTGGACCACCGGGGGTGGTGACCTCGGCGCGGTGGCGGCCGACACGGGCGCGAAGACCAACGACCCGGCCCGGCACGACTGGAACGTCACCTCGCTGGCCCAGTCCTGGGTGACCACCCCCGCCTCCCAGCAGGGCGTGGCCATCAGGATGGCCGACGAGGCCGCCGCGCAGGAACGGACCCTGTTCCTGTCCTCCGAGGGCACCGAACAGCGCCTCCGCCCGAGGATCGTGGTCACGTACATCGACTCCACCACCGAGTCGACCTACTACGCGCCGCAGACCCCGGCGCGGATGACCCCGAACACCGACTACACCGTCGACTTCACCCTCACCAACACCACGGCGTCGACGTGGAACGCCGCCGACCAGGTCCTCACCTACAAGTGGGCCCTCCCGGACGGCACCGACGTCACCAACGGCGGCAACCAGGTCCAGACCGCACTGCCGTCCAACGTCGCGCCCGGCGGCTCGGTCGGCCTGCAGGCGACGGTCAAGACGCCGATCAACTCGGACAACGGCAACAAGCGCACCGACTACGTCCTGACCTGGGACGTCTACAACAAGACGACCGGCACGTGGGCCTCGGGCACCGCAGGCATCCCGGGTCTGAAGCAGAACGTGGCGGTGGAGGACCCGACCTCCAACCAGCTCGGCATGGAGAAGTTCTACTCCTACACGGGCAAGAACACCGGCGCCGGCTCGACCGTCATGAACAACACGGCCTCCGGCAACACCGTCTGGCAGTACAACGCCTTCACCAACCCCGGTCGCGGTGTCACCACGTTCGCCCGGTTCGCCTACAACAGTCTCGACACCTCGGACACGGTCTCCGGCCCCGGCTGGTCCTTCCAGGCCGCCGGCCCCGTCCGGCTCGGCGCGCCGCTGGAGTTCCACCCCAAGCCGCACCCCACCGAGATCAGGCTCCCCGACGGCGACGGCACGACCCATGTCTTCCGCGAGCAGCCCGACGGCTCCTGGAAGGCCCCCGCGGGCGTCCACTACAAGCTGACGGCCAAGCCCGGTCTGGACTGCACGCCCCTCAAGGACCCGGTCCCCGACGCCTGGACGATGACCCGTCCGGACGGCACACGGTTCGTGTTCGGCTGCGACGGCTACATGACGTCGCTGGTCGAGAAGAACGGCAACACGCAGACGTACACGTACGAGGAACGCAAGTCCAACAACAAGCCGACCAAGTTCCTCAAGTACATCACCGACCCGGCGGGCCGGCAGTCGCTGACGCTCGAGTACCACTCGAAGGCCGACAGCGCCAACCCGAAGATCATCGACCACGTCAAGTCGCTGACCGACATCTCGGGTCGCAAGGTCACCTTCGACTACTCCGACAAGGGCCTGCTCACCAGGATCACCGACGGCGCCGGCTCCACCCAGCCGAAGGTCTTCGGCTTCGAGTACGACGCCACCCAGGGCAACAAGAACGTCAAGCTGGTCAAGGCCACCGACCCGCGCGGCAACGCCACGTCGCTGGTGTACAACTTCCCGCAGACCGGGGACGACCCGAAGTACCACTGGTGGACCAAGACGATCACCGACCGTCTCCAGGGCTCCACGGGCTTCGTGTACGCGGTGAACGGCGGCAACGCCAAGTTCACCGACACGAAGGTCACCGACGCCGAGTCGCGTGCCACCGACTACGTGACCGACGACTTCGGCCGCGCCGTCCAGTCGACGAACGCCTCGTCCCAGACGATGAAGCTCGCCTGGGACGCCGACAACAACGTCACGTACACGGAGGAGAACAACGGCGCCAAGACCGCGTACTGCTACGACCAGAAGACGGGGTACCCGCTCTGGAAGCGCGACGCGGAGAACAACAAGGCGGGCGTACCGCCCTCCTCCGACTGCGCTCCGGGCGTCTACCCGGCGAACTCCACCCGGTACGTGTACCAGACCCGTGCCGACGGCTACTCCGCCGATCTCTTCACCAAGACCTCACCCGAGGGCCGGAAGTGGCAGTTCGGCTACGACACCTTCGGCAACCTGAAGACGGTCACCGACCCCAAGGGCGTCGCCACCACGAGCGTCGCCGGTGACTACACCACGACGTACGAGTACGACGCCTACGGCCAGCTGACCCGGGCGACCGACGCCAACGGCAACGCGGACACGAACAGCGACTTCGGGCCCACGGGCTTCCCGAGGACGATGACGGACGCGCTGAACAAGTCGTCGACCTTCGTCTACGACGAGCGCGGCCAGGTCACCGAGGTCACCGACGCGCTGGGCAAGAAGATCACCCAGACCTACGACGCCTTCGGGCGTCCGCTGGTCAAGACCGAGCCCAAGGACCAGGCCACCGGTGACCTGATCACCGCTCCCGCGCCCGTGTACGACGCCAACGACAACGTCACCACGTCGACGGCGCCCAACGGCGCGGTGTCCACCGCCGTGTACGACGCCACCGACCAGATGACCTCGGCGACCGAGCCGAAGTACACCGCCACGTCGGACGAGCGGCGGACGACGTACACCTACGACAAGGTCGGCAACCTCAGGACGACCACCGAGCCGAAGGGCACGCTGACCACCGCGGACGCGACGGACTTCGTCACGACCAACTCCTACAACGAGATCTACCAGCTCACCTCCGTCACCAACGCGAACGGCGACAAGGTCAGCTACGAGTACGACAACGCGGGCAACACCACCAAGGTCGTCGACCCGAAGAAGAACGCCACGGCCGACACGGCCGACTACAGCAGCCTGTCCGCCTACGACCTGAACCACCGGGTCACCGCGGTCACGGACGCCGCCGGCAAGACCACCAGGAAGGCCTACGACAAGGACTCCCTGGTCGTCTCCACGACGGATGCCGAGAACAACACCACGCTCGTCAGCTACGACGAGCGAGGCAAGCAGACCGAGGTGAGGATCCCGCGCAGCGGTACCTCGCCGATCACCTACCGCACGACCCGGTACGAGTACGACCAGGTCGGCAACACCACCAAGGTGATCACCCCGCGTGCCGTCGAGGCGGGCACGACCACGGCGTTCACCGCCCGCACCGAGTACGACGCGCTGAACCGGCCCAAGCGCCGGTACCAGCCGTACGACCCCGCGGACGCCCGCCACAACGACCCCGACGTCTACACCGAGACCGTGTACGACGCCGTGGGCCGGGTCGCGAAGACCTCGATGCCGCCCTCGGAGGGGCAGACCGTCCGGAACGACGCCGTCTTCGAGTACTTCGACAACGGCTGGACGAAGAGCTCCACGGACCCGTGGGACATCGCCACCACCTACGACTACAACGACGTGGGCCAGCAGACGACCCGGACGCTGACCTCGGCGGGCGGCTCCTCCAACCGCACGATGACCTGGTCGTTCTACCCCGACGGCAAGGTCAGGTCCCGCTCCGACGACGGTGTTCCGGTGGGCAAGGCGGTCGTCCTGGCGGACAACTCCGACACCCAGCACACCTCCGCCACGGGCACCTGGGCCACCGGGAACATCACGGGGCAGCAGGGCTACGACCACCGTACCCACGCGGCCGGCGCAGGCACCGACGCCTTCACGTGGACGCTCGACGTCCCCAAGGACGGCACGTACACCGCGTACGTGAGGTACCCGAGGGTCACGGGCGCCGCGACGACCGCGAAGTACACGCTCAGCCATGGCACGACCACCGAACCGGCGGTCACCAAGGACCAGAACGCCGGCAGCGGCACCTGGGTCGGCCTCGGCAGCTACGCCCTCAAGCAGGGCGAGGACACCAAGCTGAAGCTGGAGCAGAACAGTGCCGGCGTCGTCGTCGCGGACGGGATCAAGCTGGTCCGTGACAACTCCGCGGAGACCGACACCGAGAAGCGGACCTTCGACTACACGTACGACGTCAACGGCAACCTGACCGCGATCGGCGACACGTCCTCCGGGGCGAGGATCGACGGCTACGCCATCACCTACACCGGCCTCAACCAGGTCCGGAAGGTGACGGAGTCGCTGGCCGGCGCCGAGAAGAAGGCGACGTCCTACACGTACGACGCCAACGGCCAGTCCGAGACCGTCACCCACCCCAGCCAGTTCTCCCGGTACACCTACGACCTCCGCGAGAAGGTCAAGACGGTGTCCGTCGGCAAGTCCGCCACGGACACCGACCCCAAGGTCACGTCGTACACCTACACGGACCGTGCCCAGAAGCTGAGGGAGACCAAGGCCAACGGCAACGTCGTCGACTACACCTACTACCTCGACGGCGCACTGAAGTCGACGACGGAGAAGAAGGCGGACGGCACCACGCTGGTCGCCTCCCACGCCTACGCCTACGACGCCAACGGCAACAAGGCGCAGGACGCCGCGAAGAAGATGAACGCCGACAACCGCTCGGCGTACCTCGACTCCACGACGGACTTCACCTACGATCCGGCCGACCGGCTGACCAAGTCGGTCAAGACGGGCAACGGCGCGGGCACGGAGACGTACACCCACGACGACAACGCCAACGTCATCAGCCAGACCGTCAAGGGTGTCGGCACCACGTTCCAGTACGACCGGAACCGGCTGCTGACCTCGACGACGGCGAGTGTCGGCGCCCAGTACGCCTACGACCCCTTCGGGCGCCAGCAGTCGGTGAGTTCCGGCGGCAAGGTCGTCGAGCGGACCGTCTACGACGGCTTCGACCACGTCGTGGAGTCCCAGAAGATGGGCACCGGCGGCACGATGAAGTCGACGACGTACACCTTCGACCCGCTGGACCGCACCGCGTCGAAGACATCGGACGGCAAGACCACCGAATTCGAGTACCTCGGCCTGTCCGGTGAGGTCCTCGACGAGAAGGTCGCCGGCGCGCTGACCAAGTCGTTCCAGTACAGCCCGTGGGGCGAGCGTCTGTCGCAGACCAAGCACAACACGGACGGCACGACCGAGGACGGCTACTACGGCTACAACAGCCACACCGACGTCGAGACGCTGACCGACAAGAACGGCGACGCCAAGGCCACCTACGGCTACACCGCCTACGGCAACAACGACGCCACCGAGTTCACCGGCATCGACAAGCCCGAGGCAGGCCAGCCGGACAAGGAGGAGTACAACCCCTACCGCTTCAACGCCAAGCGCTGGGACGCCCAGTCCGGCACGTACGACATGGGCTTCCGGGACTACAACCCGGGCCTGAACCGCTTCACCAGCCGCGACATGTACAACGGCGCCCTCGCCGACATGAAGCTGGGCGCGGACCCGTACACCAGCAACCGCTACGCCTTCACCGGCGGCAACCCCACCAGCCTCGTCGAGCTGGACGGCCACTTCGTCTTCGCGATCCCGGCCATCTACTGGGCGGGGGCGGCACTCGTCACGGCGCTGTACGCGGCGACTCCGGACGGCCAGCAGAACCTGGCCGACGCGGGAGCGGCGCTCGGCAGCATGCTGATGCCGTCCGCCGACGACACCACGTCGAGCGACTCGTCCAACGAGCCGCGGCCCGGCCCCACTCCCAGCCCGTCGCCGGGCCCCGCGCCCAGGCCCGCACCGCGGACCACCGACACCAACAACCCCTCGTGCGACCCGACTCCGCTGATCGACGGCGGACGGATCTACGGCGGCCTGGAGGAGTACACGGACCACCAGGGCAACAAGGGCTGCAGGGCGACCGGCGCCTTCGCGTTCCTCACCAAGGCCGACCGCAGGTCGCGCACCGGTGCGGGCGGTCTGCCGAGGTGCCCCGAATGCGAGCCTTCCGTCCAGCCGGACGGAATGGGAGAAATCGCGGCAGGAGGCGGAGAGCCGCAGGCGGGTCACCTGATAGGTTATTGGGGGAAGGGCACCGGTCAGGATGTCAAGAACCTGGTTGCATTGCACGGAAGTGCAAACCGGAGGATGGCAAGCAAGGTGGAACGCTTCGGATGGAAGCATCTGACCGGTGACAACAAGCTGATCATGTCGGTCGTTCCCGTCTACGGAGATCCGCATTCGGCGGTTCCCACGCTCGTCCAGGTGGGAATGACCGCATACGGACCACAGGGGGACATCGTGGAAACGTTCTCGTGCACCGCGATCAACTCCCAGTCAGGCGTCGGCTCGACCTGCTAGAAGGGGCCCAGTGGTGGCAACGCTTTCAGAGATACAGGCCCTTTTGGGCGAACCTCGGTTCAATTGGTCGGATCCCGCGCCGTGGATCGGCCTTGAGCGGGAACTGGGAATCGAATTCCCCGCGGACTTCCACGAGATCGTGGATGCCTACGGTTCGGTCTCGATCAATGGACAGTTGTATCTGAAGCACCCCGCCGGACACCTTCTGCATGATCTGGGAACCATGATCAAGAGGGAGCTCGAATTCTGGGGCGAGGAGGACATGGCCGAGTTCCTGCCGAATCCGGCAGGGACGAAACCCGGTGAATTGGTGCCGGTGGCCACGGCCACGACGGGGGAGATGATTTTCCTTCGCATTCCCGAGGAGACCTCGTCGCCCTGGCGCGTCGTCGTCCAGGAGATGGACAGTCCGTCGTGGACTCTCTACGAGATGACGTTCGGCGAGTGGTTGCTGGCCTATCTCAAGGGGAGGGACGTGACGCTGTGCGTGCGCGACCGCGCGCCTGACGGTCCGTTCTACGAGTTCCTTCCCTAGGAGCGAATCCGCGAAGCCCCACCCTTCAAGGGTGGGGCTTCGTCATCTCCCGGGCGGCGCTTCGTCATTGACCCCGGCGCCCCGCGATCAGCCCGGCCTGCTCCCGCAACGCCGAGACCAGTTCCCGGGCGGCCCGGCTCGACGCCGAGCGCAGGACGGCGACGCTGATCTCCCGCGCCGGGACCGGTCCGGCCGGCGGGCGTACGGCCAGGTCGGGGCGGGGCGCTCGACCTGGGCGTCACCCGGCTGTGCGTCGTCGACTGAGACACGCTCCGTTCCCCCCTGCCGTCCCCAACCCACCCCGTCCCTGAGAGGGCACGACCATGGCCGCACGCATTCCGATCCGTCAGGCGATCGCCGACCAGAAGGAGGGCATGTCCGCCTTCGTGGACAAGCGGCGCCCGGACTTCGCCCACCACCGCCGACGGTCGGCCTGGTGCCTGGGCCGGGCGCCGTCGGCGCCCGGCCCGGTCACGGGATCAGGACCTCTCGGAGGCCAGTTCCGCGCGCACCTCACGGGCGGCGGCGACGAGGTTCTCCAGTGAGGCCCGGGTCTCCGGCCAGCCGCGGGTCTTCAGACCGCAGTCGGGGTTGACCCACAGGCGCTCGGCGGGGATGGCCTCAAGACCCTTGCGGAGGAGGGCGGCCGCCTCGCCGGTCCCGGGCACGCGCGGGGAGTGGATGTCCCAGACGCCGGGCCCGGCCTCGCGCGGATAGCCGTGCTCGGCGAGTTCGTCGGCGACCTGCATGTGGGAGCGTGCCGCCTCCAGGCTGATGACGTCCGCGTCGAGGTCGTCGATCGCCCGGACGATGTCCCCGAACTCGGCGTAGCACATGTGGGTGTGGACCTGGGTGTCCGGCCGCACGCCGCCGGTGGTGAGTCGGAAGGACTCGGTCGCCCAGGCCAGGTAGGCGGCATGCTCGGCAGCGCGCAGCGGCAGCGTCTCGCGCAGGGCCGGTTCGTCGACCTGGATCACCGAAGTCCCCGCTGCCTCCAGGTCGTTCACCTCGTCCCGCAGGGCGAGGGCCATCTGCCGGGCGGTGTCACCGAGCGGCTGGTCGTCGCGTACGAAGGACCAGGCGAGCATGGTCACCGGACCGGTCAGCATGCCCTTGACCGGCTTCGGGGTCTGCGCCTGGGCGTACGTCGTCCAGCGCACGGTCATCGGCTGGGGGCGGGAGATGTCCCCGGCCAGGATCGGGGGCCGGACGTAGCGGGTGCCGTACGACTGGACCCAGCCGTGCTGGGTGGCCAGGCAGCCGGTGAGCTGCTCGGCGAAGTACTGCACCATGTCGTTGCGTTCGGGCTCGCCGTGCACCAGGACGTCGAGCCCCGTCTTCTCCTGGAAGGCGAGGACCTCGCGGATCTCGTCCTTGATGCGCTCCTCGTAACCGGCGGCGTCGATCCGGCCGGCCCGCAGATCGGCCCGCGCGACACGCAGCTCGCTCGTCTGCGGGAACGAACCGATGGTCGTCGTCGGCAGCAGCGGAAGGCCGAGCTGGGCCCGCTGGGCCACGGCCCGTACCGCGTAGGGCTGCGAGCGCCGCCCGTCGGCGTCGGTGACGGCGGCGGCACGTGCCCGTACGGCGGGGTCCCGGGTGAGGGTGGACCCGCTCCGGGAGGCCAGGTCGGCGCGGTTCGCGGCGAGTTCCGCCGCGATGGCGCCCGTGCCCTGCGCGAGACCGCGCGCCAGCACACCGATCTCCGCGGTCTTCTGCCGGGCGAAGGCGAGCCAGCGGGCGATCTCCGGATCGATGCCCCGCTCGGCGGCGGCGTCCAACGGCACGTGCAGGAGGGAGCAGGAGGCGGCGACGTCCACCTGATCGGCGAGCCCGAGGAGGGTACCGAGGGTTGCCAGGGACTTCTGGTAGTCGTTGATCCAGATGTTGCGACCATTGACGACGCCCGCCACCAGGCGCTTGCCGGGGAGCCCGCCGACGGCGGCGAGGTCCTCCAGGTGGGCCGCGCCCGATGCGGTGAAGTCGAGGGCGAGCCCGTCGACCGGGGTCTTGGCCAGCACCCCCAGGGCGTCCCCGAGCCGCCCGAAATAGGAGGCGACGAGCAGCTTCGGACGGTCGGCGGCGCCGCCGAGCTCACGGTAGGTACGGGCGGCGGCGTCGAGCTCGATCGGGGTCCGGTCCTGGACCAGTGCCGGTTCGTCCAGCTGCACCCACTCGGCCCCGGCCGCGCGGAGATCGGCGAGCACCTCCGCGTACACCGGAAGAAGCCGGTCCAGGAGGGTCAGCGGCTCGAAGTCCTGGGCCACGCCCGGTGCGGGCTTGGCGAGCAGCAGGTAGGTGACGGGGCCCACGAGCACCGGGCGGGCACAGTGGCCGAGCGCGAGAGCCTCCTTCAGCTCGGCGACCTGCTTGCGGGAGTCGGCGGCGAAGACGGTGTCGGGGCCGAGCTCGGGCACCAGGTAGTGGTAGTTGGTGTCGAACCATTTGGTCATCTCCAGCGGCGCGGTGTCCTGCGTGCCGCGGGCCATCGCGAAGTACCCGTCGAGCGCGTCCGCCTCGACGGCCGCACCGTGCCGGGCGGGGACGGCGCCGACCATCACCGTGGTGTCCAGGACGTGGTCGTAGTACGAGAAGTCACCGGTCGGCACCTCGTGGAGACCGGCCTCGGTCAGCTGCCGCCAGTTCGACCGGCGCAGCCCGGCCGCGGTCTCCCGGAGCGCGTCGGCGTCGACACGGCCCTTCCAGTACCCCTCGACGGCCTTCTTCAGTTCACGGTTCTCCCCCTGGCGGGGGTACCCGTACACGGTGGCTCGTACGGCCGCGGGCTTGGGTGTCACGGAACTCTCCTTCGCGAGATGTGTCCTGAGCGCCCCGGAGACGGGACGCGGACGCGAAGGAACGGACAGACCGGCGGACCACGGCGCGGATGTGCCGCACGTGCCGCTCGATATGCGCGCCGACCCGCCCACGAGGTCACCGGGATCTCCGCACGCGGAATCGTCCGCGCGCGGGCAACGGGCAGGTCTTCGGACTTGCGGGCACGCTCTCCGGACGCGACCGGAGGGCACCTACTGGCCGTCGCTTCCCAGACCCGTCCGGGCCCAGTGCGTATGACGGCGGTCGTTCCCGCTCACCGCTGCGGGGCAGTCCCGGATTCCCACCGGGTTCCCTCTTACGACGCATCCCGCCTGGCGGACGGGGCGAACCAGCTGCACGGCCACCTTAGGCGGACGAACGCCGACCGCACACCCCTCACCGCATATCGGAACGCGGCGGCCGTACGTCGGCCGTCCCTGGGGGAGGCCGGTCGCCGGTCGGTCTCCCCCAGGGACGGCGGCACTCGGGGAGGCCGGCCGCCGGTCGGTCCAGGGGCGGCGGGGCACTCAGCGGTGGAGGTGCCGCTGCCAGTCCTGCGGGACGCGGTCGGCCGGGCCCGGGGCCGGCTGGCCGGCCGGGTGGCCGTCCGGCGGGGCGAGCGCGGGGCCGGCGTCGTACAGGTCGTCGGTGGCGTAGTTCCAGAACCAGCTCTCGCCCGGCTCGAAGCTCTGGACGAGGGGATGTCCGGTGGACTTCCAGTGCGCGGTGGCGTGCTGGGCCGGAGAGGAGTCGCAGCAGCCGATGTGGCCGCACTGGGCGCAGCGCCGCAGGTGGAACCACCAGCCGCCCACCGTGTCGCAGTCCCCGCAGCCCGGGCCGCTGGGCGGGACGCTCGTGTCGATGCCCTCGATCTCGGTCATGCGTGCTCCTCGGCGGTGTCGGAGTCGGTGTCGGTAGGGGCGGGGGTGGGGGAGCCGGACCCGTCTTCCGGCCCGGAATCCGTCTCCGGGGCGGTCAGCGGCAGCAGCACCTGGAACCGGGTGTCGCCCGGGACGGACTCGACCTGGAGGCTTCCGTGGTGCTTGCTCACGACGATCCGCCAGGAGATGTCGAGGCCGAGACCGGTGCCCTCGCCGACCGGCTTGGTCGTGAAGAAGGGGTCGAAGATACGGCCGCGGATCTCCTCGGGGACGCCGGGGCCCGTGTCGCGGAACTCCACGAGCAGCCGGTCGCCCTCCCGGGCCGTACGGACCGTCAGGGTGCCGTCGCCGCCGTCGCTTCCGATGGCGGACACCGCGTTGTCGATGAGGTTGGTCCACACCTGGTTCAGCTCCGCCGGATAGGCGGGCACATCGGGGAGGGAACGGTCGTAGTCCTTGACGACGCGCACCCGGGAGCCGATCTTGCCGGACAGCATCAGGAGCGTGCTGTCGAGGAGTTCGTGGACGTCGACCTCACGGTGCGGGGCGCGGTCGAGCTGCGCGTACTGCTTGGCCGCGTCCACCAGATGGGAGATCCGGTTGGTGGAGTCGTCGATCTCGTCCATCAACAGCTCTGTCTCGACCGTGTAGTTGAGCCAGCCGACGGCTCCCGGCAGCACGTCGTCGGCCACGGTCGCCGCCACCTGCTCCAGCCAGTCCGTGTCCAGACCGGCCTGGACGAAGGTGGGCGCGACGCGCCAGCCCTCCGGGATGCCGTGGTCCTCCAGCCAGTCGGCGAGCTCGTCCTCCCGGTCGGACGCCTCCAGCGGGCTCAGCACCGGTGCCTTGGCGACTCGTTCCGCGGTGCGTTCCTGGATCTCGATGAGTTCGGCGAGCGCCTCCCGGGAGTAGGGGCCCTTGGCGATGACGGACAGCTTGTGCCGCATCTTGCCGACCCGCTCCCGGAGCGCCGCGGTGGCCCGGACGGCCGCCGCGGCCGGGTTGTTGAGCTCGTGGGTGAGTCCGGCGGACAACGAGCCGAGCGCGAGCAGCCGTTCGCGCTGGCCGATGGCGCGCTGGGTGTTCTTCGAGCCGAAGAACAGCCCTTCGAGGAGGTGCACCGCCATCGGGAACCACTCGGCCATGATGTCCGCGAACGACTGCGCGGGCATGACGAAGAACCGGGTGGGCTCGGTCACGTGCATGGAGTTGTTGTACGTCTGGGGCACCCGGTCGCCCAGATACGCCTGCATGGCACCCGCGTACACACCCCGCTGCGAGGTGCGGGTCACCTCCACCTCGTCGCCGCCGACTCGGCGGTACATCACGACGGTTCCCTCGATCATCACGTAGAAGCAGGTGGCCGGGTCGCCCTCGATGTAGACGGGTCCCGGCCCGAACCGTTCCACCCGTCCCTCGGCGCACAGCCGGGAGAGCTGCTCGGGCGAGAGCTTCTCGAACAGGAACAGCGAGCCGATCTCGTGCTGGTCGCAGGGCAGGACCTCGCCGCCGATGTCCGGGCCGCCCATGTCCCGGCCGCCCGCGTCCGCGCCGCCCGCGTCCTGTCCGCTCATGTCCTGTCCGCTCATGACTGCTCCAGATACCGGTGGACGAGCATCACGGCCATGGCTCCCTCTCCCACGGCGGAGGCGACGCGCTTCGCGGACCGGGCGCGCGCGTCCCCCGCCACGAATACCCCGGGAACGTTCGTCTCCAGGTGGTACGGCGGCCGGTCGAGGGCCCACTCGGCCGGTGGCCGCCCGTCCGGCGTGAGATCCGGTCCCGCCAGGATGAAGCCGTTCTCGTCGCGCAGCACCGTCCCGTCGAGCCAGTCGGTCAGCGGGGCCGCCCCGATGAAGACGAACATCCACTGGGCGTCGACGCCTTCGGTCGCGCCGGTCACGGCGTCCCGCAGGGTCAGCCGTTCCAGGTGCTCCTCGCCGTGCGCGGCCCCGACGACGGTCCTGGGCCGCACGGTGATGTTCGGCGCCTCCTCGATCTGCTGGATCAGGTAGTACGACATCGAGGCCGCCAGCGACTCCCCGCGCACGAGCAGCGTCACGGACTTCGCGCCCCGCGCCAGGAACACCGCGGCCTGCCCCGCGGAGTTGGCGCCGCCGACGATGTAGACGTCCTGGTCCTCGCAGGACGAGGCCTCGGTGAGGGAGGAGCCGTAGTAGACACCGCGCCCGGTCAGGTCCTCGCAGCCCGGTGCCAGGAGCTGCCGGTAGGACACCCCGGTGGCGAGGATGACGCTGTGGGCGGCGACCTCCGTGCCGTCCGAGAAGCGGACGACGCGAGCCGCGCCGTTCACCTCCAGACCCGTGACCTCGCGCGCGGTGAGGATCTCGGCCCCGAACCGGGTGGCCTGCCGGCGGGCGCGTTCGGTCAGCTGCCCACCGGAGACGCCGTCCGGGAAGCCGAGGTAGTTCTCGATCCGGGAGCTCTGGCCGGCCTGCCCGCCGGTCGCCGAGCGCTCGACCAGGACGGTCCGCAGACCCTCGGAGGCTCCGTACACCGCGGCGCCGAGCCCGGCCGGGCCGCCGCCGATGACGACGAGGTCGTAGAAGTCGGCGGCCGGCGTCGTCGCGAGCCCCACCCGGGCGGCCAGCTCGGGTGCGTCCGGTTCGAGCAGCGCGGTGCCGTCAGGAGTGATGACCAGGGGAAGCCGGCGGCCGTCGGCCCCGGCCGCGTCGAGGAGACGCCGGCCCTCGGGCTCGTCGGAGGAGTACCAGCGGTACGGCACCTGGTTGCGGGCCAGGAACTCGCGTACGTACGAGGAGCGCGCCGACCAGCGGTGACCGACCACCTTGGTCGCGGGCACCGGCCGGTAGTCACTGGCGCGCCAGGCCGTCAGGAGGTCGTCCACGACGGGATAGAGCTTCTCCTCCGGTGGGTCCCACGGCTTGAGCAGGTAGTGGTCGAGGTCGACGACGTTGATCGCGTCGATGGCCGCGTTGGTGTCGGCGTACGCGGTCAGCAGGACGCGCCGGGCGCCCGGGTACACGCCCAGGGCCTGTTCGAGGAACTCGATGCCGTTCATCTGCGGCATGCGGTAGTCGGCGAGGATCACGGCCACGAGGGCGCCCCGCAGCTTCAGCTCGCGGAGCGCGTCGAGGGCGGACTCGCCGGATTCGGCGCGCACGATCCGGTAGCCGCCGCCGTAGCGGCGCCGCAGGTCGCGGGCGATGGCGCGGGACACTCCCGGGTCGTCGTCCACCGTCAGGATGACGGTCCGTGCCGCGTCGGTGACCTGTGCCATGCGTCTCCGCCCTGCTCACCTCGGACGGCCGGCACGGCGGGCTGCCGACGCCGGCTCCCGCCCATCGTAAGTTCGATCCCATGGGACCGCTCCGGATCGCGACGGCCTGTGCGCCGCCGGCGCCTGTGCGCTACGGATCTCCCGGGGGTGAGACGGAGCACCCGTGTCACGGCGTGTGCCGGCCGTCGCGGGGGCCGACACGGCGTGGGCCGGCCGGACCCGGGCGTCGTCACGGCATGTGCCGGACCGTCCAGACGGAGACCGGCGACAGCGATGCCTCGACGGCCTCCAGCCGTGTGCTCCTCTCGTCCTTGCCCGGCTCCTCGGCCAGGAGGACGACGGCGGGGGCGACACCGCACCGCAGGACCGGCACGGTGCCCGCCTCGGCCAGGGCGCCGGCGCGGAGCGGGCGGCCTCCGGTACGGGACCCCGATCGGAGGGCGGTCGCACCCCCAGCGCGGCGATGCCGCAGAGGTCGGCGCCCCGCGCCCGCAGAAGTCCGGGAGCGCGCTCAGCCGCGCCGGGTTCCCTGCGCGCATGAGTACCCTCCGGCGGACGCCCCGTCCGAGTCCTCCGCCTTTCCCGGACTCCTGCGGACACCGGACCTTTCTTCGCCTGCTCCCTTACGCACCGGCGCGTTTCCGCCTAGCCTCACCACAGCTCGCAAGTTACCGACCGGTCAATGAATCGTTGACGGGCAGTCCGGTCCCGGGGGGTTGAGATGAGTTCCGCGCAGCACCTTCTTGAAAGCCGCCCGCAGTCAGTGGCGCACATCTTCCTCTCCAGGGTCGAGGCCACGCCCGACCGGGAGGCCTACCGCTACCCGGTGGCGACGGCCGGGCACGGCGCCGCCGGAACCGAGGAATGGCGCTCGCTGACATGGGCCCAGACCGCGGAGCGCGTGAAGGCGATCGCGGCCGGCCTGCTCACCCTCGGGCTGCGGCCCGAGGAGCGCGTGGCCATCTCCTCGTCGACCAGGGTCGAGTGGATCCTCGCCGACCTGGGCATGATGTGCGCCGGCGTCGCCGCCACCGCCGTCTACCCGAGCACCAACGCCGAGGAGACGGCGTACATCCTGGCCGACTCCGGCAGCCGGGCCATCTTCGTCGAGAACGCCGAACAGCTGGCCAAGGTGGCCATCCACACGGACGGCCTGCCCGGGCTCGACACCGTCATCGTGTTCGACCCGGATGCGGACATGCCCCGGGCCGAGGGACTGGACGTGCTGACCCTCGCCGAGCTGGAGAAGCGGGGCACGGCGCACCTGCAGAAGCATCCGGACGCGATCGACGCGGCCGTCGGGGCCATCCGGCCGGACGGTCTCGCCACCCTGATCTACACCTCCGGCACGACCGGCCGGCCGAAGGGCGTGCGCCTGGTTCACGACTGCTGGTCGTACCAGGCCGTCGCACAGGAGGTCAGCGGGCTGCTGCTCCCCGACGACGTGCAGTTCCTGTGGCTGCCGCTGTCCCACGTCTTCGGCAACGCCCTGATCGCGGGTCAGGTGAAGACCGGCAGCGTGATCGCGGTGGACGGCCGCATCGACCGGATCATCACCAATCTGCCCGTCGTCCGGCCCACCGTGATGGCGTCCGCACCGAGGATCTTCGAGAAGGTCTACAACGGGATCGCCGCCCGGTCGAAGGCGGAGGGCGGAGCCAAGCACAAGATCTTCCTGTGGGCGGCGCAGGTCGCGCGCGACTACGCCAGGACCGGGCAGGAGACCGTCGTGGCGACGGGACGGCGCTCGCTGCCCCTGTGGCTCTCCGTGCGGCATGCCGTCGCCGACAGGCTCGTCTACGGCAAGATCCGTGCGGCCTTCGGCGGCGAACTCCGCGGCAGTGCCTCGGGCAGCGCCGCACTCGCCCCCGACATCGGCTACTTCTTCGCCGGCGCGGGCGTGCCCGTGCTCGAGGGCTACGGCCTGACGGAGACCAGTGCGGCCGTCACGGTCAACCCCGTCGAGAACTTCCGGGTGGGCACGGTCGGCAGGCCCCTGCCCGGCACCGAGGTGCGGATCGCGGAGGACGGGGAGATCCTCCTGAAGGGCCCCGGCGTCATGCGCGGTTACCACAACCTCCCGGAGAAGACCGCCGAAGTGCTGGACAGCGACGGCTGGTTCCACACCGGCGACATCGGTGAGATCGACAAGGACGGCTTCGTCCGGATCACCGACCGCAAGAAGGACCTGTTCAAGACCTCCGGCGGCAAGTACATCGCGCCCACCGAGATCGAGAGCCGGTTCAAGGCCGTCTGCCCGTACGCCAGCAACATCCTGGTCATCGGCAACAACCGCAACTACTGCACCGCCCTGATCACCGTCGAAGAGAGCGTGATCATGCCCTGGGCGGAGTCACAGGGCCTGGGCGGGCGCAGCTACGCGGAGATCGCCTCCTCGCCGGAGGCGCACGCGCTGATCGACGGCTTCGTCCAGCGCGTGAACGGCGACCTGCAGCGGTGGCAGACGATCAAGAAGTTCGCGGTCCTGCCGCGCGACCTCGACATCGAGCACGGCGAACTCACCCCGAGCCTCAAGGTCAAACGGCCCGTCGTGGAGCGGGAGTACGCCGAGGTCGTGGAGGCCATGTACGAGGGCGCCCGCGAAGCGTGACGCCCTGAGGGCGCCCCGCGGGCCCGCCCCGAGCGCACCGGGTGCTCGACCTCGGCACCCGGTGCGGCGCCCGCCTACGCGGAGGCCCTGCCCAGGCCCCCGGATCCGCCGTTCGTGGGCGGGTACGCGGGCCGTTCCGGTATGGCCGGCGCACCGTGCGGGGACGGGAGGGGCGGCAGGGACGGCTGCTGCAGCCAGGCCCTCAGCAGGCCGTCCACCGGCTCCGTCGCGTAGCGGGACACATGGGCCGTGAAGGTCGCCGTGGTCACCACGCCGTGGCGGTGCACGGTCGCCCAGTCGCGCAGCATGCGGAAGAAGGCACCGTCGCCCAGGGCACAGCGGATCGCGTGCACGGTGAGACCCCCACGCTCGTACAGGCGGTCGTCGAACATCAGCTTGCGCCCCGGGTCGGCGAGCTTCAGGTCCTGCGGCTGCGTGGCGAGCAGCCGGTGCGCGGTCGACGCGAGCTCCTGCGCGGTGCGGCCGCCGGAGCGCTCCGACCAGAGCCACTCGGCGTACTTGGCCAGGCCCTCGTTCAGCCAGATGTGCCGCCAGTCGGCGATGGTCACGCTGTTGCCGAACCACTGGTGCGCGAGCTCGTGCGCGACGAGACGCTCCGAACCGCGCGCACCGTCGACGTGGTTGGCGCCGAAGAGGGAGAGCCCCTGGGCCTCCACCGGCACGTCGAGCTCCTCGTCGGCGACGACCACCGCGTACTCGCCGAACGGATACGGCCCGAAGAGCTCCTCGAACAGCTGCATCATCGCGGGCTGCCGGGCGAAGTCACGCGAGAAGCGGGGCAGCAGATGCGCCGGCACATGGGCGCTCTGCGGCACCCCGCCGAGCCCCGGGTCCCCGAGCAGCACCGTCTGGTACATGCCGATGGAGAGACCGACCAGATAGCTGGACGTCGGCGCGGACTGCTCGTACACCCAGGTGGTCGTGCTGGCCTTGGTCGTACGCGTGAGCAGCCGGCCGCCCGCCACCACGGTGTACGCGGAAGGGGTGTTGACCGAGATCTGGTACGAGGCCTTGTCGGCGGGCCGGTCGTTGCACGGGTACCAGGAGGGGGCGCCGACGGGCTGGCTCGCGACCAGGGCGCCGTCGGTCAGCTCCTCCCAGCCGAGCCCGCCCCACGGGCTGCGTACCGGCCTGGGGTTGCCCGCGTAGTGCACCTCCACGGTGAACGCGGCGCCCGCGGACAGCGGCTTGGCCGGCCGGACACGGAGCCTGCCGCCGCGGTGGGTGTAGTGCGGCGCACGGCCGTTCACCAGGATCCGGCCGACCTTGAACTCGGAGAGGTTCAGATGGAACTCGGTGAGCGGCGCCCGGCCGGCGATGGCGCTGAGCCGCGCCGTCCCGGCCAGCCGGTTGGGGCCGGGGCGGTAGTCCAGAGCGAGTTCGTACCGATGCACGCGGTAACGGGAGTCGCCGTGGTCAGGGAAGTACGGGTCCGATGCCGTTGTCCGCTCGCCGCTCACTGCTGCTCCCGCTCCCTGCCCTGTGCTGTGCTCGTGCTGCCCGTTCAGGCCCGCCACGCCTCGATCGGATTGCCCAGCCAGCGGGTGTCGGCGGGGACGGATTCCCCGGCCATCACGAGAGAGGCGGGACCCAGCGTGCTGCGGGCCCCGACCGAACTGCCGGGCAGGACGATTCCGCCCGGGCCCAGGGTGGCGCCCTCGCGGAGGACCACAGTATCCGTCCTCAAGATCCGGTCGTGGAAGAGGTGAGTCTGCAAGACACAGCCACGGTTCACGCTGACCGCGTCACCGAGCACGACCAGGTCCGTCTCGGGCAGCCAGTAGCTCTCGCACCACACGCCCCGGCCGACCCGGGCCCCGAGCCCGCGCAGCCACAGGTTGAGCAGCGGCGTCCCCGGCACCGATCCGACCAGCCACGGCACGGCGAGGACCTCGACGAACGTGTCGGCCAGCTCGTTGCGCCACACGAAGCCGGACCACAGCGGGTGCTCACCCGTCCGGTGCCGGCCCACGAGCAGCCACTTCGCGGCCACCGAGACGAGGCAGGCGGCCGCACCCGCGGCGAGCAGGACCGCTCCGGACAGCAGCGCAGTGCCCCAGACCCCCAGACCGGTCGCGGTGGCCAGGGCGCAGAGGGCCGCCACGGTCAGGACCGCGAGGGCGGCCGAGGAGAACACCGGGAGGAGCCGGAAGAGCTCCACCAGACCGCGCGCCCACAGCAGCCGCGCGGGCGGGTCGTACGTCCGGCTCCGGTCGGAGTCCGCCGCGGACCGCGGCAGCCTGACCGGGGGCAGGCCCAGGTACGAGCTGCCCTTCTTGGCCTTCTTCGGCGTCGCCGACAGGACGCCGACCAGTCCGTCGTCCGGCACCGTGCGGCCCGGCGCGGTCATGCCGGAGTTGCCGAGGAAAGCCCGGCGGCCGATCTCGGAGTGCCCGATCCGCACCCAGCCGCCGCCCAGCTCGTACGGGGCGGTCAAGGTGTCGTCGGCGAGGAACGCGCCCTCGCCGACCGTGGTGAGGCTCGGCAGGGCGAGCACCGTGGACACCTCGGCGCCCCGGCCGATCTTCATCCCGAGCAGCCGCAGCCAGACCGGGGTGATCAGCCCGGCGTACAGCGGGAACAGCGTCTCCCGCGCCAGGTCCATCAGCTGTGTGACGGTCCACGCCTGCCAGGCGACCCGGCTGTGCGTCGGATGGCTGCCGGTGCGAAGCCCGAGGCTGAGCAGCCGCACCGAGACGAGCACGAGCGTCGCGTACGCGAACCCGTAGGCGAGCGCCCCGGGCACCACGGCGAGCAGCGCTCCCCGCAGCGCCTCGGCTAGCCCGGCGTCGGCGGGCACGAAGCGGCTCACGACGAGCAGCGCGGGCAGGGCGGCGAGCAACGGCAGAACCGTGAGGAGGAATCCGGTCGCCCCGTAGACCGCCCGCCAGCGGAGCGGCCGCGCCGGCCGCTCCTTGGGCCAGTTCCGCTTGGCCTTTCCGAGCTTGCCCGCGGGCGCACCGGCCCAGCGCTGCCCGGTCGGGATCTGCCCCGCCACGGCCGAGCCGGGTGCCACCTCGGCCCGCTTGCCGACCCGCGCCCCGGGGAACAGCAGGCTGCGGGTGCCGACCACGGCGCCCGCGCCGACCTTCACCGGGCCGATCTCCAGCCGGTCGCCGTCCAGCCAGTAGCCGGAGAGGTCCACCTCGGACTCCACGGCGCAGCCGCGGCCGAGCTTGAGCATGCCCGTGACCGGCGGCAGCGCGTGCAGGTCCACGTCCGGGCCCACCTTGGCGCCGAGCGCCCGCGCGTACCGCTCCAGCCAGGATCCGGTGAGCGAGGTCGCGCCGACGAACTCGGCGAGCCGCTCGGCGGTCCACAGCCGCAGATGGACGCTGCCGCCCCGCGGATGACGTCCGGCCTTCACCCCGCGCAGCAGCAGCCGTGCCCCGCCCGCGGCGATCGCCAGCCGGCCGGGCGGACTGAAGAGCAGCGCCGCACCGGCGGCCACCACCCACCACGAGGCGGTCGGCGCCCAGGGATGGGCCCCGAACCAGCGCAGGACGTTGCCGAGCGCGAGCAGCGCCACCGTCCAGCGGAGCCCGATCACCGTGAACAGCGGAAGCAGCAGGACGGTCTGGAGAAGCCCGGCCCGGAACGGCACCGGCGGAATCGTCCGTACGGCCCCGTCGTCCTGGGCGGACTTCTCCAGGCGCCGGGCCAGCTTGCGCAGGGTGGGCTGCTGGTAGATGTCGACGACGGCCGCGCCCGGATAGCGGGTGCGCAGCCGGGTGGTGAGCTGGGCGGCGGCGAGGCTGTTGCCGCCGATCGCGAAGAAGTCGTCGGCGGGGCCGGTGACGGCCACGCCGAGGGTCTCGCTCCACTGCTCGGCGAGCCAGGCCTCCGTGCCGTACAGCTGCTCGGACGGGCCGGTGGTCTCCAGGTCGGGCAGCGGCCACGGCAGCGCGTCCCGGTCCACCTTGCCCGATGTGCGGGTGGGCAGGTCGGCGACGGGCGCGAGGAGCGGCACGAGAGCCGCGGGAAGCTCGGCGCGCAGCCGCTCGACCGCCGCCGCGTGGTCCCAGCCCTCCTGCGTCACGAGATAGCCGACGAGCAGCTGGTTACCACTGCGCGCGGTACGGACGGCGGCGGCCGCACCGGCGACGCCGGGCAGGCCCTGGAGCGCGGAGTCCACCTCGCCCAGCTCGATGCGGCGGCCGCCGAGCTTGATCTGCTCGTCTCCGCGGCCGAGGAAGACCAGACCTTCCGGCTCGGCGCGGACGAGGTCCCCGCTGCGGTACGCGCGCTCCCAGCCGAGGGGTTCCAGCGGGGCGTACTTCTCCGCGTCCTTCTCGGGGTCGAGGTAGCGGGCGAGCCCGACGCCGCCGATCACCAGCTGGCCGCTGCCGCCCATCGGCACCGGCTCACCGGACTCGTCGACCACGGCCAGCTCCCAGCCGTTCAGCGGGAGACCGATCCTGATCGGCTCCTCACCGGTCAGCAGGGAGGCACAGGCGACGACGGTGGCCTCGGTGGGGCCGTACGTGTTCCACACCTCGCGGCCCTCGGTGACCAGGCGCTGGGTCAGCTCGGGCGGGCAGGCCTCGCCGCCGAAGATCAGCAGCCGGACCTCGTCGAGGGTCTCCGGATCCCAGAGCGCGGCGAGCGTCGGCACGGTGGAGACCACCGTGATCTCCTGCTCCACCAGCCAGGGGCCGAGGTCGGCGCCGCTGCGCACCTGCGACCGGGGGACGGGCACCAGGCAGGCGCCGTAGCGCCAGGCCAGCCACATCTCCTCGCAGGAGGCGTCGAAGGCGACGGAGAGGCCCGCCATGACCCGGTCGCCGGGCCCGATCGGCTCGTCGACGAGGAACAGCGCGGCCTCGGCGTCCACGAACGCGGCGGCGCTGCGGTGGCTGACGGCGACACCCTTGGGCTTGCCCGTGGAGCCCGAGGTGAAGATGATCCACGCGTCGTGTTCGGGCCCGGGGCGCCCGGCGGTGGCACCGTCGCCCTCCCGCCCGGTGACGACGATCCGCTGCTCCGCGCCGACCACGGCCCGCACACCGGCCTCGCCGAAGACCAGCTCGGCCCGCTCGTCCGGGTCCTCGGCATCGACCGGCACATAGGCGGCTCCCGCGGCGAGCACGGCGAGGATGGCCACGTACAGCTCGTTCGTCCCGGACGGCACCCGGACGCCCACCCGGTCGCCGAGCCCCACACCGGCGGCCGCGAGCGCGCGCCGCCGGTGCTCGACCTCCACCGCCAGCGCCCGGTAGGTCAGCCTGGTGCCGCCGTCGTCCAGGGCGAGCTCGTCGGGGTAGGCCCGTACCGAGGCCTCGAAGATGTCGACGAGGGTGCGCACCGGGGCGGCGGGCCCGGCGGAGAACCGGGCGGACTTCCCGGACTCCTCCTCCCACGCGTCCCCGTCGTGGAGCAGAGCGGTCTCACCGTGCTCGGGTGTGGCTGCCATCGGACCTCGCGTCTCGTTCCCGGCAACGTCCGGGTCGTCGGGAGGAGCCCGGGTCTGCCCGGGTTGTTCCGTTCCGACGCCAAACAGCCCGCCAGTCTAGTGCGTCGGCCAGGATTCTCCGGTCGACACCTTGCGCGTGGCTGGTAGAGGACGGTATTGGAGGCGGATTCCAGGTGACCGTACGGTGACCCGGTGCCGTTCGGGCGCCCGCGGGCTCAGCCGCCCGCCGACAGCACGGCCACCCCCGGACCGTGGAGATCGTCCAGCACCGCCGTGCGCCCCGTCACCGCGAGGAGCAGGGACAGCGCGGGGCCCTGTGCCTCGGGCCCGGTTCCGGCCGTCAGGTCGGTGTCCGTCGCCGTGATCCGGACGCGGGACAGGAGTTCCCTCGCTCCGCCGAACGACACCGGGGTGCGCGCCTGGAGGCGGAGGGCCCGGACGACGGCCCGCGGCGGGTAGGAGCGGGCGAGGCCCAGGGGCCGCCGGATGTCCTCCCCGTGGACGATCTCCTCGACGAGCCGGCTGTCCAGCGGCGCGGGAGGCGCCGACGTCCTCGACGCCACCCGGCGGAACCGCTCCAGGGTCTCCTGCGGAGTGGCCCCGCGCTCGCGTTCCACTCCGCGCGTGTTCTGGCGGTCGAAGTCGAACCGCGCGAGCACCATGTCCCTGAGGAAGCCGAGGCGCGTCGCGCGGGCGTTGTCGACCAGATGGGCGAGCACGTCGTGCACGGTCCAGCCCTCGCAGAGCGACGGCTCCCGCCACCGCTCGTCCTCCAGGTGCGCCAGGTCGCCGATCAGCGCCGCCCGCTCGGCGTGCACCATCGGCCAGACATCGTCCGTCACGGCTTCTCCCTCATCGGCTGTCGTTCGTCGAGCACAGCGAACATCGGGTAGACCCCGGGAACGGCGAGAACTCATCGGCCGGCGGCCGCGGACGTCCCGCCCCGAGCGGCTGCCGTCGACCCCGTGGCCGTCCCCAGGGCGGCGCGCACCTCGCCCGCCAGGGCGAAGGGGTCGCCCGTGGGCGTCGTCGGGTAGCGCCGGTGGCCCCGCGCCCAGGCGTCGTCCCGCGCGAACCAGTCGACGGGGACCGGCGCGGTCCCGTTCACCAGCGCACGGTCGAGACTCGCGAAGTAGGCGGCCCAGCGCGGCGCGTAGACGTCCTGGACGAGGCCGGACCATTCACGGTTGGCGTAGTCGCGCAGACCACCCGCCTCGCTCGGCCCCCTGTCGGCCCAGGTCGTGAGGATCGAGCGGGCGTCGTACTCCAACCGGTCCCGTTCCTCCGCGTCGGCGCCCCAGGCGCGTGCGTCGGCCAGCCAGGGACCGATCAGGAACCGCCGGTCGGAGCCGACGAGCCGCCCCAGCAGCTCCTCGTGCGCCTGCCACTCCCGAACCAGCGCCCGGAAGCCCGTCAGGTCCCCGGCGTCGTACGCGGCCTTGACGCGCGGCAGCAGCACCCGGCCGCGGTTGGTGAGCGCCTGACGCGCCACGTCCACGAGGTCGAACCGGTACGCGTCCGTGGTCCGCAGCCGGGGCGCCACCCGGAGCAGTTCCGCGAGCGCCCGCTCGACCGTGGCGGAGTCGTACCGCATGGCCTTCGGGCTCCATTTCGCGGCGGTGGTCGCGGTCAGACCCGGCCGTGCGGCGAAGAGGCTGTCCTGCGGCTCGCTCCAGGTCCCGGACCGCATGCTGTACGGGCCGAGGCGCAGCTGCTCCCACGCGGCCGCCGCATGGGGGTCCGTACCGCCGTAGCGTCGGGCGGCGTACGCGGCGAACCAGCCCTTCTGGTCGACCGGATCCTGCTGCCAGGCGAGCTCGGTGAAGAGGTCGAACGCGGCGGGGTTCGCGCCGGTGCCCTCGGGGAGGTACGCGATGCCGCGCAGCGCGCTGTCCTGCTTGCCGAGCCAGGCGTGGAAGCGGTCCACCCACGCGCCGGTGTTGGCGCCGATGCTGGTGTGGCCGCCGAAGTTGGGGATCGTGCCGAACGCGTACGGCGTCCCGCCCCACCGGGCCTCGCGGTCGAGCCCGTCGTACCGGTCGGAGAGGCCGTCGACGATCAGGACCCGGCGGTGGTCCACGCCGCTCAGGAGGGCCGGGGTCGGGTTGTTCTGCCAGCCGAGCATGACCCAGGTGGCGCCGGGACGCGCGGTGTCCAGGGCCCGCTGGACGGACCCGGCCGCCGCCGCGACGTCCACCGTGCCCGCGACCCCGCCCTCGTGCAGCAGGTCCATCTTGAACATGTCGGTGACACCGAACCGCGCCTGCTGGAAGCGGTAGTAGGCGGCGGCGAGCGGGGCGAAGACGGGCCCGGTCGGATCCAGCCAGGAGGGCCGCTCGAAGCCCACCCACTTGCCCTGCGGGACGGTGACCGCGCCGTCGTTGCGCGCCGCGAAGTCCGAGGGCACGGTGCCGAAGAAGCCCGGCAGCACGGGCGTCATCCCGAGCGACCGGAGGTGGCTCGCGATCCGTCCGCCCAGCGCCGCCCGGGCCTCGACGAGCTGCTCGGAGACCGGCCCGCCGAACCCCGACAGGTTCTGCAGCAGCCACCAGCCCTGATGGGCCGGCGCGGGGATCCAGGCGCGCAGCTCCGCCGCGCTGTAGCCGAACTCCTGCAGCGCCCGGTAGTACGGGTACTCGGCCCCGGTGGGGACGAAGACCTCGTTCACGCCGTGCAGCGCCATCAGGTCGATGTCGTGCTGGTAGGACGCGAAGTCGCGGTAGGCGCCGGAGTACCCCTCGTCGGTGTCGTTCAGGGCGTAGCGGTGCGGCACGGAGGCCGACCGGGTGAGGGTCCCGGCGACCGCGGGCAGCGTGGCGGGCAGCCGGCCGACGCTGTCGCCGGGCCATCCGATGTCGACCCCGGCGACCCGCTCCAGGTACCAGCCGACACCGGTGAGGAGCGTGGCCGGCGAGGTGCCCCGGACGACGATCGCCCCGGCCTCGCCCGAGACCGCGAAGTAGTCGCCCGAGGCGGGCTCCTCGACCGGGACCAGGGTGAACTGCGCCGCCCGGGAGGGCAGCAGGCGCTCCAGGCTCGCCCGGGCGGGTGCGGCGTCGAAGAGGCCGGACGGGGCGTCCGCGGCCGACCGGGTGCCGACGGCCGGCGCGACCGATCCGGCGGACGCGGGCCGCGGGCCGGGGGCGGGCGTGACCGCCGAGGCGATGGCCCCCGACAGCGGTGGCACTCCGAGCGCGGTCGTCATCACGGCGGCGAGGGCCGTGGTGACGAGGACGGCACGGCATCGAAGGATCGGGCGACGGCCCATCTGGCTCCCTGCTGCGGGTCGAGCGGAAAGGCGAGGCGTGCTTCGGGAGGTCCGGTCGACGAAGACTAGCGACACCGCACCCGGCGGGGCCGCGGGCGCGCCCTTCTGACGGGGCGCCGGTGTACCGGCGGCGCCGGTCGGCCCGGGAAGTGGGGGAGTACCTGCCATGTACGGATGATCGGTCCGGGGCGCCGGGCGCGCATGCCGATACCGCCGCCCGGGGGGCGGCGGTATCGGAGGGTCCCTTGTCGCGGCCCCCGGGCACGGGGTTCCCGGGGGCCGCGGGGTGTGACGTCCTGGGGGACCGTCAGGGCATCGCGGTGGGGCGGAAGCTCTGCGACGGGGAGCCGTCGCAGCGGCGTTGGACGAGGGCGACACCGACCGCGGTCGTGCCGGTCGTGGTGAGGCACTTGCCGCTGTGGCGGGCGACGAAGTGGTACCGGCCGGAGGGCTCGGCCACCGGCAGCCACTGCTGGTTCGTGCCGCCCCCGTAGGACCACAGTTGCAGTGGCGCCCCGTCGGCCGTCGACCGGTCCGTGACGTCGACGGACTGCTGGGGAGCGGTACGGACGCCGATCCGGGTGTGGCCGTCGGTCGTCGGGGTGAAGCGGAACTGCTGGGCCTGGGTGCCGTTGCAGGGGTACTGCTGGACGGGGGTGCCGTCGGCCGTGCCCGCCGCCCTGACGTCGACGCACAGTCCGTTCGCCTCGGCGGCGAGGGTGTACCAGGAGTCCCCGGGGAACGGGCCGGGCGGGGTGGTCCCGGCGCCCGCCAGCCACCGGAGGCCGTCGAGGAGGAGCCGGTTCTGGGTGGGGTCGGCGAACGTGGAGGAGAGCCGGGTGCCGGTCTCGTAGTTCATGGCGTTGTGGCCGAAGTTCGCGTACAGCATGCGGTACTGCGTGTTGGTCCACACGAGCGGGTAGTCACCGCTGTACCAGGACTGGTTCGGGTCGGTGCCCAGCGGGAAGCCGACCGGGTCGACCGAGGCGAGCACCTTGATCGACGGGTTGGACCGCAGGTTGTTCGACCAGCTGTACCACTCGCTGACGGCGGAGGTCCATGTCGTGGGCAGACCGGCCGCGGCCGGGTGGGAGCCGTTCTCCGTGCGGACGACGGCGGTGGTCGGACCCCAGGTGTTGGAGCGGAAGTTCCCGCTGCCCAGGAACTGGTTGTAGTACCAGTTCCAGCCGGAGGCGTTCGTCGTGAACGCCGAGACGTGGAAGCCGAGCCAGCCGCCGCCGTCGCGCATGTACCGCTCGAAGCCGGCGCGTTGGGCCGCGCTCTGGGGGGCGTCGTCGAGGAAGAGGACGACGTCGTACGCGTTCACGCCGCCGTTGGCGAGCAGGTTCCAGTCGGTGGACGCCGTGTAGGAGAAGTTCTGGGCGGCGGCCGTCCGGGGGAACCAGTCGTTGGCCTCCTTCACGAAGTCGATGTGGGCCGCGTCCCAGGTTCCGTTGTAGAACGCGATCACCCGGAAGTCGGGTGCGGCCGGGGCCGCCTGGGCGGGTGCGACCGCGCCGAGGCCGAGGACGAGCGCCATCAGGCCGAGCAGTCGTGTCAGGTGTCGTCTCATGGGTAACTCACCAGGTTCGCGACGTTGGTGGAGGAGTCGGACGGTCCGCCGCGGTCGTTGACGACGTGCCGGATCGTGCCGGTCCCGCCGAGGGAGACGGTCACCATGTTCCGGAAGCGCACGTCGGGACGGTTGGGTGCCTCGATGGCGTGCTCGGCGGTGACGCCCGGATTGACGTTGAAGTAGCAGTAGCTGCCGAGCCCGTAGGCCTGGTGGCTGGTGACCGAGTCGGCGACCTTGTAGGCGGCGTAGCCCTGGGTCGAACCGTTCATCCAGGCGGCCTGGTGGGGCGGGTCGTACGGCATTTCGTTCTGGTAGAAGTACGTCCGGCCGCGGTTGCCGTTCCAGACGGTCTGGTGCTTCTGGTAGTGCTCCACGAACAGGCCGTACATGGTGACGTCGTCGCCGTTGACGACGAGGCCGGTGTCGGCGGTGTTGGTGTTCCAGCCGACGCCCGTGCCGTGGTCCGCGCGCCAGACCCACAGGTGGTCGCCGATGACGTGGTCGCTGTTGACGACCAGACTGGTGGTCGCCTTGCCGACGGCCGCGCCGCCGACGCGGAAGTACACGTCGTGGAGCGAGGTCGGGTCGGCCGCGTGGGAGGCGGACGATCCGGCGGGGCCGAGCTCCAGCAGGGTAGGCGAGTTGACCGTACCGGCGTCGAAGAGGACTCCGGCGATCGTGACCCCGTCGACGTCGGCGACGGTCATCGCGGTGATGCCGTTGTCGGGGACGAAGGTGGCGAGGCCGAGGCCGAGGACCACGGTGCCGGGTCGGGTGACCCGGAGGGTCTCGTCGAGGTGGTACACGCCGGGGGTGACCAGGAGGTCCTTGCCGGCGGCGAGGGCGGCGTTGATCTGGGCCGCGGTCGCGCCCGGCTTCACGATGTGGAAGCGGTCGATGGGGAGTCGGGTCGCGGCGGGGGCGCCGCCGGCCGCCCACGTGGTGCCCGTGGAGTCGGTGCGCGGGGCGGGCACGACGACCTGGTAGGCGCCTCCGGCGTCCACGGTGAGAAAGGGCTTCTCACGGACGACGGGGGAGCGGTCGACGGTCGTGTACGGCGGGTTGGGGAAGCTCGTGCCGGGGACGCCCTGGCTGCCGACGAAGACCATGTTCCAGTTCGACCCCGTCCAGGAGCCGAGCTGGGAGTTGCGGGTCAGCCACTGCTGCTGGGTGCCGGAGCGGACCTGGCCGTCGATCTTGGTATCGGCCATGAAACCGCCGCTCGACCAGCCGCCGTCGCTCAGTTCCAGGTTGCCGCGGACGTGCATCCGGCGGTACGCCGAGGCCTGGGACACGGCCCAGCGGTCGGTGCCGCCGGTGGGGGTGACGGAGAGGTTCTCGGCGCCGCGCCAGAAGTTCTGGGTCGCGTTCTGCGGCGGGAACCAGTCGGCCTCCACGTGCACGGCGCCGTTGATCGTCACGGAGTCGGGGGACTGGCCGAGCCCGAGAACCTGGGTGTAGAAGCCGACGTTGACATCGTTGTTGTACGTGCCCGGCTTGAACAGGACGGCGTACCGCTCCGGCCCGAACTGGTTGGTCTCCTGGCGCTGGAAGATCGTGTTCAGCCGGCCCTGGACGGTCGCCGAGGGCATCGACGGGTCGAGCACGACGACGTTCGGCCCGAGGTCGACGTCGCCGGGCGCGGTGCCGACCGGCGTGACCCGGAAGCGCTGGGCGGCCGTGCCGTTGCAGGTGTACTGGACGAGCTGCACGCTGTCGCCGGTGGACGCGGCGGGGACGTCGAGGCACTTTCCGCTGTTGCGGTTGACGAGGTGGAAGGCGCCGCCTCCCTCGTCGACGGCCCGCCACTGCTGGTTGAGTCCTCCGCCGTAGGTCCACAGGTGGACGGCGGCGTTGTCGGCGGTCGAGACGTCGCTGACGTCGACGACCTGGGCGGAGTCGTCGCGGGCGCCGATCCGGACGTGGCCGTCCGAGGTCGGTGTCACGGTCCACTGCTGGGCGGTGGTGCCGTTGCACGCGTACTGCTGGACCGCGGTGCCGTTGGCGGTCGCGGCGGCGCGTGCGTCGAGGCACTTGCCGCTGCCCGCGTTCACGACGGTGACGGTACCGGTGGGGATCTCGGCCGCGGCCGCGGCCCTGGCTCCGGCTCCGGATCCGGAGGGGGAGACGGCCGTGGCGGCGGATCCGGGGGAGAGGGCGACGAGGGCCGAGCAGGCCACAGCGCCGGTGGCCAGGACCGCCGCCAGGCGCCGGGGGCGTGGGCGGGCGCGGGCGGGGCGCCGGGGCGCGGCGCTGCCCCGGGAGGTGGGGGTGGGCATGGGGGCTCCTTGGTGGGGGGCGGGAAGAGAGGCAGGAGGGGCCCGTGGGCCCGTGGGCTGTGGGTCAGCCGTTGTACGCCGCGAGGATCCGGGTGAACTCCCAGGCCTGCTGCCCGATCCCGGAGCAGGTGTCGGCGCCGCCGCCGGTGCAGGGCCGGTCGCGGTTGACGGACCAGAAGGTCAGCCGGGCCAGGTGCCGCTGCTGCGCGTAGGCGAGGATCGTGCGGAAGTCGGCCTGGGTGATGGTCTCGCCCACGTCCGTGACGCCGTTCATCGAGGAGATGCCGGTGTGGCGGTAGGCCTGGTCGTCGCTGTAGCCGTACGCGTTCTTCACCGCGGTCTTGAGACCCTCGGCCGCGCGGACGGTGAGGGTGCCCATGTTCTGTCCGTTGCCGCCGAAGTTGAACGGCATGATGGTCCAGCTGTCGACCGTGAGGCCGGCCGCGGCGGCCCGGTCGACGAGGCCGGTGTCGGGGCCGTTCTGGCCGGTCCCGAAGGTGACGTACACCTTCAGGCCGGGGTTGTCGGCCTTGACCCTCTTGAGGGCGTCGACCGTGCGCTGCTGGACGGTGGGGCTGTCGTAGGCGGCGGCCTCGATGTCGATGTCGATGGCCTTGAGACCGTACGCGTTGATCACCTTCTGGTACGCGGCGGCGAGTTCGCCCGCGCTGGAGCAGGAGCTCTCCAGCTTGTTGCCGCTCCAGCCGCCGAAGGAGGGGATGACGTCGCCGCCGGCCGCCCGGATCGTGTTGACCGTCTGCTGGTCGACGCCGCCGACGAGGGGGCGGCCACCGTCCCACTGGGGATTGCAGTAGCCGTTGCTGAGGACGAAGGCGAGTGTGAACCACTTGACGCCGGTGGCGTTCATGACGGTGGTCGGGCTCGGCGGGCTGCCCCAGCCGTTGTAGAGGTACGGCGCGACCGCCATGTTCCCGCCGGGGGCCGGTCCGGTGCCACCGGCCGGGGGCGCCGTCCACTTCTGGTTGGCGGCGCCGGTGCACGTCCAGATCTGCAGCCGGGTGCCGTTGGCCGAGCTGTTGCCCGTGGCGTCGAGACACTTGTCGGCCTGCGGGTTGACGATGTCGCGGGCGGCGGTGACGGTCCAGCGCTGCGCGGCGGAGCCGTTGCAGTCCCAGAGCTGGATCGTCGTTCCGCTGGCGGTGCCGCCCGAGGTCACGTCGAGGCACTTGCCGAGGGCCTTGAGGGTGCCGTCGGCGCCGACGTCCCAGGTCTGGGCGGCGGTGTCGTTGCAGTCGTACAGCTGGACGGGGGTGCCGTTCGCGGGGTTGGCCCCCGCGACGTCGACGCACTTGCCGCCGATGCCGGTGATCCGGCCGGCGGCGGCCTGGGCGGGGGCGTCGGTGGCGACGGTGAGACCGCCGGCGGCGAGGGCGAGTGCGGCCACGGTGAGTGGCAGACGGGTCCGGTGCATGTGGGGGTCCTCTCGGGTGGGGGGAGGGTTCGTCGGTGGACGGGGCCGGGCGGCGGCGCCCACCGCGGAGCTACCGGGTCGACCAGGCGGTTCAAGGACGTGAACGCCATTCCACTTTCTGAGCGGCAAAAGTAAAGGTCTGAACCAGAGGCGTCAAGGGTTCGCGCATTCAGGCCTTGAACGCACAACGCCCCTAGCTGCGAACCGAGTTGGGTTTTGTCGAGAGCTGGCGTGAAGTGTTGACGGCGGAGGCGACGGAGAGCGTCGTCGGGCGCGGCCGGCACGATGTTCCGAAGGGGTTCCGAACGAGGGCTGCGGCGGGGCCGAGGTGCTCGCTCGCACGTGCGAACGTGCGGCTACGCTCGTCCGCATGCTGAACCGTGTTCCGTTCGATGACGCGCTGCTCTCCACCGTGGGCACCCCCGAGCAGGCCCGACTCCTGGACAGCAGCCCGCGGTCGCGGGTGTGGCGGGTCCGGCTGACCGACCGACGCCTGGTGATCGTCAAGCAGATCACCGACGACGGCGACACCGGCGCCGATGCGAACACGCGCTTCGCCCGGGAACTCGCCGGGCTGCGCCTGGCGGGGCGGGCCTCCGGGCCGGCCGTGGCCCCCGCGGTGCTCGCCACGGACCTGCCCTCGCGCGTGATGGTCCTCGAGCACCTGCACGACCTCGGCAGGACCGACGACTGGATGCCGGGGTACGCCGAGTCGCTCGCCCGGCTTCACGCCCTGACCGGGCCCGCCGACGCGGGCGCACTACCGGTCGCGTCGGGACCCACGGCCGCCGACGCGGAGTCCTTCCTCGCCCTGGCCAGGGCGCTCGACGTGCCCATCCCGTCCAGGGTTCCCGATGAACTCGCCGGACTCCTGGAGCGGTTGGACCCCACTCCGCACCACGCGCTGCTGCACGGCGACCCCTGCCCCGGCAATGATCTGCGCACCGCCGACGGCGTCCGCTTCGTCGACTTCGAACGGGCCTCGCTCGGCAACGGCCTGATCGAACTCGCCTACTTCCGCATCGGCTTCCCCACCTGCTGGTGCGCCATGTCGGTCACCGCGGCCCCGCTCGCGGAGGTCGAGGACATCTACCGGACCACCTGGCGCGGTCTCACCGGGAAGGACGTGCCGGGTGACCTCGCCGACGCGTGCGCGGGCTGGCTGATCCAGGGCGACGCGCTCGTCGAGCGGGCCCACCGCGGAACGGTCGACCAGCTCGCCCGGGTGCCCGCCGAGGACTTCGAGTGGGGCTACGTCTCCGCCCGCGAGCGGCTCGTCCACCGCCTGGGCGTGGTCGCCGACATGACTCGCGACCACGATCATCTGCACGCCCTCGGCCGCCTCGGCTCCGCCCTGGCCGACCGCCTGCTCGAACGCTGGTCGACATTGCGTCCGCTGCCCACGCCCGACGCCCGCCCCTGGTAGTAGGGGGTGTCGATCGGGCCGGGCGCGCGGCGCCCGGCCCGATCGACGAGTACCCCCTAGGACACCAGTCCCCGCCCCTCCAGCTCTGTCAGCCGCACGGTGCAGAGGCCGCCGCGCTCGGCCTTCACCTCCGTCACCTTCAGCTGGGTGCCCGGCGCGAGGATGTACTCCTCCTCGCCCGTGAAGGCGGAGAACCGCCGGATCGCCACCGCCCGTGCCGGCGTGACCTCGAACAGGGTCCGCCGTCCGCGGCTCCCGAGGAACGCCTTCGCCACGCCCAGCTCGGACGTGCAGGACGACACGCCCCACCACGTCACCGTCTGCCCCAGCGGATACTGCGACCGCAGGTCAAGGGCCACACCGCGCCACAACGGCCGGGTCTGCGCCGGCAGCGACTCCACCGCGGAGAACAGCAGCCGCAGATACGGCAGGTAGGGCACCAGCCGCTCCCGGTCGGGGGACCGCAGGACGGCGTTGATCTCGCGGTAGAACGCCGACTCGCAGGTGTAGAGGTGCAGCGCCGAGATCGCGTCGGCGGAGAGTCCCTCCCCGAACGAGGACTCCCCGAGCGCCGCCTCGGCGATCTTCGCCTGCCCGAACGCGCTCGACCTCTCGATGTGCCGGTCCAGCCGGGCGAGGACCCGCGACACCGGCTCGACGGCCTTGCGGAAGTCCATCAGCGGAGTGTCGAACACCCCGGTGACGGCCGGGAGGACGAGTCCCTCGTCCTTGACGCTCGTGAGGCGTTCCAGATACAGCTGGTGGAGTTCCATCGTCGAGGCGATGAACGCCCCCATCCGCTCGGCGACATCACCTCGGTCCGCACCACCCGCGCCCGCCGACTTCCGGTCCCATCCCTTGCTCGGCAGCCAGTCGACCGGCTCGGCGCCCACCGCGGCCAGGGCGTCGTTCACCCGGGCGAAGTGGTCCCCTTCGCAGAAGATGTCGCCCTGGGCGGCCGGGTTGGCGTGGTCGAGGTGCCGGACCTCGACCCCCGGATATTTCTTCTCCAGCCGCTGGACGACCCTCTTCAGGCTCCGGGCGTGCGCGCCCCACCAGGCGAACACCACACCCCGGTCCTCCTCCGGGGCGTCCTGCTTGGCCCGGAGGATCTCCTCGACGATCTGCTCGGCCACCGGTCGCCAGAAGGACGTGTGACGATCGGTCGGCACCGCTCCGTCCGCACTCGCCGTGAGGGAGGCGTTGAGCAGCAGTACACCCTGGGTGAGCATCGCCTGGAACCACTCAGGCGGCGCGACGGTGTCCTCCTTCTTCAACAGCGCGCGGACGTCGGCGATCGGCGTCTTCTTGACGATGCCGTACTTCCACATCGCGGCCGCCTTGATGAGGCAGCGGATGCTGACCACACGGCCGAACTGGCTGTCCTTCCAGTCGTTGAAGGTGTTGTCGAACATCGCGATGCCGGTCGCGCTCTCCGCCCGCGGATACGGGTTCTGCCCGAAGGCGACCACCTTCCACTTGTGCGGCGGGTGGGGCTTCAGCGCCTGAAACGTCAACTCGCGCACCGGAACCACCTCCGGGCTGCGCTTCGGACCGATGAAGTCGGCGGCGCCGGGCTGCGCCTCGATCACCGGAGCCAGCAGCGGAAGCCATGGCTCACCGCCGCCGGTGAACAGAGCGGCGAGGCCCAGGGGGTCCCCGGCGGAGGAACCCGCGTCTCCGGCGGCCGTCATGTCGACATCGTTCACGAGGACGGAACTCCCAGAACTCGGACCGGCCGCCCCCTCGGGCCCGCCGGCGTGCTGTACGGATGGGGTGAGGTCATCGCCGGAGGCCCCGCCCTGTGCGGTGCCGGCCTGCGGAGCCTTCGCGTCAGTGGCGAAAGGAAGGTCGCTGCGGGACGTTGATCCGGACCCGCCGCGCGGACCCCGCTCCCTCGATGTCGTCGAGCTGCCCGAGCACCGCGGCCCGCAGCTCGTCGTAGTCCGCGAACCCGTGGTCGTGGAAGAGCGCGTAACCCGTCCACATCAGATTGGCGCACACCACGGCCGGCACCCGGCCGGTCTGCGCGCCCATCCCCACGAGCGCCACCGACCCGATGCTGCCGGGCTTCACCCGGTTCTGCAGGTGCACCGCCTGGAACGCCGCCGCGCACGCCAGCGCCACGTTCATCGTCTCGCTGACGTTCTGCGAGGACTGCCGCATGGTCGGCGTCGAGATCAGATACCGCGGTACGGTCGCCCCGGACGGGACGCACACCGCGCTGCCCACCGGCAGGCTCCCGCCGAACCGGTCGCGGATCGCCCGCTGCACCCTCACCTGGATACCCGCGCCGAGGTGTCGTTTGACGACCGCGTCGACGCCACCGTCCATCCGCCCCCGCGCGTTGGTGGGGGACACCCATGCGTCGACATCCACGTCGAGCAGGGATCCGCGCCGGATCTCCACCTCGGGCGTGTCCGCGAACGCGGACCGCCAGGCCGCCACCACCTCGTCGTTGACATCGACCAGAACGACCCTCAACGCACGTCCGACACCCACGAATTCGCCCCTCTCGCGCAACCGCTCGAACAAGATCGAAGCTATCGCGAGGCACTGACAACGCGGTCGTGACGGAGGCCGCCCGGCCCGTGCGGCCGTCCCCGCCCGCCGCGCCTGGTCGGCGGCGCCCGGCACCGGCAGGAGGGCGATCGGACCGGGCGGTGGACGGCGTCCGTCCGTGCTGACGCGGGGTGCGGAGGGAGCCCTCGGGGGCCCGGTCGCTTCGGCGGTCCCGGACCCGGGGGCTCCGCCTCGACTTGATAGGCAAGTGATTGCTTGCCTATTCTGGAGAGGTGGCCGACGACCTCTTCAAAGCATTGGCCGACCCCACCCGCCGCACCATCCTCGACGAGCTGGCGCAGAAGTCCGGACAGACACTGTTCGAGATCTGCGCGCGGCTGAGCATGAAGCATCAGCTCGGCATCTCGCGCCAGGGTGTCTCCCAGCATCTTGCCGTGCTGGAGGCCGCCGGGCTCGTCGAGACGAGACGGGAGGGGCGCTACAAGTTCCACGACCTGAACACGGGCCCGTTGCGGCAGATCGCCGACCGGTGGCTCGCACCCCACCCGTCCGGACCGGAGGAGAACACCCCATGAAGATCCATCTGACCAGCGTCTTCGTCGACGACCAGGCCAAGGCCGAGCGCTTCTACACCGAGATCCTCGGCTTCGTGAAGAAGCACGACGTCCCGCTGGGCGAGACGGACCGCTGGCTGACCGTCGTCTCGCCCGACGAGCTCGAAGGCACCGAACTCCTCCTGGAGCCCGCCGGTCACCCGGCCGTCAAGCCATACCGCGATGCGCTCGTCCAGGACGGCATCCCGCTCGCCCAGTTCGCCGTGGACGACGTACGGGCGGAGTTCGAGCGGCTGACCGCCCTCGGGGTTCGGTTCACCCAGGAGCCGCTGGACATGGGCCCCGTCACCACCGCCGTCCTCGACGACACCTGCGGGAACCTGATCCAGATCGCGACCAAGCCGCGGTAGTGCGTACGGCGTCGGCGGCACGCTCGACCGGTGGCGCCGCAGTGGCCCCGCGCGCCCCGTCAGGGGTGCTGCGGGGCGCGCCGTGCACGGGAGGCGATCACGGCCGTCGTGCCGCTTCCGACCCCGGCGCCGAGCACCGCCCAGGTGGCGGGGTGCGTCCAGACGGCAGCGGGGAGCTGCTGCGCCAGAACGAGGACCCCCATGACGACGACGAACCAGCCGAAGGCCGCCCGCAGGGTGTGCTGCGGGATGCGCCCCGCCAGCCGCGCGCCGGCCGTGCTGCCGATCACGGCGGCCGCGGTGACCGTCAGGGCGAGACCCCAGTCGATCGTCACGCCCGTGAGGTGACCGGCGAGTCCGGCGAACGAGTTCATCGCGATGACGAGGAGCGAGGTCCCGACCGCGAGGCCCATCGGCAGTCCGCCGAGGACCGCCAGGGCCGGGACGACGAGAAAGCCGCCGCCGGACCCGACAAGACCCGTCACGGCACCCACCGCCAGGCCCCTGGCGGAGATGCCCGCGAGGGCCGGGCCGCCCTTCTCGGGCCGATCACCCTCGGCTCGATCGGGCTCGGGCCGGTCCTGCCCGTGCCCGTGGCGCGGTCGGCGGAGCATCGCCACCGCCGTGGCCAGCATCATCAGCGCGAAGCCGACGAGGAGGACCGGGCCCGGCACGTACTCCGCGAGCCGCCCGCCCCCGTACGCCCCGGCCATGCTGAATGCGCCGAAGAGCAGGCCGGTCCGCCATCGGACCCGCCGCGCCCACGCGTGGGGGACCAGGGCGGCCAGGCTGGTGACACCGACCACGAACAGCGAGGAGGCGATCGCCTCCTTGGTGCCCTGACCCGCCAGATACACCAGGATCGGCACCGTCAGGATCGAGCCGCCGCCCCCGAGCACGCCCAGGCTCACGCCGATGAGCAGGGAGGCGGCGACGAGGAGCACGGTCACGGCGTGCTCCGCAGCTCCGCGATCACCGAGCGGATGTCGGGGCGGGGGCCGCGGTTGTACGGCAGCTTGGAGAGCAGGACGCCCATCATGCAGGAGTTGCTGAGGGCCGCGTAGGTCAGTCCCGCGCCGATCGCCGTACCGATCAGATGGACGCCCGGCACCAGGACGCCGACGAGACCGGTGGCCAGGACGACGGAGCCCGCGACGAGGCGCACCTGGCGCTCCAAGTCCCAGCGCTCGGGGCCGCGGTTCACGGGCGCCCCGGCCGCCTCCCAGGCGTTCATCCCGCCGTCGAGGACGCGGAGGTTCGGCAGCCCCGCCCCGGCGAGCGCCTGCTCGGCCTGCGCGGCCCGGGCCCCCGACCGGCAGACGAGGACGACGTCCTCGTCGAGGTGGGAGAGGAGCTCGGCGCGGTGCTCCCGCAGGGTGTCCAGGGGGACGTTGTACGAGCCCGGGATATGGACGGTGTGGAACTCGCCGGGCGTGCGGACGTCGAGGAGGCGCGGGGCGCGCCCTTCCTGGACGAGCTGGTGCAGGAGGACGGGGGTGAGGGACGACGGGGCGGGTGAGGACGTGGCGCTCATGCGTGACTCCGGATGGATGGACGGACGGGTGGAGAGGCGGGAGGGCGGACGGGCGAGGGATACCCGTGGGGGTATATGGGAGCGTCTGAAGGGCCGCCGCGGCGGAGCGGCGAGACCCCTGGAACCCCGGGAGCGCCTGAAGGGTCAGGCGGCGGCAGGGGGCGCGGGCTGGGTCAGGGCCGCGTGGCCGCCCAGGACGTCGGAGACGTCCCCGAAGCCGCGGTGGCGCAGCAGGCTCGCCGCGATGGAGGAGCGGTGACCGCCGGCGCAGTGCACGACCAGGGGTCGGTCGGTGGGCAGCTCGTCCGCGCGCCGGGGAAGCTCGCTCAGGGGGATGTGCAGGGCGTCGTCGATGAAGCCGTTCGCCTCGCGCTCACCGCAGGTGCGGACGTCCACGACCACCGGAGGGTGCTCGCCCGCGAGCGCGGCCCGGAGCTGGGCGGCGGTCAGCCGGCTCGCCGGGGTGACCTCGTCGGCCAGCTCCTCCAGAGCGTCCTCGGGGTCGCGCAGATGGCCCGCCACCCGGTCGAAGCCGATCCTGGCGAGGCGGGTGACGACCTCCTCCTCGCGGTTCTCCGGCGCGATGACGACCAGCTCGTCGACGGGGTCGAGGACGGTGCCGGCCTGCTCGGCGAACCGGCCGTCGGCCGGGACGTTCACCGCGCCCCGCAGGTGGCCGGCCGCGAAATCCTGGGGTGAGCGCGCGTCGACGACGACCGCGCCCGACCGGCGGAGCTCGGCGAACTCGGCCCGGGAGAGCGAGCGCGCCGCCGCCGCGGCGTCGTACCGGTCCCGGTTCCTGCGGTTGAGCTCGGCGTCGTAGGCGAAGTAGCCCGGGGCGGCGGGCTGCCCGGCGGTGACCAGCGCGACGAAGGCGTCGCGGCTCATGGGCGCGCAGGCGTAGTTGGTGGCGCGCTGTGCCCCGATCGTGGACTGCTTCTCTGTGGAGAGGCTCTTGCCGCAGGCGGAGCCTGCCCCGTGGGCCGGGAAGACCCGCACCTCGTCGGGGAGGGCCATCAGTTTGTTCTGGACGCTGTCGTGGAGCATCGCGCCGAGTTCCCCGGCGGTGACGCCGACGGAGGCGAGCAGATCGGGGCGGCCGACGTCGCCGATGAACAGCGCGTCGCCGGTGAGGACGCCGTACGGGACGGTGTCCTCACCGTGCTCGTACACCAGGACGCTGATCGACTCCGGAGTGTGCCCGGGTGTCTCCATGATCTCCAGGGCGACGTCGCCGAGGGTGATCCGCTCGCCCTCGGCCAGCTTGCGGATCGGGTACTCGGTCTCGGCGCGGCTGCCGTAGCCGATCCAGGCGCCGGTGCTGTCGGCCAGCTCCAGATGGCCGGCCACGAAGTCGGCGTGGAAGTGGGTGTTGATGACGCCGACCACGGTCAGGCCGCGGGCGCGGGCGTCGGCCAGGTACTCGGAGACGTCGCGGCGCGGGTCGACGACCACCGCCTGGCCGTTCCGCTCGTCGGCGATCATGTAGGACGCCTGGGAGAGGCAGTCGAGGTAGTACTGGGCGAAGAACACGGCAGTCCTTTCATGCGGTAGGCACACACCGGGGTACCCCTTGGTTCTCGATACCCCCCTGGGTATGTGCTCTCGACCGTAAAGGGGCTCGTCGTGGCAAGTCAAATACCCCCCTAGGTATGCGTCGGGGTGGGATGGAGGAGCCGAGGGGGGCGAAACGGCACAGAGCCGCCCTCCGGCCGGGACGAGGTCCCGGCCGGAGGGCGGCTCTGTGGAGTGTGCGTTCGTGGCCACGCCCGTGGTCGGGCGTGGCGTCGGATCACCGGGTCAGTGCCGGGCGCCCGCGCGGCGGCGACGGGCGAACACGAGGATCGCGGCACCGGCCGCGCCGAGGGCCGCTGCGGCGACGGCGTACGGCGTGAGCTGCGCGCCCGTGGTCGCGAGGGAGCTTTCGCCGGGCTCGGTGACGGACGGCGAGGGCGGCGTCGTACCGGGCGCGGCCGGTGCGGAGCTGCTCTCGGTGGGAGGCGCCGAGCCCTCGGGTGCCGTCGTCTCCGGGGCCGCCGGGGTCTCCGTCGCGGGCTGTGAGGTGGTGGGGGCCGGCGACGAGGGGGTGGACGTCGTGTCGGAGCTGGTCGGTGTGGGGGTGGCGCTCGGGCCCTCGGGCGTGGGCTTGCAGGTGAACGTCGAGGAACCGGTCCACGGGTAGTTGTGGGTCTCGTTCCCCGTGCCGTGGGTGCGCAGGTCGCCGCCGACGTAGACGCGGCCGTTCGTGCTGGCCGTCAGGTCCGCGGATGCCTCGGGAGCGAGGATCGACCCCATGAAGTTCCCTCCGCCGCCGAGCGTGAGCGAAGGGGACGCCTCGAAGTTGTAGAGGATCCGCGAGGCTGCCTCGCCGAAGTGCGCGGAGCCGTACGCGTCGACGCGGTCGCCGTTGAAGCCGACGGACAGCGGGGAGATGCCCACCGCCTGACGTCCCGTCACGTTCACCACGACGGCGGACCGACCGGGGATCGACCGGAAGTCGAAGGACGAGGCGCCGTCCAGCTCCTTGGCGGAGATCTCGAACACCTGCGGGCCGGCGGTGCCCGCCGCGCCGCCCTCGAAGGTGACGGTGTCGCCCCGGCGCACGCTCGTGCCCGTGGGCTTCAGCGACCCGAGGGACACCGACTCGTCCCGTACGGTGCCGGCGAACGTGTCGTACGGCGTGAGGGCGCCGCGCGCACCCAGACCCGCCGCGCGGCTCCCGCCGTTCGTCTCCAGCCGGCCCTTCTCGTCGATGGCACCGCCGACACGGACGGCGCCGCCGTGACCGGAGGCGGAGGTGAGGCCGTGGCCGACGTCGACCGTCGTCCCACCGGCTATCGCCAGGTCCCCGCCCACGGCGAGCATGACCGACCCGGGCGGCGGCACGATGCCGGAACCCGCACCGGCGCGGCCGACGTTGAACACGCCGCCGGACGTCTTGGCGAAGGTGGCGTTCCCGCCGACGACCAGCAGGCCCTCGGCCTCGGCGGACGTGCCGTCGGCGGTGTAGTCGCCGCCGGCGAACAGGGCCACGTTGGTGTCGGTGAACCGCGGTTCGTGACCGATACCGGGTTCCTCGCCGGGAGCCGGGCAGGTGCGGGCGCTCCCCGGGGCGGGGGTGGCGGCAGGGGCGAGGGGTGTGGCGAGGGCGGGGCCCGCGGCGGTGATGCCGAGGACGACGCCGAGTGCCACGGCGCTGCTCAGCCGAAGGCCCGTTCTTCCGGTGGTGCTCATGTGCTGGTCCTTTTCTGGGTTCTGCGAAGGGTGGGGGGAGGTGGATCGCCTGGACTCAGTCGGTCTCGGCCCGGAGGGCGGCGCGGGTGAGGGGGCCGTAGACGCCCGGCTCCTCCGGGATGTTCCGGGCGACCTGGAAGCGGCTCAGGGCCTCACCCACGGACTCGGTGAACACCCCGTCGGCCGAACCGAGATAGAGGTAGAGCTGCTGGAGCCGCCGCTGGAGATCGGCGACCTCGGGACCGGTGCTGCCCAGGGCGAGGTCGCGCGACGTGGGCCGTGAGGGCTGATGGGGGCGGTGCGAGGAAGGCGGCGGCGGAGGCGTCGTGGAGGGGACGGCGGAGGGCGTCGCCGCGGGGATGCGTGAGGGGGGCGTCGAGGGCGTGGGTGAGATGGGGGCCGGGGGAGGGGTCGCCCGCGCGGCGCGGACACGAGCGCTCTGCTCGGCTGACGGGCGCGTGCGGGCCGGGGCGAGTGTGTCGGCCGAGGGGGTCGCGGACGGGGTCGCGGCCGTCGCGAGTCCGGGGAGCGGGAGCGACAGGGACGGGAGCGAGCGGGGCGCGGGCTCGGGGTCGGTGGAGAGCCAGACCGTCAGCGCACCGGCGAGCCCCGCGGAGAGCGCGCCCGCGACCATCAGGGGGAGCGACATGGACCGCCACTCGTGGGTCGCCGTGGGAGCGGTCCGGGACCGGCGCGACCTGGGGGAGGGCGTCGCGGCATGGGCCGGGACCTTCGGCAGCCGCATTGTGGCGTCGAAGAGTTCGACGTCCTGTCCACGAACTCCCGCACCGCTGCGGCCGGGCTGGGCGACCTTCCCGAAGACGCGATCGAACGGGTGCTCCGGGCGCGCTGACTCCCGGGCGACGGGAGTGACTGCTGTGGTCAGGGCAGCCCTGTTGCGCATCGAGTTGCTCCAGATGTGGTGAAGCCGAGTGATGTGTGGCGAGGTCGTGGAGATCTTGACCGTCGTTCAAAGGAGGCGTCAACTGGCGTCAATGCGTAAGAAATCGGGAGGTTCTCGACCTTGTTCCTTAAAGGACTTTTAAGGCGTGACGCACCTCACACGCGAGGAGGTGGCGGTGGCGCCCGGAAGGGTTCCGTGGTTCCGGTGGGGTGGCCCCTCGCGGGGCGGTCGTCTGTTCGGGGGCCGCGAAATCTGATGAATGGACGCCACGGTGTGATCGGTTCATTGCATTTTCCGTGCAGTGATTAGTCGCTTTATGGGTCGAGAGTGACCACTGGAGGCAGCCCTTCCAGCACGGTCACATGGCGAACCCGAACTGACTATGCTCCCCCGTGTGTTGCGCTGCGGTCACAGCGAGTCATGAACGCTGTGGTGCCGCACGGACGGAACGCGGCACTCGCCCGAAAGAGGCCCGATTCGTTCCAGTCGGTGCACCGCATCACCTCAGTCCGTTCATTCCAGACTGATTAGGGACCCCTTGATGGTTCGTGCAGGTTCAATTTCCAGAGCCCGGCCACCCGCGGTCGATCGCGTTTGGCTCCTCCCCCCCGGAGTTCTGGCCGGAGCCTTTGCCATAGCGCTTCTCTTCTCCTCTGCACAGATACGGACACCGGTCGCCTGGTGCGGTCTCGCCGCGGTCGCGCTGACGGCCGCCACGTCCGCCGTGACCGCGCGCCGACTGCGGGCGCGGGCGGTGATGCGCGACGAGCAGGCGATCGCCGACGCGCAGGAGTACTACGCGCAACGCGAGTCCGCGCTGCTCGGACGGCTGGCCGATCAGCGCGCCACCACCGTCTGGCTCGCCGAGGAGCTGCTCCCGGCCGCGGTCGCCCGGATGAAGAAGGGCGATCCCGCCTCGGAGATCCTGCGGTCCGTCAACTTCGGCGAGCACCTCGACGAGGAGTTCACCGAAGCGGTCCGCGGGGCTCTGCAGACGCTCCTGGAAGCGGTGGAGGCCGAGGAGTACACCAGGGACGCCTCCCAGCGGGCACTCGTCGCCGTCGCACGCCGCGTCCAGGCGATCGTGCACCAGCTCGCCAAGGACCTGCACGCGATGCAGATCCTCCACGGCACGGATCTCGTGGTCTCCCGCGGCCTCCAGGGCGTCGACCACCGCACCGCCCTGATCGGCCGCCTCGCGGCCAGCATCGCCGTCCTCGGTGACGCGCGGCCCGGACGGCAGTGGTCGAAGGCGATCCCGCTCTACGACGTGCTGCGGGGAGCCATGTCGCGCATCGTCGACTTCCCCCGGGTGAAGCTGCAGTCGGTGACCGCCGTGGCCGTCGTCGGCCCGGGAGCCGAGCCGCTCATGCACCTCCTCGCCGAACTGCTCGACAACGCCACCACGTTCTCGCCGCCGCACACCCCGGTGGAGGTGTCCGCGAGCGAGGTGCCCTCCGGCATCGCCATCGAGATCGAGGACCGCGGAGTCGGACTCACCGAAGAGGTCCGCCGGCGCGTCGAGCGCATCATGGCGCAGTCGGCCTCGGGCATCCACCTGGCCGGGCTCGGCGAGGTGACGCAGCTCGGTCTGCCGGTCGTCAGCCGGCTGGCACGTGAGCACGGCTGCGAGGTCGACCTGCGGACCTCCGCCTACGGAGGCGTACGGGCCGTGGTGCTGGTTCCCAGGAATCTGATCACCACGGTGCCGCAGTCCGCCGTGCGGTATCCGCAGCCGCCCGCCCGACGGCGCACGGGAGGCCCGATCCTGCCCAGGCCGACGCCCCCGGGCGACGCCCCGCAGGAATCCGTGGAGGTCGGGAAGACCGTCAACGGACTCCCGCAGCGGCGACGCGAGACACCCGTCCAGACGCCGATCGTCCAGGTGGGCCCCACGCCCCCCGCTCCGGCCGCCCCCCGGGGATCCTCCGGCACGACCCGTCAGCCGGGTCTGATGTGGGAGGCCTTCAACGGCGACAAGCGCGCGGCCGCCGAACCTTCCCCTTCACACAGCGATCCTTCAGATGAGGTCGAGTAACATGCTGCCACTGCCGAACATGGACTGGATGCTCAAGGAGCTCGTGGGCGGCGTCCCGTACGTACGACACGTCGTCGTGCTGTCGGCGGACGGCCTGTGCATCGGGCAGTCGAACACGGAGCCCGACACGGCCGACGCGATCGCCGCGGCCTGCTCCGGCATCCAGAGCCTCGCGAGGGCCATCGCCCAGCGGTTCCCCGAGGGGGACGGCTCGACGCGGATGGTCGGTATCGAGGCCGACGGCGGTTACTTCTCCCTGATGGCGGCCGGCCCCGGCGCCTACCTCGCGGTGCTCGCCGACGACCAGGTGGACGCCGGTCTGCTGGGCGACCGCATGCGGACGCTGGTGGTTCGGATCGGGCAGCACATGACCAGCCCTCCTCGTGAGGACGTCGGGCAGGCGATGTGACATCGGAGAACCAGGACCCCTGGAATGAAAACGATCCTGTTCCGCTCTACGTCATTACCGGGGGCACGGGGTCCGCGGCGAACACCTTCAACCTGGTCACCCTCATCGCGACGCGCTCCGAGCCCGACGCCGCGATGCAGCCCGAGCAGGCGGCCATCCTCACGATGTGCGCCTACCCGCTCTCGGTGGCCGAGGTGTCGGCGTACCTCAGCCTTCCGTTCAGCGTCGTCACCACGCTGCTCTCCCAACTCGTCGAGGACGAACGGGTCGAGGCCATCGCACCCGTGCCCGTCGCGGCATTTCCCGAACGCGGCCTGCTGGAGGCGGTGATCCATGGACTACGCAAGCTCTGACGTACGCGATGCCGGCCCACGCGGCACGGACATGCCGCTGCCCCACAGCGCCAGGGGCGTCAAGGTCGTGATCGTCGGAGGCTTCGGGGTCGGCAAGACGACCATGGTCGGCGCGGTCAGCGAGATCCCGCCCCTGACCACCGAAGAGACCATGACGCAGGCGGGCGTGGGCATCGACCACAACCCCGGCGCCCACGGCAAGAACACCACGACCGTCGCCATGGACTTCGGACGGATCAGCATCAACCAGGAGCTGATCCTCTACCTGTTCGGGACGCCGGGACAGGAACGCTTCTGGTTCCTGTGGAACGGCATCTTCGAAGGCGCGCTCGGTGCCGTCGTCCTCGTCGACACCCGCCGGATCGAAGTCTGTTTCGAAGTCATCACCCGCCTCGAGGACCGCCGTGTCCCGTTCGTCGTGGCCGTCAACACGTTCCCCGAGGCTCCGCACCACCCCGTAGAAGACCTGCGCGCTGCCCTGGCCCTCAGCGAATCCGTGCCCATAGTCACCTGTGACGCACGTGACCGGGCGTCCTGCCGTGACGCCCTGCTGTCGCTGATGGTCTACCTGCGCACCCTCGCCGCCGCCCAGGAGACCGTATGACCCTCCCGCCCGCCGAACACACCGCAGAGCTGCCCGGGGCGATCCCCCCGCCGGGCTGCCCGGCCCACGTCGCCACCGGACCCGGTGGAGCGACCCGTCTCTACGGCGGCGCCGCCGAGACGGACCCCATGGGTCTGTACGAGGAACTGCGCGCCAAGCACGGTCCGGTGGCGCCCGTGCTGCTCGACGGCGACGTACGCGCCTGGCTCGTCCTCGGCTACCTCGAGAACCGGGACGTGGCCAGCCGTCCGACCCAGTTCTCCCGCGACCCCCGCGTCTGGCACGGCTGGCGCAGCGGCGAGATCGACCCCGCCACCTCGCCGCTGGTGCCGATGATCGGCTGGCGCCCCGACTGCGTCTGCGCCGACGGCGAGGAGCACCAGCGCCTGCGGGGCGCGGTCACGGCCGGCCTCAGCCAGTTCGACCACCGGGGCATCCGCCGCCACATCACCCGCTTCGCGCACCAGGTGATCGACACGTTCTGCGAGGACGGCGAGGCGGAACTGGTCGGCCAGTTCACCGAGCACGTCCCGATGCTCACGCTGACCCACCTGCTCGGCATGTCGGACGAGGCGGGCCCCCGGCTCGTCCACGCCGCCCGTGACCTCTTCAAGGCCACCGAGACCTCGCTCGCCAGCAACGCGTACGTCCTGGAGAGCCTCGCGCAGCTCGTCGACGCCAAGCGGGTCCGCCCGGGGCAGGACATCGCGTCCGCGCTGATGGCCCACCCCGCGAACCTGTCGGACGAGGAGGTGCAGCACCACCTGCGCCTGATCCTCCTCGCCGGGTACGAGACGACCGCCAACCTCATGTCCAACGTTCTGCGCATGGTGGTCACCGACCCCCGGTTCCGCGGGTCGCTGGCCGGAGGCCAGATGACCCTGCCGGAAGCGGTGGAGCAGGTCCTCTGGGACGAGCCCCCGCTGATGGTGTGCCCCGGCCGCTGGGCCAACGGCGACACCACCCTGGGGGGACAGCAGATCAAGGCGGGAGACATGCTCCTGCTCGGCCTCGCCGCCGGGAACGTCGACGAGGCGATCCGCCCGGATCCCTCGACGCCGGTGCACCACAACCGCGCGCACCTGTCCTTCAGCGCCGGCACCCACGAGTGCCCCGGCCAGGACATCGGCCGCATCATCGCCGACACCGGCATCGACATCCTGCTCACCCGGCTCCCCGACATCGCCCTGTCCATCCCCGAGGAGGACCTCACCTGGCGCTCCTCCACCTGGGCCCGGCACCTGACGGCGCTGCCGGTGAGCTTCGCCGCCCGCGCCCCCCAGGACTTCGACGTCCCGAGCCCGCTGCCGGCCCCGCCGGCCCCGAGCGTCGGGACGCCGGCGGCACCGCCGTGGCAGTCGGCCGAGCCGGAGCCCGCGCCCGAGCCGGAGCGCCGGCCCGAACCCCGCCCTTCGTGGCGGACGCGGCTCAGGCGCCTGCTGCGGCTGAGGTAGGCCGCACGCCGAGGGGGCTGCCGACGCCCGTCCGTCGGTGTCCCCCTCGCCGGATCAGGACCGGTGCCGCTGTTCCGGTACGGCGAGGTCCGCGGCGGCGTAACGGGGCGCTCCCGTGTACCAGGCGTGGAGGCCGGACAGGAAGCCGCAGGCCCCCTGGAGCCAGGTCTCCAGTTCGGCCCGCTCGTCGTGGTCGAGTCCCGATCGCCGTACCAGCTGCGGCAGTTCGCTCTGCCGGAGGTGCTCGAAGTCCCGCAGTCGGGTGTTCACCAGATTCAGGGCGGCGGGCACGGCGTCGTGGAGGGCGATGCCCAGGGACGTGCCGAGGACCACGACGAGGTTGTTGACGTCGTGTTCCTCGTGGACCTCCCGCTCGTACGACGCGAGGTCGTTGGCCAGCCCCATGTAGTCCATGAAGGCGTCGAGCAGGGCCTGTACGGTCCGGCTGTGCCGTATCTGCTCGGGGACGCGCGCGCCGGTGGCCAGCTCGACGGAGTACGGGGCGGTGTGGGCGGCGAAGCTCTCGCGCCGGAACGGGGCGTACTCGATCAGGTGGGGGACCCGGCCGGCGCGGCTGTTGACCAGCTCCTCGACTCCCGCGTCGACGTAGCGCACCAGGGCCCGGTTGAACTCGTGGCGCCAGTGCGCCAGTCGGGGCGGGAAGAAGTGCCGCTGCAGATCGGCGATGCCCCGCTCGACCGGGTTCGACGGCTCGGGCAACCGGGCGCCGTTGCCGACGTCCGGCCGCAGGAACTCGTGGAGCCGGGCGGTGAAGGCCACGGCGCCGGTCAGGTCACCGGTCTGCTTGAACGCGGCGGCGAAGTAGTCGTCCCAGGCCAACGCCCAGATGTTGAAACGGTGGTTGAGTCGCAGGTCGGCGAACGAGGCGTCGGGCAGGGCCCAGGCGGTCAGCTGGTCGACCGTCATGGCATGGAACTGGGACCGGGTCCATATGGGGGGATGACCCGACGGTCCTTCCGCACCGTCCAGCATGCCCATCGCGCGCGCCCACGTCTCGCTCTCCTCGTGCAGGGCCGACAGATACGGATTCACCCGCAGTGGATAGGGCATCCACAGCCGGGGCTGCTCGAGAGCACGCACTGTCATGGGGACCAACCTCCTTCTTCGTTCGGCCGCGGAGGGACGCGGTTGGGCTGTGCGCACTCCCGCACGTGGTGACGGCCGCACTGCCGTGACGCCGGACGATGCCCGGCCCGCGGCCCTCCAAACCTGCCCGCCACCAGCGATCGTCAACCCCTCAACTGTTCCTGACCAGTATTCAGAACAGCTTCATGCGGAAGGAAACGATCCTTCTGGAGAACGTTCCGTAATTCCGCGCAGATTGTCATCACCTTTCCCAGGTGTCTCCGTCCGAGCGCCCTTCGGGCCCCGGACGAGTACGCAGAGGAAGAGGACGCCCATCACGACGACGCCCGCCCACATGGCCTGCTGCCAGCCGTCGACGAAGGACTCCTGGGCCGCACGGACCGGCTCCCGCCCGTGGGAGCCGGCACCGCCCGCCGCCTCGACGGCGTTCGCGACGCCTTCGCGGGCTTTCGGCCACCCCGTGGGGGACGCCGTCGAGCCGGGTGTCGATGGCGCCGCGGTAACCGGCGGAGACCAGTGCACCGAGCAGGGGCGACGCCGAGCGCGGTGCCGAACTCACGCGTGACGTCGTTGAGCGCGGAGGCGACGCCCTGACGCTCACGCGGCAGGGAGCCCGTGATGGCCTCGGTCGAGGGCGTCATGGCCAGACCCGCGCCGATCCCCACGGCGAGCATGCCGGGGAGCACGGAGGGACAGCCGCCGTCGACGGAGACGAACGCGGCCATCAGCGCCAGCCCCGCACCGGCCAGCAGGATGCCCGTCGTCATCGTCGAACGGGCACCGGCCCGCACCGCCGGCTTCGGGGCGAGACCCGAGGGCGCCATCATGGCCACGGCCATCGGCATTTCCGGCACCGCCGTCCTGCTGCTCGGGAACCGCCGTATCCGCGTGGAGACCAACCAGGCCGCGGAGTTCCCCGCGATGCCGCCCCGCGCCATCGGCGCCGAGGGCGGACCGTGCGAGATCCTCGGCATCTTCGACCGCGACGCCCGCCGGGGGCACCGGACGGAGAAGGAGCCGGGCGGCACGTCGTAGCGGTCCGCACGGCGGCCCGTGCGGCGGCACGGAGACGACGGACCGGCGCGCACGTGAGAGCGCCCCCGGCCGGCCGGTGAGAAATCGCGTGCCCGAACGGCGGCGGCGGGCTATCGTCGCTCGTATGAACGTCACCGGCCGAAGCCTCACCGCGACCGCGCGAGCGACCAGCTCGCCGGTTGCCGCCGCCTGACCTTCCCCTCCCACCGGCGACCGGAAACGGCCCGCCGGTGGTTCCGTGGCTCCTTCGCCCGCTTCGACGACCCGCCGGTCCGTTCTCCGGTGCCTCCCTTGCCGTACGCGAAGGAGTCGTCCCATGAAGACCGAGCACATCGCCCGCACGTTCGTCGAGTACTTCGAGGAGCGCGGCCACCGCCGCATCACCGGATCGACGCTGCTGCCACCGCCGGGCGACCCGGTCCTGTTCACCACCTCCGGCATGCACCCGCTCACCCCCTACCTGGAGGGGCGCCCCCACCCGATGGGCCGGCGACTCGTCAACGTGCAGCGCTGTCTGCGCACGACGGACCTGGAGGAGGTCGGTGACGCCACCCACCTGACCGTCTTCGAGATGCTCGGGACCTGGTCGCTGGGCGACTACGAGGGCCCCCAGAGCCTCGCATGGGGATACGACCTCCTCACCGAGGGCCTCGGCATCGACCCGGGCCTCCTCCACGCCACGGTGTACGCCGGGGACGAGCGGACGGGACAGGACAGCGCCTCGCTGGAACTCTGGCAGAACCGGGGCGTCCCCGTGGAGCTCACCGTCACCGACAACTGGTGGTCCAACGGACCGACCGGCCCCTGCGGCCCCGACTCGGAGATCTTCCTGTGGAGCGGGGACACCCCGCCCCGCTCGACACCCACCGAGGACGACCGCTGGGTGGAGGTGTGGAACCACGTGATGATGCGTCACCGCCGCCTCGACGACGGCTCCCTCGTCCCGCTTCCCCAGCGCAACGTCGACACCGGGCTCGGCATGGAGCGACTCGCCTCGCTGCTCCAGGGGAAGTCGTCCGTGTTCGAATGCGACGTCTTCGACCCCTGGCGCCGCCTCGTCCCCCGGATCTGGACGCTGGACGAACCCACCCGGCGGCTCGTCCACGACCATCTGCGCTCCGCCGTCGTGGTGAGCGGCGACGGGGTGCGCCCCGGCAGCACCGGACGGGGCTACGTGGTGCGCCGTCTGGTCCGCCGCGTGCTCACCGTGCTGTGGCGGGACGACCCGACGCGCAGTCTGGGCGACCTGCCGTCCGAGGTGATCGAGCACACCCTGGACCACTTCCGGCAGGACACGGACCCGGGCGAGGTGCGCCGGATGCTGCTCGACGAGGAACGCCGGTTCGGACGGCTCCTCGAACGCGGCCGGCAGGTGCTCGCCCGCCCGCGGTTCCGGCGCCCGCTGGTGGAGGAGGACCTCCACTACCTCCATGACACGCACGGTCTGCCTCGGGACCTGGTGAGGACTCTGCGCGAGGAGGAGTGACGGTCCCTCCGTACGACCGGGTTCACCCGTGACGGTGGACCCGGTCCGAGCCGCCCACGCGCCGCGGGCCGGTTCGGGCACGGTGATCCCCATGTACCCCCGCCGTACGACGTTCCTCCTGCTCTCCGTACTCCTCACGGCCGGCTGTGTGGCCGTTCCCACCCCGCCGTCGCCCCGGCCTCAGCCCGGTCCCGGAGGGCCGGCGCCCGCCGCCGACCGGCCCCCGATCCCGGTTCCCGCATGGCCCGTACCCGCGCAGCCCGAGCCCCACGAGGAGATCGCCCACACGGAGCCGCTCCCCGGCCCGCCGGCCGGGAGGCCGAGCGGACGGCCGGGCACCCGCGCAGTGGTGGGCACCGCCGAGGTTCCCGCCGCCGGGCGGTCACCGGAGCGGCGTACGGCACCGCCGCCGACGCACGGAGGGGCGACGGCCACGGGGAGTTCGGCGCAATCGCCGAAGCGGGCGAAGCAGACCGCGGGGAAGACCCGTACACGGACGGAACCCCGGGCGGCGGTGCCGTCAGGGCGGGGGACGCCACGCCCCAAGGTGCCGTCCGCCACGCGCGGTGGGCCGCGGCCGACGGGCGCGGGGACTCCGGAGATGCGCCGACTGTGCCGTCAGGCCGAGGACGTCGACGCTCCCATGGGCGCGGCCGACCTGTGCCGCGGCATGTACGGCCGCTGACGGCGGGCACGCACCGCCAGGAGATCAGGCGCGGACCGGGGGATCAGGCTCGACCGGCGGATCAGGCGCCGTTCGACCCGGCGTTCAAGGACTCCAGCGCTTCCTCGGCCCGCTTGCCCATCTCCTCGGCCGGGACGTCCTCGATGTGCGAGGCGACGTTCCAGCGGTGCCCGAAGGGGTCCTCGAACTGGCCGGTGCGGTCGCCGTAGAACTCGTTCTTGACCGCCGACAGTTCCTTCGCGCCCCGCGCGAGCGCCCGGGCGAAGACCGCGTCGACATCCGACACGTACACGTGCAGGGTGATCGGCGTCCCGCCGATCGACCTGGGGGAGCGGAACCCGATGTCCGGGAACTCGTCCGCGAGCATGATGACCGAGTTCCCGATGGCCAGCTCGGCGTGGCCGATCTTGCCGTCCGGGGCCGGCATCCTCATGCGCTCCTCGGCGCCGAGCACGTCCACGTAGAAGTCGATCGCGGCCGCGGCTCCGTCGACACAGAGGTACGGCGTGACCCGCGGATACCCCTCGGGGATGGGTTGCACGGTCACGGACTCCGCCTTTCCCGACAGGGCGGTCGCCGTCGACCGCCACCTCCGCCCACTGATATCCCGGCCCCCGCGCCACGCGCCGAAGCCGCGCGGCGGGCGACCACGGGATGGCCCGAAGAGCGGCAGCGGCGACGAGGGCGCTCATGACCGGCGCCCGCTGCGTGGCCCCTGCCCCGTCGGCGCCCGCCGCGTGCCGGCTCACCCCCGCGGACCGCCGCTCCGCGGGGTCAGCGGCCCGCGCCGCCGACGTACCGCTGCAGGTCACGGCGACGCGCGACATGACCGCGCCACCCGGCGAGCAGCACCAGCACGCTCCAGGCGACGAGGCCGCCGACGAGCCCGTTCAGTCGGCCGGCCGCGTCGACCTGGTCGGCCTGTTCCATCGGAACCTTGCCGCGTGCGTCACGCACGACGACGAGCCGTTCGCCGACGGCCGGGGCGCCGCTGCCGCGATAGACGAACTTCTCCGCCAGCTCCTGCCCGTCGGAGCCGCGCAGGGTCAGCTCGTGGTTCTTGCCGCCGGTGCCGGCGGCGCTGTCGGCCACCACGACGACGTTCTCGCGGACCCCGTACCGCTCAAGGGCCAGTTCGGGCGCGTACTGGACCGCGCCGACCAGCACGAACAGCGCCGGCGCGACCGCGAGCAGCACCAGCCAGACGCCCCGGTGCAGCAGGTGCAGCAGCACTCCGAAGGCCAGGCACAGCACCACTCCGGTGCCGATGGCCACCCATTCCGCGCTCGGGACGAGGAACGAGACGCCCGAGACCACAGCGGCCGACCCCCAGACGTACAGCACCAGGGCGACGGTGCGACCCACCGCCGTACGCGGCCGGGCGGACCGCCGCACGGAGGCGGGCGGATGGGCGACGCCAGATGCTGCTGCGCTGCCGTGTATGGCCTCTGACATGCACGTTCTCCTGGTTCTGGCCACCCTCCCGGGTGCGGCGGCCGGCGACGGTGCACGATAGCCCACGGGCGGGCGCAACCCGTGGGCCCCGCCTCCGCCCGCCCCCGCCTCCGCCGCTGCCTCCGTCTCCGTCCCCGTCGCGCGGGCGCCGGGCGGGCGACGTATCGTCCGAATATGCGTGACGAGCGCGTATCCCGCCGTCGACCGCGCTCCGGGCCGCCGGGCCCGGACGCGTGGACCGGTGGGCGCCGCGCTGCGCGCCCGGACCCGAGGGGTGCCGTGCCGGGCGCCGCGGGCTGGTGAGGCCCGTGAGCGGGAGCGCGGGCAGCGGAACGGAGGACGTCTTCGCCGACGGCCGGATGGCCGCCGTGCTCACCGGTCTCATGCGGGACACCGAAGCCTCGGTGGGGCTGGTCTACCTGCTGATCCCGGGGGACCGGATGCTGCGCCTGGTGCTCCTCTCGGGCATGTCCCGGGAGATCGCCGCGCCCTGGGTACGGATCCCGGCCGACGCCCCGATCCCGGTCGCCGACGCCATCCGCGAGCGGAGACTCGTCTGGCTGAGCGGCCTGCAGGAGATCGCCCACCACTACCCGCGGATCGGGATCGTGCTGCCGTACGACTTCATGCTGGCGGCCGTCCCCATCACCGACGACACCACCGTATGGGGCGGTGTCGTCCTGCTCTGGCCGGTCTCGCACGCGCCGGAACTCGACGCGCGCGAACACGAGACGCTCGACGCCCACTGCCGCCTGGCGGCACGGCTCCTGCGGCGTGCAGCCGATCAGGATCCCCCGCCCCCTCACCCCACCGAACCGTTCGTCGTCCACCCGGAGCGGCCCTCCGATGCCGATCCCGCCCTCGCGGCGGCCGCCCTCGACCTCGCGGAGCGGCTGCCGGTGGGGTGCTGCGCCCTGGACCTCGACGGGCGCATCACCTTCATCAACACCGCCGCCGCCCAGCTGGTGAACGCCGGTGCGGCCGCGCTCCTCGGGAAGCGCCCGTGGGAGACGCTGCTGTGGCTGAACGACCCCGCCTTCGAGGACCGCTACCGCGCCGCGGCCGTGACCCGGCGGCCGACGTCGTTCACCGTGGTGCGACGGCCGGCGCCGTCGTTGCTGTTCGAGCTCTACCCGGACGCGACCGGCATCAGCGTGCTCATCATCCCGAAGGCGGACGGCACGCTGCCCCACGACGGGACGCTGCCCCACGACGGGACGCTGCCCCACGACGGGCCCGTCCCCTACCGGGGCTCCGCCCCGGCCGCCTCCGCCCCGACGCTGCCGAGCCGCCTCGGCGAGCCGGTCGGTACGGCGGCGGTGTACCAGCTGATGCATCTGGCGGCGTCCCTGGCCGAGGCGGCCGGCGTGCGTGACGTCGTCGATCTGGTCGCCGACCAGATCGTGCCCGCCTTCGGCCCGGAAGGCCTCATCCTCATGAGCGTCGACGAGGGCAGACTCCGCGTCATCGGCCACCGCGGCTACAGCGACGAGTTCGTCGACCGCTTCGACGGCAAACCGCTCACGGCGCCGGTCGCCGACGCCCAGGTGCTCTCCACCGGCGTCCCCGTCTTCTTCCCCACCTACGAGGACCTCCGCCGTGCCCATCCCCACGCCCCGCGCTACGAGGGCCGCAACGCCTGGGCGTTTCTGCCCCTGATCGCCTCCGGCCGTCCTGTGGGCTCGCTGGTCCTCTCGTACGCACGGCCGCGCCCCTTCCCGTCGGCGGAGCGCGCGCTGCTCACCTCGCTGGCCGGGCTCATCGCCCAGGCCCTGGACCGGGCCCGGCTGTACGACGCCAACCGCTCCCTCGCGCGGAGCCTCCAGAACGTTCTGCTGCCCCACAGCCTGACCCCGCTCCCGGGCCTCGACGTCGCCGCCCGCTATCTGCCGGCGGGTCACGGCATGGACATCGGCGGGGACTTCTACGACCTCGTCCGCGCCACTCCCACCTCCGTCGTCGCCGTCATCGGTGACGTCCAGGGGCACAACACGACCGCCGCCGCGCTCATGGGTCAGGTGAGGACCGCCGTCCACGCGCACGCGACGGCGGGCGCGTCGCCCGGCGACATCCTGGCGCGCACGAACCGGCTGCTCGACGACCTCGATGCCGACCGCTTCACGAGTTGCCTGATCGCCGAGTTCGACCTCGCCCAGCACCGGCTGCGGCTGGCGAGCGCGGGCCATCCGCCGCCCCTCCTGCGCCGGGCGGACGGCAGCGCGGAGGTGCTGGAGGTGCCGCCGGGGCTCCTCCTCGGGATCGCGACGGACGTCACGTACGACACCATGGAGCTGCCCTGGGAGCCAGGCTCCGTCCTCGCCCTGTACACCGACGGTCTCGTCGAGGCTCCGGGCCTCGACATCGGCACGGCCATGGCGGACCTGGCCGAGAGGCTCGGGGTGTCGGGCGCCCCCGACCTGGAACGCCTCGCGGACGAACTGACCCTGCACGTCAGGGACGCCGCGCACAGGACCGACGACGTGGCCCTCCTCCTGGTCCAAAGACCGCCGCCGTCCCCGCGGTAGCTCCCGGCCGCGGGTCCCTCCGCTTCGTACCGTACGGGACAGGGCCCGCCCCGCCCCGGAGACCTATGCTCTGACGTGTGGTGAACCCCAGCGATCTCCAGGACTCCTCGGCCGGCCCCGTCGTCTCCGCCCCCGAGCTGCTCGCCCTGCACGCCGTACGGCTCAAGGGCGTGGCCGGCGACGACGAGGCGGCGGCACGCTACGGACTCGACTCCGAGGTCGTACGGGAAGCGCTTCTCGACCACGAGGCGAGGGGCTGGGTGACCCGGCGGGCGTTCGCCGGGACGCGGGGGTGGACCCTGACCGACTCGGGCCGGGCCGAGGGGGAGCGGCAGCTCGCCGGGGAGCTCACGGAGGCGGGGCTGGGACCCTTCGTACGGGAGCGGTACGAGACGTTCCTCGCCCACAACGCCCGTTGTCTCCGGGCGTGCACCGACTGGCAGCTGCGGCCGGACGGTGCGGGCCGGCTCGCCGTCAACGACCACGGGGACGCGGCGTGGGACGGGCGGGTGCTCGACGAACTCACCGAACTGGGCGGGGTCATCGACCTGCTGTCGGAGGAACTGGGGACGAGGATCGGCCGCCTCGGCGGGTACGGCCCCCGCTTCACGGGGGCGCTCGCGCGGGTCCGGCGCGGCGAGCTGTCGTGGGTCGACCGGGTGAAGGAGGACTCGTGCCACACGGTGTGGATGGAACTCCACGAGGACCTGCTCGCCACCCTCGGCATCGCCCGGGGCGAGGAGCCCGCGGTGCACGCCTAGGGGGCGTCATGTCGATCAGGCCGGGCTCGCCGGCCGGCAGGCGCGGACGCGTGCGCGCTGTCCGCCGACCGGGCGAGCAGCAGGTCGGGAACCGGCTGAGCGCTTCGGTCGGCCGGTCGACAGGGCACAGCCGGCGGCCGGCCCCGTCACACGGCGGGTGGTTGCAGGTCGGTCCCGTCATGGAACCGGAACCCCAGGGCGTGAAGGAGCGCGAAGACCAGGTCCTCCGCCAGCGGATCACACTCAGCCGCCAGGGCAGCCCTGAGCGCCACGATGTCCGGCCGAAGGCCGGCTCCTCGGGCCCAGGACTCAGCTCGCTCACCCACCTCGGCCGCATCACCGATCCACTCCCCGGGCAATCCGTAGTCCCGTGCCATCTCCGGGGACAAAGCGCATTGCCATGACAGGCCGTCGGGACTCTCCGCCTGAACGGTCGCGAAGTCGCTGTCGACCACATGGGCAACCAGCGCAGAAGCGTGAGTCTCATCGATGAGCGAAGGGTCCGGATCCGTGATGGGGCACGCTTGCAGGACCTGCCATCCTGCGACATCGCGCGCCGACCACAACGGCGTACAGTCCGCGGTCCGCACCGCCGCCAGTTCCGTCAGCGGCCGGCCGGCTCGCGCGACGATGAAAGACCCCGAGAACCCCATGACCGGGAACGATAGCCGCGGCCGCCGACACCCTCGGTCGTCCGGCCGGGCTGCGTGGCAGGCCACTGGAAAATCGGTTGGTCCTGCCGCGCTGCGGGAGCGAAGCTCGCTCCCATGAGCACAGACCTTGTGGTGCGTCCGGCCCGGCCCGCCGATGCCGGGGCCCTGGCCGAGCTGCGCTGGACGTTCAAGCAGGAGGACCACGACGGGACACCCGCCCCCGCTCGGCCCCGGGAAGAGGCCGAGCGGTGGATCCACGACCGGCTCGGTGACGGCCGGTGGCTGGCCTGGGTCGTCGAGACCGAGGGCGAGATCTGCGGTCACGTCTTCCTCTGCCCGGTCGAGAGGGTCCCGGATCCGTACGGCGACAACAGCCCGATCGGCTACGTGACGAACTTCTTCGTCCTGCCGTCACAACGGAACCGAGGGGCGGGCGCGCGCCTTCTCGAGGCGCTGAAGGGGCACGCACACGGAGCGGGCCTCGACACGCTGATCGTCTGGCCGTCGGAGCGCAGCAGCCCCCTCTACCGGCGCTCCGGTTTCCAGCCTTCGGACGAACTGCTGGAACTGCCACTCGGTGCCTGAGCTGCTCCGCACGGCCGGGAGAGGGCCCCGCTGGAAAACATGGGGGGATGTTCCCCATGCCCCGCGGGCCCACCCCGTACCAGGATCGGACACGGCCCGGAGCGGTGGGCCGGGCCGGTCCGAGGAGGGGGCGATGGCGGTGAGAGCCGGGCATGAGCGGGCGGCGGCGTCGCTGTCGGCGATCGAGCGATGGTGGGACAGCGGGCTGGTGCGCGACGACGGGGGCGCGGAACGGCCGGACTGGGCCGTACTGGCCGAGGATGCCGTGGCCGCCGCCCCCGATGCGGCCGCATCCGCGGAGCTCACGGGGGAGTTGCCCGGGCTCAGCGGATTCGAGTGGGTCCTGCGGCCGTTCACCGGCCGCGCCGGGGCGCGGCTGCAGCGGCGCCTGTCGGGCCGGGCCTGCGCGCTCGTGGACATGGCCGCCGTACGGGGCGACCTGGAGCGGCAGCTCAGCGGCAGGCTGGCCCGGGCCGCCGCGCGGACGCTGGTCCTCGAACTGCACGAGGCGCGAGGCGCCGGGCGGCTCGAAGGGGAGGACTCGCGGGCCCGGTTCCGCGACTTCCTGGCGCGTACCGCTTCCCGGCGAGGACTCTCCGACCTGCTGGCCGGGCGCCCCGTCCTCGCGCGGATCCTCGGGCGGGCGGCGCTCGACGCGGCGGACGCGGTGGCGGAAGCCCTGGAACGGCTCGCGGACGACCACGCCCTCCTGATGACCTCCGGCCTTCTCGCCGCGTCCAGTGGTGACCCGGGGCCGCTCGTGGGCATCGAGCCCGGCGCCGGCGACGGGCACCGGGGCGGGCGCAGCGTGATGCTGCTGCGCTTCGCCGACGGCACGCGGCTGGTGTACAAGCCGCGCCCCCTCGCCGTACACCGCCACTTCAACGACCTCGTCGCCTGGTTCAACGGGCTCCCCGACGCCGTGGACCTGCGCACCCTGCGGCTGCTCGACCGGGGCGCGTACGGATGGGTGGAGTTCGTCGCCGCCCGCCCCTGCGCCTCCGCGGCGGAGGTCGAGACGTTCTACCGTCGCCAGGGCGCGCTGCTCGCGCTGCTGCACCTGCTCGACGGGACCGACCTGCACCACGAGAACCTGATCGCCGTGGGCGCCCACCCGGTCCTCGTCGATGTGGAGACCCTGTTCCACCCGCCGCTGCCGGGCTCCGGCACGGCCGACCCCGCCGCCCGCGCGCTCCACGACTCGGTGTACCGGGTCGGGCTGCTGCCGCAGCTCCTGGTCGGCGACCACAGCGCTCTGGACGTGTCCGCGGTCGGGGGCGGCCATGAGGGGGTGTCGCCCGTCGAACGCGCGGACTTCGCCGACGCCGGTACCGACCGGATGCGACTGGTGCGCAGGGCCGGGACGTTCGGCGAGTCCGCCAACCGGCCGAGGGTCACGGGCGGCGGACCCGTGGACCCGGGTGCCCACGTCGACGCGCTCTGTGCCGGGTTCCGGGCCGGGTACACGGCCATGGGCGCTGCGGCGGGCGAACTGCGGGGGCATAGCGGCCTGTTGAAGTCCTTCGAGGAGGACGAGGTACGGGTGGTGGTGCGCCCCACCTGGGTGTACTCGCTGCTGCTCGACGAGTCGACGCACCCCGACCTGCTGAAGGACGCGAATGCACGGCAGCGGGTCCTGGAGACCCTTCGGACCGAGCAGTTCGGACCGGTCCTCGCGCCCGGCGTGATCGAGGAGGAGATCGCCCAACTCTGGTCGGGGGACGTGCCGTTGTTCACCGCAAAGCCTGGTCGGGACGACCTCCGGGGCGCGCCCGGGCGGCCCCCGGTGGACCGTACGGACCTGCCGGGCGTCGCCCGCGTCCACGCGAAGCTCGACGCCCTGGACACCGTCGACCGTCAGGACCAGGAATGGATCGTCCGGGCCGCGATGGCGACGACCTCCCGCGTTCCCGCGCACCGGCCGGTCGCGGGGCGGCGCACCCGGACCGCGGGCCGCGCCCCCGAGCCGGAGAGGCTGCTCTCGGCGGCCCGGTCCGTCGGCGACCAGCTGGTCTCCCTCGCGTACCGCGAAGGGCCGCGCAGCAACTGGATCGGTCTGGAGCTTCTCGACGACCGCTACTGGCGGATCGGCCCGATGGCGGCCGACCTGGCCGACGGGTACACCGGACCGGCGTTGTTCCTGGCGCAGTTGGCGGCCCTCACCGGCGCCGGACACTATGCCGAGGCCGCCCGTACGGCCCTGACGCCGATGCCCGGACTGCTCGAAGCGCTGCACGCCAGGCCCGAGGAACTCGGCGCGGTGGGCTCGGGGGCCTTCTCCGGCCTCGGCGGCATCGCGTACGCCCTCGGCGAGACGGCACGGCTGCTGGACGATCCGGAGGTCGGTGCCTGGGCATCGGGCGCGCTGCGGCTGGCCGCCGCGGCGACCGGGGCTGAGCCGGAGTACGGGGTGGGCGCGGGGTTCGCGGGCGGTCTGGTGGCGCTGTCGTCCGCGCGTGGCGGTCGTACGGGTCCGGCTACGCGTACGGGGCGGGGCGCGGATACGCGTACGGGTGGCGGCCCGGTCGCCGATCCGGAGATCGAGCGGGCTGCGCGGGCCTGCGCGGACCGGCTGGTCGCCGCCGCCCGCTCCGTCGCCGCCACCGATCCCGCGGAGGGTGAACTCGCCTCCCTCGGGAGGGGTTTCACGGAAGGGGCTGCCGGCATCGGATGGGCGCTGCTGCGGTTCGCCGAGGCCGAGGCCGAGGCCGCCGCCGGGGCCGCCGCCGGGGCGGCGCACCAGGATGCCGAGCGGTACCGGCTCGCGGGCCTGTCCGCGATCCGCGCGGCCGTCCCCGCGGATCCGCCGGACGGCGGCCCGGGACCGGGCGGAGGCCGCAGGGGAGTCTCCGCCCCCACCCCGGGCGCCGGACGCGCCGGCACCGCCAGGGCGTCGGCCTGGTGCCGGGGGGACGCCGGCATCGCCCTCGCCGTGCTGGACGCCCCCGGCGCCCTGGCCGACCCGCACCTCGCGGCCTGGGCGCGTGAAACCGCCGAGCGACTGGGGCAGAACGGGGCTGCACCCGACGACAGCCTGTGCCACGGAGAGGCCGGCCTGTGCGAACTCCTCGGCCATACCGCGCTCCCCGAAGCGCGACCGCACTGGCTCCGCCGGGCGGGGGCGCTCCTGGCCTCCGTCGAGGAGAACGATGCCAGGAGCGGCGCCCCGGACGGCGTTCCGCACCCCGGCCTGCTGACCGGTCTCGCGGGCATCGGCCACGGACTCCTCCGGGCGGGTTTCCCGGAGCGCGTCCCGTCACTCCTCCTCATGCGCACCACATAGGGGGCTACCAGGACTCGCCCAGAGAACCGTCCTGGCCCTCGGCGGCGGAGGACCTCGACCGGCACCACGGACCACCGCAGAGCACACACGACCGGCACCATCCACGGCACACACACCACCCCGCGGACACGAAGGACGAGTGAGGACCATGCAGATCAGTGACTCGGTGACGTACGTCAACGGCGGTGCCGGCGCGGAGGCCGCGGCCCAGGACGACCCGGTGGGCGAGGTGACGCTCGGCACCGGCGGCATGCTGGGGAGGCGCGGCCGGCTGCTCAGGACGGCCGATCTGGACACGGTCGCCACGTGGGACATGCCCTACACCACGGGCACCATCACGGTGTCCTGACGCGAGGGCGGGCATGGGCCGGGGGCTCCCCGGCCCACTGCCGTGCGCGAAAAGGATCAAGTAGCCTGCGGACATGCGTGCGACGTCGTCGGTCATCGTGGGGCGGGACGCCGAGATCGAGTTACTCGACGAGGCCCTGGAGAGCGCCCGGAGGGGCGCCGGACGGGCCGTGTTCCTCGTCGGCGAGGCGGGGATCGGAAAGTCCAGGCTGGCCGGCGAGTGCGCTCTCCGCGCCTACGACCGGGACATGCCCGTGCTGCGCGGCCGCGCCACGTCCACCGGGCTCGTCGTCCCGTTCCGTCCCCTGGTCGAGGCGCTGTCCTCGCGCTTCCGGGCGGCCGGCGCACCGGACGATCCGGAACTCGACCCCTACCGGCCCGCGTTGGCCGGCCTGGTGCCGGAATGGCGGGCCGCCGCGACGGCGCCCGGCTACGCGATCTCGCTCGTCGAACTGGCCGAGGCGCTCCTCAGACTGCTCGCCGTGCTGGGACGCGAGCGCGGCTGCGTGATCCTCCTGGAGGACCTGCACGACTCCGACACCGAGACGATCGCGGTCGTCGAGTACGTCGCCGACAACGTGGCGGACCTCCCGGTCCTGCTGGTCGGCACGCTCCGGCCCGACCCGGGACCGGCGTCGGACCTCGCGCTCGCCGCCGAGCTGCGCAACACGGCATCGGTGACGGAGCTGGGGCCTCTGGACGAGACCGCCGTACGGCACATGGTGGACGCGTGTCTGGACGCGGCCCCGGGCGAGGTGCCCCAGGCCGCGCACCGGCACCTCTCGCAGCGCGCGGGCGGGAACCCGTACCTCGTGGAGGTGCTGCTGGCGGACCTGCTGGACATGGGGCGGCTGAGCAGGGCGGGCGGCGGCTGGCTCCTGGCCGATCACGGCGAGGCGACGGTTCCCACGGGAGCGGTACGCAGCTGGGCCCGCCGGCTTGCCCGGCTCGACGAGCCGGTGCGTGAACTGCTCCTCATCGCGGCGACGCTCGGCGGCCGCTTCTCGGTCGGGGCGCTGAGGGTGGTGACCGGGCTCGACGACCGGGCCCTCTTCGCCCACCTCCGGTCCGCCTCCGAGGCCGGGATCATCGCCCCGGACGGTGCGGCCCACGACCACTACACCTTCCGCCACGTCCTGACCGCGGACGCGCTCAGGGCGTCCCTGCCGCCCGCCGAGCAGGCCGCGCTCGCCCGCCGCGCGGCCCAGGCGATCGAGGACTCCGCCGGCGCATCGCTCTCCTGTGACCAGCCGGGCGAACTCTCGGGGGAACAGCGCCAGTTGGTGGCCACGCTCCGGCTCGCGGCCGGTGACAGGGTGGCGGCCTCCCGGCAGTTCGCCCAGGTCGGCCGGCAGATGCTGGACGCCGGCGCCTCGGGCTCGGCCGCCGTGCTCCTCGACCGCGCGCGGGGCCTCGCGGCCGACGCGGAGCGGGACGACGTCACGGTGCAACTGGCCATCGCGCAAGCCGAGTCCGGGCGCGTCGACGTGGCATCCGCGCTGCTCGACGACCTGGCACCGGTGCATGTCGGGTCCCCTGCGGCGGAGGAGCGGGCCCAGGCGCACACCCAGGTCGCCTGGGTCGCGACGATGGCCGAGCAGCAGCAGGAGGCACGTCGCCGGATCCGGGCGGCCCGCGCCCTGCTCGGGAGCGAGCCGCGCCCGGAGCAGGAGGCCGCGCTCGTGGTCGTCGAGGGCCATCTGGCGCTCCTGCCGGAGCGGGACGGCCGAGACGGCGAGGGCGAGCCGGGGAGCCCGGGGGGCCGGGGCGGTCGCGAGCGGCTGAAGGAGGCGGAACGTTCCGCCAGAAGCGCCGCGCTCACCGCGGAGCAGCGCGGGCGGCCCGTAGTGGCCTGCCAGGCCTGGCAGCTCCTCGCCCTGCTGTCGCGGCAGCGCGGGTTCGACGAGGCCGACGCCTGTCTGGTGCGGATGCTGGAGGTCGCCGAGAGACACCGGCTCGCGGTCTCGCGGGCCGAGGCCCTGGTGCGGCTCGGCACCAACGCGTTCATGCGGACCGGAGAGGCGACGCAGCTGGAGACAGCCCGCGCGGCGGCGCACGAACTCGGATCGCTGACCGTGCTCCAGACCGTCGACGGGCTGCTCGCCATGCAGGGCGTCCTCGCCGGACGATGGGACCGGGCGCGGGAGATCGTCGATCGTTCCGTGGAGGCGAGTGCCCGCCTCCAGAACCTGTCGGCCCACCGCTATCTGCTCCTCGTCGACGCCACGCTCGCCGCACACCAGGGGCGGGCCCGCGAACAGGAACGAGCCCTCGTCCGGTTCCGCCGGGCGGGCGGCGAGGAGTCGATGCTCGTACCCCTGCAACGAGGACTCTGTCAGGCCGTCGGCGCACTCATGGCGGAGGACCGGCACCGGGCCACGGCCGAGCTCGACGCCGCACTCGCCTGGGAGCGGGAGCACCCGAGCTTCTTCTATCTCAGCGGGCGGTACGGGCTCCGCCCGCTGTTGCGGATCCTCGACGGCGATGGCGCCGGTGGGAACGGGGAGCCCCGCGAAGGCCGGGACGTGTACCGGGAGGCGCTCGACTCGCCGGGCGGACAGCTGGCCTGGAACCGGCTGTTCCTCGGGATGGCGGACGCGGTCCTGCGCGGCCGGGACGGCGACCCGCTCGGCGCGCGGCGGGCGGTGGAGGAGGCCGGCCGGGCGGCGGCGGTGTTCCCGCAGGCCTGGCATCTCGCCCTGCGGCTGGTCGCGGAGGCGGCGCTCGCCGACGCCTGGGGCGAACCGGTCGCCTGGCTGCGGACCGCAGAGGAGTACTTCCACGAGGCGGGTGTACAGCCGGTGGCCGGCGCCTGCCGGGCGCTGCTGCGGCAGTCGGGCGTCAGCGTCCCGCAGCGTCGGGGCGGCCGGGAACGGATCCCCGCGGAACTGCGCACCGCCGGCGTCACACCGCGCGAGTACGAGGTGTTCGTGCTGCTCATGGAGCGTCCGGGCAATCTGCAGATCGCCCAGCGGTTGTGCATCTCGCCCCGGACGGTGGAGAAGCACATGGCGAGCCTGATGGCCAAGACCGGGTGTGCGGACCGCTCGGCGCTGTGCGCGCTGTCCGCGGAGCGGGCTGAGGACGAGCGACCGGCCGGTATCGCGTCCCGGCAGCCGTCGGCCTGATCGGGAACCGGACGGCGGCCACCCGGCCGCCCGCGTCACCGGTCCGGCGACGTGGGGGCTCGGCGGACCCGGGATGGGGGGGCGTTCCCGCCCCCATGGGGGCGGGTCCCCCAGGACACCGGCCGCGGTGGTGCGAGTGTGAGGGTCCGGTACCGATGTGTGAAGGTACGGCGCGGTGGATCATCGAGCGGACCGACCAACTCCCGTCACCATACGGAGGTTCGCTCGATGCCGAGTCCGTCCGCGCGGTCCGTTGCCTCACCCGGCACACTCCGGTTCTCCGTCCTCGGCCCGCTCACGGTCCACCGGGGCGAACAGGCCCTGTCGTTGGGCCCGTTGAAGCAGCGCATGGTCCTGGCGACGCTGCTGACGTCCGTCAACTCTCCGGTCTCCGTGCACGCCTTGACCGAGGCGGTCTGGCCGGAGGAGCCCCCTCGCACCGCCCGCAAGAACATCCAGGTGTACGTCAGCGCCCTGCGTGCGCTGTTCGGGCAGGACGACCCGGAGGCCCGGGAGCGGCCACGGCTCACGCACACCGGCGGCGGATACGTACTGCGCGCGGCGGAGGAGGAACTCGACCTCCTCGGGTTCCGCTCCCTGCTGCGGGCCGCCGAGGGCCGGCCGCCCCAGGCGGCCGCCCCACTGCTGAGACAGGCCCTCGACCTGTGGCAGGGGCCGCCGCTCGGCGACGACCTCCGGCAGTCGCCCACGCTGGCCGAGGAGGCCGAACGGCTGCGGCTGCGCCATGTGACGGCGTACGAGAGCTGGGCGGAGGCGGAGCTGGCGCTGGGCGGCGCGCCGGCCGTGGTCGAGGGGCTGCGCGACCTGGTCGAGCGGCACCCGCTGCGGGAACGGCTACGCTCCGCCTGGATGTGCGCGCTGAGCGGCTCCGGCCGACAGCCGGAGGCGCTCGCGGTGTACGACGACTACCGGCAGCTGCTGGCGCGGGAGTTGGGCCTGGAACCGAGCGGCGCCATGGCCGCCCGCTACCGGGCGATCCTTGCGGGGGACACCAGGGCCGCCGGGACGGGCGCGACCGGCGGACCGCAGGGTGGGAGACCCGGCGCCGCCCCGCCGAGGGCGACCGTGCTGCTGCCGCCCGACCTGGCCGACTTCACGGGACACGTCGAGGAACTCCACGACGTCCTCGACCTGTTGGAGGGCCGCGAGGGGAGCGGCGAGGCGAGCGGCGGATTCGGCGCGGGCGAGACGGGGGAAGCGGGCCACGTCGTGCTGCTGTCCGGACCTGCGGGATCAGGGAAGACCACACTGGCGGTGAGGGCCGCGCACCTCCTCGGCGGCAGGTTCCCCGAGGGGCGGATCTTCGTCTCCCTGAGGGACGCGGAGGGCCGCGCCCGACCCGTGTCCGCCGTACTCGCGGAACTCGGCGAACGAACGGGCCGGACCGGACCGTCGACCCCCGAGGCGTGGCGGGAGTGGCTGGCGCGGCACCGGGTGCTGGTGATCCTGGACGACGTACCCGAGGAGCGCGCCGTACGCGCGCTGCTCCCGTGCGGCGGACAGGGCAGGGTGCTGCTCACCGCGCGCGGCCAACTGGGCGGGCTGGCACCGGTGCACCGGATCGCCGTCCCGCCGCTGGACACGGCGGAGGCCGTGCAACTCCTGGCCGGGCTCGTCGGCCCGCGGCGGGTGCGGGCGGACCGGGAGGCCGCGCTGCGGATCGTGCGGGCGTGCGGCGGGTCGCCGCTCGCCGTCCGGGTGAGCGGGATGCGGCTGGCGGTGCTCCGCCACGTCCCGCTGCGGGAGTTCGCCGACCGGCTGACGGACCCCAGGGGCGCCCTGGACGAGCTGACCGCCGGGGACGTGTCCGTGAGGCAGCGGCTGGCCCACGGCTGGGAGACGCTCCCGGAGGAGCGCGGCAGGGACGCGGGGCGGCTGGCCGCGGGCACGGGGGACGGCCCGTTCGGCCTGACGGAGGCGGCGGAGGCGCTCGGCTGTGACGAGCGGCATGCGGTGAGGGTGGTGGAGGCACTCATCGATGCCGGAATGGTCACGTCGCCGGGCGGCGAGGTCACCGCACACGCGGCGCAGTACGACATGCCGCACCTGATACGGCTGTACGCACGGGGCGCGGGGTACGGGACGCCGGTGTTGACGTAGGGCCGCGGGGACCGACGGCGCCGACGCGTCGAGGCCGTGACGCGCCGGCGCCGGCGCGTCACCGCGGCGGCGGACCCGCGGCGGAGCCCGGGGCCGGGAGGCCCACATGGGAGGCCAGGAACGCCAGACACTCCGCCTGGAGGGCCGCCGCGCGGGACGCGGACCGGTCCCCGTGGCCGACGCCGTGTTCGAGCCGCAGCAGGATCGGGCCGGTGCCCGACGTGGCGTGCTGGAGTGCGGCGCACATCTTGCGGGCGTGCAGCGGATCGGTGCGCGTGTCGCCGTCCGCGGCGGTCAGCAGCACCGCCGGGTACGCGGCCCCGGGCGTGACCCGGTGGTACGGCGAGTAGCCGAACAGCACCGGGAAGCGCGCCGGGTCCTGCGCGCTGCCGTACTCCGGCGTCCAGCTGGGGCCGAGGCCGGACCGTTCGTAGCGGACCATGTCCAGGAGCGGGGACGAGCACACCACGGCGGCGTACTTCCCCGGCTCCTGGGTGAGGGCCGCCCCGACGAGCAGCCCGCCGTTGGAGCCGCCCATGATCGCGATCCGGCCGGGCTCGGTCCAGCCCGCCTCGACGAGCCGGTCGGCCGCCGCGGCGAAGTCGTCGAAGGTGTTCTGCTTGTGCGCTCCGCTCCCGGCCCGGTGCCACGCCTCGCCCTCCTCGCCGCCGCCGCGAAGACCTGCCCAGGCGAACACCCCACCGGCCCTGACCCAGGCCAGGACCTGCGCACGGTAGCGGGGCGACATCGTGCGGCCGAAGCCGCCGTACCCCGTGAGAAGGGCCGGGCGCGGCCGGTCCGGACGGCCGTCGGGGGAGATCACGAACATCCGTACCGTCGTCCCGTCCCGCGACGGGAACGCGACCTGGCGGGTCATCGCGCCGCCCGTCGCCGGACGGCCGTTCGCCGGACCGCCCGTCGCCGGACCGACGGGACCGCCCGGATCGCCCGGATCGCCCGCCGTCCGGGCGTCCCGCTCCCAACGCGTCAGGCGGCGCGTACGCGCGTCGAAGTGGAGGACGCGTACCGGCGTGACGAAGTCCGTGTACGCGAACCACGCCTCGTGACCGCCCGATCCCACGGCCGAGAAGTCACCGACCGCGCCGGTGCCGGGGAGCGGCACCGTGGCCACCTGCCGGCCCTCGACCAGGTCGTGCAGGGTCACCTCGGCCACGGTGTCGCGGGTCCAGGCGGCCAGGCCGAGCGGGTTCTTCAGCTCGGGGCCGGAGAGCACGACCAGGTGGGTCAGGACCGCGTCCGGCCGTTCGGGGACCACCTCGTGCCAGGCGTCGGGGCCCCGGTGGAGTTCGTCCGGCCGGCACGCGACGACACGACCGCGCGCCGCGTCGCGGTCGGTGCGGAGCCACACCCGGTCCGCCGGGCCCGTACCGGGTACGGCGTGCAGCCGGGTGGCGGCCCCCATGCCCTCCTGGACCGGCCGGAGCAGCGGACGGTCGAGCGGCGCCGCCGACAGATCGGCGAGGTAGACGTCGGTCCCACGGCCGGTGCCGAGCGTGGCCGTGATGCCGAGCCAGCGGCCGTCCTCGGTCACGGAGACGCTGTAGAACTGGGTCTTGTCCCGCCCCTCGCCGAAGACCACGGTGTCCGCGTCCGCCGGTGTGCCGACGCGGTGGAGGCAGACCCTTCGGTGGTAGCGCTCCTCGCCGGGGTTCAGCCGGGGGTCCAGCCGCCGGACGTAGTAGAACGCCCCGCCGCCGGGAAGCCAGCCGACCGACGACTTCCGCACCCGGTCCAACGGCCCGTCCACGATGTCGCCGGTGGCCACGTCGATCACCCGGAGCGTCGAGTCCTCCGTGCCGTCCCGGGACACCTGGCAGGCCAGCAGATCGCCCTCCACGGAGGGCTCCCAGGCGTCCAGGACGGTACGGCCGGACGGATCGAGGGCGTGGGGATCGAGCAGTACGCGAGCCGAGACGGAGCCCCGGCTCGCCCCGGCCCCCGCCCCGGCCTCGGCCACCACCAGGACCGGATGTTCCTGGCCGGTCTCCTGCCGCAGCCAGAACACCCTGCCCCCGCGGACCTTGGGCGACCGGACACGATCCCCGGCGCCGAGCGCCGACACCTCCGCCTCCCACCGCTCCAGACCGGGCAAGGCCGCCCGCTCCGCCGCGTACAGGGCCTCCTGCTCGGCGCTCCAGCGGCGCGTCTCGGCGGAATCGGCGTTCTCGAGCCAGCGGTACGGGTCGGGGACGCGCACCCCGTGGAGTTCCTGGACCACGTCCTGCCGCTCGGCGTGCGGGTACGGGCGCCGTGCCCGTCGGGCGTCGGTGGTCACTCCGGTCTCCCTCGGTCGTGGTCGGGCGGACGGTGACCGCGGGATCCGGCCGGAGACGAGACGTCGACCGTGAGCGCGGCGGCCTCCTCGGGGGCCTTCTCGGCGGCCTTCACCGTCTTCTCCGTGCCCGGCAGGGCCAGCCACGCGAAGACGCCCGACAGGACGACGATCACCCCGGACACCGCGAAGATCGTGTCGATGGGTCCGAACCGCACACCGCCGACCGAGCCCGCGACATCCGTGAGCACCGAGCCGGCGAGCCAGCCGGAGAGGACCGCGGCGAGCATCGACGCCAGCTTCGTCACCGGATAGAACACGGCCATCACCCGGCCACGGAAGTCCGGGGGCGCCGCCGCAAGCAGCAGCGGTGCCATCGCGGTGTTGAGGACGGTCAGCGGAACCGTGAACACGAAGAGCAGCGCGATACCGCCGAGGAAGGTGGTCTGCCGGGAGTAGGCGATCAGCAGAACACCGCTCACCAGCAGGCTGATCCAGGTGCTCCGGCGTGCCCCGAGCCACTGCACGACCCGGCCCCCGCTCAACGCGCCCGTGATGCCGCCCACCCCCATCGCCATGCCGATGTATCCGTAGAGACGGGCGTCGGCATGGAGGTTGTCGGTGGTGAAGAAGACGTTGAGGGTGCTGAGCGCGCCGAGCCCGAACTGTCCGATGACGGCGAGCAGAAGCAGCACGACCAGGAACCTGCTGCGGGCGAAGAAGCGGACGCCGTCCGCGAACTCGCGGCCGAGGCTGGGCTTCCGACTCGCCGCCTTCGAGTCGTCGGGAGCGGCCTTCCCGCTTTCCGCCGTCGCGGCCGGGGCGGGTACCTCGATGGACCGGATCGCCACGTACGAGACGGCGTAGGACAAGGCGTTGAAGAGCAGGGCCCATTGGATGCCGGCGGCGAAGAGCAGCGGCGCCGCGAGCGGAGGGCCGATGATCCAGGCCGTCTCGCCTGTCGCCTGACCGATGCCGGCGGCCCGGGCGCGGTCGGCGTCTCCCTTCACGAGGTCCGCCAGGATCGCGAAGCGCGCCGGTGAGAAGAACTGGCCGGCCGCGTGCAGCAGGAGCACGGTCCCATAGACGAGGGCGAGCCAGACGCCTGCCGGGAGCGCGTCGGTGGGCAGGAAGGAGACGGCGGTCAGCACCACCACGAGCGCACCGCGTACCACCTCGGTGCGGAGAAGCGTCGCGAGCTTGTCCCAGCGGTCGACGAACACGCCCGCGAGGGGGCCGATGACCAGGACGGCGACGCTGGACGCCATCAGTACACCGCTGACCGCCATCGGCGCCCACGACTCGTCCTTGGCCAGTACGGTCGCCACCCACAGCACCAGCGTGGTGCTGAAGACGGCGTCCCCGACGGACGAGACGGCCTGGCCGAACCAGAGACGGGTGTAGTCGCGGTTGATCAGCGTGAGGCGCGAGGTCATGACGCGCACCTCGCCGACGAGACGATCGACGCCATGAGGGCCGTCACCAGGGTCGTGTGGTACGCCTTCCGGAAGAACTCACCGGCCGTGACCCGAGGCGCGGCCATGAGCTCCGCCGACCTTCCCGGGATCGCCCCGTCGGGCCGCTGGGCGCGTGCCAGGCACTCCACGGCCGCCGCTCCCGAGGGCGTACGGAGCGGATCCTCCCCGAGGACGAACTGCGTGAGGACGAGCTCCGCGGCCAGGTCCCAGAGGTCGTGCGCGACGCAGTGGGACAGCATCCGGTGGGTGAGGCCTCGCGCGTGGTCCAGGTCCGCTCCGGCGATACGGGGGTCGGTGCGGCCGAAATCCCCGAGGTAGAAGGCGGTGTGCGTCAGCGCGTACGCCTGCGGGAGGGTGAGCGGCTCCACCGTGCTCTTCGCGGCCGCCGCGACCGTGGGGCCGGCTGCGCGGAGGGCGACGAGCGGGCTCCGCGGGAGGAGCTCGGCGTACGACTCGATGCCATGGCGGACCCCCGCCCTGTCCGCGTAGTAGCGGATCTCGATCCGCCGGTACGGTGACTTCCCGCCCGGCGACAGGAAGGCGGGGTCCAGCCGCGCGAGCGCCTCCCGGCACTGCGTGTCGTCGATGCCGGCGGGGGCGAGCGCGGCGTAGACCAGGCGGTACGTGGAGGCGTACGCGGGACTGTGGTCGAAGAGCCGTGGGAAGTCCGGGTCCTGCCAGAGCTTCCGCACGAGGGCGGTCGCCCCGCCCAAGGGGTCCGGGCCGGTGCCGTCCGGCCGCGCGGCACGGTGGCAGAGCAGCCCCAACTCCAGTGCGGCCTTGGCTTTTCCGTGTGGTGCCGACCGGGCCGTCGACGGGGTCGTCGCCTCGGTGTCCGCGGCGAACGGGTCGAAGTGGTCGAGGTTCCCGCCCAGCCAGTCCAGTGCGCCGGCGGAGAGCTGCTCCAGGAGTGAGGGCGGCATGGCTACAGGCGCCCCGTCTCGTGCAGGTGGTCGAGCAGGGCCGTGTCGACGGTGTCGCGGAACCTGGCGAGCGTCCGGGCGTCCTCGTCGTAGCTGTAGAGGTCCTGGCAGGCGATCCACCGGTCACCGGTCCCCGCACCGGGCAGGTAGCCGTCGGCGACCGTGCCGACCTCCCAGTCGGGTTTGCCCGCGGTCTCCCAGCAACTGGCCAGGGTCCCGTCCGCGCTCACGACCGCGCCGTACCGGCCGTCGGTGTGACCACAGGTGACGCAGGTCTTCCGGCCGCCCGGGCGGTTCACGGTGAAGCCGAGTTCGAGGGCCCTGCGCTGCCACCGGGTGAAGGCGGAGGAGAGCTCACCGGTGTGCAGGAGGCTGTTGGCGTATCCGACACCGACGTCGCCGATCCGGGCGAAGTACAGCGTGCAGCGCGTGGGGTCGAGCGCGGCCCCCAGCCGGTCGACCAGCGCGTCGACGCCGTGGAAGGTCTCCTGGGAGACGTTGACCCGCAGGGTCCACCGGAGCGGCGTGACCTCGGAGGCCTTGACGATATTGCGGACGATCTTGTCGAAGGTGCCGCTGCCGTCCGCCCTGCCGACCCGGATCCGGTCGTGGTCGTCGCGGTCGCCGTCGAAGGTGACCTGGACGGACGTCAGGCCGCGGTCGTGGAGCCGGCGTGCGAGGGACGGGGTGAGCAGAGTGGCGTTGGAGATCATCCAGGCCGAGGTGGGAGCGATGTCCGCGGCCCGCTCCAGGAGTTCGAGACACCCGCGCGGGTTGAGGAGGGGCTCACCGCCGAAGAGGAGGATCCTGAGCCTCTCCAGGCCCACGGCGGCCATCCGGCGCTCGGTGAACCCGAGAATCGAGGTGATCGTCTCCGAGGTGAGCCGGGTTCGGGCGATCCTCGGCGGCCTGCTCCCGCCCGCCAGATCCTGCGCGGTGTTCTGGAAGCAGTAGCCGCAGCCCAGGTTGCAGTGGGTGCTGGTGAGGACGGTCAGGGCGTAGGAGCGGACCGTGGCGGCGGTGAACATCCCGCTCGCGCGCAGCCGTTGCTCGGCCTCGGGGCGCAGGCCTCCGTCGGGAGTGACGTGGCGGTCGGCGAGCCGGGCGACGCCGCCGGGACCGAGGAACCACCAGGTGCGCTCGCCGCGGAGCAGGCGGGCGCCGGAGGCGGCGAGTTCGGTGCCGGCCGTTGGGGTGGTGGGAGCCGCCTGCCGGTCGGCACCCGTCGCCTGGTCGATGCTCACCGTGTCGCCTCCCGTCCGGCCGTCGCGCCGGTGGATCCTGCGACCCCGGCGGTGCGTGCGGCCCCGTCGGCACCCGCGGAGGAGCGGCCGCCGGGCGCGCCGGGCGCCTCCGGCCGGCCCTTTCCGACGATCAGCGTCGTGAGCGCGGTGACGAGGGTCGCCTGGTAGGACTTGCGGAAGTACTGCACGGGCGTCGCGTCCGCCGGGGCGCGCCTGACGACGGACTTCCCGGGGATCGCCCCGTCCGGCGCCTGGACCTCGGCGAGCATCCGGATGCCGGCCGCCCCGGAGGGCGTACCGAGGGGATCCGCGCCGAGGCAGTACTGCGCGAGTACCAGCTTGCCGACCAGGTCCCATTCGCCGAGGGCCAGGCAGTGGTGGGTGAGCCGCTCCACGACCTGGAGGGCCTGCTCGCGGGCCTGGTCCGTCAGGCCGGGATCGCGGAGGCCGAAGTCGCTGAGGTAGAACACGGTGTGGGTGACCACACAGGCGTCCAGGTCGGCCACGGGCAGGGTGGCGGCCCGGGCGGGCAGGCTGGCCGCGTACAGCTCGTCGTAGGAGGCGAACTCGTGCTCCGCGCCCGCGAGATCGGCGTAGAACCGCGCCTCCAGGTGGAGGTACGGGGCCTTGCGCCGCGGAGCGAGGTAGCCGTCGCCCTTCAGCCGGGCCAGGACGGCGCGGGGGGCGTCGGTGACGGCCCCGGCGGGTGCCAGGGCCGCGTACATCAGCTCGAACTGCCGGGCGTACCTGCCGTCGAGGGTGAGGAGACGCGGGAAGTCCGGTCGCTGCCAGGCCTGTTCGACGATCGTGGTCGCCCCGCGCAGGACGGTCTCCGTCGGCGCGGACTCTCCCCAGTAGCGGCAGAGCAGCGCGAGCTGGAGCAGGGCCTTGACGCGGGGTGTGACCGGCAGTTCGGCGTGTCCGGCGGGGGAGTCGAGGTACCCCGCGTGCCGCGCGATCCAGTGTCGCGTACCCATGGACAGACTCGCCACGGCCTCATCGAGGCCGACTGATCGCGTACTCATGGTTCTCCTTCGGGGTTGCCGATGCCTGAGCCACCCGCTCGACGATGTCGGCCGCGCGGGCCGCGCCGTCCACCGCGGCCAGCCTGTCTCCGAGCGCACGGGCTCGGGTCCGCAGTCCTTCGTCGCGCGACACCGACTCCAGCAGCGCCGACAGGTCCACGGACGGGGTCTTCGGGTCGCGTACGGCCACTCCGGCCCGTACGCAGGCGCCGGTGAGCAGCGGCTGTTCGGACCCGTTGGGCGAGAGCGCCAGGGGGCGGCCGCGCAGCAGGGCCGACAGGACCGGGGCCGAGGTGCCGTTGGCCAGCACCAGGTCGGCCGCGTCGACGAGCGGTCCCATCCAGGGCTTCCGCACGAGCAGGATGTCGGCCTCCGGAGCGGGCGCGGGGTCGGTGGACCGTCCCTGTTCGACGACCGCCCGGAACGGTCCGCGGGTGAACGCCTCGTTGAGCCGCGGCCAGAGGGTCCGGCCGCCGAAGAAGCGGCCGAGGTGGACGTAGACGACGGGCTTCGCCGTGCCCGCCCGCTCCAGGTGGTCCTCGATGGCCTCCCACTCGCCCCGCTCGGGGACCGGTTCCCAGGCCAGCGGTCCCACGTACCCCACTCGTCGGGGGAGTTCCGCGCCCGGGTGTTCGAGTTCCGGATCCCCGCGGAGCAGCAGCGCGTCCCCGAGGAGCGGATCGTCCTCCCAGCGGGGGGCACGCCCGGCCAGGCCGGCCTCCTCCCGGGTGGCGGCGTGGAGGTCCAGGCTGTCGCGGGTCCGGCTCTCCCTGGTCCTGCCCAGGTGCGGCTCCCCGTCGCCGCCGCTCCGGTAGTCCCACAGATGCACCGAGAGCCCGATCACGACCACCGGAACGTCCAGGACCTCGGCGGCGAGCAGGGCGCCGTTGCACAGCACCGAGGTGACGAGAAGATCCGCCTGCGCCGCCCGGGCCGCGCGCAGGATCGCCCGGTACTGTGCGGCACCGGTCTTCCCCCACCACGTGGCGGAGAACGCGCGGTGACCGCCGAAGTCCTCGGCCACCGCGCACGGCAGCCCGGCCTCGGCCACGACGGGCCCGGCGGAGGACCGGGCGAGGACACTGACGTGATGGCCGCGGCGGCGCAGCTCGCGGCCGGCCGCGAGCGCCGGGTAGAGGTAGCCGCCGTCGCTGAGCGGGCAGAGCAGGATCTTCACGACGTGCGCGCTCCCTCGGGTCGGGCGGGTGGCGGACGGGGCTGAGAGGGAAGGGTGACGGTGGTAGGCCGGTGAGTGGCCGCGGGCCCCCCGGTTCCTGGCGTGATCCGCCGAGAACCGGGTGGCCCGCGAGGTACTCAGGACGAGACGAGTCGCGTCAGGAGATGTCGCTGGAGTTGTTGATGATGCAGCCGGCCTCGTCCTCCTCGGCCTCCCCGTGCGCCACGACCTCGATGTCCTCGTCCTCGACCGGCTTCGGGTTCGTGTTCTCGGGCATGTTCGTCCTCCTCGTTTGACGGCGTCGCTGCGCCGGCTGAGAAGAACGTACGAACGACGGGTATGGGAACGCCTGGTCGTCGGTTCGACGCCGGTATGCCTCGACGACGCGGACCCGGTACGACCCCGGGACGTGGGCCGATGCCCCTGCCGGGCAGTGGCGCCCTGCCGTCCGCGGCGCGTCCGCACTCTCCTCCGAACCCTTCAGGAGCCTTCCGCACCCCTCCGGGCCTGGGACTTAACCGTTCACCAGGCGTTCGTGAACCGGAAGTGTGCCGCCCGGGGCCACGATCCAGAAAGGCTCCGCGCGCGCCACGAGTGCGGCCGGCAGCGTGCTGACGGCGAGCCGGATCGGCTCCCGGGAGACCGGGGGACCGGACGCGGCGCGAATTCACGGAGGGAGAGACGGACATGGACCTGGCGGAGCTGATCGGCCTGCGGCCGGTGCCCTGCGGTGGTCTCCTCGTGGCGCTCACCCGCCGCTGCCCCATGAGCTGCGCGCACTGCTCCACGACCTCGTCCATGGCGACATCCGAAGAGCCCGATCGGCGACAACTCCTCGATTTCATCGGCTCGTTCGGTGTCGAGGACCGCCCCGACGTGGTCATGCTGACCGGAGGCGAGCCGCTCCTGCTGCCCGAGCTGGCCGCCCGCGTGGCCGGTCTCGCACAGGCCAAGGGGTCCCGGGTGGCACTGCTCAGCGGGATGTTCTTCGCCCGTGGAGGGAGAGTCCCCGACCGGATCATGCGGACGATCACCGCCCTGGACCACTTCTCGGCGAGCCTGGACGTCCACCACGAACGCGAGGTCCCGCGCGCGGACGTGCTGCGCGCCCTCCGCGCCGTACTCGACGCCGGGGTCCCCGCCAGCATCCACCTCACGGGTACCGCCAGGGGCGCCGGTGCCGGTATCGGCGCGGACGCCGACGATCCGTACCTGGTCGACGTCGTCGCGGACGTGCGCCGAGCCTTCGGCGCCCGGATGCCCCTGCTGGTCAACGAGGTGCGTCCGCTCGGCCGCGCCGCCGGACTCGTCCGGCCGACACCGCCGGGACCGGACGACAGCCTGGCGGCGCCCTGCGCCCTCGCGGCCTGGCCGGTGGTCGCCTTCGACGGGACGGTGGCCGCCTGCTGCAACCAGTGGACCGTCGACCGGCGCCCCGTCCCCCCGCACCTGCGGCTCGGTCACATCGCCGAGGACGACTGGCCGACCGTCCGCGAGCGTTCCCTCGGTTCCCCGGTGCTGCGGATGCTGCGCGCGGTCGGCCCACGGCGGCTGCACACCCGTTACGAGTCCGAGCCGGCGCCGGCCGGCTACTGCCGCAGCTGTCACGCGCTCGCCGACCGCCCGAGCGTCCTGGAGGGCGCGGCCCGGGACGCCGGCGGTCGCGTCGGCGAAGTCCTCGACCGGCTCACCACGGCGCAGCAGCGCGCGGCAGGACCCGCCGCCCTGGTACGGCGCATGGGCTGCGCGCGCTACGCGCATCTGGTCGAGCTCCGGTCCGGAGAGGAATCCGTGCCCACGAACGAGCCCCGACTCACCCAGGCGTCGCCCACCGCAGAGGAGCGGAGCAGCCGATGAACGCCACCGTCACAGCACCCACCGCCACAGCCCCCACCGCCACGGTCGTGGCTCCCACCGTCACAGCCCCGGTCGCCGCATCCCTGGCGCTCCGCACCAAACTCACGCCCATCGCCCCCGTCCTGAGGGCCGTGACCGCCGCGCTCTGGCGCCCGGACGGCCTGAGGGAGCGGTACGTGCGCTATCTGGCCGCCATGCATCCGCTCGTACGGGCCTCGGTGCCACTTCTCGTGCGGGCGGCCGAGCGGTGCGCCGCCGCGTCCGACGACCCGGCCGCGCGGCGCCTGGCCGCGTACTGCCTCCGCCATGCCGAGGAGGAGCGGGACCACGACGCCTGGCTGCTCGACGACCTGGCCGCCGCAGGCGCGGGTCCGGCGGCCGTGCCGCACCCGATCGTCGTCGAACTGGCCGGGGCGCAGTACTACCGGATCGAGCACGAGCACCCCGTGGCCCTGCTCGGCTACATCGCGGTCCTGGAGGGCAACGCCCCCGGGCCCCGGCTCGCGGACCGCCTCGCCGAGGCCACCGGGCTGCCGGACGGCGCGTTCCGCACGCTCAGGGAGCACGCGGAGCTCGACGGCGGACACCTGGACGACCTGTACCAGGTGTTCGACGCCCTCGCGCCGTCCCCGGCCCGGCAGACGGCCGTGTCCGTCAGCGCGCTGCACACGGCGAACCTGCTCACCCGCCTGTTCCTTTCCCTCGCCGAGGACAACGGAGGACACCCATGACCGACAACGCCATCCCGCACGGCACCGAGCCCACCCTGGAGGCACTCGCCGCCGCGGGGTTCGACGTGGACGCGCTGAGCGATGAACAGCAGCAGGTCGTACGGGCGTTGACGCCGGAGGAGCTGGCTCTGCTGGTCGACATCAGGGGACGGCTCGACGCGGCGGCCCCCGAGGTCCAGGCCCACGCGGACGTGGCGGGCGGCGCGCTGTTCTGACGCTGGGGCGCACAGCCGCCCCCTGCGAGTGGCCCCGTCGAACCCACCGTCCCCCCACCGGAGGAACCATGCCCTGCGCCTCGTGCCGGAGCGCACTGCCGCCCGGAGCCCGGTTCTGCCCGTCCTGCGGCAGCCCCTGCGCTCCCGGGCCGGCCACGGCCAGGCCGACGGGCCGCAAGGTGGTGACGGTTCTCTTCTGCGACCTGGTGGGCTCCACCGCGCTCTCGGGGGCCCTGGACGCCGAGACGCTGAGGTCGGTCACGCTCCGCTGGTTCGACCTGATGCGGCTGCGGATCGAGGAGCAGGGCGGCACGGTGGAGAAGTTCATCGGGGACGCCGTGATGGCGGTGTTCGGTGTGCCGACGGTACGGGAGGACGACGCTCGGAGGGCGGCCTCCGCGGCCCTGGCGATGAGGGAGGCGCTCGCCGGGTTCAACGCGCGCCTGGAGGAGGCCGTGGGGGTACGGCTCGAGATGAGGATCGGAATCAACACCGGTCAGGCGGTGACGGGTTCGGCGACGCAGCGGCAGGCGATGGTCTCGGGCGAGGTGGTGAACGTGGCCGCGCGCCTGGAACAGAACGCGGCGGCGGGAGAGATCCTGCTGGGTCCCGACACCCTGGCGGCCGCCGGACCGGGCATCCGGACGACGGAGACCGGACCCCTGCTCCTCAAGGGCAAGAGCGAACGGGTGGCCGCGCACCGCCTGACGGCCCTGGACGAGGACGACGGTCCGGAAGCCCTGCGCCGCTTCGACGTCGGCTTCGTCGGTCGTGTCCACGAACTGGCACTGATGGACGAGGCGTTGAAGCGGGTGATGCGAGGGGCGAGGGGCGGCCGCCTGGTGGTGGGCGGAGAGGCGGGCCAGGGGAAGACCCGCTTGGTACGGGAATGGCTCCACCGCACGACAACCACCGGACCGACAGCGCTTCCCGCTCCCGCCCAGGTCCCCCGTCACGGCGTCGGACGCTGCCGGGCCCGGGGTGAGCAGCCCAGTCTCGGGGCGCTCGCCGATGCCGTGGCCGGGCTGCTCAAGAGCGTCGGCACGGTCGTTCCGTCACCCGAACTGGACCTGCTCCATCAGGGCCTGCTCCTCGACGGGACCCCCAATCCGTCCCCCGCGGACACGTGCGCCGCGCTCGCCAAGGTCCTGGCCGAACTGTCCGAGAGACAGCCCGTCGTGCTGGTGATCGACGACTGCCACTGGGCCGCGCAGCCCCTCTTCGACGTCCTCGACCGGCTCCTGCGCGCCCTCACCGACGCGGCCGTACTGATCGTCCTGCTCACCCGGCCCCAGCTGTTCGACGCGAGGCCCGAACTCGCCCAGGGCGCCGTCCTGCTCGGCGGCCTCTCCGACGACGAAGCGCACGTCCTCGCGGCCGAGCTGACGGGGCACACGGGCGACAGCGCGCCGCTCGCGCCCCAGGTCCTGGCACGGGTCGGCGGGAACCCGCTGCATCTGGAGCAGCTGCTCGTCGCGGGGACCCCCGTCGACGCGGACAGCGTCCCGCTGCCCCTCCAGGCCCTGATCGGCGCCCGGATCGACGCGCTCGAACCGCCCGAACAGCGGGCCCTCGGCCTGGCGTCCGTCCTCGGGGGCGACTTCACGGCAGAGGAACTCATGGCGCTCGCCGGTCATCCCGCCGAGACGTGGACCGCGGCCGACCTCCGAACCACCCTCCACCGGCTGGTCCGGCACCGTCTCATCAGGCCGGACGGCGGGGCGTTCCGCTTCGCCGGAGGACTGATCCAGGAGGTCGTCCACACCAGCCAGTCCAAGCAGGACCGCGCCGACCGACACGAGCGCGCCGCACGGCTCGACACGGTCCGGCAGCGCGGCAGCGCCGCGGTCGGGGCCCATCTGGAGCAGGCGTACCGCTACCGCGTCGAGCTCGGCGCCCAGGACGCGCACACCGACGGGCTTCGGCGGCGCGCCGCCGAAGCCCTCGCGGAGGGCGGTCGTCTCGCGCTGGCCCACGCCGACCCCGTATGGGCCGCCGACCTGCTGCGCAGGGCCACGGCCCGGTACGCGGCGGGCGAGCCGGGAGGTGCGGCCACGCGACGCCGACTCGGCCAGACGCTGCTCGACCTCGGCCGTGTCACGGACGGCCGGGCACTGCTCGAAGAAGTCCTCGCCGAGGCTCCGGCGGACGGCCGCGGCACCGACGGGGTGGAGGCCGCGCACGCTCGGCTGAGTCTGGCGTCCGCCGGCCGGTCGGCGGGCAGCCGCGGCGCGGGGCACCGTACCGTGGCCCCGGACAGCCGCCGGGCCGGGACGGGGAGCCATGCGGAGGAAGCGCGCGCCGGGGAGGCCACGTCCCGGAAGGGCGTCCCCGGGGAGCGTCCGGAGGGCGGAGGGACGACAGGGGAGTCGCCCGCCGAGGCCGCCGCCGTCACCCTGCCCGTCTTCGCCGCCGCCGGTGACGAGTTCGGTCAGGCCCGGGCCTGTCTGCGGCTCGCCCAGCACGCTCAGGAGCAGGGTCGCCATCGGGAGGCCGAGCGGTTGCTCGACCGGGCCCTCGGTCATGCCGTACGGGCCGATGCCGAGCCGGAGCGGGCCGCCGCCCTCGGGGCGATCGGGGTGTCGCTCTGGCGCGGGCCCCTGCCCGTCGCGGACGCCGTGACCCGCTGTCGCGCCCTGCTGGCCGAGCAGGGGGCCGGCCGCCGGGCCGTACGGCTGACGCTCAACTGCCCGCTGGCCGTGGTCCTCGCCCTGCACGACGACCGTGACGGCGCGCTCGCCTGCCTCGCGGAGGCCGGACAGCTCGCCCAGCGGCTCGGCTACGCCGAGACCGACGCCTTCCTGCCCCTCTTCACCGCCACCGTCGACGATCTGGCCGGCCGCCGCGAGGAGGCCCTCCTCGGCCTGGAGCGGGCCGCGGCCGCCGCGCGGGCGCTCGGCGCCACCGGGCTCCTGCGCAGCGCCCTCCTCGACGCCACCCGCATCCGGCTCGATCTCGGCGACCGGCGCGCCGCACACGACACCCTCGCCGAACTCGAGCCCACGGGAGGGCCGTCCGAGGCGGCCCGGCCGCGCACCGAATCGGCCGACCTCGACGGCCTGCGCGCCCGGATCGCCGCGGAGCGAGGGGACGCCGCGACCGCCACCCGCCTGGCCGACCGGGCGCTCGCCACCGCCGTCCGTACCGACTCGCCCATCGTCCAGGGTCTCGCCGCACTCGACGCGGCCCGTACCGCTCTCGCCCTGGGGCACACGAGGGACGCGGCCGAGGCGGCGTTGCGCGCCCGGTGGAGCTTCGCCGCCAAGGGCCATCTCCCCGCCGCACGCGAGGCCGAGGCCGTCGCCGTGCGCTGCCAGGGCCTCCGGGACGACGGGCCCGGTTCCGTCGGCCCGGCGGCCGACGGAACCGGAAAGGACGCCCAGCGATGACCACCGGCCAGCGACCGGCCCCCGCCCCCGGACTCACCTGGGGCCTCCGGGGCCGCGGCCCCGCCGACGTACCCGTCGAGGCAGACCATCCACCGGAGCCGCCCGAGGGCGGTCTGCTCGGCGGGACCGGCCGCGGCGTACGCGTCTGTGTGGTCGACTCCGGGGTCGAGCGCGACCACCCCATGGTCGGTCCCGTCGCGCAGTCCTGGCGCGTCTTCAAGGACGACGACGGTGTCCACGTCGAGGAGACCGACGAGGGCGACGCCTGCGGCCACGGCACCGCCTGCGCCGGGATCATCCGCCGCACCGCCCCGGACTGCGAGCTGTCCAGCGTCCGGGTGCTCGGCGAGCGGTTCTCCGGCAGCGGCGACATCCTCCTCGAAGGGATCCGGTGGGCCGTCCGCCAGCGCTTCGACGTCGTGAACCTCAGCCTCTCCACCAGCCGCGACCGCTTCGTCGAGGAACTGCGGCGGCTGGCCGACGAGGCGTACTTCCAGCAGACCGTGATCGTCGCCTCCGCGCACAACACCCACGTGGAGAGCTTTCCCTGGCGTTTCTCCTCGGTGATCTCGGTCGGCAGCCACCAGGAGGACGACCCGGACCTCCACCTCTACAACCCCGAGCCACCCGTGGAGTTCTTCGCCCCCGGTCAGCGGGTGCAGGTGGCCTGGCTCGGCGGTACCTCGATCCGTACCTCCGGCAACAGCTTCGCCACCCCGTTCGTCGCCGGGCTCTGCGCGCGGATCCTGTCGAGCCGACCCCGGCTGACGCCGTTCCAGCTGAAGAACGCCCTGTACCTGTCCGCCGCCAACGTCCGTGTCCACGGCAGCCGGTAACGACCGGCGCCGGAAGGGAACCCCCATGGCTCAGACGATCGCCCCCGCCGTCCCCTCCGCGCCCCCGCCCGATCCGGCCATGGCGGAGCTCCTGCAGTCGGTCGTGGACACCGCGCGCGCCATCTTCGGCGCCGAGGCGAGCTCCATCCTGCTCCTGGAGGCGGCAGCGGACGAGCTCGTCTTCGAGGCCGTCTCCGGGCAGGGCCAGGAGTTCCTGGTGGGCCGTCGCTTCCCGGCCGGCCGGGGGATCGCCGGCTGGGTCGCCGCCTCGGGCGAGCCGATGGTCGTCGACGACCTGCACGACAGCACGTCCTTCGACCGGGACGTCGCAAAGTCCACCGGCTTCGTTCCGAACGCCCTGATGGCCGCGCCGCTCGTGCACGGAGACCGGGTCCTCGGCGTACTGGAGGTCCTCGACCCGTCTCCGCAGGCCCGGTCCAGTCTGTCCGAGCTCGACCTGCTGAGCCTCTTCGCCCGGCAGGCCGCCGTCGCCCTGCACGTCCTCACCACCCACGCACCTCGCGGGACGGAGCCCGCCGCTCCCGAGGACCCCGCGCGGGCCGAACTCCTGCGCCTCCTGGCGGAGGCCCGCCGTCTCCTGGAGGAGTGAGCACCGGAGGCGCCCCGGTCCGCCCGGCCGGATGCCGGGCGGCCGGACAGCTCCGGGTGCCGGGTCAGGAGAGGTCGAACCGGTCCAGGTTCATCACCTTGGTCCACGCCGCCACGAAGTCACGGACGAACTTCTCGCCCGCGTCCCGGGATCCGTAGACCTCCGACAGTGCGCGGAGCTGGGAGTTCGAGCCGAAGACGAGGTCGGCGGCGGTGGCGGTCCACTTGACCTCGCCCGTGCCGTGGTCCCGTCCCTCGTAGACGTTCTCGGTGGCCGTCGACGGCTTCCACTCCGTGCCCATGTCGAGCAGGTTCACGAAGAAGTCGTTGGTCAGGGACTCCGGCCGGTCGGTGAACACCCCGTGCCCGGACCGGCGGAAACCGGTGTTCAGCGCCCGCATGCCGCCGACGAGGACCGTCATCTCGGGCGCCGTCAGCGTCAACAGGGCGGCGCGGTCGAGGAGGAGGGTCTCCGGCGACAGCTTCTCGCCCGTGCGGAGGTAGTTGCGGAACCCGTCCGCCCGCGGTTCGAGCACCGCGAACGACTCCACGTCGGTCTGCTCCTGCGAGGCGTCCGTGCGCCCCGGCGAGAACGGGACGGTGATGTCGTGGCCCGCGTTCTTCGCGGCCTGTTCGACGGCCGCGCAGCCGCCCAGGACGATCATGTCGGCGAGCGAGATCCGCACCCCGCCGGTCTGGGCGGCGTTGAACTCCTGCCCGATCCGGTCGAGGGCCGTCACCGTCTCGGTCACCTCGGGGAGGGCGTTGGACTCCCAGTCCTTCTGCGGTGCGAGCCGGATCCGTGCGCCGTTGGCGCCGCCCCGCTTGTCCGTGCCGCGGAAGCTCGCCGCCGACGCCCACGCGGTGGTGGCCAGCTGGGAGACGGAGAGACCCGAGTCGAGGATCCGGCGCTTGAGGTCGGCGACGTCCGCGTCGGTGACCAGCGCGTGTTCGACCGCGGGGACGGGGTCCTGCCAGAGCTGCTGCTCGGGGATCCACGGGCCGAGGTACCGCGAGACGGGCCCCATGTCGCGGTGCAGAAGCTTGTACCAGGCGCGGGCGAAGGCGTCCGCGAGCTGGTCCGGGTTCTCGTGGAAGCGCTTCGAGATCGGCCCGTAGACCGGGTCGAGCTTCAGGGAGAGGTCCGTCGTCAGCATGATCGGAGCGTGCCGCTTCGACGGATCGTGGGCGTCGGGCACCGTGCCCTGGGCGGCGGGGTCCGTGGGGGTCCACTGCTGGGCGCCGGCCGGGCTCGTCGTCAGCTCCCAGTCGTACCGGAAGAGGTTGTCCAGGAAGCCGTTGTCCCACTTCGTCGGCGCGGTGGTCCACGCGCCCTCCAGGCCGCTGGTGAGCGCGTCGGCGCCCTTGCCGCTACCGCACGTGTTGCGCCAGCCGATGGCCTGCTGCTCGATGGGGGCGGCCTCCGGCTCCGGACCGATGCACGAGGGGTCGACCGCGCCGTGACACTTGCCGAAGGTGTGGCCGCCGATGATCAGCGCGGCCGTCTCCTCGTCGTTCATCGCCATGCGACCGAACGTCTCGCGAATGTCCCGGGCCGCGGCGATCGGATCCGGATTGCCGTTGGGGCCTTCCGGATTGACGTAGATCAGGCCCATCTGCACGGCGCCGAAAGGACCGGAGAGCTCCCGGTCGCCGCGGTAGCGCTCATCACCGAGCCAGGTGTCCTCGGGGCCCCAGAAGACCTCGTCGGGCTCCCAGATGTCCTCTCGGCCGAAGCCGAATCCGAACGTCTTGAATCCCATGGATTCCATGGCGCAGTTACCGGCGAAAACCAGAAGGTCGGCCCAGGAGATCTTCCGGCCGTACTTCTGCTTGACCGGCCAGAGGAGCCGGCGCGCCTTGTCGAGGCTCGCGTTGTCGGGCCAGCTGTTGAGCGGCGCGAAACGCTGCGCGCCGGAGCCGCCACCGCCCCGGCCGTCCTCGATGCGGTACGTCCCCGCCGCGTGCCAGCTCATCCGGATGAAGAGCGGCCCGTAGTGGCCGTAGTCGGCCGGCCACCAGTCCTGCGAGGCGGTCATCACCTCGAAGACGTCCTGCTTCAGCGCGTCCACGTCCAGGGTCGCGAACTCCGATGCGTAGTCGAAGTCCTCGTCCATCGGATCGGCCTGGGGCGAGTGCTGGTGGAGGACCGTGAGGTCCAGCTGGTTCGGCCACCAGTCCCGGTTCGTCCTGGGGGGCGTCTCCTTCGGGGCCGGGGAGGGGATTGCCGGGTTCTCGCTGTCGCTGCCGGACACGTACGTCCTTCTTCCTGTCGCGATGTTTCCGTCTGCCGGCCGCGTGCTCGTGACGTCGTCTGCTTCTCAGGTGTCGAGCACGGCGACTCGGCGTCCGTATGGTCGCGCACTGAGGACCGCACTGCTAAGAGAACACGCAGAGCGCCGCCGCGTAACAGGCGGGCGGAATCCGAAAAGGCGTCGGCGGCCCGGTTCGACGGCCGGCGATATTCCCGTCCTCGGAATTCATGTGAGAAAGGTGAAATCCTATGAGCGACCTGTTGGAACGGCTGCGCGGGCGCGGCTGGCGGATGACCTCCCAGCGGCGCGTCGTCGCCGAGGTCCTCGACGGCGAGCACGTCCACCTCACGGCCGACGAGGTGCACGCCCGCGCCGCGGAGCGGCTGCCGGAGATCTCCCGGGCGACCGTCTACAACATCCTGGGCGAACTGGGCAGGCTCGGCGAGGTCGTGGAGGTCTCCGTCCACGGCCGTGCGAAGCGGTACGACCCGAACGCGCACCACCCGCACCAGCACCTGGTGTGCTCCGGCTGCGGCACCGTCCGGGACGTCCACCCGACCGGCGACCCGGTGGCCGCGCTGGCCGACCTCCCGGCCGAGGACCGGTTCGGCTTCACGGTGGCCGAGGCGGAGGTCACCTACTGGGGGCTGTGCCCGGAGTGCGCTCCGGGGGGTCCGGCGCCGGGCGCGCCGAACCCCCCACGGTGACCTCCACCCCGTCCTGCGGGAGGCCCCGGCGCAGCCGTGGCAGCCTGCGCGGCGGGACTCCTCCGGACTCCGCCTTCCGGCCCCCGGCCCTCCGTCAGAGCCCGGCGACCTTGGAGCTCGCCGACAGTTCGTACACCAGCGTGACCGTGCGCCGGCCGCCGGGCGGCAGAGTGACGTCCCAGCGGGCGATGCCCTCGGCGTCGACCGTGTCGGGCGCCGGGGAGCAGGCCTCCTTGCGGAGCCGTACCTCCACCGCCGAGACCTCCGAGACCGGGATCCGTTCCCGGAGCACCACCACGCGGTCGTCCGACTCCGCGGGAGCCGAGAACCGGGACACATGCAGCCGGACCGTGCGGGTGACCACCGTCCGCTGTGTGAGCCCGGTGGTGTCCCGGGTCTCCTCCGTCTCCCGGACCACCCTGTGGTCGTCGCGGCTGCCGAAGGCGAGTTCGACCGGGGCGCCTGGGGTGGTGAATTCGAGAGTGCCCCGGCCGCCGAAGCCACTGCCACGGATCAGGTCGACGGGTCCGGCGAGCAGCACGTGCCCGGACAGGTTGTCGAACCGCACCACCTGGGTGACCAGGGGAGACACCTCGGGCGAGGAGGCGTACTCGCTGCCGGCCGCCGTACTGAAGACGGAGAGCGGCACCCGGTGCGCGCGGCCGTCCGAGGGCACGGAGACCGGCGTGGGGGAGTGCAGCACCCGCGTCTCGCCGCCGTCGTCCACACCGGGCAGCCCGAGGACCGGGACGGGACCCAGGTCGCTGATGTCCTCCTCGCGCAGCTCGACGTCGACCGTGCGGCGCTCCGCCGCCGTACGGTCCTTGAGGGTCAGCCGGTCCTCGCCCAGCGACGGCGGTTCGGTGGCCAGCGCCGACCTGGCGGTCGACAGCGTCAGCGCGACGCCGGTCCAGTCCTCGCCCGTGCGCTGCCAGACCATCGCGTCGGTCTCCAGGGTCACGGAGGTGCCGTCGAGCACGGCCCGGTAGGCGGGCCGCCACAACGCGCACGGGACGAGGTGGCTCAGGCGAAGTCCGACAGGGCCGGCGGCCGTGGCCTCCACGGTCAGCTCGACATGGGCCACCAGCTCGGCGGGTTCCTCCTCCGTGGACTCCAGGGCCCGCCGGACCTCGCCGAGTTCGGCGGCCAGCGCGGACAACCGGGCGTCAGTGGTACGGAGTCGCTCGCCGAACGTGGCCCGCTCGGCGTCCACCCGATCGAGTTCGCGGGCCCAGCGGGGGCCTTCGGCCTCCCCGGATCCGGCTCCCTCACCGATGTCCCGCAGGACATCGGTGGCGAGGCGGCCGAGTACGTCGAGGCGGGTCCGGAGCCGGTCGCGCCGCTGCTCCAGGGCACGCCGCTCCTCGTCGAGGGCGTGGGCGCGGTGGCGCAGCGCGGAGTCGTCGGCGGCCGGCCGCGGCGCGCGCGGCTCCCAGCTGCGGACGACGCGTACGTCGATCACGGTGGCCGGGTGACCGGAGGTCAGCTCGGCATGGAGGGTACGGTCGACGGCCAGCGCACTGACCGGCCCGAGCCGCAGCCGCTGGACCCCGCCCGCCAGGTCCAGCTCGACGGCGCGCTCGATGTGGGCGCGGTCCTCCAGACAGGTGACGGCGGTGACGGGGGCGGGGGTGACGGGGACGGGGGCCGCGGGCACGCGGGCCGACGGCACGGCCGTGCCGTCGCCGGCGCTCGTCTTCGAGGCGGTGGACATGGTGTGTCTCAGCTCCTGCGGTTGCCGCCGACCAGGGCTTTGCCGGCCGGGATGCGAATCTCGTAACCGCCGTCGAGGGCGGTGGTGCCACCGGCGGGCAGGTCCACGCGCCAGACGCGGGTGCCCGGAGCATGCCGCTCGGACGTCCCGCCGTCCTCGGGCGCCGCCCAGCCGGCCCGCTCCTCGATGCGTACGTCCGCGTCGGAGGTGACCGGCACCCGCTCGCGGACCTCGACCGTCACGGGCCTCGCGAGCCCGTTGGCCAGTTCGACGTGGACGCGGTGGTCGAGCACGGTGATGTTGTTGCGCAGGCCGGCGGTCGACTCGTTGAGCTGCGTGCGGCGGGTGACCCGGATCCCCTCGGCCGGTCCGAGTCCCACCCGGCGTACGCCGCCGGGTGCGAGCGTGGGCAGCGCTGTGGTCAGCAGGAAGTCGTCGTCGACGGTGACCTCCACCGGGCCGGCGAGCAGCGCCTGGTCCGTGGCGTTGGAGAGGACCAGCGTCGCGTACACGGTCTGCTCCACGGACGGCACGCAGAGGTACTCGGTGCGCAGACCGACCGGAATCTCCCCGACGGTGACGGTGTGCCAGGTGCCGTCCGACGGCACGTCGGCGCGGGCGGCGGCGTCGAAGCGGTGGTCGAAGGAACCGGCGGACTCGCGCGGCCGAACGGCATGTCCGGGCAGCGGCAGCGAGGCCACGGCATCGGCGCGACGGCGGTACTCGGCCGCCACCGCGTCGAAGGACGAGGCGGGAAACAGGCGGCCTCGGCGCGCACCCGGCTCGTCCGGGCCGGAGAGCACCAGAGCGGCGTAGTCGAGCTCGTCGCCGCCCGGCCGCGGCGGCCCGGGCGGTGGGGGCGGCGGCGGTGCCGGGGCGGCACCGGGCGGCGCGGGGGCCATGGCAGCGGGTGCCGGGGCGCCCGCGAAGGACTGACCGGCGCCGCGCGGCATCCCACCGGGCTGGGTCGGCGACCGCCGGGCGACGTCGGGCGAAGCCTCGCGTCCGAAGGCATCGGGGGCGGAGCCGTACCCGCCTCCCGGCGGCGGTGCGCCGTAGGCCTGTGGCGCCGGCGGCGGAATCGGCGGCCCACCGGCGGTCAGCGGCGGTGACAGCGGTACGGGATCGGGCACGAAGCCTCCCCTTGCGGCAACGGGCGGCGGCGCGCCGCCCCCGGCCGCCGCCCTCGGTGCCCCGGCCCCGGGGGCGCGGGGCGCGAGAGGACGCGGGCCCGCGCCCACGTATCCGGTGAAGAGGTCGGCGAGCCCCGCCGGAGGCTCGCGCCAGCCGGAAGGAGCCGGGGCCGCCTGACGGCGTCCGATCCGGATCGAGCGGAGCTTCGGCAGGTCGGTGCGCCGCCGCAGATCGGCGGTGGCCAGGGCGATCCGTACTCCGGTCCAGTCCTCGCCGGTGCGCTGGGCGACCGAGGCGCGCAGCACCAGGCGGCCGGTGCCGTCGCCCTGACGGTGGGTGAGACGGTAGGCCGGCACCCAGACGGCGCCGGGCACCCCGTACTCCAGCTCCAGTTCGAGACGCGGTTCCGAGTCGGCCTGCGGCCCGCCGCCCGCCTCGGCGTCATCGTCCGCTCCCACGAGGGTCAGGACGGCGGACACCGTGGTCTCCACGTGCGTCGACGGGGTGGCGCTGGAGGCACGGGCGAGCCGGTCCGTGGCGACGGACAGCTCGTGCGCGGCCCGGAGCAGTTCCTCCTCCAGCTCGGAGAGCCGGGTGTGCAGTCCGGTGAGCCGCTCGTCGACGAAGTCGGCGAGCTCCAGCCACGCGTCGACAGGGGTGCGGCGATGCGGGTCGTCGCGCTTGCGGGCCGGCGGCACCGGGCGCAGCCCACCGACCTCCGCGATCAGTCCCTGCTGCCGGTCCCGGCGCCCCTCCGCCGCCGCGTACGCGTCGCGCAGCCGCTCGACCTCGCGTCGCAACCCCTCCGGCTCGCCGGAGGCGGTGCCCAGCGGCTCGGCCGCGATCTCGATCCTGGCCTCGGTGACCCTCGTCCCGGAGACGCCGAGGACCCGGGCCCGCAGCGAGCCGGGGTCCAGCGAGCGCGGCAGCCCCGTGACGCGCACCCGGCCGTCCGGGGGCAGGGGCCCCCGGGCCAGGCGGCGGCAGAGCGCCCCCTGCGCGTACACGACGACCGAGTCGAGGGCCGATCCCCACGTCGAGACCGGCCCGCTCGGTCCGGTCCCCCCGGTCTTCGTTCCAGCTGCGTCAGCCGTCATGCGCCCCCGCCCTCGTCCTGTCACGCTGTCGTGCTTCGTCATCGGCGTGATGAAGCCTACGCCCGGGCACCGACACGCACCGAGGGCTTTCCGGAGCCCGCATGCCCGGTGCGCCCGGCACGCGCCTGCGATCCGCATCGGTGGTTGGCCGGCCCCGGGAGTGGGACGCTGGATGGTGGAGGTCCGTGCCGACCAGACTCGGGAGGGCCCGATGGGACGTGATGTTCCGGCGCAGGAGTTCACCCGTGAAGACCGTCGCCGGTTCCGGAACAAGATGCACACGTGCCTCGACGTGTTCGCGCGGATGCTGCGCGAGTCGCGGTTCGACTTCGAGCGGCCGCAGGTCGGTCTGGAGATCGAGCTGAACGTCGTGGACGCGGCCGGCGAACCCGCCATGCGCAGCACCGACGTCCTGGAGGCGATCGCGGATCCCGCCTGGTCGACCGAGCTGGGCCGGTTCAATCTGGAGATCAATCTCGAACCGCGTCGGCTCAGCGCGGGCGGCGGTCCCGACTCCTGGGAGCAGGAGATCCGTGACGCGCTCAACCACGCCGAGCAGCAGGCGGCGGGGATCGGCGCGCATCTGGTCATGATCGGCATCCTGCCGACCCTGGAGCTGGAGGACGCGGGTCCCACGTCGCTCTCCGAGAACCCCCGCTACCACCTGCTGAACGAGCAGATCTTCGCCGCCCGCGGCGAGGACCTGCTGATCTCCGTGGACGGCGTGGAGCGGCTGCGTACCCACGCGGAGACGATCACGCCGGAGGCGGCGTGCACCAGCACCCAGTTCCACCTCCAGGTGTCGCCCGACGAGTTCGCGGACTACTGGAACGCCGCCCAGGCCGTGGCGGGCGTGCAGGTGGCACTGGCGGCGAACTCGCCGTTCCTGTTCTCCAAGGAGCTGTGGCGCGAGACGCGCATCCCCCTCTTCGAGCAGGCCACCGACACCCGCCCCGACGAGCTGAAGGTGCAGGGTGTGCGGCCGCGGGTGTGGTTCGGCGAGCGGTGGATCACCTCCGTCTTCGACCTCTTCGAGGAGAACGCGCGCTACTTCCCGGCCCTGCTGCCGCTCTGCGACGACGAGGACCCGGAGGAGACGCTCGACGGGGGCGGAGCCCCGGGACTGTCCGAGCTCACCCTCCACAACGGCACCGTCTACCGCTGGAACCGTCCCGTCTACGACGTGGTCGACGGCGTCCCGCACCTCCGTGTCGAGAACAGGGTGCTCCCTGCCGGGCCCACCGTCGCCGACACACTGGCGAACGGCGCGCTCTACTACGGGCTGATCCGGGCGCTGGTCGACGAGGACCGGCCGGTCTGGTCACGGATGTCCTTCGCGGCCGCGGAGGACAATCTGCACACCGCCGCCCGCCACGGCATCGACGCGCAGGTGTACTGGCCCGGGATGGGCGAGGTCCCGGTGACCGAGCTGGTCCTGCGAAGGCTGCTGCCGCTCGCGGACCGCGGCCTCGAACGGATGGGCCTGGAGGCGTCCCGGCGGGAGCCCCTCCTCGGAGTCATCGAGCAGCGTTGCGTCAGCGGTCGCAACGGCGCGCAGTGGCAGTCCGAGATGTTCCACCACATCCACGACATCGACCACGCGGACCGGCATCAGGCTCTGCGGCGGATGACACAGCAGTACATCGAGTACATGCATCTGAACGCGCCGGCGCACACCTGGCCGGTGGACTGAAGCGTAGGGCGGGGTGAGCCGGGGCAGGGCGTGATCATGACCGACACGCCTCCCGGGCACCACGACGCCCCTCCCCATGCCACGCCTCCCGATGCCGCCACTCCGCGCGCCACCCCTCCCCATGCCACCGCGACGACCTCCTTCGATCCCGCGGCCCCGCCACAACCTCCCTCCTCCCGGCGCCCGTTACGTCAGCTCCTCGCGGCCTCCGTCGGCAACGCGGTGGAGTGGTACGACTGGTACGCGTACACCTTCCTGGCCGCCTACCTCGCGAACCAGGTCTTCCCCAAGAGCTCGGGGAACTCCCTCGTCCCCCTCCTGTCGACCTTCGCCGTCTTCGCCGTCGGCTTCTTCATGCGCCCCGTCGGCGGACTCCTCATGGGAACGCTGGCCGACCGGCGCGGACGGCGGACCGCCCTCACCGCGACGATCCTCCTCATGGGCGGCAGCAGCCTGCTGGTCGGTCTCACCCCGACGTATGCCGCGGCAGGCGTCCTCGCCCCCGTCGTGCTCGTGATCGCCCGGCTTCTTCAAGGGCTTTCGGTGGGTGGGGAGTTCGCGGCCTCGACCACCTTCCTCGTCGAGTCGGCGGGGCCCGGCAGGCGCGGTCTGTTCTCCTCCTTCCAGTACGTCTCCACCTCCGCCGGGCAGCTCGCCGCCTCCGGCATCGTCGCCCTGCTGGTCAGTCGGCTCGGTGAGGACCGGATGAACGACTGGGGCTGGCGGATCCCCTTCCTGCTCGGAGCGGTGTTCAGCCTCGCCGGCCTCTGGATCCGCCGGGGCGCCGAGGAGACCCGGAGCGTCGCCCAGCGCGAGGCTCCCCGCCCGGGGCTCTTCGAGGCCCTGCGCCACCACCCCCGCGCCTCGCTGCTGATCGGCGGCATCACGGCCGGCGGCACCCTCGCGTACTACACGTGGACCTCCTACCTGCCGACGTACGCGGAGCTCAACACCGGCATCGACAAGGCGGACGCGCTGCTTGCCGGGACCCTGTCCCTGGCGTTCTTCGCGCTGCTGCAACCGGTCGGCGGACTGCTGTCCGACCGCTTCGGCCGCAAGCCGTCCCTGCTCTTCTTCGGCATAGGATTCGCGGTCCTCGGTGTGCCGTTGCTGCGCGCGCTCGACGGATCGTTCCTCTCCCTCCTCCTGGTGCAGTGCGCGGGCATGGTGCTGCTGACCGGCTTCACCTCGATCTCCGCCGCGGTGAACGCGGAGATGTTCCCCGCGCGCGTGCGGGCGGCGGGGATCGGTTTCCCCTACTCGCTGACGGTGGCGCTCTTCGGCGGCACGGCACCGTACGTGGGCACGCTCTTCAAGGAGTGGGACGTCCCCGGTCTCTTCCCCTGGTACGTGGCCGTCCTGTGCCTCGTCTCCTCGGCGGTGTACCTCCGGCTGCCGGAGACCGTCCACAAGGAACTGGATCGCTGAGCCGGCCACCTGCCGACGCCGGGCGGCGACTGCCGGGCGGGTGTCAACCGACCAGGAGTCCATGAGTGCGAGGTCCCGCGGTCTTCACCGCCCGCCGCGGCGGTTCCGCGAGTGTCACGAGGCCGGCGGCCCTGAGGGCCGCCGGCCTGTGCGTACGACGTGCGGTTCGTGGATCCCCGGAGGCCGCCGACCGCGCGGATCGCGGAGCCGCCTGTGCGTCCGGTGCTAGAAGACGCTCACGCCGTACGCGCTCAGCGCCTCCGTCACCGGCTGGAAGAACGTCGTGCCGCCGCTGGAGCAGTTGCCGCTGCCGCCGGAGGTCAGGCCGAGCGCCGTCGTGCCGGAGAAGAGCGCGCCGCCGCTGTCGCCGGGCTCGGCGCAGACGTTGGTCTGGATCAGGCCGTAGACGATGTCGCCACCGCCGTAGTTGACGGTCGCGTTGAGGCCGGTGACCGTTCCGCCGCGCAGGCCGGTGGTGCTGCCGCTGCGCTGCACCGACTGGCCGACGGACGCGTTGCCCGCACCGGTGATGTCGCGGTAGGTGCCGTTGTAGAGGTAGACGCGGCCGTCCGCCGCGGAGGCGTTGGAGTGCCGGATGATGCCGTAGTCGTTGGTCGGGAAGCTGGTGCCGGCCCGGGTGCCGAGCACCGTGGTGTTGGACGAGTTGGTGTACCAGGTGCTGCCGATGTTGGTGCAGTGACCGGCCGTCAGGGCGTAGTAGGTGGAGCCGCTGCGGACGTTGAAGCCGAGCGAGCAGCGCCCGCCGCCCGCGTAGATGGCCTGGCCGCCCGCGATGAGCTTGTTGAAGGTGCCGGGCGTCCGCTTGATCTCCAGGCTGGCGGCGCGGTCGCCCGCCGCCTTCTTGATCTTGGCGATCTCGGCGGCGGAGACGGTGGAGTCCGCGGTGAGGACGATCTTTCCGGTCGCCTGATCGGTGTACCACGCGGTGCCGGGGACGTCGGCTCCGCGTACGGCCTGGTCGGCGACGGCGAGCTGGGCGGCGGTGGCCCGGGCTTCCACGGTCGTGGCGGCGGACGAGGCGGGGACGGCAAGCGCCGAGGCGGCGAGCAGGGCGGAGGCCACGGCGATCAGCCGTGCGCCCTTGGCCGCGCCGCCGAGGGGGGACAGACGCTTGAGGTTCACTGGATCCTCCGGTGGGGGAGTGGGGGGAACCGCTGGGTGGGCGATCCCTTCGGCGCCGAGCGGACGGATCTCCGGCGAGGCAGTCCGGCTCGCCATGAACCTGTCAATCTCGACAGGGGAATCCTCGAATCCGGGCGGCCCGGCGGCAAGAACGCCTTTCGGCCTATCTACGCGCGTTCATGTGGTTCAAGCGTCGGGGGGTGCCCATCGGGTCCTGACGGGCGTCGTGGCGGGAGCGACCGGGCGAGGGTGTGCACATGCTTACGGAAATTTACTGATGTCCTTTCAGGAGGCCTGGTCCGGCTCCGAGTCGAAGGTGATCCGATCGGCACGGAAAGCGGAAGAGGTCGTACCGATTCCCCAGTTCAGCCCCTTCGGCGCATCCCGATCCCGCGCCTCCCGCGCCATCGCCACCGTGCCCCGGCGAGCGGAACGCCGGATGCTCGCCGGGGGAGTAGCACCCGCACAGATGCGGCCGTGCTTCCGGCCGGGCGGCGCGGGCCTGGGCGGGCGCTCCGGCGGCGACGGGATGGGCGGCCGCGCGCTCGTGGTCCGGCCGCGGGCGCCCCTCAATGCCGGAATCGTGCCCTCCGTCCGGGTCGGCGGGATGGCCGGTTCCCGTCGAAGCCCGGCGTCAGAGCGCCGTGTACACCGCCTCGACCAGGGCCGTCTTCCGGGGGTCGTCCGCGATGTGCGGGCCCATCCGGTTCATCACGTACCCCATGGAGACCCCCGACTCCGGGTCCGCCAGGCCGCAGGAACCGCCGAAGCCGTCGTGGCCGAAGGCGCGCGGGTTCGGGCCGTACGAGGCATGGGGGCCGCTCAGCCAGAGGCCGAGGGCGCACTCCGTGTCGTGGGCGAAGCCCGCGCCCAGAACCAGGTCCCGGCAGGCCCCCTGTCCTTCACGGGCCCTCTCGGCGGCCGCCGGGGACAGGAGCCGGTGGTCGTCGGCTTCGCCGTGGCCGGCGAGGAAGCCGTACAGCCGGGCGACCGCGCGCGCCGTCCCGTGGCCGTTGGCCGCGGGCAGCTCGGCGGCGCGCCACGCGGGGGAGTTGGCCTCGGTGGCGCCGACGAGCGGGTTGGCCAGGGCGGCCTGCGCGGCGGGTTCCAACCGGGCGAATGCCGCCGCCTGTTCGCTCGCGCGCGAAGCGCGGGGGTGGACGAGCTCGGCGGCCCGGGCCGCGTCCTTCTCCGGCAGGCCGATCGTGAAGTCGATACCGAGGGGCCCCGTGATCTCGTCGTGGAGGAACGCTCCGGGCAGGCGTCCCGTGATGCGCCGGATCACCTCGCCGACCAGGAAGCCGTACGTCATGGCGTGGTAGCCGGACCGTGTGCCGGGCTCCCACCAGGGCTCCGTGGCCGCGAGCCGTGCCGTCGTCACCTCCCAGTCGTAGAACTCGGCGAGCGTGAGCGGCTCGCGCAGGCCGGACAGCCCTGCACGGTGCGAGAGGAGGTGGCGTACGGGAAGCCCCTCCTTGCCGGCGGCGGCGAACTCGGGCCAGTAGACCGCGACGGGCGCGTCCAGGTCGAGCAGCCCCCGGTCCGCGAGCAGATGGGCGCAGAGCGCCGTCACGCCCTTGGTCGTGGACCATACGTTCACCACGGTGTCGCGTTCCCACGGGCGCGTGCGGGCGGCGTCCGCCCAGCCGGCCCACAGGTCGACCACGGTCTCGCCGTGGAGCTGGACCGTCACGGCGGCCCCGAGCTCCTCCCTCGTGCGGAAGTTGTCCTCGAAGGCCTCCCGTACGGCGGCGAAGCGGGGGTCGCAGTACCCGTCGGTCGGCGGGGTCTCTTGCATGGCGTCCTCCAGGAGAACTCGGCGGTCGCGAGCAGCGCGACAGGGGGGAACCGCGGGCGACAGCACGGTCGGCAGCGCGAGCGACATCACCGGCAACATACCGACCGGTCGGACAGCGGGGAAGGGAGTGCGCACAGAGGCCTGCGGAGACATGGCGGAGTTCGCCCGGTCGGTCCCTCCGCGTTGCCGAGGCGACCGGCGGCCGGTTCCGTGGACCGAGGAGGGGCACCGAGGCGGCGCTGAGGAGTGGCGCCGAAGGCCCGGAGCCGCGGGAGAAATCGAGGTCGCTCGTGCCCGAGTACCCCCCGATCGCCAACCACGGTCTGATCGGCGACCTGCAGAGCGCCGCCCTGATCTCCGCCGACGGCGCCGTCGACTGGTTCTGCGCGCCCCGGTTCGACTCCCCGAGCATCTTCGCCTCACTGCTCGACCAGGAGCGCGGGGGCCACTTCACCATCGCCCCCGCGCACGACGACGTCACCGTCCGCCAGCTCTACCTGCCCGACACGGCCGTCCTGATCACCCGGTTCCTCACCCCGGAGGGGGTGGGCGAGGTGGTCGACTTCATGCCGGTGAGCGACCGCCCGGACGTACCCACCGACCGGCACCGCCTCGTCCGGGCCCTGCGGGTCGTGCGCGGCACCCTCACCTTCGACGTCACGTGCCGGCCGCGTTTCGACTACGGGCGCGCGCCGCACAACCTCGCGCTCGACGACGCCGCCGCCACCTTCCACGGCCCCGGCCTCGACGTCCACCTGCGGAGCAGCGTCCCCCTGGAGGCCGACGGGCAGGACGTGCGCGCCACCGTCACCCTCCGGCACGGCCAGACGGCCGGGATCGTGCTGGAGACCTCCGCCCCGGGAGCCACCGCCCCCGAATCCCTCACCGAGGAGGCCGTGCAGACGGCCCTGGAGGAGACCCGTGTCTTCTGGCACGGATGGATGCGCCGGTGCCGCTACCGGGGCCGCTGGCAGAGCATGGTCAACCGCTCGGCCATCACGCTCAAGCTGCTCATCTACGCCCCGTCCGGCGCCCCGATCGCCGCGGCCACCATGGGGCTCCCCGAGCAGATCGGCGGCGAGCGGAACTGGGACTACCGCTACACCTGGATCCGTGACGCGTCGTTCTCGGTGCGGGTCCTGCTCGACCTCGGGTACATCGAGGAGGCGGACGCCTTCCGCCGCTGGCTCGGCGGCCGCGGCCACGCCGCGCGCCCGTCCGGCGGCGAGCCGATGCAGATCATGTACCGGGTCGACGGCGACCCCCACCTGTCCGAGGAGGTCCTGCCGCACCTGTCCGGCTACCGCGACTCCTACCCCGTACGGGCCGGGAACGGAGCCGCCGGCCAGCTCCAGCTCGACATCTACGGAGAGTTCGCCTACGCGATGACCCACTCACAGGATCTGGCCGAACTCGCCGGCTACGAGGGGTGGAAGGGGTTCGCCGCGCTCCTCGACTGGCTCTGCGACAACTGGGACCGCCCCGACGAGGGCATCTGGGAGACACGGGGCGGACGCAAGGACTTCACGTACAGCCGGATGATGTGCTGGGTGGCCCTGGACCGCGGCATCCGGCTCGCCAACGAGTACGCGCGCCCCGCCGACCTCCCGCGGTGGACCGCGCAGCGCGACGCGATCCTGGTCCAGGTCATGGAACGCGGCTGGAATCCGGAGCTCAAGGCCTTCGTCCAGCACTACGACAGCGAGGTGCTCGACGCGTCCCTGCTGCTCATGCCGCTCGTCGGCTTCATCTCGCCGAAGGCGCCCTCGTGGCTCTCCACGCTCGACGCCATGGACCGCGAACTCGTCACCGACAGCCTCGTCTACCGCTACAACCCCGAGGCGTCCCCCGACGGACTGCGCGGCTCCGAAGGCACCTTCTCGCTCTGCAGCTTCCTCTACGTGGAGGCCCTCGCCCGGGCCGGGCGACTCGACCAGGCCCGCTTCGCGATGGACAAGATGCTCACGTACGCCAACCATGTCGGCCTCTTCGCCGAGGAGATCGGCCGCACCGGCGAACAACTCGGCAACTTCCCACAGGCGTTCACCCACCTCGCCCTCATCACCGCCGCGATGGCCCTCGACGAGGAACTCGACAGGGCCGCCGACCGCACGTGAGCCCGACGGCGGCGCCTGCGGGCCCGCTGCTGGCGTCGCCGCACGTGAACCACACCCTGCGCGAGCAGCGCGAGGCGATGCGACGCCATCTCCGACAGGCCGCCGATCAGCGGGGTTTCACCCTCTCCCCGGCGCAGGAGCCCTCCAACTACCCGCCCGCCGGCCTGATGCCCGACCCGCTCCACCACCACCTCTTCGAGCCCACGATCCAGCGGATCCGGGAACGGATGGACGTCCTCGACGTGTCCGGCCCGGCCGACTTCCGGCGTGTCCCGGCGCCGGCTCACGGCTCGCGGAGGTTCGCGAAGGGGGCCTGCCTCGCGGAGGGGGCGATGCCCTGCGGGGCGAGCCGGGGCTGGAGGCGCCGCAGCCGGGTGAGGCCGTCCTCGTGCCCGTGCACCACCGCGAGCTGCCCGCCAGGGCCGCCCGCGCCGACCTCGTGTGGTTCGGCTTCGACGTGCTGTGCGAGGGCGCCACCGCGCTGCCCGACTACCTGGCGCTCGCCGAGCGTTTCGGCACCCTGGTCCTGGAGGGTGTGCCCCCGCCGGCCTCGTGCACGCCGGACGGACGCCAGCGCTTCGCCGACCTCGCGGACGTCTGCTGCGACCGCGGCACACGCCTGTTCCTGATCGGCGCCGACCCGCTGGCCGGGCTGCCGCAGGACTCGGGCCTCCTGCGCGACCTGGACCGTACGGCGAGCCGACTGGCGATGCTCCGCCGTGAGGACGGGGCCCGGTAGGCCTCGCCCGGGTCTCCGCGCCGCCCGGGTGAGCCGCGTCTCACCCGGGCGGTCGCGCTTGCCTATGCAACGAGTTGCATAGAAGGATTCCGGGTGTGGCGATCGAACACGCGATTCTTGTCTCCCTCCTCGAGAAGCCCGGATCCGGCTATGAGCTGGCCCGGCGCTTCGAGCGGTCCATCGGGTACTTCTGGACCGCCAGCCATCAGCAGATCTACCGCGTGCTCAAGCGGATGGAGAGCGACGGCTGGGTCGACGTCCGGGACGTGCCGCAGCAAGGCCGTCCGGACAAGAAGGAGTACACCGTCGCGGATCTGGGCCAGGCCGTGCTGTCCAGCTGGATCCACGAACCCATCGAGCCCGAGAGCATCCGGCACGACCTCGCCGTGAAGATCCGGGGCGCGGCCTTCGACGACCCGGCCGCACTGATCCACGAGGTCGAGCGGCACCGGCGCGCGCACAACGAGCGCCTCGCCCACTACCTCGCCGGCGAGGAACGCGACTTCCCGGGACCCGGTCAGGGACCGGGACAGGCGCAGGGGCCGGCTGCGGGATCAGGACCGGGCGAGGAGTCGCCCGCCCCCTCCGGCCCGCTCGACGCCGGCCGGGAGCTCCAGCACGTCGTACTGCGCGGTGGCATCGCGTACGAGCGGATGACGCTCGCATGGCTCGACGACGTCCTCGCCACCCTCCACCGGCTCGCCGCCGCGCGCTGAGACGCGACCCGAACCGCCCCGACCACCGCACTCCACCGCACCCCACCGGACCGAAAGACGGAGCCCATGGCCGACTCGCTGCTGTTCAACCCGCACACCTACGACCCGGCGCACTTCGACCCCGAGACCCGGCGGCTGCTCCGCGCCACCGTCGACTGGTTCGAGGCGCGCGGCAAGCGCCGGCTGATCGAGGACTACCGCACGCGGGCCTGGCTGGGCGACTTCCTGGCCTTCTCCGCCAAGGAGGGCCTGTTCGAGACCTTCCTGACGCCGTCCGCCGAGGCCGGGACCGACGCCTCCGAGGGCGAGCAGGACAAGCGCTGGGACACCGCCCGTATCGCCGCCCTCAACGAGATCCTCGGCTTCTACGGACTCGACTACTGGTACGCCTGGCAGGTCACCATCCTCGGTCTCGGCCCGGTCTGGCAGAGCGACAACGCCGCCGCCCGCGCCCGCGCCGCCGAACTCCTGGCCCAGGGGGAGGTGTTCGCGTTCGGTCTCTCCGAGAAGACGCACGGCGCCGACATCTACTCCACCGACATGCTCCTGGAGCCCGGGGCCGACGGCGGCTTCCGCGCCACCGGTTCCAAGTACTACATCGGCAACGGCAACGCCGCCGGACTCGTCTCCGTCTTCGGCCGACGCACCGATGTCGAGGGCCCCGACGGCTATGTCTTCTTCGCCGCCGACAGCCGCCACCCGGCGTACCACCTCGTCAAGAACGTCGTCGACTCCTCGAAGTTCGTCAGCGAGTTCCGGCTGGAGGACTACCCGGTCGCCGCCGAGGACGTCCTGCACACCGGCCGCGCCGCCTTCGACGCCGCCCTCAACACCGTCAACGTCGGCAAGTTCAACCTGTGCACCGCCTCGATCGGCATCTGCGAGCACGCGATGTACGAGGCCGTCACCCACGCCCAGAACCGCATCCTCTACGGCCGCCCCGTCACCGCCTTCCCGCACGTGCGGCGCGAGCTGGCCGACGCGTACGTCCGTCTCGTCGGCATGAAGCTGTTCAGCGACCGCGCCGTCGACTACTTCCGCTCCGCCGGTCCCGACGACCGCCGCTACCTTCTCTTCAACCCGATGACGAAGATGAAGGTGACCACGGAGGGCGAGAAGGTCATCGACCTGATGTGGGACGTCATCGCCGCCAAGGGCTTCGAGAAGGACAACTACTTCGCCCAGGCGGCCGTCGAGATCCGCGGCCTGCCGAAGCTGGAGGGCACGGTCCACGTCAACCTGGCGCTGATCCTGAAGTTCATGCGCAACCACCTCCTCGCGCCGGCCGACTACGAGCCCGTACCGACCCGGCTGGACGCGGCCGACGACACCTTCCTCTTCCGGCAGGGACCGGCCCGCGGCCTGGGATCCGTCCGCTTCCACGACTGGCGCCCGGCGTACGACACGTACGCCGGAGTACCGAACGTCGCCCGGTTCCGCGAGCAGGCCGATGCCCTCTGTGAGTTCGTGCGCACCGCCGCGCCGGACGAGGAGCAGAGCCGCGACCTCGACCTCCTCCTCGCCGTCGGCCAGCTCTTCGCGCTCGTCGTCCACGGCCAGCTGGTCCTGGAGCAGGCCCGTCTGACGGACCTCGACGAGGACGTCCTCGACGAGCTGTTCGCCGTGCTCGTACGGGACTTCTCCGCCCACGCGATCGAGCTGCACGGCAAGGACTCCGCCACCGAGCAGCAGCAGGCGTGGGCCCTGGGGGCCGTCCGGCGCCCGGTCGTCGACGAGGCCCGCTCGGGCCGGGTCTGGCAGCGTGTCGAGGCGCTGTCCGGCACGTACGAGATGGCGCCGTAAGGTCCCGTCGAACGGGGCCGGGACGAGCTCGCCCCGGCCCTGTCCCGTACACGCGGGCGGGTGCGAGGCCCGTGTGGCGCGAGCCCGGCCCGGGCACGCACGGCCCCGTGCGGGCGACCCGGCCTTGGCGTCCGAGCCGGCCGTGGATGCGGGCCCCGGGCGGGCGGCCCGGCCTGGCGTCCGAGCCGGCCGTGCATGCGGGCCCCGCGCGGGCGACCCGGCCTTGGCGTCCGAGCCGGCCGTGGATGCGGGCCCTGTGCGGGCCACCCGGCCTGGCGTCCGAGCCGGCCCCGCACGCGGGAACCGAGCGGGCGACCCGCCCTGGCCTGCGGTGCCCCTGGTGAGCAGCCGGGCCCCTGACCTGCCCCGGTAGCATGGCCGACGGCGAGGGCGGCAGACCGCGGTCCCGCCGTCGTCATGCCGGGGCCGACGTCGCCCCCGGCGCAGATCCGCACATGCCCCGGTCCCGTCCGCCGCCGAGGCGTGCCCCCGCGTGACAGGTTCCCCCTCCTTTGTCCTCTTCACCCGCCCGTGCCTCCCTCGCGCGTCTGCGTCCCGACTGGCTGACCGATGCCAAGGTCTGGCGCACCGAGGTGCTGGCCGGTCTGGTCGTCGCCCTCGCGCTGATCCCCGAGGCGATCTCCTTCTCGATCATCGCCGGGGTCGACCCCGCGATCGGCCTCTTCGCGTCGTTCACCATGGCCGTCACCATCGCGATCGTCGGCGGACGCCGGGCGATGATCTCGGCCGCGACCGGCGCCGTCGCGCTCGTCATCGCACCGCTGAACCGTGAGCACGGGCTCGGGTACCTCATCGCCGCCGTCATCCTGGCCGGCGTCATCCAGGTGATCATGGGCGCCCTCGGGGTGGCGAAGCTGATGCGGTTCATCCCGCGCTCGGTGATGGTCGGGTTCGTGAACGCGCTGGCCGTCCTGATCTTCATGACCCAGGTGTCCGAGCTGCGGAACGTCCCCTGGGCCGTCTATCCGCTCCTCGCGGCCGGCCTGTTCCTCCTGGTGTTCCTCCCGAAGATCACGGCGGTCGTCCCCGCGCCCCTGGTGTCCATCGTGATCCTCACGGCCGTGACCGTCGCCGCCGGGATCGCCGTACCCACCGTCGGGGACAAGGGTGAGCTGCCTTCCTCGCTGCCGACGCCCGGTCTGCCGGACGTGCCGTTCACCCCGGACACGCTGACGACGATCGCGCCGTACGCCTTCGCCATGGCGCTCGTCGGCCTGATGGAATCACTGATGACCGCCAAGCTCGTCGACGACATCACCGACACCCGATCCGACAAGACCCGCGAGTCCATCGGCCAGGGCATCGCCAACATCGTCACCGGCTTCTTCGGCGGCATGGGCGGCTGCGCCATGATCGGCCAGACGATGATCAACGTGAAGGTGTCCGGGGCCAGGACCCGGCTGTCCACCTTCCTCGCGGGTGCCTTCCTGATGGTGCTCTGCATCGTCTTCGGGCCGGTCGTCTCCGACATCCCCATGGCCGCCCTGGTGGCGGTCATGGTGATGGTGTGTTTCGCGACCTTCGACTGGCACTCGATCGCCCCGGCGACCCTCAGGCGCATGCCCGTCGGGGAGATCGCCGTCATGGTGATCACCGTGGTGTGTGTGGTCGCCACGCACAACCTTGCCGTCGGGGTGGTCGCCGGCTCGGTCACGGCCATGGTGATCTTCGCGAGGCGGGTGGCCCACCACGCCGAGGTGACCGCCCGGACCGATCCCGACGGCACGACCGTGGTCTACCGGGTGACGGGCGCGCTGTTCTTCGCGTCGGCCAACGAACTCGTGGGCCGGTTCGCGTACGCCACGGACCCCGACCGGGTCGTCATCGACCTCTCGGCGGCCCATGTCTGGGACGCCTCGTCCGTCGCCGTCCTCGACGCGATCGAGACGAAGTACGCACAGCGCGGCAAGACCGTGGAGATCACCGGTCTGAACGATCCGAGCGCGGCGCTGCACGGCAGGCTCAGCGGAGAGCTCACGGGCAGCTGAGGGCCGGGTGGGCCGGGGCCGCGGCCCACCCGCGGTACCGCCGTTCGTCCCCGCCGGGACGAAGGAGCCGGGCAGCCGGAGCACCGGGACGGCGAGGGCGATCCCCGGCCGGCCGCGTCAGCCGGCGGCGGCCCTTGTCATGCGACCGGATGCCCCGCGCTGTCCGTCCGCGACGCCTGGCTGGAGAACTTGTTCAGGAAGACGTCGTACCGGCCGTCCGGGCGCTGGGTGAGCGTTGCGCCGTCCTGCCAGATGCCGTTCTCCGGCCACCACTGGGAGCCGAACGGGTCCCCCTGGTTCTGATGGATGTTGTGCATGCCGAGGTCTCCCTCGGCGTCGTCGACGAACGGTTCGCCGAAGACGAGCGTGCGCCGCCCCGGCACGAGCATCGGCTCCAGCGCGTCGGCGGCGTCTTCGTTGGAGCCCGCCTGCCACGGTCGCGAGCCCAGCAGGTCGAGGAGGTCCTGGAGCCAGGACGGGGGACGGCGCTCGAACAGGACCCCGGTGCGGTCCAGCAGTTCCGGATGGCGCAGATGGTCCAGGGCGCCGGAGTCGGGGGTGGGCGCGAGGTCGAGGTAGCCGGGGGAGAGGGCGGCGGCCGGCCCGACAGCGGAGGCTTCGAGCGTGAAGGTCTTCCACTGCACCCCCACGTTGGACTTGTGGCTGTCGACGTCGATGGCGCAGTGGTACTGCCCGGCGGGCGCGTCCACCTTCAGATTGACGTGGAACCAGCGCCCCTGGTCGTCCGGATCGTCCCGGAAGTGGTCGTCGAGCGTCCCCACGAGCACGCCGTAGTTCTTGAATGGCATGGCGCCAGTGAATCACCGGCGGTGACGCTTCGTATGCCGTCCATTGCGGTATGTGTCGAGGGTCGTTCCGGTCGTCAGAGGAAGTCGGGGCACTCGGCGACGAGCCCTGGGAGACGGGCTGCCACACCCCCTGGTTCTCCCGCACGCTCAGCCGGCCCGCCTCTTCGGCGGCCTCGGCGAGCCGGGCCGTGGTCAGTGGGACGGCCGCTTCGAGGACTCGCCCGACATGGCGGCAGAGCACCACCGGGCGCAGTTCCCCGGCGCGGCTCGTCCACGACGGCGAACAGTTCGGGCAGCGTCCATCCGAGCGGGCCGGCCACGGCGCAGAGCTGGAATCGCCGGTAGGGCTCGCCTCCCAGTCCGACACCATGGCGCGCAGGGCGCTGCGGGACAGGCCCAGGAACGGCAGCTCGGCGACGCCGAAACCGCGATTGCGTATCAGCCCGTTGAACACGGCGGCGGAACCCGAGGCGGCCGGACGGTCGTGGGGTGAAGGGGGTTGCGCGGACTGCGCGTACGGAGCGGACGGCGCGAGCGCGGCGGCCAGGTCGGTGAGCCGCTCCGGGGGCGTGCCGGCTCCATGCGCGGCGCGGTTCCTGAGGACGTCTGTCCGTTCCGTGGAGGAACGGTAGTCGCGGGGCGTCCCTGCTCCCGAGGCGGTCACGGAAAACGGAGGTGAAGCGCAGGTCAGAGCCCTGATATATTCATCTTGTCGCCGCGAGTGATCATCACTCACCGCGACGCGCACCTTGTCCGGGTGGCGGAATGGCAGACGCGCTAGCTTGAGGTGCTAGTGCCCTTTATCGGGCGTGGGGGTTCAAGTCCCCCCTCGGACACGACGACGACTCGTCGTGCGAAGTGGTGGTCGAGAGCGATCTCGGCCACCACTTCGTCGTTTCCGGGCGCGGAGCCCGCACCGGGGCACATCAGCAGCGAGCCGGGGTCTCTCACCAACGGCGCCGTCCCCACCGAGTTGCTCACGTTGAAGGTCACGCTGCCCGCGCGGCAGCGGTCCTCGGTCCATTCGATCGGGCGGCCGTCCGCAGCCTGCGGGAGGAGATCCGCCGCCTCCAGCTCTCCCTCGGCATCACCACGGTCTTCGTCATCCACGACCAGGAGGAGGCGCTGTCCATGGCGGACCGCGTCGCCGTCCTCAACGCCGGAAGGCTGGAGCAGTGCGCCGCCCCGGCCGAGCTCTACCGCCGCCCGGCGACCCCCTTCGTCGCCGAGTTCGTCGGCACCATGAACCGGCTTCCTGGCGTCCTCATGGACTCCGGCGAGGTCGAGGTGGCGGGCACCCGCCTGCCCGTCGACGGCGAGGACCCGAAGCTCCGCGAGGTCGACGTCCTGGTCCGCCCCGAGAACGTCACCGTGACCGGGGCCGCCGACGGCGAGACGACCGTCGTCTCCACCTCCTTCCTCGGCTCCGTCACCCGCGTCCACCTCGACCACGCCGGTACGCGCGTCAAGGCGGATCTCTCCTCCCGGGAGGCGACCGCGCTCACCCCCGGCGCGCGTGTCACCCTCGGTCTCGCCCCGCACCCCGCGCTCGTCGCGCCGAGGGCCGAGCGGTGACCGAACTCGCCGCCTTCCTCTTCGACATGGACGGCACCCTGGTCGACACCGAGGTCCTCCGGTAGGAGGCCACGGAGGAGATCGCCGCACGGATCGGCCACCGGCTGGCGGACGCGGACGCCCCCGAGGTCGTCGGGCGCGCCGTCGAGGACACCGCCGCCCACCTCGTACGCGTGACGGGAACCCCGGACGAGGAGGGTGTGGCGACGGCACTCACCGCCGCCTTCCAGGAACGGGTCGACCGGGGGGCGCCGCTGCGCCCCGGCGCGGGCCGCCTCCTGGCCGAACTCGCTTCGGAGGGCGTGCCGTTCGCCCTCGTGAGCGCCTCGCCGCGGTCGGTGGTGGACTCGGTGATCGGGGGCGCGCTCGCGCACGTCTCCTTCGCTTTCACCCTCTCGGCCGACGACACCGCTCGGACGAAGCCGCACCCCGACCCGTACCGCGCGGCCGCCCGCCGGTTCGGCGTACCGGACGCGGCGTGCGTGGCCGTCGAGGACTCCCCGGACGGGGCGGCCTCGGCCGACGCGGCGGGCTGCACGGTCCTCGTCGTCCCGTCCATGCTGCCTGTGCCGGCACGACCGGGGCGGATCTTCGCGGAGAGCCTGGAGGAGGTGTCGGTCGCGGGGCTGCGCCGCTGTGTGGCGGGTGGCGGCGAGGGCCTGGGCGCGGGGGAGGGATGAGGACACCCGGCACGTGAGTGGACCCGTGGCCCACGGCCCGTGTGCACGATGATCTCCGCGGTCGGCCGCCGGGTCTCAGCCGCGCTCACGCTCGCACAGGTACGCCTCCAGCGCGGCGGCCCCGGCCAGCATCGCCCTGCCGCGCGTGGACAGCCGGTCGCGCCAGTCGCCGAGCGCGGCCTCCAGCGGACCGAGGCCGCCGGCCGCCCGCACCTGGGTGATCAGCGGGGCGATCTGCTCCAGCAGATAGCCGCCACGCCTGAGTTGGTGGACAAGGCGGGCGTCCCGGACGTCGGCCTCGTCGTAGACGCGATACCCGGTGAGCGGATCGCGACGCGGGCGCACCAGGCCGGCGCGTTCCCAGGCGCGCAGCGTCGCGGGACGGACGCCGAGCATCTCCGCGAGGGGCCCGATGAACGTGGCGCCGGGCGCGACGCGCGTGCCACCGGGCTCGGTCGTGGGGGTGGTGGGCTCCAGGTCGCGCAGAGCGTTCTCCACGGCCCGGAGGGTCCGGCGGTCGTCGAGGAGCAGGGCGTGGCTCTCGTCGACGAGACGGAACGCCTCCTCGGCCGCGCCCTCGTTGACCGCCCGCATGATCGCCGTCGCGGTCCGGTGGCCGTGGCCGGGCAGCAGGGCGAGGAAGGCGCGGAGCGCGGTCGCGTGCAGTGAGGTGTAGCTGCGGTATCCGGACGGCGTGCGGGCGGCGGCCGGAAGGGCACCGGCCTCCTCGTAGTTCCGGACCGCCTGCGTGGACAGACCGTGCTCGCGCGCCAGGTCGACAGGCCGAAGCTGTCCGCTGCTTTGAAGGTTTCTTGCCATGCGCCCGCCGAAATCGCGTAAAAGTCTCAACTGTGCCTTCAACGATACCGTTGAAGGCATGGCTACCGACATCAAGGACGTCACCCATGCCGTCGAGGCAGCCGCTGTCATGGGTCTGCTCCGACGCAGGCCGAGGCTGCTGACCCTGGGCGAACCCACGCACGGCGAGGACGCGCTGCTCGCCGTGCGCAACGAACTGTTCCGGCAGCTGGTCGAGCAGGAGGGCTGTCGGACGGTCACGATCGAGAGCGACTGCATGAGGGGTCTGCTCGTGGACGCCTACGTCACCACGGGGGTTGGCACCCTCGACGAGGTCATGGAGAAGGGATTCAGCCACGGTTGGGGCGCGTCGGCCGCCAACCGCGAGCTCGTCCGCTGGATGCGCGCCTTCAACGACGGCCGCCCGGCGGACGACCGGGTCCGCTTCGCGGGCTTCGACGGGCCGCTGGAGATCACCGGCGCCGAGAGCCCCCGGGAGGCCCTCACCGCACTCCACGGCTACCTCTCCACCCGAGTGGACAAGAGCGTCCTCGACGCCACCTGCGCCGCGGAGACGCTCGACCGCCTGCTCGGCCCCGACGAGCGGTGGACGAATCCCGCCGCGATGAGGGACCCGTCCCGATCCGCGGGGCAGTCGGCCGACGCCACGGAGCTGCGCCTGCTCGCCGACGACCTGGTGGCGCTCCTCGACGCGCAGGGGCCACCCCCGATCGCGACGAGCTCGCGGGACGACTGGGACCGGGCGCGCCTGTACGCCCGCACCGCCACCGGCCTGCTCCAGTACCACTACTGGACGGCCGACTTCTCGCGGCACCGCATGACGCGGCTGGTGAGCCTGCGGGACCGGATGATGGCCGACAACCTCCTGGCACTCGCGGGTGTCGACGGTGCCGCCGCTGCTGTCGGTTCCACAGCCCGGGTCGACCGGGCCCCGGTCCTCGTCCACGCCCACAACGGCCACCTGCAGCGGAACAGGAGCTCGATGCGGATGGGCGGCCTGCCGGTCGAGTGGTGGAGCGCCGGCGCGATCGTGAGCGCCCAACTGGGCCAGGAGTACGCCTTCCTGGCGACGGCACTGGGCACGATCCGGCACCGGGGAGTCGACACCCCGCCGCAGGACACCGTCGAAGGACTCCTCTACGCCGGCCCGGAGGGGTGCTCGGTCGTCGACCCCCGCGGTCTGGCCGCCGCCTTCGGTGACTCCCCGCCCGCGCCGCGGGTGTCCCCCTGGTTCGGATACGCGCCGTTCGACCCGGCGCACCTGGCCGACGTCGACGGCATCGTCTTCGTGAAGGACGTCGAGAGGCCTGCGTGAAGGCGTCGAGAGAGCTGCGTGAACGACGTACAGAAGGTCTGGGGCGGCTCTCCGCCGCCCCGAGGCCCCGGAGGCGCGAGGCGGTCCGATCGGCGTTCAATTCGATGGTGCGCGGCGGGGCTGCCCGCATACGGTGGTCCCGCGACCGCGCCTCCGATGCGCTCGGCTGCGGCTACTTCTTCCGAAACCAAGTGACGCCGCCGCCACCTTCGATCTCGGTGGGCGCGGCCGCCTCGGCCCCGGTGGACTCTCCCGGGGCCGTCCGTTCCTTTCCATCGGATCCCGGGGGATTTCACTGCCTCGTCACACCCGACGCGTCTCGAAAGTCTGGTCCGAGATGCTCGTGGCCCCGCACGTCTCGGCGGCCGCCCGCGCGATGCCTCAGCAGTCGCGGATCCACCAGGTGCCCACCCCGCAGCAGTTCCGCACGTACGAGGGCGGACCGGCCTTCGTCCGGGAACCCCGTGACGAGCTCTTCCTGCTGGCCGTCGGCAACTTCGTCTCGCAGCGCACCTTCTACGAGAGCGGCACGGAGCGCGACGAACGGTACGTCCGGCTCGTCCGCCGGCTCGCTGTCGAGGACCCCGATTGGACGGCAGGTCTGCTGCGCTGGCTGCGCGGCGAGGGCAACATGCGGACGGCGTCCCTGGTGGGCGCCGCCGCGTACGTGCGGGCCAGGCTCGACGCGGGGGCGTCCGACGGCCCGTCCAACCGTTCGGTGATCGACGCGGTGCTTCAGCGGGCCGACGAGCCCGGGGAGCTGCTCGCCCACTGGACCTCGGTGTACGGGCGGAACGTGCCGCAACCCGTGAAGCGGGGCATCGCCGACGCCGTACGCAGGCTGTACTCGTCGCGGTCCCTGCTGAAGTACGACACCGCGTCCCACGGGTTCCGCTTCGGTGACGTGCTCAACCTGGTGCACGCTTCCCCCGACCCGGACAAGCCGTGGCAGGGCGCGCTCTTCCGGTACGCCCTGGACCGACGTCACCACCCGGAGACTGCGCTTCCGCCGGCCGCCGACACCGTGCTGACGGCGCACCGGGTCCTCATGGAACTGCCCGTGGCCGAGCGGCGGGCCCTGGTGACCGGGCCGGACGGCAGCGAGCGCCTGGCCGCGGCCGGCCTGACGTGGGAGGCCCTGGCCGGCTGGCTCCACGGGCCACTGGACGCCGCGGCGTGGGAGGCCGTGATCCCCGTGATGGGTCCGATGGCCCTGCTGCGGAACCTGCGGAACTTCGACGCCGCGCACATCTCGGCCGAAGCCGCGGACAGGGTCGCGGCCAGGATCTCGGACGTCGACGAGGTCGCCAGGTCCCGGCAGTTCCCCATGCGCTATCTGGCCGCGCGCGACAACGCGCCGAAGCGGCGCTGGGCGGCCGCGCTGGAACAGGCACTGGGCCACTCCCTCGCCCACGTACCGGCGCTGCCCGGCCGGACGCTGATCCTGGTGGACCGGTCGGACTCCATGTTCTGGGACACCGTCTCGGAACGCTCCACACTGACCCGGGCGGCCGCGGCGGCCGTGTTCGGCTGTGCGCTGGCCCTGCGGGCCGAACAGGCGGACCTGGTGGAGTTCGGCTGGTCCACCAAGGAAGTCCCGTTCACCCCGGGGGAACCGGTGCTCGACGTGCAGGAGCGCTTCCACCGCCTCGGTGGCACCCACACGACGAAGGCTCTGCGGGACCGCTACCGGGACCACGACCGCGTAGTGATCGTCACCGACGAACAGGCCGCCCCGTACCACTCCGGAGGCCCCACCGAACCGGTCCCACCGGAGATCCCGGTCTACACCTGGAACCTGGCGGGCTACCACCCCGCCCACGCCCCGTCGGGCCCCCACCACCACACCTTCGGCGGCCTGACGGACGCGGCCTTCCGGATGATCCCCCTCATCGAATCGGGCCGGCAGGCGAGATGGCCCTGGACGGCACCCGACCAGGCGGGGACGCTTCGGGGCAGTTCACCTAGCCGACCAGGCGGCGGCGCCAGTCCAGAGGGGTGACGGTGATGGCTCGGCCGGGGGTACGGTCCCACTCGGTGGGGAGGCCGGTCGCTTCGAGGGCGGCCACGACCTCGTGCCCGATGGCCGTCGTCGTCTCGGACGAGCCGTCGAAGCCGCCGTACAGGAGCATCAGTCCCTGGCCCGCGGCGGCGGAGTCCGTGCACTGGGTGTGGAAGTAGACGAAGCCGCGGGCGTCGGGGTCGCCGGCGCCGCCGATGTCCGACTCGCCACAGGTACGGCAGCAGGCGAAGTTCTCCCGGGCCGTGATGCCGGCCTCCCGCAGGGCCTCGAACGCGCGGGTGAGGCGCTCAGGATCCGTCTCGCCCTGCCAGCCCGACTGCTCCTCGACCCGCTCCAGCCACATCCGGTCGACCAGCGCCTCGGCCTGCTCGCGTGAGACGGGCCGGCGGCCCTCGGTGACCAGGTACTCCTCCGCGATCTCCGTCAGTTCGGCGCGGGAGGCGTAGCCGCCCGTCAGCACCTCCCGGACGCGCTGCTCCAGTTCCTCGCCCTCCCGCCCCTGGAGGTCCAGCGGCGGCACCTCGCGGGCCGGGCCCATGTCCAGAAGCGACCAGTCGAGCCCGGTGTCCCAGCCGGGCTCCCGGCGCGCCCAGCCGGCCATCGCCGCGATCACGGCCTCGGGACCGTCGGTCATCACTTGGAAGTGGCGGGTGGCAGCACCGTCCCGGTGCTCCAGCGTGTAGTCACCACCCGTCTCGTGCCAGACCTGTGCGAAGACGTCGGGCAGGTCCGGTATCCGCTGGACCACCAGGAACCGGTCTCCTTCACCGCCGATGCGCCGGACGAGCCCGGCCAGCTCCTCGGCGGACACACGAACGTGCCGCTCCCGGTTCTCCGTCTTCACCACGATCTCGAGCATGCACAGACTCTGGCACACGCGTCTGACAGCCGATCCCCGGACCTGGTTCCCGATCCCCGGATCCCGATCCCCGGACCCGGGCGCCCCGATCCGATCCGTCCCGTCCCGCGTGCCGGGCGATGCCGTGCGGAACGTGGCGGAGTCTCACCATCCACGAGACACCCCCTAGCCTGAGGACATGGCAGTGGTGCGGGTCGGTGGCGTCGACGTCGCCTATACGCGGAAGGGGCAGGGGCCGGTCGTGGTCCTCGCTCACGGGGCCGGGGCCGACGGGCGGATGTGGCAGCCGCAAGTCGAAGCGCTGGCGGACGAGTTCACGGTGGTGGCCTGGGACGAGCCGGGGGCGGGGCGGTCCGGCGCGCTGCCGGCGGGGTTCGGGCTCCAGGACTTCGCGCGCGCCCTCGCCGCCGTGATCGAGGACGTGGGGCTCGGGGCCGCGCAGGTCGCGGGGCTGTCCTGGGGCGGGACGGTGGTCCTGGAGCTGTACCGGTGGCGGCCGGACCTGGTGCGGTCGCTGCTGATGGTGGACACCTACGCCGGCTGGAAGGGCTCGCTGCCGCCGGAGGAGGTCACGGCGCGGGTCGAGGGGGCACGGCGGATGCTCGCGGTGCCTCGGGAGCGGTTCGACCCCACGCTGCCCGGGCTCTACGCCGCCGGCCCGCCGGAGCGCTTCGCGGTGATGCTGGACGCCATGAGCCGCGACGTCCGGCCGGAGAGCATGGCCGTTCAGCTCTCTCTGATGGCCGAGGCCGACGAGACGGACCTGTTGCCCCGGATCACGGTGCCGACCCTGCTGCTGTGGGGTGAGCGGGACGCCCGCTCCCCCCTGGACGTCGCCCACGCCTTCCGGGACGCCCTTCCGCATGCCGAGCTCGTGGTGATCCCCGCGGTGGGCCACATGAGCAACCTGGAGGCACCGGAGGAGTTCACGGCCGCGGTTCGCGCCTTCTGCCGCGCGCACGCCCGGGAAGCGCCCCGTCGATCACCGCTCGAGCCGGACGAGGGCGGGACCTGACGGTGATCCTTCCACCGGCCACGAGCACGACCCACGGGCGGCGACCGCGGGATCACCGACCGCGCAGCGTCAGGACGTAGGCCGCCGTCAGTGCCACCGCACGGTCCTCGTCGTGCGACAGCGTCTCCAGGGCATGTGACGCCGTGTCCCCCGGGATGTCCGCCAGCGCCTGCGTCAGCCGGCGGCGCGCCGCCGGACCGGCCGTGTCGTGCGCCAGGCGGGCGACGAGGTCGGTGGCGATCCGGTCCGCCCACTCGGGGCGACGCGCCAGCGCGCTCAGCGCGTCCGCCGCGTCCACGTCGTTCGTCTCCTCCACGACCATCGCGACGAGCGTCGGGATCGCCTCGGTGACTCCGCGCGCCCCCAGCGCGAGCGCCGCGTGCCTCCGGACCGCGGTGTCGCCGGTCGCGAGCGACTCGCGCAGAAGTCCCGTCGCCTCGTCGCTCGTGATCTCGGCGACGGCCTGCACGGCACGTTCCCGTACCTCGGCCACGGGCGAGCCGAGGCCCTCCGCAAGGAGGGCGATCGAGCCGCCGTCGTCCGACTGCGCCAGGGCCCATCGCAGGGCCCCGGCCACGATCGGGTCCGTCTCGCTCAAGGCCGCCTCGACCAGCGCCTCCACCGGTACGGGGACCTCTTCGACCGACGACAGCGCCGCGCGCTGCCGCTTGCCCGCGCTCTCCGACCCCAACGCGTGCAGGAGTGCCACGATCTGGAGGACCTCCTCCCAGCCCGAGGGTTCCGCGGCACCGATCCGACGGAGTCGGGTGAGCAGCGCCGTCTCGGTCGCGATGCGTTCCCGTGTCCCTCGGATGAGCTCCTCGACGAGCTCCGTCGGCGCGAAGCCGGGATCATCCAGCGCGCTCCCCACGTCACGCAGCGACAGCCCCAGGGACCGCAGGCTCTCGATGTGGAAGATCCGCCGGATGTCCTCGCCGGAGTACTCCCGGTAGCCGGACCCGGTACGGCCCGTCGGCCGCACCAGGCCCAGCGACTCGTAATGCCGGAGCATGCGGGCGCTGACCCCGGACCGTCGCGCCACCTCGCCGATCAGCATGCGCCGGCCACGGACCGTCGAGCCGTCTCACCGATCAGCATGCGTCACCGTTCCTCCTGGCTGGGCGTTCCGAGGGCTACGACGCGCTTCGCCTCCTCGATCGCGAACTCGAATCCGGCATCCGGGTCGCGCAGCAGTCGTTCCGTGGCGAGCGCGTGCTGTCGCGCGGCCGGGGCGCCCTTCGCCGTCGCGGCGCCGAGCGTCGGCAGGATCACCTCACCGAGGGCGATCAGCGCCCTGCTGAGGCTCAACCGCGTCTCCCGCCCGCCACGCCCGAGTTGCGTCGCCAGCACCTCCGCCAGCTCGGCCCGCTCCTCCTCGGGCACGAGCACGACCGCCGCCCGCCACGCGCTCCGCGCCACCTCGTCGTCGGCGTCGGACAGCAGCTCCCGCGTGATCGCCGGCCATGCCCGCCGGTCACCGATCTTCGACAGCGTGTGCAGCGCCTGACTCCGGGCCTGCGCCCGCTCCGAGCGGACCTCGCCGAGGAGCCCGGGGAGCGTGAGGGACGGCGCGTGCCGGGTGAGTGCCCACGTGAGCATCTCGCGCACAGAGAAGTCGGGCTCGGTCGCGCACCGCTCGACGAGCTTGTCGACGAACCGGGGATCCGGGGCCGTACCGATCGCGAGCGCCGCCCGCAGCCGCACCGACGAGCTTCCGTGCTCCAGGCGCAGGAGAGCGCGCGTCGTGTCCTTGTCGTGGGTCGCCATGGTCATCGGGACCACCTCCTTGCCCGGCAGTCAAGACCTTGTCATCGTGTCAAGGTCAAGCGCGACGCCACGCCGGTGGTCGCCCTACTGCCGCGCGACCGCCACCGCCGCCGCGTACGACGGCGCGACCCGTACGTCGGCGAGCGACCAGCCCGGTACGGCGGCCGGCTCGGCGCCCATGCCCATGTACGTACGGTCGAGGCCCCCGGCCAGCCCTTCTCCCGTGCCCTTGAGGTACGCCTCCTTGCGTGCCCAGCACTGCGCGAACGCGGCCGGCCGCGTCTCCTCGGGCAGCCGTGCGAACTCCTCCCGCTCCCGCGGGTGCAGGCTGTCCGCCACGAGGGCCGAGGCCTCGGCCTCCGGGTGCGCCTCGACGTCCACGCCCACGGGCGTCGCCGCGACGGCGACCAGCGCCAGGTCCCCGCTGTGGGAGAGCGAGAAGTGGAAGCCGGCGTCCCGCACGGCCGGCCGGCCGTGCGGTCCTCCGCAGACCGGGCAGTCCTCCCTGACGAACACCACCTCGTCGGCCCGTATCCCGAGGTAGCGCCCGAGGAGACGACGAAGCCCCCCGTGCGCGGCGAGGTACCGCGCCCGGTGATCCGCCCGTATCAAGGCCTGCCACCGACGGCGTTCCTCGGCGTCCAGAAGGGCGGGCGCGCCGGGGTCCTCCGCCATGGGCAGAAGCCAGAGCGCCGCTGTTCCGTCGGCGACGGGCAGCGAGGCCGACTCCGGCGTGTCGCCTGCGCGCAACACCCGTACGGGGCTGATCTCCATGGTCATGCCACCATTCTGCACCGCTGTGGGGGAGGGAGTTCGGCCGCCCGGCCCGGCCCGGGGGTGAGCCGGGCGCCGAATCGCCACCGCATCACGGGATCAGCCGGTGGCCGCGCCGAACCATGTCGGCAGGTGTGCGAGCAGCTCCCGCTGGTCCTCGCCGATCCAGGCGACGTGGCCGTCCGGCCGCAACAGGACGGCGGGCACGTCCAGTTCCTCGCAGACCTCGACGACATGGTCGACCCGGTCCGCCCAGCCTTCGACCGAGAGCCGGCCGGTCTGGTCGAGGAGCAGTCCGCGCCCCTCGTGCATCCGCTCGTAGAGGCGACCCTGCTTCAGCTCCAGGTCACGCATCCGCCTGCCCAGCCGTTCGTCGCCCTCGCCGAAGTCGTAGCGCACCGAGATGGCCGTGATCTTCTCGATGAGGTACCGGTTGACGTCGTCGAACTCCACGAGTTCCGCGAGCAGTCGGCGTACCGCCTGCGCGCCCGGCTCGGTCGACATCAGCTGGATCTGCGCGCGGGTGTTGTCCAGGACGTCCGTGGCCACCGGGTGCCGCTCGGCGTGGTAGCTGTCGAGAAGCCCCTCGGGCGCCCAGCCGGCGACCGCGGCGGCCAGTTTCCAGCCCAGGTTGAACGCGTCCTGGATACCGAGGTTGAGCCCCTGGCCGCCGGTCGGCGGGTGGATGTGCGCCGCGTCGCCCGCGAGGAACACCCGGTCGACCCGGTACCGCTCGGCCTGCCGGGTCGCGTCGCCGAAGCGGGACAGCCAACGCGGCGAGTGCGCGCCGAAGTCCGTACCGGCGATCGCCCGCAGCTGTTCCTTGAACTCGTCGAGCGTCGGCGCGGTCGAGCGGTCCTCGGCCACGCCCTCGGCCGGCACGATGACCCGGAACACCCCGTCCCCCAAGGGCATCGCGCCGAAGCGCAGTTGGGTCTTGCGGACCTCGGTCATCACCGCGGTCAGCTCCTCCTGCGCGACGGTCAGCTCCATCTCGCCCAGCAGCGTCTCCACCCGGGAGGGCTCGCCGGGGAACGCGACGCCGAGCAGCTTGCGCACCGCGCTGCGGCCGCCGTCGCAGCCGACGACGTACCGCGCGCGGAGCTCCTCGCCGTCGGCCAGTTCGACGGTCACGCCGTCCTCGTCCTGGCTCAGGCCGACCACTTCGCAGCCGCGGCGGATCTCGGTGCCGACCTCGGTCGCGTGCTCGGTCAGCAGCCGCTCGGTGACCTGCTGCGGAATGGCGAGTACGTACGAGTGGGCCGTGTCGAGCCGCTCGGGCCACGCCTTGGCGAGCCCCGCGAAGAAGCCGCCGACCGCGATCTGCTGCCCGAGGCCGAGGAACCGTTCGAGCAGACCGCGCTGGGCCATCACCTCGATGCTGCGTACGTGCAGACCCTGGGCGCGCGACTGCCGGGTCGGCTCCGCCTCCTTGTCCAGCACGAGCACGTGGACGCCGTGCAGCCGCAGCTCGCCGGCCAGCATCAAGCCGGTCGGACCGCTGCCCACAACGATCACGTCATACATGAGAACCGCCCCGTTTCCCTAGGTTGCATCCAGCCGGCCGCCGGTCGTGGGATCCCTGCGCCCCGCGAGCGCGTCGATCATGCGAACGAGTCGATTTCCGCAGGTCACTGGTTACGGCTGGAGATTCTGCACCACGGCGGGGGCCTTGCCGCAAGGCCCCCTGTGCGCTATACATTGAGAGTGGCGAGGAGATGTTTCAGCTCCTTGCCTTTCTCTTTTTCTCCTCCGTGGCCCGAGTCGTGCCCCGTCGTCAGGCGGGCAGCGGTTCGCGCGGCTCCAGGAGGGCGCCGAAGGCGACCGTCGAGTGGCGCTCGGCGCGATCTCCGCGCGCGCGTCCTCAGCCGCTCGGCTGTACGTCGAACGGGGGAGGCCGACGGACCCCCTTGATCGACTCCTGATCGCACGACCACTCGCGTGTTACTGGTTGGTAGGGCATGCTGGCCGCCAACCATCCACACGGCCGGGGGCTGAGGTAGCGGTGACGACTTTCGAGGAACAGGCCACGGTGCACGCCTTCCGGGACGACGCACTGGGCGAGCACGACGCCGTCGGGCTCGCCGCGGCGATTCGGCGGGGCGAGGTCGGCGCCGCCGAGGCCGCACGGGACGCGGCCGAGCGGGTACGGGACGTCGAGGACCGGCTCCACGCCGTCCAGGTCCACATCGACGCCCCCTCCCACGCCCCCGGGCCGGGCCAGGGTGCCTTCGCGGGGGTGCCGACCTTCGTCAAGGACAACACCGACTACCTCGGCCTGCCCACCGGTCACGGCAGCACGGCCTTCACCCCGCGTGTCGCCCGGCGCCACGCGCCCTTCGCCCGGCAGCTCCTGAGCAGCGGCGTCACGGTCCTCGGCAAGACCAGGCTGCCCGAGTTCGGATTCAGCCCCGCCACGGAGTACGAGGCTGCCGAACCGGTCCGCAACCCCTGGAACACCGGTTACTCGGCAGGCGGTTCGTCCGGCGGCAGTGCGGCGCTCGTCGCCGCCGGGGCGGTGCCGATCGCCCATGCCAACGACGGCGGCGGATCGATCCGCATCCCCGCCGCCTGCTGCGGACTCGTGGGTCTCAAGCCGACCCGCGGCCGGGTCGTGACAAACGCCCAGAGCCGCCAACTGCCCCTGGACATCGTCTCCGACGGCATCGTGAGCCGTTCCGTACGGGACACCGCCGCGTTCCTCGCCGCCGCCGAGACCCACTGGCGCAACCCGAAGCTGCCGCCCGTCGGCCTGGTCGAGGGACCCTCCGAACGGCGCCTGCGCATCGGGTTCCTGGTCGACTCGCCGAACGGTGTCCCCGCCGACACGGCGACCCGGACCGCCGTCATGGACACCGTCGCGACGCTCGAACGGCTCGGCCACACCGTGGAGCCGGTCGAGCTGCGCCTCGACCCCCGCTTCACCGACGACTTCCTCACGTACTGGGGCATGCTGTCGTTCCTCCTCGGCGTCACGGGCCGGACCCTCGGTGCGGACTTCGACCGGCACCGTATGGACGGCCTCAGCCGGGGGCTGCGCGAGGAATACCTGAAGAGCTGGCGGCGCACCCCGGGCGTACTGCGGAGGCTGAAGCGGACGCGGGAGGCGTACGCGGCGGCGTTCCGCGGACTCGACCTCGTCCTCACCCCCGTCCTCGCGCACACCACGCCGAGGATCGGTCACCTCAGCCCGACCGTGCCGTACGCGACGCTGGTCGAGCGGATCCTCGCGTACGTCGCCTTCACGCCGGTCAACAACGTCGTCGGCACGCCGTCGATCTCGGTTCCCGCCCCCAGTGCGACGGAGGAAGGACTGCCCATCGGGGTCATGTTCTCGGGCCGCCCCGGCAGCGAACGGACGCTGCTCGACGTCGCCTACACCCTGGAGGCGGACCGCCCGTTCCGGCGCATCCAGGACGCCTGACCGGCGGGCGCCCCGGAGGATGGCGGCGACCGGGAGGACGCCTGATCAGCCGCCGCCTCCGAGAGCGCGTTGCAGCTGCGCCTTGTTCATCTTCGAACGGCCGTCGATGTTCCGGCGCTTGGCCTCTTCGTAGAGCTGGTCGTACGTGCGCCCCTGGGCACCGCTGTGGGAGCGCCGGCCGCCGCGCTCGCCGGACGACATGTCCTCCAGGGACAGGCGGCTCGACGTCCTGGACTCGCCGTGCCGTGCCCGCTCTTTGTTCACGGTGCGGGCGGCGATCTCCTCGGCGCGCTTCTCGCTCTCGCCGCGCTGCTCCGCGCTCTTCTTGATGTGCTCGTACTGCCGTTCCCGCTTCGGGCTGGATCCGCGAGGCATGACGTGCTCCTTCCTCATGCGCTGAGCGGTTCTCCCGTGCGGTTACCCGCCGTCTCTCCGCTCACTCCCGCCTCTTCGCGGTGTGCCGGCCGCGGGCCCACAGCGGCAGGGCGAACCAGCACAGCAGGTACCAGGCCAGGACCCCGGCCACGAGCCACGGAACGATCGCGTTGTCGGTGGCCACGCGGAGGATGAGGACGAGCGCGGTCGTGAGGGTGGCGAGCAGGAGCAGGATCCCGATGAAGGTCAGCCGGGACGCCCACGCGACCGCCTGGGGTTTGATCCGCCGGCCCGCCACGAGGCGGTGGAAGGAGACCGGGCCGATCAGAGCGCCGGTGGCCAGCGAGCCGAGGACCACCGTCAGGATGTAGATCGCCTTGTCGGCGGAGCTGAGGCTCTCGTACCGGGGAGTGAAGACGACCGTCAGGAGGAAGCCGAGGAGGATCTGGACACCGGTCTGGACCACCCGTATCTCCTGCATGAGGTCCTGCCACTGGCGGTCGGCGCGCTCGTCCGCGGTCTCGTCGCGCCCGCGCACGGTGGCCCCGTCTCGGCGGGAGGTCTCCCCGCCTTCTCGCGCGGTGTCCCCGTCTCCGTGCGCGCCCGCCCGTCCCTCCCACCGCCGGTCGCGTCCCAGCCCGGTCTCGCGGTCAGTCATCCGTCTCACCATCCGGTTCGAGGGGCCCGCGCGGGGCAGGGGCCGTACGCTGCGTCTTCCCCGCCGGCGCGGTCGCAGCCTTTGCGCCGCGGCTCTTCGTCGCATCACACGAATACCCGTCGAGGGCGGGTGCGGCCGACCACGGCGCGTACGCCACGCGGTCGGAGGACTTCCGCTCGCGGTGCCGGGAGCCGTCGGCGTATCGTCGGCCTCAGCTCGGAATTGTGCGCCGACGGGAACCGGAGTGCCGGATGCCAAGGGATGCGACAGGGACGGGTGATGCCGGGCTCATCGGCCCTCGTCTGACGGCCGCGGTCCGGTGGACGGGTGCCACGGCCGTCGTCACGGTGGCCGGGGAGCTCGACCGCGACACGCAGGAGCCCCTGCACGCGACGCTGACCGAGGTACTGGACCAGCGCCCCGAACGGATCGTCGTGGACTGCGGACGGCTGACCTTCTGCGACTCGACCGGACTCAATCTGCTGCTGACCGCGAGGCTGGACGCACGGGAGGCCGGCAGTCGGCTGGAGCTGGCCGCGCTGCGCCCGCCCGTCGACCGGGTCTTCGACGTCACCGGCGTCGTGGCGGTCTTCACGGTGTACGACGAGCTGCCCGCCGACCTGGCCGAGGGGGAGCACCCGTGAACGCGACACGCCACCGGGCACGGTGGAGGCGGGTATGAGCGAACCGGTCCGGTCCAGGGGCCAGATCAGGCGGCTCGTCCTGCGGAGCGGGGAGTCGGTGGTCGCACGGTGCCGTGACTTCTGCCGGGTCGCGCTCACCGACTGGGACTGGCCCGGCCCGCCGGAGGACACCGGGCTCACCGAGGAGGAGCGGGACCTCGCGATCGAGGACGTCCTCCTGGTCGTCTCGGAGGCCGTGACCAACGCCTGTCTGCACGCCGGCGGCCCCACGGAGCTGGTCATCCGGCTCGCCCCCGCCGAGCCGCGGGGCGCCGGTGCGGCGAGCGGCCCTCCGTCCCACGCGGCCACCGGCCCGGCCGGGGACCTGCGGATAGAGGTGAGTGACCGGAGCAGCCGGATCCCGGTCTTCCGGCCACGGGGAGCGCCCGGGCAACCGGGAGGCAACGGTCTGATCGTGATCGACCGGCTCGCGCGCGCGTGGGGCGCCGTCCCCGGGGAGTCGGGCAAGTCCTTCTGGGTGGAGGTGGCGAGCCCGGTCCCGGCGAACGGACCGCCGGCCGGCTCGCAGCCACCGCCGCCTCTCGCCACGCCGTCGTCGCCTGCTCCGGGGGCACCGCGGGCGGCGTCGCGCCCGGGCGGACCGTCACGGCCCGTTCCGGGTGACCCGCCGGGAACCCGAAGCGGGGAGGCCCCGGGCGACGGCCCGTGACGCGCCGTCTCCGTGTGGCTCCAGGCTCGATCGGCGCGGTGCCGACGCGCTCGCGGTGACGGTCGGGGTTGCTGGAACGGTCAGGGTGGGTTGCTGTGACGGCCGGGGTCGCGAGCGGCTACTCCGGGGGCTCTTCCGCCGTCAGGGCCGTACGCAGATCGCCGAGGATGCGACTGAGGAGTCGTGACACGTGCATCTGCGAGAGGCCGAGGCGCTCGCCGATCTCCGCCTGGGTCAGCTCGTCGCCGAACCGCAGCGCCAGGATCGTCCGGTCGCGCGCCGAGAGGGCGGCGACCAGCGGCTTGAGCGCCTCCAGGTTCTCGATCTTCTCGAAGGAGTCGTCGTCGCTGCCGAGGCAGCGCGCCAGCATGCCGGGACCACCGTCGTCGTCGTCCGCGGGAACGTCGAGCGAGCGGCTGGTGAACCCGTTCGCGGCCAGCCGGCCCTCGCGCAGTTCGGCCTCGGTGATGTGGAGGTGGGCGCCGAGCTCGGCGGGTGTCGGCGGGCGGCCCAGCTCCTGTTCGAGGGCGTCGTTCGCCTTGGCCAGGCCCAGGCGCAGTTCCTGCAGGCGGCGCGGTACGTGGACGCTCCAGCTGGTGTCCCGCAGATGCCGTCGTATCTCGCCGAGCACGGTCGGCAGGGCGAAGGACATGAACTCGTTGCCCCGCTCGGGGTCGAACCGGTTGATCGCCTTGATCAGGCCCACGGTGCCGACCTGGACGATGTCCTCCCAGCTCTCGCTGGAGCGGCGGAAGCGAGTCGCGGCGTACTTGACCAGGCTGAGGTTCAGCTCGACGAGGGTGTTGCGTACGTACGAGTAGTCCGCCGTGCCCTCCTCCAGTGAGCGCAGCCGCTCGAACAGGGAGATCGAGAGCGTGCGGGCGTCCGCGGTGCTCACCGTCAGGGGCTCCGCGATCTCCGGAAGTCCGGCGAGGGGCTCGGGGTCGTCACGGACGGGCCGGCGGTCGTTCTGGGCGGACGGGCGGTACTTGAGGGCGGGCTGTCCGCGGCCCCGGTCGGTGGTGCGGTTGTTCGACATGAAGGCTCCTTGTGAGAGCCCCCCTCTGGCCTCATACCCGCTTTGACCCCACACGAGCAGTGTGCCGTGGGTGACGGAGGAGAGAGGGCGGGGAAATGCAGGGGCGGGGCATGTAGGTGTAAGTCGGTGGATAGCGGGTGAATGCGAACGGATCGTCGGGGCAGGGGCGTGTTGAACACCCGAAGGGGATGGGCCCCGGAGGGGTGGGGGCGGGGGACTGGGGCGGAAAGTGCGTGGGGGACGACTGGAGACTGGGTGGGAAGAACAGTGTTCACAGGGCATCGCACGGGACATTCCACGCCGGACGGGAACAGGCCCGTCGTTCCGCGTGACGCGGCCGAGGCGCGCGCCCGGGTGGCGGAAGCGCTGCGGGTGGCGACGGGGACGGGCGGCCCGCCGTCCGCCACCGCCGTCGGTGACGCGCTGCTCGTGACGTCCGAGCTGGTGACCAACGCGCTGCGCCATGGGGGAGGTCTCACCGGGTTCGGTGTGGAAGTCGACCCGGGAGCGGTGACGGTCACCGTCGCGGACGCGAGCAGAGAACTGCCGCGGCTCATGGGCGGCCGGTGGGCGGAACGGGCCTCCGGTCCGGCGGAGGGCGGCTTCGGGTGGCCTTTGGTCAGGCTGCTCGCCCAGGAGATCAGGCTGTCCCTGCCGCCGGAGGGCGGCAAGACCATCGAGGTACGGCTGCCGCTTCATTGAGGCCGTCCCGTCTTCGGCGGTGCGAAGAGTTCCGCCGTGCCGGTCAGCTGGAGCAGGCGGGTCATCCGTGGGCTCACCGGACCGAGTGCGAGGGGCGTGAGGGGGCGGTGCCCACTGTCGAGGTGTTGACGCGGGGCGGCGGGTGCGGTCGACGCGGCCCGTTCGCTCCGTGCGGCCCATGCGGCGTGCGCCCTCAGGAAGGCACGCAGGCCGGCGCAGTCGCAGAAGGTGACGGCCGCGAGGTCGAGCGTGACGCCCTCAGGATGTGCGTGGAGCGCGGCGAGGAGGCGTCGACTCAGGTGCGGGGCGGTGGCGCTGTCGATCTCGCCGCTGACGACGACGATGCCGTCCGGTGTGGTCTTCACGGTCATCTGCGCGTCCGGACCGGTCGCGGGCGGCTTGCTGTCGGCGTCGACGGCGGGCGCCCGGACGTCGCTGGAGCGCTCTGGAAGGGGATGCATGGTGTGCTCCCGTGGGCCAGCCGAACCCGGTCTTTCTGTACCTATAGTCCCCTTTCTCCATATAGCACGTCAATAATCACGCGAGATGAATTTCCGGTCTTGCGACTCATGAGTAGAACACCGCATAATGGTTCCATGGGTGTCAGTTCAGGCGATCGCCAGTCATGGACCTTCCTGACGAATCACGCCCGAGTGCTCGTGGTGATCGCCCGGGATCCCGATGTGCGCCTGCGCGATGTCGCCGCCGCGTGCGGGGTGACCGAGCGAACGGTGCAGGCGATCGTCGCCGACCTGGAGGCCGCGGGATACCTCACGCACGCGCGGGAGGGCCGGCGCAACCGCTACCGCCTGGCCCCGGGCAAGCGATTCCGGCACCCGCTGGAGGGTGACTACGAGATCACCGGCCTCCTGGACCTGCTCAAGGCGGCCCCCGGCGACGGCGAGCCGGTGCCCCGCGCCGGGATCAGCGACGACGGCGACCCCCTGCCCCACCACGGGACCACCGACACCGCCCCCGAGGCCCCCGCCGGGAGGAGCGACACCGGCCCCCTGCCGGGCGTCGACTCCTAAAGGCCCGCCCGTCGTGCCGGCGTCGGACCGTTCGCGGTCGCGGCCCGGCACCGCCTTCCCCCGGCCCGGTGCCTCGCGCTAGCCGTCGAGGAACTCGGCGCACCGGTAGGGGCCGAGGGCCGGGCCCTCCGGCCGGCGCAGCGTGACCTCCACGTCATCCGTCCCGACCTCCGGGTCCAGTACGGACTGGGCGCGGGCCAGCGTGCACACCAGCTGCCCCGTTCCCTGGTCCCGGCCCGTCCCCGCGTACGGGTCCTCCAGGCGCACCGTGACCTGAGTGCCCCGGCCCGTCACCGAGTAGCCGCCGAGCTGGACGAGGTTGGTGAGGCCGTCGCGCTGTTCGGCGGGCGGCGGACCGTCGGCGAGCAGCTTCACCACCGAGCCGAGGTTCTTGATCTCCCTGTCGAGCACGGGCACACCCCGGAGCCCGCTGTCCGACGCGTAGTACAGCCGGATCCCGCGCGTCAGCCCGGTCGCCGGCTCGCCCGCCCCTATCACTCCCGTCGGCTGCACACCGCACCCCACCAGGGCGACCCCGAGGACGGAGACCAGCACTCCCGCCCGTAGCCTCACTCCGACTCCTCTCCCGTCAGCCGCAGGGGCAGCCACAGGGTGAACACCGCGCCGCCCTCCGGTCCCTCGGCGACGTCGATCGTGCCGCCGTGCAGCCGCGCGTTCTCCAGGGCGATCGCCGTCCCGAGGCCGCTGCCCTGTCCGCCGGTGTCGGCGGCGCTCCGCGTACGGGCCGCGTCCGCCTTGTAGAACCGGTCGAAGACCCGTGCCCGGGCCTCCGGCGGCAGCCCCGGGCCGTGATCGGCGACCTCCACGGTCACCCACTCCGCACCGGCGCTCGTGCTCGTCGTGCTGGTCGTCGGCCTCGCCCTCGTCCTCGTGCCGAGGGTCACGGTGATCGGCGGCGCTCCGTGCCGCAGCGCGTTGCCCACCAGGTTCGCCACGATCACATCGACGCGCCGCCGGTCGACCACCGCCCGTACGCCCTCGTCGAGCCGGACCTCCACCCGGTCGGTCCAGCCGCGCAGCGCCAGGGACGCCCGTACCGTGTCGGCGAGATCGGTCTCGGCCGCGTTGAGCCGGATCGCGTTCGCGTCGAAACGGGAGATCTCCATCAGGTCCTCGACGAGCCGCGAGAGCCGCGCCGTCTCCGCGCCCACCGTGCGGGCCGCCCGCGCCGCGTCCGGCGGCAGCTGGTCGGCGTCCTCCTCCAGGACGGTCGCCACCATCGTCATCGCCGCGAGCGGCGTGCGCAGCTCGTGCGACACGTCCGCGACGAAGCGGCGCGCCTTCGCCTCCTGATCGCGCAGGCGTGCGTCCGAGGCCTGCAGGGCGTCCGCCGTCTCGTTGAACGTCCGTGCCAGATCGGCGAGCTCGTCGTGCCCCGTGACCGCGACCCGGCTCCCGAGGTCGCCCTCCGCGAGCTCACGTGTGGCCCGCCCCAGCTTCCGTACGGGACGCAGGACCGTTCCTGCGGCGAGCAGCGCCAGGACGGCGGCCAGCACCACCACCGGCAGGATGCCCGCCCGTACGGAGTCCAGCAGGGCGGCGGTGTCGTCGCGTTCGGCGCGCAGATCGGTGATGACGAAGACCTCCAGGCCGGAGAAACGGTGGTCCCCGTCCGCGTACGTCACCGGCATGCCGACCACCAGATACGGCTCGTCCCGCCACATCACCCGCTGGAACCGGGTCCCGTCCCCGGCCCGTACGGCGCTCCGCAGCTCGACGGTGATCCGGCCCTCCGTGTCGGCGAGCGGATCGGACACCGCGACGAGGTCCTGGTAGCGGGCGACGACGATCCGGGCGCCGAGGCCGTCCGAGACCTTCGCCGCGAACCGGGCCAGCGACCGCTGGTCGGGCGGCAGGTCGAAGTCGGCCGCCACCGCGGTGACCCGCGTCCGTACGTCGTTCACCGCGGCGTCCTGGGTACGCCGGAGGACGGCGGTCCGCGCGTCCCGGTAGGCGAGCGCGGTCGCGGTCACCGCGCTGATGAGCGCGACGACGACGAAGGTCACGACGAGCCGGGTCCGCAGCCCTCCGACGAGCCGCCGGGAGCGGCGCTTCGGGGAGCCCCCGGCGGGCTCGGACCCGCGCCCGCGACCACCTCCGGTTCCGCTCACAGCGGCCCGAAGCGGTAGCCGAAGCCCCGCACCGTCTGGACGTACCGAGGCTTCGCCGGTACGTCCTCCAGCTTCGCCCGCAGCCGGCCGACCGCCGCGTCCACCAGCCGGGAGTCACCGAGGAAGGTGTGGTCCCAGACCGAGGCGAGGAGCTGCTCGCGGCTGAGGACCCGGCCGGGCGAGGCGGACAGTTCGAGGAGCAGCCGCAGTTCTGTGGGCGGCAGCGGGATCAGGACGCCGTGCTTGGTGACGGTGAGACCGGCGCGGTCGATCACCAGGCCGGCGAACCCGGCGCCGGCCTGCGGCTGAGCGCCCGCCGGTCCCGGTCCCGCCGGTCCCAGCGGCTCCGCGCGTCGTAGCGCGGCCCGGATGCGGGCCTCCAGGACGGGCGCGGTGACCGGCTTGACCACGTAGTCGTCGGCGCCGGCCTCCAGGCCCGTCACGATGTCGTGGTCGTCCCCGCGCGCGGTCAGCATGATGATCGGAAGCGTGGTCGTACGCGCGCGGACGCGGCGGCAGACCTCGAACCCGTCCATCCCCGGCAGCATCAGGTCGAGGACGGCCAGCTCGATCTTCACGCCGTCCGGGGCGTCGAGCAGCGCGAGCGCCTCCTCGCCGGTGGCCGCCGTGTCGACGTCGTACCCGTGCCGGCGCAGCACGAGCTCCATTCCGTCCCGTACGGACGCGTCGTCCTCGATGAGCAGTACATGCGGCATGCCGTCGATTATGGGTGCCGCGAGGGACCGCCCAGCGCCCCGGCAGGGGCCGGGTACGCAGGTCGGGGGCATTGTTACGTTCTCATCATGTCGCCATGGATTCGCCATCACGTGGCATGGCGAGGGTGGCGGCCATGACCTCGAAGACAAGCTCCCGAACGGTTCGTCCCGTCCTCACCGGTGCCCTTCCCCGTGGCCTCCGCCGTGCCGTCCCCGGCGCCACCGCCCGACTGCGCCTGACCGCCCTCGCCGTGCTCCCCGTCCTCGCCTTCTCCACGGCGTGCGGCAGCGGCGACGACAGCGCCGGCGGTGCCGCGAAGAGCGACGAGATCGCCTCGGTCCCGGAGACCACCACCGCCTCGCCGCCCGCGCGGAACGACATCACCCCGAGCACCCGGCCCGCCGGGAAGAGCGCCTTCTACGACGCCCAGACGGACTACGTCCGCTGCATGCGCGTCAAGGGCGGCTACAAGGACTTCCCCGACCCCAAGCTCAGCGGGCACCTCGACTGGGGGAAGGTCGAGGAGATCTCCTCCCTGCCCGGCCAGATGGAGGCCGCCAAGGGCGGCAGGAAGGGCGTCTGCGTCGACGAACTCCAGAAGGTCATGCTGGCGGAGCCCAAGCGGGACCAGCAGAAGGACTACGAGTCGATGCTGGCGCACGCCAAGTGCATGCGGGACAACGGCGTCTCCCGGTTCACCAATCCGACGATGAGCGGCGGCAACGCCCAGCCGGGCGGCGACCCCAACCCCGCGTCCCCGACCATCGACAGCGACTCGCCGGCGTACAAGCAGGCCCGCGAGGCGTGCAAGACGAAGCTGCTCGACGGTCTGGACGGCATGCAGTGAAGCGCCGTACCGCCCTCCGCACCCTCGGCGCGGTGACGGTCGTCGCCGCCGTCACCGGGGGAGTCGTCCTCGTCGGCGACTTCGGACTCCTCGACGCGGGCGCGGGCCGCTCCGGGGCCGCCGGGAAGGGCGGCGATCTGCCGCCCGCCACCGCGACCGTCGTACGGACCGACCTCGTCCAGTCCAAGACCGTCGACGGCAGGCTCGACTTCGCGCAGCGCCGCCCCGTCAAGTCCGCCGTCGACGGCACCGTCACGGTCGCCGCCACCGAGGGCAGGACGCTGACCAGGGGGCAGGCACTGTACGAGCTGAACGACAAGCCCGTCACCCTCCTCTACGGCCCCGTGCCGATGTTCCGCGAGATGAAGACGGGCGACCGGGGCAGCGACGTACTCCAACTGGAGCGCAATCTGCGCGACCTGGGGTACGGAGCCGGGGTCCGCGTCGACACGCGCTACGACAAGGGCACCGAGACGGCGGTCGAGCAGTGGCAGAGGTCGCTGAACCGTGAGCCCACCGGAAGGGTCGGCAGAGGAGACGTCGTCTTCCAGCCCGGCCAGGTCAAGGTGGTCTCCGTCGACGCCGCGCTCGCCGACCAGGTCGGCCCCGGCGAAGCCGTCCTGACCGTCGCCTCCACCAGACCCGTCGTCCGGGCCCACCTGGACCAGACCGACGGCGCGCTCACCGCGGCCGGCACCAAGGTCGAGGTCACCCTGCCCAGCGGGAAGACCGTGGCCGGGCGGGTCGCCGGAACCGTACGCCCCGAGGAGACCGGCTCGGGAGACGGTGCCGCCTCGCAGGAGGGCATCGTCGTCGAGGTCGTCCTCGACGGCGGGGCGCGCGCCGCGTCCGGCGAGGACTCCAAGGCGTCGGCCGGCGTGACGTTCGTCAGCGAGGCCCGCAAGGGAGTCCTCGCGGTTCCCGTCGAGGCGGTTCTCGCCCTGCGCGGCGAGAACGGCGGTTACGGCCTCCAGGTCGTCCAGGGCACCACCACGAGGACGATACGGGTGGAGACGGGCATGACCGCCGACGGGCAGATCGAGGTCAGCGGACCGGACGTGAAGGAAGGCCTGAAGGTCGGAATGGCGGCCTCATGACCCCGGACCGCACCGGGAACCCCGCGGCCCCCGCCGAGGACGCCCAGGCCCGTACCAGGACCGCCGCGGCCCCCGCCGGGAGAGCCGCTGCACCCGTCCCCGTCGTGGAACTGCGGGACGCCACCAAGTCGTACCCCGGCGGTGTCCACGCCCTGCGCGGAGTGAACCTCACCGTCGGCGAGGGCGAACTCCTCGCCGTCGTCGGCCCCTCCGGATCCGGCAAGTCCACGATGCTCCACGTCATGGGCACCCTCGACAAGCCCACCAGCGGCACCGTCCGGATCGCCGGCCACGACGTGTCCCGGCTCTCCGACAACCGCCTCTCCGCACTCCGCGCCCGCCACATCGGCTTCGTGTTCCAGCACTTCCACCTGGCGGCGGGACGCGACGCCGTCGACAACGTCGCCGACGGACTGCTGTACGCGGGCGTGCCGCTGCGGGAACGCCGGACGCGGGCGCGGGCCGCGCTGGACCGGGTACGCCTCGGCCACCGCCACTCCCACACGCCGAACGAGCTGTCCGGCGGCGAGAAGCAGCGCGTGGCCATCGCCCGCGCGCTGGTGGGGGAGCCCCGGCTGCTGCTCGCCGACGAACCCACCGGCGCCCTCGACACCACCTCGGGGGAGATCGTCATGGAGCTGCTGCACGAGCTGAACGCCGCGGGCACCACGATCTGCGTCATCACCCACGACAACGAGATCGCGGACTCGCTGCCGCGCCGGGTCCGCTTCAAGGACGGCGAGATCGTCTCCGACGAGCGCGGTGTCCTTCCCGGGGAAGGAACCGCGCCGTGAAAGACACCCTCAAGCCTTCGCGTCTCTCCGCCGGCGACGTCCTCCGGGTCGGCGCGGTCGGCCTCCGCGCGCGCCGCGCGCGCGTGGTGCTGTCCGCGCTCGGCATCGCCATCGGCATCGCGACCATGGTCGCGGTCGTCGGTCTCTCCGAGTCCAGCCGCGCGGACCTGATGGCCCGGCTCGACCGGCTCGGCACCAACCTCCTCACCGCAGAGGCGGGCAAGGACGCCCTGGGCAAGGAGATCCAACTCCCCAGGAACGCGGTCGCGATGGTCGAGCGCATCGGCCCCGTCCGGCACGCCACCGGAACGGGCGACGTCGACGCCCGGATCCGCCGCAGCGATCTCGTCCCCGAGGAGCGCACCGCCGGCGTCACCACCCAGGCGGTCCGTACCGACCTCCTGGCCGCGCTCGGCGGCGAGGTCGACAAGGGTGCCTGGCTGGACCCGGCCGGCGAACGGCTCCCGGTCACCGTCCTCGGAGCGGTGGCCGCCGACCGGCTCGGCATCACCCGCACCGGCGAGACGATCATGATGAACGACACCCGGGTGGTCGTCGTCGGCATCCTGAAGCCGCTCGAACTGGTCCCGAACCTCGACCGGGTGGCGATGGTCGGATTCCCCGCCGCCGAGCGCCACTTCGGCTTCGACGGTCACCCGACGACGATCTTCGAGCGCTCCACGGACGCCTCGGTGGAGGACGTACGGGCGATCCTGGCCCGCACGATCAGCCCCGGCGGCGAGGCGGGCGTCAAGGTCTCGCGACCCTCCGACGCGCTCGCCGCCAAGGCCGCCACCGACAAGGGCCTGACGACCCTGATGCTGGCCCTGGGCGCGGTGGCGCTCCTGGTCGGCGGTGTCGGCGTCGCCAACACGATGGTCATCTCCGTGCTGGAGCGCCGCCAGGAGATCGGCCTGCGCCGCTCCCTCGGCGCGACCCGCAACGCGATCCGGCTCCAGTTCCTCACCGAGTCACTGCTGTTGTCCGCCCTGGGCGGGGCGGCGGGCGCGCTGCTCGGTGCGGCGGCGACGTACGGCTTCGCGCGGGTCCAGGGCTGGACGGCGGTCGTCCCGCCCTGGTCCCTCGTGGGGGGCCTCGCCGCGACCCTCCTGATCGGGGTGATCGCCGGCCTCTACCCGGCGATCCGCGCCTCCCGCCTCCATCCGACGGTGGCGCTCAACGCGACGTGACCGCGGGGTCGTCGTCGCGCGGGTGCGGGTCCGTGCGCGGGAGGAACCTGGCGGCCTTCCGGGCGAGCACGGAGGCGAAGAACTCGGGTGCGTCGTCCGGGCGCATCCGGGTGAGGGCGACCATGCCGGTGATCACGGCGTCGACCACCTCCTCCTGCACCTGCTCCCAGTCGTGGCTGCGGCCCTTGCGCGGATTCGCCGCCCGGACCCCGATGACCGCCTGCGCGGCCTCGCCCACCTCCTCGGAGAGCTTGAGCACCTGCAGCGTCCACTGCTCCTCCGCCGGGAGTCCCCGCTCGGCGTCGAACTCCGCGAACAGCGCGGCGAGCGAACGGATCGTGTCCCACGGGTCGTCGTCCCTCACGGGTCTCCTCCGGTCTGCGGGCGGTGGCGTGCCGGGCCGCCGTCGGGGGTCGCCAGGGGCAGCCGGCCCCCGGCATGCCCCAGGGGGCGGACTACTTGCCTCGGCGGATGCGGGCGGCCTGCCGCGCCTCGGCCGTCTTACGGGCCTCGGCGGCCTTGCGGGACTCGTTCTTGGCGCGGCCCGGGCGGCCCGGGACGGTGCCCATGCCGCGGAAGGCCGCCCCGCCGCGCTTGGCGCCCTCCTGGCTGGGCGCGGCGCCGTCGACGGGCACGCCCGAGGGGGTACGGGCACCGGTGATGCGGCTCAGGGCGGCCTCGCCTGAGCGGACCTGGGTCACGCTGGGGCGGATGCCCGCGTCCGTCATCAGACGGGCCACCTCACGCCGCTCGTCGGGGGTGACCAGGGTGACGACCACCCCGGACTCGCCGGCGCGAGCGGTGCGTCCGCCGCGGTGCAGATAGTCCTTGTGGTCGGCGGGCGGGTCGACGTTGACGACGAGGTCGAGCTCGTCGACGTGGATGCCGCGCGCGGCCACGTTGGTGGCGACGAGGACCGGGACCTCGCCGGACCTGAAACGGTCCAGGGTGCGGGTCCGCAGCGGCTGGGACTTCCCGCCGTGCAGCGCGGCGGCGCGCACGCCGCTGCCGAGGAGGTGCTTGGTGAAGCGGTCGACGGCCGCCTTGGTCGCCAGGAACATGATGACCCGCCCGTCGCGGGCGGCGATCTCCGTGGCGGTGGCGAACTTGTCGGCGCCGTGCACATGGAGCACGTGGTGGTCCATCGTGGAGACGGTCGCCGCCGACGGGTCGACGGAGTGGACGACCGGGTCCGTGAGGTACCGCTCGACCAGGAGGTCGACGTTGCGGTCGAGCGTGGCGGAGAACAGCATCCGCTGGCCCCCGGCGGGCACCAGGTCGAGGAGCTCGGTGACCTGCGGCATGAAGCCCATGTCGGCCATCTGGTCGGCCTCGTCGAGGACGGTGACGGCCACCCGGTCCAGTCGGCAGTCCTTGCGCTCGACGAGGTCCATGAGCCGGCCCGGCGTGGCGATCAGGACCTCGGCCCCGTCGCGCAGCGCCGTGGCCTGCCGGCCGATCGACATGCCGCCGACGACGGTGGCCAGGCGCAGCTTGAGCGCCCGGGCGAACGGGTCGAGGGCGTCCGTGACCTGCTGGGCCAGTTCGCGCGTGGGCACGAGGACCAGCGCGAGGGGCTTGCGGGCATCGGCGCGCCGGCCGGCGACACGGACCAGCAGGGGCAGGCCGAAGGCGAGGGTCTTGCCGGATCCGGTGCGCCCGCGCCCCAGGACGTCACGGCCCGCGAGGGCGTCGGGCAGGGTCGCGGACTGGATCGGGAACGGCGTGTCGACGCCGAGGCCGGTGAGGACGTCGTGGACCTCGGCCGGCAGATCGAGCTCGGCGAAGGTGGCGGCGGGCGGCAGGGCCGGGGTGCCGGCGGGCAGCGCCGCCCATTCGTCCTCGGTGGAGGTACGGCGTCCCGCCCGGTCCGTACGGGGTGCGCTCTTCGCGCTCTGCGTGTCGTTCGTGTCGTTCATGGGTCCTCCTCGAAACGGTGCGCTTCGAGGAATTCGCGAGGGGCCGCGGGCCCGATGAATTACTGGAACGTACCGAATGCCACGGGCATGCGGTTCCGGCCACGCCGAGGGGATGAAATCGGCGCGGGGTCGGTGAAAAGCCCGGGAATGTTTGAAAAAGCCTGAAAAACGCGACGAGCCGGAGCCCTCACCACACGGGTGAGGACACCGGCCGCGTCGGACGTGTCAACGTCAGGCGGGGAGGATGTTCTCCGCCTGGGGGCCCTTCTGGCCCTGCGTGACGTCGAAGGTCACCTTCTGGCCTTCCTGGAGCTCACGGAAGCCAGAGGTGGCGATGTTGGAGTAGTGGGCGAAGACGTCCGGGCCGCCACCCTCCTGCTCGATGAAGCCGAAGCCCTTTTCAGCGTTGAACCACTTCACGGTGCCGTTAGCCATGTCAATTCTCCTTCGGGGCGTAGCCCTGGGGGCCGCACTGTGCGGACCCCGGAGTCGCCGTGATGATTGCCCCGTCCGGAAAACTGCACCGAAAACACAGAAAGTGCCCGACGATGTCGAATCGTCAAAGGCACTTGTAAGTTTCTTTGGGAACCACGACTGCAACTGCTGTCGACTGTACCACGTCCCCTGGACCCGTGCACGAAATTGCCTCAATTCTCGTGTCGCGCCGAGCGGGAAGGCATTGCCAGGACGAACGTGACCGTCATCAGCAGCGCCCAGGCGCCGAACTTGGCGAGGGACACCGGCTGCCAGCCGTCCAGCTGGTGCGGATAACTCCAGGCGCCGACGTACGTGGCCGCGTTCTCCGCGACCCAGAGGAAGAAACCGATCAGGACGAACGACAGGGCCAGTGGCATCCGGTGGTCCCGGTCGCCCACCCGGAACCGCACCCAGGTCCCCGCCGTCGCCACGAGCAGCAGCGCCGCCAGGGCCCAGCGGGCGTCGGGCAGCCAGTGGTGGCTGAAGAAGTTCACGTACACCGCGGCGGCCAGCGCGGCCGTCGCGCGCGGCCGGTAGCCCGTCAGCCGCAGGTCGAACAGGCGCCGGGCCCGGCAGACGTAACTGCCGAGCGCCGCGTACAGGAATCCGCCGTACAGCGGCACTCCGCCGATCTTCGTCAGCGCCTCCTCCGGGTAACTCCACGAGCCCATCCGCACCTTCACCAACTCGAAGAGCAGGCCCGTGGCGTGGCAGGCGGCGATCACCGCGATGTCCCGCCCGGTGTCCCAGCCGACCTTCCAGGCCACGACGGTGAGGCCGATGCCGTACAGCAGCAGCAGGTCGTAGCGGGCGATCGGCAGCTCGGGCAGCAGGGACGAGACGGCGATCCCCCCGACGAGCGCGACGGCGAAGGCGCAGGGCGGGGGGGGGGGGGGGGGGGGGCACGGGGGAGGGGCCGGCGCCGCCCCCCCGGGGAAGGGGGGGGGGGCCCGCCCGTGCCGGTGGGCGGTCGGAGATCAGACCGCCGGGGCCGGGAAGGTCGGGTACTCCACGCCGGAGACGTGCTGGACGACCCGGATCACCTGGCACGAGTAGCCGAACTCGTTGTCGTACCACAGGTAGAGGATCGCGTTGTCGCCGTCGACCTTGGTCGCGCCGGCGTCGACGATCGACGCGTGGCGCGAGCCCACGAAGTCCATCGAGACCGCGTCGGGGGCCGTGGTGAAGTCGATCTGACGCTTGAGCGGCGAGTGCAGCGAGACGTCGCGGAGGTACTCGAGGACCTCGTCGCGGGTGGTCTCGCGGCCCAGGCGCAGGCTCAGGATGGCGATCGAGACGTCCGGGACGGGGACGCGGATCGAGCTGCCCGTGATCGGGGCCTTGAGGTCCGGCAGCGCCTTGGCGACGGCCGAGGCGGCACCGGTCTCGGTGATCACCATGTTGAGCGGCGCGGAACGGCCGCGGCGGTCCGCCTTGTGGTAGTTGTCCAGGAGGTTCTGGTCGTTCGTGAACGAGTGGACCGTCTCCACGTGACCGCGGAGCACGCCGTACTCGTCGTCCATCGCCTTCAGCGGCGGCACGATCGCGTTGGTGGTGCAGGAGGCGCAGGAGAGGATCTGCTCGTCCGGCTTGATCGTGTCGTGGTTGACGCCGTGCACGATGTTCGGCACGTCACCCTTGCCGGGCGCGGTCAGGACGACCTTGTCGATGCCGGGGCGCAGGTGCTTCGACAGGCCCTCGCGGTCGCGCCACTTGCCGGTGTTGTCGATGAGGATGGCGTTCTCGATGCCGTACGCCGTGTAGTCGACCTCGGAGGGGTCGTTGGCGTAGATCACCTTGATCGTGTTGCCGTTGGCGACGATCGTGCTGTTCGCCTCGTCGACCGTGATCGTGCCCTGGAACTGGCCGTGGATCGAGTCGCGGCGCAGCAGCGAGGCGCGCTTCACCAGATCCTGCTCGCCGCCGCCGCGGACGACGATCGCGCGCAGGCGCAGACCGTTGCCCGAGCCGGCCTTCTCGATGAGGAGGCGGGCGACGAGGCGGCCGATGCGGCCGAAGCCGTAGAGGACGACGTCGCGTCCGTCGCGGCGCTCGATCTTGTTCTCACCGGTCGCACCGGCGACGGCCTCGGCGGTGAACTCCTCCACCGTGAGACCGCGGTTGTCGGTCTTGTACTCGGCGGCCAGCATGCCGATGTCGATCTGGGACGGGCCGAGATCGAGGGTGGTGAGCGTCTGGAGGAACGGAAGCGTCTCGGTGACCGACAGCTCCTCGCCGGCGATCTGGCGGGCGAACCGGTGGGTCTTGAGGATGCTGACCACCGACTTGTTCACCAGGGAGCGGCTGTGGACCAGGACGGTGATGTCCTGCTCCCGGTGCAGCTTCCCGATGATCGGGATCATCGACTCCGCGATCTCCTCGCGGTTCTTCCAGCTGGTGAACGAGTCGTCATTGACAGTCACAAGTTTATCTTTCGAGCTAGGCGGCGCTCATATGGTAACCCCCGGCCTGTTTGATCAATCAAAGGGGTGTCCAAGGTCACGGCCCGCGCGACGGCGCCAGGGGCGCGGTCACGGGAAGGCGAGGGTCCGGAACACCTCCCTGACGCGGGCCAGGGGGCCGGGATCCCGGGTCAGGTGGAGGCGGTTGGTGAGCAGGACCGCCCAGCGGTCCCGGGCCGGCGAGACCCACATGCCGGTGCCGGTGAAGCCGAAGTGGGACCAGACGTCGTCCGCGGGCGCCGTGCCGGGCGCCGGGTGCCAGAACAGGCCGCGGGGAGGTTCCAGGCCGCCGGTGTGGACACGGAGCGAGCCGGCCGTCCACTCGGCGGAGAACGTGCCGGGCACCGGGGCGAGGAGGTGGCGCAGGAAGCGTCCGACGTCGCCGGCGGTCGTGAAGACCCCCGCGATCCCGCAGGCGCCGCCGAGCAGCCGGGCCGAGAAGTCGTGGACGGTGCCCCTGAGGTGCCGGCCGCTCTCCTCGTCGTACTCGGTGGGCGCGCACCGCTCCCTGAGCGCGGCGGGCAGCGGACCGTACCGGGTCTCCGTCATCCCGAGCGGGGTCCAGATCCGCTCCTCGGCGAGCCGGGGGAGCGGACGGCGGGTGAGGTGCTCGGCGAGGTAGCCGAGGATCAGGGCTGCCCGGTCGGTGTACGCGACGGCCTCCCCCGGCCGGTGCCGGAGCCGCTCGGCGAGGACGCCGTCCCGCACGTCCTGCGGATCGGAGCCGTACAGGTGCCGGAGGTTGGCCCGGAGCGGCATGCCCGCGGTGTGGGTGAGGAGGTGATGTGCCGTCACATCGGCGAGCGGGCGCCCCGCCGCCGCCGGCCAGTACCGGCCCAGCGGGGCCGACAGGTCGAGCTTCCCGGCGTCGACGAGGGTGCCGACGACCGCCCAGACGGCCAGAATCTTGGTGAGGCTGGCGACGTCGAAGAGGGTGTCGTCCCGCATCGGTCCGGTGGGGTCCGCCGGGTCGAGCAGGCCGACGGCCCCCGCCGACAGGGTCGTACGGGCGTCGCCCACGGCCCACACCATGCCGGGGCAGACGCCCGCGCTCACGGCGTCGGCGAGGAGCCGCTCGAAGGGGTCGCTGCATGGCGCCAAGGCGGGCCTCCGGACGGTTGAGGGCGGCCCTGGCCTGGTGGGCCGTGCTCCGGAGTCATGCCCCGGCCGTGCGGGAAGACACCCTTCCGGCCGTCCGTCTCCCCGCCGGTCACCTGGCGTCCGTCTCCTCGGCGGGCTCGTCGACCGGCTTGCAGGTGACCTCGTCGCGCGGGGTGTAGTGGGTCTTGAACGTCTCCCGCTTCACCTCGGCGCCGTCGTTCTTGAAGACCCGGTCGACCGAGATGTCGAAACCCTCCAGGGGCGGCTGCGGCACACAGGCCTTGCCGGTGCCCTCGGCCTTCTTCGGCTTCGTGAGGTTGGTGCGCTCCCCGGCGACCGCCTCCACGGAGTCGTACTTCTTCGTCCCGAGGAAGCTCACGGTGACGGACGAGTCCGTCGCGCCGGCCTTGATGTAGATCGGCTTCCCGGTGTCGTTGCGGAACTTCAGGTCGAGCTGGCCCCAGGCGACGGTCGCCTCGCGGCCCGCCGGGTAGCGCTCGATGTAGAAGGAGTGGGCGCCGTACTCGACGGGCTTCACCCCGGCGAAGAACATGGCGTTGAACATGGTGGTGGCCATCGCCGACACACCGCCGCCGGGCGCGGAACGGTACTGGCCGTCCAGGATCATCGTGCCGTCGACGAAGCCGTTGTCCGGGGTGCGCTCGCCGACCGTCCTGTTGAAGCTCCACACCTCGCCCGGCTGCACGATCGAACCGTTGATCAGCTCGGCGGCCCGGCCGATGTTCGTCGTCCGGTACGGAGCGCTCGGGAAGTTCACCGTGAACGTCGACATCTGCTCGGTGATCCCGAGACGCGCGAGGGAGCCGGACGTCAGCTCGGGCTGGGTGACCGTCGTCGTGACGGCGGCGGTGCGCGCGGCGGCGCCCGACCGGGTCAGCAGCGGGCGCACGGCGTCGCCGAGGGCCTTCGCGGTCACCTCGTGCCCCGGCCGGCCCTCCGACTCCACGACGACCTTGCCGTCCCGCACGCCGAGGGTCGCCTCGACGGGCGCGCCCGTCAGGGAGGAGATCGGGTCCGCCACGTCCGGGTCGCGCAGCAGTGCCTCGGCGTCGAGGTCGGCGGCCAGCCGGCCGTTCTCGTTCTTCACGGTGAGGTGGTCGCCGAGCGTCGCGGCGGAGATCCGCAGGCGGTCCGCGCCCGCGGTCAGCGTCACAGGTCCCGAGACGGCGGGGTTCGCGTACGTGTCGAGGAAGCGGGTCACCTCGGCCGCCGGCAGCTTCGGCTCGGTCACGGCGACGGGGAGCGTGACGGGCGAGGCGCCGGTGGTGGGGTAGGCGGCGCGCAGGGTCTCGACGGCCTTGCCCGTGTCCAGCTTCTGGCCGGCGACGGGACGGGTCGCGACGGCCTTGCCCTCGCGGAAGGCCACGGACCCCTCGCGCACCGCGCGGTCGTTCTTCTTGGCCAGCTCGGCCACGGTGGCGTTCGCCTTGTCCGCGTCGTACGCCAGGACCGGCTGGATCTCGCGGTCGCCGGACGAGAAGAGCCGCCCGATGACGGTGAACGGGTCGCGAGAGGGATCGGCCGCCAGCTCGGCGGTCTTCGCCAGGTCCACGGTGAGGCCCGCGGACGCCGGCGTCACGGTCGAGGCGCCGTCGCCGACCCGCACGGGTATCGGCGCGCTCCACGCGGCCGGGGCCTCGGCCGCCAGCTTGGCCTCGGCGTCGGCGCGGCTCATGCCGCCGATGTCCACGCCGCCGACGCGGGTGCCGGCGGATATGTCGTCGCCGGTGGCGACGAGCCCCGCCACGTACAGGCCGCCCGCGGCGACGGCGACCACACCCGTCGCGATCGCCGCTGTCCGGAGACGCGGACGGCGCCCCTCGCGGGGCGTCGGGGCATGGTGGGTCGTGGAGCGGGGCACGCGCTCTCCCGTGGCGTCGAGGTTCAGGGGAACACCTGACGGTACGCCGAAAGAGTGTCTTATGCACATAAGGGGGGTTTGACCTGCGGGGATACGGAGAGGGGCGGAGGCGGTACGGAGAGTGCCGGATCCGGGTGCACCCCGCCCCGCCCGCCTAAGCTGGACCGATGCCTGCCCCGTCCCCGAGCCCCGGGCCCCAGTCCGTCGACCGGGCCCTCGCCGTCCTCGACGCCGTCGCCGACGCCGACCGGCCCGTCGGGGCGAAGGCGCTGGCCAGGCACCTCGGCTGCGCCCTCTCGACCGTCTACCACCTCACCGGGCCCCTCCTCGCGCGCGGCTACCTCGTCCGTACCGCCGAGGGGTACGCCCCCGGGCCCCGCGTCCCGGCCCTGCACCGCTCCCACCAGCGGCACCACGGACTCGGCGCCGGCACCGGCGAACTCCTCGGCCGGCTGCGGCGGGCCACGGGCGCGGAGGCCTACCACACCGCCTACCGCGACGGCCTGATCACCGTCGTCGACACCACCGCCCCGGTCACCGACACCGCCCACCCCTTCGTGCCGGGCCCCGAACAGCGGGCCCACGCGACCGCCCACGGCAAGGCCCTGCTCGCCGCGCTGCCGCGCCCGCTGCGCCGCCGCTACCTCGCCGAGCACGGGATGGCCCGTTTCACCGAGCGGACGATCACCAGCGCCGACCGCTTCGAGGCCGAGGTCGACCGGGTGCGCGGGCAGGGCGTGGCCGTGTCCGTGGGCGAGGCGGACCTCGCGTACACCTGTCTCGCCGTCGCGCTGCCCGAGCGCGGCGACGGCATCGTGCACGCCCTGTCCGTCTCGCTGCCGACCGCCGACTTCGGGCGGCGGCAGGGCGAGATCCGTGCGGCGCTCACCCGTGCCGTACCGGAGTTTCCGGCCCTGCCGGAATCCTGACCGGCCCGACTGGCCGCGCGGGCCGGGGCGCCGCAGGCTTGCCGCATGATCTTCATCGCCGTACGTTTCACCGCCCGCCCCGACCACGCCGACCGCTGGCTCGACCTGGTGGCCGACTTCACCCGCGCCACCCGCGAGGAGCCCGGCAACCTCTTCTTCGACTGGTCCCGCAGCGTCGACGACCCCCACGTCTTCGTCCTCCTGGAGGCCTTCGCGGACGCCGCGGCGGGAGCGGCCCACGTCGCCTCCCCGCACTTCAAGGCCGGTCTCGAAGCCATGGCCGGAGCCATCGCCACCACCCCCGAGATCATCAACGTCGAGGTCCCGCAGCAGGGCTGGGGTGCCATGGCGGAGCTCGCCCCGACCGACGCCTGAGCGTTCCCGGGACCGCCGCCCGACGGATCCGCCGACCGCCGCCCGCGCCTGCCCGGGGTCCTTCCGCCGCGCCCCCGGGACGGCCTCGCCCCGCCTGATAGGTTCGCGTGCACACGCAGGCGGGGGCGGCGGCCCGAGGGGAGAAGCGGCACATGGCGGTGAGCGGGCGGCAGACCGGCAGGCCCACCCTTGAGGAGGTCGCGGCCAGGGCCGGAGTCGGCCGCGGCACCGTCTCCCGGGTCATCAACGGCTCCCCCCGGGTGAGCGAACAGGCCAAGGCCGCCGTCGAGCAGGCCGTCGCCGAACTCGGCTACGTGCCCAACCGCGCCGCCCGCGCCCTGGCGGGAAGCCGGACCGACGCCGTCGCGCTCGTCATCCCCGAGACCGAGGCCCGGCTCTTCGCGGAGCCGTACTTCCTCGACATCATCCGCGGCGTCAGCAGCGAACTCGCCGACGCGGACAAGCAGTTGCTGCTCACCCTGATCCGCAGCGAACAGGAGCGGCAGCGCTTCGAGCAGTACCTCGCCGCCCAGCGCGTCGACGGTGTCCTCCTCGTCTCCGTGCACGCCGCCGACCCCCTGCCCGACCAGGTCCGCGCCCTCGGCCTGCCCGCCGTCCTCAACGGCCGCCGCACCGAGGACGAGCGCGTCGCCTTCGTCGACTCCGACAACACCGGCGCCGGCCGGACCGCCGTCGCCCATCTCGCCGCGCGCGGCCGCCGCGCCGTCGCCACGATCACCGGACCGCTCGACATGTACGTGGCCCGCTGCCGTCTCGACGGCTACCGGGAAGGCCTCGCGGAGGCCGGACTCCCCGCCGACGACGGGCTCGTCGCCACCGGGGACTTCACCGAGGAGGGCGGGCGGCGCGCCATGCGTCGACTCCTGGACCGCAGGCCTGACCTGGACGCCGTCTTCGCCGCCTCCGACGTCATGGCCGCGGGCGCGCGCGGCGTCCTGCGCGAGGCGGGCCGCCGGGTCCCCGAGGACGTGGCGCTCGTCGGCGTCGACGACTCGGCCGTCGCCCGGCACATGGACCCGCCGCTGACCAGCGTCCGGCAGCCCATCGAGGAGATGGGCCGCACCATGGCCCGGCTGCTGCTCCAGGAGATCGCCGCGCCCAGCGAGCCGGACGAGCAGCCCCGGCAGATGCTCCCGACGGAGCTCGTGGTCCGCGCCTCCTCCTGACGCGGAGCCCCTGCGGCCGCCTCCTCCTGACGCGGAGCCACCCCGCCCTCGTCCGCGCTCCGGTCCCCACGCGACCGGCTCCGAGATGCAGGTGTCCCGGGCGCCCCGGAGAATGGACACCGTACGGGGTCCCATCCGCGAACAGGGCGCTTCCGACAGCGTCCGTCCGACCCGGCAAGGGGGCGGTCGACGATGTCGCTGCGCCAGCCCAACAGGCCGCCCATCGCGACCCGGGCACTGCGCCGATGGACCCTGGTGTACCTCGTGATCGTGGCCGCGCTGACGGCCGCCTACCTGCAGTTCCCCGCACGGCACACGGTGTTGTGGGCGCTCATCGGCCTCAGCGGCGTCGCCGCCATGCTCGTCGGTGTCCACCTCCACAAGCCGTCCCGGCGCTGGCCCTGGCTGGTGCTGGCCGCCGCCAACCTCGCCTTCGTGGGCGGCGACACCGCGTACAACGCCCTGGAGGCCTTCTTCGGCCAGACCAGGCCGTTCCCCTCCGTCGCCGACGCCCTGTACCTGGCCACGTACCCGCTGTTCGCCATCGGCCTGTTCGGCTTCATCCGCTACCGGGCCGTCGGCCGCGACCTCGGCGTCGTCCTCGACGCGCTGATCCTCACCTCCGGCCTCGCCCTGCTCTCCTGGGTCAACCTCATCACCCCGCTGGCCAGGAGCGACGACATGAGCTGGATCGAGAAGGCCATCTCCATCGCCTATCCCCTGGGCGACGTGCTGATGCTCGCCATGCTCGCCAGGCTTCTCGTGCCGGGCGGTCTCAGATCGCGGTCCGTGCAGCTCCTCACCCTCGGCACCTGCGGCATCCTCGCCTCCGACGTCATCTACGGCACGCTCCAACTGCGCGGCACCTGGCAGGTCGGCACCCCCTGGGACCTCGGCTGGGTCGTCTTCTTCACCGCATGGGGCCTCGCCGCCCTCCACCCCTCGATGACCGGGCTCACCGAGCGCGCCCCCGAGCCGGCGCCCCACGTGGCCGAGCGACGGCTCGCCCTGCTCGCCGGCGCCTCGCTCGTCGCCCCCGCCCTGCTGCTGTTCCAGTCACTGCGGCAGGACCGGGACCAGGACATCGCCGTCATCGCGATCTTCTCGGCGCTGATGTTCCTGCTGGTCCTCGCCCGGCTCTGGGGCATGATGAACGACCACGGCAAGGCAGAGGCGCGCGAACGCAGCCTCCGGATGGCCGCCGCGTCACTCGTCGCCGCCCTGAGCCCCCGCGAGGTCGCCGGAGCCGTCGAGACGGCGTCCGCCACCCTCTTCGGCCCCGGCAACGGGCACCGGGTCCTCCTGCTCACCCGCGACCGCCGCGGCGGCCTGAGCGGCGTCGCCACCGCCGGCCACCCGTGGAGCTGCCGCACGGACGACCTGACCCGGCCCCCGACAGCACCGCTGCGCACGTCGAACCAGCCGAAGCCGGCGTCGCACGACGCGACGCCGCCCGCGAACAAGCCCGGCGGGAACGGGCACCCCACCGCCTCGGCGTCCGGTCCGGCCCGTCCTCCCGCCGATCCGCCCCGGCCCGCCACCGACGGGACCGACCGGTCTCCGGAGGCCGCATGGCCCGAGACCGTCTCCGACGGCACCCGCCTCCTTCCCGTGTCCCGGCTCGACCCCGCCGTCGCCGCCGAGCTCGCCCCCGAGACCTTCGCGCTGCTCTGTCCCCTGGAACTCCAGGCCCCGGCGGGCCCCGAACCGCTGCTCGGCGTCCTGCTCATCGCCGGCCCCGAGAAGAAGCTCGCCGAGATATCCGGCCCGGCCCAGTCCCTCGCCTCCCAGGCGGCCCTCGCCCTCGAACGCTTCGCCCTCAGCGAGGAGGTCAACCGCCGTACCAGCGAGGCCTACTTCCGTACCCTTGTGCACAACACCTCGGACGTCATCCTCATCGTCGACGACGACGACACCGTCCGGTACGCGAGCCCCTCCGCCGAGACCCTGTTCGGCCGCTCCCTGCTCCCCGGCACCCCCCTCACCGACCTCGTCGCACCCTCCGACACGGCCTCCGCCCTGCGCGTCCTGGCCGACGCGCGCACCCGCGCCGCCGTCGACGCCCGGGACGACTGGAAGCTCCTCCACGGCGGGCAGTCCGACCTGGAGGTGGAGGTCCGCTGCAGCAACCTCCGCGACGAGAACACCGTGCACGGCCTCGTCCTCACCCTCCGCGACGTGACCGAACAGCGGAAGCTCGAACGCGAGCTGACCCACCGGGCCTTCCACGACTCGCTCACCGGCCTCCCCAACCGCGTCCTGCTCCTCGAACGGGTCGAGCGGGCCCTGCTCAGGGGACGCCGCGAATCCACCCTGACCTGCATGCTCTTCGTCGACCTCGACGACTTCAAGGTCGTCAACGACACCATGGGCCACTCCGTCGGCGACGAACTCCTGGTCGCCGTCGCCCGCCGCCTCACCTCCGTCCTGCGGCTCACCGACACCGCCGCCCGGCTCGGCGGCGACGAGTTCGCCGTCCTCATCGAGGGCGCGCGCGAACCCCGCGACGCGGAGACCCTCGCCGCGGAGATCGTGCACACCCTGAGCCAGCCCTTCCACCTCACCGACGGCGCCGTGTCCGTGTCGACCAGCGTCGGCGTCGCGACCGTCCTCGACAGCGCCCACGCCGAGGAACTCCTCGGCCACGCCGACCTCGCCCTGTACGCGGCGAAGGCGGCCGGAAAGAAGCGCTGGCGGCTCTTCCACCCCGAGTTCCACTCCCGGCTCGTCGCCCGGCACGAACTCCAGGCGGGCATGGACACCGCCATCGCCGACAAGGCGTTCGCCCTGCGCTACCAGCCGATCGTCGAGGTACGGGACGGCGCCCCGGCCGGCCTCGAAGCGCTCATCCGCTGGCCGCACGCCCGCCGCGGCATGGTCCCTCCGGACCAGTTCATCGCCCTGGCGGAGGAGAGCGGCCACATCATGCCGCTCGGCGCCTGGGTCCTCGAACACGCCGCGCTCGACATCGCCCGCTGGCAGCGCGCCCGACCCCGGAAGACCCCGCTGTACGCCAGCGTCAACGTCTCCGCCCGCCAGTTCCGCGACCCGGGATTCCTCGAAGGAGTACGCCGCACCCTCCACTCCTCGGGGCTCGCGCCCGGCTCCCTCGTCCTCGAACTCACCGAGACCGTCCTGATGCGCAGGGACGCCCAGATCAGGACCACCATGGCCGCCCTGAAGGACCTGGGCGTCTCCATCGCCATCGACGACTTCGGCACCGGGTTCTCCTCGCTCAGCTACCTCCGCGAGTTCCCCATCGACGTCCTGAAGGTCGACAAGTCGTTCATCGACAACATCACGACCGACCCGCAGCAGGTGGCGCTCGTCGAAGGCATCGTCCGCATCGCCGACGTCCTCGGCCTCCAGGTCGTCGCCGAGGGCATCGAGCACGAGGAACAGCGGGCCCTCCTCGCCGACATGGGCTGCCGCTACGGGCAGGGCTATCTCTTCGCCCGCCCCATGACCGCCCACCAGGCCGAGTCCTATCTGCACCGCGCCCCGCCGTCCGGCGCGCGTCCGCCCGCCCGGCCCGCCGTCCGCCCCGCCGCACGGGCGGGACGCCCCCCGCGCGCCTCCCGCTGGCGCGACCTCGAACACCTCCACCGGACCAGCCGCATGTGCGACGCCGTCATCGACGAGATCGACGGCCGACGCATCCGGGTCGGCGACGACTGGCTCATCGACTTCGCCTCCTGCAACTACCTGGGTCTCGACCTCGACCCGACGGTCATCGAGGCGATCGAGCCCGAGGTCAGGCGCTGGGGCACCCACCCCAGCTGGTCCCGGCTCATCGGCAGCCCCCGCCTCTACCCGCAGATCGAGGAGCGGCTCACCGAACTCCTCGGCGCCTCCGACACCCTGCTGCTGCCCACCATCACCCTCATCCACCAGTCGGTGATCCCGCTCCTCGCCGGCACCGGACAGGTCTTCGTCGAGGCACAGGCCCACCGCACCGTGTACGACGGCTGTGTCGCCGCCCGCGGCCAGGGCGCCGAGATCCACCGCTTCCACGCCGACCGGCCCGACGAGCTGGAGGCGCTGCTGCGCGGCGCGCCCGCCGACGCCGGCCGCCTCATCTGCATGGACGGCGTCAACAGCATGACCGGCAACTTCCCCGACCTCCCCACCCTGGCCCGGGTCTCCCGGGAGAACGGCGCCCTGCTGTACATCGACGACGCCCACGGCTTCGGCGTCATCGGAGAGCGGCGGCCCGGCGAGACCAGCCCCTACGGCTCGCGCGGCAACAGCATCGTCCGCCACCTCGGCGAGACCTACGACGACCTCGTCCTGGTCGGCGGCTTCTCCAAGGCCTTCTCCTCGCTGCTCGCCTTCCTCGCCGTCCCGAAGTGGCTCAAGGACCATCTCAAGGTGGCGGCGGCCCCGTACCTCTACTCCGGCCCCTCGCCGACGGCCTCCCTCGCGACCGCCCTGGCCGGACTCGACGTCAACGACGCACGCGGGGACGAGATCCGGGCCGGCCTCCACCGCAAGACCGCCCGTGTCCTCGACCACGTCCGCGCCCTGGGCATCGCCACCCCCAACACCGACGGACTGCCGATCATCGAGATCCCGCTCGGCGACGCCGACGACCTCGACCAGGTCGCCGCCTTCCTCTGGGAACACGGCATCTACGTGACACTCGCCTCGTACCCGCTCGTCCCGCGCGACCGGGTCGGCTTCCGCGTCCAGGTCACCGCCGCCAACACCGACGAGGAGATCGAGGAACTCTGCACGACGCTCACCCGCCTCGCCGCACGCTTCCCCCTGCAATCCGCCGACGCCGCACGCCCCTCCGCCGTCACGGCCGGCCGGACACCGGAGCCGCCCTGATGGGCACGACCCGGGTGCGCCGCAACCGGGACGCCGACTGGGACGCCTGGCCCGTCACCGACTACCTCGCCGAGAACTACCGCCGGCTCCACCCCTGCGACATCGGCGTCATCCACCACCACGCCGCCGTGTACCGGCGCTGCGCCCCCGGCGGTCTGGCCCGCACCCTCGAACTCGGTGCGGGACCCAACCTCTACCCCCTGATGCTCGCGGGCGCGGCCAGCCGCCGGATCGACGCCCTCGAACCCAGCGCCGCCAACCTCCGCTACCTGCGCCGCCAGCTCGACCGGGGCCCGGACGACAGCTGGGGGCCCTTCTACGCCCTGTGCCGCTCCCTCGACCCCGGCCTCCCCGAGAGCAGCGCGGAGGCGCTGCGCCCGGTACGGGTCGTGCCCGGCACCGTCGACGACCTGGTGCCCGGCACGTACGACCTCGCGTCGATGAACTTCGTCGCGGAGAGCGTCACCGAGGACTTCGGCGAGTTCACCCTGTTCTGCGACGCCTTCGTCCGCGCGGTCCGCCCCGGCGGCCGCCTCCTCGCCGCCTTCATGGAACGCATGCCGAGCTATCGCATCGGCGCGGGACCCGTCTGGCCCGCCTGCCCGGTCGACGAACCCGCCCTACGGGCCGTCTTCGCGCCCCGTACCACCGGTCTGCGGATCTCCCGGGTCGCCAAGGACCTCACCCTGCCCGAGTACGGGGACACCGGCATCCTGCTCCTCACCGCGGAGCGACCGCTCACCGAGGAACCGCCGGCCGGCCCCGTGGCGGCCCCGACCACCACCACCACCGCCCCGGCGGATCACGGGTGACGACCGCCGCCGCCCCACCGCGTCGAACGTGACGGCGGACCGGCTCCGCGGTCACGCCAGCAGCTCCCGGTAGAGGGCCGCGTACCGGGCCGCGAACCGCTCGGGGCCGAAGTGGTCCTCGACGAGCGCCCGGCCCCGGTCGGCGAGCACGTCCCAGGAGCGCGGCTGGTCGAGCAGCCAGGCCAGCTGCTGCCCGGTGCGGCGCGCGTCGCCCGCCGGGGCCCGGAGCACCGCGTTGCCGAGGTCGGCGAACTGGGGGAGGTCGCTGAGGATCGCCGGCCGCCCCGAGGCGAGCGCCTGGAGGACGGTCAGCGGGATGTCGGCCATGCCGACGCGCGCCGTCGGCGGGAACAGCAGCACATGGACGGTGGCGAGCAGCGCGTGCATGTCCTCGACGTAGCCGCGCACCTCGAAGTCCGTGAGCCCCGCCGCACCGGCCCGTTCCCGCAGCGCCTCGTCGAGCATGACGTTGTCCTGGCCCGACCGTCGGCGCATCGCGAGCACGAGACGGAACCTCGCCCCCGCACGGACTGCCTCCACCGCCGCGTCGATCACGGTCTCCACCCCGCCCCGTGGATCGTGGTGCCCCGCGAACAGCACCACGGGGAACCCCTCCGGACGGGGCAGATACGGCCACTCGTCGAGGTCGATCATCGGCGGGATCACCCGGATGTCCCCGAAGTCCGAGGCCCGCAGCCGCCGCGCCATCGACTCCGACAGGGCGACCGTCGTCCCCAGCGGACGGACGTGTTTCAGAAAGGACGCGTCCATCACCCAGGGCACGGTGTGGACCACCGGGCGCCCCCCGAGCAACAGCGGCCGCAGCCACGAGAAGGCCGGGAAGACACGGCCGACGTTGAGGAAGGCGTGCACCAGGTCGACCCGGCGGGCCCACACGGTCGCTGCGCCCGCGGCCTGCACCCGCTCGGGCAGGTGCGGCAACCCGTCACGGGAGAGGACGCGGACGGGCCGGCCGCGCTCCGGCGGGGTCGTTCGGCGGGACGGCCACTGGGAGTACCAGACGAAGTCCACGTCGGGCAGGGCTTCGAGCACGTCGGCGGCGAGCCGCACCTCACCGCCGTCCGCCCCGTCCAGCGGGCTGCTGGTCAGGAGCAGGACACGCGGGCGCCGCCGCTCATCGTGACGCATCGCCGGCTCCCGTCACCGCGGCCCCGTGGACGCGCTCCGCCGCGAGCGGCCGAGGCACGGGCTGCGTCGTCGGCCACCCCTTGTCCGGGAGCAGGTACGCCTCGGGCACGCGCGGGATGCGCCCGTCGGGGAACAGATCGGCGACCTGGCTGCCGTACCCCCGGATCAGTTCGGCCTTCCGGTCGAGGCCCCGCTCCCACAGGCGGGCCACCAGCCGGTGCCGTCCGGTGAAGCGGGCGTCGGGGCCGGCATGCTGGTTGTACGGGAACTCGCTGTAGTACACGACCCGCCGGCCGCTCTCCTCGGCGGCGGCGCGGACGAGGAGATGGTCGGCGTGCCCGCCCACGCCCAGTGGAGCGAGGAGCAGACCGCCGGAGCGGCGGGGCAGCAGCTCGTCGACGGTCGCCCCGACCAGTCGCAGGGACTCGGCGTCGTGCGGCGACATCGGGCGCCGGGACAGGGGAGGTCTGTCCGTCGGATACGTCCCGGCCGGCTCGGGCGGCGGCGCGGCCGGCCGCTCCGTGCCGTGCCGGGGTCGCGGCAGCCGCCGGAACAGCCCGTCGACCAGGCCGACATGGCGGCAGCGCGCGTCGAGCCGCTCCAGGACCCGGCGGTCCTCGGCGCGTCGCTCGGCGAAGAGCTCCTCCGCGTCCTCGGCGCCGATCCGCCGCAGATACCGGCGTGCCGACAGCGTGTACGGCGGTGGCGCGGCCTCCGTGAACAGCGAGGCGACCGTCACGGGCGCCCGCCGCCCCGCCCATCCCAGCAGCCCGCCGCAGGACAGGACGGCGTCGTCCAGGTGCGGTGAGAGCACCAGGATGGGGACGCCCGATCCGACGACGGTCCGGACGAAACCGGTCAGCGGGTCGTCAGCCATGACGAGCCCCTCTTCCTCGGCTGTGGTGCGGAGCCGGGAGTGTCCAGAAGCCGGTGGGCGAGGGCCAGGTAACCGCCCGTCATCTGATCCCATGTGCAGTGCCGGGCGGCGATCCCCGAGCGCCGTCCGAGCCGGCGGCGGAGTTCCGGGTCGGTGGCGAGCTCGTTCATCCGCGCCGCGAAGGCCGTCACGTCGAACGGCGGCACGGCCACATCGCCCCCTCCGCGCATCCAGCGCAGCGCGGGCAGGTCGAAGTGGAGGACCGGCCTGCCGTACGACATGCCTTCGAGGGCGACCAGGCCGAACGTCTCGTGGCGCGAGGGCATTACCAGAAAGGCGCTGTCGAGGAGGAGTCGACGCCTGCGTTCCTCGTCGGCGTGCCCCACCCAGACGATCCGCGGCTCCGGCCGCCCCCGGTTGTGGGCGGTGACGAGCGCGGCGAGCCCGCGCTCCTCGGCCGGGGTGCCGGTGCCCACGAGCAGCAGCTTCAGCGGCGGCGCGGCCCGCTCGTACGCCTCGAAGAGCAGGTCGAGGCCCTGGCCCCAGGCGTCGATCCGCCCCAGGAACAGCATGAACCGCCCGGTCCCGAGCCGGGTCTCGTCGAGGAGGTGGTGCTCGACTCCGTTCGCGATCACCTGCACGTCGGCGCGGGGGCTGAGCCGCCGGACCGCCGATCCGTCGGCCGCGTTCGTCACCACGATGTGCCGGTAGCAGCGCAGCCCGAGCCGTTCGACCAGGAAGAACGGCACGTGGTAGCGCCGCCACAGGGCCTCGGGCCTGCGGCCCTGGTCGATGCCGACGACGGGGGCGCGCGTCGCCAGGGGCAGGAGACTCGTCGAGAACGGCGGGGAGAAACTCTCCAGCCACAGGTCGTGCCTGATCCGGCGTGCCACGAACGGCAGCAGGGCCAGGAACAGCAGCCGGCCGACGCGGCCGCCGGTCCGGCGGACCGGCAGCCGGACGTACCGGATGCCGTTCCGCTCCCCACTGCCGCCGCTCCGGCCGGCCGTCACCACGGTCACCCGGAAGTCCTCGGCGAGCCGGCGGGCCACCTTGCCGACGGCCATGGCGCCGCCGTCCCGACAGGCCGGGTTCTCCGCGTCGTCGTAGATGGACACCACCACGTGCGGCCGCGTCCCGGGAGCGGCCTCGGACCGGGGGCGTTCCCGCACCGTGTCGAGGATCCGGTCCAGGGCCTGTGCCGCCACCGAGGACGGGGCCCGCTCACCGTCGAGCCGGGTGATCCGCGGCAGCCGCCGCGACCAGCTCCGGTAGCGGGCCCACCAGACTGTCGGGGGACCGGCGATCTCCTCCCAGCCCCGGCCCGGCAGGATGCCGGGCCCGGTCTCCACGAGCAGCGTCAGGCCGTAACGGTCGGCGATCCGGCGAAAGACGGACCCCGCCGCCGAACCGGCCGGGAGATCGAACCTCACCAGACCGTCGAGCGGCCCCGCGTCCGTGAGGACGACGGACTCGCCGCCTCGCGCGCGCGTGCGGGCCCGCAGCCCGGCGACCGCGATCCGGACCGCGAACTCGACCGCTTCGAGGAACGCGTGGGCGCGGCGCAGCCGGGATCCCCGGCGCTTGGGATCCGCGACGCGCCGCGTCCACCCGTCCCCACCCGGTTCCCCCGCATCCCTCACCCGAGGCGGAACCGGGCGCTTTCGGCACAGGAGGCAGCCGTGCCGGCGCAGGGTGACGACCGTGAGTCCACGCGCGCGGAGCAGCACCCCGAGGCGTCCGGCCAGCGAGGACCTGCCTGTGCCGTCCGGTCCGGACACGGCCACGAGCAGGGTGCCCCGGACGGCCGGCGGTCGGGCGGCCAGGGGGTCCCGTGGGTCGGCGGGGAGGGGGCTCCGCGGGAGCGTCATGGCCGCCGCCCCCACGGTCCTCCGGCGGCGCGTTCAACGTGGGTGCCCCGTCGAAGCCGTGGAGCGGCGGCGGGAGCGTGTCGCCCTCCCGGTGCCGGACGTGGATCCGGCACCGGGCACCGGGCGCGGCGCACCGCGCGCTCGGTGGTCTCGGGGTCCGGGGCGGCCGCGTCCCCGGAGAGGTCGGACGGCCCGCGGTAGGCCACGACGGGGATCCCGTCGCGGCGCTCCCGGGCACGCGAGCCTGGGTATGGCGACGGGACGTGGGGAGCGTCGGCCCCGGCCGCGATCGCGCGGGCCGAGGGACCGGAGAGGCTGTTCCGGGCCACGACGAAGACCGTCGCGGGCGGAGGGAGCGGCCGGCGGGGGAGAGGCCGGTGGTGGAGCGGTGTGTGCCCGCGCGCGGCCGTCATCACGCCTCGCCTCCTCGGCGGAGGGCGCGGGGCTCGGGGCGCACGGGCGTGCGGCGGACGAGTGCGGGCTGCGGGCGGCGGTCACGGGCACGGCCCGGTCGGTGCGGTGCGCAAGCGCCGGCCGGTGCGGGTTCGCGGGCCCCCGCTGGTGCTGGTTCGGACGAGCCGTCCGGTCCGTCGGAGCCGCGGCTCCGACGCGCGCTGCGCGTGCGGGTGTGGGCCGTGCGGACGCGTCGCCGCCGGGCCGATCCCCGCGGCCTGCACGCCCGGCTCCGGGGCGGCGGGGCGGCGGCGATCCGGTCGGCCGCCCGGCGTGCAGGGTGGGCGGTCGGACGGTGCGCGGGGCGGCAGGGCGTGCGGCGCCGGGCGTCGGCGAGCGGCCAGTCGGTCAGCCGCCGCAGAGGATGCGGTGCGGATGCCACCGGCGCTCGGTCGAACTGCTTGGAGGTCACGACGTGCCTCTTCCGGCAACCGACCCTGCTCAGGGTCTGTTCTGAATATTGCTCTTTCCAGCGTAAGCACCCTTTCGGGCGATTCGTCAACCGGAGGGAGAGCGGACGGCGCGCGGGCGCCGCCGGTGCGCCAGCCGCGACAGGGCGTTGTGCGGTCGCTCGTCGAGGAGCGTGCCGAGGATCCGCGTGCCGTCGCGGATCGTGCGGAGGTGCACCTGCTCGTGGAGGCGCGGCCGTTCGAGACTGGGCACCTCGGCGACGCGCAGGCCGTAGTGCAAGGCGTGCGTGACCAGTTCGGCCCCCAGCTCGACGCCGTCCTCGCGCAGGTCGAGGAGGTCGACGAAAGAGCGCCGGAACGCACAGAACCCGTACCAGAGATCGGTCAGGTGCTGGCCGTACATCCGGTGCGCGACCCGCAGCAGCGCGCGATGTCCGAGCCGCCGCGAGAGCGGGTAGTCGGCGAAATCCCCACCCGCGATGAAGCGTGATCCCTTGACGAAGTCGTAACCGCTGTCCAGGTAATGCAGGTAGTGCGGGATCTCGTGCGGCGACATGCTGCCGTCGGCGTTCATCAGCACGACCAGATCACCGGTCGCGGCGAGCAGACCCGCGTGCGGAATGTCGCCGCGCGAGGAGTCCCAGGACCCGAGCCCGCGCACGGTGAGCCCTCGGTGCGCCCGCCGCTCGCCGGGCGCGCCGCCGACCAGGACCACGTCCCGCACGCTCGACGGCACTTGATCGAGGAGCAGATCGAGCGCCGTCCGCGGATCGCCCTCGCCGGGGCGGACCGTGAGGACGAGACTCACCGTACGCGTGCCGGAATCGGGTGCGCGGTCGGTCGAACGGCGCAGGGGATGCGAATCGCTACTCATAGGTACGGCCTTCCGCGCGGAAAACCCGCGTACTTCAGGATCCTTCCCCGGAGACGATGCCGTCAAGAAATGGAGGAAGGGTATGCGGGTCTCCAGGAAAGTATTCCTCTCCTCTCTGCACAGGAATTCGATCAGGCATACAATCCCGTCATGGCATGCCGAATTGAGGATTACGCCCTCGTCGGTGACCTGGAGACCGCGGCGCTCGTGGGGGCCGACGGGTCCGTCGACTGGTGGTGCGCGCCGCGCTTCGACTCGCCCGCGTGCCTGGCGGCCCTGCTCGGCGATCCGGGGCACGGGCGCTGGCTCATCGCCCCCGTCGGCAGGACCCGCTGCACGCGCAGGAGTTATCGAGGCGACACCCTCGTCCTCGACACCGTCTGGGAATCCCTCACCGGAACCGTCCGCGTCACCGACTTCATGCCCCCGCGCTCCCCGAGCGAGGACGCCCCGCGCATCGTCCGCGTGGTCGAGGGAATCGCCGGACGGGTCGACGTACGAAGCGAGTTGAGGGTCCGCTTCAACCACGGCAGCATCGTGCCCTGGATCCGCTCGGTGGACCGCCGCACCGTCGCCTGGGTCGCAGGACCCGACGCCGCGTACCTCTCGTGCGAGCCCGGTGTCGAGCCCGTCGTCACCCCGGACCGCACCACCGTCGACTTCACCGTCACCGCCGGCCGCCGCGTCTCCTTCGTCCTCGGCTGGCGCCCCTCGCACAACCCCGCGCCCGCCGCCGCCCCGCCCTCCGAGATCGACGCCACCCTCACCCGCACGCTCGACCTCTGGAACGACTGGGCCGCCGCACTCCGGTACGAGGGACCGGCGCGCGAGGCGGTCATCCGCTCCCTGCTCACCCTCAAGGCCCTCACCTACGCCCCTACCGGCGGTATCGTCGCCGCGGCCACCGCCTCCCTGCCCGAGTCCCTCGGCGGGCAGCGTAATTGGGACTACCGCTTCTGCTGGCTGCGCGACTCCACGTTCACCCTCTCCTGCCTGCTGCGCGGCGGCTGTCGCAGGGAGGCGCTCGCCTGGAAGGACTGGCTCGTCCGCGCCGTCGCCGGCGACCCCGCCGACCTCCAGCCCCTGTACGGGGTCGAAGGGCAGCGGCAGTTGCCCGAGACGCACGCCGACTGGCTTCCGGGCTACGAGAATTCGCGCCCCGTCAGATTCGGCAACGCGGCCGTCGACCAGTTCCAGCTCGACATCTACGGCGAGGTGCTCAACACCGTCTACTCGGCCGTCCGGGCCGGCGTCGCCCTCGACGCCCCGGACTGGGCGCTGGTCGCCTCGCTCCTGGAGTACCTCGGCAAACGCTGGCAGGAGCCGGACGAGGGCATCTGGGAAGTCCGGGGCCCGCGCCGTCACTTCGTCCACTCCAAGGTCATGGCCTGGGTCGGCGCCGACCGCGCCGTCCGCCTCGCCCGGGTCGCCGGGCTCCGCGGCTCGCTCGGGCACTGGCAGGCCCTGCGCAACGAACTGCGCGCGGAGATCTGTGCGCGGGGCTGGAGCGAGGAGCAGCAGTCCTTCACCCAGTACTACGGAGGCCATCAGGTCGACGCCACGGCCCTGTTGATCCCCCGGCTCGGCTTCCTCCCCGCCGACGACCCCCGTGTACTCGGCACCGTCCGGGCGATGGCGCGCCTCGACGACCATGGATTCCTCCGCCGCTACGGCGACGTACGGGACGGCGGAACGCACGAACTCGACGACCTCGGCGGCACCGAAGGATCCTTCGTCGCCTGCACGTTCTGGTACGCCGACGCGCTCGCCATGACCGGCCGCCCCGACGAGGCCCGCGCCGTCTTCGAGCGGGTCCTCGACGTCCGCAACGACGTCGGCCTGCTCGCCGAGGAATGGGACCCGGTGGCGGGCCGTCAGCTGGGCAACATGCCGCAGGCGCTCAGTCATGTGGCCCTGGTGAACACGGCGTTCACGCTCTACGGGACCCGGCGCCACGGCCGTACGGGCTCCCGCCATCTCGCTGTGGCATGATCGCGCCGGCTCCGGGTGTCCACCGGGAGTCGAGGGGGGCGATATGTCGTGGTTCCCGATCGTGTCGAGCGTGCTCGCGGTGCTGTTCCCCGTCGGCGGTGCGGCGGCGATCCGGACCGGCTGGATCCTGCCGTTCCAACGGCGCCGCGTCCACCGGCCCGAGCTCTTCGGCTGGGCGCAGCCGGTGATGGCGGTGGCCTTCGGCGGGCGGGCGGCTCCTCGGTGAGGGGGAGGCCCCTTACGTCCTCGGGGCCGTGGCCCTGCTCGCCCTGCTCGGTGGACTCGTCCTCGCGACCGTCGCCCAACGCCCGAGCCCGGACCGCTGATCCGCCGCCACGGGCCCGAGACCGGCACCTCGGGGCGGTCGCCATGCGCCAGGCCGGGACCGCCGACCGGGTACACGGGCCCGGGCCCGGACCGCCGGGCGGCCGCCATGGGCCCGGGCCGGGACCGTGGGGCCGACGGGCCCCGGGCCGTCCACCGTGTCCCACTCCGCACCCGCCCCACCGGCCCGCCCCCGACGCGTTTCGTTCGGGTGCGTCCAGCGGGCGGGGCCGCCGCGCGTGGGTTCGAATCGGGGCATGGCTTCCTACGACAGGCCCCGCGCGGGCGGCTCCCCGAGGCCGCTGGAGACCGATGGCACCTGGTGGTACGCCGCCGTGGCAGGCGAGGCCGCCGGATCGTTCAGCACCCGAGTCCGCACCCGGACCCGGCGTGGCTGCCTCGGCGCCGTACTCCTGCTGACCGTCGTCTACGCGGGCCTCGTGCTCACCGCGACCGGCCGTCGCTGGGGCGACGCTGCCATGACCGGCCGGCGCGCCGACGCCGCCGCCACCACCGTGCTCCGCGAGCACCCCTCGCTCGCCGGGCTCACCACCCTCTCCCTGGTCCTCGGCTGCGTCCTGCTGCTCGCCGCCGGCCTGATACGCAGGCGGTACGCCCTCACCGGCCTCGCCGCCGGCGCGGTCGTCACCGCCCTCGCCCTCACCGGACTCCTCCAGCGGTACGCACCGCGCCCCCGGCACCCCGACGCCGGCGGGCTCATGTCCAGCGGCTTCCCCAGCGCCCAGACCACGCTCGCCCTCGGCATCGCCTTCGGTCTGGCCCTCGTCGTCCCCTACCGGCTGCGCAGCGCCGTCGTCGGCGCCGCCACGCTCTGGGCCGTCGGCGTCGGCGCGTACACCATCGCCGCGGGCCAGCACCGGCCCGGGGACGTCATCGCCGCCGCCCTGGTGGTCCTCGCCGTGTTCTGCGGCCTCCTCGCCGTCGTCGCCCGCAAGGGCAAGGTGCGCCCCGGCGCCCGGCGGGGGCCCACCGTCCCCGGTCTCCCGGTGACCGTGCCGCTCACCCTGCTGGCCGTCGGCGGCCTCGGTGTGGGCCTCTGGCTCCTCGGGGACACCCTCGCCCTGCCGAGCACCGCCCCGTACGACCCGGCCGAGCTCCGGCTCGCCCACCGGTGCGGCCAGGCCCTCGCCGCCGGCGTCGTCGCCGCGGCCGGCCTCCTCCTGCTCGGTCTGCTCCGCCGCGTCGACGTCGAGGGCGCCCCCAACCCGTACCGGCTCGGCGGGCCCTTCGTCGAGGCCGCCGGAGTGCCCCGGGACGGCGAGCTCGTGGGGCCCTTTACCGAGGACCTCGATCACGAGATATCTTGATGTCGAGCAATCTCGCATACGCAGACGTGGAGCGGAGCACCCGGTGACTGACTCGACCATCATCTACACCCACACTGACGAGGCGCCTGCCCTGGCGACGTACTCGTTCCTGCCCGTGATCCAGGCGTATGCCTCGCAGGCCGGCGTCACGGTCGAGACGCGGGACATCTCCCTCGCGGGCCGCATCATCGCCGTCTTCCCCGAGTTCCTGGAGGAGGGCCAGCGCATCGCCGACGCCCTCGCCGAGCTCGGCGACCTGGCCAAGACGCCGGGCGCCAACATCATCAAGCTGCCGAACGTCTCGGCGTCCATCCCGCAGCTCAAGGCCGCGATCGCCGAGCTCCAGGCGCAGGGCTACGCCCTCCCGGACTACCCGGACGACCCGCGGACGGAGCAGGACAAGGACGTCCGCGCCCGTTACGACAAGATCAAGGGCTCGGCCGTCAACCCGGTCCTGCGCGAGGGCAACTCCGACCGCCGCGCGCCCGGCTCGGTCAAGAACTACGCCAAGAACCACCCCCACCGCATGGGCGCCTGGACCCCCGAGTCCAAGACCAACGTCGCCACCATGGGTGAGAACGACTTCGCCTCCACGGAGAAGTCCGTCGTCGTCACCAAGGACGACACCCTCCGCTTCGAGTTCACCGCCGCCGACGGCACCACCGGCGAGCTCCGCGAGCCGCTGAAGGTCATCGCCGGTGAGGTCGTCGACGCCGCCGTCATGCGCGCCGCCGCCCTGCGCACCTTCCTCGGCGAGCAGGTCGCCCGCGCCAAGGACGAGAACGTGCTCTTCTCCGTGCACCTCAAGGCCACGATGATGAAGGTCTCCGACCCGATCGTCTTCGGTCACGTCGTCCGCGCATTCTTCCCCGCGACCTTCGCCACGTACGGCGAGGTGCTCGCCGGTGCCGGCCTCTCCCCGAACGACGGCCTCGGCGGCGTCCTGAAGGGCCTGGAGTCGCTCCCGCAGGGCGAGGAGATCAAGGCCTCCTTCGAGGCCGAGCTCGCCGCGGGCCCCGCCCTGGCGATGGTCGACTCCGACAAGGGCATCACCAACCTGCACGTGCCGTCCGACGTCATCGTCGACGCCTCGATGCCGGCGATGATCCGCACCTCCGGCCACATGTGGGGCCCGGACGGCCAGGAGGCCGACACCCTCGCGGTCCTCCCGGACCACAGCTACTCCGGCGTCTACCAGGCCGTCATCGAGGACTGCCGCGCCCACGGCGCCTTCGACCCGTCGACCATGGGCTCCGTCCCGAACGTCGGCCTCATGGCGCAGAAGGCCGAGGAGTACGGCTCCCACGACAAGACCTTCGAGATGGCGCAGGCCGGCACCGTCCGCCTCGTCGACTCCGAGGGCAACGTCGTCCTGGAGCAGGAGGTCGCCGAGGGCGACATCTTCCGCGCCTGCCAGACCAAGGACCTGCCCATCCAGGACTGGGTCAAGCTCGCCGTCACCCGCGCCCGCGCCACCGGCGCCCCGGCCGTCTTCTGGCTGGACGAGAACCGCGCGCACGACGCCCAGCTGATCGCCAAGGTCAAGCAGTACCTGCCCGAGCACGACACCGAGGGCCTGGACATCAAGATCCTGTCCCCGGTCGAGGCGACGAAGTTCTCCCTGGAGCGCATCCGCCGCGGCGAGGACACCATCTCCGTCACCGGCAACGTCCTCCGTGACTACCTGACCGACCTCTTCCCCATCCTGGAGCTGGGCACCAGCGCCAAGATGCTGTCGGTCGTCCCGCTGATGGCGGGCGGCGGCCTCTTCGAGACCGGCGCAGGCGGCTCCGCCCCGAAGCACGTCCAGCAGCTCGTCAAGGAGAACTACCTCCGCTGGGACAGCCTCGGCGAGTTCTTCGCCCTGGCCGCCAGCTTCGAGCACCTCGCGACCTCCACGGGCAACTCCCGCGCCCAGGTCCTCGCCGACACCCTCGACCGCGCCACCGGCACCTTCCTCAACGAGGACAAGTCGCCGACCCGTCGCCTCGGTGGTATCGACAACCGCGGCAGCCACTTCTACCTGGCCCTGTACTGGGCCCAGGAGCTGGCCGCCCAGACCGAGGACGCGGAGCTGGCCAAGGCCTTCGCGCCGCTGGCCGAGACCCTCTCCGCCAACGAGCAGAAGATCGTCGACGAGCTCGTCGCCGTCCAGGGCTCCCCGGCCGAGATCGGTGGCTACTACCAGCCCGACCCGGCCAAGGCCGCGGCCGTGATGCGCCCGTCCGCCACCTTCAACGAGGCCGTCGCCTCCCTCGCCTGATGCGGCACGGGAGGCCCTCCGCCTCCCACGCCCCGTCGGGCACACGCGTGGCGCCGCCCCGGACGGAACTCTTCCGACCGGGGCGGTCCCGTCGGTGGCGCATCCGCCATCCGGGTGTGAACCTGGATGGATGAGCTGGGCATCTTGGACGACCGCCGGTGTATACACCGGGCGAGGTGGGGTGCTGACCGTCGAGGCCGGAGTCGTCACGGGCGATCTGACCGTGCACACGACCTGGGCCGACAACGAGGCACGCGTGGCCGTGCAGTACAGCGGCGCGTCCGACTGGTTCACCATGTCGGGCAGTCCCGTTCCGTGCGCGTCGGAGGAGGAGAGCCGCGATCTGCACGACGCCGTCGTGGCAGCCGTCCGGGAGGGGAGCGGGGCCACGGTCCCGACCCTGCCCGTACCACCGCGGTGATGGACGTCGGCGTCGATCACCGATAAGTGTTATCCCTCCCTCGCCCACGGGTCTCCGAACCACGGGGGACTCGCACCAGGGATGAGGGAGCAGATCCATGCACAGCGACGAGCGCCGCACCACCGCGCTGGTGGAAGCCGCCAGGGCCGGTGACGCGCACGCCAGGGACGCGCTGGTCCGCGCCTACCTGCCCCTCGTCCACAACATCGTCGGCCGGGCCCTCGACGGCCACGCCGACACCGACGACATCGTCCAGGAGACGATGGTCCGCGCCCTCGACGGCCTGACGGGTCTCCGCGACCCGGCCCGTTTCCGGTCCTGGCTCGTCGCCATCGCCATGAACGGGATCCGCCGCCGCTGGCGCGAACGCCAGCAGGCAGCCGTGCCCGGCCTCGACCGGGCCGCCGACCTGGCCGACCCGGCCGCCGGCGACTTCACCGAGGTCACCATCCTCCGGCTCGGCCTGTCCGGCCAGCGCCGCGACGTGGCACGCGCGACCCGCTGGCTCGACGAGGACGACCGTGAGCTGCTCGCGCTGTGGTGGCTGGAGGCCGCGGGCGAGCTGACCCGCGCCGAGCTCGCCGAGGGCCTCGGCGGGATATCCCCGCAGCACGCCGCCGTCCGCGTCCAGCGGATGAAGGAACGCCTGGAGACCGGCCGCGCCGTCGTCCGCGCCCTCGACGCGATGCCGGGCTGCCCCGACCTCGCGGAGACCGTCACGGCCTGGGACGGCCGGCCCTCCCCGCTCTGGCGCAAACGCATCGCCCGCCACGTGCGCACCTGTGCCGCCTGCACGGCGCGGGTCACCGGCCGCAGCGGCCTCGCTCCCGTCGAAGGCCTGCTCGTCGGCCTCGGACTCGTACCGCCGCTGGTGATCGGGCTCACGGACGGTCCCGCCGCCGAATCCGTCGCCTTCGACACGCTGGCGTCCGGCACCACCGTCCCGGACGCCGCTTTCCCGGACGTCACTCTCCCGGGCCCGGCGGCCCCCGACGCGGCCGTGTCGCACACGCCCGCTTCCGAGGGGATCGCCCCCGACCCGGCCGTGTCCGACAGCGTCTCCCGGTGGACACCCCTGCGCCGGGCCGGAGCCGCCGGAGCCGCGGCGGTCGCCGTCCTGGGTGCGGTCGCCCTCCTCGTCCCCCAGGACCCGCACGTGCGCATGGCGCCGGGCAGCCCGGTCGCCGCGCCCCCGGCGCCCCCCGCCCCGACCACGCCCCCGGCGACGCCGACCCCCACCCGCACCGCCGCACCCACGCCGACGGCCACGCCTCCGACCCCCCGCCGCACCCCGCGCCCCACGCCGGCACCCACGCGTGAGGAACGGGTGACCGGTCTCGTCAACCGGCTGCGGGCGGAGGCGGGTTGCGCCCCGCTGCGCATCGACCCCCGGCTCACCGAGGCGGCCCGCGGCTACGCCCGTGACATGGCCGCGCGCGGCTACTTCGGCCACGCCAGCCCCGAGGGCGAGTTCGCGGACAGCCGGATCACCGCCGCGGGTTACGCCTGGGGTGCCTGGGCGGAGAACCTGGACCGGGGTACGGCCGACCCGGCGTCCGTCGTCGACGACTGGACGGACGGGTCGATGCACGAGGAGAACATGCTCGACTGCCGGTACCGGGACACCGGAGTGGCGTCGGCGCCCGGTCCCGGCGGCACGATCTGGGTGCAGAAGCTCGCCGCTCCCGCCTCGTGACCCACCCGGCCGGCGCTTCAGCGCCTGGCACCGAAGTTCTGCACCCACCAAGGACCGTTGGCCGTCAGCGTCACCCCGACGCCGATGTCCTTGAACGAGCAGTTGAGGATGTTCGCCCGGTGGCCGGGACTGTCCATCCAGTCCTCCATCGCCCTCGCCGGCGTCTTCGGCCCGCGGTGGATGTTCTCCCCCCAGGTCGACCACGTGTACCCGGCGCCGGTCATCCGGTCGCCCGCGTCGCGGCCCTCCGGATCGTCGTGCTCGTAGTAGTCGCGGGCGGACATGTCGTCGGCGTGGCCCTGGGCGGCGGTCCGCAGATGGCTCTCGGACCGCAGCGGGCCGCAACCGGCCTTCTCCCGCTCGGCGTTGGCGAGCGCGATGACGTCCTGCACGAACCGCGGCGCCTTTCCCGCCGGTGCCTGTGCCACCGGGGCCGCACCCTGCGCCCGCTGCAGCCCTTGGGGCTGCGCCGGCCGCGGCTGCGCCGGGGCCTGTTCGCGGCGGGGCTCGCGCTGTCGCTCCGACTCCGCCTTCGGCGGTGTCTCCGGCCGGGGCGCCGCAGGTGCGGAGCCGGCCGGGGCCGTCCCCGCCGTACGGGGGGAGGGCGTGGCAGCGGTCGAGGGCGGCGACGGGACGGCAGAGCTCGGCCCGGTCACCCGTACGGCCCGCACCTCCCGTACGCCTCCCGCGCCCCGTACGGTCTCCGGGGCGGTGTCCGAGGCCCCGGCGGTGGTGGTGGAAGGCAGCGCCACGACCGGCTCGGCGGCCGAGGGGACGGCGGTCGTGCCACCGGACCCGAGGGAGGCGACGTACATCCCGGTGGCCACCGTCAGGACGGCGGCCGCGGACCCGGCGACGGTGACGGCGGTCCGGAAGGACGGCCGCCGCGCGGGGCGCCGCCTCGCTCCGCCGCCCTTGCGGTACCGTCCGCTCACGCGCGCCCCCGGGGCGTATGCCGACGCGCGGGCGTCCTCCGTCGCGGGATCGTCCGCCGTGGCGGGATCCGCCGCGAAGTCCCGTACGCCATCGAGCGGGTGCGGGGCGGGTTCGGGATGGCCGGGGGGACCGGGACGGTCGTGGTGCCGCATGGAGCTCCGCTCTCTCGCCGTGGTCGCCGAACGGTCCGGCGCTGGGGAGAGCCACCGGGGCGACGGCGGTAACACTTTCCGGCCCCGTCCGCCCCGACACTCCTCGTCAACCTGACGCGTCAACTCCGTGCGTCAACCTGAGTCGCACCCTTTCAGCCCTGCGGGACGACCGCCACCGGACAGGGCGCGAGATGCAGGGCCGCGTGAGCCACGGACCCGATGCGCGGTCCGACGGCCCCCCGCTTGGCCCGCCGGCCGACCACCAGGAGCTGGGCGGCCCCCGAGGCGGAGAGCAGCACCTGGCCGGCGCTGCCCAGCTCGACGTGCTCGGTGACCGGCACGTCCGGGTAGCGCTCGCGCCAGGGCGCGAGGGCCTCGCGCAGCGCCTTCTCCTCGTACGGGACCAGCCCGCCGGCCTCGTCGGCGAGCCGCATGGAGGCAGGGCTGTACGCGTAGAGCGCCGGCAGGCTCCACGCCCGCACGGCCCGCACGGACGCCCCCCGCGCGGCGGCGGTCGCGAAGGCGAAGCCCAGCGCGGCGGCGCTGTCCTCCGGGCTGCCGAGCTGACCGACGAGCACGTGCCCGGTGGGCGGTTCGGCCGGATCGCCGTCGCGGGACCGGACGGCCACCACGGGGCGGGTGGCGTCGGCGATGATCTGCTGGCCGTAGGAGCCGAGCAGGAACCCGGCGACGGCCCCGTGCCCGCGCGAGCCGATGACCAGCATCTCCGCCCGCTCCTCGGTGCCGATGAGCGCGGCGACCGGCGTGTCGCTCAGCACCTCGGCGGTGAGGGCGAGCGTCGGATAGTGCCGGGCGATCGTGTCCTCCGCCTCGCGCAGGACGGCGTCCGCGACGCGTTCCTGGCTCGCACGGTCCTGGATCAGGGGGAGGTCGATCGGTTCCCAGCGCCACGTGTGCGCGAGCCGTAGCGGGAGGTCCCGGTGGAGCGCCTCGCGGGCGGCCCAGTCCGCCGCGGCGAGGCTCTCCGGGGATCCGTCCACTCCTGCGACGATCTCACGACTCATCAGGCTGCCTCCGTGGGGTTCCGTGTCGGGCCCCGCCGGACGGCCGGACCCCGTACCTCCCAGCTTGGGCCCTTCGGACGCCCGGCGGGAGGGCCGGACGTCCCGACATGCCGGTCCGTCCGTCCCTTCGTCCCCCCTCGGCCGGGGGGACGCCCTCCGTCAGGCCGGCAGGGTCAGCCGCGCGTGGGTGCCGTTGAGGTAGTGGTCGCCGATGTCGCGGAGCCGGTGGGCCGCCTGGGTGGGGGCGGTGAGTGCGCGGGCGTTGCGCCAGAAGCGGTCGAAGCCGGGCCCCCCGGCGTGTGCGTCGGCGCCCGCCGTACCGTCGACGAGTTCGAGGATGCGGGTGGTGATGTGCACGGCCGCCCGGCCGGTGACGGTCTCGGCGGCCGCCACCAGGACGGCGATGTCGGCGCGTTCCTCCACGCCCAGGGACCAGGCGGCGAGCAGACCCTGGGTCAGCGCGTCCGTCGCCCGCTCCACCACGGCGGCGGCGGCGTGCGCGGCCGTCGCCAGCTCCCCGTACGCCAGCAGGAGGTACGGGTCGTCCCCGGCGCCGGTCGGTGCGGAGCCGCCGCCGGAACGATCCGCCGGTGCCGGTCCGGCATGACCGGCGCGGCTGATGTCCCTGGCCTCGGCGAGCGCCCCCTCGGCGATGCCGAGCCCGACGTGGACGAGGAGCAGCCGCAGCGCGAGCGGGGCGAGGGTGGAGAAGGGGGCGACGGCGTGCTCGTCGTGGGGGAGTGCGCCCAGGACGTCCTCGGGTGCCACGGGGACCCGGTCGAAGGTGACGGTGCCCGCGCCGGCGAGCCTCTGGCCGACCCGCTCCGTCCCGTTGTCGGTGAACACCCCGGGTTCGGCCGGGTCCACCAGGACGACGAAGAGGTCGCCGCTGCCGCCGGGGCGGGCCCCGACGACGAGCCGGTCGGCGACCGTCACGGCGGACGCGAAGCTGCGGGTCCCGTCGAGGATCCAGCCGCCACCGGAGTCTGCCGGGGTGAGCGTGAGGCCGGTACCGGTCTCCGGGCGGGGCGTCTCGACGCCCCCGGCGAGCAGCCAGCGTCCCTCGGTGGTGCGCACGTCGAGGGGGTGGCCGTTCGCGAGGGGGGTGCCCGGGTCCCGCGCGGGGCCGCCGAAGAAGCGGCTGCTCCAGGACAGGGCGTAGTGGTGGGCGAGGAGCTCGCCGACCGAACTGTCGGCGGCGGAGATCTCCCGGACGACCGCACACGCCGCCTGCCAGTCCGCGCCCCGCCGGTTCGGTCCCGGGGCCGTCAGGAGGGCGGGGAGCCCGGCCTCCTGAAGCCGGGCGACCTCGTCGAACGGCGCCTTGCCCGCACGGTCCCTGGCGAGGGCGTCGACGGCGAGGTCGTCGGCGAGTTCGCGGGTGACGCGGGGCCAGATCGCATCGTCGGCGGGCCGGTCGACCGGGCTTTCGCCGGGCCGTTCGGCGGATCGCGCGACGGGGCCCGCGGCCGGTGCGGAGGTGGTGCGTATCGCTGGTCTCTTCGGCGATTTCCTCGGCGTACTCACGTCACCTCACACGTCTTCTCGTATCCCCACTGGAATAGTAGGGATAGTGGCAGAGGGCAGGCCGTCGCCCCAAGAGGCGTCCGTAAGCTGGACAAGGTCGTCTCGAAAAGTGAGAAGCAGTCACATCGGTGCAGGTCATGCGCGGTTGGGCCCAAGGGCTCAGGGGTTGGTCCATGCCTCCGGATCGTCCGCGAGCGCGACGATCGTGTCGGGCAGCTGGGCCGCCGCGACCTCCGCGAGCGACACCCCGAGCACCTCGCGGACACCCGCCCGGAGCGCGATCCAGAGCGTGAGCAGCGACTCGGCGGGACCGGTGTACGACAGGTCCGGCGGCCGCTCCCCGCGGACCGAGACCAAGGGGCCCTCCACGCAGCGGATGACCTCCGCCACCGAGATCGACTCCGCGGGCCTGGCCAGCCAGTAACCGCCGTTGCCGCCGCGCTGGCTCTGCACGAGACCGCCCTTGCGCATATCCCCGAGGATGCTTTCGAGGAACTTGTGCGAGATGCCCTGGCCCTCGGCGATGGCCTCGGCCTTCAGCGGACCCGCGTCCTGGGCGGCGGCGAGCTGGAGGGCGGCACGCACCGCGTAGTCGGCCCTGGCTGAAATGCGCATGCGCGCATTATTCCGCACGCCTGCGGAGGTGGCCCGTACCGCACCCTTGACGTCGTCCTGGGCCGGTCGGACACTCGGGACGGGGAAACCGAGCGAACAGGTAGGGAATCATGGGACGCAGCGGTCGACGCGACACGCCACTCGCCGCACCCCTCCCGCGGTCCCTGCCCCTCACCTCCCGCCGCCACATCGACCTGCTGCGGGTCTGCAGCGCGGCGAGTCGCGGGCACCGCCCGGTGGTTCGCCCCACCCGCTGAGGGCCCGACCGCCGAAGGGGCGTCACCCCCGCGGGCGCAGTGCCGCGCCCCTCCCCTCCTCTTCCCGTACCTCTGCTGCCTCCGGGCCCTCGTGGAGCCGGTGCCGTCATCGCGCTGCCGCGACCGGCGCCGCGCCGCGCGCCGCCCGGACCCAGCACCGAGCACCCTCAAGGGAGAAGCATGTCCGTCGTCCCGTCCTCGCTGCTGCCCGCCTCCGCCGTGCCCGCCTTCCGGGGCCGGATCGGCCGCGACGTCCACAGCGGCCACTACGCCGTACCGCACCGCTACCGCCTCCACGTCGCCCCGTACGACCCCGGCTGTCTGAGCATCGCCCTGACCCACAGCCTGCTCGGACTCGACGACACGCTCCCGCTCTCCGTACTGCCCGAGAGCCCCGACACGCCCGACGGCGGGTACACCGCCCTCCGCCCGCTGTACGAGGCGAGCGCGCACCTCTACGACGGGCCGGCCGCGGCGCCCGTCCTCAGCGACGGGTGGACCGGACGGATCGTCAGCACACACGTCCCCGACATCCTGCGGGACCTCGCCCTCCGCTTCCGCGGCGAAGGCCCCGAGCTGCTGCCGGAGGAACACCGCGGCGAGACAGAGGCGATCGCCGACCTGTGCGAGCGGAGCATCAACCGGGCCGCCCAGCGCGCCGGTGAGCTCGGACTCGACGGCGAGGCCGCCCACCACGACCCCCTCACGGTCCTCTTCGCGGCCCTCGGCTCTCTGGAACGCCGCCTCGCCCGCCACCCGTACGTGCTCGGCGACGCCCCGACCGCGGCCGACGTGCAGGTCTGGGTCACCCTGGTCCAGCTCGACACCGTCCACCGCTGGCACCTGGACGCCGCCGCGATGGACCGGGTCGCCGGATACCCGGCCCTCTGGGCCTACGCCCGACGCCTCGCCGCACGCCCCGAGTTCGCCCACCGGCTCGACATCGACGGCATCCTGCGCCGCCACCGCACCCACTGCCGGGGCCGCGAGGCCGCGGGCGCGGGCATCCGACTGGTCGACTGGTCCGGCCCGACCGACTGACGCCGGGCACGCGGACGGAGGGCCGGCGAAGGAAAGCAGGGGTGGCTCGGGCGAACGGACCCGGGCCGCCCGCACCCCGTGCTCCCCAGCCTCGTCTCAGCCGATGCGATGGCCCGCCAGCGGGCCCGTGTCGTCGCCCGCACCCGAACGGACGCCCCGCAGAAACGCCTCCAGCGCCTCCAGGGAGGTTCTCGACGGAGCCCAGCCCAGATCCTTCCGGGCCCGCTCCGTCGCGAGCAGCGGCATGTGCCGCAGCGCGTCGAAGAGATCGGGGGACGCGGAGGCGAGTCTCAGACGCCAGGCCGCCGACAGCGCGCCCCGCACCGCGCCCGCCGGCACCCGTACGGGCTTGGCGTCGAGGAGTTCGCCCAGGACGGCTCCGTCGATCACCGGTTCCGCGGCCAGGTTGAACGCACCACGGACGTCCCTCAGCAGCGCCCGCCGGTAGGCGTCCGCGGCGTCCTCGGTGTGCAGGACCTGGAAGCGGAGCCCGTCGAACTCCGGGAGCAGCGGCAGCAGATCGGGCCGCATCAGCTGCCCGGGGAAGAAGCGCCCCGCGAAGATCCGTCGCTGCCCGCTCGCCGACTCCTCCTTGAAGAGGAACGACGGACGCATCCGCACCACCCGGATCAGCGGATGGTCCCGCTCGAAGGTGTCCAGGACCCGCTCCAGATAGGCCTTCTCCCGCGTGTACGCCGCACCCGGCCAGCCGTGCGTCGGCCACGCCTCGGACACCGGGGCACCGCCGGCCGGGCCCGGTGAGTACGCCCCCACCGAGGAGGCGTGCACCAGGACAGGCACCCGCGCCGCCGCGACCGCCTCGAAGACGCGCACCGCGCCCAGGACATTGGTCCGCCACGTCTCCACCGGATCGTGGGTCGGCCCGAACCGCCAGGCCAGGTGCACCACCGCGTCCGCGTCGGCGACGTGCCGCGCGAGCAGCGGCTCGTCGCCCTCCCGGGACAGGTCCACCTCCGCCCACTCCACCCCGGGCAGTTCGAGTCCCGGCCGGCGCCGGGCGAGCCCCAGGACCGAGCCGACGCGCGGCTCGCGCGCCAGGAGCCGTACCAGACTGGTGCCCACGTTGCCGGTGGCGCCGGTGACGACCACCCGTGAAATCTCGCTCGGGTTCATGGTTCCGACCCTCCGCCATGGGCGTCGGAACCGCACTCCGGGGCGCCCTGAAACACCCGGTCGTCACACAGCGTGTCCGTGTCGGTCGCGAGTGTGGCCGACGACCGGGAGTATGGAGCGACTCAGGAGAAGGAGGACACGATGCTGCTGCCCGACAGGAACACGGTCGACCGGCTGCTCCGGCACTACCGCGCCCAGGAGCGGACCGTGCTGGCCAGGCCGTGCGACCTGTCGGCACGCCGGCGCTTCGAGGACACGGCCTACACGCTGTGCGTGCTGATGGGGGAGCGTACCGCCCGCGAGGCCGTCCAGGCGGCCGAGCACTATGTGGCCGGAACCCGACCGGCCTCGCGCCCGACCCTGGAGGGCCTGCCGGGAGCCTGATCAGGATCGTCCGATCAGGATGTGAGAAGCGTCCGCGTCCGGCCGCCGCTAGCGTGGCTGTCATGGACCTCGCGCTACGGCAGCCGTCGCTCACGCCGCACCGCGCCGGTCCCTTTCTCGGCCCCGCGCGACAGCTGGAGAGACGATGAGCAAGGCCCCCAGGGCGGACAAGCAGCCGCACCCGGCCGACCGGCACGATCTGATCCGGGTGCACGGCGCCCGGGAGAACAACCTCAAGGACGTCAGCATCGAGATCCCGAAGCGCCGGCTCACGGTGTTCACGGGCGTCTCCGGCTCGGGCAAGAGCTCGCTCGTCTTCGACACGATCGCCGCCGAGTCCCAGCGGCTGATCAACGAGACGTACAGCGCCTTCGTCCAGGGCTTCATGCCGACCCAGGCGCGGCCCGAGGTCGACGTGCTCGACGGCCTGACGACCGCGATCATCGTCGACCAGCAGCGGATGGGCGCCGACCCCCGCTCCACCGTCGGCACCGCCACCGACGCCAACGCGATGCTCCGCATCCTCTTCAGCCGGCTCGGCAAGCCGCACATCGGCCCGCCCAGCGCGTACGCCTTCAACGTCCCCTCGGTGACGGCCAGGGGTGCCATCACGGTCGAGCGCGGCGACAAGAAGACCGTGAAGGCGACCTTCAACCGCACCGGCGGCATGTGCCCGCACTGTGAGGGCCGGGGCACGGTCTCCGACATCGACCTCGGCCAGCTCTACGACGACTCCAAGTCGCTCGACGAGGGCGCGCTCACCATTCCCGGCTACACGCCCGGCGGCTGGAACTACCGCCTCTACAGCGAATCCGGCCTCGTCGACCCGGCCAAGCCGATCCGCAAGTACACGAAGAAGGAGCTCCAGGCCTTCCTCCACCACGAGCCCACCCGCATGAAGATCGCGGGCATCAACATGACCTACGAGGGGCTCATCCCCCGGATCCAGAAGTCCTTCCTGGCGAAGGACAAGGAGGGCATGCAGCCCCACATCCGGGCCTTCGTCGAGCGGGCCGTCACCTTCACCACCTGCCCCGAGTGCGACGGCACCCGACTCGCCGAGGGCGCCAGGTCGTCGAAGATCAAGCGGATCAGCATCGCCGACGCCTGCGCCATGCAGATCAGCGACCTCGCCACGTGGGTCCGCGGCCTGAAGGAGCCCTCGGTCGCGCCGCTGCTCACCGCGCTCCAGCTGACCCTGGACTCCTTCGTGGAGATCGGTCTCGGCTATCTCTCCCTCGACCGGCCCGCCGGCACGCTGTCCGGCGGTGAGGCGCAGCGCGTCAAGATGATCCGCCACCTCGGCTCCTCGCTCACCGACGTCACGTACGTCTTCGACGAGCCCACCGTCGGCCTGCACCCCCACGACATCCAGCGGATGAACGAACTCCTCCTGCAGCTGCGGGACAAGGGCAACACCGTGCTCGTCGTGGAGCACAAGCCGGAGACCATCGTGATCGCCGACCACGTCGTCGACCTCGGCCCCGGCGCCGGTACGGCGGGCGGCACCGTCTGTTTCGAGGGCACCGTGGACGGGCTGCGGACCGGCGGCACCGTCACCGGCCGGCACCTCGACGACCGGGCCTCCGTCAAGGACACCGTGCGGGAGCCCACCGGCAGCCTGGAGATCCGCGGCGCGGCGACCCACAACCTGCGGGACGTCGACGTCGACATCCCGCTCGGGGTCCTGGCCGTCGTCACCGGCGTCGCCGGCTCCGGCAAGAGCTCGCTGGTGCACGGCTCGATTCCCGCGAGCGACGACGTCGTGTCCATCGACCAGAGCCCCATCCGCGGTTCGCGCCGCAGCAACCCGGCGACGTACACCGGACTGCTCGACCCGATCCGCAAGGCCTTCGCCAAGGCCAACGGGGTGAAGCCCGCGCTGTTCAGCGCCAACTCCGAGGGCGCCTGCCCCACCTGCAACGGCGCGGGCGTCATCTACACCGACCTCGGCATCATGGCCGGCGTCTCCTCGACCTGCGAGGACTGCGAGGGCAAGCGGTTCCAGGCCTCGGTGCTCGAATACCTCCTCGGCGGCCGTGACATCAGCGAGGTGCTCGCGATGTCCGTGACCGAGGCCGTGGAGTTCTTCGGTGCGGGCGAGGCGAGCACCCCGGCCGCGCAGCGCATCCTCGCGCGCCTCGCGGACGTCGGTCTCGGCTACCTCAGCCTCGGCCAGCCGCTCACCACCCTGTCCGGCGGCGAACGGCAGCGGCTCAAGCTGGCCACGAACATGGGCGAGAAGGGCGGTGTCTACATCCTCGACGAGCCGACCACCGGTCTGCACCTCGCCGACGTCGAGCAGCTGCTCGGCCTGCTCGACCGGCTCGTGGACTCCGGCAAGTCGGTGATCGTCGTCGAGCACCACCAGGCGGTCATGGCCCACGCCGACTGGATCATCGACCTCGGTCCCGGCGCCGGTCACGACGGCGGCAAGATCGTCTTCGAGGGCACGCCCGCCGAGCTGGTGGCCGCGCGCTCGACGCTCACGGGCGAGCACCTGGCGGCGTACGTGGGGGCCTGACGACGATACCGACATCGGCCCGGCGGCTCGTGTTCTCAGGCCGCCGGGCCTACGCGCGGGAACAGGGCGCGCGGTGCGTCCACGCAGGTGTCCCGGGAGGTGGGGCCGCCGAAGCGCAGCCGGTCGTACGCCGTGAACGCCGGCTCCAGGGCGTCGAGCTCGTCCACGCGCGCGTGGAGCGCGGCACGCCACTCCGGGGAAGGGCAGGTCCGGTCCGTCGCTCCGGCCGGGGTTCCGTCCGCCGTTCCGGGTGAGATGGCGACCCCCGTATCGCGCGAGACGGCGACCCCCGTATCGGCCGTCGCCATGGCCAGCGCCCCGGTGATCTCCGCCGTCAGCTTCTCCTTGCGCCGTATGTGCGTCGGCGTCACCGTGTGCAGACAGACGTACCGGCCGCTCAGGTACGCCTCCCATTCCGCCTCACCCCGCGCCCGGTCCTCCCAGTGCGCGGTGAACCAGGCGTGCAGCCGCTCGGATCCGCCCGCGGCCTCGGCGAGGCGGAACAGGTCGCGCGGCACCATCTCCGCGCCGTCGGAGCGCAGATAGCCCGGCAGCGGAAGGAGCCGCCCGAGCATCAGCCGCCGGGCCGCGTCGGAGTCCCGCCCGAGCGAGGCGCACAGGGCCTCCAGGGGGACGAACTGCGCGGTGACGTACGCGTCGTCGGCCGCGGTCATCGGATGGTCGCCGTTCACCTCGCGGAACCGCTCGGCGATCCGCTGCACCAGCGTCCGGTCCGCCATCACATCACTCCCTCGGGAAAGCCGCCCGAGCGTGCCCCGGACGGCGTCCCCGCAGGCTAGAAGCGGGACCGTGCGGCACCCACCGAACCGTCGCCGACAGGGCCGGACCGGGCCCGGCCCCACCGGCCGGTCCTGACCGACCTGGTTCGACGGGCCGGTCCTGACCGACCCGGTTCGACGGGCCGGTCCTGACCGACCTGGTTCGACGGGCCGGTCCTGACCGACCTGGTTCGACCGGACAGGCCTGACCGACCCGGGTCCCGACGGCCGGGTCCGACCGACCCGGCTCGACCGACCCGGTCCGGCGTGCCCTTTGTCTGGCGCACTTTTCGCTCGGCGCACCGTTGCGTCAGCCCGCCCGGTGGGCCGTCCTGCGCCGCCAGCCCCACAGCGCGAGCGCCGCCGCGCAGGCCGATCCCACCAGGGCCAGCGGAAGGCCGGCCGACGCGCCCGAGGGCTCCTCCCCGTGCGCGGGGTCCTTGGCGGGCGCGGCAGCGGCAGCGGCCTCGGCCCCCGCTCGGGGGGCCCGACCGTCCGCCCTCGCGTCGCGGCCCTCACGGGCCACCGCCACCGCACGGTTGCCCGAACCTGCCGCCGTCGTCGTCGTCCGTACGGGGAGCAGCGAGCCCACCGGCTGGACCAGGTCCGCCGCCTCGAAGCCCCAGTCCAGGAGTTCGCGCGCCTCCTCGTACACGGCGAGTCCGCCGCCGCTCTGCGGGTTCATCACCGTGACGACCAGCGTCCGGTCACCGCGCCGGGCCGCCGAGATCAGCGTGTTGCCCGCGTTGCTCGTGTAGCCGTTCTTGATCCCGATGAGCCCCGGGTAGCGGCCCACGCCGTTCGCGCCCGTCAGGAGCCGGTTGGTGTTGGCGATGCCGTACGACCATGAGCCCGCCGGGAAGTCGGCGTACGCCGTCGAGCAGTACCGGGTGAACGCCGGGTCCTGGAGCCCGGCCCTGCCGAACACGGCCAGGTCGTACGCGGAGGACACCTGCCCCGGTGCGTCGTATCCGTCGGGGGACACCACCTGCGTGTCCAGGGCGCCCAGTGACCTGGCCTTCTCCTGCATCTGCCGGGACATCGACTCCCAGCCGCCGTTCATCGCGGCCAGGACGTGCACCGCGTCGTTCCCGGAGCTGAGGAACACGCCGTTCCACAGGTCGGAGACCTTGTACGTGTACCCCTCCTTCACTCCGACCAGGCTGCTGCCGTCCCCGATTCCGGTCAGCTCGGAATCGGCCACGGTGTGCTGCTCGGAGGGTTCGTGGTGGGGGAGCGCGGTCAGGGCGAACAGCGCCTTGAGGGTGCTGGCCGGCGGCAGCTTCCGGTGGGCGTTGCGTGCGGCGAGCACCTCGCCCGAGGACGCGTCCGCGACCACCCACGACAGCGCGGATACCGAGGGCACGTCGGGCGCGCCCGACAGCGGCTGCACCTGGGTGCCCTTCCGGTCGAGCCGGGCCCGGTCGAGGTACCGGCGCGCGGGCGGCGTGGGCTCCCGGAGGAAGGTCCGAAGGGACCCGGAAGAAGTGGTGACGGTCGCGGTCGAAGGGACTGCCGCGGTGGAGGTGACAGTCGCGGTCGAGGTGACAGGAGATGCCGTGGCCGACGGAGCGGGCAGCGCGAGCAGCACCGCCGCGGTACCGGCGGCAGCATGACGGACAGCTGACGTGACGATCATTCAGTCACCGTAGGAAGGAGGTGCGGAACGCGCAGATCGGAGTGCGCCGACCGGCGTAGCGGGTGTGGCGTACGGCGGCGAGTCGTGAGCCCGCCCGGGTGGTGACGCCCTCCCCGGCCCGCTGTCGGTGGCGCAGGGCATCCTTGTGACGTGCCCTCACACCCGTACCAGAGCAACGGCGTTCCGGCCGAGAGCGCCGGAGCGCCTCCCGCCGAACCGGTCTCCCGGTCCGTTCCCGGCCCCGCCAGATCCTCGGCGACCACCGGCGGCGGTCCCTTCGGCGCGCCCGCCTTCCGCGCCGAGCGGCAGCCGCGTCAGGCCGCCGCCGGGCACATGATCGTCTGCGGGGACGACGCCCTCGCCCACCGTCTCGCGGGCGAGCTGCACGAGGTGTACGGGGAGCAGGTGACCCTCCTCGTGCCGGTACGGCCCGACGCGCCGCGCACGCCCAGCGCCCGCACCGGCCGGGCGCTGGCCCTCTTCGGACGCGTCACGGCCGCCGTCATCCGCACCACGGGCACCGCTCCTGCGGGCGCTCCCGGCACCTCCGCCCCGGCGGCCCCGACGGCCTCCGGCGCGGACGGCGGTGAACCCGCCGGCACCCTGCGCGTCGTCGAGTCCGCCGAGGCCGACGACCGGGCCTTGACGGACGCCGGCGTGGAGAGGGCCGCCGCACTCGCCCTCGTCCACGAGGACGACGAGACCAACATCCGGGCCGCACTCACCGCCCGCCGCCTCAACCCCCGGCTGCGTCTCGTCATCCGGCTCTACAACCGCAAGCTCGGCCAGCACCTCGAAACGCTCCTCGACCAGGCCGCCGCCGTCGCCGAACCGGGCCTCGACCCCGGGAAGCTCGACGCCGCCACCACCGTCCTCTCGGACGTCGACACCGCCGCCCCCGGCCTCGCCGCGGCCGCGGTCGCGGGCACCAGCAAGGTGGTCCAGGCCGGCGGACTGCTCCTGCACGCCGTGGAGCGGCTGCCCGCCGCCGGAGAGGCCCCCGACCCGGGCCTGTGCACCCTGGCCCTGCTCTCCGCCACGGCAGGCGACCCGGCGGGCTGCGAGGGCTCCGAGCGGAGCGGCGACGCGGGTCCCCGACTCCTTCCGGACGACCGCACGGTGGCCGCCGCCACCGGCCGCGCCGCCGTCACCCTCGAAGCGGTCACCGCGGCAGGCCCCGCCCTGGCGTCCGCCCGGCTCGCCGCCTCCGCGCTGCCCGTCGCCTCGCTCTTCTCACGCCGGCTGCGCTGGTCCCTGGCCGGGGCGGCCGCCGCCGTCCTCGCACTCGCCCTGGCCTCCACCTTCACCACCGGCGACCACCCGCTGCACGCCGCCTATCTGACGCTGCTCGACATCTTCGCCATCGGCGACCCGGCCGTGGGGGAATCGACCAGCCGTCAGGTCCTCCAGATCCTCGCCGGGTTCGTCGGGCTGCTCCTCCTGCCGGTGATCGTCGCCGCCCTCATCGAAGGCCTCGGCACCTTCCGTACGGCGACCACCCTGCGTCGGCCGCCGCGCGGACTCTCCGGGCACGTCGTCCTCCTCGGCCTCGGCAAGGTCGGCACCCGTGTCCTCGCGCGGCTCCGCCGGCTGAACATCCCCGTGGTCTGCGTCGAGTCCGACCCGGAGGCTCGCGGCGTCGCCGTCGCGCGACGGCTGCGCGTCCCCACCGTCATCGGTGACGTCACGGAGGAGGGCGTCCTGGAGGCCGCCCGCATCGACCGCGCCCACGCCCTGCTCGCCCTGACCAGCGTCGACATCACCAACCTCGAAGCGGCGCTCTCCGCCCGCGCCGTCAGCCCCGACCTGAGGGTCGTCCTGCGCCTGTACGACGACGACTTCGCCACGGCCGTCTTCCGTACGCTCCGTACGGCCCACCCGGCGGCCCTCACCCGCAGCCGCAGCGTCTCCCACCTGGCCGCACCCGCCTTCGCGGGAGCCATGCTGGGCCGTCAGGTGCTCGGCGCCGTACCGGTCGAGCGCCGGGTCCTGCTCTTCGCCGCCGTGGACGTCGCGGCCCACCCGCTCCTGGACGGCCTGACCGTGGCCGAGGCCTTCCAACCGGGCAAGTGGCGCGTCATCGCCATGGACGGCGCAGGCACCGGGCCGGGTACGGGCCAGGCCTGGCGCCTGGACCCCGACCGCGTCCTGAAGCCGGACGACCGGGTCGTCGTGGCGGCAACCCGCCGAGGCCTGGCCGAACTCCTGGGCCGCGGCGGCCACGCGCCGCTCAACCCCCCACGAGCGGAGCACGATTGACCGTAGGCTCGGCCCACGGGCACCGGCCCTGACCGCTCGTCCCGTGGGCCTGCCCGCGGCCGCACGCGTCCCTCTCGCGTGGGCGATCGTCCCTCCCCCGGACTCCGTCCGGGGACCCCCGGGTCGGGAAGGGTGGGCACGCGGGGTCGGGACGGGTGGGCACACGGGACGGCGCCCTGGCGTGCGCCCACGACCCTCGCCCCGCACCCGTGAGACCCGCACCGCCCTGGTTCCGCACCACAAGGACCCGCACCGGGTCCCACCGCCCTGGTCCCGCCCGCAAGGATCCGCAGACAGGAGCTGCCGAAGTGAACGCACTGCCCGCACCCACCCCCCGCCCCCCCCACCGCCTGGACCCCGCCGGCGGCTGCCCCCACGCGCACAACGCCCGCCTCCTCGCCGAAGGCGCCGTCACCCCGGTGGTGCTCCCCGGCGAGATCGAGGGCATGGCGGTCCTCGGCCACGACGCCCTCCGGGACTTCCTCTCCCACCCCGACGTCGCCAAGGGCCCCCAGCACTTCACCGCACTCGCCGAGGGACGCATACCCGACGGCTGGCCCCTGCGGACCTTCGCCACCGTGCCCGGCATGATCACCGCGGACGGCGCGGACCACCGCCGCCTCCGCACCCTGGTGAGCAGCGCCTTCACCAACCGCCGGGTGGAGGAACTCCGCCCGCGCGTCGAGGCGGTCACCGCCGGGCTCCTCGACGGGCTCGCCGAGGCGGCCAGGACCGGCGACGGCGTCGCCGACCTGCGCCGCCACTACGCGCTTCCGCTGCCGCTCGGCGTCATCTGCGAACTGCTCGGCGTCGACGCCGAGCACCAAGACCGGCTGCACCGTCTCTCCAGCCTGGTGGTCGCGACCGACACCACGCCCGCACAGGCCGTCGCGGCCAACCGCGAACTCGTCGAACTCCTCGCCGCCATCGCCGCCGACAAGGCCGCCGCCCCCGGCGACGACCTCACGAGCGCGCTCATCGCCGCCCGGGACGAGGACGGCGACCGGCTCGACCAGGCCGAGTTGATCGGCACCCTTCTTCTGCTGATCGTCGCGGGCCACGAGACCACCCTGAACCTGCTCACCAACGCGGTCCGGGCGCTCTGCACCCACCGCGACCAGCTCGCCCTGGTCGTCGAGGGCCGAGCGACCTGGGCGGACGTGGTGGAGGAGACCCTCCGCTGGGACAGCCCGGTCAGCTACTTCCCGTTCCGCTATCCGACCCGCGACCTCACGGTCGACGGCATCCTTGTCCCGCGGGGCACACCGGTTCTGGCCGGGTACTCGGCTGCGGGCCGGGACACCAAGGCCCACGGCCCGGACGCCGACCGCTTCGACCTGACCCGCACGGCGACCGTGAAGCACCTGTCGCTCGGCCACGGCCCCCACTACTGCCTGGGGGCCCCGCTCGCCCGGATGGAGGCCACGATCGCCCTGGAGGCGCTCTTCACCCGCTTCCCGGAGCTGGACCTGGCCGTCCCGGAGTCAGAGCTGCCCCGCCACGCCGGTTTCGTCGGCAACAGCGTCAGGACGCTTCCGGTCAGGCCCGGCGGCTGACGGTCCCCGAACCGTGCGGGGGCGGGGCGGGCCGGCTCCTCCGGACCCGGCCCGCCCCCTCACCCGGCTCCTCCGGACCCGGCCGGCCCCCTCACCCGGCCCGTCCCCAGACGGTCGCGGGGGAGGTGCGGAGGGACGAGACGAGCCGCAGCAGCCGCGCCTCGTTGCCCACGAGGCCCGCGGCGCGGAGCGCCTCGTCCGCCTCGGCCATCGGATGGGTGAGCATCACCCCCGCGTACGGGGCGAGCTGTGGATCGGTCAGCACGGCCTGGGTGGATTCGAGCAACCGCAGGTACGCCTGGGCGGCCGCGCGCTCGCTTGCGGTGATCGTGGTCGTGGTCATGTCGGGCTCCCTCTCGACAGTTCGGCGCTCACCACCCTCTCGTACGGGTCTGACAATCGCCCTCAGCCCCGCCCGTCGAGCCGCTCCACCAGCCGTTCCAGGAAGACCCGCTGACCCTCCACGAGCAGCGGCGCGGCCGCCTCGGGGACGAACCAGCCCGCCCGGTCGATCTCCGGGAACTCCCCCTGGACGCCGGAGCGCGGCGGCCATTCCATCGTGAAGGTGCCCGGCACGATCGCGCCCGCGTCGAGTGTCCCTTCGACGGCCCAGACGGTGACGAGCTTTCCGTTGCGCTGCCGGTTCTCGCCGAGGTCCAGCCACTCGCCCTCGGGCGCCGGAAGCCCCAGCTCCTCCAGGAACTCGCGGCTCGCCGCAGCCTCCGGGGCCTCGTCCGGCTCGTACTCCCCCTTGGGGATCGACCAGGCCGACTGCTCGCGGGACGCCCAGAAGGGCCCGCCCATATGACCGATGAGTACTTCGACGCCGCCGTCCGTCGTACGGCGGAAGACGAGAAGACCCGCACTGCGTTTGTCAGACATGCGGGCCAGTCTGGCCGAAGGGCCCCCGTCGCCGCAGCCGCGCACACGGGTCGCCGCTGCCGCGCACACCGGGCCCTCGCGCCCCGCGCGTACGGCTCGTCGCCCACGCCCCCGCCGCGTGCGTCACTCCTCGGCGCCGACCACCACCGGACCGCCCCCGAGATCCACCCCGTCCGCCCACCGCGCCGGCAACCGCACCGTCCGCCACGGGACGAGCGAGCCGCTCAGCCGCATCCGCCGCAGCGGGGCACCGTCCTGGGTGACGGTCAGGACCGGCCGGACGAGCCCGCGCTCCGGCCGTACGAGCAGAGGCGCGGCCACCGGGCCGAACAGACCGGGCGTCACCCACCGCAGCGGCCCCGCCGATCCCGTGTGTACGGCCGGCGGTACTCCCACCGGCACCGCACCCTCCGGCCAGGGGTCTCCTTCCAGCAGGTCGATCACGGCCGCCGCCACCGCGCGCCCCTCGGCGGCGGCCACCACCGCCGGCTCCACGCCGCGCAGGAGGTTGCCGACCGCGAAGACCCCGGGTGCGGTGGTGCGGAAGGCGCCGTCCGTCGCGGGGCCCCGCGTGCCGGGCGTGAGCGGCAGGCCGCAGGCGCGGGCCAGTTCGTGGTCCGGGATCCAGTCCCCGGTGAAGACCGCGGTGTCGCACCGCAGCGTGTGCCGCGTCGCACCGTCCGCCCCGCTCCGGACCGTGACCCCGGTCAGCCGCCCGCGGCCCAGAAGCTCCGACACGACCGCGCCGGTGAGCACCGGGACGGCCCCGAACGCCGCCCTTCCCGCCGGGTGTTCGCAGACGACGGCCGCCACCTCGACCCCGGCGGCGCGCAGCGTTCGCACGGCGCTGCGGGCGACGGGATCGCCGCCGACGACCACCGCCCGCCGCCCGATGCGCTCCGGCCGCGCACCGAACCGGATGACCAGCCGCTGGAGCTCGCCCGTGGTCAGGACCCCGTCGGGCCGCGACCCCGGGACGAGCCGTGCGCTGCGAGGGCGTTCGCGGGCACCGGTGGCCAGGACGATCGCGCGGGCCCGGATGCGTTCGAGCCCGGTCGGCGCGGTGACGTCGAGCGTGAGGGGCCCCGCCCAGCCGGTGGCGGACACGCCCGTACGGACGGTGGCCCCGGCGCGCAGTGCCGCGCGCACCGAGCGGCGCGCGTAGCCCGGACCGTCCAGGGGGCGGCCCCGGGCGTCCGCGCCGAATCCCGCACGGGCGCAGTGCCGGGGGACCCCGCCGGCGGCCTGCTCCCGCTCCAGGACCTCGACGTGGCCCGCACCCGCTGCGGCGAGGCGCGCGGCCGCCGCGAGTCCGGCGGGTCCGGCGCCCACCACGAGCACGTCGACCGTGCGGTTCACCGGGCCCCTCCTCGTACCCCTGCGACCATGCCCGTACGGTTCACCGGTTCCCCTCCCGGCGCTCCGCGTGCTCCTCGAACAACGCCCGTACCTCGGCGCCGCAGTGGTTCCCCTGGCAGCGGCCGCCACGCGCGCGCGTGCGGCGGCGCAGTCCGTCGAGGCCGCCCGGCGGGATCGTCGAGGTGAGCGCGGCCCGGATCTCGCCCCGGGTGACCCGCTCGCAGTGGCAGACGATCGCACCGAAGTCCGGGTCCCTGGCGATGAGCCGGGCGTCCCGGAACGGGCGGGGAAAGGCCTCGCCGAGGTTCGGCATCTGGAGCCTGGCGAGGGGCCGCTCGGGCCCGAGGCCGAGCCCGCAGTCGGCGAGCAGCCCGCGGACGTGCTCGGCGATGGCCAAGGAGGCGGTGAGCCCGGTGGACCGGATCCCGCCCACGGTCACATAGCGGAGAGCCGGGTGCGCGGCGATCCGGTAGTCCTCCTGCCCGGTGGCGGCCCGCAGCCCGGCGTAGACGGCGGTGACCTCCTCGTCGAGCAGCGCCGGGAGGATCCGGCCGCCCTGCTCGCGGAGTCCGGCGAGTCCCTCCGCCGTGGTGCCGGTGGCGGTCTTGTCGTCCAGGTCCTCGGCGGTGGGCCCGAGCATGACGTTCCCGTACACCGTCGGCGCGATCAGCACGCCCTTGCCGAGCGGGCCCGGCACGGGGAGCAGGATGTGCCGCACCAGGTCGCGCGCGAACTTGTCGAAGACGAGCAGCTGCCCGCGGCGCGGGGTGACGGTGAAGTCCTCGCGGCCGACCAGCGCGTCGAAGGCGTCGGCGTGGAGACCGCAGGCGTTGACGAGATGCCGGGTCCGCAGCACCCCGCGCCGGGTGACGAGCCGGTGGTACGGATCCCCCGGGCGGACCTTCTCCACCCGGCAGTCGAGGTGCAGGTCGACGCCCGAGCGGACGGCCTGGGTGGCGTACGCGAGGGTGGTCGTCCACGGGCAGACGACCGACTCGCCCGGCACTTCGAGCGCGGTGAGCGCACCGGAACCCAAGTGTGGTTCGCGCGCACGGAGTTCGGAGGCGGTGAGCAGCCGGGTGGTGTGGTGTCCGTTGCGCTCGGCCTTCTCCGCGAGGCGGGGGAGGGCGGCCCGCTGCTGCTCGTCCCAGGCGACGAGCAGGGCGCCGGTCGGCTCCACGGGGATGCCGGTCTCCTGGGCGTACGCGGAGAGCATGCGGTATCCCTCGCGGACGAGCCTCGCCTCCAGCGTGCCCGGCAGAGCGTCGAAGCCGGTGTGCAGGATGGCGGTGTTGGCCTTCGACGTGCCGTCGCCGACGTCGTTCGCGGCCTCCACGAGGGCGACCCGCAGGGGGTGGCGGGCCAGCGTCCGGGCGATCGCGGAGCCGACGACCCCCGCGCCGACGACCACGACGTCGTACGTCGCCTCGGAGCCGGCGGGCAGGGGACCTGTACGGGTGACGCTCATGAGGAGCCGGAGCCCTCGCGCGTCGGGACCCCGGAGCCCGACCCCGCCCGCTCGACCAGCGCCGCCACCTCGCCCCGGAACCGCGCGAGGCGCGTGTCCGCCTCGTCGCCCGAGATCCGGGGTTCGTACACGGCCGAGGGCTTCCACTCCGGTACGGCCTCGCGGAGGGTGAGAGTCCGGTCGTGTCCGAGCCGGGCCACCGCGCCGACACCGAGCGCTGTCGCGTCCGGCAGCGACGAGACCTCGACCGGCAGTTGGAGGAGGTCCGCCTGCGTCTGCATGAGCAGCGCGGACCGGGTGAGGCCGCCGTCGGCGCGCAGCGAGGTCAGCGGTGCGCCCCGGTCCGACGCGACGGCCGAGGCGAGGTCCACGACCTGCGCGGCGATGCCCTCGCACAGGGCGCGGACCAGATGGCCCGGCGTGGTGTCCAGGCCGAGCCCGGTGAGCGAGCCGCGCACGTCGCCCCGCCACCAGGGCGCGGCGAGTCCCGCGAGCGCGGGCACGAAGGTGACGCCGCCGGAGTTCGGGACCCCTCCGCCGACCGGGTCGATCTCGGCCGCCCCGCCGATGACGCCGAGGTCGGTGAGCCACCGCACGGCGGAGGCCACGGTGTACACCTGGCCGTCCAGACAGTGGGCGACCTGTCCGCCGAGCCGCCAGGCGACACAGCTGACCAGCCCCGAGGACGCGCGCCGGGGTGCGGGGCCGGTCTGCGCGAGGAGGAAGGCGCCGGTGCCGTACGTGCACTTGGCAGCGGCCGGGTCGTCGGCGCTCTGGGTGAGCAGCGCCGCCTGCTGGTCGACCAGCAGGCCGGTGAGCGGCAGCGTCGGGCCGAAGGCGGTGGTGGTGCCGACGGGCGCGTCGCAGTCCACGACCCGGGGGAGACGTTCGCCGCCGAGGCCGTACAGGTCGAGGGCGGTCTGAGACCAGGCGACGCTGTCGAGGTCGAGCAGTCCGGTCCGTCCCGCGGTCGCCGCGTCGGTGACGAAGGCGCCGGTCAGCCGGTGGACGAGCCAGGCGTCGCTGGTGGTCACGACGCCTGCGCCGGTGGCGTGGCGGCGGATCCAGGCCATCTTGGGGGCGGCGAAGTAGGGGTCGAGGGGGAGGCCCGTCAGATGCCGCAACTGCTCTGCGTGCGAATCGAGTTCGGAGCAGACGGAGGCCGCTCGGCGGTCCTGCCAGACCAGGGCGTCGGTGAGCGGCTCGCCGGTGGCGGGGTCCCACGCGAGGACGGTCTCGCCCTGATTGGCGAGACCCACGGCGACGACCGTCGTACCGGCCTCGGCGAGCGCCGCGCGGCCCGCGGTGACCACGGAGTCGTACAGCTCACGCGGGTCGACCTCGACGAGGCCGCCCGGCAGGTACCGGGGCCGTACGGGAGCCGTACCGGTGCCGACGACTCCGCGCTCGGGGCAGACGACGAGGGCCTTGGTGCCCGAGGTGCCCTGGTCGACGGCGAGTACCGGGCCGCCCGTCATCGCGCTGCTCCTGTCCCTGGACTTTCAGTGATCATCCGATCACCGAAAAGGGTCAGGGTGCCGTCGTCGCGGCGCTCCGTCAAGCCCCGGCGGGTGATCCCGTCAGGTCTGCATCCGAACCTGACGGTGAGTCAAATTTGGTCGTTGGCTTGATAATTACTGTCACGAAAGAAAGTGGACCGGTCGGATCCAGAGCCCTCTATAGTGATCGCCGATCAACGGCCGGGACGCCCGCCGGGGGACTGACCACCCCCTTCCATCCACCGAGGACCCATGTCATCCACACCACGCACCACCCCCTGATGGCCGGACACGGCTTCAGACCCGTCTACCACCCCGCGGGCCACGACCACGCCCTGCGCAACGCCGTCCAGGACTTACGCACCGGACGCTGGGTGGCGATGGCGCGGCTCCTCGACGAGACGAGGGGCTGGGACGGCTGGACCCGCCGCACCCAGGTCCTCGCGGCCGTCGCCGCGGGCACCGACGTCGTCCACATGTGGCGGACCGAACAGCCCGGGAGCCTCGCCGCCACCGTGATGCACAGCCGCGTGACCGTCGAGCGGGCCGTACGCGCGCACCGCGCCGGCCACGCCCGCACCCGGGAGCTCTGGCAGGAAGCCTGGACCGCGTGCCGGGAGGCCGCCGATCTGGCCCCCGACGACCCGGTGCCCTGGGTCGGCCTGATCGCCCTCGCCGCCCTCGACGGCCGACAGCGCATGGAGGAGCACCGGCTGTCCCCGCCGGCCCCCATGCTGCCGCCCGGCCCCTGGGGCCTGCTCGCCGAGGCGGAGAAGCGCGACCCGCACAACCGCGAGGCGCACCACCGCATGCTCCAGTTCGTGTACGCCCGACGCCCGGGACCGCTCTCCGAGGCCGTCAACTACTCGCACTGGGCCGCCTCTGCGGCACCCGTCGGCTCCGCCCTGCACGTCCTCCCGCTGTACGTGCGCGTCGAGCGCTACCGGCGCGAGCGCGGCCACGAGCGGGCCCTCGACCTCCACTGGGTCGCCGAGGACGCCGTCCGCGAAGCCCAACGCGCCCTCGACACCTGGTTCCTCTTCTGCGCCACCGACGAGGCCTCCCTGCTCGACCTCAACCACCTGGCGCACGCCCTCTTCGGAGCCCTCCGCTTCACCGACGCGGCCCGGGTCTTCGAATCGCTCGGCCCGTACTACACGACCCTGCCGTGGGCGTACCGGACCCCTCATCCGGACGACCGCGTGCTCGCCGAAGAGGTCTTCCTGCGGGCCCGCGCCCGCTGTCTCAGCGGCTGAGGCCCGTTCCCGCGTCCCATCCCGTCCCCCCGCACCCCCCGAGCCCGCTCACCCCCCGTCCCCGGAGGAACGCATGTCCCGCACCGCCCCCGACCCCACCGAAGCGCTGCGCAAGCCACCCCCGGCCCAGGACGAGGAGGCGCGGCTGAGAGAGCTCGGCTACCAGCCCGTCCTCGCCCGCCGCATGGGCGGATTCGGCAACTTCGCGATCAGCTTCTCGGTGATCTCCGTCCTCTCCGGATGCATGACCCTGTACGGCTTCGGCATGGGCACCGGCGGCCCCGCCGTCATGCTCTGGGGCTGGGTCGGCGTCGGTCTCTTCGTGCTGTGCGTGGGCCTCGCCCTCGCCGAGGTCACCAGCGCCTACCCGACCTCCGGCGCCCTCTACTACATGGCCGACCGGCTCGGCGGACGTCGCTGGGGCTGGTACACCGGCTGGCTGAATCTGCTCGGTCTCCTCGGCGCCATCGCGGGCATCGACTACGGCGCCGCGCTCTTCACCGGAGCCTTCCTCAACCTCCAGTGGGGATTCGAGCCCACCGCGGGCTCCACCTTCCTGATATTCCTCGCGATCCTGCTGCTCCACGCCGTCCTGAACCTCTTCGGCGTCCGCCTGGTCAGCGTGCTCAACTCGATCAGCGTCTGGTGGCACCTCGCGGGCGTGGCGATCATCGTCGGCGCCCTCGCGTTCATCCCCGACCGGCACCAGTCCGTCGACTTCGTGTTCACCGAGTTCGTCAACGACACCGGGTGGGCCAATCCCTTCTACGTCGCCGCGATCGGCCTGCTCCTCGCCCAGTACACGTTCTCCGGCTACGACGCCTCGGCCCACCTCTCCGAAGAGACGTCCAACGCGTCCGTCGCCGCCTCCAAGGGCATCGTGCGGGCCATCTGGGTCTCCTGGCTCGCCGGATTCGCCCTGCTCGCCGGGCTGAGCTTCGCCATCCAGGACTACACCGCCACGCAGAACAGCGCCACGGGCGTCCCGCCCGCCCAGATCTTCCTGGACGCGCTCGGCAGCGGCGGAGCCACCGCCCTGCTCCTCGTCGTCATCGTCGCCCAGCTCTTCTGCGGCAACGCCGAGGTGGCCGCCGCCAGCCGCATGGTCTTCGCCTTCAGCCGCGACAACGCCCTCCCCGGCTCGGCGATCTGGCGCAAGGTCAGCGGCCGCACCCAGACCCCGGTCCCGGCGGTCTGGCTCGCCGTGGCCGTGGCCGCGGTGCTCGCCCTTCCCTCGCTGTACTCCGCCACCGCCTACGGCGCCGTCACCGCGATCAACGTCATCGGCATCACGCCCGCCTACGCCATCCCGATCTATCTGCGACTGCGCGCCGGGAACCGGTTCACGCCCGGCCCGTGGAGCCTGGGCCGCTGGAGCAAGCCGATCGGCTGGACCGCCGTCGTCTGGGTGGCGTTCGTGACCGTGCTGTTCTGCCTGCCGCAGAAGTCCCCGGTGACGGTCGACACCATGAACTACGCCGTGATCGCGCTGGCCGCCGTGCTCGTCCTGGCCAGCGTCTGGTGGTACGTGGCCCGGCGCTCGTACGGCACCCCGACGACGTACGGTAACGCCCGCGAGGAGGCGGAGATCTCGGAGGGCATCATCTGACGGAGCTGCCCAGGAGCCGTCGTGGCCCGGGAGCCGGACGGCAGGGGTGAGCCGGGTCCCGTGACGGGAGAGCCGGTTCCTGTCCCCGTACCGGACAGGAACCGGCCCGCCCCTCAGGCGCTGAACTCGTACGTCCAGGCCGCCGACTGGGCCGAGAAGTCGATGTCCGTGATCTCCAGCGCGTGCCCGTGCTGATCGCTCACCACCCGGTGGACGATCAGCCGGGCCGCGCCGCCGGCCGTCGTCGTGGCCGGTCCCGGCACGCCGACCGACTCCCGGTGGGTGACCCGCAGGCCCGCCTGGTGCATCCAGTGGTACAGCAGCCGGAGATCGGGCTGCTGGCGCCAGTCCCGCCCCCGCCGGTAGCGCGCGAGTTGGGGGATCTCGGTGAGTGCGGGCCGCGAGAACCACGACACCGCCCGCTGGAGCGCCGTTCCGTGCGGCCCGAGCACCACGTGCCGGTGCACCAGCGTCGGCTCGCCCGGCGTCAGCAGGAGCCGCGTCGTCAGCGGAGTGGGCGGCGGCTCCCAGGTGAGCGAGGCCCGTACCAGTGCCTCGGCCGCGCGGGGACCGCCCGGGAACGTCGGCCGGCGGGCCGTCAGGGCCGGGGCGACGGGTTCGCCCCCGCCCTCGGCTCCGGAGGCGGCGAAGGTGCCGCGCCGGTCGGTCACCACGAGCCGTTCTTCCCGCAGGAGTTGGAGCGCACTGCGTACCGTCTGACGGTTGACGTGGTAGCGCTGGGACAGGGATCGTTCTGAAGGGAGCCTGCTGCCGGGGGGGATGCGGCGGTGGGCGAGGTCCTCGCGCAGCGCGGCGGCGACCCGGAGATAGAGCGGCGCGTCTGCCGCCGCCTCGGATTCGGGCTCGGCCATGATCAAACCCTCTCTTCGCTCAGCGTGACCGCATGGGTCGTGCGGGTGACCAATTCCTATCATTGGTCTAAACCATTTTGCCAGGGCTGCCCGGCAGAGTGGCCGAAACGAGCGAGTCACCTTGTAATGAGGTACCAGGTGACGGGGACGGGACCGTGACCGCGGATGAGGCGGGTGAGGCCGGATGACGACACCGTCGGAGCGTGCCGAACGAGGCAGGGCGGCCCGCAAGCACGTCCCCCGTTCCTCCCACGGCCGCTGGATACCCAGCTCCCAGCGCCCCGACCCCATCGACGTGCTCGAACGCCAGGCCGTGGACCGGCTGCCCGACCTCGCACCCCTCCGGTACGGCCGGATGGCGGCCTCCCCCTTCGCCTTCCTCCGCGGCGCCGCCGCCGTCATGGCCGCCGACCTCGCCGCCCAGAGCCACACCGGACTCACCGTCCAGCTCTGCGGCGACGCCCACCTCCTCAACTTCGGGGTCTACGCCTCACCCGAACGGACGCTCCTGTTCGATGTGAACGACTTCGACGAGACGCTCCCCGGCCCCTTCGAATGGGACGTGAAGAGGCTCGCCGCCAGCATCACCGTCGCCGCCCTCCAGAACGGCGGCAGCAGGGCCAAGGCCCGCCGGGCGGCCCTCGTCGCCGTGGAGTCGTACCGGACCACCATGCGCCGTCTCGCCGACCTCGGGGAACTCACCGTCTGGTACGAGCGGATCGCCGCCGACGACCTCGTCCCCCTGGTACGCCGTGACGAACGCGCCCGATTCGAGAACCGGCTCGCCCGCGCCCGCCGGCGCACCAGCCTCCACGCGCTCGCCAAGCTCACCGAGACCGACGGGACCGGCGTCCGGCACTTCGTCGACGACCCGCCGCTCCTCGAACGGACCACGGACATCGACCGGGTCACCCTCGGCAAGATCTTCAACGACTACCGCAGCTCGCTCTCCGAGGAGCGGCGCGTGCTCCTCGACCGCTACCACTTCCTCGAAGCCGCTCGCAAGGTCGTCGGGGTCGGCAGCGTCGGCACCCGCTGCTTCGTCCTTCTCCTCGAAGGGCGGGACGACGGAGACCCGCTCCTCCTCCAGATCAAGGAGGCCGGCAGATCGGTCCTCGAGCCCTACCTGGAGCCGAGCGCGTACGCCCACCAGGGGCGCCGTGTCGTCTACGGGCAGCGCCTGACCCAGGCCGCCAGCGACATCTTCCTCGGCTGGATGACGGGACCCGAGCAACGCCACTTCTACTGGCGCCAGCTGCGCGACATGAAGGGCTCCGCCGAGGTGGAGACCATGTCCCCGGCCATGCTGCGGGACTACGCGAGGCTCTGCGGCCGTGCCCTGGCCCGCGCCCACGCCCGCTCCGGCGACCGGATCGCGATCGCGGCCTACCTCGGCGGCTCGGACGTCTTCGACCGTGCCGTCGCCGACTTCTCCCTCGCCTACGCGAACCAGAACGCCGACGACTACGCGGCACTCGGCGGCGCCATAGCCGCCGGGGTGGTGGTGGCCGCGCCGGGGGCCTGAGAAGGAAGCCGGGGGCTGAGAGGGAACGTACCGAAGAGGCCCTGCCACCCTCCGGTGGCCGGGCCGGGCCCCACGGCCGCGGCCCGGCCCCGGAGGCCCCCTACGCGTCGCGGCGCAGGGGCGGCCCCGACGGCGTCTCGGCCATCGGCCCGAAGAGCACCGCCCGCGCCACCGGCGGGGCGAACAGGCTCGTCAGCGGGGCGGTCAGGGTCATCGCCGCACGGAACGACGCCCCCACGGCCGGATCACCCGCGGACCGCTCCACCACCCGGCCCAGGTACCAGCCGACGACCCGGTCCATCGGACCCGGCCGGGCCGCGTCACCCGTCGCGCCCGGCATCTTCTTGTCTGCGCCCGCCGAGATGTCCCAGGCCTGCCGGGAGGCGTCGAGGAGCGCGCGCTGCACCGTACGGGTCGTCGCGGTGCGCTTCGGGTCGGCGAGCGCCCGGCGCAGCGCGACGGCGCTGAGCGCGGCGACCGCCATGCCCTGCCCGTAGATGGGGTTGAACGCGCAGAGCGCGTCGCCGGTCGCGAGGAAGCCGGCCGGGCGGCGGCCCGGACGGTCGTACCGGCGCCGGATGTTGGCGGTCCTGCGGAAGCCGTACACCGGGGACACCGGCTCGGCCCGCGCCAGCCAGTCGCTGATCACCGGATGCGGCAGCCGCTTCGCGTACTCCTCGAACGCGCCCTCCTCGGTGGGCGGTTCGTCGCCGCGCAAGCCCGAGAGGGTCACCAGGTGCTGACCGTCGCCCAGGGGCAGTACGACACCGCCGTACACCTGGGCGGGGTTGGGCACGATGTAGTAGCCCGTCGCGTCGGTGCCGGGGTCATCGTCCGGGGCACGGTACACCCGGGTGCCGTACGCGAGACCCGTGTCCAGGGTCTCCTCGTGCGGAGCCTCCGCCCCGATCCCCGCGAGCCAGTCGGCTGCCTTCGTGGAGCGCCCGGAGGCGTCCACCACGAGATCGGCGGCCAGGGTGCGGGACTCCCTGTCGGCCCCCGCGCCCCGCTCGCGCAGCCGTACGCCCCTGACCCGCGAGGAGTCGCCGGTCAGGCCCACGGTCTCGGTGCCCTCGATCAGTTCGATGCGCGGATCGGCGAGCACCCGCTGCCGCACCAGCCATTCCAGCTGGGGGCGCGGGCCGGTGTAGTGGTGGGTGGTGGCGGTGGTGCGGCGGAACCACTTGCCGTTCTGCCACTGGATCATGTCGGCGGGGGCGCCCACCGTGGGCGCCCCGAGCGCGGTCAACTCGTCCGTGAACCCCGGGAGCAGTTCGTCGAGCGCCCGCTGCCCACCCGCGATCAGGACGTGCAGGTGCCTGCCCTGCGGGACGCCCGCCCGTGCCTCCGGGCCCCCGGGCAGCCGGTCGCGCTCGACGACCGTCACCCTCTCCGCGTGCTCGGCCAGCACCCGGGCGGCAAGCAGCCCGGCGAGACTTCCCCCGATGACCACCGCGTGACGTGTCGCGCGATGCCCCAAGTCGTCGGCCATACCCGCCCTTTCGTGTCGTGGAACTCCAACGACCCAGTATCCACGCGCGTACGTGTCGAGGGGCGGCACCGCCACTCGGTTTCGGCCGCCCGGGAGCCCGGCCAGGGTGACGGGCGTGGCACACCTCGCGAACTCGCCCGGCGGGACACTCGACCCGGGGGCGGCCGACACCGTGGACGTACCTCCCGCTCGGCACCGGCGCTCCGGTCTCTGGTTCGCCCAGGGCGTGTCTTCTCGATCAGGCCGGGCTCGCGGCGTCCGGCACCGCTCCCCCGAGCTCTTCGAGCAGGGGGACCCCCAGCCGCCTTGTCGTCGCCCGGGCGGGTCCGAAGAGGCCCGCCGGGGACGTCACTCCGTCCCGAGTTCCGCCAGCGCCCCCGTCAGCCACTCCACCCAGAAGCGCTCCATCTCGATCCCGCCCCGCAGGACGAGATGGCGCAGCCGGTCGGGTTCCGAGTGGCGGCGTTCGCTGGGGAAGTCACGCGTCTCGATCGCGAGGTACTCGTCCAGCTGCTCCTGGTGCAGAGCGAGATGACGGGTCAGCTCGGCGCGCAGGCCCGACGCCCCGACCACCGCGGCCGCCCGCATCCGGAGCAGCAGGGCGGCCCGCATGGGCTTCGGGTCCTCGGTCCTCGCCACCCAGGTGCCGAGCTCCGCGCGGCCCGCGGGCAGCACCTCGTACTCCTTGCGCTGTCCCCGTACCGGCACCGGGGCGGGCAGGGCACGGATGTGCCCCGCCTGCTCCAGCTTGCCCAGCTCGCGGTAGATCTGCTGGTGCGTGGCCGACCAGAAGTAGCCGATCGACTTGTCGAAGCGGCGCGTCAGTTCGAGGCCGGAGGACGGCTTCTCGAGCAGCGCGGTGAGGATCGCGTGCGGGAGTGACATGAACGCATCCTAGGAGTGGCCGGCCACGGTGATCACAGGGTGGCCGCGAGGCGGGTGCCCTGGTCGATGGCCCGCTTGGCGTCCAGCTCGGCGGCCACGTCGGCGCCGCCGATCAGGTGCGCCACGCGGCCCGCCGCGATCAGCTCCTCGTACAGGTCCCGGCGCGGCTCCTGGCCCGCGCAGAGCACGACGGTGTCGACGGGCAGCAGCTGCGACTCGCCGCCGATCGTGACGTGCAGGCCCTCGTCGTCGATCCGGTCGTACGAGACGCCGGCGACCATCGCGACGCCCCGGTGCTTGAGCTCGGTGCGGTGGATCCACCCCGTGGTCTTGCCGAGGCCGGCGCCGACCTTGGACTCCTTGCGCTGGAGCAGGTGCACCTGGCGCGGCGGCGCGCCGCGCTCGGGGGCGCGCAGGCCGCCCCGGTTCTCGTACGAGGTGTCGACACCCCACTGGCGGAAGTACGTCTCGGGGTCCTGGCTCGCGCCCTCCCCGCCGTCCGTGAGGAACTCGGCGACGTCGAAGCCGATGCCGCCGGCGCCGATGATCGCGACCCGCTCGCCGACGGGCGCGCCGTCCCGCAGCACGTCCAGGTAGCTGAGCACGCTCGGGTGGTCCACGCCCGCGATGCCGGGGGTGCGGGGGGAGACGCCGGTGGCGACGACGACCTCGTCGAACGCGTCCAGGTCACCGGCCGAGACCGGCGTGCCGAGGCGTACGTCGACCCCGCGCTCGGCGAGCTGGACGCGGAAGTAGCGCAGCGTCTCGTCGAACTCCTCCTTGCCGGGGACCTTCTTGGCGATGTTCAGCTGACCGCCGATCTCGGCGGCCGCGTCGAACAGGGTCACGGAGTGGCCGCGCTCGGCGGCCGACACCGCGCAGGAGAGGCCGGCCGGGCCCGCGCCGACGACGGCGATCCGCTTGGCGCGGCGGGTGGGGGAGAGGACCAGCTCCGTCTCGTGGCACGCGCGCGGGTTGACCAGGCAGGACGTGATCTTCAGGTTGAAGGTGTGGTCGAGGCAGGCCTGGTTGCAGCCGATGCAGGTGTTGATGGTGTCGGCGCGGTCGGCGGTGGCCTTGGCGACGAAGTCCGGGTCGGCGAGGAAGGGGCGGGCCAGCGAGACCAGGTCGGCGCGGCCGTCGGCGAGGATCTCCTCGGCGACCTCGGGGGTGTTGATGCGGTTGCTGGTGACGAGGGGCACGGAGACCGCGCCCATCAGCTTCTTCGTCACCCAGGTGTAGGCACCGCGCGGCACGGAGGTGGCGATGGTGGGGATGCGCGCCTCGTGCCAGCCGATGCCGGTGTTGATGATGGTGGCCCCGGCGGCCTCGATCTCCTTGGCGAGCTGGACGACCTCCTCCAGGGTGGAGCCGCCGGGCACGAGGTCCAGCATCGAGAGGCGGTAGACGAGGATGAAGTCCTCGCCGACGCGCTCGCGGATCCGGCGGACGATCTCCAGGGGGAAGCGGACGCGGTTCTCGTAGGAGCCGCCCCAGCGGTCGGTGCGCTGGTTGGTCGCGGCGGCGATGAACTCGTTGATGAGGTAGCCCTCGGAGCCCATCACCTCGACGCCGTCGTATCCGGCCTCCTTGGCGAGCTCGGCGCAGCGGGCGTAGTCCTCGACGGTCTGCTCGACCTCGGCGTCCGTCAGCTCGTTCGGTACGAAGGGGCTGATGGGCGCCTTGAGGGCGCTGGGCGCGACGAGCGCGGGGTGGTACGCGTACCGGCCGAAGTGCAGGATCTGCATCGCGATCCGGCCGCCTTCGGCGTGCACGGCGTCGGTGATGAGCCGGTGTTCGGCGACCTCGTCGGCGGTGGTGAGCTTGGCGCCGCCGTCCCAGGGGCGGCCGGCGTCGTTGGGCGCGATGCCTCCGGTGACGATGAGGCCCACGCCGCCGCGGGCCCGCTCGGCGTAGAAGGCGGCCATGCGCTCGAAGCCGTGCTCGGTCTCCTCGAGGCCGACGTGCATCGACCCCATGATCACCCGGTTGGGCAGGGTGGTGAACCCGAGGTCGAGCGGGCTCAGCAGGTGCGGGTACGGGGTCATGCGGGCGCCTCCTCGCGCAGGATCGTCGTCCTCAGTTCTAGGGGACCCCCTCCCTTTGTGCAACTAGTTGCAGAAGATTCGGAACGTGATGTCTACTACTCGGTAGCTTCCGGCGGCCGCTCGGCGCGTGCGGCTCCCGAGGAGAAGGAGCCGTCGCTCCGAGCCCTCGGTACGCAGGGGCGTCCTCGCCGCTCCGAGTCACTGGCTCCGCAGGGAAGACGCCGGCTCCGAGCTACTCGGTACGCGAGGAAGCCGCCGCCCCGAGCCACGCGTCCAGCTCCTCCGGCGTCCGCGGCTCGGACGCCCCCGTGGCGAGCAGGCCGTGGGTGCGGAGCAGCCGGGCCACCGCCGTACCCCAGGGGCGGCGAAGCCGGGCCTCGTCGAGCAGCGCGTCGTCCGCGAGGAGCTCCGCGACCGGGCCGGTCCGCAGCCCCGACGGGGCGAGCACCGCCGCCTCGTCCGCCCAGCGCAACGCCAGATCCACGTCGTGCGTGGCCATCAGCACCGTCGTACCGGCCTCCCGCAGCCGCTGGAGCGCGTCGAGGAGCCGCTCCTGCCCGTGCGGATCGAGACCGGCCGTCGGCTCGTCCATGATCAGGACCCTGGGGCGCATCGCCACCGCGCCCGCGATCGCGGCCCGCTTGCGCTGCCCGTACGACAGCAGATGCGTCGGCCGGTCGGCGAGCGCCGTGATGTCCAGCGCATCGAGGGCCTCGCGAACCCGGCGCCGCACCTCCTCCTCGGGCAGGCCCAGGTTCATCGGACCGAACGACACGTCCTGGTCCACGGACGCGGCGAACAGCTGGTCGTCGGGATCCTGCACCACCAGCTGCACGGTGGTCCGCAGCCGGGTCAGCCCCTTCCGGTCGTACGCCACCTCCGTACCGTCCAGGCGCAGCGACCCGCTCACGCATCGCAGCCCGCCGCTGAGCAGGCGCAGCAGCGTCGTCTTGCCGCTGCCGTTGCGCCCGAGCAGCGCGACCGCGCGCCCCTCCGCGACGGCGAAGTCCACGCCGGACAGGACCGGGGGCCCGTCCTCGTAGGCGAAGCCGGCTTGCACCAGTTCCACGACAGGGGTCGGAGACGTCACGGAAGGAGCCTTTCCAGTACGAGGGTGAGGGCGACGAGCCCGGCGAGCAGCGCACCCGTCGCGGCGAGGAACGGACGGGAGAGCGCACACGCGGGCACCAGGACCCGCAGCGTCCCGTCGTACCCGCGCCCGGCGAGCCCCGACTGCAGGCGCTGCGCCCGGTCGAAGGCCCGTACGAACGTGGTCGCACCGAGACCCGCGAGGGAACGCCAGGTCGCGGCCCGCGTGGTGTGCCCGAGCCGGGCCGCCTGCGCCTGCCGGATCTTGGACAGGGCGTCGAGCAGCAGGAAGATGATCCGGTACATCACCAGCGCCACGTCCACCACCGGCGCCGGCACCCCCGCCCGTACCAGCCGGGGCAGCACGTCGGACACCGGCGTCGTGAACGCGAAGAGCAGCACCCCGAGCGAGGCCGAAGCGGTCCGCAGCAGCAACTCGCCCGCCTGCGTCGGACCGTCCGGCGCGAGGGCCACGAGCCCCCGGGTACCGCCCACCTCGAAGAGCAGCGGGATCGCGCCCGTGACACAGAACCCGAGCGGGATGCGGAACGCCCGCCACAGCGCCCGGCCCGGCACACCGGCCGGACCGAGCAGCACCGTGAGCGTGGCCGCGGCGACGAGGACCGCGCCGGGCCACGGCGGCAGACCGACCGCGCACAGGGTGAGACCGAAGCCGAGCAGCGCCTTCTCGGCCGGATGGCGGCGGCGCCAGCGACTGCTGTGCGCCGCCGCGTCGATCGGCAGCATCGGCGGCTACGCGCCCGGCTCGCCGGCGGACCCGCCGCCGGAGCCGCCCTTGCCGTCCGCGGTTCCGGTCGTGGCATCGGCCCCGTCCGCCCCGGCCCGCGCGGCTCCTTGACGGCGGCCGCGCCGCAGTCCGAAGTAGTACGCCAGGACACCGGCGCCGAGGGCCGCCTGAAGGGCGAACAGCGCCGACTCGATCTCCCCGGACGGCGGCTCGTAGAGCGGGCTGAACCACGGCTCGTAGTCCGGCCGGAGTTCCGTGATCGCCGTCTCGGCCTCCGCGTCGGCCCCCGTGAAGGGTTCCTCCTTGTGGTCCCCGAGTCCCAGCGCCAGAGGCAGGACCGCGAGCGCGGCGACGACGAGCAGCAGCAGGGTGTTGATCTTCGCGTTCCGGCTCATCGCGCGGTCGCCTCCTCGCGTCGCTCCGACGTGCGTCCGGCGAGGACGCCGAGCCGGATCAGGTCGCCCTTGCTGGACTGGGTGAGCAGGCGCATCACGAGCACGGTGAGCAGGCCCTCGCTGACCGCGAGCGGAATCTGCGTGACGGCGAAGATCCCGCCGAACTTGGCGAGTGCGCCGGGGATGCCGCTGCCCGGGTCGGGGAAGGCGAGCGCCAGCTGGACGCTGGTCACGCAGTACGTCGACAGGTCGGCGACGAACGCGCCGAAGAAGACGGCGACCATCAGCGGGGCACCGAACCGGCGCAGCAGTACGTAGGCCCCGTATCCCGCCCAGGGCCCGACGATCGCCATCGAGAAGACGTTCGCGCCGAGCGTGGTGAGCCCGCCGTGGGCGAGCAGCAGGGCCTGGAAGAGCAGGGTGATCGTCCCCAGGACCGCCATGATCGGCGGCCGGAACAGGATGGCGCCCAGGCCCGTACCCGTCGGATGGGAGCAACTGCCGGTCACGGAAGGCAACTTGAGTGCCGACAGGACGAACGTGAAGGCGCCGGCGGCGCCGAGCAACAGGGTGGACTCAGGATTCGAACGCACCTCGCGGGTCAGCGCGCGGACCCCGTGGACGACGAACGGCGCGGACGCGACGCCCCAGGCGGCCGCGTGCACAGGGGGCAGATACCCCTCGGCTATATGCATGGTTGGGAGACCCTCTCCAGCACCTCGTGGATGGACAACGCACCCTGGCCGGTCTCCTGGCTGACGGTCATTCCGCCCGACTCCGCCTTCCCACACCACGACGGTCTCCCGACGTGGTCCAGTGGCTTCCCCGAGGGTGTTCCCCGCGGGGGTGGAGCCGGACCTCCCGATCACAGTGGCGAGGGCCGCACCGGTACTGCACCGGTTTCCCGTACACCAAGGCCCTGCGACATTAGTGCGTTGACCTGCTGGATCACAACACGGTCGCCACCGGGTGCGGCCCCTCGCTCACTCCCCGCAGTCACCCGCAGTCACTCGTGGGAGTGCCCCGGGCGGCCCCGGGGCACTCCCACGGTCACCCTCCTCGGTCACTCCTTGCGATAGGCGTACGCCTCCGACGCGGCCGCCGCCACGGCGTCGAGGTCCCCGCCCGCGCTCGCCGTGACCAGGGCGGCCACCGCGCCCTCGACGAACGGCGCGTCCACGAGCCGGGAGGCCTCGGGCAGTTCGTCGCCCTCGGCGAGGAGGGCCTTCACGGTGAGCACCGCGCTCCCCAGATCGACGAGGATCGCCACACCGGCGCCCCGGTCGACAGCCTTCGCCGCCTCGGAGATCAGCTCGGAACTCGTCCCGAGACCACCGTCCGGGGTCCCGCCGGCCGGGAGGATCGGGGCGAGGTCACCGCCACCGGCGAGCCCCCGGGCCAGCCCGGCCACGGCGGTCGCGACGGCGGCGCTGTGCGAGACGAGCACGATGCCGACGGAACCGGAACCGGACTCGGAGTCCGCACCGGAGCCGGAGCCGGAGCCGGTCGCGCCGGGGCGGACCGCACCCGCGCCGGGCCCGCTCCCCGCACTCATGACGCCCCCTCGGTGCCCGACGTCTCCGTGCGGGCGATCTCGTCGAGCGCGGCGAACAGCAGCGCCGAGGACGTGGCCCCCGGATCCTGGTGCCCCACCGACCGCTCGCCCAGATAGCTGGCCCTGCCCTTGCGTGCCCGCAGGGGTACGGTCGCCAGCGCGCCCTCCTCGGCCGCCGCGCGGGCCGCGCCGAACGAGCCCCGCAACCCCTCCACGGCCGGCACCAGCGCGTCGATCATGGTCTTGTCGCCCACCTGCGCGCCGCCCAGCTGGGACACGGCGGCCACGCCGGATCCGAGCGCCTCCGCCAACCGCTCGCGGGTGACGCGCTCGTCGTCGCCGAGCGTCTTGCCGGTACGGCGAAGCAGCGTGCCGTACAGCGGCCCCGAAGCGCCTCCCACGGTGGAGATCAGCTGCCGCCCGGCGGCGGTGAGCACCGCGCCCGGCGTCGCGGGCGGGTCCTTGGCCAGGGTCTCGGTCACGGCGGCGAACCCGCGCCTGAGATTCGCGCCGTGGTCGGCGTCGCCGATGGCCGAGTCGAGCTCGGTGAGCCGGTCCGCCTCCCGGTCGACGGCCTCGGCCACGGCGGCCAGCCAGCGCACGAGGAAGTCGGCGTCGAAGGTCTGTGTCATGTCGGTCCCCTCTGCCTTCGCCGGTCTCACCGGCCCCAGCGCAGCGCGGGCGTCTCCACGGGCGCGTCCCAGAGGCGCAGGAGTTCCTCGTCCACCTCACAGAGGGTCACCGAGCAGCCGGCCATGTCGAGCGAGGTCACGTAGTTCCCGACGAGCGTCCGGGCCACCGGCACACCCCGCTCGCCCAGGACGCGCTGCACCTCGGCGTTGAACCCGTACAGTTCGAGGAGCGGAGTGGCGCCCATCCCGTTCACCAGCGCGACCACCGGCCCGGACGGGCGGAGGTCCTCGACGACGGCGTCGACGGCGAAGTCCGCGATCTCGCGGGAGGTCATCATCGGGCGGCGCTCACGGCCCGGTTCGCCGTGGATGCCGATGCCCAACTCCAGCTCGCCCTCGGGGAGATCGAAGGTCGGGCTGCCCTTGGCGGGGGTGGTGCACGCGCTCAGGGCGACGCCGAAGGAGCGGCAGCGCTCGTTGACGCGGCGGGCGATCGCCTCCACGCGCTCCAGGGGCGCGCCCTCCTCGGCGGCCGCGCCCGCGATCTTCTCCACGAAGAGCGTGCCGCCGGTCCCGCGCCGGCCGGCCGTGTAGAGACTGTCCGTGACGGCGACGTCGTCGTCGACCAGGACCTTGGCGACCTGGATGCCCTCGTCCTCGGCGAGCTCCGCCGCCATCTCGAAGTTCAGCACGTCACCGGTGTAGTTCTTGACGACGAACAGCACCCCGGCGCCACTGTCGACGGCGGCCGCGGCCCGCACCATCTGATCGGGCACCGGCGAGGTGAAGACCTCCCCGGGACAGGCGGCCGCCAGCATCCCGGGCCCCACGAACCCCCCGTGCAACGGCTCGTGCCCGGACCCGCCGCCGGAGACCAGCGCGACCTTCCCGGCGACGGGCGCGTCCCGTCGCACCACGACCCGCCGCTCCACGTCGACGGTGAGCTCGGGATGAGCGGCGGCCATCCCGCGCAGCGCGTCGGCGACGACGGTCTCGGGGACGTTGATGAGCATCCTCACGGATACCTCCTAGTGAGATTAGCAGTCAAGTCGCTGAGCAGGGTTTTTGCAGGTCAGGGCAGGCGAGGCCAATTGTTGATCTTGGCGGTTCGTGGCGCCCGGCGACGGTTCGGCGCGGTACGGATGCTGACTGAATGCCGACTTTCCTGATGGTGCGTCAGGCTGAAGTGACAGAGGATGCTCTTTGCGAATGCGCATCATGGCGCAATTATCGACGCGAGGCCGCGGTAGTGCACCGGTGCGTCGTGAGTCGGATCCCGTGGACGTGATTCCGGAGCGTCTGCAAGGGCGGGTCCGGCGCGGCGCGTGGGACACTCCTGGCCGTGGCTGAGCACGACATTTCTCCCCTCGCCCCCGACGCGACCCCAGTGGTTGTCGTCGATGACGCCACCGCGGATCGTTGGCTGCCCGTGGCGGTGGATCCCGATCTCGGCCATCCACCCAGTGCCGGCGGCCCTGGTAGCAGGCCACCTCAACAGGGCCGACGCCCACGTGTGGCGGGAGTCGGGCCTCGCAGACGGCGCCTGCCTCGGCACCGGTCTGATCGTCCCGCACCGCAAAAGAGCCGGACGTCCCCTCCTGCGCGGCCAGGAGGAAGACAACGCCGAACACCGCCGCGTCCGTGCCCGCGTCGAGCACACCTTCGCCCGGATGGAGAACTGGAAGATATTGCGCGACTGCCGCCAGAAAGGAGACGGCCTCCACCACGCGGTGCAGGCCGTCGCCACCATGCACAACCTCGCCATGACACGGTGAGACAGCAGGTCAGGCGCCACTTCGGCATGCCCAAGCCGGACCTTCTGCAACACCCTTTAAGGGCTGTCCCGCAACTGGGTGGGCGGGACGATCTGCTGCATCGCGCCGACGGGCTCCATGTGCTCGGAGAGTTCGTCCAGAGCCTTCAGCCACAGCTCGGGGAGGTCGGCGGCCGCAGTATGGGACTGGTCGTGGACGATCGTGATGCGGGCGGTAGTCATGGTCCGGGTGAGGGAGAAGTAGCCGAGCATGCCGGGGCTGTTCAGGCCGAAGATGCTGGCGGCGAGCGGGGGAGCACCCAGGACGCGGTAGGTGCCGTTGATGTGGATGTGGCTGGTGGCCAGGCGGAAACCGGGGCGCTGCATCGAGCGGTGCAGGAGTCGGGGAGGTACGCGCAGGAGGGTCTTCCAGCCGCCCTCCCGCAGCCCGGAACCCTTGTGGGCGAGGGTCTGCCCGGCCACGGTCTCCAGACGGGCACCCGGGCCGGTCGCGGTGCACGGCAACCGCAGCATCGCCGGCAGAGCGGCGTTCCCTGGCGTGAACTGTGCCTCCTGCGTTCGGACCGACATAGGCATCACCACCCGCAGGTCCTGTGCCCGGCCCGCCTGCCGCAGCTGCAAGGCCGCGAGCGCGCCGGTCACCGCTGTGAGGTAGACATCGTTGGCGCCCACTCCCCACCGCGAAGCCACCGCCCGCAGGCGGCCGTCCGGGACGTCCGCGTACGCCATGGCCGCCAGCCCGCTCCCCGCCGCGTCGCACCCGGCGGGAACCGTCTCGTGCTCGGGAAACCTTCCGAACGGCGACGTACGCAACCACGCTCGCGGGGTACGTCGCGACACGGGCGGCCGATAGGGGTACGGCCCTACGACGGGTGCGTCCGCCAGAAGCGCCGCCACCAGGTGGGCCGCACCGACGCCGTCCGTGACGGCATGGTCGATGCGGAAGCACACCCGCTGCACCTGATCGACCCGACACGTCAGCATCCGCAGGTCCCAGCCGGGGGCCGGACGGGCGGGCAGAGCCCCGCGCAGCAGCGCGTCGGTGGCTTCGCCGAGCCGGCCGTCCACGTGCTCCGCGCCCACATGCAGCCCGGCCTCGGGCGGCGCGGTCCGCGTCCAGGACCGAGCTCCTCCGACCGCCGCGACATTGAGGGCTTCCAGCCCGGGCGCCCGCTCGGCCACACGTGCGCGCAGGTCGTCGAGCGCGAACGACCCCGCGGGAAAGTCCAGGACGTGGACCACCGTCACTCGCGCGGGGCTGCGGTCCGGGAACAGCGCGAACGCGCGGTCCAGGACGTTCATCCTCCCCGTACGTGCCACCGTCCCCGCACAGGACCCGTTCTCACTCTCCGAAACCATCCGGACCCGCATGAGGCACCTCGTACTCGATCGACCGAAGCCCACGTATGCGAACGAGGCGCGCACCCGAAGGGACACGGCATCTGGACCGCCCCGACAGTCGGCCGCCGTCCTGGCCGATTGGGTCCCGGCGTCTCGCGTAGAGGCGATTGTCCTCACCTCGGGGATACCTGTGTGGCCCCGGACCTGGTGGGCCGATATGCGTGAGGAGACCGGCCCGCCCCTGCCCCACCCCGCACGGTCGAGCGGGGCGGGGTACGGGTGGACGCGGAGGCTCAATCGCGGGTCATGAACGACCACTTCTGGGGCGGCCCGCCGTTGCAGTCGGGCATCTGGAACCGGGTGCCGTTCGTGGTGTTGCCCCAGGGCACGTGGAGGCACCGGCCTGACGGGGAGACGGAGATGTCCGCCAGAGGGATGAACTGCTGGGCGGGCGAGCCGTTGCACGTGGAGAATCCGAGAGTGGAACCGGCCTCCGTGGATGGTTCCCACGCAGCTGAGTGACGACCAGCTCGTGCAGATCGCGGACTCTATCTTCCCCGTCGACGAAGCATGAGGCTCCACCCGGCGAAACTCCAGCAGAGCCGAGCTTGGCGCCTTTACTCCGGCTGTGGATCGTGATCGTGTACGCCAACGGCGTCTGACGGCATCTGTCCGGGTGGCTGAGGTCTGGGGTGAGCGGCAGTTGGCCGCCGTCGGGTTCGAGCACGTATACGCCGAGTTGGACTGGTGCGACCCGGCAAGCAGCGGCGGACACAAAGCTGCTGGTTGCCGAGTGGTCCCGGCCGCGGCTCCCGACCCCGCCCCGCCCTTCCTTGTGCCCAGGCCGCCACGAGAGCGCCCGAGCGCATGGTCTTCGGTTTCGGCCCGGGCCGGCGCCCCTTTTTCCGCGCTCCGGCGGAATGCTGGTTGGCCCGGCAGACGGTGGAGTGACCCCGGCCTGCGGCCCTTATGGACCCTGCTGACCGCCGTGTACGGGCAGGCGGGCCACGCCGGCCCTTGAGCGGATGGCAGGCCCGAGCCTCTCCCGCGGGGCTCAGATCTGCTGGTCGTTGCTGTGGCGGCCGAGGCTGCGGCCGAAGCGTTCGGCGATGGCCGGCATCAGGCTTTCGCCGTCGGCTGGACGGTCCAGTCCGAAGACGTAGCCGGGGAAGTCCAGGTTCTTCTGCACCGCCCAGATCTCGGCGTGGTCCTCCGGCGGAAAGATGCGCACCGGGTCGCCGAGGGCGACCCAGGCGATCGGCACCATTGAGTCGGCGGGCAACACGGTGCGCAGATGCACGATGCCGTTGATCCTCACCTCGGAGCGAGTCCCGATCCGGGCTCCGTTGAAGACGCGGCTGCCGGAGGCCAGGAACACCTCGTCCTCGACCCGGCAGCCGGTCAGGTAGGAGGTGGGGCCGACCAGGACCTGCCGTCCAAGAATCAGCGGATCCCGTCGGGTGCCACGCAGGACGGCGTTCTCCATCACGATGCTGCCCTCGCCCAGCTCCACCGGCCCGCCCTCGGCGGTGAGCACTGCGCCGAACAGCACCCGGCATCCTGCCCCCACGCGCACGTCTCCGCACAGCGTGGCGGTCGGAGCGACATAGGCCGTGGGGTGGACGGTCGGTGAACGACCCTCATGAGCAATCAGCATGGTCGCGATCATGCCGCGCCCTGGAGTGCTGGCGCGCGCCGCTCCACCAGGCGAGACCCGCGCCCGGACCGGCCGAGCACCTGCGAGAGGGGCGTTGTGCTGACCTTCATCGCATTTCTCTTTGGGGTGGCGTCCAGGGCCGGTGGTTAGGCGGTGGTGAAAACCGCCCGGCCTTCGTTCACCTGTTGGTGTTCACGACATCCGGTCATGCGGTCAGGGCGCCGGTCAATGCATGGACGTGCTGGGCGAATTCGGTTCGTTGCCGGTCGGTGAGTGTGGCGTAGAGCGGCGCTTGCAACTCGTCGGTGAGTCGATCGGCACGCTGCCATCGGGGGGTCAGGGCTGCGGCGACGGGACGTGGCTCCTGCCAGCCGTAGTGGGCTGCCTGCTCGACGCCGAGGTTGATGACCATTGCCTCTTGGGCGCTCAGCCCGCACAGGCGCACCGCTGCCAGATGGCAGGCGCCACGGTGTTCCCTGAGCACGTGGATGCGCTGCATCGCCGCTCCGACAGGGGCGTCGCCGGGGCAGGGCTGCGCGCGCCAGCCGGCGAACAGAGGCAGTGCCTCGGCGTCGGCGGCGTCGATCAGCTGCTGTGCCAGGTGGTTGAAGTGCTCCACGTCGGCGTCGGTGGGGATGTTTGCGCGCCCTCACGTCCGGACGGCCTGGTGCGTAGCAGGCGGCGGCTTCCTCCGGAGGCATCACGGACCGTCCGGCCCGCCACCCGACAGTGACCAGATCGGGGCCGAGGAAACCCTGTACCGCTTGGACCACCGAAGCCGGCGCCTCGCCGAGCACCCCGAAGCGTCCCCGGCAGTAGAAGCCACGCCCTGGTGCGAACCCGGCGCGCAGGCCGATGGCGGCGGTCGCATCGTCGGACATGAACTCGTCCCCGAAATCGTGGATGGGCCGGGCAACCGCGGAGATGCAGTCGAGGATTTCCATGCGCTGAAGGTCGCTCACCTCGACTTGTCAGGTCAAGGGGATGATTTCTAATGGAACCCTTTAGGCAGGCTATCGAGTCACTGCCGACATCGCCGCCCAGCTCGCCCTCGCACGAGCCGGCCTCGCCACCGCGCTCGTCCCCCAGACAGCCATCGACCCGGGCACACCCGGAATCCGCATGTCGCCCATCAAGGACCACCCGATCCTGCGCCTCCTGTTCGCCGCGACCCGTCACACCGAGACGACCAACCCGACGACCGCGGCCGTGGTTGCCGCACTACGCACAGCAGCGCTACAGGACCGCACCACGCACCTCCCGCCGCCCTGCACGCCGCCGTGAGCGCTGTCGGCCGACGTCCCAGGGGCTGGATTGAAGCCGGTCTTCGATGCGGATCCGTCAACACGTGCTCACAACCAGCAGATATCCCACAGTCGCACGATCTCGTGAGCCCATGTGCCTCACACGACAAATGCCGGAGCAGAACGCAGATGACCATCCTCATCGGCACCTGCGTCGAGACGGACGGACTGAGCGCAGGCTCTTCACCCTGCACCCGGCGCTGTCACTCGTCCGTGTGGCGGAACTGCTCCTGCGTGGGACGAGTGCCCGATGGACGCGGCTCGACAGGCCGATCGCCTCTGCCCCTGTATTGCCTGGGAAGCCGAGTGTTTGCTCCTCCCTGCCTCGGCAGCCTTTGACATCGTCCTCACCGGAAGAACGGAGGCTCTCCAGGCGTGCTGTGCGGATCGGACACGTATGACGGCAACCGCCATTGCCGGCTGCCGTCATTTCTCCGGGACCCCGGCCCCCAGCGTTCGCCCCAGGGCTCCGAGCAGCCCGGAGAGCCGGCGCCGGTCTGCCGAGCCCAGTCCGGCGAGCAGTTCTTGCTCCTGGGCCGACCGTACGGCGAAGATCCGCTCGGCCAGTGCGAGACCCTCCGGGGTGAGACACAGCCGGATGATCCGGCGGTCGTCCGCGTCGCGCTCGCGCCGGATCAGCCCCTCTGCCTCCAGACGGTCCGCGTGCTGGGTGAGACCGCCCGCGCGGACCCTGTCGGCCGCTGCCACTTCGCCCGTCGTCCGGCGGTAGGGCTCTCCCGCGTCGTGGAGGGCGGCGAGCACGTCGTAGGCGGGCAGGCTGATGCCGTACTCGCGGACGGTCCTGCTGATCAGTTCCTGGTGAGCAGCGGCGCACTCGTTGAGTCGTGCGAACACGGCTGCGGGGGAGTTGTCCGCCGCCCGGGTAGCGGGCGCCGGGCGCAGATGCTCGGGGTGTACGGGCTCCGAGTGCGGCCAGGTGTCCTCGGAGCCCGTTGTGGAGCGGGCGACGCCGGGGCGAACGGATCCTTCCTCGCCGTCGGTGGCGCCGCCCGGCGCAGGTGGGGGAGCGAGGTCGAGGGCGTTGCCGAATGCGGTGGTGAGCACGTCCGTCAACGCAGGAGCGAGCTCCTCGGTGGGCACGGAGGCCGCCGGTTCATGGGCGAAGAGGTAGCGCTCCATGATCACGCCGAACAGGACGCTCCGAATGACGGCGGCACGCGCCTCCGCGTCGGCCGAGTCGCCCAGTAGGCGCGCGAGGGGTTCGCCGACCTGCTGCTCCAGGATCGTGCGCAGAAGCTCGGCGCTTGGCGGGTGGTTGACGGCCGAGCGGATCAATGCGGGCCAGGGGTCGTCGACCGGCAGGTGATCCCACCGGTTGAGGTAGGCGCGGGCCAGAGTCGCGGGCAGTTCGCCCGTGCTGTCCGCTGCGGCGGACAGCACGTCGTCGGTGATGCCCGACCCGCCGGCCACCGCCTCACGGAACAGGCCGTCCTTGGTTCCGAAGTACGCCATCACCAGGCCGGGTGTCACTCCCGCCTCGGCCGCGATGGCTCGGACGCCCACGCCCTTGTAGCCGTGTGCGCCGAAGAGTCGCCGCGCCGCGTCAAGGACCGCCTGGCGATTGCGCTCCGGGTTGTGGGAGCCGGGACGGCGCGGTGGCGGTTGCCCTGTTCCCCGGCCGGTTTCCGCTTCCGGCTTGGGGCTTGCGGCCGATCGTCGACGGCTCTTGTTCTTCGGATCCACGCAGTACAGATTAAACGAGTGTTCATAAAAACAGTCGTTCAAAAAAGATTACACTTTGTGTACCGGGCCGGTTCGCAAGGTGAGCGGCAGGGTGGTGCCGCCGCGCAGTACCGCGACGATCTCGGCCGCCGATCGGCGAGCGCAGCCGTGCCAGTTCCGCTTCGGTCGTGCCCGCTCTACGCAGCCGCTCCAGTCGGTCCGCGTGCGTCCGGCGGCTGCCCATGGCTCCGACGTACCCGGCTCTACTACGCAGGGCGAGGTCGAGAACCGGCACGTCGAACCGTGCGTCATGGGTCAGCACACATGCCGCGGACGAAGCGTCGACCAGGTGCTCATGGGCGCGGAACCAGCGGTCGGGTCGTTCGGTGACGACCTCGTGGGCCCTCGGGAAGCGCTCGGCCACCGCGAAGGCGGGCCTGGCGTCGCAGACCGTCACGCGGTACCCGAGTGCGGCGCCCATGTCCGCCAGGGGACGGGCGAACTCCACCGCGCCGAAGATCAGCAGGCGTGGTCGCGTGGCGAAGGACTGCACCAGGAGCTCACGCTCCGGCGCGCAGGCGGATTCCTCGGTCGCGTCGTTCCCGCTGGTCACGAGTCCGCTGGCGCCGCGCCGGAGCATGCCCTCGGCGGCCAGGGTCGCCGCCCGGTCCGTCCGGGGGTCGCCCAGGGAGCCGGTTGCCCTCCCGCAGCCGACGGTCAGGAAGCCGCTGCCGTCGACGGGGGTGACCAGGGCCACTGGTACGCCGGCCGCGATGTCGGCGGCGAGTCGACTGAGCGGTACATCCGCACCCACCTCGCGGACCAGTACCTCGATCGTCCCGCCGCAGGTCAGGCCCACCGCGAAGGCGTCCTCGTCACCGACCCCCCAGCGTTCGAGCGTAGGGGCGGCGCCCGCGAGCACCTCCTCCGCGATCGCGCATACGGCGGCTTCGACGCAGCCGCCGGAGACGCTGCCGACGATGCGGCCTTCCTCGGACACGAGCATCGACGCACCCGGACCGTGCGGGGACGAGCCCCAGGTCCGCACGACGGTTGCCATGGCGAAGCGGGTTCCGGAGCGTTGCCAGGCGGCTGCCTGGTCGATGACGTGTCGCATGTCGCCTCCACGGGCCTGAAATCTCTCGCAACCTCTTGCCAAGAAGAAGCTTTAATGTGAATCATTTAAGGTACTAGATAAGTTGGCCCGTGTGGAATGCCACGGCGCGACGACACGAGAGGTCCGGTGGCAGCAGGTTGAAACCCATACCCTTCGACTACACCGCCCCCAGCACCGTCGGCGAGGCGGTCGCCCTCCTCGCCGACGAGGAGCGGGAGGCCAAGGTCGTGGCGGGCGGCCAGTCCTTGATCCCCATGCTGAACATGCGTCTCGCCAGGCCCGAGGTGCTCGTGGACATCACACGGATCCCCGAACTCGGCCGGCTCCACGTGGACGGGTCGGGCGACCTCCGCATCGGAGCCGCCGTACGGCAGGCCCACGCCGCCGCGGACAACGCGGTACGGGACGGATGGCCGCTGCTCGCCGCCGCGATCGGCCACATCGGACACCCTCAGATTCGCAACCGCGGCACCGTCTGCGGCAGCCTCGCCCACCACGACCCGGCCGCAGAGCTGCCCACCGCGGCACTGGCCCTGGACGCCCGCTTCGTGATCACGGGTCCGCGGGGCACCCGTACGGTCATCGCCGAGGACTTCTTCGTCGCCACCTTCTCCACGGCAGTCGAAGCGGACGAGCTCCTCACCGAGGTCGTCTTCCCGCTGCCCCCGGCACACCACGGCTGGGCATTCGAAGAACTGACCCGCAGACACGGCGACTTCGCCACCGTCGGCGTGGCCGCAGTCCTGGAACGGGACACCGCCACCAACACCTGCCGCGCCGCCCGCGTGGTCTTCTGCGGCGCCGGCCCCGTCCCCGTACGACTGCCCGCTGTGGAAGATGCGCTCGTGGGGAGCGACATCGGTGAGCAGGCTGTCGCCGCAGCGGCCAACGCCGCACTCTCCCGCCTCACCCCTTCCGACGACGTCCACGCCACCGCCGAGTACCGGCGCGAGGGCGCCGCCCACCTCCTCGTCCGCGCCTGCACCACCGCCTGGGAGCGTTGCTGATGACCCCCTCGGTCCCCGCCCCGCTCGGCGCGCGCACACCGCCGCTCGCCGAGCCCTCCGCCTGGCACGAGATCAGCCTCACCGTCAACGGACGGCCTGTCACCGCCCAGGTCGAATCGCGGCTGCTGCTCAGCGACTTCCTGCGCGACCGGCTCGGCCTCACCGGCACCCATGTCGGCTGCGAACACGGAGTCTGCGGGGCGTGCACCGTTCTCGTCGACGACAAGCCGGTGCGCACCTGCCTGACCCTGGTTGTGCAATGCGCTGGTGCCGAGCTCCGCACGGTAGAGGGCCTAGCCCCCGCCGACGCCCCACTCACCCCGGTGCAGCGAGCCTTCCACGAGTGCCACGGCATGCAGTGCGGTTTCTGCACGCCCGGATTCGTCATGACGGCGACCGCCCTGGTCGAACAGCACGAGCGCCCCGACGAGAAACAGGTCGCCGACGCGCTCAGCGGGCACCTGTGCCGGTGCACCGGCTACCGCAACATCCGCCGTGCCGTGTGCCAGGCACTCGACGAGCGATTCGGGGAGTGACCCGCATGTCCCACGATTCCGGCCGGGCCCGGTCCGGCGACGGCGGCTGGATCGGCCGTTCCGTCCCACGCGTCGAGGACGACCGGCTGCTGCGCGGCAACGGCCGCTACGTCGACGACATCGCCCTCCCCGGCGCCGTCGAGGCCGCCTTCCTGCGCAGCCCGCACGCCCACGCCCGCATCGAGTCGGTCGATGTGACCGCGGCCCTGGCCGCACCAGGCGTCGTCGCCGTGTGGACAGGCGACCACGTGAGGGACCTGCCCGCGATGCTGAACAAGGAAGAACTGCGCACCCCGCCGGGCCTCGCCGAACTCCTGGACCCGCTGGTCCGGATGACTCCCATGCCCTTGCTCGCCCGCGACAAGGTCCTCTACGTCGGCCAGCCCGTCGCCGTCGTCCTCGCCGAGAACCGCTACCTGGCCGAGGACGCCCTGGAACTCGTCGAGGTGCGGTACGCCCCGCTGCCAGTGCTCGTCGACCCCCAACATGCCCTGACCGAGGGCGCGATCCGACTCCACGAGGACCTGCCGGACAACACCGCAGTCGCCGTCGCCACCCGCGTCGGCAACCCGGATGAGGCGTTCGCAGGCGCGCACGCCGTGGTCAGCGAACATTTCGAGGCCCACCGGTACGTCGCCTCGCCGATCGAGACCCGCGCGATCTCGGCCCAGGTCGATCCGTACAGCGGCCGACTGATCGTCTGGTCGGGCACCCAGACCCCGCACCGATTGAGGGACGCCATCGCCCACACCCTCGGCCTGGAACCCGCCACGGTCCACGTCATCGCGGCCGACGTCGGTGGGGGCTTCGGCCAGAAGGGCATCCTCTACGTGGAGGAACTCCTCATCCCGCACGCCGCCCGTCACCTCGGCCGCCCCGTGCTGTGGCGCGAGGACCGCAACGAGAACCTGACCGCCTCCTCGCACGCCCGCGAACAGATCCACCGCATCGAACTCGCCGCGGATGCCGAAGGCCGCCTCATCGCGGTACGCGACCGCATCACCGTCAACTTCGGCGCGTACAACATGACCGGGCTGGTCGTGCCGTACAACTCGCTGTGCCACCTCCTCGGCCCCTACCGCGTCCCGAACGTGCACATAGACGTCGTCGGCGTGCTCACCAACACGGCCTTCGCCACGCCCTACCGGGGAGCCGGACGTCCGGAGACGGTCTTCGCCATGGAACGGGCCATGGACCGGCTGGCCGCAGAACTGGGCATCGAGCCCGAGGAGCTGAGGGCGCGCAATCTCGTGCGGCCCGACGAGATGCCGTACGCGACCGGCCTGGTGGACCGCTCGGGCAAACCGCAGTCCTACGACTCCGGGGACTTCCCCGAACTCCTACGCCGCGCCGTCGCGAAGGCCGACGTCGATCAGGTACGGGCCCGACAACGCGAAGGCGCCCGCGACGGCAAGCACGTCGGCATCGGATTCGCCATGTACATCGAGGCCACCGGCCTCGGACCGTTCGAGACCGCGCGCATAGACATCGCTCCCAGCGGACGGGTGCGGCTCGCCATCGGCGCCCCGTCCCAGGGGCAGGGCCACCGCACCTCCATGGCGCAGATCGCCGCCGATGCCATCGGAGTGCCGCTCGATGTGATCGACGTGATCGGCGGCGACACCGAAGCCACCCCGTTCGGCGTCGGCACCATCGCCAGCCGCGCCCTGGTCAACGCCGGAAACGCCACCCACAGGGCCGGCCGGCTCGTCCGCGAGAAGATCGTCGAAGCGGCAGCCCGCCGCCTCGGTGTCGCGGAAGGCTGCCTCGACCTGAGCGACGGCATCGTGCGGGCCAAGGAACCGGGCGGCCCGTCCATCAGCCTGGCGGAACTGGCCGGGAAGGCACCGCTGCCCGGCACCCCCGAACCCACCGACGGCCGGCACGGCACAGAGATCAGCGAGACCGTGCACTTCCGCCCACCGGGCTTCGCGGTCGCGAGCGGAGCGCATGCGGCCGTCGTCGAGGTCGACGAACACACGGGCGAGATCGAGATCCTGCACTACGTCGTGGTCCACGACGCGGGCAACATCGTCAACCCGATGATCGCGGAAGGACAGGTCACCGGCGGCATCGCGCAAGGAATCGGCGGAGCGCTGTACGAGGAGATGGTCTACGGCCCCGACGGTCAGCCCCGCACCGGCACCTACATGGACTATCTGGTGCCCACGTCCTCGGAGATCCCCGACCTCGACATGGACGAGATCTTCACCCCGAGCCCCATGAACGACCTCGGCGTCAAGGGACTCGGCGAAGGCGGCGCGATCGCCCCCCAGGCCGTACTCGCCGGCGCCGTCGAGGACGCGCTGCGCCCCTTCGGCGCGGTCGTACGACGCGGCCCCCTCTCACCCAGTCGGGTGCGCGCACTGATCCGTACGGCAGCCGGCACCTGAGTCCGCCCCGCACCTGAGCCCGCCCGCACCTGCACGGGCTCCGCATCCACGGCCGTCCCCGGCCGGTCGCCCCCTGATTGGACAACCATGCAGCTCGATCACTCCTTCACCGTCCCGGCCCACCCCGACGACGCCTGGAAACTCTTCCAGGAACTCCACCGGGTCGCGCCCTGTATGCCCGGCGCCGTGCTGGACACCCTCGACGGCGACTCGTTCACCGGCCGCGTCAAGGTCAAGGTCGGCGCAGTGCAGATGAGCTACCGCGGCGAGGGCACCGTCACCCGCGACGCCGCCGCCCGCTCGATGCTCCTCGACCTCAGCGGGAGCGAGACCCGCGGCGCGGGCACCGCGTCGGCCTTGGTCACCGCGACGCTGACAGTCGACCCGGCCGGCACCCTGGTGCGCGTACGCACGGACCTCGACATCACCGGCCGGCCGGCACAGTTCGGCCGGGGCATCATGACCGAGGTCGGCGACCGCATAGTCCGGCAGTTCGCCACCCGACTCGAAGACCTTCTGCGGGACGCCGGGCCTGCCGCGTCCGCGGTGCACACGACGGGCACAGCGGACACCCTCCAGGGCCGACGCGCGACCGAGCCGGAAGCCATCGACCTCGGTGCGGCGGCGCTGCCCGTGCTGCTCAGGAAGGCCGCGGCACCCACGGCGGCCGTACTGCTCGCGGTGGTGATGATCCATGCGCTGAGGCGGCGCTCCCGCAGATGAAACCCTACGGCGCAGTCGCCCCGGGCGCGGACCACGGTTCCTGGGGGAGCCGTCCGCACAGAAGCCTCGCAAGGAATCGGCTAAGAAAGGACATGCATGCTGGAGGCGCTGGGCCTGAGCACGGCCGAGTCTCAGGTGTACCACCTGCTGGTGGGGTGTGGCCGAAGCCGGGTCAACCGCGTGCGGCAGCTGCTCGGGCTGAGCGGCGAACACCTCGACGAGGCGCTGACAGGGCTCGCGGACAAGGGCCTCGTCACCATCACCGACGACCGGCCCGCGCAACTCATACCCGCCCCACCGGACATTGCCGGCGAAACGCTGCTGCAGTTGCGGATGAACGAACTCAAATCCGTCAGAGGTGTGCTGAGGCAGCTCACCAAGGAGTACCGCACCGCGCCCGGGACCGCCTCTCTGGAGGAGATCGCCGAGATCGTGCCGGACGAGACGCTGGCGCAGCGGTACGAACAGATCCAGCGCCGCGCGCGCAAGGAGGTGCTGCGCTTCGACACGGCGCCGTATCTGGTGGACGAGGACGTCAACGCGGCCGAGCTCGAACAGCTGACCGCAGGCATTCGCTACCGCACGGTGTACGACCGCGCCGCGATCGAGGAGGACGGCGCACAGGGGGAGATGCGCCTGTATGCGGATGCCGGTGAACAGGCTCGTGTGCTCGGAAGGGTCCCCGTCAAACTCGTCATCGTCGACAGATCCGCCGCCCTTGTGGCACTGCGGACAGACGGCGGGAGGCCGCCGGGTGCCGTCGTCCAGATCCACCGAGGGCCCCTGCTCGATGCCCTGATCGCACTCTTCGAACTTGCATGGGCGTCGGCACTCCCTCTGGACCCGCGGCTTGCCGACACACGCGGCAGGAACGAACTCTCGGGTGCGGAGATCCAGCTCCTGATCCTGCTGCTCTCCGGTCTGACCGACGACGCGATCGCCCGGCAACTGGACATCGGCAAGCGGACGGTCAACCGCCGAATCCGCGGCCTCATGGACCTGGCCGGCGCCTCGAGCCGCATGCAACTGGGCTGGCAGGCGTCCGAGCGGGGCTGGATCACCCCATCCGGCGTAGATCGGACGCAAACGAACACCTCCGCATAGGGCGGTCCTTGGCCCCTTCGGCGGGTCACCGTCATGCCGCCAACTGGCGATGATGCGCCAGTTGGCATGTATGCGCCACTCGGGCTCTGGATGGCTCCCTGACCGGACAGCTAGGTTCCGGTTGGCGCGTCATCGGCCGGACGTTCGGTCGGGACTCTTCAGACATCAACTGCCTTGACGCGCCCATTCGTTGAGCTCTTGAAAGGACACCTGATGCAGACAGCCCGCCTCAGACGACGGCGCAACGCCCTCGTCAGCGGGATCGCGGTGACAGTCGCACTGTCACTGACGAGCCAGCTCCCGACCGCGACCGCAGCGACACCCCAGGACCTGAGCGATCGGTCGGTTCTGCAGCAGGGGGCGACCACATCGGCCGTCACCCTGATCACCGGCGACACCGTCTCGCTCACCACCGAGCCCGGCGGCCGTCAGGCGGTGCAGGTCCAGTCGGCAGAGGGGACTTCCAAGACCTTCGAGTCCACCAGCGGCCAGAACGGCGATGTCTACGTCTACCCGGACGTCACGGCGACGGCGCTCGCCTCGGGCACGGTGGACCGCGAGTTGTTCAATGTCAGCCGGCTGATTCGGGACGGATACGCCGACACAGAGTCCGCCGAACTTCCCGCCATCGTCGACTTCCAGGGCGCGCCGGACGCCGCGGCGCTGCGAGTGAAGTCCGAGGATCTGCCGGGCAGCGAGAGCATGCGCGTCATGCCCCGGCTCGGGCTGTCCTCGGTCCACGTCCACAAGCAGTACGCAAAGGACTTCTGGCAGTCCGTCAATCCGAAGGCGGGCAAGGCCCGCGGCGCGACGATGCCCGGCGCGGCCGGGGTGACCAAGCTCTGGTACGACGGCAAGGCCGAGGTCGCGCTGGATCAGAGTGTGCCGCAGATCGGCGCCCCGGAGGCTTGGGGCAAGGGGTACGACGGCAAGGGCGTGAAGGTCGCTGTCCTGGACACCGGTGCCGACCTGAACAACGCCGACATCAAGTCGGAGATCGTCGGGAGCCAGAGCTTCATCAGCGGTCAGGGGGTCCAGGACGGCCATGGTCATGGCACCCACGTCGCGGCCACCGTCGCGGGCAGCGGCGCCAACTCCGGCGGCAAGCACAAGGGCGTCGCCCCGGGCGTCGACCTGCTGATCGGCAAGGTGCTCAGCAACACCGGCCAGGGCCCGACCTCCAGCATCCTGGCCGGGATGGAGTGGGCCGTCGCCCAGGGAGCCGACATCGTCAGCATGAGCCTCGGCGGCGACGACGCTCCCGGTGAAGACCCGCTCACCATCGCGGTCAACTCGCTCAGCGCCTCCTCGGACACCCTGTTCGTCATCGCCGCGGGCAACAGCGGCCCCGGCGACAGCACCCTCGGCACCCCCGGCGCCGCCGACGCGGCCCTCACCGTCGGCGCCGTCGACAAGTCCGACGAGCTCGCCCCGTTCTCCAGCCGCGGCCCGCGGCTCGGCGACATGGCGATGAAGCCGGAGATCACGGCGCCGGGTGTGGCCATCGTCGCCGCCCGCGCGGCCGGCACCGCCATGGGCACCCCCGTGGACGCCAACTACACCTCGGCCAACGGCACTTCGATGGCCACCCCGCACGTGTCCGGGGCCGCCGCGATCCTGAAGCAGCGCCACCCCGAGTGGTCCGGGCAGCGCATCAAGGAGGCACTGACCGCGCACGCCAAGTCCGCCGCCGGGCAGACCGTCTATCAGCAGGGCTACGGCCGGGTCGACATCCCAGCCGCGCTCGACCCGTCGCTGGAGCTGTCCGGTACGGCCGACTTCCGCATCATCCCGTGGCAGAAGGACACGTACGAGAAGCGGACCCGCACCCTGAGGCTCCGCAACAACGCCACGACCGACACTGTTGTTGCCCTGGCCGCGTCGGCCGAGGACGCGAGCGGCACCGAGGTCCCCGCAGGCTCGCTGTCCCTCTCGGGAGCGGGTCTGTCCGACGGGCGGCTCGCCGTCCCGGCCGGCTCCACCGCCGAGGTGAACGTCATCCTCGACCCCAACGGTCTGGCGACCGGGCTGTACAGCGGCTCCGTCACCGCCACCGCCACGAGCGGTGAGTCGGTGCACGCCGCACTCGGCTTCGCCACCGCCGTCGAACAGCACGACGTCACGCTGAACGTCACCGACCGCTTCGGCAAGACCCCCCGGGCCTTCAAGTTCACCCTGCACGGGCTGGACAACACCGTCTGGGAGACCCGGACGCTGTACGACACCGGCGCGGTCACCCTGTCAGTGCCGCTCGGCCACTACTCCGTCGAGGGCTCGGTCTTCTCGGCGGCCCCCACCGGCGGCGCGGTCTCCCATGCGGCAGACCTCTTCACCGCCCCGAACATCGAAGTCGCCGACCGCGACCAGAGCTTCACCGTCGACGGCACCACCGCCACCGACCTCAGCGTGAAGATCGACGGTGATAAGCGGCCGCTGGAGTCCGGCCAGGTGGCACTGCAGATCGTCCGCGACGATGGCACGATCAACAGCCACTCCAACTTCGTCGGCGTCAGCGGGTCCGCCAACAGGTCCGACACCAAGTTCGGCGCCATTCCCAGTGCGGGCGCCACCTCCGGTGCACTGCGGGTGGAGACCTTCCTGCACCGGCGCGAGCCGCTGGTACAGCTGGAGGTCACCAGCCCCGGGCGCCTCAGCATCCCGCTGAAGTCCTCGGTTCTCGCGAAACGGTTCGAGGGCACCAAGCGCACCGAACTGGTCGACCTCGGCGCGGGCACCGAGCAGGACTTCTCCGGTGCCGACGTCAACGGCAAGACTGTCCTGGTCTCCGTGGCCGACGTCACCAAGGCCGATGAGCAGGCCGTCAGGGCCGCGGCCGCCGGGGCCGCCGCGGTGATCGTGGCGCCCGCGAACCCGGGTCCCAGTGGCAGCGGCGTTCCCGCGGGCCAGGCCGTCCCGGTCGCCCACGCCACGTACGACAACGCAGCCGGCCTCAAGGCACTGCTGGCCAAGGGCACGGTCCGGATCGCCCTGAAGGGCGTCCTGGAGTCGAGCTACACCTACGCGCCGCACTTCACCGACGACCACATCCCCGCCGACCTCGCCAAGACCGTCGCCGTCGGAGCCTTCGCCAAGGTCAGGAACACGTACCACTCCGACGGAGCACGACGCCTCGGTGCCGAGTACCTGCCGGCCTGGGGTCCGAAGCAGTGGACCGCGATCAGCGACGGGCAACCCCTCTACCAGGGCACCAGCCGCGACGACCACTTCCTGGCGGGCACCGGCGTCTCCTATATGCCGTCGGTGGGGGCCAACTTCCACACCTCCACCTGGACGATGGCCGATCTGCGGAGCACCTTCGGTACACCGGGCAAGACCTACACCCGCAGCTGGTTCGCCGGTCCGACGCGCCTGTCACCGTACGAATTCGGACCGTGTGTGTTCTGCCGCACCGACGTCTGGCAGAAGCTGCCCGGCGGCAGCGGTGCCGACAACGAGCCCACCCACACCCTGCGGGGCCTGACCAACACCTGGAGCTTCTACCTCAACGGGCAGCCGATCACCGGCTTCGGTCAGCTGGTGCCGGAGAAGGCGGACTACCGGTACGTGCTCGACCAGAAGCTCGCCACCGATGTCCCGGGCGTCACCCTGGGCCGCCAGATCCGCACCGAGTGGAACTTCAGCCAGGCGGCACCGACCACCATGGCCGTCAAGGACTGCGACACGGCGTTCATTCCCAAGCCCAACGTCTGCGAGCCCATGCCGGTGGTCCTGCTCGACTACGACCTGCCGCTGAACGAGCTCAACCAGGCGCGGGCAGGCCTGCCGTTCACCTTCACCGTGGACGGCACCAGGGCCAAGGGCTGGACCGGCTCCGCCGCGATGGCCGGCGCCAAGGTGTCGGTGTCGTATGACGACGGAGCCACTTGGAAGTCCGCCAAGGTGCTGCGCAAGGACAGCAACTCCTTCCAGGCGCTGCTCTGGCACCCCAAGCTCGCCGACACCAACGGGTACGTGACGCTCAAGACCGAGGCCTGGGACGCGGCAGGCAGCCGCACCGTCCAGACCATCACCCGCGCGTACGCCCTCAAGTAGGGCGACACTGAGCAACACGCATGCAAAGTGGGCCCCCCGGGCGGTGACATCCGGCGGGGGACCCACGTGCCGGTCCGGCAACTGGCCACGTCGGACGGCCGCATACGCGCCTCGCCACCTGTCTCATCGCCCACAGACACCCCAGCCGGTCGAGCGAAAGAGGCCGTCCGCAGACCGGGACCCGGCCGTCAGCGTGTTGTATGCAGCGCTCGATCGCTGCCGGCGTTCCGAACGATGTGGATCACGCAGCGAGGGCATCTGATCTAAGTAGTTGGTGTTTTGGGATGTTCTTGTGACTGCACGACTCGTTGGTCGTTGGCCGGAGTATGAGTGCTCGGCGTGCGTATCGCAGTGACGTCTCCGATGCCCGCTGGGCGCTGATCGAGCCCGTGTTCGTTGCTTGGAGGGCGGCCCGCTCTGGGCCCGGGACGGCGGCGCGGGTGCATGATCTGAGAGATCGTGAACGCGATCCTCTCCGTCAACCGCACCGGGATCCCGTGGGATTACCTGCCGCACGATTTCCCGCCGTTCAAGACGGTCTACGACTACTACGCCAAGTGGGAGGCGGACGGAACCACCGAGCAGGTGCACGAATTGCTGCGGGACAGAACCTGCCGGGCGAAGCCCGAACGGTGGAGCCATCCGCGGCCGTAGTGGACGCGCAGAGCGTGAAGACCTCGGGCAACGTCGCCGAGACCAGTCAGGGCACGACGCCGGCAAGAAGATCAAAGGGCGCAAGCGTCACCTGATCACCGACACCCTCGGACTGGTGTTGACCGTCCTGGTCACCGCCGCCTCCGTACTCAAGTGCCTTGGCCGCCCGGCCGATTGATGCGGGCATCAGGTGGCGATGGATGCGGTACGTCATGTTGATGTTCGAGTGCCCCATCCATTCGGCTACGTCAGCGATCGGGATGCCGTTGGACAGGCGGTTCGAGGCGAAGAAATGGCGCAGCGAGTACGGATTCAGCTTCCGCGTGATGCCCGCACGTTTCCTTGCTGCGCTCCACTGGTAATCGAGCGTCGAGTGCGACCAGTAGGGGTTGCGCTGAGTGCGGAGGAGGAAGCCGCTCTGGTCCGAGCCGGCGCCCCTTGCATACCTGAGCAAGGTTTCCCGGACTGTGGCCGGCATCGGGACTTCGCGGAACTCGCCGGGCTTCCGGTGCTTGAACGGGGCGCACTGGCGGGTCCTCCCCTCGATCTGCTCGGTGATGTGGTAGCCGTCGTCCGCGACCATCCCTTCGAGGTTGGCTGCGTACGCCTCTCCGTTCCGGTGTACGCACCCGGACATCAGGTCGATGATGACGACGAGCGCCTCGGACGCAACCGCCTTGAGCGCGTGGATCTCCTCCAGCGTGGGGATGGTGATCCGGTTGGGTATGTACTCCGGTGGGATAACGCCCTGGAAGGGGTCGTCGGTGATCCCGCCTTTGCGGTGGGCGTCCAGGAGGATTCTCTTAGAGGCCATCTCATTTGGGGAGCCGGTAGGGTGCGGGCTCGTGGCGGGGATTGTTGAGCGGCTGGTGCCGGACGAGTTGTGGGAACTGTTCCAGCGA
>NZ_JNZO01000013.1 GCF_000717595.1 Streptomyces flavochromogenes | reverse complement strand
CAGCCCGAGCGCATCCTGGTCGGCGGCTGGGCCGGCCTCCAGCTCGGCACCCGCTTCCTCGAAACCGTGTCCGGCTACGCGCGGGAGTACGCCCTCACGCACCCGGCCAGCCGAACCGGCATCGGTCTCGGCACCCTCGGCCCGGAGGCGGTCACCGTCGGCGCGGCCCTGCTGCCGCTCGTCGACTTCTTCGCCCAGGGCGGCCGACGCCCCGAGAGCAAGCCACCGATCCCCGCCCCCGCCTGGCAGTCGGCCCTCCAGGACCGGGTGTCTCCCTGAAGACGACCGGGTCCCGCGTCAGGCGGTGACGGACGCCGGGCGGAAGGTGCGGCGATAGGCCTGGGGTGTGGTCCCGAGGGCGGCGTGCAGGTGTGTGCGGAGAGAGACGCCCGTGCCGAAGCCTGCCCGGTCGGCGACGAGATCGACGGGCCGGTCGGTGGTCTCCAGCAGGTGCCGGGCGAGGTCGACGCGCCGGAGGACGAGCCACTGGCCGGGACTCATGCCGACCTCGGCGCGGAACCGCCGGGTGAAGGTGCGCACGCTGACGTGGGCGTGGGCGGCCACGGCGGCGAGAGCGAGGGGTTCGGCAGGCGTTCCATGGCCCACGCCTGGGTGGGCGCGGTGCCGGCGGCGGTGGGATCGGGGACAGGGCCCGACCACACGGGACTGCGCGAGATCACCTCGCTGGTCGAGGACGGCCGCCTGCGCGTGATCGTCGACCAGGTCTTCCCTCTCGACGAAGCGGCCCGGGCCCATGCCTCGGGTGAGACCGGGCGCACCACCGGCAAGATCGTCCTCGCTGTCATCCCCTGACTTCAAGAGTCGTCAAAGAGGTTCTGAGCGTTGAGCAATGGGTGGAGCAAGGCCCGCCCGGGCGGGCCCACCGGGCCGTACGTTCCTCGTGTGACTCCTCCTTCCTCTGAACCTCACATATCCCAGAGCCCTTCCGCGGCCACGCCCTCCTCGCGCCGCACCCTGCTGCGCACCGCCCTCACCGGAGCGGCGCTGACCGCAGGGTCCTGGGCGTGGGACCTTCCGTCGGCGTCGGCGACGCCTCGGCCGAACGGAAAGCCGCGACCCGCCACGCCCGCAGCGGCCTTACGCGAGCTGAACGCGGGCAACCTGCGCTGGCGCACCCGCCACGAGCGGCACCCTCACGAGTCGCTCGCCGTCCGGAGAGAGATGGTCTCCGGACAGCATCCGTTCGCCGTCGTACTCGGCTGCATCGACTCCCGCGTAGCGCCCGAGCTCGTCTTCGACCAGGGACTGGGCGATCTGCTCACCGTACGTTCCGCCGGAGAGGTCCTGGACGAGGCGGTGCTCGGCAGCGTGGCGTACGGAGTGCTGGAGCTGGACATCCCGCTCGTCGTGGTGCTCGGACACCAGTCGTGCGGCGCCGTGTCCGCGGCCGTCCACGCCGAGCAGACCGGTGAGCGGCTTCCCGCGCACATCCAGTACATCGCCGACCGGATCAAACCCGCGATCGACCACGCTCAGGAGGGCGCCGCCCGCATCGACGCGACCGTCTCGGCGCAGGTGCGGCGGGTGCGGTCGCAGCTCGCCTCGGAGCCCGACCTCGCTCCGAGGATCGGGGCGGGACGGCTCGCGATCGTCGGCGCGCGGTACGAACTGACCAGCCAACTGGTGCACCAGGTCGACTGATTGCCACCCGAACCCACTCCTCGGCCGGTGCACAGGCCGGTCGGCGAGTGGGTGGGCCGGCCCCGGGCCGCAGCCCCGCCTCGCAGGGGTCAAGAGGCGCGTGCGCTCTTCCACGCCAAAAAGTGGGTGGTCCGCGATGCGGTTAATGGCTGGGCGCCACCCTGTCCCGGCGTGCGCGGGCACCTAGCATTCGACCATCCCCGCTCACACCGGCGGGGCGGTCGGACAGAGTTCACACGCATGATAGTTCAACCATTGCCGGTTGGACTACCCCGCTGCGTAGGTCCGGCCTACAGGATTCCCCGCACCAGGTCTCCACCGAAGTAGGTCCGTGACGGCCGCCGCCCCTGAGCGTGGCGCGCCGCATCCCAGCCCGTGGCGCGACGCACCCGTGCGTCCGCGCCCGTCGGGAACCGAAGCACCGGATGGGAGAAACATGAGAGTTCCCCTGCTCGTCAGCGCGGCGGTCGCCGCCCTGTTCGCCTCGGCCCTGCCCGCCCAGGCCGGCCCGGGGTCGATCGTCGACCCGCCGCCGGACAGGATCGTCATCGACATCGCCACGGTGAACGGATCCGGCTGCCCCCTGGGCACCGCCGCCATCGCCGTGTCCGAGGACAACACCGCCTTCACCGTCACCTACAGCGAGTACCTCGCACAGGTGGGCGGCGGATCGTCCCCCACGGCGGCCCGCAGGAACTGTCAGCTGAACCTTCTGGTGCACGTGCCGCAGGGGTTCACCTACGCGATCGCCAGCGCCGACTACCGGGGCTACGCCTCGCTCCAGCGCGGAGCGAGCAGCACGGAGAAAGCCTCGTACTACTTCCAGGGCTCGCCGAACACGGCCTCCCGCACGCACACCTTCAGGGGCCCGTACGAGGACAACTGGCAGGCGACCGACGACACCGACTGGGCCCAACTGGTGTGGGCGCCCTGCGGTGTACAGCGCAACTTCAACATCAACACCGAACTCCGGGTGAACGCCGGCACGTCGAGCCCGGGCGCCACCAGCTACATGACCATGGACTCCACGGACGGTGACATCAGCACCGTCTACCACCTGGCGTGGAAGGAGTGCCCGGCCGGCTGACGCGCGCGGCGGCCGTGGCACCCCGCCGCGGCCGCCGCCCGGCTTCGGCCGCCGCACGGCGGCCCTCCCACACCGCACCGCGCTCCGGCGTCCGTCTCACTGAGGAACCGCGGCTTCCGCGTAGTACTTGAGGATGATCCACTGCCCATACGGAGACGGACATTGCCACCGATGAGGAACCCGGGCCCGGCACAACCGTCTTGATCCACGCGTCGGCTTGATCGTCGAGCCGACCCGAGGAGGTTCTGATGGCAGGTCAGGTGACGGAGATGCCGACGATGGCGTCGGCGCCGGAGTACCAAGGGGCGCTGGGGTCGCTGTCGGTGAACGCCTCCCTGCCCGAGGTACTCGCCCGGGGCGTCCGGGAACTCCGGGCGGCGGAGGAGGCCGGAGACCGGCGGGAGGCCGCGCGCTGCGGGCTGGCCGTGGCGGAGGCATGCCGCAGGCTCGGGCGGATCGATGAGGCCGACCGGGCGTGGAAGGCGAGCTATCGGGCGGCACGTTCGGCCGGTCACGAGGGAGCCATGGCGTGGGCGCTGTGGAGCGGCGGCACACTGGCCCGCCAGCGCGGTGCGCTCAGGCTGGCGTACCGGCTGCTGGGGCTCGCGGCCGAGGCGGGCGAGCGGGGCGGGGACGTCGTCGTGCGGGGCTACTCGCTGGCGGGGCTCGCCGAGACCGGGCGCATCCAGGGCGACTACGAGGCGGTGGGGCGGCTGCACGAACAGCTGCTGGCCGAGGCCCGCCGTCGCGGCGAGGCCCGCCACACGGTCTGGGCCCTGGAGGGCATCGCGCAGATGCACCGCAACACCGGCTCCTACGACAAGGCGCTGGCCCTCTTCGAGGAGGCGGCCGAGACGGCGTCGCGCGCCGAGGACCGACGCGGATGGGCATGGGCCCTGCGGGGCATCGCCGACGTGGTGTCCGTACGGGACGGGGACGTGGAGCGCGCGCTGTCCCTGCTGTCGCGGGCGGAGGAGGCATGCCGGGAGGTACGGCTGGCCGGCGCGCTCGCCTACAACCACAAGATGCGTGGCAACGTGCTGTACCGGGCGGGCCGCTACGAGCAGGCCCGTGAGCTGTACGCGCAGGCCCTTGAGGAGTTCCGCGAGATGGAGGAGCCGAGGGGGACGGCACTGTCGACGCTGGGACTGGTCAAGGCCGACGCCCGACTGGGCCGCGACGCCGCGCACACCGCCGCGGAACTCACCGGACTCCGCACGACGCTGGACCGCATCGGGCTGCGGCACGCCCGGGACATGGTGGACAAGGCCGCGGCCGAGCTGGGTGTCGGCCCACTGCCGGACCCCGCCGGAGACGGACCGGGGGAAGCCGGCCCGGTGCTGCCGGCAGTCGGGGCGGAAGCCCTGCGGAAGGTCGACGTGGAGGGGCTGCGGTGAGTGCCCTCCCGACATCCGCCCGACCGGTCTGCACCCTCACCGGCGCGCCCGGCGCCACGGCCGTGACCGCGGTGAACGGCTCCCGTGTGCACGAGGCCTCGGCGACCGGCCTCCTGGACCGGTGCCGCGACCGGGTGCGGCCCTCGCTGGTGGAGGCGGTGGCCCGGCTGCACCCCTGGACCGGTGAGATGGCGGCGTACGCGCTGGGCTGGGCCGATACGGCGGGAACCCCGGATCCCGGCGGATCCGAGGGCAAGGGCGTGCGGCAGGCGCTCGCCCTGCTCGGGGCGGAGGCGGTCGGCGCGGACGCGGCAGAAGCCGTCCCGGGTGCCGTCGCCGTCGAACTCGTGCACACCTTCTCCCTGCTGCACGACGACATCATGGACGCCGACGCGCTGCGCCGGCAGCGCCCCGCGGTGTGGAAGTCCTACGGGACCGGCCCGGCCGTGCTGGCCGGCGACGCGCTCCTCGCCCAGGCCGTGACGAGCCTGGCGGAGGCCCCGGGACCCTGCACGGGGGCCGCGGTGCGACACCTCTGCGGGACCCTGACCACGCTGGTGTCCGGCCAGGCGGAGGACCTGCGCTTCGAGGACCGCCCTTGGTCCGGACCCGGCGCGGTCGAGCCGGACGAGTACCGGTCCATGGCCGAGCACAAGACAGGCGCCCTGCTGGGCTGCGCGCTCGCGCTCGGCGCGGTCCTCGGCGGCGCCCCCGACCGGACCGTGACCACGCTCGACCGAGCCGGCCGCCACCTCGGCCTCGCCTTCCAGGCGGTGGACGACATCCTCGGCATCTGGGGCGACCCGGGAGTCACCGGAAAACCCGTCCACGCCGACCTCCGGCAGGGCAAGAAGACGTACCCGGTCCTCGTCGCACTGGCCGGCGGAGGCAAGGCCGCACACGAACTCGACGCGCTGCTCGCGTCCGGCCGGCCGATCGACGGCGCGACCGCCGCACGCGTCGCGGCGCTCGTGGAGGAGGCCGGCGGGCGGACCCGGACCCGCGAGGAGGCACGCCGGCACCAGGACGCCGCCCGCCACGCACTGCGAGAGGCGCCGCTGAGGCACTCCGCGGCACGGGAACTGGACGTGCTCTTCACCCACTTGCTCGACCGCACCTGGTGACGTGACGGCGACCGGCGCCCCCGTCGAGGACACGCGGGTGCCACCCGATCAGGACGGGTCGCGCACCCCGCGAGGAATCGCCAGGCCCGTCAGGAGCGCCTCGCCGGGGCGCAGGTCGGTCCACGGGCCGTACAGGGCGAGGAAGGCGATCGCGGACGTCGGGAACTTGGTCCGTACCCGGTCCAGGACGTCCTGGACCGTGCCCGCTGCGGCGGCCGCCCCGTCCGCCCCGGCCGCCAGCAGCAGGACCAGGTCCTCCAGGCCGGGGTTGTGCCCGACCAGGAGCAACGTCCCGACCTCGTCGGACACGCCGTGGAGGACGTCGAGCAGTTCGGGGCCGTCGGCGCCGTACAGCCGCGGGTCGTGACGGGTCGGCACGGCGTCGTCCAGCTCCGCGGCTGCGAGTTCCCAGGTGTGGCGGGCGCGCCGGGCCGGGGAGCACAGGACCAGGTCGGGCGGTCCGCCGGCCTCGGCCAGGAAGCGCCCGACGGCCGGGGCGTCACGCAGCCCGCGCGGACCGAGGGGCCGGTCCCGGTCGGCCACGTTCTCGGGCCAGGCGCTCTTGGCGTGTCGCAGGACCAGCAGTCGGCGCGGTCGGCCGTCGGAGGAGCGGACGTGCTCAGGGGGCTCGGTCGAGGGCTGCACGTCGTCGAGCGTACGGGGTGGGTCGCCGAGCGGCCATGGACGCCACGGGCGGGCCCGCGGTTCAGAGGCGGATGACGACGAGCGCCGTGTCATCGGTGTTGCGGTCGGTGTTCAAGAGGTCCGCGAGGAGGGCGTCGGCCAGAACCTCGGGGTCTTCTCGCCCATGCCTCCGCAGGGAGTCGGCGAGGCGCGCGAGGCCGACGTCGATGTCCTCCGTGCGGCGCTCGATCAGGCCGTCGGTGTACATCACCAGCGTGGCGCCCTCACGGAAGGCAGCGGTCGCCTGGGGGCCCGACACGTGTTCCGGGCGGGCGCCGAGCGGCGGGTCCGTCGCCCGGTCGAGGAAGACCACGTCGCCGCCGGGGGTCAGCAGTGCGGGCGGAGGATGGCCGGCGCTGCTGTACGTGAGGGTGTGGGTGCTCCAGTCGATGAAGGTCGTCGCCACGGTGGACGCCTCGGCGCCCTCGACGGAGCGGGCGTAGAGCCCGAGGACTTCGAGCGCCTGGGCCGGGCCGTCGGCGACGAGCGTCGCCGCGCTCAGTGCGCTGCGCAGTTGTCCTATGACGCAGGCGGCGGTGAGGCCGTGACCCACCACGTCTCCCACGGCCACCGCCATACGGTCCCCGGGGAGGCCGACCAGGTCGTACCAGTCGCCGCACACGTTGAGGCCGCCGACCGCGGGGCGGTAGCGCACGGCCGCCCGATGATGTCCGACGGGCCCGGGGGAGGGGAGCATCGCCGCCTGGAGGGCCAGCGCCACCTTGCGCTCCCGGGCGTGCGCCTTGCGCAGGCGCTCATTGACCTCCTGCAGCTCCCGGGAGCGCGTGTAGAGCTCGGCCTCCAGCCGGGCTGCCTTGGTGGTACCCGCAAGACCGCCACGGGCACGGATGAGCGAAGTGACCTCCTCCACCCGGTGCACGATCAGCACCACCTGATCGTCGGCGCCCAGCACGGGCGCGTTGACCGGGCTCCAGTAGTGCTCCTGCCAGTGGCCGGGCCGCTGGGAATCCTCGATGTCGTAGCGGAGCAGAGCCATGGTGTCGCGCTCGCCGGTGGCGACCACGCGCAGCATCGACGCCTCGGTCTCCCGCATGCCGGCGGCGGCCGGGTCGCCGGGGTTCTCGGGAAAGGCGTCGAAGATGTAGCGGCCGACCAACTCGGCGCGGGAACGCCCGGCGAGACGTGCGAAGTCCTCGTTGACGTCGACGTACACCAGGTCGGGGGTGAGCAGCGCGACCATGCCGGGCAGGGCCTGGAACACGGCTGCGTAGTCGACCTGCTGTACGTTCATTCCGCTGCCCGTCCCGAGGTCGACCGCCGTCGTGTGCTGTTCCACGATAGGAGCGATCGTGTCGCGGCGGCCGAAATGCTGTCCTTCGGAGCCTCGGACCGTCACCTGGTTGGCCCCATGGAGGGGTACGGCGAGGTGGCCGCCGACTGTCGTCGGCACCCGCGCGGCAGGGCGTCGCGGCCGTGCCTGCACGCCGGCCGGCAGAGCGCACCGTCGCGAGCAGGATCCGTGCGTGGCCCACGAGTTCGCGCAGGGCTCGTGGAGTCCGGCGGTGGGTCCGCGCCCTCGGGCACGGCGGTCCGGAGTTCCCGTGCGACGACCCCAGCGGCCGGCCCCGGCTCACCCCGCCCCGGTGGCTGCGACAGCCGGAGGGCCCGGGGCCGCCGCCCCGCCGGGAGCACCCGTACGCCCCGCCGTCCCGGTGGGCCCGCCGGCGGCGAGGGCTGTGCGGCCGCACGGCTCAGCCGACCGCGGCGAACGCCTGCTCCGAGTGGACTCCTTGAGTGGTGAGCCCGCCGGCACGGACGCAAGCTGGCGAGCGCCGACCTCGCCGGACCACGCGGCGGGCGGCCACGCCCACGCCCCCCGGCCCCGAACGGCAGGGGATGTCCGAGAGACGGGATCACATGGCGGAACAGAACATCGGTCCGGACGACCTGCCGTCCGTTCGCGGGAGCGCCCGGACCGTACGGCGCCGGACGGCGCGACACATCCCCCTGGCGAGGAGCCCCCACCGCGCGCGTACCCGGACGGCGCTCGTCGCGGCAGGCCTGGCGGTGATCGGCGCGCTCAGCCCCACCCCCGGCAGCGCGCTGTCACCCTCTGCCGAGGGGCCCGGGCCGGGACACCCGGCACGCTTCGTGCCCGGTCCGTGCCCCGAGGCTCCGGAGCCGATCCCCGGGCGGTGCGGGTTCCTGGAGGTGCCCGAGAACCGCACCCGCAAGAAGACCCGGACCATCCGGACCGCCGTCGTGATCATTCCGGCGACCGCGGCGAAGCCCGCCGCGGACCCGGTGGTGTTCATGGAAGGCGGGCCCGGCGGCGACGCGATCGGGGCCATCCCCTTCCTGATCGCCTCTCAGGTGAACCGGGACCGCGATCTGATCGTCATGACCCAGCGCGGCGCCCTCCACTCGCAGCCGAACCTCGCCTGCCCGGAGATGGACCGGTTCAACGCGACCGCCGTCGGACTGCCCTACGACGCGCCGTCCACCGGACGAGGGCTGGTCCGCGCGGCGAAGCAGTGCCGGGACCGCCTCACGGCCGAGGGAAGCGACCTCTCGGCCTACAACACCACCGAGAACGCCGCGGACTTCGCCGACCTCCGCAAGGCCCTGGGCATCAGGAAGTGGAACGTCTACGGCTACTCGTACGGTACCGACCTGGGCCTCACCTACCTGCGCCGGCACCCCCAGGGCATCCGCTCGCTGGCGATCGACTCGGTCGTGCCGCCGCAGACCGTGAGCCTGCCGTGGGCCTGGGACAGCGCCCAGGAGGGGATCAACGCGATCTTCGCGGCATGTGAGGCCCAGCCCGCCTGCAAGTCCCGCTACCCGGACCTCTCCCGCACGCTCACCGAGCAGGTCCGGCGGCTGGAGGCGAACCCCCTGAAGCTGACCGTGCCGCCGCCCGGCGGCGGAACCCCGGTCAAGGTGGTCCTCGACGGGGGCACGCTGGTGAACCTGCTGGTGACCAACGGTCAACTCGTCCCGTCCGCCGACGTCCCCGCCGCGCTCTACGAACTCGCCGCAGGCGATCCGGAGCGCCTCGCACGGGCCCAGGCCGCCGGCGCGACGCCCGCCATCGGCGAGTTCGCCCACGGGCTGACGCACTCGGTGGCCTGCGCCGAGTGGGCACCGGGCTACTCGAAGCGCGACGTGCTGGAGGCGGGCCGACGCGCCTTCCCCGGCTTCCCGGACTCCGTGCTGGCCCACGCCCCGCAGCTGCCCTTCGAGCACGACCTGTGCCGTGCCTGGAACGTACCGGACCGCACCCCGGTCCAGCGGATCGCCGCCCACAGCAGGGTGCCCGCGCTCATCATCACCGGGACCTTCGACGCGAAGACCGGAGCGAGCTGGGGGCCGTTCGCCGGCCGCACACTGCCCCGCTCGACCGCGGTGATCGTCCCCGGGATCACCCACTGGGTGGTGCCCCAGGAGCCCTGCGCCGCGTCGGTCCTGCGCTCCTTCCTGGCCCGGCCGACCGCGCCCGACACCCGCTGCGTGGCGGATGTCGTACCCAGACCCTTCACCATCATCCCCTGACCCGGAGGACGCACGATGTCCCCTCGCACGACCCCTCGTCGGCGCCCCGCCCGACGGCTACCGGCGACGCTGGCAGGAGCCACGGCCGGCGCCCTCGTCGTCGGCCTCGCCGCGATGCCCGCACACGCCGAGTCCGGCACCGACGTCCCGATCGGCACGGTCGCCCGCACTGTGGGCGACGCCCGCTTCGAACCGGGCCCCTGCCCCAGGACGGCGGACCCGATCCCCGATCTCGCGCGCGCCCGCTGCGGCACCCTCACCGTGCCCGAGAACCGTTCCCGGGCGAACGGACCCCACGGACCCCACGGCCCGAAGGAGTCCAAGGGCCCCAGGGCGCACGAAGGACGCAGGATCACCCTCGCCGTCGCGATCATGCCGGCGGAGTCCAGAAGACCGGCGCCCGACCCGATCGTGTGGCTCGCCGGCGGACCCGGCGACGACGCGGTCTCCGAGATCCCGATGGCGCTGGCCGGCCACCTGAACCGCGACCGTGACGTGATCTTCATGTCCCAGCGCGGCACCTACTCGGCCGACCCGGTGCTCACCTGCCCGAACATCGACGAGTTCAACGCCCGCGCCCTCGGTCTCGTCTCCAACGCGCCGTCCACCGGCCGCCTGCACGTCGACGCCACCCGGGCCTGCCGTGACCGGGTGGACGGCCTGGGCGCCGATCGCAGCGCCTACAACGACATCGAGAGCTCGGCCGACTACGACGTCCTGCGCAAGACGCTGGGCGTCAAGAAGTGGAATGTCTTCGGCATCTCCTACGGCACCCACCTGGCGCTCAACTACATGCGCCTGCACCCGAAGGGCATCAGGTCGGTCGGCATCGACGGCGTCCTGCCGCCGTCCCTGGGCGGCGGAGCCGTCACCTGGAAGGCCGCACGAGAGGGCTTCGACGGTCTGTTCAAGGCCTGTGCGGAGCAGCCCGCCTGCAACACCCGCTACCCGAACCTGAAGGCCGTCTTCCTCCGCCTCGTCAGTGAGCTGGAGGCCAACCCGATCACCACCACCGTCACGGTCCCGGTACACCCGGAGCCGGTGAAGGTCGTGCTGGACGGGAGCAACCTGGTCACCTGGCTGACCTCGGCCACCCACGTGGCGGAAGGAGTGCCCCGCTCCATCGACGAACTCGCCCACGGCAACGGGCAGCGGATCGCCGAGCAGCTCGCGGGCGGCAAGTACAGCCCGCAGGCCATCGGAAGGGTCGCCCACGGGCTGGTCTACGGCATCTTCTGCAGCCAGTGGACCCCGTACGAGAGCCGCGCCGACGTCATCCGGGGCGGACACCGCGCGTTCCCGTCGTTCCCCCGGTCGATGCTGGCCAACGCCCCTCAACTCGCCTGGCTCCACGACGACTGCCGCGCCTGGGACGTCCCCCCGGCACCGCCCTGGATCCGGGACGTGACCCGCAGCGACATTCCCACCCTCGCCCTGTCCGGTGGCTTCGACGCCCAGACCGCCGCCAGCAACGGGGCCTACGTGGCCCGGACGCTGAGCCGGTCCCACGCCGTCACGGTCCCCTACGTGGCCCACGTGGTCTTCGCCGACTCGCCGTGCGCGCAGACGATCACCACCTCGTTCTTCGCCGACCCGGCCGCGCCGGACACCCGTTGTCTGGCGGGCCTCCAGCCGCCGCAGTTCGAGATCGCGCCCTAGGCACGCCCGGCCCCGCACCGGAGGCACTCGACCGCCCGGCTCCCGCTCGTATCGGAGCAGGGGGCCGGGCGGCTCCACGCGGTCTGCGGCCGATGGTCCGGGCGGTGAGCACGGCACTTCCTCCCCCTGTCCGCCCGGCACCGTCCGAGAGCGGCGTTGGCCCGACCGGGTCCTTCGTACGGGCGCCCGCCGGTGTCGCCCCCCGGTCGGCCGCCGCCCCGGTGAGGATCGGGGTCCATGGGCGTCGTCCTGCCGGTCCTCTTCTCGCTCTTCGCCGCGTTCAGCAACGCGCTGGCCACGGTGCTGCAGCGGCGTGCGGCGCTCACCGTCCCGCAGTCCGACTCCTTCCGGCCAGGACTGATCCTCGACCTGCTGCACCGCCCCCTGTGGCTGGCCGGCATCCTCGCCGTCATCGCCGCCGGTGTCGGACAGGCGGCGGCCCTCGCGACCGGGCCGCTGGCCCTCGTGCAGCCCCTCTTCGTACTCGAACTTCCCCTCGCCCTGCTGATCGCCACCCTCCTGACACGCGAACGACTGCCCGCCCGGCTCTGGGTCGCCGTGGCGGGAGTCGTGCTCGGCCTCGGGGTGGCGCTCGGGGCCGCCTCGCCCACCGGCAACCGCACCCATGTGGCACTGGACCGCTGGGTGCCGGCCCTGGGGACCTGTGCCGTCGCCGTGGTGATCCTGGCCGCCATCGGACTGCGCAGACCGCCCGGGCGCGCGAGGGCCGGCTGTCTCGGCGCCGCGACGGCGATCTGTTACGCGCTCACCGCCGCCCTCATGAAGACGTCCATGCACATTCTCGGCGACGGCGGCATCGGCGCCTTCCTGACGTCCTGGCAGACCTACGCCTTCTGCGCGGCGGGGATCGCGGCCCTGCTGCTGCTCGAACACGCCATGCAGGGCGGTCCGCTCGTCGCCTCGCAACCTGCCCTGACACTCGGCGACGCCACCGTGAGCCTGAGTCTCGGTGTCCTGCTGTACGAGGAGCACGTACGGTCGGGCTGGTGGCTGTTGCCCCAGCTCGCGGGTGTCGCGCTGATCGTCCTCGGGGTGTTCACGCTGGCTCGTAGCGGCGTCGGCACGTCCTGACCACGTACTCCTCCCAGGGCGTCCGCGGCGGCCGCCGGACCCACCGACGGCGCCGCCTTCAGCGCCCGGCGAGGTGGGTCACTCCGGACGGCGCTGTGTCACTCCGGACGGCTGAAGCGTCGCGCCGCCCAGAGGAGCGCGATGACGCCCGTGGCGAGGAGGAGGCCGGCTTCGAGGGGGAGGGACGGCTGCCGGCCCGCCCATTCGATGCTGGCGGCCGCCTGCTGGTCGGGCACGCGGTGGGTGACGCAGCGGCGGAGCAGGTCCACCGCGTAGGCGAGCGGGTTGGCGGCGGCGAGGGTGTGAGCCCAGCCGGGCAGGGCGTGCAGGGGGAAGAAGCCGCCGGAGAGGAACAGCAGCGGCATCATGATCAGGCCGAGGAGGGTGTGGAACGTCTCCGCCCTGCGGAGGGACACGGCCAGGGCCAGCGCCAGAGCGGTGATGGTGAACGAGGCCAGGATCATCCCGCCGAGAAGCAGGACGAGGAGCAGCGGGTCGTAGGGCAGGCCGACCGTGCCGGCGAGGCTGAGCAGTACGGCGCCTTGCGCCGTGGCGGTCATGGTGCCGCCGGCGCAGAGTCCCAGGAGGAGGGTGGCGCGGCTGACCGGGGCCATGAGGAGCTCCCGCAGGTAGCCGCTCTGCCGGTCGGTGATCAGACGGATGCCGACCATGATGGCCGGTGTCTGCACCGTCATCATCAGCATGCCGGGGAAGAGATACGTCTGGTAGCCGACGCCCAGGGAAGCACGGGGGATGAGGGCGGCCAGTCCGCCTCCCAGCACGAGGAGGTAGAGCATCGGGTGGAGCAGCATCAGCGCGGTGTGGGTGCGCTGGCCCGCCAGCCGGAGCAGGTCGCGGTGGACCAGGGCGTGGATCGCGCGCAGTTCGTGCCGGAGACGGGCCGGCCACCCGCTGCCGTGGACGCCCGTATCGCCGGACGGGGCGGCGGCACCCGGGGCACCCGGGCCTTCCGGAGTGCGGGGAGCGTCCGGGGCCTGCACGGTGAGGTCGGTCATCGGCTGCCGCCGGTCTCCGACGTGGTTGCGCACGGCGCTGCGGGGGCGGCCGGCGTGGGGTGGCGCTCGGTGGTGTCGAGGCTCCGCCCGGTGTGGTGGAAGAAGACGTCGTCGAGCGTGGGCGGGGCCGCGGCAGCGGCGTGTACGGCGATGCCGTGGCGTTGCAGTGCCGCGCAGAGGCGCGGAATCCAGGTGCTGCCGTCCGGCACGCGCAGGGAGACTCCGCCGCTGTCCGCCGCGACGGCGCGGTCCGGCGGAACGACGCCACGCACGACTCGTCGGGCCGCGGTGTCGTCGCTGGTACGCAGGACGACCAGGTCGTCCCCGATCGCGGCCTTCAGCGCGAGGGGCGTGCCCATGGCCACCACGCGGCCGCGGTCGATGATGGCGATGCGCTCACAGTTCTCCGCCTCCTCCAGGTAGTGGGTGGTGACGAAGAGGGTGCTGCCCTGCCGGTCGCGCAGCGCCCGCAGATGGTCCCAGACCTGGGCGCGGGCGTGCGGGTCGAGTCCGGTGGTCGGCTCGTCCAGGAAGAGCACACGGGGGGAGTGCAGCAGGGCCCGCGCGATCTCCAGACGGCGCCGCATGCCGCCCGACAGGGTGCGTACCGGGGAGCGCCGCCGGTCGGTCAGCCCGGCCGTCTCGAGTACCTCCGCGGCGCGTGAACGGGCATGGCGGCGGGACAGCCCGTAGAGCCGTGCGTGGATGTGGAGGTTCTGATCGGCTGTCAGGTCCGCGTCCAGAGCGCTGTGCTGGAAGAGCATGCCGACTCGTCGCCGCACCTCGTGGGGTCGGCTGAGCACGTCGGCGCCGGCGACGGTGGCGTGACCTGCGGTGGGGCGGGCCAGGGCACACAGCACCGCGATGGTCGTGGACTTCCCCGCGCCGTTGGGCCCGAGGAAGGCGAAGGTCTCGCCCTGCGCCACGTCCAGGTCCACGCCGCGCACCGCGTGGGTGGTGCTGCCCCGCGGGCCCGGGTAGCTCTTGACCAGGCCGCGCACGCTGATGGCGTACACGGGCTCGGGGACGTGCTGGGCGACGTGCCGGCCGGTGACGGCGGTCGGCACGGGGACGGTGGGGGCGAGGACGTCGGCACCGGCGAGGCGTTGCACGGGGTCGGGTCGGTCCGCGTCACCGGCGGGCAGCTGCATGCGGTCGGGCTCCTCTACGGGTTCGCCGGCCGTGGCCACCTGGGCGCACGGCAAGGGGGCGCATCCGGCCGGCGGCTTCCCGGGTGGGCCGCCGGCCGGATGGTGGTGCCTGTCCTACGCGCAGCTGATGCCGATACAGACCGTGTTGAGCAGGGTCAGCAGGCCGACGCACTCACACGTCGCGGCGAACGGCGCTCCGTCGACGCCGACCGGGTCGGTCTCCGGAAGGGCGTGGAGACGGGCCAGCAGTTCGATGTCGTGGTTCTCCATGGGTCTCTCCTTTTCGTTCTGCGAGCTGGCGGCAGACGTGCTGCCGCTCAGACCGGCATCCGGACCATCCAGTGCCGGGGGTCTGCGTGACGGATCCGCAGGAGGAAAGCCAGGATTCCGGCGGATCCGTCGCTCCAGCTGGTCGAGACGTCCCCGTACTCGTTGGGGAAGACCACCTGGGCATGGCGGTGGGCCCTCTCGCTGACGATGAGGCGGGCCAGGTCCTCGGCCATGGCGCGGTGGACGGGGTCACCCGTGGCGTCGGCCATGTCGAGGAGGAAGTCACCGTTGCCCGCCAGGCCGTGGCACTGGCCGAGGGCCGCGCGGGAGGCGCGCTCGGTGACGGCGTACGTACTACGGCGGGCGAGTTCGCCGAACCTGTCGTCCCCAGTGGCCTGCCACAGCCGGACGAGGAACGTTCCGATACCGGCCGCGCCGTGGCACCAGTACGGTGCCGTGGGCAGGTCCCCGGCCTGGGCGGGCCACTGGGCCGCTTCGCCGGTCAGCACGGCGTCGCCCAGCAGGCGCTCGCCCACTTCCACCGCGAGCTCCCTGTGCTCCGGGCGCCGAGAGACGGTCGCGGCGGCGAGGAGGAAGCAGCCGATGCCGGCGCTTCCGTGGGCGAAGCCGAGGTACCGTGTGCCACCCTCGGAGGACACGGCCTCCGCGGGTACCGGCCAGCTCACACCGGACGGATCCCGCCGGGCCGCGGCGACCAGCCGGTCGGCCGCGTCGACGACAAGTTCGGCGAAGCGCGGATCACCGGTGCGGTGCCACAGGTGGACCGCGGCCAGCCCGCTGCCCGCGCTGCCGTGGGTGATGTCGTGATGCGGTGTCGACTGCTGAGGGGCCAGTGCCAGGGCCAGAGCGTGGTCCGTGAGCCCCGGGTCGTCCACGGCACGCCCGGCGTCGTACAGGGCCCAGGCGGTTCCGCGTCCGCCGAAGTGCAGGCCGGGGCGTGGGGAGCGGAGATCGGTGCGGCCCGCGATCCAGTGGCCCGCGGTGGAGATCAGCTCGGGCAGGCGGTCGTCACCGGTGAGTTCCCAGCAGCGCGTCAGCACGGCCAGGACACCGGCCGCGCCCTGCTGCACGGTGCAGGGGTCGGCCTCCCCGGCCATGGTGGACACGGGCCACAGGCGGCCCTCGTCCCCCGGGGTCATCGAAGCGATGAGATGGCCCACGATCCCGGTCACCGCGCGGTCCACGGTCCCGCTCACCGCGTCGCGCGGACGACCGTCACTCCGGCTGGCGTCACGGCGTGCGTTCCCCGGCGGGCGTGCCGCGGAGCGGTTCTGTGGCGGCAACGGGTACGTCCTCCGGACGGCCTCGCGCGCCCGGGCAGGGCCCCACCGCTCGGCGGGGTCGTCCTTCATCAGCCCGAGGACGGTCTCGGCGAGGCCGTCCGGCAGTCGGAGCGGCCCCGTGCAGGCGGTCAGCCAGGCGGCGAGCCGCTGCTCCGTGGTCCTGACGGCAGGCTCCTCCGGCAGCAGGTTCGGTACTTTCCCGGCCAGCACGAAGCACGCGGTGGCACCGAGGCTGTAGTAGTCGCCCGTAGGGCTGACGGGTGCGTCGGCCAGGCGCTCGGGGGCACTGAATCCGGGGGTTCCCACGCGGGTCGGCAGGGCGGCCTCGTCTTGCAGGACGGCGAGTTCGAGGTCGATGAGGCGCAGCTCACCGTTCGGACGGACCATCACGTTGCCGGGTGTGAAGTCCCGCAACACACAGCCTCGCGCGTGCGCCGCCGCGACCAGGTCCACCAGACGCGCGACCTGCGCCACCGCGTCGGCGCGATAGCGCTCCGCTCCGACGTCGCGGAAGTGCTCGGCGACCCAGGTGCGCAGGGTGACGCCCGGTACCTCCTCCTGCGCCAGGAAGAGGTGCCCGCCGTGCTCGAACAACGCGAGCGGCTCCGGAACCAGCCCCGTGCCCTTGAGCTTCTCCAGCGTCCGGGCCTCGGCGCGCAACCAGTCACGGACGTCACAGCCGGAGGAGTCGGCCTCCACGTGCGGGCGGGCCTCCTTGATCACCACGAGGGCGCCCGTACGGACGTCGGCCCCCCGGTAGACCCCGCCCTTGTTGGTGTGCCGGATCGCCTCCCGTACCGCGAAACGACCACCGAGCAGCACCGGAGCCTTCGCCCCGTCAGCCCCGTCAGCCCTGCCAGCCCCGCCAGCCCCGTCAGTCCCTTCCGACGCGCCTGGCACGACAGGAACCGTGGTGGGGAAGGGGCAGACAGCCCAAGAGGGCGGAGAGTACTGGCCGGTGCGCTTGTCCTCCACGGGATTGCCGTCGGGGTCCTCGATGAACCACACCAGCAGACCGTCGTCCGAGAGCCGCCTCCGGCCGACGAACGAGCCGTACCGGTAGTGCACCAGCGAGTGCACGACGTACGGCTGGTCGGACAGGATCCGGGGGCCGGCCAGCCCCGCCGTGGCCTCGTGCAGCTCGTGGGCGAGCCGGGCCGCCTCGGCGTCGGAGCGCGGGTAGACGGTGATGAACTTGCCCGAGCTTCCCCGGGGCGTGGCACGGGAGTTGAGCGCACTCACCCGGTCCAGCGACCGGGCGAACTTGAACGCCGACTCCTCCCGCAGCAGCACCTCCAGGGCCTTCCCGAGGACAGCCGGCGCGGAGGCGGCCGTCGCCGACACATGCAGCTTCCACCCCTGCTCGCGCCGTGTGCCCGACCCGGGCGTGACACGGCACCACATCTCGTCCGAGTCGGCCGCCCAACGTGCGCCCGTACCCGTGGTGTGCAGCGCCTTCCGGAGAAGGCCTTCCAGTTCGGCTTCGGTCACCTGGCTCGTCATTCGTGTCCTTCGCGACGGTGAGGTCCGCTGACCGGAAGGTGCCCGAAGGCATGACGAGACCAACACGCCCCCGCCCGTATTCACTTGATCCGGCGAGCGCACAGCGCGACGGCGCGGTCCACGGGTGCGCCCAGCGCAGAAACAGGCTCACGAATCCCGAGCGGGGGTGGCGCGCCGAGCGCGCCCGCACAGCGGCACGGCCGCCGGTGTCTCCGTTACGGCAGGATGGAGTCGACGTACCCGCCGTCCACGCGCAGCGCGCCGCCGGTGGTGGCGGACGCCTGCTCCGAAGCGAGGTACACCACCATGTGGGCGATCTCCTCGGGTTCGATGAGCCGCTGCAGCAGGGACTGCGGACGGTACTCGCGCATGAAGACGCGTTGCGCTTCGTCCCAGGGAAGGGCGCGGTCCACCAGCTCGTACACGAACTGCTCCACGCCGCCCGTGTGCGTGGGGCCGGCGATGACGGAATTGACGGTGACACCTGTCCCCGCCGCCTGCTTGGCGAAGCCGCGCGTCACCGCCAGAAGGGCGGTCTTGGACATGCCGTAGTGGATCATCTCGGCGGGGATCACCACCGCCGAGTCGCTCGCGATGTTCTGGATCCGCCCCCAGCCGCGCTCGCTCATGCCGGGAAGGTACTGACGGATGAGCCTCACCGCGGCCAGGACGTTCACCTCGAAGTAGCGTCGCCACTCGTCGTCGCTGATCTTCAGCGGATCGGCCTCGCCGAAGACGCCGAGGTTGTTCACCAGGATGTCCACGTGCGGCAGTGCCTCGGCGGCCAGCCGTGCGCCTTCCTCGGTGGCGACGTCGGCGACCACTGGAACCAGGTCCGCGTGGGGGACCTCGGCCCGCATGCCCGCGATGGCGTGCTCGACGCGTTCCCCGGTCCGCCCGTTGACGCCGACGCGGGCTCCTGCCCGAGCCAGTCCGGTGGCGATGGCGGCGCCGATCCCCTGGGTGGACCCGGTGACCAGCGCGGTGCGTCGTGTCAGATCGATGAGCATGGCCGGACTGGCTCCTTGAAGAACTCGACGAGTGCGTCGGTCATTCCGACCCGTCCCGTCTACCCGCCCGGTGACAGAAAGCATCGGACAATCCCGCACCACCCTTCGTACGGCCCACTGGGCGCAGCGCGGCACGGCGCGCTACCGCTCCGCCGCGACGGGGCCGCCGTTCCCGGCCCGCCGGGGAAGACACGGTGGCCGAACGGAGTTGACCTCCGTGTCGTTGCATTCCGAGGAGAAGGAGCGGTCATGGCGGGAGCGTTGATCGTCGGGGCGGGGCCGGGGATAGGGCAGGCGGTGGCCCGGCGGTTCGCCCGGGAGGGGCTGCCGGTCGCCCTGATCGCGCGGTCGAAGGAGACGGTGGAGTCGGCGGCCGAGGCCATCGGCTCGCTGGGGGTGCGGGCCGTGCCCCTCACTGCCGACGCCGCCGACGACACGGCCCTGCGCGCCGCCCTGGACACCGCCGCGGGTGAACTCGGCGAACCCGACGTCGTGGTCTACAACGCGGCCGTCATCCGGCCCGACGCCGTCGGCGAACTCCCGCTCCGCGACCATGCGCACACCTACGCGGTCAACGTCCTCGGCGCCCTCACCGCCGCCGCGCACATCCTGCCCGGGATGGCACGGCGCGGGCGGGGAACCTTCGTCGTCACCGGCGGGATGCCCGAGATGAAGCCGCAGTACGTGAGTCTGTCCCTGGGCAAGGCCGGTGTGCGGGCCCTGGTCGAGCTGCTGGACACCGAGTACGGACCGTCGGGGGTGCACGTCGCCACGGTCACCGTCGGCGGAGTCGTCGCACCCGGGACGGCGTACGACCCCGACGACATCGCCGAGCACTACTGGCGCCTGCACACCCAGCCGCACGGGCAGTGGGAGCGAGAAGTGCTCCACCGGGCAGGTCCAGGAGAGGCTCGCTGACGCGTGTGCGGCGGCTCGGGAGCGGGACCGCCGCACGGTCCGTCACGGCTCAGTAGCGGAGCAGTCCCGCGTCGATCCGCTCCCAGGCCGCCCGCAGCTCGGCGAGTCGCGCCGGCTCGAACGGTGCCCGGTCCGCCTGCTCGCGGGAGTCCTCGGACAGACGGAAGAGCTGGTCGCGGCCGGACTTGCCCCGGTAGTACTTCCAGTCGCCGCGGCGCAGCGCCCGCTCGCCCCGCACCCGCCAGAAGAGATCCCGCTCGGGCACGTCGGCGCCGCGGAGCAGGTGTCCGGCGAGGCTGGTGCCGTCGAGGGGGTACGCGGGGTGGGGGCGGGCTCCGGCCAGGTCGAGCAGGGTCGCCGTCCAGTCGGGCGTGAACACCGGCAGGTCGCTGACCTGGCCGCCGTCGATCCTGGCGGGCCAGCGCAGGATCGAGGGGGTGCGTATGCCGCCCTCCTGGAGCGAGCCCTTGTTGCCGGTGAGCGGCCAGTTGTAGGAGAAGCGCTCGCCGCCGTTGTCGCTGGCGAAGAAGACGAGCGTGTCCTGCTCCTGGCCGGAGCGCTTCAGCGCCTTGAGGACCTGCCCGATCGAGCGGTCGAGGTCCTCGACCATCTCCTTGTACTTCCCGACGGAGCCGCCGTCCTGGTGCCAGAGGGCGGAGCGGTCGCCGGCCTTGATCCGGCGGACGATCTCGTCGCTCGCCTCCTTGTCGCCGTCGGCGATCCAAGGCCAGTGCGGGGTGGTGAAGTTCAGGTTGAGCAGCCAGGGCTTGTCGTGGTCGCGGCCGACGTACTCGCCTGCCCTCTCGGTGAGGATCCGGGTGTAGTAGCGCAGGTCCTTGTACTCGGCATTGCCCTCGTAGAGGTCGTACTCGCCGCCGAGCCCGAGCTTGGAGTAGTACTCCAGGGCCCCGCCGAAGTTGCCGAAGAACTCGTCCCAGCCGGAACGGGTGGGCGAGTAGTCGGGCAGGTAGCCGCAGTGCCACTTGCCGATGAGGGCGGTGGCGTATCCGGAGTCCCGGAGGAGCGAGGCGAGCGTCGGATGGGTGGGTTCGAGGCCGACGGACCTGTCGGCGATCGGCTCGGCCAGCCCGCCCTCCGTACGACCCGGGTAGCGGCCGGTGTAGAGGCTGAAGCGGGTGGGGGAGCAGGTCGCGGAGCCGGAGTAGGCGTCGGTGAAGCGGACGCCCTCGCGGGCGAGACGGTCCAGATGAGGGGTGCGGATGTGCGGGGAGCCGTACGACGAGAGGTCGGCCCAGCCGAGGTCGTCGCCCAGGATGAAGAGGATGTTGGGGCGTCGTGAGTGGCGGCGTGGCTGCGCGGCTCGGAACGGCCGCTCCCGCGGGTCGGCCGCGGGGGCCGCTTGTGCGGCGGACGCGGTGGCTCCGAGGGCTGCGGCAGCTGCGGCACCGGCGGCGACCCCGCCGAGGGCACGGCGGGACAGGGGCGTGGACATACAGGTCTCCAGGAGGGCGTGCGGGCATGCCTCCGAGGCCCGGCGGGCGGGGTGAGCGGAGGAGGCGTGCGTGCGGGGCGAGTGGGAAGTCGGCCGGTCAGCCGCAGCGACAGACAGCGCTGGCGACACGGACGAGGTCCACGTGTCGGCGCTGGACGCGGGTGACCGAGCGGTCACGCAGGGGCTGCATGAGCCAGGAGTCTTGTCGAGCCGTCCTGGGCCGTCAACGGCGTACGGGCAGGTTGACGCGCGTAGTTCGCATGATCGACATGCCGGTGAACCCCAGGTCGAACCTCGGCCCGACTAGATCACCGTGTGGGTCAACGGCGGCTGCCTCCACCTCGGCGAAGTGGACGGCAACGCGATCTACGAGGCCGATGGGCACTGTCCTGCCCGGGACGCGGTCTCCTGACGGAGCACGTGTCCTGAAGGGACCAGGCGCGCTCCGGTCCGCGCCGGACTCGTCACGACGGGTACGGCTCACGTCGACGGCCCGGTGGCCGGCCTCAGCTCGGCTTGCGCCACACGGAGATGTGCTTCGTGGAGTCCTGGGTGAACGGCGACCCGTCCCAGTCCGCGACGCGCCGTTCGCACGCGAGCCCCGCGATGCGTGCCATCAGGTCGAGCTCCGCAGGCCAGGCGTAGCGGTGCCGGGAGTTGTCACGGCGGTAGTGGCCGTCGTCGCCGGCGCGGGTGAAGTGGTGCGAGACGAGGATCTGCTCGACGAGGTCGAAGGTGTCGAAGCCGAGATGCCGCTCGGAGACGTCGAACGGCACCGCGACCTGGCCGGGCGGCAGGAGCCGCAGTGGCGGCACGCCCAGCTCGATGACGAATCGGCCGCCCGGCGCCAGATGGCGTGCCGCGTTGCGGAAGCACTCGACCTGCTCGTCCTGCGTGAGCAGGTTCGTGATGGTGTTGTAGACGAGATAGACCAGGGTGAACTCGCCGGGAACGACGGTGGTGGCCATGTCCCCGATGACGACCGGGAGTGTGGCCTCGTCGGTCTTGCGCCGGAGCACCGCCGCCATGTGCTCGGACAGTTCGATGCCCACGACCGGCACGCCCCGTTCCCGGAGCGGGACGCCCACGCGTCCGGTCCCGATGGCGAACTCCAGTGCCCGGCCGTCTCCGGCGAGCTCGGCGAGGAAGGCGAGAGTCGGTCCGAGGACGGCGGCCGAGGACGTCTCGGTCTCCTCGGCGTCGTAGCGTTCGGCGGTCGCGCGGGTCCACAGCTCACTGCTCGTCACGGGCGGCCACTTTGCCGGGTACCGAAGGGCGCTGTCGACGCATTTTCCGTCCACCTGCTCCGATCAGGCGGTCCGGGACGCGCGCCCGTCGAACGCCGTGGCAGCGCCTGCAGCACTGTCTGCCCTGGATGCCAGAATCACCGGCATGCCGCTGTGCGATTACTTCTCCGCCACTGACGACCAGACCGCCGTCGCCGTCCTCCGCACTCCTGGAGGGCCGGGGGAGGCGGGACTCGACGTGGTCTTCCTCAAGAACATCGACCCGGTCGTCGCGATCGTCCAGCTCGAAGCCGTCATGACCGGGTGCAGCCATGAGGAGGCCGGCGAGCGCCCGCGGTCCGGCCGGCTGCTGTCCGAGCCGGAGGACGGCCCGCCGTTCGTGGTCAGCCTGACGGACACGCTGATCGATGCCCTCGCCACGGCAACGCCGGATGACCTCCTCCGCTCCGCCGAGCGGTGGTCGGCGACCGACGAACTCCGGCAGACGGGGATCGGCGTCGAGGCCGCGGCCGATGTCCTGGAGGCCCTGGCCGGACTGGCCCGGCGCGCTCGGGCTGCCGGCCGGCGGCTGTATTGCTGGTGGGCCCTGTGACGCGGCGGCGTCCGGCGCCGTTGCCCTTGCCCGGCAGTTCGCGGCGCCGACAGGTGCGGTAGGAGTCTTCGGCCGTCGGGGGACGTGGCGCGGCGCGGACGGCGACGCGTCGGGCGGAGCGGTCGCACCGCTCTCGCCCGGCGCCGCCGCCCTGTGGGCGCACGTCGTGCCCGTCGGGGGAGTACGGGTCAGCCGACGGGCGCAGCCGTGTCGTCGCCGGCCCTGGTGACCGCCGGGTGCACGGTCTCGGCGGGCGGGTTGGCCGTGCGCCGCACCCACAGCCAGTACAGGGCCGCGGTGACCACGAGCCCGACGATCCACGAGATGTCGGCGCCGTCGAGCCTCTTGGTGATCGCGCCGGTGTACAGCTTGGTGGCCAGGAACGGGATCTGGACGGCGACGCCCACGACGTAGCAGGTCAGAGCCGTGACGTTCCAGCGGCCGTAGCGGCCGTCCGGGTCGTACAGGGCGGGGATGTCGACGCGTTCGCGCGAGACCAGGTAGTAGTCGACCAGGTTGATCGCGCTCCACGGGGTGAACACCATCAGGATCAGGAGCACGAAGTTCTTGAAGTTGTTGAGGAAGTCGTCGCTCGCGGCCAGTGCGATGACCATCGACACGGCGGTGAAGCCGACGATGTAGGCGGCGCGGGCGGCGGCCGAGATGCGCGAGCGGCCGTCGAACGCGGTGACGGTGGTCAGGATCGACATGAAGCCGCCGTACGCGTTGAGGCAGTTGACCGTCAGCTTGCCGACCACGATCACCAGGTAGATGAGGAAGGCGAGGACCACGGGCCCGGCGAGGTCGCCGAGGAAGCCCACCTGGTCGCTGAGGAAGGTCTTGCCGGCGACGGCGGCGGTGAGCGCTCCCAGCGTCATGGCCCACTGGGAGCCGATGACGGAGCCGGCGAACGTGGACCAGAACGTCGCGCGCGTGCTGGTGTCGCGCGGCAGGTAGCGCGAGTAGTCGGCGACGTACGGACCGAAGGTCAGCTGCCATCCGGCGCCGAGCCCTACGGCGAGGAGGAAGGTCGCCGTCTCGAAGCCCTTGTTCCCGACGTGTGCGCCGACGTCGTACTGCGTGAACAGCCGCACCAGCAGGTAGCCGAGGCCGAGGACGCCGACGACGGTGGCGATGCGCCCTGCGATGTGGATGAGCCGGTAGCCGGTGACCGCGACCACGGCGGTCAGCGCGCCGAAGACGAGGATGCCGGCGTCGGTGTTGTCGATGTGCAGCATCTCGGAGAGTGCCTGGCCGGCCAGGACACTGCCGGTCGCGGCGAAGCCGAGGTACATGAGAATCACCAACAGCAGGGGCAGGACCGCCCCGTGGACGCCGAACTGCGCGCGGCTGGAGATCATCTGCGGGACGCCGAGCCGCGGTCCCTGCGCGGAGTGCAGTGCCATCACGATGCCACCGAGCAGGTTGCCGATGAGCAGCGCGGGTATCGCCCACAGGGCGTCGGCGCCGAAGACGACGGCCAGTGCACCGTCGACGATCGCGGTGATCTGCATGTTGGCGCCGAACCACAGAGTGAACTGGCTGCGCGGCGTGCCGTGCCGCTCGGCGTCGGGAATGACCTCGATGGTGCGAGTCTCCATCGAGAGTCGCTCCCCGGGGGTGTGTTGGACCGGCATGGTGGAGACCTCTCCCGCGGCGATTCCGGTGTGTTCGGACGGAGCGCAGCCGTTGACACGTGACTGCGTGCGCCGAATCTCGCATAGGGTTGAACAGGTATCAAGATCCTGAATGGAGAATTTCAAAAGGGCCCATGCCTCCCGCACTCGGGCCGCACCTCCTCTCCCGCTCCGGCCGGCGTGCGGCTGGACAGGGGAGTCGCCGGAGCGCCGCGCACAGGGCCGCACCCGGCGCGAGGCAGGCTGGCCGGACAGTGACGGCGAGCAAGGAGAGAGATCATGGCGAACGAAGAGATCTGGGGCTACCCCACCGGTTCCGGCTACGAGACAGGGAGCGACCTGGTCGGATTCAAGGTCGAGGCAACCGACGGGGACATCGGGAAGGTCGACGAGCACACCGACGAGGCCGGAACCGGCTACATCGTCGTCGACATCGGCGTCTGGATCTTCGGCAGGCATGTACTGCTCCCCGCCAGCGTCATCCGGCGGGTCGACCGGGACGGCGAAACGGTCTACGTCGACCGTACGAAGGACCAGATCAAGCACGCCCCCGAGTTCGAGCGAACCAAGCAGCCACGTGACACCGGCTACCTCGAGCAGTTCGCCCAGTACTACGGGATGCCGCACATGTGAGCCGCCGCACCCCCCGGCAAACCCGCCATGACGTCCCGCACGACCGGGCTCGGTCACTTGCTCTCTCGAACGCGTTCTTTGCCGGACCGGCAAAAGCCGCGCCATCAGAGGGGCCGGTTGGGCATGGTGGGTCCGTGACCGAGAACATCGCAGCGGGATCGCCCGCGCACGACGCTCCCTCCCCCACCGACGCCTACGTCGGAGACCCCGCAGTGCGGGCGGAGTGGGACAACCGGTACGCCGACCGGCAACAACTCTGGAGCGGCCGGCCGAACGGCGCGCTCGTGGCGGAGGTCGCCGGGCTCACCCCCGGGCGTGTTCTCGACGTCGGCTGCGGTGAGGGTGCGGACGCCGTCTGGCTCGCGCGCAGCGGCTGGGACGTGACCGCGCTCGAGGTCTCGGGCGTGGCCCTGGAGCGGGCGGCCGGGCACGCGCGGGACGCGGACGTCGCCGTGCACTGGGTCCACGCCGCACTGGCGGACGCCGCGCTCCCGCCCGCCTCCTTCGACCTGGTCTCCGCCCAGTACCCGGCCCTGCTGCGCACTCCCGACGCCGCCGCCGAGCGGGCGTTGATCGCGGCCGTCGCCGTCGGCGGTGTGCTGCTGCTCGTCCACCACGCGGGAATGGACACCCGGCAGCCGAACGAGAGCGGCTTCGACCCGGCCGACTACGTCTGGCCCTCGATGGTCACGGCCCTCCTCGGCGACGACTGGGTGGTGGAGGTCGACGAGCAGCGCGCCCGCGTGGCACCCGAGGGCGGAGCCGGCGCGCACCACACGGATGACCTGGTGCTGCGCGCCCGCCGACTGCGCTGATCCTGATCCGACGCGCAGGGATCCGGTCCCGACCGGCCGATCCTGTAGGCGGCGACGTACCGGGGCGAGGAGGGAGATCACCCCGGTCCTCGCAGAGTGGCGAGGTCGAACTAGTCTTCGCGCCATGGCTTTGCGACCTGACGAGTTCTACGACCACGCGCTCGCCGCTGCCGACGCCGAGCGTCGGCTCCCCCTCGCGCGCATGACAGGGTGGAGCATCAGCCCGTTCGAAGCGGACGGACTGCGCGTCTCGCCCCTGCGCCCTCCCGTTCTGCCCGAGCCTCCGCGACACGGAGAGGACCCGTCGGACTGCGCGTCGTGCCGTGACCGGGGCGAGGGGATCTGGTTCAACGACGGTTGGCGGCTCACGCGGATCGCGGGAGTCGGTGTGCCGCTGGTTCTCATGCTGCATCCGCTCGAGCACTACGACATGGCGGACCTCCCCGACGAACTGGCGGCCGAACTGGGGGTCCTCTCCGCTCACATCGTCCGCCACGTGCAGGCCCTGCCCCACATCTCGCGAGCCCACGTCTACCGCATCGGGGACGGAGGAGCGCACCTGCACATCTGGTTCTTCGCCCGCCCCGAGGGACAGTCCCAGCTGTACGGATCGTGGATGCCGGTCTGGGACGATCTGCTGCCGGAATACCCGGCGGACGTCGCCGACGCGGACGCGGCGGTCGTGGCAGACGCCTTGGTCGCCTCCGCCGGCGGGCGTCGCGCGGCTGCCGACGAGTCGACCGACGACTGAACCACCGGCGGACGCCGGGGCTCGCCCTCGGCGCCGACACATGGTCATGCACAGGCGTCCTGGCCGCAGTTTCCCGGCGGAGGGTTGGTTGCCGGTCCTCGCGCACGTGCGGGGACGCGAGGACCGGCCCAGGGGATACCCGTCCTGAGGGTTCCGACACGACCGTACGAACTGCCGAGTGCTTCCGCACCCGCTGAGCCGCCGCCGGGGGCCACATGAGCGCGCACCGCGTCCTGACACCGGACGCCGGCCCGGCGGGGGAGTCCCGCCGGGCCGGCGTCCGGGTGCGGGTGACGTCAGCAGGCGGAGACCCACAGGTGTGACCCGACCCGGTCGTCGACGAGCTCGCTCGTGCCGCACACGAGGATGCGGTCAACCGGCCGCGCAGGCGGGGAACATGCTGTTTCAGCAGGTCGGAACCGTCGAACGCGGCCGATCTTGGTGGCAACCGGATCCACCCTCCCGGAGGAGTCCCGCCGCCGCGGTCGACGGTCCACCACGCCCGCCCGTTGCTCACGTGGCGTCACGCCCCCACGGTGCAGCGCACCCAGGCTCCGCCCTGTCCGATGGCTCCGGGTGCGCACGGCCCCTGTGCGGCCGGTGCCGGACCACGCGGCGTGTGAACGCGACAGCGGACCGTGAGTGTGTAGCGTCCGACTCGATCGGGCCCGCAGCCACGCAGTACCCCTGGCGTGGCCTCGGCGGGCCGCGAGATCAGGAGGCTGACGTGACGGGTGAGCAGATCGGGCTGGCCGAGGTCCTGGCAGTGGCGGAGAACGCGGCGCCGGTGGACTCCCTCGATGTCGTGACGCGCGACCTGCGCGACCGGATCGATGCCCGGTACGTGTCGTTCCATTGCGTCGACGTCGTCGGCAGGCTTCTGATGCGCGTCCACGACACCGCGGCCGTACGCCAAGAGGAGCGAGAAGCAGAGGTTCCGCTCTCCGGCACCGGGGTCTACGACGAGGTCCTGCGCGGTCAACGCCTGGTGCTGGTCCCTGAAGGCGAGCAGGGGCAGCGGGTGCTCGCCCCGGTGACCCACCGCGGCGACATCATCGGAGTCCTGGAAGTGTCGCTCGACCGTGCGCCCCTGACTGTGCTGGAGCAGGTCGAGACGGCCGCGCACGCGCTCGCCTACGTCATCGTCACCGACCGCCGGTTCACCGACCTCTACCACTGGGGGAACCGCACGGCGACGGTCAGCCTCTCCGCGGAGATCCAGCGCCAGCTCCTGCCGTCGGCGTCCTGCTGCGAAGCGCTCCAGTTCACCCTCGCCGGCGCCCTGGTCCCGGCCTCCGACATCGCCGGCGACACCTACGACTACAGCCTCGACGCCCGTACCCTCCACCTGTCCATCACCGATGCCATGGGCCACGACGTGAGCGCCTCCCTCATGGCCACCTTGCTCGTCAACGCCTCCCGCGGCGCCCGTCGAGCCGGAGACGACCTGGCCGAACAGGCCCGCCAGACCCACGAAGCCCTCCTCCACCACGGCCGCCACTCCCTGGCGACCGGCCAGCTCCTGCGCATCGCCCTGGACGGATCCAGCGCCCAACTCGTCAACGCCGGCCACCCGTGGCCGCTGCGGCTGCGTGACGGAGAGGTCGACGAACTGAAGCTGACGGTCAACCTCCCGTTCGGCATCGCGGAGCAAGGTGCCTATCAGGTGCAGGACCTGGACCTGCGCCCCGGGGACCGCCTGCTGCTGCACACCGACGGGATGCAGGAACGAGACGCACGGACGGTCGACCTCCGCGGCCTCCTGCGCGAGACCGCGGAGGAGCATCCGCGCGAGGTCGTCCACACCCTCGTCGCGGCGGTCTCCGACGCGTACGGCGGCGAGCCCCCGAAGGACGACGCGACGGTCCTGTGCCTGGACTGGCGTGGCCCCTGGGGAGGACACGGCCGATGAGCGGTACGCCCGACGCCGCGTCTCCCGCGCTGCAGATCCGCGAGACACGAGGCACGCGGGGAGGCCGGGAAGGGGCCCATGGACACTCTGGAGGCGCCCGGCCACCGGCATCCCCGCGCGCGGCGGCCGAGCGGACCGGCGACTCTCCCGTTCCGCGCCTCCGCGCGCGACGATGGAAGCGTGAACCTGTCCGAGAAGTCGGGTCCGGGCCTGCGTGAGCGGGTCGGCACCAGCCTGTTCAGCCACGTCGCGGGACCCTCGGGAGCGCAGAACCGGGCCCGTATCCACGGCGCCCCCGGCCCGCGCTGGTTCGGCCCCGAGCGGCCCATCCGCACCGTCCACGGGGACGCGTCCATGTTCATCGGCGGCCTGAGCGCGCTCCTCCTGCAGTCCCTGCACCCGCGCGCCATGGCCGCCGTCGCAGGGCACTCCGGTTTCCGTGGCGACCCCTGGGGACGCCTCCAGCGGACCAGCACCTTCCTCGCCTTCACCACGTACGGCACCGCCGAGGACGCCCAGCGCGCCGTGGACCACGTCCGGGAGGTGCACGAGCGGATCAGGGGTGTCGCCCCCTCCGGCGAGCCTTACCACGCCGCCGACCCGCACCTGCTGTGCTGGGTGCACGTGGCGGAGGTGGACAGCTTCCTGCGCGCACACCAGCGTTTCGGGGCCGGTCCGCTGGACGGCGCCGGCTGCGACGCGTACATCGCCGACGCGGCTCGGGTCGCCCGCGCCCTCGGCGTCCCCGATCCGCCGCTCGACCGCACAGCCCTCGCTGCCAGGCTGGCGCTCTACCGCCCCGAACTGCGTGCCACGTCGCAGGCCCGGGACGCGGCCCGCTTCGTACTCCACGAACCCCCGCTGCCGCGTGCCGCCCGCGGCCCCTACGCCGTACTCGCCTCGAACGCGGTCCGGCTGCTGCCACCGTGGGCCCGAGCGCTGCTGGACCTCCGCACGGCGCCGTACCTGCCGGAGGGCTTCGTACGGCTGTCCGGACGGGTGCTGACGGGGACGATCCGCTGGGCGATGGCGGCTCTCCCACCCCGCGAGGAGACCGCGGCGCCACGCTGATCCGGCGCCGAGGGCGGGCGATCTCGTACGGGTGCACCGCCACGACCACGGGACCACGCCCGGCCGCTCGGTCGTGCGTCGCCCGGTCGGCCCGCCGGGACGTGCCGGACTGCCGTGACGGCTCCACAGTGGGCCCCATGAAGCAGATCGCAGGAGGAGATCACGTCGTCTGCCCCGTGGCCGTCGTGTCCCACCCATGAGGCGCCGACGGGGCCGGGGCGCGACCGGATCCTACGCGGCGCCGCGGATCCGCGCGTCCTGACGAGACCCGATGCGCGAGCCACCGACGCGGCACGCGCGCAGTGGCCCGACCACGCAGACCGCAGAAGCCCCACAGAACCCGCCAGGCGCGCCCCCTCGGCGAATCCACCGGCGAAACCCACTCCGCGACGCACGGCGAGCTCGGCGGCCGCGGCGAAAGGAAGATCCGACGTGGCCACACCCCCCGGCTCCGGCGGGCCCACCCCCGACGACCACGTCATCGTCATCTCCGGTGCCACCGGCGACCTCGCCCGCCGCAAACTCCTGCCGGGTCTGTACCACCTGGCCAGAGCGGGGCTGCTCCCCGGCCACTACCGGATCATCGGATCCGCCCCCGCCGCAGTCGCCCTCAACGACGACGCGTTCCGCGCACACGCGCACGAGGCGGTCGCCGAGTTCGGCCGGACCAAGCCCGAGGGCCGGGAATGGCGGGAATTCGAGAGCCGGCTGACCTTCGGCGCCGCCGACCCCGAGGACCCCGGCCCTCTCATCGCCGCCGTGCGGGAAGCCGAGCGGGCGATCGGCGGCACTCCAGGACTCCTCCACCACCTCGCCGTACCCCCTCAGGCATGCGCCTCGGTCGTGCGGATGCTCGGTGCCGCCGGACTCGCCCAGGACGCCCGCGTGATCGTGGAGAAGCCCTTCGGCACGGACCTCGCCTCCGCCCGAGCCCTCAACCAGGCCATCCACACCGTCTTCGACGAGTCCCGCGTCTTCCGCATCGATCACTTCCTGGGCAAGGAGTCCGTCGACAACATCCTCGCCCTGCGCTTCGCCAACGGACTCCTCGAACCGGTCTGGAACCGCGACCACATCAGCCACGTACAGATCGACGTCCCCGAGCACATCGACATCCAGGGCCGCGCCCACTTCTTCGAAGGCACCGGCACCTTCCGCGACATGATCGTCACACACCTGTTCCAGCTCCTCGGGTTCATCGCCATGGAACCGCCGGCCACCCTGGACGCGAACTCCCTGCGCGCGGAGAAGGACAAGGTCTTCCAGAGCCTGCGCCCCCTCGACCCGGCCCGGGTGGTCCGCGGGCAGTACGCCGGCTACCGCGACGAACCCGGAGTCGACCCGGCCTCCGACACCGAGACCCTCGCAGCCCTGCGCCTCGAGATCGACAACTGGCGCTGGGCCGGCGTCCCCTTCTACCTGCGCTCCGGCAAAGCCCTCGCCGAGAGCCGCCACGTCATCACCCTCGGATTCCGCGAACCGCCCCTGCGCATGTTCCCGCTGGCTGCCCGGGAGTCCGCCGACGGCCGCCACAACGAACTGGTCATCGACTTCGACGACCCCGGAACCATCACCGCACGCTTCCTCGTCAAACAGCCCGGCCCCGACATGCGTCTGACCCAAGCAGAAATGGTCTTCGACTACGCCGGTTCCTTCACGCAGGACCACGCACTGGAGGGCTATGAGCGCCTCATCCTGGACGCGATGCTCGGTGACCAGTCCCTCTTCACCGACGCCGCAGGCATCGAACGTCTGTGGGAGGTGGCTGCCCCCCTGCTCCAGTCGCCACCGCCCGTCGAGCCGTACGCCCCGGGATCCTGGGGTCCGGACAGTTTGCGACACCTCATCCGGCCCCACCGCTGGCATCTGCCCGAGGCGAGCTGACGCCGAGACCGCGGCCCCTCTCAGCCTCCGGGGCCCCGATCTCACAGCATGCGGGCCAACAGATGGTCACGGTCGAGCACCTGGTGCTTGAGAACAAGTCCGACATGCGCTGCGACAGCGACGTAGAGGAGCACCTGGGCGGCGATGTGGACGGGGAGCAGGTCGTCACCGGACAGGAGCAGGGCGAGACCGGTGGCGGGGACGGCGAACGTCGCCGCGTACAGGACGACTTCCGTGGCGTGGGCGAGGCGACGCTCCCCTGCGGTGAGGGCAGGTGCCCACGGCGGAAGCGGCGTGGCAAGCCGCCAGACGAGCCGGATGACACCCAGCAGCAGCACGGTGCCGCCGAGTACGACGTGCACGGTGAGCAGCGCGTCGTCCCCGAAGGGGGTGTACGCGTCGCCGTCCCCGCCACGCCCGCGCCCCCGTCCGGAGTCCTCGCCGCGTCCCCGACCACGTCCCCGGCCGCGGCCGCTGTCGTCCGTGTCCAGGAGGTAGCCCACGGCGAACTGCACGGCGATGGCCGCGAAAAGCGCCCAGTGCAGGGTCTTGGTGACGATCCCGTAGCCATGTGGACCGTTGCGGAAGTTGGAGCCCATGGCTCCAACGTGCCCCATCCGAAAGCCAGTCCCTGTCGCGACACAGCGAGGTCCTGCTCGGGTCGCCCCGGCCGCCGGGTCCGTCGTTTCAGGGCTGCACCTTCGAAGGGGAGGCGGGCCGGACTGCGAGACTGAGCCCATGTTCGTTCAGCTTCTCGCGGCGACGGGTGTGCTCGCCGTTCTGACCCTGGTCCCCGGCCCGGACATGGCGGTGGTGACGAAGCGAGCCCTCGCGTCCGGCTGGCGGGACGGCCTGCGCACGGTCGGCGGCATCACGGCGGGGCTGCTCGTCTGGGGCACGCTCACAGTCGTCGGCCTGGCCGCCGTTCTGGCGGCGTCCGCTACGGCCCGTCGGCGCTCTCTCAGCAACGCGTGGGCCGTCTCGTCGAGTCCCGGCGTGTCGTCGCCCCGGAGGGTGTAGGCGGACTCGTGGGGGTCGACGGTGCCGCACCAGGGGTAGCCGTGCTGCTCGAACGCGGACCGCAGGCGACCCGCGAGGCCGCTGTCCAACCGGGTACGGACATGTTCCCCACCGTCGGCACCCCGCAGCACCGGATCGTGGCCGTCGGTGACCACCTCGGCGAGCTGATCCCGCTCGACGTGGCGACCGCCGCCGGTCCTGCCGTACCCGCCCGGACCGTCGAGGCGGGTACGGCAGGACGGAGACAGGCGGTCTCCGCTCCGTCACTCCTTGACGAACGCCAGGAGGTCGGGGTTCACGGTGTCGGGATGCGTGGTCAGCATTCCGTGGGGGAGGCCCTCGTAGCTCTTCAGCCGGCCGTTGCGCAGCAGCTTCGCCGACAGGGGCGCCGAGTCGTCGTAGGGGACGATCTGGTCGTCCGTGCCGTGGACGACTAGAACCGGCACGTCGATCTGCTTCAGGTCCTCGGTGAAGTCCGTTTCGGAGAACGCCTTGATGCAGTGGTAGTGGGCGTTGGCCGCGCCGCTCATGCCCTGCCGCCACCAGTTGTCGATCACGCCCTGGGACACCTCGGCGCCGGGGCGGTTGTAGCCGTAGAACGGCCCCGCCGGAACGTCGACGTAGAACTGGGCGCGGTTGGCGACGAGCGAGGCACGGAAGCCGTCGAAGACCTCGATCGGCAAGCCGCCCGGGTTGGAGTCGGACTTGACCATGATGGGCGGGACGGCCCCGACGAGCACGGCCTTCGCCACTCGTCCCGGCTTGGCGCGGGCGACGTACCTGGCGACTTCTCCGCCCCCGGTCGAATGGCCGATGTGGACGGCATCGCGCAGGTCCAGCGCGTCGGTCACCGCTGCCACGTCGGCAGCGTAGGTGTCCATCTCGTGGCCGGTCGCGCTCTGGCCGGAACGGCCGTGTCCGCGCCTGTCATGGGCGATGACCCGGTAGCCGTGCTCCAGGAAGAAGAGCATCTGGTTGTCCCAGTCGTCGCCGCTGAGAGGCCAGCCGTGATGGAACACGATCGGCTGTGCGTCGCGTGGCCCCCAGTCCTTGTAGAAGATGCTGGTGCCGTCTTGTGCAGTCACAGTTCCCACGGATTTCCTCCGCCCAGATGTACCGATGAGATGCCCCCTGTGGGTCTGTCCACGGAAAGAGGCGGTCCGTGACTCGGACACGGCCCACGCGGAGCGACCGGCCGAGTCGCAGCCTCGTTGCAGAAACTTACCCGCATACGGCATTTCTCTCATTTGGTGCAATAAGCGCCCGAGGGGGAACTTCGTCGACTCGCGAGCGTCGTTAATCGGTCGTACTGAACGGCCGGTCGGTAAACCTGGCGTGTCCTTGCGCAGGCCGGCGGTCGCTGCGGGGCTGGAGCGGGCGGGTGCGCGGCCGCGACGGAGCCGTCCGGGACGGTCCCTGACCTGCAGAACATTCATTCGATCATCGATATGCGGGGGCACCTGTCCGGATACCGACCACGAAGATGCGATCGCTCTGCGTGTCAGACACACTCCAAAGCGCAATCGAGGCGGTGATCGCAAGGTAGATGACGCCTCAACCCTTTGAATTGAAAGCGAGTCCCCGTCATGCTTCGCCGTTTCGCTGCGGTTTCCGCGTCCGCTCTCCTCTGCCTCGCCGGCACCGCCACCGTCGCGGAAGCCCGGACCGAAAGCCTGTACACCCCCTCCGCCGTCGTGCTGAGCATCAGCAAGGGCGCGGACGCGAGTTCGGTCACCGTCCTGCGCGCGGTCACGCTCAGCTGCGCGCCGACCGCCTCCGGAACGCACCCCGCCCCCGAGGCCGCCTGCGCCGAGCTCAAGGCCGTCTCCCAGAGCGGTGCCTTCGAGGGCCTGCTGGCCTCACCGGCCCCGGACCGGATGTGCCCGCAGCACTTCGACCCCGTCACCGTCACCGTGGACGGTGTGTGGGAGGGGTCCCGGACCTCGTGGCAGTACACGTTCGGCAACGCCTGTGCCATGGGTGTCACCCTGAACGGCGGGGCGGCCTTCGCGTTCTGACGGCTCGGCCGGTGAGCCATGTGGTCGTGGCGTACCCACGCCACGACCACGGATCTCCGGGAATCCCCTTGAGGGCCGGGCACCGCGTCGACGATCGACGATCGCCGGCCCGGCCGGGCGTGTCGCAGTCCACGGACGACCGGAGCCCGTTGGAGCCTGAGGACATGACCGACCCGACTCAGGAACCCCGATTCCTCCAGGACCCCTATCCGGCCTACGCGGCCATGCGCTCCATATCCCCGGTGCGGCCCGTCCCCGGCTCCGGCGGGCGCCCCGGCTACCTGGTGACGGGCTATGCGGAAGCCCGAGAGGCCCTTGGTGACGCTCGCCTCTCGAAGGACACGACCGCGTTCTTCGCGGGCAAGGGGTCACGGCGCCGTCTGCACCCCGCAGCCGCCCGCACGATGCTGGCCGTCGACCCGCCCCAGCACACCCGGTTGCGCACCTTGGTGACCCAGGCGTTCACCACCGGGGCCGTCGCGCGGCTACGCCCGTTCATCGCCCGCGTGACCGACGAGCTGCTGGACCAGTGGCCCGCCGGCGGCACGTTCGACTTCGTGGCCGGCCTGGCGGTGCCCCTGCCGGTCATCGTGATCTGCGAGCTGCTCGGAGTTCCGCAGGCGGACCGGCACGACGTCCGGCGCTGGTCGGCGCAGCTCTTCGCGGCAGGGCAACCCGAAGTCATCGATGCCGCCTCGCACGCGATGGCCGACTACATGACGGATCTCATCGCAGCCAAGCGACAGGATCCCGGCAGCTCACTCCTCGACCGGCTCATCGCCGCTCGCGACGGAGACGATCACCTCAGCGAGGAGGAACTGGTCTCCCTGGGTGTGCTTCTGCTCGTGGCCGGCCACGAGACCACCACCAACGCACTGGGCAACGCCCTTCTGGCACTGCTCCAGCACCCGGCCGCGCTGGATCGCCTGCGGGCGAAGCCCGACGGCATCCCAGCCGCGCTGGACGAACTGCTCCGGTTCGACTCGGCGGTGAGTACGGCCACCTTCCGGTTCACCACGGAAGCCGTCACGCTCGGCGGTACCACTGTCCCGGCCGGGGTCCCCGTCCTGATCGCACTGGGGGCAGCCAACCGGGACCCCGCGCGGTTCCCGGCGCCGGACCGGCTCGACCTGGACCGGAACGCGACGGCCCACCTCGCCTTCGGCCACGGCATCCACCGCTGTGTCGGTGCGCCACTGGCGAAGGCAGAGGTGGCGATCGCCCTGCGAGCACTTCTGACCCGGTTCCCCGGCGTCCGTCTCGCCGTCCCGGCGGACCAACTGGAACGGCGGCACACCCGACTCGTCCGAGGGCCGGCATCGCTACCCGTTCTGGCTCGCCCGAATACCGCACAGTCGCCGTACGGGGTCATCGCCGAAGGCGTGTTCAAGCCGTAGTTCCGTCACCTGATCGGATCAGCAAGACCTAGAGTGTGCGCGTGACCGAGCAGAATCCCGAACTCATCGCCGGCCGCTACCAGCTGGTCGAACGCATCGGCCAGGGTGGCATGGGCCGAGTGTGGCGTGGCCTCGACCAGCAGCTCTTCGGGCGCGAGGTCGCCGTGAAGGAGATCCTGTTCCCGCCGGGCATGGACGACGACGACCGGGCCGTGCTGCTCCGGCGGTTCACCGGCGAGGCCCGCGCAGCGGTCACTCTCAGCCACCCCGGCGTCATCACCGTCCATGACGTCGTGGAGCATCACGGAGCCCCCGTCATCATCATGGAGTTGATCCGTGGGCAGTCCCTGGCCGGTGCCATCCGGAGCAGCGGCAGACTGCCCGTACGGCGGGTCGCCGAGATCGGCGCCGCCATGCTCGACGCGTTGGCCGAGGCGCACCGGGCGCGCATCATCCATCGCGACATCAAGCCGGACAATGTGCTGCTGACCAAGGACCGTGTCGTCCTGACCGACTTCGGCATCGCCCACCTCGCCGACGCCACGACGAAGCTGAGTCACAGCGGCATCGTGATCGGCACCCCGCAGTACATGTCGCCGGAGCAGCTGGACGGCAAGCGCCCGACTCCGGCCAACGATCTGTGGGCCCTCGGCGCGACCCTGTACCACGCCGTCGAGGGACACCCGCCGTTCGAGGCGGACGGGCTCCACGCCCTCGCCGTGGCCGTGTTCACCAGCCCGCACCGGTCGCCGGTCCATGCCGGCCCGCTGAAGCCCGTGCTGGACGCGCTCCTCACCAAGGATCCGGCTCAGCGCGTGAGCGCCTCGGAAGCGGCCGAGATGCTCGCGTCGGTGTTGCGGTCCTCGGCCGGTCCCGACGTATCGGCCGAGCACGGTCCGGCGCGCGAACACGCCCCCGAACCCGACCTCGCGCCCACGCCCGCCCACCGGCCCGATCCGCGGGTGACCCCTGTGCCCGAGCCTGCACCGACACCCGTACCGCCACTGTCACCGGACGCGGCCCCGGAGAACGCGTCCGCCCCGACGATGCCGCGGCAGGCGCCCTCACCGACCCCGCCACCACCGACCCCCACGGTCCCGGACTCCGGGTCCGCAGCCGGCACGCCCCGCGGTCCCGTGCCGGACCGCCCGACCACCCCGCACGTGCCCGTACCCCCGAGCGAGAACCCGGTCACGCTCGATTCGACAGCGGACTCCGCACACCGACGGCCGACGCCGGCCCAGGGGCGTGGCCTCACCCGGCGTTCCGCGATCCTGGGCACCGCTCTGGCGGTGCTCGCCTCGGGCTCCCTCCTGACCTGGGCCCTCGCCCGTGACGAGGACGCCGCCCACGGAGGAACCGGCGGCAGCGGGGCGAAGAACCCCACCGTCAGCGTGGTGATCGGGGTGGACGCGCCCCTGAGCGGCGGACTGTCATCGATGGGCCTCGGCATCAGGAACTCCGCCGACCTGGCGGTCAGAACCGCCAACGAGTCCCGCCACGTCCCCGGCGTGACGTTCGAGATCAAGCCCCTGGACGACGCGGCCGATCCCTCCAAGGGCGCCTCCAACGCCACCCGGTTCGTGGCCGACGAGAAGGTACTGGGGGTCGTCGGTCCGCTCAACTCGGCTGTCGCCCGCACGCTGGTGCCATCGCTCGCGCGAGCGGACCTGGTCAACGTGTCACCCGGTAACACCGACCCCACCCTGACCCTGGGCCCCGACTGGTCCGCGGGCCACAGGTCCCGTCCCCACTCCACCTACTTCCGCACCATCGCCACGGACGTCGATCAGGGGCCGTTCGGCGCCCGACACCTGTACGAGGCGAAGAAGACCAAGCTCTACGTCATCGACGACACGAGCGCCCACGGCACCGCGCTCACCGCCGGTCTCACGGCCGAGTTCACGAGACTCGGCGGGACCGTCGTCGGCACCGAGCAGGTCGACCCCGCGGAACGCGCCTTCGCGGGCCTCGCCGTCAGAGTACGGTCCTCGGGCGCCGACGCCGTCTACTTCGGCGGCTATCACGACACCGCGGCGCCCCTGTCCCAGCAGCTCAAGCAGGCGGGGGTGAACGTCCCCCTGATGGGCGGCGACGGCATCTTCGACCAGCAGTACCTCACGCAAAACCCGCAGGCCGAGGGTGACCTCGCAACCCAGATCGGCGTACCCGCCGAGGAATCGGAGACGGGACGGGACTTCCTCGCCCGGTACCGGAAGGCGAACTATCCCGACCCGCCCGGCTGGTACGGCCCCTACGCCTACGACGCGACCTGGGCCCTCATCGAGGCGGTGAAGACCCTCGTGACGGTCAACGGCGGCACGCTCCCGGACGACGCCCGGGCGAAGCTCTCACAGGCGGTCTCCGGTGTGGCCTTCGACGGTGTCACCGGTCGTGTCGCCTTTGACGGGGACGGCGACACGGTCAACCGCAGCCTGACGGTGTACGTGGTCGACAACGGGAGCTGGAAGGCCGCCCCGAGCACCCCCGCCACCCCCTGACCGCCGCCGCAGCGAGCCGGGCCGGAGGCAGTCCGGCCCTGCTGCTCCCCGGTGTCGGAGCGATGCTGCCGTCGCCCGTACGCGGCGTCCTGGACGGTCGTACCGCCGCCTGAACTGCTCGCCGCACGGCCAGGTCTGCCGACGTGGGGCTAGGCTCCGTGAAATGGAGCGAGCTGAGGTTCTGAAGCGAGTGATCGGCATCCTGACGGAGGCTCAGGAGATCCGCAGGGCGGTGGAGAACGAGAGCGAGGGCGATGAGGCCTACGAGGCCGCGTCCGAGGTCGAGCCGCGTGTGGTCACGCAGATGCTGAACGAGATGCTGCCCCACATCAGCGTGCCCGCCGACGCCGCTCCGCAGGACGTCGCCCACCTCCTGGCCGCAGCGCTCGGTCCCGCGCTGTACACCATGGTCTCGGGGTTCACCCTCGCCTTCACCAGTCTTGCCGTGGCGCACGACGAGGGGAGGACCGACGTCACCTCCGCCGAGGTGCTGCAGGCCTTGGCCCTCCAGGTGGAGGCGGGCCGTTTCGACGAGGGCGCCTGACCGGTCCGTCCGTGCCGCGGCCGGCGGCGCGCTCCCGTCCCCGCCGGGAGGGTGGTGACGTACGGCGCGTCACCGCCCTCCCCGGGGGCCCGGAAGCTCAGGTTCAGCGCAGCGCGAGCGCGACGATCTGCGTCACCGCCTCCTTGTCGAAGTTGTCGTCGCTGACGAGGATCAGGGTTCGTTCACCGGACGGCAGGGCGGGACCCCAGGTCATGCCTTCCGTGTTGTCGACGGTGGACAGGCCGAGGGTGTGGAAGTCGGCGACGAGCCTCTTCCGCATCGGTACGACGGGCTGCCCGGCCAGGGAGTCGACGGCCCGTACGTCGGTGGCGCCCCGCGTGGTGGTGTCGTACCGGCGGATCTTGTACCCGGATCCGGCGACCCACGTGCGTTCGAGCACGAGGTAGCGCTCGGGGTCGTTCGGGAAGGCGAGGAGGGACGGTACGCCGGTATCGGGGCCCCACGGGCTGGTCGGGTCGGACTCGGCGAAGATCTTCTCGATGGGGTACGCGAACTGTCCGAGCACCCGGCCGCCGCGGGTCTGCCGCGTGACGCGGACGAGCGCGCCGTGCGTCAGGTCCGGCACCGGGCCGTCCTGGAGCAGGGGGCCCTCGATCGCGCTGGTCACGACAGTGCCGCGGGCGCTGAAGGTCAGCGCCTCGACGGCCTGGTTCCGGCGCGGCCCGCGCTCGGCGGTGATCATGTAGTTCTCCGGCAGCCTCAGCCGGCCGTGGTGGGTGCCGTCGGGGTCGGAGATCTCGATGGACGGCTGGATCACCGGCGGCCCGGCGACGGCGGGGCGGTCGCCCTCCTGCCCCCACCAGTAGCGGCAGTCGCGAGGGTCGACGCGGATCTCCTCGGGGTCGATCGCCTTGCCGTCGCCGAGGGCGGGGGACGGATAGACCGAGCCGTCCGGCTGGAGGAGGGGGCGGGTCGAGGTGAAGTCGACGGCGTGCACGCCGTCGGCGTCGACGTCGAGCTTCGCGGTGTAGAAGCGCGCGGGCTGGAGGAAGGACCGGTCGTCGCTGATGAGGACGTACTCGCCGGTGCACCGGTCGCGGTCGATGCCGGAGAGGCCGCCGACCGTGGTCCCCTGGAAGTCGAGCTTGTGCGGGACGGTCTTCTCGCCGAGCAGCCGGGCCTGCAGCGCACGCTTCGACTCCGCTGCGGGCGCGCCGGGTTGGGGTGCGGCGGCCACGGCGGGGACGAGGGTGGACGTGACGAGCAGGGCCGCGGCGCACGCGCGGCGGATCAAAGAGGCACTCATGCCGATGATCATGTCCCGGCCCTCACCTGCCCCGCAGTCACCCAGGCGAGTGTTCCTTCCGTCGACCGGACCGACTGTCGGATGATGGGCGTGGCTGAGGGATCCTCGGATCCTCGCCGGGGAAGCGCGGCGTGAGAGGCCTGCCGGTCAGGTCGATTCGCGGACCACGAGTTCGTTCGGGATGACGACCGGATCCCTGGGGCCGCCCTCGATGAGACCCAGGAGCAGGTGAACCGTGGCGATGGCCTGGTCGGCCATGGGACTGCGCACGGAGGTGAGGGCCGGCGCGGTGTACGCGGCAGCCTCGATGTCGTCGAAGCCGACGACGGCCACGTCCTCGGGGACGCGGCGCCCCGCCTGGCGCAGGGCCCGCAGTGCTCCGATCGCCATGAGGTCGCTGCACGCGAACACCGCGTCCAGCGCGGGGTCGTCCTCCAGGAGCTGCTGCATCGCCTGGGCGCCCGACGCGCGGGTGAAGTCGCCCAGCGCGACGATCGGCCGGCGCCCGGTGCCGCGAAGCGCTTCGCGATACCCGTCGAGCCGCTCGCGCGCCTCGAACAGGTCCAGCGGACCGGTGACGGCGGCGATCCTGCGGCGGCCCCGTTCCAGCAGATGCCGTACGGCGAGCGAGGCGCCGCCGATGTTGTCGAGGCTGGCGTAGGGAACCTGGGGTGCGGACGTGCGACGCGGCACTGGGGCACCGAGTGAAGGACTGCATCGTGCAGAGCGCCAAGTGCAACTCCGCCGGCACCTTCTGACCCTGCGGATGGCGTGGGCCCTGCTCGCGGCGCTCATGGTCACCGGCTGCACCACGCAGCCGGTGACCGGCCCGCCGCGGGCAGGGGCGTTCAACGCCACCGACACCGCATGGATCCAGCTGATGATTCCCATGAGCGAGCGGGCCCACCTCCTGACCGCCCTGGCACCCTCACGCGCGGCAGATCCCGCCCTCGCGGACCTCTCGGCCCGGGCCGGAACGCGACTGGAGCAGGAAGGGGTGAGCCTGCGCGCACTCCTGGACCTCTCAGGGATTCCCGACACCCGCCCCCACGAGGGGTACGACATGCCGGGCATGGTCAGCCTGGACACCCTCGCCAGGGCGAAGAGAGCGACAGGCAGGGAATTCGAGCGGATCCTCACCGGCAGTCTCCGCGCCCACTTCGCCCAGTCCCGGACGCTCTGCGCGAGCGAACGGGCTTCTGGCGGGGCGAACGAAGCGAAGGACCTGGCCGCCCTCGTCGAAAGGAGTGCCACGGAGGAACTCGACCGACTCGGCGGCCCATCCCGACCGTCACCCTGACCGGATCGGTCGGCCCTCGCCCTGCGTCAGAGGAGTTCTTCTCGCTTCACCGCGCACAGTGCCCAGATGACGAATCCCGACATGGCGACCATCAGGATCGACCAGGCCGGATAGTAGGGCAGGGAAAGGAAGTTGGCGATGATGACGAGGGCGGCTATGCCCACGCCGGCCACGCGTGCCCATGTGGACGTCCGGTACAGCCCGAAGCTCACGAGGACCGCGATGACACCGAGGACGAGGTGTATCCAGCCCCATGACGTCAGGTCGAACTTGAAGACGTAGTTGGGCGTGTTGACGAAGACTTCGTCCTCTGCGATCGCCATGATGCCGCGGAAGATCCCGACGAGGCCGGTGATCCCGAGCATGACGGCGGCGAAGACGGTCAGTCCGCCGGCCCAGGCCTGTCTCGTCGTGTCCGCTGCCCGTGTGGAGTGAGTGGAGGTCATCGCGATTCCTCGCTTCTCGGTCGAATCGTCGGGCGCGGTCAGCGTCCGGGGGTGGGGGGAACGCCGGGCTCGGGGCTCGCGGCCGGCCGGTCGTCGTTCAGGATCAGCGCCTTCGCCCGGCCGAACTCCTCGTCCGTGATGTCTCCACGGGAGCGGAGCTCGGCGAGCCGGGTGAGTTCCTCGGCGCTGCTGGGTCGCTTGGCGCCGGACGCGGTCTCGCGAATGTAGGCGTCGAATTCGCGCTGCTGGTCGCGGGCCTGGGCGATCTCGCGGCGGCCCATGTGCTTGCCGCGGGCGATCACGTAGACGAGGACACCGAGGAAGGGCAGCAGGATGACGAAGGCGAGCCAGCCCGCCTTGCCCCATCCGTTCATGTCCTTGTCCCGGAAGATGTCGGTGATGATCCGGAAGAGCAGGATGAACCAGAGGATCCAGAGGAAGAACCAGAACATGGTCCAGAAGACGTTGAGCAGCGGGTAGTCGTATGCGAGGTACACGATTCCTCCGATTCCGCGGTCGCCGGGCATGCCGCGGCGTACCTCGGGTCGTGTGCGTGGCGGATTGCGTGAGCCTCACGCCGAAGGCCGGGCGCGAGGCTGCGTCGGCGACGTGGCGGTCAGACGGGGCCCGGCGCGTCGCGGCCGGTGACGCCCGGCCTGCGCAGTGCCGACCGCCACGCCAGCGCGACGGCCGTCTCGGCCAGGCCGAGGAGGACGAGCCAGAGACCGAGCAGCCTGGTCAGGGCCCGGGCCGACTCCGTCGGCAGCGCCAGCACCACGATTCCCGCGACGATGCCGAGGGCCGCGACGGCCATGACGATGCCGCGGTGCGGCATGCTCTTGGAGGCGATGGCCGTGTAGAGGGTGACGATTCCGGACACCAGCCACACGGCACCGACGATCAGCGAGAGCGCGGCGATCGTCTGGAGCGGGTTCCTCAGACACAGCACCCCGCCCAGGACACACAGGACCGCCACGATCAGACCGGGCACGCGGTCGCTGCCGCGCCCGAAGACGGTCACGAACTGGAAGGCGCCGGTCAGCAGCAGGTACACCCCGATGAGCACGGCCAGGACGTGCAGGGTGACATCCGGCCACACGAGCGCCAGGATGCCCGGGATGAGCGTCGCCATGGCGGCTCCGAGGAGCCAGACCCACGAACGGCCGAGACGCGCCAACTGGTCCGCCGGGTCGACCGCGGGAGGGGGCGCTGCCCCGCCGACGCTGTCCTCCGGTCCGGCACGGGGTTCGGAGCCCTGCGACGTTGCCATGTGTCCTCCTCCCGCCGCCCGGGTGGATCGTCCCGGAACTCCGCAGAGTTCCAGGATTCGCCACGTCCCACGACGCTCGGATCGAGCGAGGAGCGGGCCGGCAGTCCGTACAGATGAGCCTTGCCGAGGTTTCTCGGAGGTCTCGTAGTGCTTGAAGCGCTTCTCGGAGGGGCCAGAAACGGGAGCCCCGCGGGGCTCAAGGACCAGTGTGCACCCTGCGCCTGTCCGCCGCCTCACCTCGTGAGGAAGGGACAGGGCGGCCCTGGGCGCGACGACCGCTGCGGTGGTCAGCGTCACCGGCGTGCCCGGGGCGGTCGACGGTTGCCGCCGACGGAGGAGGCAGGGTCATGCGAGTGCCCCATGAGCGAGTGGGCGAAGCCGTAGGAGGTCGGAAGCCACACGGCGACGGTGATCCACAGCAGCACCCGGCCCAGCGTGTCCAGCCACCCGACTCCGGTGGCTGCCGCGACCGACAGCGACGCCACGGCCGTCATGCCGAGCGGGAAGACCGTCGCCCAACGGCGGACGTCGTAGGCGAGGCGCGGGCGGGCGAACTCGCCGCCCAGCAGGACCGCGTACCAGGCCAGATCGAGCGCCGTCAGGACGAGCGTGGCCGTCCGCAGCGTCGTGGCCGCGCCGCCCGACCAGACGCCCGAGGCGAGGAGCTTCGATCCGGCGAGCGCCGAGATCGCCAGGGCCCCGCCCGCGATCCAGTGGTCGCCCGCGCCGGTCACCACCTGGCGGAGATCGAAGCGGGCCAGGGCGTCGACGTACCACACGAGTCCCAGCAGGAAGAGGCCGAGAGCCACCTGAGCGAGCCAGTCACCGGCCTCGGGCGCGAGGAGGGCACACAGCACCGCGAGCCCTTGGGTGGCCACACAGATGAGGAACACGGCTCCCGGTGCCTGTCGGGGCAGGTGTCGGAGGACGGCGATCAGCATCACGGGCCACACCACCGCGGCGAGCACCAGGAGTGACACGGCCACCGGAGTGAGGCCGAGGAGCTCGAACCGGACGCCGAGCACCGTCGTGGCGGCTACCGCGGTGAGCGCGGGCGGGGTGTCGGCGGTCGCCTCCCAGCGGCGCCGGTCCCCCAGGAGCAGGGCCGAGAAGCCGAACGCCAGGAGCAGCCACAGCGCCGTGGCCAACCACAGCGCCACGACAGAGACCACCTCGAAGCCGGTCAGACTCAGACCGACCGACAGGATGCCGGTGGCCATCACCGCCGCACCGGCCACCGGCGGCCACGCTGCCCCGTGCCCGGCGTACCGGTTCACGACGTGCTCACGCTCGTGCATCGCGCCCCATTGCGTCGCTCATGGCCGTGTCCGTCTCACGCGCGGGCAGGGGGGAGCGGGCGCTGGTTCCAGCCCGCCACCACCGGCAGCCCGTGCTCCGTGGACAACCTGCCCAGCGTCGCCGTCCGCAGGAGGAAGAGCCGCCCCTCGGACGCCGGCAGGCCGAGGTAGCGGGCGGTGAGGACACGCAGCAGATGAGCATGAGCGACGACCACGCCGTCCTCCTGCGAGCCGGCGAGGAGCGGCACGACGCGCGCCAGCACCCGGTCGGCCCGTCGCCCCACGTCCTCGGCGGACTCGCCCTGCCGCCCGTCGGCGTGCGGGGGTACGCCGTCGTTCCACAGCGACCAGTCCGGCCGGGTCTCGTGGATGCGGGCCGTGGTCAGTCCCTCGTACCCGCCGTAGTCCCACTCGCACAGGTCCTCGTCCGTCACCGCACCCCGCAGCCCGGCCAGTTCCGCCGTGTGCCGGGCCCGCCGCAAGGGACTGGTGAGGACGAAGGAAGGGGAGCGGCCCTCGAAGTACGGGGCGAGCGTGCGTGCCTCACCCTCGCCCTCCGGCGTGAGCGGCAGATCGGTGCGGCCGGTGTGTCGCCCGGTGGCGCTCCACTGTGTCTCGCCGTGCCGGATCAGGATGAGGTCGCTCATGGAAGCGGTGCTCCTTTCGGGGACACGACGACGTGGGCCTTCGGCGGCGTGGGGCGGCCGGGGGTCAGGTCACGCTCTCCAGCGTGCGGCCTCGGTCTCTGTCACGCACTTGAGGATGACGAAGAGGATGACGAAGAGGATGAAGAAGGCGTGGGCCTCAGCCCTGCTCCAGTCCCTCGGCGTGCGGCGGACCGGCGGCAGCCTTTCGTTCGTCATCGGCCGGCTCACCGGGTCCGCAGCCGGTTCGTGACGGCCGGCGCCGGAGCACTCCGCCGGTTCGACCGGATCGGCCCCGAGAACCGTCACCCTGATCCGCCGGACCCGCGCGCACGGCAGTGACCACGCGGGAAGCGGCGGCACGCGTCAGCTGTGGGATGCCGCGCCGCGCCGGTTGAAGGGGAGCCGGCCCAGGACCACCGCCATACCGCAGGTGTCGGTGAGCGCCGAGAACACCAGACCTCCGGCGATCCCCGCCGAGAGCACCTGGAACGCAGGATGGACGACCAGCCCGAGAACCAGGCCGAGCAGGACCAGGACCCCTGCGGTGAAGCGCACCTGACGCTCCATCCCCCAGACCTTCCGTACGGGCCCCGGCGGGTACTCGAGCGGGTGGCCGGCCGAGGCCCAGCCCCGGGTGCCGCCCGTGAGACTCGCCGCGGCGACGCCGTGGGAGGCGAGCGCCGCGACGGCCTTCTCGGAGCGGGCGCCGGAGGCGCACACCAACAGGAGCGGCCTGCTCGTGGTGGCGTCCCGCAGGTCGGGCACCCTGTCCTCGATGCGTTCCAGAGGGACGTTGACGGCGCCGGGCAGACGGCCGGACGCGAACTCGCCCGGGGTGCGGACGTCGATCACGCTCAGCTCGGACAGCCGAGCCTCTGCTTCGCCGACGGTGAGGGTGCGGGATGAACTCATGACGAACCTGCCCTTGGCAGCGACCGGGTACGACCCCACACCGGCAGCGGCGGAGCCGTTCCCCGGATGCTAGACGTGCGTCGCCACCCGTACAGGACGACAGGCACCGCTGCCACGAGCCCGCCATGACTCCGCCACACCGCGGCAACATGCCGCGCCGTGCCGCACGCCCGCGGGCTGCTCAGGCTCACCGGGAGGCGCTTCGGGCCGGGCACCTACGTGTCTCCGGGGGAGCGGCGGGGCGATCCTGAAGCATGGGGACCGGGCCCCTCCGCCGACCGAGGCAGCCTTGCTCAGCCGTCCGTCGTCGGGCCGGTGCGTACGACGGCCTGGTCCCCTCGGGGGCCGAACAAGTGCAGGATCTCCACCGCTTCACGGCCGGCCGGGCCGAACCAGTGCGGTTCGCCGGTGTCGAACTCGGCGACCTCGCCCGGCCGGAGGACGACCTCGCGTTCTCCGAGGACGAGGCGGAGCTCCCCGGCGAGCACGTAGAGCCATTCGTACCCCGCGTGGGTCACCAGCCGAGGTTCGCGGTGCGCGAGGACCTGCTTGAAGACCTGGACCCGGCCCGGGTACTGCGTCAAGGGGACCAGGACGCTCCCGTTCCCCCGGCTCCGCGGTCTCAGATGGACCCGCGGATCGCCGGTCGCCGGGGCCGCCACCAGCTGGTCGAGGGCGACGCGGTGGGCCCTTGCGAGCGGGACCAGGAGGTCGAGCGTCGGACGCCGAAGGCCCGACTCCAGGCGGGACAACGTGCTCACGGAGATCCCGGTGTCCTGCGCGAGGACTTCGAGGGTGAGGCCGCGGTCGAGCCGCAGCGCGCGCAGCCGTGGCCCGATGCCGTCGAGGAGTTCGGAGAGTTCGGCGTCCATGCCGCCATTTTGCGGTCTCCGCAAATTTCATGGTCCGCGGCCCCCGGCTCGCCGGAGTGTGGGCGGCGTCCGATCTCGTCGAAGGGTCCCACCGTGCTCACGAAATCCCTGGCCGCTCCGCCCTCCCCGCCGAGCCCCCGCAAGCGCTGGACGGTGCTTGCGGTCTGCGCGCTCAGCATGTTCCTGGTCGGTGTCGACACCACCATCGTCAACGTGGGGCTGCCCGAGATCGGGCGGGGCCTCGATGTGGGCACCCGCGGCCTCGCATGGGTCGTCGACGCCTACACCGTGGTGATGGCCAGTCTGCTCGTCGTCTCGGGCGCCCTCGCGGATCGCCTCGGGCGCCGCCGGGTGTTCCGGTGCGGGCTGATCGTCTTCGGCCTGGCCTCGCTCGCCTGCGCCCTCGCCCCATCCGTCGGCGCACTCGTCGCCGCCCGTGCCGTCCAGGGGATCGGGGCCTCGATGCTGAGCCCGGTGGCCCTGGCGATCGTGGTCAACGCCATGCCCGACCCGCGGGAACGGGCACGCGCGATCGGGGTGTGGGCCTCGGTGTTCGGGCTCAGCATGGCGGCGGGCCCGGTCACCGGCGGGGCGCTCATCGCCGCGTTCGGCTGGCGCTCGGTGTTCTGGATCAACGTGCCGGTGGTCGTGGCCGCTCTCGTCCTGGTCGCCGTGTTCGTGCCGGAGTCCCGGGGCGAGCGCACCCGACGCCTCGACCTGCCCGGCCAGGTACTGCTGACCGTGCTCCTCTGTCTCTTCGTCGGCGTCCTCATCGAAGGACCCCACCTCGGCTGGACATCGACCGCGGCCCTCGTCGGTTACGTCGGCACCGCGGCTGCCGCGGCCGGCTTCGTCCTGGTCGAGCGGCGCCGAGAGGAGCCCCTGACGGAGCTCGGGCTCTTCCGCCGTGCGCCGTTCGTCACGGCGGTCCTGGGCGCGACGGCGGTGTTCGTCGCGCTGAACGCGACCCTGCTGCTCAACACCCTCTACCTCCATCACGTCCGTGGCTGGACAGCGCTGGAGACCGGCGCCGTGACCCTTCCCATGGCTCTCGGGGCCACTCTGTGCGCACCCTGGTCCGGCGCCCTGGTGGGGCGCTTCGGGCCCCGGCGTCCACTGATCCTCGCGGGCGGGTTCATCACGACCGGCGGCCTGTGCCTGGTGAACCTGGACCGGGACACGAGCGCGTCGTCGATCCTCCTCGCCTTCCTGCTGATCGGCACCGGGTTCGGCTTCGCCAACGCCCCCCTGACCAACACCGCGGTCAGCGGACTGCCGCCGTCCCGGGCCGGAGTGGCGGGGGCGATCACCTCCACCGCGCGCCAGGTCGGCGCGGCGGTCGGCATCGCCGTCGCCGGCGGCCTGGTCGCGGGTGTGGGCCATGCCGACCTCGCCGCCGCGACCCGTCCGGGCTGGCTGCTCGTGTCGGGGTGCGGACTCTTCCTCTTCCTCGCGGCCCGCACCGCAGATTCCCGACCTGCCCGTTCGCGCTAGGCCGCCTCCAGGGGTTCGGCCCCCTGGGCCTTCGGAGGCTCCGTGATCGCGGTGGCCCGTACGGTCATGGCACCTCCCCTCTCTCCCCGCCCGGTCTCGCGGCGCGCGGTCGGTCGTCCCCGCGGCGTCACTACTTCTCCACGGTGTAGCGCAGTTGAGCGAAACCGCCGATGTCGGCCACCGAGTCCAGGCGCAGCGGGACGTCCTGCACCAGCTCTCCGAAGAGCCGGTGGCCGGCGCCGTTCAGGACGGGGGCGACGCTGATGACGAACCTGTCGACGCGTCCGGCGTGGATGAAGCTCTGGACGAGACGTCCGCCGTCGGGGTAGACGTGCTCGCTCCCGCGCTTGTCGAGGTCGGCGACGAGGCTGTCGATGTCCCGGTAGACGGTGATGCGCGGGTCGGCGTCCTCGGGGAGGGTCGTGCTCAGGACGCCGACGTGACGTTCGCCGTAGTGCCAGTTCTCCTCGCCGAAGCCGATGACCTTGTCGTGGGTGTTCCGGCCCATGATCACGGTGTCGATCGAGTCGAGGAACTCGAAGAAGCCAGGTCCGAAAGGTCGAGTTGGAGCATGCTGAGGTGATTCGCCATCTCCTCAGCGGGCGACATGTGGCCGACGAACTCGTCGGCGACGGCGTGCAGCGCCACGAGGGGTGAGTCGTGTGCGGCCCGCGCCCTCTCGTAGGGGACGGCCGCGCCCGCGGCGGCCTGCGTGGCGAACGCCAGGAGGAGGCCCCGTTTCGACCCGAAGCGTTGCGAAAGCGTCGCCGGGGCGACTCCGGCCTCGGCGACGACGAGCGCCAGTGTGAGCTTGGCCGGCCCGTGAGCGCCGATGGCCCGCGCGGCGGCGGCTCGGAGCTGACGAAGGGTGAGGCCGGGGCGTACGGCGCGGGCTCGTACGCACCGCGTGCCTTCGCGCAGGCCTCGCCCGAGGCGCAGACCGGAGCCCGGGCCCCGAGCCGGCCTTCGGTCCGGAGCTCGCCCCGGACCCCGTCCCGTGGGCCGGGCGCGATCCCGGTGGTCCCCTCGCCGGCCCCGTCGCCCGAGGCGGTCGCCGCCGCGGGGATCCTCGGGGGGGAGTTCGACGACATCGTCTGGAGCGGCCGGGGCAGTGCCAAGTTCGCCATGGACACGACCCCACCGCCCGGCTATGTCCTGGTCGAATTCGCCCGGACCGGCAAGGGTTTCTTCGGCCTGGACTCCATCGACTGGAACGGCAGGGAGGCCTGCGGCCTCGGTGACTCGGACACCTCCCAGCGGTTCGAGCGGCGGGCGATGTGGTGCGACAACCTGTACCCGCTGCGCTTCCGCGTCAGCTGCGACGACCACGACGAGTGGACGATCGTGATCCGACCCGTGACCACGGTGCGCCGGCTCGGCGAGGCGGCTACCGGCAGGGGCTCCGAGGTGCTGCTGCACACCGGGCCCGCCGGTGAGCTGGTCACCCGTCTGCGTCCGGCGGAGGCGACAGGGTCCCTGCGGGTCAGGGGGTACGAGCCGCGTCGCCCCGATGCCCCCGCGCCGTTCCCGGTCGCCCTGGCGAGCGAGTCCGGCCGGAGCCCGAAGGGCACGCGCGCGCTGCCGGAGGGGCCCCTGCTCGTGGGGGTCGTCGAAGGAGCGGGCGACTGGTCACTGGAAGTCCGCCCCCGGGGAGCGCACCCCAGGAGAAGCGCTCCGGATTCTGGCGCCGCTTCGGCAGGGCGTAGCGCCCGACGCCTCGCCAGGCCCGGCGCGCGGGGCCGCGCAGGACGGGCTTCGGGGTCAGTCGGTGATGTACCAGTCGTCCCTGAGGTACTCCAGGGTGTAGTTGCCGAGGTCGCTCTCGGAGAAGGTGGCGGATGACCTGACCGCCTCGACCGGCATCTCGATCTTTCCGGGCGTGCGGACGGCGACGCGCTGCGGGTCGACCGTCGCGGTCTGCAGGGCCTTCTTCTGCGCGGGCGAGATCATCTGGAAGACGGCGGTGTACGTCGACGTGCACGGGCCGAATCCCTGGTTCTCCGCCTGCTCGGCGGCGGGCCCGGCCACGTCACAGACCGTGTCGATGTCCTCGTGGCCGAGGGCGTGGAGGTACTGCTCGTAGCGCCGGATCGCGCCCTCCTTCGTCCTGGCGGAGGGCAGCTCGCCGGTCGGGACAGCCGACGGCTTCCCGGTCCGAGCGATCGCGGTCGGTGTGGCCTGCGGCTCTTCGGCCCGCGTCGACCCGGATGCGGACGCGGCCGGCGGTGAAGGCTTCGCGCCCGCGTCCTCCTTCGTCTGCTCCGGACCGCACGCACACGCCACCAGAGCCACGCAGGCCGCCACCGCCGCGTTCACCATCGTTCGAGCCCGCATCCGGTCGTCTCCGCTTCCCTCGCCACCAGCCGACACCACGTCAAGAGGTCACGCAGGATGCGGGGGATCGGTTCCTCCGCCGGGCCGGCCGGCGGCAACCTCGGGTAACTCATGGCCGCAGAGGGGTTGTCAGTGCAATTTCACATTACTATGTTACACCGCACACGGCTTGATGAACCTTCGTCAAACACCGTGCGCACCACAACAGTTCTCGTCACATCCCCATTGACGTTCCCCCACCACTCATGGAGTTCTGTTGTCCATCCACAGACGTGTGCGTTCGTCCCTGCTCACCTCCGCCGTCGCTGTGACCCTCCTGGCCTCCTCGGGTCAGACCGGGGCCTCCGCGGCCGACACGGACGCCCGCACCACCGCTGTCCCCGCCGCGTCGACCGGCGCTCCGGCGCCGCGGGCCGACCACGGAACCAACCCGTTCGACGAGGTGGAGCGCCTCGCCACCGCTCCCCGCAAGACCTTCGGACCCGCGCCCGCCCCCGGCAGCCTCGCGGCCGGGCGCGTCCCCGGCCGTGCCCCGGCCACCGCCACCGCCGCACGGACCTTCTCGGCCGGCACCAAGACGACCGCCGCCGGCGTTCCCTGCACGCTCGACGGGATCACCGGGCTCGGCCCCGAGCAGTTCGCCGACTTCCTCGCCGACCCCGCTGTCCTCGCCGACGACTGTCTGCGCGGACTCATCTGGACCTGGGACGCCCGGCTCGCGCCCGTCATGTCCGACGCCCACGTGCAGGCCGTCGCCCGCCGGATATCCGGCCTGGCCGCCGCCCACGACGGCCGCAACTCCTCCCACCTGGAGGAGATGTTCACCTACCTGCACGCCGTCGCGTACCACGACTACTCCCGCGACGAGATCGACACCACCGACGCGCCCACCGTGAACGCCGTCCACCAGGCCGTCGCCGACTTCGGCAACGCCGCCCGCACCTTCGACGTCACGAAGAGCAACGCCCTCACCCTGCGCGAAGCCCTCTACGCGGCCAGCGCCCCCGGACTCCGGCAGCACCAGCTCGGTCTGATCAAGCGGGTCCTCGCCACCATGGACCCCTCGCACACCGCCACCCACCTCGACCCGTCCTGGGCGGGGGCCGCGCTCGCCGCGCTCTCCGTCAACTACCTGGGCGTCTACCCGGGCAACCAGGACGCCGCCTTCCAGGCCGCGGCAGCCGCCGACCCGGCGTACCGCGCCGTCTTCAAGGCCTTCGCCGGGTACGGCCACCTGAAGGGCACCGCCAACGACTGGGTCGCCCGCGACGCCCTCGGAGAGTACGGCCGTTTCGGCGAGATCCCCAGCCTGCGGACGGCGATCACCGCCGAACTCGGCGGCCTGCTCGGCCAGGTGGTCACCACCTTCGGCCGCGGCAGCCAGCAGTGGGCGAAAATCGTCTCCTGGCTCAACTACTTCGACGCGTGCAAGCCGTACGGCGTCTGCAAGGCGGACATCGAAGCGCAGATCTTCCCCTACACGTACACCTACGACAACGGCGCGATCAAGGTCCGCACCGGCCTCGACCGGGCCACCGTCGACCAGCTCTACTACGCGAGCAAGCAGGTCAAGGCGCAGTTCCACCGCGTGGTCGGCACCGAGACGCCGCTCGCCGGCGACCCCAACACCACCCTCACCATCGTCCTGTACGGCTCGCGGGCCGACTACGAGAACTACCACCCCATCCTGACCGGGATGGACACCAACAACGGCGGCATCTACATCGAGCGCGGCGCCACCTTCTACACCTACCAGCGCCGAGTCCCACAGGACTCGTCGCTGACGCTCGAAGAACTCTTCCGCCACGAGTACACCCACTACCTCAACGGCCGCTACGCGGTACCCGGCTTCTTCGGCGAGGGCCCCTGGTACCAGGGCGACCGCACGACCTTCATGGACGAGGGCACCGCCGAGTTCTTCGACGGCGCCACCCGCAGCGACGGCATCAAGGTCCGCAAGTCCCTGGTCCGCGGCGTCATCAACGACACGGCGGGCGGCGGCCCCCGGATGAACCTCCGGCAGATCCTCAACGCCACCTACGCCGGCGACGGCTTCCGCTTCTACAACTACGCCGGAACGTTCTTCGAGTTCCTCTGGAACGAGAAGCCCTCCCTGATCCGCGAGATGTACACCCACCTGCGGAACAACGACGTCGCCGCGTACGACGCCTGGCGCGCCCGCCTCGGCTCCGACACGAACCTCCAGCGCGACTACGACCGCTTCCTCGACACCCAGATCGCCCAGGTCGACACGCTGTTCGTCCCCAACACCACGTTCACCCCCAACGCCCAGCTGCGCGACGCGGCCCTGGCCACGGTGAAGTCCACCTTCGCCACCGCCACCTACAACACCCCCGACTGCGTCGAGAACGGCGAGCCCGGCAAGCGCCGGTTCCTCTGCACCGGCCGGATCACCGCCAACCTGTCCAACTCGGGCAGCGCCGACCAGAACTTCAAGGACATGTCCGAGACGGTCGACTACTTCATCCTCGACCGCGCGGGCGCCGCCTCGAACAACCTGGCCGACATGAACTGCTCCTTCGGACCGATCGACATCTGGTCCACCAGGGTCGCCGGCACGTCGAGCTTCAGCTGTGAGGGCCCCCTCCGCAGCTGACCCACCCGGTCCGGGCCGGTCCCTCCACGGGGAGGGGCCGGCCCGGTGCACATCCCTGAATCCCCTCCCGGAGGCCGTACTTCGTGAGCACCACCCCGCACACGGTCCGCACCACCGACTACCACACCGCCGGCGAACCCTTCCGGATCGTCGACGAGGACCTCCCCCCGATCCCCGGCGACACCGTCGCCGAACGCCGGGCCACCGCCCTCACGACCGGCGGATCGGGCACGGACCCCCGCCCCGGCCCCCTCGACGACCTTCGCCGCCTGCTGTCCCGGGAGCCACGCGGACACGCGGGCATGTACGGCGGCTTCGTCGTGCCGCCCGACGACGACGGCGCCCACTTCGGCGTGCTGTTCTGGCACAAGGACGGCTACTCCACCGCCTGCGGCCACGGCACGATGGCCCTCGGCGCCTGGGCCGTCGACACGGGGCGTGTCCCGGCTCCGGACGACGGCGACGTCTCCGTACGGATCGACGTGCCCTCCGGTCGCGTCACCGCCTCCGTGCACCGCACGGGCGGACGCACCACCGGCGTCACCTTCCGCAACGTCCCGACCCGCGTCGTCGCCCGCGACGTCAAGGTGACCACCACCCTCGGCACCGTCGACGCCGACCTCGCCCACTCCGGCGCCCTCTACGTCTCCGTCGCCGCCCGCGACCTCGGCCTCGACGTCTCCGTCCCTGCCCTGCCCGAACTCGTCCGCGCCGGACGGGAGATCCGCGCAGCGCTCCCCGCACACGACGTGTACGGCGTCATCCTGTACGAGGAGCTCCCGGACACCCCGGACGGACTCCACCAGCGCAACGTCACCGTCTTCGCCGACGGGCAGATCGACCGCTCGCCCTGCGGCTCGGGCACCTCCGCACGCCTCGCCCTGCTCGGCGACGACGGGCGTCTCGCCGTCGGGGACACCCTGCGGCACGAATCCGTCGTCGGGACCGTGTTCACGGGGCGTCTCCTGGCCGCGGGGATCACGGAGGTCGGCGGAACCACCCACCGCACCGGCACCCACGCCTTCGTCCTCGACCCGGACGACGAGCTGGGAGCGGGATTCCTCCTGTGACCACGCCCCTCTTCCTCGACGCCGCGACGATGGCCCGTCTCATGGGGCCCGGGGCGGTGACCGACGTCCTCGCCGACGTCCTGCGGGCCGGACTCGACCCCGACGCAGGACCTCCCCGCACGGCCGTGCCCGTCCCCGCCGGCGAACTCCTCCTGATGCCCGCGGCCTTCGGTTCCTTCGCCGGGGTCAAGGTCGCCGGAGTCGCCCCCGGCAACCCGGTGCGCGGGCTGCCCCGCATCACCGGCTCCTACCTCCTGCTCGACGGCGCCGACCTCCGGCCGCTCGCCCTCCTCGACGGAGCGGCGCTCACCGAGCTGCGTACGCCGGCCGTCTCCGCCCTCGCCGTCCGCTCCCTCACACCGGCCGACCGCCCCCTGCGCCTCGTCCTCTTCGGGGCGGGCCCCCAGGCGTACGGTCATCTGGAGGCCGTCCTCGCCGTCCGCGAGGTCGCCGAGGCCGTCGTCGTCGCCCGCGAACCGGTCGGCGGGCGCGCCCTCGCCGGGTACGCGCGGACCCTCGGTGTTCTCGCCCGCACCGGTAAGCCCGACGAGGTGGCCGAGGCCGACCTCGTCGTCTGCTGCACCACGGCCCGGGAAGCGCTCTTCGACGGGACCCTGGTGTCACCCGGCGCCACCGTCGTCGCCGTCGGTTCGCACGAGCCGACCGCCCGTGAGACCGACACCGCGCTCGTGGTCCGGTCCGCGGTCTACGTTGAGGCGCGGTCCGCCGCGCTGCGGGAGGCGGGCGACCTGCTCGTCCCGGTCTCCGAGGGGGCGATCGGGCCCGACCACATCGCGGGCGACCTCGCCGACCTGGTGGCCGGTCGCGCGGAACCGCCGGCCGGGCGTCCGCGCCTGTTCAAGAGCGTGGGCATGGCCTGGGAGGACCTCGCCGTCGCCACCGCCCTGTACAAGGCGGCCCGTTCGTCCTGAACACACCGGTGCCCCGGTCCCGCGCGCGGGACCGGGGCGTTGGCGTACTCAGACGCCCTCGGGGAAGTGACAGGCGACCTCACGCGGCTCGCCCGGCACGAGTGTCCGCAGCGGCGGTGCCTCCGTCCGGCAGATCTCCCGCGCCTTGGGGCAGCGCGGGTGGAAGGTGCAGCCCGGAGGGGGAGCGGCCGGACTCGGCGGGTCGCCGAGCAGGGTGATCCGCTCCCGGCTCCGTTCGGCCGCCGGGTCTGGCAGCGGTACGGCGGAGAGCAGCGCCCGTGTGTAGGGGTGGGCCGGGGCGGCGTACACCCGTTCCTTCGCGCCGATCTCCACGATCCGGCCCAGGTACATGACGGCCACCCGGTCGCAGACGCGCTTCACGACGGAGAGGTCGTGGGCGATGAAGAGGTAGGCGAGCCCGAGTTCGCTCTGCAGTCGCTCCATCAGGTTGACGATCTGCGCCTGGACGGAGACGTCGAGGGCGGAGACCGGTTCGTCGGCCACCACGAGCCGGGGGTTGGTGGCCAGGGCGCGGGCGATGCCGATGCGCTGTGCCTGTCCGCCGGAGAACTCGTGGGGGTGCCGGTCGATGTGCTCCGGGATGAGGCCGACCAGCTCCATCAGCTCCACGGCGCGCTTGCGCGCTGCGGCGACCGTGGCGCCCTGGACGAGCAGCGGGTCGGCGATGATCCGGGCCACGGTGTGCCGGGGGTTGAGGGAGGAGTGAGGGTCCTGGAAGACCATCTGGAGGTCGCGGCGCAGCGGCTTGAGCGCACGCTGCGACAGGTGGCTGATGTCCCTTCCCTCGAACGAGACGGATCCGGCGGTGGGTTCAAGGAGCCGCACGATGGTGCGGCCGGTGGTCGACTTGCCGCAGCCGGACTCGCCGACGAGGCCCAGGGTCTCGCCCGCCGCCACGTCGAAGCCGATGCGGTCGACGGCCCGGATCGGGGCAGAGCCCCTGCGGCGGCCGGGGAACGTGATCGTGAGATCCCGTACGCGGAGCAGGGGCGGTGCGTTCGTGGTCATGGGGCGACGCCTTCGTACGCGGGGAAGTGGCAGGCGGCCGGGTGTCCGTCCGGGCCGCCGAGGGACGGGCGTTCGGTCGCGCAGCGGTTCCGTTCCTCCTCGGAGCCGGCGGCGGCGCGGGGACAGCGGGGCGCGAACGCGCAGCCCGGAGCCGGTTCGAGCAGCGAGGGCGGACTGCCCGGGATGGCACGCAGCGGGGCGTCGTCGGGGTCGTCGAGACGGGGCAGCGAGTCGAGCAGGCCGCGGGTGTACGGATGGGCGGGGGAGGCGAACAGGGCATCCACGGGGGCGTGTTCGGCGGACCGGCCGCCGTACATGACGAGCACGTCGTGGGCGACCCGGGCGACCACCCCGAGGTCGTGCGTGATCATGACGACGGAGAGGCCCCGCTCCTGCTGGAGGCGGGCGATCAGGTCCAGGATCTGGGCCTGGACGGTGACGTCGAGCGCGGTGGTGGGCTCGTCGGCGATGAGGAGGTCCGGTTCGCAGACGAGGGCCATCGCGATCATCACCCGCTGGCGCATGCCGCCGGAGAACTGGTGGGGGTACTCGCCGGCCCGGCGCCGGGGTTCGGGGATGCCGACCTCGGCGAGTGCTTCGACGGCCCGCTCGCGGGCGGTGGCCCGGCGTGAGCCGAAGTGGACCCGGTGATGCTCGGCAACCTGCTCGCCGACGGTGTAGTAGGGGTGGAGGCTGGACAGCGGGTCCTGGAAGATCATGGCCATCCGCCGGCCGCGGAGCGCGTTCAGCTCCCGGTCGGACAGGCCGATCAGTTCCCGCCCGGCGAGGGTGACGGAACCGGTGACCTCGGCGCCCGTGTGCAGGCCCATGACGGCGAGGGAGGTGACCGACTTGCCGGAGCCGGACTCGCCCACGATGCCGAGCGTCCGGCCGGGCAGCACGTCGAAGGCGAGGGAGTCGACGGCCCGGACGGGGCCGCGCTTCGTGGGGAAGGTGACCGTGAGGTCCCGTACCGACAGGAGGGAGGCGGAGTCGCCCATCAGTACCTCACTCGTGGGTCGACGACGGCGTACAGGAGGTCGACGGCCAGGTTGGCGACGACGATGAAGGTGGCGGCGAGCAGGGTCACCCCGAGGATGACCGGCTGGTCCCCGGTCGACAGGGCACCGTAGAAGAGCCGTCCGATGCCGGGCAGCCCGAAGATGGACTCGGTGATGACGGCGCCCGCGAGGAGCCCGCCGAGGTCCATCCCGAAGATCGTCAGGATCGGTGTCATCCCGGCGCGCAGACCGTGCTTGACGACCACCGTGCGGCGCGGCAGACCCTTGGCGCGCGCGGTGCGGATGTACGGCTCCGCCATGGACTCGATCATCGAGTTCCGGCTCTGCCGCGCGTACATGGCGGCGTAGAGCAGGGCGAGCGCCAGCCACGGGAGCAGCAGGTTGGAGGCCCAGGACAGCGGGTCGGTGCCGAAGGGCACGTACTGGGGGTAGGGGAGCAGGCCCGTGACCCGGATCAGCCCGTAGATCAGCATCACCGAGGTGAAGTACACGGGGAGCGAGGCGGCGGCGACCGCGCCGACCATCAGGACGCGGTCGGTGAGCGTGTCCTTCCGGAGTGCGGCGGTGACGCCCGCCGAGAGGCCGAGGAGCAGCCAGATCGCGGCGGCGCCGACGGCCAGCGAAGCGGAGACCGGCAGCCGGTCGACGAGGAGGTCCCACACGCCCTGGCTGTTCTCGTAGGAGTAGCCGAGGCACGGGAAGTCGCAGTGCAGGGCGTACCTCCCGGTGCCCAGAGTGCGGCCGGTGAAGATGCCGGTGACGAAGTCGGCGAACTGCCGCCACAGCGGGGCGTCCAGACCCATGTGGGCGCGGATGGCCTCCAGGCGGTCGGTGCTGCACGACTTGCCGCAGGCCGCGGCGGCGGGGTCGGAGGGCAGGACGTAGAAGACGGCGAAGGTGACGGCGGCGATGGCGACGAGCACGCCGAGCACGCCGAGGAGACGCCGGCCGAGGTAGAGGATCACGCGCCGCCTCCTCGCGGGTCGAGGACGTCGCGCAGCGCGTCGCCGAGCAGGGTGAAGGCGAGCACGGTGAGGAAGAGGCAGAGGCTCGGGACGGCGAAGTACATGGGGTCCGTCTCGTAGTAGGAGACGCTCTCGGCGATCATCTGGCCCCAGGAGGGTGTCGGCGGGCGGACGCCGACGCCGAGGTAGCTGAGGGCGGCCTCGGTGGCGATCATCCCGGGGACGATCAGCGTCGTGTACGCGATGACGGGCCCCGCGACGCCCGGGAGGATGTCGCGGACGAGGATGCGCAGGGGGCCGGAGCCGCCGACGCGGGCGGCGTCGACGTACTCGCGGTGCTTGAGCGACAGGGTCTGGCCGCGGACGATCCGGGCGATGCCCGGCCAGCCGAAGAGGCCGATGACGGCGGTCATGAGGACGATCCGGTTGACGTCCCGCGCCACCGACATCATCGCGATCATGAAGATGAGGGAGGGGAAGGACATCGTGAGGTCCATCAGGCGGGAGAGCGCGGTGTCGGTGCGGCCGCCGAAGTAACCGGCGGCGATGCCGGCCGCCGTCCCCGCGACGACGACGATCGCCGTCGCGGAGAAGGCGATGAGCAGGGAGACCTGGGCGCCGTGCACGACACGGGCGAACAGGTCGCGGCCGGTGACGGGTTCGACACCGAGCCAGTGCTCGGCCGAGACGCCGCCGAGCGGTCCGATGGGGAGGCCGCCGAGGTACGGGTCGACGGCGCTCTTGTCGAACTCGTCCGGGCCCCAGCCGCCGAGCGCGGCGATCAGCGGGGCGGCCGCGGCGAGGAGCGCGAAGAAGGCGACCACGCCGAGGGAGAGGCGGGCGGCGGGGCGGCGGCGCAGTTCGGCACGGACGAGCTGCCAGGGGCCGTGTGCCGTGCGGGTGAGGGGTGGTGGGGCGGTGGTCGCGGAGGGTGGCCCGGTGGTGGTCACGGGGGAGGGTGGGGTGGTGGTCACGGCCGGCCTCAGTTCCCGCTCTTCGAGGGGTCCTTGAGGCCGACGGTGGCGTAGTCGAGCTGGCCGCCGAAGGAGGTGTGGCCGAAGGCGCCGGCGATGTTGGTGCCGATGAGGAGGGGCTTGCGCTCGACCACGACGGGCGCTGTGGGCGCCTTGGCGAGGATCTCTCCGTCGAGCTCCCGCCAGGCCTTGGCGGCCCGGGTGGCGTCGGCCATCGCCGCGATCTCGTCCATGCGCTTCATCGTGGCGTCGTCGCGGAAGAGCGAGTGGTTGCCGGAGTTGCCCTTCTCCTTGATGAAACGGCCGTCGAAGACGAACGGAAGGAACGTCGAGCCGGAGGGGTAGTCGGGGCACCAGCCGGTGTAGACGAGGTCGGTGCGGTTCTTGGTGTCGCCGATCGTGTCGTAGAAGGCGGAGGGGTCGACGGTTTCGATGGTGACCTTGATCCCGGCTCGGCCGAGGGACTGCTGCACGGCCTCGCCGACGGCCTTGTCGCCGTTGGAGACGGTGATGCGCGTGGTGAAGCCGTCCGCCTTGCCCGCCTGCTTGAGCAGCTCCTTGGCCTTGGGAACGTCGCCGGTGAGGGGGATGCCGAGGGTGTCGGGCTGCTTGCCGCCGAAAAGGAAGCCCGGCATGAGCGCCGTGGCCGGGTCGTTCAGGGCGGGGCCGCCGGATGCGGTGAGGACGGCCTCGCGGTCCAGGGCGTACTGCACGGCCCGCCGGACCTTGACGTCGTCGAAGGGCGCGCGCCCGGTGTGCATCTGCACCATCTCGGTACAGCTGGTCGACTCGGCGAGGAGACGGGCCTTGATGTCCGGCTTGGTGAGCACCTTGGGGGTGGACTCCGGGCGGAGCTTGTCCCACGGGACGGCGGAGGCGTCCGGGCCGGTGGCGGCGATGAGCCGGTCGTCGATCTGGTTGGCCTTGAGGCCCATGGTGACGACGACCCTGTCCGGGTACGCCTTGCGCACCTGGTCGGTCTTCGGGTCCCAGTGAGTGTTGCGGACGAGAACCAGCTGCTTGTCGCGGGCGTAGGAGTCGATCTTGTACGGGCCCGAGGAGAAGGGCCGGTTGTCGTACTGGGGCCCCTTGTCCTGGGACGGCGGCACGGGCGCGAAGGTGGGCAACGTGGCCGCGAAGGGGAACTCGGCGAAGGGCGTGCGGAGTTCGAAGACGATCGTGCGGTCGTCGGGGGTCTTCACGGAGGCGAGGTGCTTGCCGCCCGCCGGGCCCTGGTAGCCCTCGGCGCCGGCGAGGTAGCGGGCGGCGTAGTCGGGGCCGCCGGGCAGGTCGGGGGAGAAGGACCGCTCCACGTTGTGCTTGATGTCCTGGGAGGTGATGGGCGTGCCGTCCTCGTACTTCAGGCCCGGCTTGAGCGTGAAGGTCCAGGTTCGGGCGCCGTTGGAGGAGACGCCCAGGCTCTCCGCGAGGTCGGGGACCAGTTCGCCGCCTTGCGCGCCCGGTGCCGCCTTGTACGTGACGAGGGTGCGGTAGAGCAGGCGGGTGCCGAAGTCCATGTCGCCCATCACCCAGTTGCGGGCCGGGTCGAGATGGGTGAAGTCCTGGTTGGACAGGACGGTGAGCGTGCCGCCCTTCTGCGGGGTGCCGCCGAGGACCGCCCCGGTGTTGGAGGTCGCGGGGTTCCTGCCGTTCCGGTCGCTCCCGGACGTGCCTCCGCCGGAGCAGCCGGTCGCGGCGAGGGTCAGGGTCGTCACCAGGGCCGTGGCCAGGGTGCGCGTGCGCTTGTTCATGCGGGTCACTCCGGGGAAGCGGTCGGCCAGCCGTAGGGCGGCTGGAATGTGACCGGTAACATAGTAATGTGAAATTGTACTGACAAGGTGTCGAGTCGGCCGTTACTCATCCGTGTCCGGAAGGGGGCCGGGGTCGATGGGGGCCGGGCGGAGCCGGGTGGATGTCTCGGCGAGGGTCTTGGCAGGGGCTGTGCAATGTGAAATATTACTGCTGTGCCCACGAGAGAAACCTCGGACGTCATCGTCATCGGCGCCGGCGTGGTCGGCGCGGCCTGCGCCCACTACGCGGCCCTCGCCGGCCTCTCCGTCACCGTCGTCGACCGAGGTTACGTCGCCGGCGGCACGACCGGAGCGGGCGAGGGCAACCTCCTGGTCTCCGACAAGGAACCCGGCCCCGAACTCCAGCTCGCCCTCCTCTCCACCGCATTGTGGACCGAACTCGCCGACAGGCTTCCGCCGACCGTCGAGTACGAGGCCAAGGGCGGCCTGGTCGTCGCCTCCGGCGAGACGGGACTGCACGCCCTGCGGGAGTTCGGGGCCCGCCAGGAGAAAGCGGGGGTCATCGCGCACGAGGTGCCCGGTGACCGGCTCCACGACCTGGAGCCCCACCTCGCACCGGGCCTCACCGGCGGCTTCCACTACCCCCAGGACGCCCAGGTGATGCCCGCCCAGGCCGCCGCGCAGCTCCTCCGAGCCGCCGGCGACCGGGTCCGCCTCGCGCTGGGCGAAGAGGTCACCGGCCTCCTCACCGGCGCGGGCGGAGCGGTCCGCGGAGTGCGGACCGCCACCCGTGAACTCCACGCCCCGTACGTAGTGAACGCCGCGGGTACCTGGGGCGGCGCCCTCGCCGAGCTCGCCGGCGTCCACCTGCCCGTCCTGCCCCGCCGCGGCTTCGTCCTCGTCACGGAACCCCTGCCGCGCATCGTCCGCCACAAGGTGTACGCCGCCGACTACGTGGCCGACGTGGCCAGCGGCTCCGCCGCGCTCCAGACCTCGGCCGTCGTCGAGGGCACCCCCGCCGGACCCGTCCTCATCGGCGCCAGCCGCGAGCGCGTCGGCTTCGACCGGACCCTCTCCACCGAAGTCCTGCACCGCCTTGCCGCCGGCGCCACCGCACTGTTCCCCGTCCTCGGCACCGTACGGGCGATCCGCACCTACCTCGGCTTCCGCCCCTACCTGCCCGACCACCTGCCCGCCATCGGGCCCGACCCGCGCGCCCCCGGACTGCTGCACGCCTGCGGCCACGAGGGCGCGGGAATCGGCCTCGCACCGGTGACGGGACAGATCGTCGCCGCCTGCATCACCGGCGCCGAACCTCCTCTCGACCTCCACCCGTTCCGACCCGAACGTTTCGACGCCACCGCACCCTGAGGCGCGCACCCACCGTCACGAGAGGAGGGCCCGTGGCCCGCACCCCCATCGGCCTCGTCGGGGCACAGCCCGATCCGCCGTTCGAGATCACCTTCGACGGCCGGCCCGTCCCCGCCTTGCCGGGCCAGACCCTCGCCGCCGCCCTGTGGGGCGCGGGCATCCTGGCCTGGCGCACCACGCGGGACGGAGGCCGCCCGCGCGGCGCGTTCTGCGGCATCGGCCAGTGCTACGACTGCCTCGCCACCGTCAACGGAGAGCCCAACCGCCGCGCCTGCCTGGTCCCGGCCCACCCCGGTGACACGATCACCACCCAGGAAGGGCACGGCCATGACCGCCTCGGCGTCTGAACCCGAAGACGTGGCCCGGTCCTGTTCGGCATCCGGGCCGAAGGACTCGACGCGGACCGCCCCCGACCCCGTGCCCGACACGGGCCGACGCGCGGACGCACCGTACGACCTTGTCGTTGTCGGCGCGGGCTCCGCAGGGCTCGCCGGAGCCGTCGCCGCCTCCGAACTCGGCCTGTCCGTGGCGCTGCTGGACTCCTCGGCCCAGTCCGGCGGGCAGTTCTACCGGCACCCTGCGCCCGCCCTCGGCGCGCGACGGCCCGAGGCCCTTCACCACGATTGGTCCGCCTTCGCCGACCTGCGCCGACGCCTGCACGCGAGCGGCGTCGACCACCTGACCGGACATCACGTGTGGTCCGTCGTGAAGGAGACCGACGGGACGTGGACGGCGCATGCCCTCACCGGCGCGGACGGATGCGCGGACGCCCCCGCCCGGATCCGGGCCCGCGCCCTGCTCCTCGCCACCGGGGCCTACGAACGCCAACTGCCCTTTCCCGGCTGGACCCTGCCCGGGGTCGTGGGCGCCGGGGGAGCGCAGGCCATGCTCAAGTCCGGGCTCGTGCTGCCCGGCCGGAGCATCGTCGTGGCAGGCAGCGGTCCGCTCCTCCTCGCCGTCGCCTCCTCCCTCGCCTCGGCCGGAGCGCGGGTGCCGGCGGTCGTCGAGGCCGCGGGGTACCTGCGGTACGGCCGCCGCCCCCGGGCGCTGGCCACCAACCCGCGCAAGGCGGCCGAGGCCCTCGTCCACGCGGCAGCGCTGGTCCGTCACCGGGTGCCCGTACGGCTGCGCAGCGCGGTGACCGAGGTGCACGGCACCGACCGGGTGGAGGCCGTCACGGTGAGCCGCCTGGACCGCGAATGGCGGCCCGTACGGGGGACGGGCCGCCGGATCGCCTGCGACGCGCTCGCGGTCGGTCACGGCCTCGTGCCCCAGATCGAGCTGGCCGTGGCCGTCGGCTGCACCACCCGCGCGCTGCCCGACGGCACCCTGGGCCTGGCCCTGGACGACCTTCAGGAGAGCTCGGTGCCCGGCCTGTGGGCCGCGGGCGAGACCGGGGGCGTCGGCGGTGCCGAACTCGCCCGCACCGAGGGGGAGCTGGCGGGCCGGGTGATCGCCGCACGGCTCCTCGGCCGCCCCGCCCGAGTCGGTGCGACCGCCGGACTCCGGCGGCGCCGGGACCGCATGCGTGCCTTCGCCGACGTCATGTCCGCCGCGCACGCCCCGGGCCCCGGATGGACCGGGTGGCTGAGCGACGACACGGACGTGTGCCGCTGCGAGGAGGTCCCGGCGGGCAGGATCCGCGAGGCGATCGCCGCGTGCGGCGCGCGCGACGCCCGGACCGTCAAACTCCTCACCCGGGCGGGCATGGGGTGGTGTCAGGGCCGGATGTGCGGTACGGCCGTGGCGTGCCTCGCGTCCGCCGGATCCGCCCCTGAACCGCCGGGCGAACGCCGCCCGTTCGCCGTCCCCGTCCCGCTGTCGACACTGGCCGCGCTCGACGGGTCACCGGACCCGGCGTCCGCGCCCGACAGTCCGACAGACCCGGTCCCCTCCTAAGACGTCACACCCATCACAGTCACACCCGTCCTACCCGTCACAGCTCACCGAAAGGTCGTCGAGATGAACGCCACCACCTGGACCACCGAACGCCCCTGGCGCGGCATCATGGTCGCCACCACCCTGCCGTTCAAGGAAGACCTCTCCGTCGACTACGACGCCTACGCCGAGCACGTGGCCTGGCTGATCGCCAACGGCTGCGACGGCGTCGTCCCGAACGGCTCCCTCGGCGAGTACCAGACCCTCACCGCCGACGAGCGCGCCCGTGTGGTCCGTACCGCCGTCGAGGCCGCGGGCGACGGAGCCAGGGTCATGCCGGGCGTCGCCGCCTACGGCAGCGCCGAGTCCCGCCGTTGGGCCGAACAGGCCGCCGAGGCCGGCTGCGGTTCCGTCCTGCTGCTGCCGCCCAACGCGTACCGCGCCGACGAGCGCTCCGTCATCGCCCACTACGCGGACGTGGCGGGAGTCGGCATCCCGGTCGTCGCGTACAACAACCCCATCGACACCAAGGTCGACCTCGTCCCGAGCCTGCTGGCGAAGCTCCACGCCGACGGCAGCATCGTCGCCGTCAAGGAGTTCAGCGGCGACGTCCGCAGGGGCTACGAGATCGCCGAACTCGCCCCGGAACTCGACCTGCTGATCGGCGCCGACGACGTCCTTCTGGAGCTCGCGCTGGCCGGTGCGGTCGGCTGGATCGCCGGATACCCCAACGCCCTCCCCGCCAGCTGCGTCGAGCTGTACCGGGCCGCCGTCGCGGGCGACCTGGCGACCGCCCGACCGCTCTACTCCTCGCTGCACTCCCTGCTGCGCTGGGACTCCAAGGTCGAGTTCGTCCAGTGCATCAAGCTGTCCATGGACATCGCAGGCCGCCGCGGCGGCCCCGCCCGCCCGCCGCGCCTCCCCCTCACCGGAGCGACCGAGACCGCCGTACGCACCGCCACCGAGAAGGCCGTCGCCGACGGTCACCGCTGACCGGACCCACCGACCGGACCGAAAGGAACTCCGCGTGCGTACGCGTCATGTCTTCCACGCAGTCGACTCCCACACCGAGGGAATGCCCACCCGGGTCATCACCGGAGGCGTCGGTGTGATCCCCGGCGCCACCATGGCCGAGCGCAGGCTCCACTTCATCGAGCACCTCGACCACCTCAGGACGCTCCTCATGTTCGAACCGCGCGGGCACGCGGCCATGAGCGGCGCCATCCTCCAGCCGCCCACCCGCCCCGACGCCGACTACGGCGTCCTCTACATCGAGGTGTCGGGCCTCCTGCCGATGTGCGGCCACGGCACCATCGGCGTCGCCACCGTCCTCGTCGAGACCGGCATGGTGCCGGTCGTCGAACCGGTCACCACCGTCCGCCTGGACACCCCGGCGGGTCTCGTCTCCGTCGACGTCCAGGTGGAGGACGGCGCGGCGACGTCCGCCACCTTCACCAACGTCCCCGCCTTCTGCGTGGGCCTGGACCGCGCGGTGGACGTCCCCGGATTCGGCAAGGTCACCTACGACCTCGCCTTCGGCGGCAACTTCTACGCCTTCGTCCCCCTCGACGACCTCGGGCTGCCCTTCGACCGCGACCGCAAGGACGACCTCCTCGCCGCCGGACTCGCGATCATGGACGCGATCAACGCCTCCCCGGACCGGCCCGTACACCCCACCCGCCCCGAAATCGCCGGACTCAAGCACGTCTACCTCTCGGCGCCCGGCTCCGACGCCGCGCATTCGCGGCACGCGATGGCCATCCACCCCGGCTGGTTCGACCGTTCCCCGTGCGGCACCGGGACCAGCGCGCGCATGGCCCAGCTCCACGCACGGGGCGAACTCCCGCTCGACCGAGACTTCGTCAACGAGTCCTTCATCGGCACCCGGTTCACCGGCCGGCTCACCGCAGGGACGGAGGTCGGCGGCCTGCCCGCCGTCGTCCCGACCGTCACCGGCCGTGCCTGGATCACCGGCACCGCCCAGTACTTCCTCGACCCGGACGACCCCTTCCCCGGAGGCTTCCTCCTGTGATCACCGACAGGTCCACCCTCGTCTCGCACAACCCGGCCGACCCGACCGACGTGCTCGTCAGCCTCCCCGCTCCCGGCGCCTTCGCCGCCGCCGATGCCGTCGAGCGGGCCCGGGCCGCCCAGCCCGGCTGGCTGCGCGCCGGAGCCACCGCCCGCTCGGCCGCGCTCGGCGCGGTCGCCGCGGCCCTGGAGGCCGCGGCCGACGAGCTCGCCGCCCTCGCCGTACGCGAGGTCGGCAAGCCCCTCACCGAGGCCAGGGCCGAGGTCGCACGCACCGTCGCGATCTGGCGCTACTACGCCCAGGCACCGTTCGAGCCCACCGGCTCCGTCCACGAGACCGCGGCAGGTCCCGGGCTGCTCCTGAACCGGCGCCGCCCCCACGGCGTGGCCGGGCTCGTCACGCCCTGGAACTTTCCCTTCGCCATCCCGAGCTGGAAGGCCGCTCCGGCACTCGCGGTCGGCAACACGGTGGTCCTCAAACCGGCCCCCGAAGCCACCGCATGCGCCCAGCGACTCGCCGAGATCGTCCGACAGGCCCTGCCGGACCACGTGTTCGCCGTCCTGCCCGGCGGTGCCACCGAGGGCAACGCCCTCGTCTCCGCGGCCGACGTCGTCTCCTTCACCGGCTCCACCCCCGTCGGCCGGGCCGTGGTCCGCGCGGCGACGGCGCGCGGCATCCCCGCGCAGGCCGAGATGGGCGGCCTGAACGCGGCGATCGTCCTGCCCGACGCGGACATCGGTCAGGCAGCGGCCCACATCGCCGCCGCCGTCGCCGGGTTCGCGGGCCAGAAGTGCACCGCCACCAGCCGGATCATCGCGGTCGGCGCCGCCCTCGACCCCCTGCGCGAGGCCCTCTCCGAAGCCTTCCGGGCCGTCCGGGTCGGCGACCCCGCCGATCCGGGGACGGTGTGCGGTCCGCTCGTCCACGAGAGCGCCCGCGAGCGGGTGGTCGAGGCCTGGCAGGGGCTCCCCGCCCTCGCCGGCGCCACCGTCCCCACGACACCCGGCTGGTACGCGGCCCCGACCCTGGTCGAGAAGGTCCCGCCGGGACACCGACTGCTCAACGAGGAGGTCTTCGGTCCCGTCGCCGCGCTGCTCCCCGCCGACGACCTCGCCCACGCGGTACGGATCACCAACTCCGTGCCGTACGGCCTCGTCACCTCGGTCCACACGGCCGACCTCGACGCGGCCCTGTACGGGCTCGACCTCGTCGACACCGGCATGATCCGGATCAACGCCCCGTCCACCGGCGTCGACTTCCACCTGCCGTTCGGCGGGGCCAAGCAGTCCGGTCACGGCCCGCGCGAGCAGGGCAGGGCGGCCCTCGAGTTCTACACGTCCTCCCGGACGTACACCCTGGCACCCGCGGGCGCCGCGACGTGACATCGTACGGTGGTGACGCAGAACGAACCGAAGGGATCACCACCTCCATGGGGCACCTGACCCACCGCGACCTGAACGCTTCCCGAGAGCGGCTGCGCGACCAGGTCGCCCATGCCCTGCGCGCCGCCCTGATCTCCGGCGAACTGCGGCCGGGCGTGGTGTACTCGGCCCCCACCCTGGCAGAGGACTTCGGCATCTCCGCCACACCCGTGCGTGAGGCGATGCTCGACCTGGCCCGCGAGGGGCTGGTCGAGCCCGTCCGCAACAAGGGGTTCCGGGTCACCGAGGTCGACGAACGCGACCTCGACCAGTACACCGAGATCCGCGCGCTCATCGAGATCCCGACGGTCGGCCGCGTCACCCGGTCCGCCACGCGCGAGGACCTGGAGGCGCTGCGGCCGGTGGCCGCGGAGATCGTGCGCGCCGCCCGTGAGCACGACCTCATCGGCTACCTGGAGGCCGACCGGCTCTTCCACCTCACCCTGCTCGGCCTCGCGGGCAACGAGCGCCTCGTCGAGACCGTCGGCGATCTGCGCAAGCGGTCACGCCTGTACGGGCTCACATCCCTCGACGAGAGCGGTGACCTCATTCCCTCTGCCGAGGAGCATCTGGAACTGCTCGACCTGATGCTCGCCGGGGACGCCGAGGGCGCGGAGGCCTGCATGACCCGGCACCTGGGCCACGTCCGTTCCCTCTGGGCCAGGAGCGGGGGACCGGCCGAAGGCTAGGGGTCCGTTCGGATCATGGCCGGCGGCACGGCTACCGCGCCGGTGTGCTGCCCCGTACGACCGGCTCTGCCGGGAGCAGCAGCCCAGTCGTGGGAGCGGCGGCGGGGTCCTCGACCGCGGTGATCAGCCGGGCGACGAGGGCGTGGGCGATGCCGGACAGGGGCAGGCGCACGCTGGTGAGGGCGGGCTGGATCAGTGTGCAGTGCGGCATGTCGTTGAAGCCGGCGACGGCGACGTCGGCTCCGACGGTGAGGCCGGCCGCACGGACGGCATGGTAGGCGGCGAGGGCGAGCCAGTCGTTCGCGCACACCAGGGCGGTCGGGCGGTCGGGGCCGACGAGCAGACGCTGCAGGGCCTGGGAGAGCGCGGCCGGATCGTCGTCGGGTACGCCGACCTCGAAGGCGCCGTCGGGTGCCGCGGCCGCGGCCTGCTGCAGGCCGGCCCGCCGGTCGGCGAGCCAGGGCAGCGAGGCCGCGGAATTCACGTAGCAGATCCTGCGGTGGCCCTGCTCGAGCAGGAGGCCGACCAGGGCGGCCGTGGCGGCCGCGGAGTCGATGTCCACCCAGTTCTGCGGGCGGCCCGGGGCCGTGCGGCCGAAAGCGGCGAACGGGAAGCCGGCCTCGGCGAGCACGTCGACGCGCGGGTCGTCGTGCACCACGTCCGAGAGGACGAACCCGTCGACCTGCCGGGCCGCGATCAGCCCGTTGAAGGACTTGGCGACCGCCGCGAGGCCCTGTTGGGGGTCGCAACGGAACAGCAGGATGCGGTGGCCGACGGCGTCGGCGGCGCTCACCAGCGCCTGGAGGAAGCCGCCCATCAGGGGGTTCGGATCGGCGGGGTTGTCGACGGGGGCCGGATAGCCGATGACCTTGCGGGTGCCGGTGCGCAGACTTCGGGCGGACTGATCGGGCTGGTAGCCGAGTTCGTCGATGGCGGCGGTGACCCGGGCCAGGGTGGTGGCGCGCAGCCGGTGGGGGGCGTTGAGGGCGTTCGAGACGGTCTGGCGGGAGACTCCCGCCGCGCGTGCGACGTCCTCGATGGTCACCTGTCGAGCGGTCATCGTTCCTCTGGGGGCGGTGGTCGGAGGGGCTGGGGACGGCGGACGGCCGTCCCCGGCCCCTTCGTCGTTCAGTGCTCTCGGGTCAGGGTGAGCAGGCCGCCGGTCGGCACCGTCACCGGGTTCACCCCGGGGACGAGGTCGAGCACGGTCTCGGACAGGATCTCACCACCGCAGTCCTGTACGAGGGCGAAGGCCCGTTCCTGCCGGGTGGCCACGAGGAGCACCACGGGGTCGCGGTCCGCGTTGGCGACGAGCAGGGTCCGCGGACCGTCCGCGCCGTCCCGGTCCGGGAGGGCGACGGGCAGCGGCGCGTACCGGGCGACCACGCTGGTGCGATGGCCGTGGGCGCTGACCAGCGGGTAGCCGAGGTCCGGGCGGGCGGGCTCCAGGTCGCCGAGCTGGAGGACGTCGGCGTGGCGGCGGAGGACACCGAGCCAGAAGCGCAGGGCGGCGAGCCGGCCGGGCGTCTGTGCGGAGAGGTCGACGGAGATCTGCGGTACCGAGAACAGCGCGTTGATCAGGTGGACGGCCACGGACTCGGGCGCCTCGGCGGAGTTCCACATGATCATGTCGGCGTGAACGGCGAGCGGTCCCGCGGTGAGCCGGCAGTCGACGGTGCGCTGACGGTTCTCGGCGGGGCTGAGCGGGCAGTCGGTGGCGCGGACCATGGTGGCGTACGGCCAGAGGCTCGGGCTCACGTACGGCTGGCGGTGTTCGACGATCACGTCCGGCCGGGTGCGGCGCAGGCGGGTGTCGAGCTCGGCGAGGAGCTGGAGCAGGCCTTCGTGGACGGTGTCGCGGTCGGCGCCCGCCGGTGCGGGCGGGGGGTCGGCGACGGCGAAACGGTCGATGAAGTCGAGCTTCACCCCGTCCATGCCCCACTCCTCGACCGCGCGGCAGACCTTGTCGATCAGATAGGTCCGGACCTCGGGGTGACGGGGGTCGAGGACGGCCGCCTCCAGGTGGGGCTCCTCGCGCAGGACCTTGTCCTTGAAGCGGTCCCAGGCGTCGTTGTGCCGGCCGATGAACGGCAGGGCGTACCAGAGGAGGTAGGCGAGACCGCGCCGGTGGACCTCGGCCACGTGGGCCTTGAGGTCGGGGAAGGCCTCCGGGTTGGGGTCCCAGTCGCCGCAGTGGCCGTAACCGCGGGTGCGGTCGGCGGTCTGCCAGCCGTCGTCGACGATGACGCTCTCGCAGCCGAGGCCGGCGGCGAGGGTGGCCTGCTGCTCCACGGTGGCGGTGTCGACGTTCTGGTGGAGGCTGTACCAGGTGGAGTAGGCGGGCATCCGGGCGGCGGGGGCGACGCCCGGGTGGTCCACGCCCTCGGCCCACCAGTCGGTGACGGCCCGCAGGGTGGTGGCGAAGTGACGGCCGCTGAGGTCGATCCGCAGCCGCATCGGTGGCCCGTCCGGAGCGAGGTCCTGTTCGACGGTGAACGCGAACTCCCCGCTCTCCTCCACGACACCGGCGCCGACGCGTACGGGTGCGGCGGTCTCTCCGGCGGCGGCCGTGCACAGGGCGCGGTCGTGGGCGCCGACCAGACTGGCGACAGGGGCGCCGAGAGCGAGCGAGACGGTCCGGGGCGTGATCCAGGAAGGCGGCAGCCAGCGGGAGGCGTCGGTGTCCGGGGTCCAGTAGGCGGTGGCCCCGACGCAGGGGACACGCCATTCGGCGCGGAGGGTGACGGCCTGCGCCGCCGTGACCTCGATCAGCGCCACGCCGTCCTGGATCCGGGCGACGCTGGCCGCCCACCGGTCGCCGCCGTGTCCGGTGAGGTGGAGGGCGAGCGGCTCTCCGGTGGAGTGGAACAGGCCCGTGGCGAGCCGGCGGTGGACGACGGCGCCGGGAGTATCTCCGGTCGGCGTGCCCGGTCGCCAGGCCGGGACGGGCTCCTGGGGAACGGACTCCTGGGGGTCGGGCTGCCGGAGATCGGCCTGCCGGGGGTCGGCGTCATGCCCGGGGTCGACGTGCTGCGGAACAGCGCCCTGCGAGGCGACGGACTTCGGATCGGTGGTCACGGCGATCACTCCTTGGTGGCCCCGGCGAGCAGGCCGGAGATGAACTGGCGTTGCAGGACGAGGAAGAGGGCCATCACGGGGATGGCGGCGATGGCTCCGGCGAGCAGGACCTGCGCGTAGTCGGTGGTCGACAGACCCTGCAAGGTGGCGGTGGCGACGGGCAGCGTGTACATCTCGGGGCTGCGCAGCGCGATCAGCGGCCACACGAACTGGTTCCAGCCGCCGAGGAAGACGAAGAGCGCGAGCGCCGCGATGATCGGCCGGTTGACCGGGATGACGATCCGCCACAGCACGCGCAGTTCGCCCGCGCCGTCGACGCGGGCCGCGTCCAGGAGTTCGTCGGGCATCGAGCGCAGCGCCTGCCGCATCAGGAAGATGCCGAACGGCGTCACCAGGCCGGGCAGGACGACGGACTCGTACGAGTCGATCAGGCCCAGGTCCATCATCATCTGGAAGATCGGGATCAGCATCACCGCGTCGGGGATGACGAGGGTGCTGAGCAGCAGGACGAAGAACAGATTGCGCCCGCGGAAGTCGAACTTGGCGAAGGCGTACCCGGCGAGGACCGAGACGACGACCGCGCCGACGGTCTGGAGACCCGCCACCACAAGGGTGTTGACGAGGACCCGCGTGAGACCGATGGACTCCTGGAGGCCCTGGAGGTTCTCCATGAGGTGGCTGCCGGGCAGCAGCTTCGGCGGCCAGGAGAACACGTCCTTGTCGTCCTGGGTGGCGGCCATGGCGAGCCACCAGAACGGTCCGACGCAGAGCCCGAAGGCACCCGCGAGCAACACGGTGAGCAGGGGGCCGCGGAACTTCATCGGCGCTCTCCCATCAGGCGGACCTGGAGGATGCCGAGCACGGACACGATGAGCGCGAGCGCGTACGCGAGGGCCGAGGCGTAACCGAAGTCGAAGTACTTGAAGCCGTTGTTGTAGAGGTACATGGTGACCGTGAGGGTGGAGTTGTCGGGGCCGCCGCCGGTGAGGACGTACGGCTCGTCGAAGAGCTGCAGGGTGCCGATGGTCGAGAGCACCACGGTGAGCAGGAGGATCGGCCGCAACTGGGGCAGGGTGATGGCGAAGAAGCGGCGGACCGGTCCCGCGCCGTCGACCATCGCGGCCTCGTACAGCTCCTTGGGGATGCCCTGGAGGCCGGCGAGGTACATCACGGCGTTGTAGCCGGTGTAGTGCCAGGTGATGACGAGGACGACGCCGACGCGGGCCCAGTAGGGGCTGCCGAGCCAGTTCACCCGGTCGATGCCGAACAGGGAGAGAACCCAGTTCAGCAGTCCCGCGTCGTGGTTCAGGATCACCGAGAACATCACGCCGGCGGCGACCAGGCCGGTCAGCGAGGGGACGAAGACACCGAGTCGCCACAGCGGGCGCAGCCAGACCTTGGTGGAGTTGAGCCCGAGGGCGACGAGCAGGGCGAGGCCGAGCATCAGCGGCACCTGGACGACCAGGATCAGCGCGGTGTTCCTCAACGCGGTCCAGAACAGCGGATCGTCCAGGAGTCGCCGGTAGTTGGAGAGTCCCGCGAACTGCCGGGCGTCGCCGTTCCCGGTCGTGAGGCTGATCCAGAACGAGGCCGCGATGGGGTACGCCTTGAAGACCGCGAAGCCCAGGACGGCAGGCATGATCAGCAGGTACGGGACGGAGCCACGGGTCAGCAGCCGGCGCCGGCCGGGACGGGCGAGGCCCGAGCGACTGGAGCCGGAGCGGGCCCTGCCGGGGCGGCGGTGGCCACCGCGACCGGCGGGCGTGCCGGTCGCGACGGCGGGGGCTCCGCCGGGGGCGCTTTCGGACGGGGCGAGGGACATGGTCAGGCCGCCTGCTGCCGGCCGGTCTGCTGGGCGAGCTGCTTGGCCGCGGCCTTCAGCGCCTCGGCCGGGTCGGCGCCCTTGATCAGCACCTGGCTCTGGGCGTCGGCGGCGATCTTCAGGGCGCGGCTGTAGTCACCGGTGAAGTTGGTCGCGTCCGAACCGGAGTCGAGCGATGCGACGAAGGACCGCAGCACCTGCTGGCCCCCGTAGAAGGGGTGGGGCGCGCTGAACTTCGGGTCGGCGTAAGCCCCCTTGAGGGCGGGGAAGACGCCGCCGGAGGCGAACATCCGGTTGATCTCGGCCGGCTTGGTCAACGCGTACTCGATGAAGCGCCAGGCCGCCTTGCGTCGCTTGCTCGTGGCGGAGACGGTCAGGTACGTGGAGTTGACGATGGCGCTGCGTCCACCCCCGGGGACCGCGGCGGGCGCCTGCATGACGCGCCACTTGCCGCTCTGGGCGGGGAACTTGGTGGCCAGGTACTCGATGGCCCAGGCGGGGTACGGGACGGTGGCGAGTTTGCCCTGGCCGACGAGGCGCTTCCAGGTGCCCTGGCCGGCGGTGTCGGCGAGCAGGCCGCCGTCGTTGAGCCGCTTGATCACGGTGAGGGCCTGCACCGCCTGCGGGGAGGCGAGGGTGACCCTGCCCTCGGCGTCGAAGTAGAAGGCCCCCTGGAGCTGCATCAGGTTCTGGAAGAAGTCCATGTCCTGCTTGGTGCCCGGCTTGTCGAGCCCGAGCAGCTGGGCGCCGGTGGCGGCACGGATCTTCGGCCCCGCGGCGATGAGGTCGTCCCAGCTGGTGAGGGAGGCGGGGTCGACACCGGCCTTCTCGAAGTAGTCGTGCCGGTAGAAGAGACCGAGGGGGTTGACCTCCCACGGGAGGGCGTGGGCGGCTCCGTCCTTGCCCATGACGGTCGGCCACAGACCTTCGACGAAGGCGTCCTTGTGCCGGTCGGCGCCGAGTCTGGACAGGTCGGCGAGGCCCTCGGGGAACTTCTCCAGGTAGCCGGGCAGGTAGTCGACTCCGATGTGCAGGACGTCGGCGACTCCCTTGCCGCCCGAGGCGAGACCGACGGTGATCTTGTCCCAGATGGCGGGGTTGCCCACGTCCTGCACGTCGACCTTGATGCCGGGGTTGTCCCGTTCGAAGGAGGGGACGACCCCGCGCAGGGCCTCGGCCGCGGTGGTCCAGCTCCAGACGGTGATCTTCCCGTTGTCACCGTCGGCACCGGCGGCGCCGCCGCCCGATCCGCCACCGCCGCAGGCGGCCAGGCCGAGCCCGGCGGCGGAGGCGGTCGCGAGGTGAAGCATCTGTCGGCGGGTCAGCTGGTGGGACATGTCGGCTCCTGGGCGTCGTGGCGGGTACGGGTGTGGGTACTGCTTTCGGTGCTGGTGCTGGTGCTGGTGCTGCTGTGGGTGAGGGTGCGCAGTGCCTCCGCGAACAGGTCCGCCGCGGCGGGCGGGGTGGAGGCGTGGGGAGAGAGCCGGATCCACTCGTCTCGGCGCGTGGCGATCACGCCGGCCGTTCCGAGGGCGCCATGGACGGCGCAGGGGTCATGGCCGGGGAGGCGGAAGGTGCCGATTCCCCCGCGCTCCTGGGGCTCCAGTCCATCCGACAGGACCTCGGCGCCCGCCCGCCGCGCCCGGTCGAGCAGCTCCGCGAGGGTCGCTCTGATCCGGGCACCGATGACGGTCGGGCCGCCCTGCTCGATCAGGTCGTCGACGGCCGCGCCGATGGCCGCGGCGGCCGGGAAGTCGGGATTGGTGGCCAGGTGGGCGGCTGCCCCGGGCAGGGAGGGCGCAGGATGCCGTACGGCGAAGGGCTCCGTGACTCCGGCCCAGCCGCCGAGCCCGGGGCCGAGACGCTCGCCGCACCGGTCGCGGATCAGCAGCAGTGCTGCTCCCCAGCCGGCCCGTAGCCACTTCTGGCCGCCGCTGACGAGGACGTCGGCGGCTTCCGCTTCGAGGGGGACGGCACCGAGCCCCTGGATGGCGTCGACGATCAGGAGCCGGTCGGGTCCGAGGACCTCTTTGAGAGCGGCGAGCGGGGCCACATGGCCGGTGAGCGAATCGACGGCGCTGACGGTGAGTGCCGTGACGTCGGGCGTGAGATGACGGCGCAGAAGATCGGCGGTGATGTGACGCTGCCCGTCCGGGGCGAGAACGCGGACCTCCGGGCCGCCGCGGCCGGCGAAGCGAAGCCAGGGATAGACGTTGGCGGGGAACTCGCCGCGGGGCACGAGCACGGTGCCGGGACCCTGGAGTGCGGCGGCCACGGTGAACAGGCCGTTGCTGGTGGACGGGGCGAGGGCGATCTCGTGGGGCCGGGCGTCGAGGAGCCGCGCCGCTGAGGTACGGGCGGCGTCGCTGAGGGCGAACAGCCGGTCGAGGTCGTCGGGGTTCGCTCGACCGGCCAGCCCGGTCGCGGCGGCGAGCGCGGCGGAGGCCCGGTGGGAGAGCGGGCCGATCCTGGCGTGATCGAGGTAGCCCGGCATCGGGCTGTGATCGGAGGTGGACCGACCGGGAGCCGCGCGGGTGCCGGCATCGGAAGATCCTGTAGTTTGAGCGTTCAAATTCAGTCCCTCTGAGTGCCCAAATGCATGACGATCCCGGGATTTGAAGGTTCACATTAGAGAGGTGGAGTCGCCCCGGCAAGAGTTCTGTCGACGCGAACTGCCGCAGTCGGGCTCGCGGTTGCTCTACCGGTGGCCGATGGCCTGACGGTGATCGTCGGTGCCGGCACCGGTGGGGGTGCCGGTTGCGGTGCGGGTGCCGGTGAGGGGGCGGGGCGGCGCGATCGTCGCGAGGAACTCGTCGAGCATCGCGCTCTGTACCTCCTCCGGGAACCGGACGGGGTCGAACAGGGCCTGGACGACGAGGCCGTGCGTGAAGGCGACGGCGGTGGCGGCGAGTTGTTCCAGATCGGTGTCCGCCGGGAGTTCGCCCAGGTCGCGTGCGGCCTCCAGGTGGGGGAGGAGGGTCGAGCGCAGCCGGGTGTAGCGGTCGGCCTGCTCCGCGCCGAGGCCGTCGTCCGCGAGCGAGAGGTCCCAGGAGCTGACCCAGATGCGGTTGCGGGCGGTGTCGCCCGGAGTCAGCGGAAGGATGTCCAGCAGCATGACGCGCACGGTGGCGAGGCCCGCGCCGGGACGGGCCCGGCGGGGACGTTCCGCGGTGCGCTTCTCCAGCAGGTCCAGGGCGTGTGCGATCAGGGCGCGTTTGGTCGGGAAGTAGTGCATGAGCATCCCGGTCGAGACGCCCATCGCGGCGGCGACGGCGCGCAGCGTCAGCCCGCCGAACCCCTTGTCGGCGAGCACCTGCCACACCGTCTCGGATACGTCCTCGCGGCGGGCGTCACGGTCTCCGGGTGCGGGCGGCATGCTGTTAGCTTACGTACCGAACGCTTGTTACGCACCGAGGGAGCGATGCTCACATGTTCACCCTGCCCATCGGCGATGGTGCCCTGCTCCGCCCCCTGGAGCCCTGGCGGGCACCGGAGTTCCTCGCCCACATCGACCGCGCACGGGACGCCGTCGACCCGTGGATCCCCTGGGCGACCTTCAGCACCGACCTTCCCTCCGCCACGGCCACCCTCCAGCGCTACGCCGACCGGCTGGCCACGGACAACGGCGGGATCTTCGGCATCTGGCTGGACGACACCCTGGTCGGCGGCGTGATGTTCACCCGCTTCGACAGCACCTCGGGCGTGTGTGAGATCGGCTGTTGGCTGGAGAAGGCGGGGGAGGGGCGGGGTCTGGTGAACCGGGCCTGCCGGACCCTGATCGACTGGGCCTTCACCGAGCGGGGGATGAGCCGGGTCGAGTGGTGGGTCGCGGCGCACAACGCCCGCAGCATCGGGGCCGCGCGTCGTCTCGGCATGACGCGCGACGGGGTGCTGCGGAGGCATTCTCCGTACCGAGGTGTGCGGCACGACATCGAGGTCTGGTCGGTCCTCGCCGAGGAGTGGCCGACGGTGAGGGAAGGGTCCGCGTCCGGCGTCCAGGCCGAACTCGACCGGTTGATGGGGGTGTTCGTCGGCGCCTTCACCAACACCGGCGGCAGGCGTCCCGACCTCGACGTCATCCGCGACGTGTTCATCCCGCAGGGAAGGATCATCGCGAACGTCGGAGGCGAACCGGTGATCTACGACCTCGACGCGTTCATCGAGCCTCGTCAGAGGATGCTCACGGACGGGACCCTGACGGAGTTCTCCGAGAAGGAGGTCTCCGCGCGCACCGAGATCTTCGGATCGATCGCCCATCGCTTCAGCGAGTACCGCAAGTCCGGTTACCACGACGGCGCGTGGTTCGAGGGCTCCGGCCGCAAGACCACCCAGTACCTCCTGACCCCGGCCGGCTGGAGGATGTCCTCGCTGGCCTGGGACGACGTGCCCGCTGCCGTCACCGGCTGACCGTGCGGACTCCGGTGGGACGGAGAAGGAGAGGGAGACCGAGGGCGCGATCGAAGGCCGCGCCGGGCGCGGCCCTCCATGCGGTCGTCTACGAGGGCCGGCCGCCGTACGGCACGGTGATCAGCTCCATGAAGTGACCCGCCGGGTCGACGAAGTACACGCCGTGGCCGCCGTCATGGTGGTTGATCGCACCGGGCTGTTTCCGGTGCGGGTCGGCGTAGTGCTCGACACCGAGCTGCCGGATCCGTGTGTACGCCGCGTCGAACTCCTCGTCGGAGACCAGGAAGGCGTAGTGCTGGGGTGTGATCCTGTCCGCCGGGATCGTGGCGAAGTCCAGAGTGACGTGGTTGCTCAGATCGACCGCGACGAACGGCCCCCATTCGGCGGTGATCTCAAGGTCCAGCAGGTTCGCGAAGAACTCCGCGGATTCCCGGTTGTCCCGGGCGTGGACGATGGTGTGGTTCAGCTCGACAGACAAGGAATGCCTCCGAGGGCATCTCCCGACACCTCCATGCCTCACCCGGTCGGTGACCGGCACGCGATGTCGCCATAGATCTTAGTCGCTGGTGTCGTCGTCCGCATGCGTCCGCAGCCGCCCCATGCGCGGGCATGGGGCGGCCGCGGATGTCTGGACGTGGCGTGGGGTGGTGCGGTTCAGGCGCTCAGGATGACGAGTGCGGCGATCGCGGGGCCGAAGGCGCCGCCGAGCTGGTAGCCGAGGTTGAACAGGCCGATCGCGGTGGGGCGTTGCGCGGTGGGCGCGGCCTGGGTGGCATAGACCGCCAGGGTGGCCTGGCCGGCGCTCGCGGTGAGGACGGCGAGCGTCGCCGCCGGCAGGAGCAGCGCCGGCCAGGGGGTCAGGAGTGCGGTGAGCGGGGCAAGCGATCCGGTGGTGAGCAGGATGGTGAGGACGCGCGGGCGGCCCCACCGGGTCGCGGAGGCGGCCAGGGCCATGGAGAGCGTGGAGCCGGTCAGGAGGGCGATCAGCTGGCCGGTGCCGATGGTGGAGGTGGACCAGTCGGTCCGGTCGTCGAGCAGCCGCGGGACGGCGAAGAGGAGGGTGAAGTACGAGGTCGCGAAGGTGCACGCGAGCAGGGTGGAGAGGACGAAGGTCCTGGTGCGCAGGAGTGAGGCCGGGACGAAGCCGTCGGGGTGGCTCCGGACGTGGAGGGCCAGCAGAGCGACGACCGCGAGGGAGGCGGCGATCGCCGGGAGCGGGAAGCGGGGGATGAGGACCAGGGCGGTGGCGAGGAGGACGAGGAGGGTGGCGCCGCGGCCGTGGAAAGGGGTGGTCCGGCTGGGGGCGGACAGCTCGGCGCGCCGTGTGACGGCCGGCAGGGCGAGGAGTGCGACGACTCCGACGGCGAGGGAGAGGCGCCAGGAGGCCGCGCCGGCGATGGTGGAGCCGAGCAGAGGGCCGGCGGCACCGAGAATGCCGAAGCCCGCGGTGATCACGCCCATGCGGCGGACCGAGCCCGCCAGGCTCATGGCGACGGTGACGAGACCGGCGCCGCCCATCGCCTGGGCGGCGCGGCCCGCCATGGCGAGGGGGAGCCAGGGTGCCGCGGCGACGACGGCGGTGCCGGCGGTGATGAGGACGGCGGCGAGCCGGAGTGTGACGCCCAGTCCTCGGCGGCGCAGGAGCCCCGCCATGAGGGGGGTGCCGACGGCGACGGCCCAGGCGAAGACGGTCACGAGCCAGGTCGCCGTGGCGGTGGTGACACCGAAGGATCCGGCCATGTCCGGGAGGATGAGGACGGGGCTGTTGGCGCTCGCGGCGAGGGGCGTGGCGAGCAGCGCGAGCCACAGCGCGTGAAGGGACGCGGGCCGATCGGGGCGCGAGGCGTGGCGTGCGTGTGGGGTGGCGCGTGCGTGGTGGCCGTGCGTCCGTGGCGGTGCGTATGGCGCGCTGTGGGGGATGGCGCGGGCTGAGCCGGTTCAGACGGTGGTGACGATGTCCTCGTAGGCGAGGTGACCGTCGCCGGAAACGGCCCCACCGAAGGGCTGCTTACCAGGACGGCGGCGCTCGGCTTCGCTCCATCCCCGTCTGGGCCCGGGCATAGGGGCGTTGGGCCGCAACATTCGGAGGCGACCTTCTCGGCCCGGCGTGGCAGCATGCGGCAAATGGTCTTTCGACACCCCGACGGCGACTACGCGATCACCGCGGTGTACTCCGTGCCCGATGATGCCTGGTATCTGGAACTGGATCTCGTGGCCGGGCAACAGACTCTCGTGATCGCCATCGTCCCCGACGAGGATCCGGCGCGGGAGCCGACGGTGTGCTTCAACCCGCACGCAGGGCACGCTGACGTTCCGTACGAGGTCATGCGCTGGTTCATGCACCAGGTCGATGAGGAGATCCGCACCTCCCGTGCCTGGATGCGGTTGAGGCCGGAGCTCGTCGAGATCGTCTACCAACTCCGCCAGGAGCACATGGGTGTCATCGACGATGACGACTTTCCCCAGGTTCTGGCGGACGTGCGCGCGACGGTCTCCGAGGAAGACCTCCCCGACGTTCTGGAGGCCGCCTTCGGGCGGAATCCTGACGGCACCACCATCGACCACCCCCCGACGCCCCAGTCTGCAGACGGTTCCAGAGGCACCCCTTAGGTGCGCTGCCTCAAGACTCTGGTGACGGGTGCACTCCAGCCGCCGGGGCAAGCCACCGCCATCCGCGTCCCACACTTGCCGAACCTATCGAAATTCGATAGGTTCCCATCGTAAATCGATGTAAGGGTGAGTCAATGGGAAAGCTGGCAGTGCGTGCGTTGCGCGCCGTGCTCGCCGTGGTGCTGGCCGGCACCGTGTGCGTACAGGCTTTGATGATGTGGGTGTTGGTCAGTGGGAGTGACCCGGAGGACGGGTCGCTTCCGCTCACCCCGTTGCGCGTGATCGTGATCCTGGGGATGGCCTCGGCGCAGGTCGCTCTGGTCTGTGTCTGGCGGCTGGTGGCGATGGTGCGACGCGGAACCGTGTTCTCCCTCGCCGCCTTCCGCTACGTGGACGGCGTGATCGGGGCGATCGTGGCGGCTGCCGTCCTGTGGTTCGCGGTCACGGCGATCAACGCGCCGGGCCAACGGGAGGACCCGGGCGTCACCGTCATCATGGCCGGGATCGGCGTGGCCGTTCTGGGGGTCGCGCTCATCGTCCTCGTGCTGCGGATGCTGCTCGCTCAGGCCGTCGACCGCGACGTCGAGGCCGCGCGGATGCAGGCCGAGCTGGATGAGGTCATCTGATGCCGATCGTCGTCGACATCGACGTGATGCTGGCCAGGCGGAAGATGTCCGTGGGCGAGCTCGCCGGCCGTGTGGGGATCACACCCGCCAACCTGGCGGTGCTCAAGAACGGCCGGGCCAAGGCGGTGCGGTTCGCGACGCTCGCCGCGCTCTGCGAGGTGCTCGAGTGCCAGCCGGGCGACCTGCTGCGTTGGGAGATCGAAGACGTCAGGGCGGATGACGTCCCGGCGGGGCGCAGCGATGTATGACGCTCTCGCGGAGCGGCGCGGCGATGGGTGACGTCCCCGCAGGGCGGGCGCTCCTCGTTGCCGGGTGGCCGCCTCGGCCGGCCGCTGACAGGTACCCGCAGCGGGTGCCGGAGCTCGGGGAGTATCCGGCTCGGGGCCGACCCATGGGGGAGTACCCGGCTACTCGGGCAGGGGGCGGTCGTCGATGACGTTCTTCATGACGAGGGTGGAGGTCAGGCGCTGGACCCCGGGCAACCGGGCGAGCTGCTGGTCGTACAGCTTCTGGAAGGCGACCAGGTCGGCGGTCGCGATCCGCAGGAGGTAGTCGGGCTCGCCGAAGAGGCGCTGCGCCTGAAGCACGTGCGGAACGGCGGCCACGGCCTCTTCGAAGGCCGTCACGGTGTCGGCGTCCTCCCAGCGAAGGGTGGCGAACACGAGCGCCTCGAAGTTCAGGCCGACGGCGGCCGGGTCGACGACGGCGCGGTAGCCGCGGATCGCGCCTTCACGTTCGAGGTCGCGCAGCCGGCGGTGACACGGCGACACGCTGAGCTTCACGCGAGCGGCCAGCTCGGTGATGGTCAGGCGGCCGTCGAGCTGCAGCTCGGTAAGAATCTTCCGGTCCAGGGCGTCCATGGCGAAGATTCTCCCTCAGGTCGCGCGATCATGGGGTAAAGACGCAAACACCTTCGGGCACATCGAGCCTAGCCTTCCCTCCAGAGCAAGAAGTGTGAGAGGGAACGATCGATGGATACGACGACGCTGGCGGCCTTCCTGGCGGTGGACCTGCTCCTGGTGTTCACCCCCGGCGCGGACTGGGCCTACGCGATCACCGCCGGTCTTCGGGAACGCTCGGTCGTCCCCGCCGTCACCGGGCTGGTCGCCGGGCATGCGGCCTACGCGCTGGTGGCCGTCGCGGGTCTCGCGGTGATCGTGGCGGGTTCCCCGGCCGCGCTCACCGCCCTGACCGTGGCCGGGGCCGGCTACCTGCTGTGGCTGGGCTGGGGTGTTCTGAGGCAGCCGGCCGTACCGGAGGCCACGGGCGAGAGCGCGTCGGCCTCCCGCATGCGGGTCATGCTCAAGGGGGCCGGGACCAGCGGCTTGAACCCGAAGGCGCTGTTGCTGTACTTCGCGCTGTTCCCGCAGTTCATCGACAGCGCCGACGGCTGGCCGGTCGCCGCGCAGACCGGTCTGCTCAGCACGATGCACCTGGTCGCGTGTGCCGTCGTCTACCTCGGCGTCGGCGTGCTTGCCCGCACGGTCCTCAGGACCCGGCCCTCGGCCGCCCGGGTCGTCACCCGCGTCAGCGGTGCCATGATGATCGCCATCGGCGCCTTCCTGCTGGTGGAACGCCTGGCCGGCTGAAGCCTCCGTCCCCCTGCGCCCCGGCGCTACCCGAGCTCCACCCGACTCGGTCCCGAAGGAGAGCATGCACGTGGAAGACCAGGCACAGGTCCCGACGCGGCAGGGACAGGCGAGCCTCGCCGTCCAGAAGCGCATCCAGGACAGCTTCGACCTGCAGGGCCTCATGGCCCATCTCGGCGCGCGCCTCGCCCACATCGGCCCCGGTCGCGTCCACATCGTGCTCCCGGCCCGTCCTGAGGTGACCCAGCAGCACGGCTATGTCCACGCCGGTGCCACCAGCGCCATCGCGGACAGCGCGGGCGGCTACGCCGCGCTCACTCTGTTCGACGAGCACTCCGAGGTCCTCACTGTCGAGTACAAGATCAACCTTCTGGCCCCCGCCGCGGGCGACCACCTCGAAGCGATCGGCACCGTCCTGAAATCCGGGCGCACCCTGACCGTGTGCCAAGTGGAGGTGTACGGGGTCCAGGGCGACGGCGAGCGGAAGCTGGTCGCCAACGGTCAGCAGACGTTGATCCGTGTGAACAGGGCGGCCGAATGAACCCGCAGCCTTCTCTGCCCTCCTGGCGGAGGTGAGGGAAGCACCCCCTTGCCCACGCCGACACCCTCCTGCTGCCCGGCCGCCGACCGGCCCGGTCGACACCGTCTTCCTCGGTCCCGCGAAGGAAACCGCGGGGGCCCCGCGCGGGCCGACGGCGCCGACCTGGTCGCCGACATGCTCCCCGGACTCCGGTCCGGGGGCAGATGGCAGACCGCTCCGCGCGCATGATCCTCTCCTCCCACGGCCCGATCCCCGAACCGACCCGGCCGCCGTCATGACCGCTGCCCTGTGACGGGTCCAGGCCTCGCCGACGACCCGGACGGAGCGGTCTGTCCGACGGCGACCGGTACCTGGGCTGTGCAGGACGTCCGCCACCCCCTGTGACCGCCGCTGCCCGAGGCGCTTTGTCCCTCTTATGTGGATATTCTGTCCCGTGTGATCGAGTCTGGACAGCTACGGCTACGGCTCCGCCGGCGCTATGGCCCAGGGATGTTCGTGCGGCTATCGCCGGTCCTACTGACCGTCGTGATTGCCGCACTGGCCTACAACACTCCGCCGGAGATGGCTTTCAGCCGCCTCCTGCCGGCCGCGCCGGCCCTGGCGGCCGCCATGTGGCCGGTCCTGCCCACTGTCCTGCTCGGCACGGTCTGCCTGGTGCTGATGATCGGCCTCAGCCTCGTCTTTCCCGACCTCGGAACATGGTGGACGGCCGCGGGGATCATCGCCGTCACCGTCGCCGCGGCGTACGGAAGCCATGTGCGGCTCCAGCGAGAACGCACCCTCCTGCAGGTACGGCTCGTCGCCGACGCGGCGCAGCAGGTGGTGCTCAGCCCGATGCCGCGCCGCTTCGGGAACGTCGAGATCGAGTCGCTGTACCTCGCGGCCGCGGCCGAAGCGCGCATCGGCGGGGATTTCTACGAGGCCGTCGACACGCCGTACGGTGTCAGGCTGCTCATCGGTGACGTACGGGGCAAGGGCCTGCCGGCGGTGGGAGCGGCCGCGGCCATCGTCAACGCCTTCCGTGAGGCCGCCTACAGCGAGAAGGACATGGTCGACGTCGCACGCAGGCTCGACGCCACCTGCACCCGTTACAACGGAGCCTTTCCCCCCGACGGGACGATGGAGCGCTTCGCCACCGCGCTTCTCGTCGAGATCCCGGACGCCGGCGGAAGGATCGACGTCCTCAACTGCGGACACCCGCCGCCGCTGATCCTGAACCGCGCGACGCTGCGCGTCGTCGAATCGCGGACTCCCTCGCCCTTGCTCAGCCTCGCGGACCTGCTGGGCGACCACTACAACGTCGAAACCTGCGCCTTCGCCCCGGGTGACCTGCTGCTCCTCTACACCGACGGAATCGCCGAGGCCCGCGATCGGCGCGGCGAGTTCTTCCCCCTGGCGGCCTGGACGCGCCGGCAACCCCTGACGCCACCCCGCGAGCTTCTCAACGCGCTCCACCGCGATCTTCTTCGCTACACCCAAGGGCGTCTGGACGACGACATCGCCGCCCTCGCCGTACGCCTGAGCTAGCGCTGAGCGGCTCGGTCCCCAGCGAGCGACTCGCCTCTTCTCGGAGAGGCCCCCTGGTTGCCCGGCGTCACCCGGGGCAGCCCGCGCGGGCCGCGCCGAGTCGGCCCCCATCGACCTCCGCCCGACACTCGCCGCGACGAGGTCAAGCCCGCCGCCCGACCATCCGGGTGCCCCTGCGCGAGGGCGTCGGCCGGGTCCGGTTCGCGAAGGCGCCGGCTACGCCGAGCTCGACTGGCTCGCCCCGCGGCTCGGCTGAAGACCGCCGCCCGGGCCCCCGCCGGCCGGCTCCGTGGCCGGCGGGGGCCCGGACGGGGAGTGCTGGGCCGCTGCCTGTGCCGTCGGGCGGCCCAGGTACCAGACGGGTCCGGGGTCGGGCACGTGCAGCGCCTCGAACCCCAGGCGGTCGTAGAACGCCCGTGCCGCTGTGTTCGCCTGCACCATGCACAGGTGCACGGCGGGCACGCCGTGCGCGTGCAGCGCCGCGAGGAGTGTGTCCATGAGGGCGCGCCCGTACCCCCGCCCCTGCCAGGAGGGCAGGAGGTCGATGTGCAGGTGCGCGGGATGTCCGGTCAGCTCCCCGCGGACCATGTGCTCCGGCGTGTGCAGCAGGACCGCCATCGACTCGGCGGGCGTGCAGGGCACCCCGGCGGGTGCCGGGAACCGCTCCGCCGCACGGGGGAGCCACTCCTCGCGGAACCGGGCGGCGAAGCCGGCGGTGTCCGGTACCCCGAGGACGTAGCCGACGGCCCGCCCGGCGCCGTCGTCCAGAACGAACGCGAAGTCCGGCTCCAGCTCCACGTAGGGGTACGCGAAGAGGACGGGCATCAGCTCGGGATCGGGGTAGAGGGGGGAGGAGTCGCCTCCCTCGTGAGCCGTCTTGACGCAGATGTCCGCGAGTTCGGCGCGGTCCGAGGGCCGGTAGCGGCGGACGAACGGTGCTGTCTCCATGCGTGTGACGATCCCAGAATGGGAGCGCTCCCGCACCGGGTTTGCCCCGGACCCGGCGGTGCGCGAGGCGGCCTGCTCGTAGGTCGCTCCACTGCTGCGGAGCCGGTCGAGCAGACCGGGCCGGTCGAGTAGCCCTGGCGGCCTCGGGAGTTGATCGCGCGGGGGAGGACCTGCGGAGCCTGCGGTCGCCGACGGTGCGGGCCCGTGGATGCCGAAGTGCCCTCGATGTGCCGCTTGTTGGAGCCGTAGCTGTAAGCCGTGGTCATAGCTGTGGCCGTAGCGGTCACGGTGGTCGCCCTGAGGCGCGCAGCCCGCCCCGCGCGGGCCGCAAACGGGACGAGTCTACGCGCGGAGAACTAAACATGCGCCCAAAGCGGACGACATCCGCTCCGAGGGCTACCCGCGGGTATCACCGCCCTGCTAGAAGTGTCGCGTTCAACCAACTCACCTCCCACGCTCAGGATTTGAGGCTGATCGCCATGCTCTGGCGAAGAATCGCGCTGTCCGCGTCCACCGCGCTCGCAGTGGCCGCCGCGGCCCTCGGAGTCGCCCAGCCGGCCACCGCCGCCGGCCACCGCTACGTGGCCCTCGGAGACTCGTACTCCTCCGGCGTGGGGGCCGGAAGCTACCTCTCGGACAGCGGCGACTGCCGTCGCAGCACCAACGCGTACCCTCGCCTGTGGGCAGCGGCCAACTCCCCCTCGGCGTTCTCCTTCACCGCATGCTCCGGCGCGACCACCGGCTCCGTCCGCAGCGGTCAGCTCGCCCCTCTGAACTCGTCCACGACCCTCGTCAGCGTCACGGCGGGCGGCAATGACGTCGGGTTCGCGGACGTCATGCAGACCTGCGTGCTCAACAGCGAGGCCACCTGCGTCGCGGCCGTCGACGCCGCCGTCGTGAAGATGAACAGCACGCTGCCCGGCGGGCTCTCCGCTCTCTACGGAGACATCCGCAGCCGCGCACCCCAGGCGCGCGTGGTGGTTCTCGGGTACCCCCGGTTCTACAAACTGTCCGGGAGCTGCATCGCCGGACTCAGCGAAACCGAGCGCGCGGCCATCAATCGGGGTTCCGACACCCTCAACGGCGTTCTGGCGAAGCAGGCCGCGAACGCGGGCTTCGCCTTCTCCAGTGTCGTCGACGAGTTCACGGGCCACGAGATCTGCTCCGCGGACTCCTGGCTGCACAGCCTGTCCGTCCCGGTGTACAACTCCTACCACCCGAAGGCCGCCGGGCAGTCGGGCGGATACCTGCCCGCTTTCCGTTCGGCCGTCTGACCCTGCCCGACCTTGCGCGAAGGACCGGACCGGCTCGGTCCGGTCGAGCCGGAGTCGCCGCCTCGCTGCCGGTAAGGCGTGTCAGTGGCTGGTGACAGGATCGACGAGTGCTGTTCATGGGATACGACGACGAGTTCCTGGTCGCGGGCGAGGCGCTGCTGGCTCGCCCCGGCTTCTGGTCGAACCACCTGCTGGGGACAGGGGGTGAGGGGTCGAGTACCGCGCTCCCTGTTCCGGAGTGGTTCGGTGACGACGGAGCGGATGCCGATGCGTTGTCGGAGGTTCTCCTCGACCCGGAACGGTGGCCGGTGTTCCGGGTGCCGACCGAAGACGGTCCCGGAGTCGTGGTGGTCTACCGCAACATGGTCGGCGAGTACGGCATCGATTACCTCCTCACTCGTCCCGGCCGAAGTTCCGTTCAGCGGATCGGCGGTGGGGACGGAGGCCTCGCGGGGTCCGGGCTGACGTGGGACGAACTGGTCCGCATCGCCGACACCCCGGCCCGCACCGCCGAGGGCGTCCAGGACACGGCTGCCCGGCTGCTGCTGATTCTTCCCCTCCTCGCCGAGCCGGAGGTGCCGGCGGCGGCGATCGGAAGGCTCAGTGCTGACCTGATGGCAGTCGGAGCGCCGCCGGACACCGTTTCCGACACGGCGGAGCACCTGCTCATCCGTCTGACGAAAGGATCGCGACACGATCCCACCTGGCGATCGCCGCTGAGCGGCGGCTGACCAAGGGGGCGGACGGCGAGGCTCCGATCCGCCGTCCGCCGTCCGCCGTCCGCCGTCCGCCGTCCGCCGTCCGCCGTTCGCCGACCGTCGACCCCCGACCGCCGCCCCGATCCGGACACGGAATGGGGCGGCGGTAGAGGGGTGGCGGCAGCCGGCGGTGAATCGGCGCGCGGTTCGGGGCTAGCTGAGCGTCTTCACCGCGGCCGCGTCGTACGGCTTGAGCTCGTCGGTCCGCCCTGCCAGGACCTTCGCGGCCCACTCCGGGTCCTGGAGCAGCGCGCGGCCGACGGCGACCATGTCGAACTCGTCCCGCTCCAGGCGGTCGAGGAGGTCGTCGATGCCCTGCACCGGGGCGCCTTCGCCCGCGAAGGCGTGGATGAAGTCGCCGTCGAGGCCGACCGAGCCGACGGTGATCGTGGGCCTGCCGGTGAGCTTCTTGGTCCAGCCCGCCAGGTTCAGGTCCGAGCCCTCGAACTCGGGAATCCAGTGGCGGCGGGTGGAGGCGTGGAAGACGTCGACGCCGGCCGCGGCGAGCGGGGCCAGGATGGCCTCCAGCTCCTGCGGGGTCTCGGCGAGCCGCGCGTCGTAGGCGTCCTGCTTCCACTGCGAGAAGCGGAAGATCACCGGGAAGTCGGGCGAGACCGTCTGGCGGACCGCTGCCACGACCTCGGCCGCGAACTTCGCACGGGCCACGGGGTCGCCGCCGTACGCGTCGGTACGACGGTTCGTCCCCGCCCAGAGGAACTGGTCGAGGAGGTAGCCGTGGGCGCCGTGCAGCTCGACGCCGTCGAAGCCGATGCGCTCGGCGGCCGCGGCGGCCTCGGCGAAGGCGCCGATGACATCGTCCAGGTCGCTCTGGGTCATGGCCTTGCCCGTGCCCTCGGTGCCGTCGGGGCGGATGCCGGAGGGGCCCATCGCCGGGGCGTCGGCGTAGGGCGCCTGACCCTGCCGGCGCACCATGCCGATGTGCCACAGCTGCGGCACGATCGTGCCGCCCGCCGCGTGCACGTCCTCGACGACCTTCGCCCATCCCGCCAGCTGCTCCTCGCCGTGGAACCGCGGCACACGGTCGCTCTGCCCCGCCGAGTCGTGGCCGACGTAGGTCCCCTCGGTGACGATCAGGCCGACGCCGGCGGCGGCGCGTCGGGCGTAGTACGACCGCACGTCCTCGCCGGGGACTCCGCCGGGGGAGAACATGCGCGTCATCGGCGCCATCGCGATGCGGTTCGGGACGGTCAGGCCGTTCAGGGAGACGGGCCGGGACAGGATCTCGGCAGCGCGGGAGGTGGGGGACGCGGTGACGGTCACAGGGACGCTCCTCGGGGCTATTACTTGACAACCTTGATGCTTGATAACTTCATGCAATGGGAACGGTAGAGGTCGAAGCTTGAGATCGTCAAGTATCTCCGGTTAGAGTGGCTCGCATGACAGAAGCTCCCCGCGCCGACACGGCCCAGCTCATGGAGCTGCTCTCCGTGTCGCTCGGCGTCTACTACGGCGACTTCACCGTCGCGGCGGCGAGCGAGAACCTCACGGCGAGCCAGGGCAAGGCCCTGACCGTGCTCCGTCGGGGACCCGCCGCGATGCGCTCCCTGGCCGAGACCCTGACCTGCGACGCCTCCAACATGACCGGGATCATCGACCGGCTGGAGAAGCGCGGCCTGGTGCGCCGCGAGGCCGACGCCTCCGACCGGCGCGTCAAGAACGTCATCCTCACGGCCGAGGGTGAGCGCGTCACCGACGCGATCCGCGCGAAGATGCGCGCCACGCAAGAGGGCCTGGACAGGCTCAGCGGTGAGGACCGTGACTCCCTGTACACCCTCCTGGAGCGGGTCTTCGTCTTCCCGCCCGCCGTCTGACCCCCCCGGTTGCCTGGCGTCTCCTCGACGGCGCCTCCCGTCGACGCGGGGAGCGTGTCGACGCCCTCCGGGCCGCAGACCCGCGGGCGGTCGGGAAATTGGTTTGTGCTCGGGCGGCGCCACCGACAGGATCGGGAACACCCATGAGTTCTTCCCGGCGCCGCGGTCCGTCATTGTGAGCTGCCCTGTGCGGAAGACGCTCACATGACGGAAGGCACCATGCCCGCATCACACGTAACGCCCGCACCACAGGCAACGCCCACCCTCTCGCCTGCCCACGTCACCGCCGTACTGCGGATTCTCGTACTGTCCACGTTCGTCGTCCTCCTCAACGAGACGATCATGGTCAACGCGATCCCGCGGCTCATGCGCGAGTTCGAGGTCACCGCGGCGGCCGCAGGGTGGCTGTCCACGGCCTTCATGCTGACCATGGCTGTCGTCATCCCGGTGACGGGGTGGTTCCTGCAGCGCGTGACGACGCGGACCGCCTTCAGCCTGGCCATGGCGCTGTTCCTCGCCGGTACGGCCCTGGCCGCGGCCGCGCCCGCCTTTCCCGTGCTGCTGGCGGCCCGTGTCATCCAGGCCGGCGGCACCGCGGTCATGATGCCGCTGCTCATGACGACGCTGATGACCCTCGTGCCCCCGCAGGAGCGCGGCCGCGTCATGGGCAACATCACCCTCGTCATCTCCGTCGCACCCGCACTCGGCCCCGCGGTCTCCGGTGTGCTGCTGCAGTTGGGTACATGGCGCCTGCTGTTCCTGGCCGTGCTGCCCATCGCCGGAGCCATGGCCGTCTTCGGCCGTCGCAAACTCGTCAATATCGGTGAGCCGCAGGCCGGCCCGATCGACTGGGTGTCCGTACCCCTGGCGGCAGCGGGCTTCGGTTCCCTGGTCTACGGCCTGAGCGGGCTCGGTGCCGGGGACGCGGCGCAGGCACCCATGCCCCCGGTGGCCATGACCTTGGCCGGCGCCGCGCTCGTGGGCCTGTTCGTATGGCGACAGCTGGCACTCCAGCGCTCGTCCACGCCGCTCCTCGACCTGCGGGCCCTGGCGTCTCGTCACTTCTCCGTGGCGCTCGCCCTGATGTGCCTGTCCTTCATGGCCCTCATGGGCGCGTTCATCCTGCTGCCCATCTATCTGCAGGAGGTGCGCGGTCTGACCTCACTGCAGACCGGGCTGCTCCTCATCCCGGGCGGCCTGACCATGGGCCTGCTCGGACCACAGGTCGGCAAGCTCTACGACCGATTCGGCGCACCTCGCCTCGTGGTACCCGGAGCCGCTCTCACCGCGCTCTGCCTCGCACTGTTCGCATTCGCGGGCGAGCAGACCTCGCCGTGGCTGGTGCTCGCCCTGCACGTGGCGCTGAGCGCGGGGATGGCGTTCGTCTTCACCCCCGTCTTCACGTCCGGCCTGTCCGTGCTGCCGCCGCACCTCTACCCCCACGGCTCCGCCATCCTCGGCTCGCTGCAGCAGGTCGCCGCCGCCGCCGGTACCGCCCTGGTCATCAGCGTCATGTCGGGCCACGCCGCCACGGCGGCAGCCGAGGGTGCCGGCGCCACCGGCGCCCTGGCCACGGGCGTCCGCTGGGGATTCGGCATCGGAGCCGTACTCGGCGCCCTGGCCGTGCTGGTCGCGCTGCTGGTCCGCACCCCACCCACTCCGCAGCAGCCTGCTGAGCCGGAGGCCCAGGAGGAGGAAGACGGCACCACGACGAACAAGACCGCCCCCACACCCTCCTGACACCCTGACGAGCTACCCGGCACTCGACACGGGCCATCGCCGTGTCGAGTGCCGGAGATCTCGTGGCAGTTCGTCCCAAGGGCCCCCGGCTCCTCGTCGCCCACCCAGCCGTCGCGCCCGCATCGCCGGGCAACGACGTTTCGAGGAGCGGTCGTTGGGGCCGCAGTCCGGTGCGGGCCCCAACGACCTCTCTCGTCTACGGAGCGGAGCAGGTGATCGAGAGCGCGCCGCGGCAGTACATCAGGGTTCTGCGGGGCGTCGCCCGGGCGGATCGGGCGCGACGGCCGTGGCGAGAGGCGCGGGGTTCCCAGTGGACCATGAGGATCGCTGCCAGCATCGGGCCGCACGTCATGAGTATGAAGGTCATGACGTGGCCGCCGCCATCAGTGGGTCGGCCTGTGCCGCCGGCTGTCCTGAGACGTCGATCGCGGCCGCGATCAGGAGGCGTTGGACGGCCCGGGAGCGGTTCGCGAGGGTGAGGCGGCGTCCGCGCCGGGGCCACCAGTCGAGGACGGCGAGCAGGCTGGAGTCGCAGAAGGCGACCCGCGCGGTGTCCAGGACGAGTCCGATGTAGCCGTCGGCCGCTGCCGAGGCCAACAGCGCACGCAACGGAGCGATGCTGTAGCAGTCGATCTCCCCGACGAGGCGGACGACCAGGGTGGAGCCGAGCGTGGCGCAGGAGTCGACGACTATGACGCCGGGCGCGTTGTCCGCGCCCGAGTCGTGCACGACGGGAAGGGCGGGAGCAGCGAGCGAGGCGGGCAGTATCGGGGCTGTGCTTGAGGTGGTCACGGACCCATCAACGCCCCGCATACGGTGCTGGGATTCGAGGCACGCGGCTCTTTCACCCCATCTGAGCAGCACCGATCCCCAGCACGAGCGAAAGATGCCACCCGTACGGGTCAGAGGCGAGAGTCTGTTCACCCACGCACCTCAACGCCACCCCGGGTAGCCGCCCCACCGAAGGTGGCACGGCGCTCTCCGCCCCACTCCCCGCGCCCCCGGTGGACCGGCTCCTCCCCGACCCGGACGAACCCTGCGCCGACTCCGGTGCCTCCTTCTCAGGGCAGCTGTTCGGCCAGTCCGACGATGATGCCCTCCGGGCCGCGGACGTAGCAGAGCAGATAGCTGTCCTCGAACCGGGCGATCTCGCCGACGAGCGCGGCGCCGTGAGGGCGCAGGCGGGCAACGGTGTCCTCGATGTCGTCGACCGCGAACATGACACGGTGCGTGCCCAGAACGTTGTGCGGCCGGTTGCGCGGCCCGCTGCTGATCACCGCGGGGCTGCGGTACTTCGCCAGCTCAAGTCGGCTGTGGCCGTCGGGGGTCCGGAGCATCGCGATGTCGCAGTGGACGCCTTCGAGTCCGGTGCACTGGTCGGCGAACGGCCCCTGGACCTCCCCGCGGCCTTCCAGCTCCATACCGAGTTCCACGAAGAACGCGACGGCGGCATCCATGTCGTCGACGACGATGCCGACGTTGTCCATCCGCTGAATCGCCATGGCGGTTTCTCCTTCTTCCGTGTGCGGCCGGTCCCGGCCGCTGATGCCCCGGGGACGGAGCCGGTGGCACGTTCTCGACATCCGCGGACAGCCGAACTCCGAATCATTTGTCGCAGTGCTCGGCGGGCTCCTGGCGAGCCGGCACATCATCACCGACGTCCTGACCGTCGTCCCTTTCGTTCGTCGCCGCACGGAGCCCCGTCGGGTCGCGCGACCACTGCCGCCCGTCGCTGTCGATGAACTGGATCGCCCGGAGCGGGGCCCCGCCCTGTTCGATTCCGAGGTTGTTCAGCAGGTAGGCGTCGACGGCGCGGTGATCGAAGGCCATGCGGGTGCACGGCGGGACGGTCGAGAAGGCCAAGAAGACGTCCTCGTGCTCGGCCGGGTCGATGTTCGCGTCCGGCGCGTACCACCAGAGCTCGACGTTGGTCACCGGATCCAGCGAGCGGTTCACCAGGACGATCGTCTCGGAGAGCTCGCCGGCCGGCTCGGCCCGGTAGCCGACCCGTCCGGCCTGCTGCCGTTCGTCCTGGTCCGACTGCCTGCGCGTCGCGTCCACGCTCGACGATGCCACCGTGGCGCTGAAGAAGAGACCGCCCGCGGCCGCGAGGGCTGACAGGGCGGTCGCCCAGGGCGCCAGCGCGTTGCCGAGGCCGGGTGGGCGCCGTGCCGCTCCCGGCGTTCCGCCGCCCGGCGGACTACGCCGACGGGTGTTCAGGCGACGGGCTCTGACGGTATCGGAGGGTGGTCGATGCGGCACACCCCCACCATCGGCCAAACGACGCGGCCCGGCCACCGGGTGTCCTCCACTCAGCAAGGCGGTGGAGAAGCAGCCGCTTCCGCAATCGGGAGGCGGAGGCCGTACACGTCGTCCGTTCGAGCGACCGCGCACCGGGCCGGCGCTGTCGCGCCCTGCCACCCGCTGAAGCGAGGCGCACCGGAGGCGATCCGCCTCGGGCGGCTCGGCCGGCTCGTGACGTCGTCACGGATTCCCGCGGTGCGTACCCGGGCCGTGGCTTGCCCCGGGGTCGGGTTCCTCACTGCGCCTTGACCGCGCGGTTGCGCAACCGCCGCTTCAGGCCACGGCGTTCGTTGTCGTCGAGACCGCCCCACACGCCCGTCACCTGACGGGAGTCGTCCATGGCCCAGCGAAGACAGGCCTCCTGAACGGGGCAGCCTCGGCAGATCTCCTTGGCCTCCTCCGCCTGGACGAGAGCGGGGGCGCCGCTCCCCACCGGGAAGAAGAGGTCGGGGTCGACGTTCTGGCAGGCAGCGGATGCGCGCCAGCTGTCCATGTCATTCCTCCTGCCTAAGGATGCGGGTGTCATTCCCTTCGGCTGACCGGTCGACGGCACTTGAAACACCGCCGGCGTCGCGAGTGCGCCCCTGCGCTGCGGCGCGACGCCGTGTGGACGGCGGACGGTCGGCTCGCCGGACGCCTGATGGTTCGTCCGGAGGAGACGGGGCACCCGAAGGTTCCAACCCGAGGGGAGTGACCAATCATGACCACAGGAGCGTCGCCCACGACCGTGGCGAGAAGAGTGGACCGCGCAAAGGTCGTACGGGCAGCTGCTCGGGCGGGCTTCGTGGCGCGCGGGGTGCTGTACCTTCTCGTCGGAGCCCTGGCCGTACGCATAGGTCTGACGGGCACGAGCGAGCAGGCCGACCGGGGCGGGGCCCTCGCGGAGGTCGTCTCGACGCCGTTCGGCGTCGTCCTGCTCTGGGCCCTCGGCGTCGGCCTCGCGGGCATGGCGTTGTGGCGGCTTTCGGAAGCGCTCTTCGGGGGCGCCGGGCCGAAGGGAGACCAGCCGGGCAAACGTGCTCTGTCCGGTGCCCGGTTCGTGTTCTACGCGGTCTCCTCCTTCCTCGTCCTGGCCTTCGCGGTGGGGGACCGGGGCAGTGGCGCGGGCTCGACCGACAGGCAGAGCCAGGACCTCACGAGCCGTCTGTTGTCACTGCCCGGCGGTCCGTGGTGGGTGGGGGCGGCGGCCGCCGGCTTCCTGGGCGCGGGGCTGTGGATCGCAGGCCGGGCGGTGCTGCGGAAGTACCGCGAGCATCTGGAATGGCAGCGGATGTCCACGGTGCAGCGCCGCTTCATGGACGTGACGGGCACGGCGGGCGGTGTCGCGCGAGGGCTTGTGTTCGGCGCCGTCGGCTTCTTCGGCCTGAAAGCGTCGATCGAGTCCGACCCGGGCGAGGCGAAGGGCATGGACGACGCGATCCGCTCGTTCGCACAGGCCCCGGCGGGCCCATGGCTTCTGGTCGCCGTGGCTGTCGGTCTCGTGCTCTTCGGGGCCTTCTCCTTCGGCCAGTCCAAGTGGCGTGAGGTCTGATCCACGGGGTTGCCCTCGGGCGGTGGAAGGGGCAGCGCATGGGGCAGCCGGGACCGGGCAGCCGCTGAGTGTCGAGTGCCGCCGAGAGCGAGGAGAGGACCATGAGGGCATTGACCTGGCACGGGCAACGCGACGTGCGGGTGGACACCGTGCCCGATCCGGTCGTCGTCGATCCGACGGACGTGATCGTCCGCGTCACCTCGACCGGCATCTGCGGCTCCGACCTGCATCTGTACGAGCTGTTCGGCCCCTTCCTGGACGCCGGTGACATCCTCGGGCACGAGGCCATGGGGATCGTGGAAGAGGTCGGTCCCGGTGTCCGGACCCTTGTGCCGGGAGACCGGGTGGTGGTGCCGTTCAACATCTCCTGCGGTACGTGCTGGATGTGCGGCCAGGGGCTGCAGTCGCAGTGCGAGACCACCCAGGTCACGGAGTACGGCATGGGTGCGTCGCTGTTCGGCTACACCAAGCTCTACGGCCAGGTTCCGGGCGGCCAGGCCGAGTTCCTGCGGGTTCCCTTCGGCGACACCCTGCCGGTCAAGGTGCCCGACGACGCCCCCGACCAGCGGTACCTCTACCTCTCCGACGTCCTGCCGACCGCCTGGCAGGCGGTGGACTACGCCGGGATCCCGCCCGGGGGCAGCGTGACAGTGCTGGGGCTCGGACCCATCGGCGACATGGCTGCTCGCGTGGCCCTTCACCGGGGCGCGGCCGAAGTCCTCGGCGTGGACCTCGTCCCCGAACGGCTCTCCCGCGCTCGGGAGCGCGGTGTGCGCACGCTCGACCTCGCCGAGCTCGGCGACGGGCTCGGGGACCGGATTCGGGACCTCACGGACGGTCGCGGTACGGATGCCGTCATCGAAGCCGTCGGCATGGAGGCGCACGGCGCCCCCTTCACCAAAGCCGCCCAGCGAGTCACCGGACTGCTGCCCGACGCCCTCGGCAGGAAGCTCATGACCAAGGCCGGTGTGGACAGCATGACCGCGTTCGACGCGGCGGTGGACGCGGTGCGTCGCGGCGGCACCATCAGTCTGGTCGGCGTCTACGGCGGCGCCGTCGACCCCGTGCCCATGCGCAGCCTCTTCGACAAGCAGATCCAGCTCCGGATGGGTCAGGCCAACGTCCGGCACTGGGTGGACGAGATTCTCCCGCTGCTCGACGACAGCGATCCGTTGGGAGTCGACGAGTTCGCAACGCATGTTCTTCCGCTCGAGGAGGCGCCCCAGGCCTACGAGACGTTCCAGGCGAAGCGGGACGGCATGGTCAAGGTGGTACTGACCCCCGGTCGATGACCCTTCCGCCTCGGCTCGGGTACCGCATGCCGGCGGGCTCCTCGGTCGGCTCCGCCTGCCACACGGGCGACGGACGGAGCCGACCGGAGTCACTCCTCGTGTCCGTCGGATCCGTACGGGGCGATAGATCGCCGCATCGCGGATGAGCCGTCCCGAAGGGGGCAGTCGCAGGAAACAGCCGGTCGGCGCCGTCGCGCTCCCGATCGGGCCCGTCGATCATGGAGGTATCCCGTGTCCGGTACGGCTCTGACCCTGGGCACACTGCCAGGCGGGCTGATCGCGTTGCCCGGTGTCTACCGGCCGCAGGCTGACACGCGGCTGCTCGCCCACGCCCTTGCCCAGGAGGACGTCGGGCCCGGGACGGAGGTGCTGGAGATCGGTACGGGCACCGGAGCACTCGCCCTCGACGCGGCTCGGCGACGGGCACGGGTCACGGCTGTCGACGTCTCATGGCCCGCCGTCCTCACCGCCCGCCTGAACGCCCTGCGCCAGAGACTGCCCGTGCGCGTCGTTCACGGCGACTTCGCGGCGCGCAGCGCAGGCCGCCGCTTCGACCTCGTCGTCTCGAATCCGCCCTATGTGCCGGCTCCGGACGTCCTGCTGCCCTCGCGCGGGCCGGAACGGGCCTGGGACGCCGGCCCGGACGGGCGAGGCGTCATCGACCGCATCTGTGAGAGCGCTCCGGCGCTGCTGCGGCCCGGTGGGGTCCTGCTCCTGGTGCATTCCCGGATGTGCGGGGTCCAGGAGACCGTCGACCGGCTGACCGGGGCGGGGATGGCCGCGGACGTCACGGCCAGGGCCTCGGTGCCCTGGGGTCCCGTCCTGTGTTCACGCCGGTCCTGGCTGGCACGGGTGGGCCTGGCGGCCGAAGCCGAGGAACGGGAAGAGCTGGTGGTCATCCGTGCACGCTGACTCCCGGAACACCACTCCCGGCGACTCCCGGAACACCCCCCGCGACTCCCGGAAGACCACCCCCTGCCCCACCCGCCCGGAGGCGCCTGTCAACCGGGCGGCCAAGGACCCGAAGGGCCCCGTGCTGGTCGAGGGGCCGGTCGAGATCGTCCTCGATGACGGCACGGTCGCCCGCTCCGAGCGCTTCATGGTCGCCCTCTGTACCTGCCGTCGCAGCCGCATCTACCCGTGGTGCGACACCAGTCACCGCCCCCGCGAGCGCGCCGTCCCGGCCCCCGAGGACAGGAATCCCTCATGACGCCCACGCTCACGAGCGCCACGGCCACCGCGCGGCCCCGCCTGGTCGAACCGCGCGGCACGCTGTCCGCCGCGGTCACCGAGGCCCTCCGGTCGAACGGCACTCCGGCGTACCGCCCGGGCGCCGTACTGACGGCCGACCCGTGGGGCGAGGACCTCCAGCTCGCGCTCTACCTCCTCTACGAGCTCCACTACCGCGGCTTCGACGGTGTGGACGACGACCGCGAATGGGACCCGGATCTGCTGCGGCTGCGCCAGGCCATGGAGGCCCGATTCCTGCACGCCTTGAGCACAGAGCTGTCCGACGCCCCCCGATCGGTCGAGGAGGCCTTCGCTCCGCTCCTCGTCGAACCCCTGGACTCCGCCGGTGGCCTCAGCCACCACCTGGCACGGAAGGGTGAGCTGTGGCAGTTGCGGGAGTACGCGGCTCTTCGCTCGCTCTACCACCTCAAGGAGGCCGACCCGCACGTCTGGGTGATCCCGCGGCTGCGGGGCCGGGCCAAGGCCGCGATGGCCGCCATCGAGTACGACGAGTTCGGTGCCGGCCGCCCCGACCGGATCCATGCCCGGCTGTTCGCCGACCTCATGGTGGACCTCGGCCTCGACCCCGCGTACGGCCGCTACCTGGACCAGGCGCCCGCTCCGCTGCTCGCCACCGTCAACCTGATGTCCCTCTTCGGGCTCCACCGCGCCCACCGAGGTCTCCTCGTCGGTCACTTCGCCTGCGTCGAGGTGACCTCATCGCCCGGCTCCAGGCGACTCGCCAAGGCGATGCGGCGCTGCGGGGCAGGACCGGCCGCCGAGCACTTCTACGACGAGCACGTCGAGGCGGACGCCGTGCACGAGCAGGTCGTGCGCCATGAGGTCATCGGCGGACTGCTCGCGGACGAGCCGTCCCTGGAGCCCGACATCGCCTTCGGCTGCGCGGCCACCGTCCACCTGGAGGACCGCCTCGCGGAGCACATCGGCGTGGCATGGGCCGAGGGGCGCAGCGCGTTGCGCACGCCTTTGAGCGCACGGACCCGGGAGCGCGCCGAGTGAGCGGCTCCGGGGCGGTGAACCCGGGGAACGAGTCCGACGGAGGCCGGTGCGTCCGCGCACCGCTCCCGGAAGGGGGCTCGTACGCTGGCCGGATGCGTCACCACGATCTTGTCGTCATCGGTGCGGGATCCGGCAACGCCGTGGTCGACGACTCGTTCGCCGATCTGGACGTGGCCATCGTCGAGGAGCGCTGGTTCGGCGGCACCTGCCTCAACGCCGGATGCATCCCGAGCAAGATGCTCGCGTACACCGCGCAGGTCGCCCGGACCGTGCGGGAGGCCGGGGCGTACGACGTGGACGCCGAGCTGCGAGCGGTGCGATGGCGCCAGGTGCGCGACCGCGTCTTCGGGCGGCTGGACACCGAACGGGACAGCGGCCGTCAGGGGCGCGTGCAACAGGACTCGGTCACCGTGTACGAGGGCAAAGCCCGGTTCATCGGACCCAGGAGCCTTCGGATCGAGGGTGAGCACGGGACCGTCGACGTCAGCGCGGATCAGATCGTCGTCGCGGCGGGCAGCCGGCCCTCGATCCCCGGGCCTGTCGCGGAGGCGGGCCTGCCGTACGAGACCTCCGACACCATCATGCGGATCGACGCTCCGCCCCGGCGCCTGGCGATCCTCGGGGGCGGATACATCGCCGCGGAGCTGGCCGAGGTGTTCGGGGCGGCGGGTTGCTCGGTCACCATCGTGGAGCAGGAGGAACGCCTGCTCGGGCCGCAGGACGAGACCGTCGCGGAGCGGTTCACGGAACTGGTCCGCTCCCGCTACGACCTCAGGCTCGGCCGGGAGCTCACAGGAGTCGGGGGACGCCCGGGCGCGCTGCGGCTGAGCCTGGACGACGGATCGACGGTCGACGCGGACATGCTGCTCGTCGCGGTGGGCCGGGCCCCGAACAGCGACCGGCTGAATCTGGAAGCGGCCGGTATCGCCACGCACGACGACGGCCGGGTGCGCGTCGACCGACATCAGCGCACGACCGCGGAGGGCGTCTTCGCCCTGGGGGACATCTGCTCGCCGGTGCCCCTCAAGCACGTCGCCAACCGTGAGGCGAAGGTCGTCGCACACAACCTCCGCCATCCGGACGACCTCGTCGCCGCCGACCACGACCTGGTCCCCGCGGCGGTCTTCACCAACCCCCAGATCGCCTCGGTCGGCGCCACCGAGCAGGAATGCCGCGACAGGGGCCTGGACTACGTCGTGGGCCTGGCCGGTTACGGCGACGTCGCCTACGGCTGGGCGATGGAGGACACGACCGGATTCTGCAAGGTGCTCGCCGAGCCCGGCAGCGGGCGTCTTCTCGGCGCCCACCTGATGGGCGCCGAGGCGTCGACACTGATCCAGCCCCTCGTCCTGGCGGCGACACTCGGTATCGACGCCCGCACGCTCGCCGAGTCCCCGTACTGGATCCATCCCGCGCTCACCGAGGTCGTGGAGAACGCCCTCCTCGACCTCGGTCGATGAGCCCGGCCGCGCCGGGAGAGGTGCCCGGCGCGGCCGGGCGGGCACAAGCACCGGTTGTCTCCCTACGCCCGGGGTAGCCGCCCGACGGGGGCCCACCGGACCATGCGGAACCACAGGAGGCACTGTGACGGACGCGGACCCCTTCACCGACGTACTCGACGGCCCGATGTACGTGGTCACGGCCGCGTCCGGCGGAGAGCGGGCGGGCTGCCTGGTGGGCTTCGCCTCGCAGTGCTCCATCGACCCGCCGAGGTTCGCCGTGTGGCTGTCGGTCGCCAACCACACCTACCGCGTGGCGAGCGAGGCCGAGTACCTCACCGTGCACCTGCTGCACCGGGACGAGCGGGCGCTGGCGCAGCTCTTCGGAGAGGAGACCGGCGACCGGGTCGACAAGTTCGCGACGATCGGCTGGCGGCCGGGGGAGGGAGGCAGTCCGATCCTGGAGCAGGCGCCCACCTGGTTCACCGGCCGGATCGAGGGGCGCATCGAGGGTGGCGACCACGTGGGATTCCTCCTGGCGCCCGTGGCGGTGTGCCCGCCGATCGAGGGCCCGCCGCCCGTGCTGCTCCGATACCGGGAGCTACAGGACCTCGATCCGGGGCACCCGGCCTGACGTCCCGGACGATGGAGCACCGGTACCGCGGACGGTGCGGGGGACCGGCAGCGCGTGACCCGGCCGACGGGCGCGGGCCGCGCCCCGCCCGCCTCGCGGGGAACGGCCGCACGTTTGAGGACGATCGAAGCGGAAAGCCGCCCGATATGGTGCACATCGGGTACACGATGATGACCGAGCAGGCCGGACCCCGGGACCTGGTCGACCATGTGGTGGGGGCGGAGCGGGCAGGATTCGACTTCTCCGTCGTCTCCGACCACTCCTTCCCCTGGCTGGAGGCCCAAGGGCACGCGCCCTACGCGTGGAGCGTGCTGGGCGCCGCCGCGCAGGCTACCTCCCGGATCCCGCTCATGACGTACGTGACCTGCCCGACCTTCCGCTACCACCCCGCCGTGGTCGCCCAGAAGGCGGCCACGATGCAGCTCCTGTCCCAGGGGCGATTCCGGCTGGGCCTGGGCTCGGGCGAGAACCTCAACGAGCACATCGTCGGCGCCGGCTGGCCCGCCGCCCACGTCCGCCTGGACATGCTCGAGGAATCCGTGGGGATCATCCGTTCCCTGTTCGACGGCGGGTACGTCAGCCACCACGGCCTCCACTTCGACGTCGAGAACGCCAGGATCTGGGATCTCCCCGACGATCCGCCCCCGATCGGGATCGCCGTCTCCGGAGACCGCTCCTGCGAGGTCGCCGGCCGCCACGGCGACCTGCTCATCGCCACCGAGCCGAGGAAGGAGCTGGTGACGGCGTTCGGCGCGTCCGGAGGTTCCGGCAAACCGTGCGTGGGCCAGCTCCCGGTCTCCTACGGCCCCGACCGCGCAGCGGCGGTGGCCCGGGCGCACGACCAGTTCCGCTGGGCGCTCGGGGGCTGGAAGGTCAACGCCGAGCTCCCGGGCCCCGCGGCCTTCGACCAGGCCTCGCAGCACACCAGGCCCGAGGACGTCGCGGATGCGATCCCCTGCGGCGACGACGTGGATGCCTTCGTCGATGCGGTACGCCCCTACCGTGACGCCGGATTCACCGAGATCGCCCTGATCCAGATCGGCGGCGACCGACAAGAACCCTTCTTGAACTGGGCAGAGACGAAGCTTCTGCCGGCCCTGCGGGAGCTGTGAGGACCTGCGTGAGGACCCGGGGGCGATGGCCGCATCGGGTGAGATGCGAGGCCATTCGGCGGCGCGATCTCCTACGACGGTCGCTCGGGGGCATGTCTGGAGACGCGGCGCCGAGGTCCGGCGCCGCGTCGGCGGATCGTGGCGGAGGAGCAGAGTGACATCCCGGCCCCCTCGGCGCCGCCTCTGCGGGCAGTGGGTCCTCTCCGTCTGCGGCGCGCCCCAGGCGCGCCAGGACGGAGCGACCCGAGCGGGCCGCTCCTTCGAGGAATCCCTGGGATCCGGACGCTTCCGCGCGGCCTGCGCGCTGCTCGCTCCCGCGAGCCGTGAGCAGCTCCGAAGAGGACGAGGAACGGCCGTGCGAGCAGGCGTCGGCGTCGCGGGACCTGCCGCACGGCGGCGGTGTGCGGAGCGTGGACGTGTACGGCAGGCAGGCCCTGCTCCGTCTTCACGGCGAGCCCCTGTTCCTGTCGCTGTTCGACGCGGGCTGGCGGGTCACGGCCGCCGGCTGGCTACCCGAGCCGGGCGAACAGCCGTACCGCTGCACCCTGAAGGGGGCATGAGGGGCGCCGCCGCCTTCGACAACTTCGGCTCCGGCAACTGCAGGCGCCCGTCGTTTGGCACTCGTACCTCGCCTCCGCGGACTTCTGGAACCGCTCCCTGCAGAACTGGCAGTCGGAACTCCTGACCGTGGCGGCGATGGCCATCCTCTCCGTCTACCTGCGCCGGCGCGGCTCACCCGAATCCAAGCCTGTAGGGGCCTCGCACGAGGCCACCGGCATCGAGGGGTGACGTCGGCGACGGCAGAGCCGGTCCGGTAGGGCCGGAAGGCCAGGGTTCCGTGGGACCGCGGCTCTACGGCGCCGTGGGCCGGAGGGTCAGGGCACGGTTCTCATTCGTCCATCGGAAGGCCGACGCTCCCGGAGAGGTTCGTGCCCGAGCCGGTCTGTCCAGGCGAGCCGGCCTGTCCGGGAGTGATGCGGCCGCGCCATCCGCCGGTTTCCCGTCCTCGCTCCTCGATGAAGCCCTTGAACCTCCGAAGATCGCCCTTGACCCTGCGGTCGAGGATGCCCATCATGTCGCCCGCCCGCTCGGCCATGCCCTCCGGCTGGAAGTCCATGGCGAGGATCACCCGCGTGTGCCCCTCGTCGAGGCTCTGGAAGGTGACGACTCCCTTCTGCTTGGCGTCGCCGCCCACCGTCCGCCAGGAGATCCGTTCGTCCGGCAGCTGGTCGACGATCTCGGTGTCGAACTCACGCTCGACGCCACCGACCTTCGTCCTCCAGTGGCAGTGCTTGTCGTCGAGCTGGCGAACGTCTTCCACGCCCTCCATGAAGCTCGGGAACTCCTCGAACTGCGTCCACTGGTTGTACACGTGGTGCAGCGGTATGTCGACGTCGATCGATTCCTTCACCATGCTCACGAGAATTCTCCTCCGTGATCCGTGGGCTGTCTGCGGACAATTCGGCGCCTACCCGTCATGCAGGGTGATACTCGCGAAATCGGTCGCCCGTGAGGGGCGCAACGCCCTGCGGCCCGTGACAGCGGTGACCGGCGTAGGCTCGGAGCAGACCTCGAAAGGGATGGTCCGTATGTGCCGCTGGCTCGCGTACTCGGGTTCGCCCCTGTTGCTCGACGCCGTGCTCTACCGCCCTGAGCACTCTCTGATCAACCAGAGCCTCCACGCGCGGATGGGGGTCGAGTCGACCAACGGTGACGGTTTCGGAGTCGGTTGGTACGGCTCGGACGGCGACGGGACGCCGGCGGTCTTCCGCGATGTCGGACCGGCCTGGAACAACCGCAACTTGCGGGAGCTCGCGTCCCATGTCCGCTCTTCCCTGTTCTTCGCCCACGTCCGAGCCTCCACGGGCTCCGCGGTCCAGCAGACGAACTGCCATCCGTTTCGCCACGGTCGCTGGCTGTGGATGCACAACGGAGCCATCGCGGACTTTCCCCGGCTGCAGCGGGACCTGTGCATGGCCGTCGACCCGGTGCTCTTTCCCTCCATGGAGGGGTCGACGGACTCCGAGGTGATGTTCTACCTGGCCGTCACCTTCGGCCTCGACCAGGACGTCCCGGGAGCGGTCGCCCGCATGGCCGGCTTGGTCGAGCGCCTCGGCAAGAGTCACGGCGTCCCGGAACCTCTGCAGATGACGGTGGCCGTGAGTGACGGAGAGCGCGTATGGGCATTCCGCTACTCCAGTCAGGGCAGTGCCCGGTCGCTCTTCTACAGCAGCCGGGCCGAGACCGTGCGGCGCCTTCACCCCGAGCTGGACTACCTGCGGGAGATCTCCGACGAGACCCGCATCGTGGTCTCCGAGCCCCTGGGCGATCTGCCGGGGGTGTGGAACGAACTGCCCGAGGGCAGCTACGCGGTCATTCCTTCAGGCTCGGCCGCGGACTATGTTCCCTTCTCGCCGAGATGAACCGGGACGCCGGCCATCGCGTCCCGCGTCCCCCAGAGGTGTACGTCCCGCCTGACGGGGCAGCCGCCGGTGGAGCGCGCGCTCGAAAGCCGCCGTCCGGCCTTCCCCCCTTCCGGGCGGCGGCGCGGCGCCACGGGCGGCGTCAGCCCGGCTCTCTGCCCCGGCCGAACACCTCGTGACTCTCTTCCGGCCGCACACCTCGTGAACGGCGGGACGCCGAAGGACGGCTTCGGTCGGTGGTGGCCCCACCACGGCGAGATCCTGCGGTCCTCCCTCGCCGGACCGCGCTGGCGTCTGTGGACTCATCTCACTTGTGACGAAATGCCATAGGGGGCATCCGGGTGGCTTTCCTCTCGGATCGCAACGGCCGGCAGTGTTCACGTCGTCGTCATCTGCACGTTGCCCGACGACTGAGGAGACGCTCATGACCGAGTTCCAGGCGCTCACCACGGCTCCGCGCGCACTGTTGGACCTCGACCCGTACCGCTTCCCCGCCGTGTACCTCGACGACCGGCCCGGGGAGACGTCGGCGGCCTTCGGCACCATGGACCGCGACGACTGGCTCGAGCCGGATGCCGCGCCTTCAAGCGGCCTGTCCGACCGTCTCCAGCCGGTCGACCGCCGCCGGCTGGAGCTCCACGCCGCTCTCACCACGGCGGGGATCGCACCCCTGCCGGGCGACCTCGACGCCATCGAGGTGCTGTCCACCCTGGACGACACCACCCACAGTGCGCTCCGCCGATGGCTCGGCCGGTCTGGCACCCACTGACACATCACAAGAGTCGGCCGGTTGAATTCGCCATGCTCCGCCTCCCTGCTCAGGCCGCTTCCGGTCCGGGATAGTCAGCCACTTCGTCGGCTGAAACCGGGAACGAGGTACGTAGAGATGAATTCCTCTGTGCGGTCGGTACGGTGGCTGGCCTCCGTCTGCGACGACCCCGCCGTGTGTCTGAGCGAGTGGAGGCTGAGCGAACGGGGTGTGGTGCTCCTGCCGGCGGGGCGGCTCTGGGACGCCCTCGCCGTCCCGGAGGCACTGGGACACAGCCTGCTGAACGCGGTCGCCCGCTGCGGGCGTTCGACGACCGGCCCGGTGCTCCGCGACAGCAGGCGTCGGGAACTCCTGCTGTTGATGACTCCGGGCAGCCCGGTCACGAGGCCTGGGCGGGCGGCCCGGTACCTGACGACCGGCACCTGGCTGGCCGTCCCCGACCCAGGCCGGAGGGTCACCGGCCTCTCGTGGCTCGTACCACCCGATGGGCGGGGAACGCTGTTCTCCCCACACGAGGTCTATGCCGCACTCGAGCCACGGGCCGGAAGATGAATGAAGGAGCGAGAGAGGAGAGCGGCCGCGTACGCGAGGCTCGGGAGGGTTCACCGGCTGTGGACGTCCGCGACCCGGCTGAGAGCAGCCCGTCTCGAATGGTCTGTCGTGCTGCTCCGTCGCCTGGTCTGGGGGGCCAGCCACGATGTCTACCGACTGAGAGGGAGGCCGCCTGAGGCCTCGGAGCCGAAGGACCGGGAGGTGTAGCGCCTGGTGCCCGGTCGACGGCCGCGTCAGCCGGTCCCACCGGTGCAGGACCGAGTCCTGTGCCGGTGGGTTCAACGGTGCGGGGGGTGCCATTCGGCGAGGAGCAGGGTGGCGTCGTCGTGCAGGCGTTGGTCCTGGTGCACGAGGATCTGCTGGATGAGGCGCCGCAGGGCTTCGGGCGCGGGGAGGCCGTCGGTCAGGGCACGGACGACGGCGTCGGCCAGGCGTAGTTCGCCGAACAGCTCGCCGGCGGCGGAGCGTGCGTCGGTGACACCGTCGGTGAACAGCAGCAGTCGGTCGCCGGGCTGCAGGTGGGTGCTGTGGACGGGCGGGGGCGGCAGGTCATAGCCGGTCAGCCCGAGTGGTGGATGGGGGGTGCGGTCGAGTGCGCCGGTCACCACGCGGCGGTCACGGATCAGCAGCGGTGAAGGGTGGCCGCAGTTGATCCAGTCCAGTCGGCCGGTGGTGGTGTCGAGGTTCGCGATGACGCAGGTCAGCAGGCGCCCCGGGATCCACCGGTCCAAGGTGCGGTCGATCTCTACGGCGATGTCGTCGAGGCGGCCGCCTGCACGCCGGGCGGAGCGGCAGGCGGCCAGCGCCGTGGCGCTGCAGCCGCCGGACGCGAGGTCGTGGCCCATGGCGTCCAGAAGCGTCAGGTGCAGCACTTCTCCGGCCAGGCTGTGGTCGTACGCGTCCCCGCCCACCTCGTACGCGGGTTCCAGGACCGCGCTGGACGTCACCGCCGCGGTGCCGATGGTGCGCGGTGGCAGGAAGGCCCACAGCAGCTCGGCCTGCAGGCTCATCGGCCGGGTGCGCATGGTCTGGGCCAGGAGGTCGCTGTACGGCTGCTTCGCCGCCAGGATCATGGCGACCAGGTCGGCGAGGGCCTCGCACCGGTGCAGCAGGGAGGCATCGAGTTCCGGCGCGGTCACGCGCAGCGCCCCCACCCGGCCGATGCCGTCCACGACCGGGATCCATCCCGTCCGTTCGGAGTCGTCGGCGTCCGGACGGCTCAGCTGCACGGTTTCGGTGCGGTAGGCGCGTCCGGCGAGCGAGTTGTCGATGGGCAGTGTCTCCAGGTCCGTGGTCCCGCCGTCGGCGGTGGACCTTTGCGCCTGCTCGGAAGCCGGCAGCGCGACGAGATCGCGCTGCTGCAGGTCGGACACGTACACGCGGGCACCGGACAGCCCCAGCCGCCGGCCGGCGTCCTGTACGAGACCGGGGATCGCGCGGGGCGCGAGGCGGTGGGCCGAGGCCATCACGTCGGCAAGGACCGAGCCCAGAGTGTCGTTCTCCACCGGCACCAGCCTGCCTTTCGCCGCCGGTCACCGGGCCGACCCCGGTGACCTGCTCATCATGCGCCGGAACAGGACCGACCGCGGCGGGCGCCGCGCGCGACCGGGGCGCTTCCACGAGGCCGGCCCACGGAACAGCGCTCATGCGCGTGCCTCGTCCGGGGTGTCGGCGGGCGCGGCGACGCCCCGCGCCGTACGTCGCGCGGGGCGTCGTTCCACCGGCCTGCAGGGCCGGGTCGGCAGCCGTCAGCGGTGGCCGCGCAGCTTGGAGAGGAGGCGCTGCACCTGGGTGCGCCTGCGGGGGTCGGCGGCGGCCCGGCGGACGGACGCCGCCGCGCTACGGCCCTGGGGGCTGTGGGCGAATCGCTTGATACGGGTCAGCAGTGCGGTCATGGGAATCTCCTTGGATCGCCAGGGCGGGAGGTCTTGCGGGGGATCGCCTATCGGAAGAACGCGAGGTAGTAGTCGACGAGCCCCATCCGGTGCGGCCGCTCGTCGTCCCGGTCGTGGTCGGGGCCGGGTTCGAACGGCGGGGCCTTCTCGATCCGCTGCTTGGAACAGCCGATGTGGAGCCTCTCCGTGCCGGAGTCGACCGCGGTCACGACGCCCGCCGGAACGATGACGCGTCTGCCGGGGATCCAGGGAGCCGTGTCCACCACGACATGGGCCCGGCCGGCCGTGGGCTCGTGGGTGTCGACCGTGCCCGCGAACCCGTCCGTGGCCTCGACCCTGTACCCGGTCAGGTCGAGATGCGCCGCATGGGCCGCGGTCTCTCCGTAGGTCCAGATGTCGTGCGCCATGGATGCCTTCCTTCCGTCGAGGGTGAGTGCCACCGGGCTTCGTGCTCTGCCACTCCGTGTTGCCCGCCGTCGCCGTCCCACACCAACGGATCCGCCCGATCGCGAAGTTCTCCAGGGCGATCCGGCCTGCCCGCCTGTTTCCTGATGCCGGGACAGGGGATCGGGCCCGACCGGGCCTGGGGACGGCGGAATGATCCCCGGAGGGCCGGGTACGCGGACGCTGTCCAACCCGTATGGGAGGAGCAACCATGGGCCTGGGACTGTTCATCATCATGATCGCAGTCGGCGCCATTCTCACCTTCGCGTCCGACTGGGAGCTCGAAGCGGTCGACCTCGATCTGGTCGGCCTGATTCTCATGGCGGTCGGATTCCTCGGAACCGCCGTGTACACGAGCGTCCTTCGCCGCCGCCGGATGGTGGTCCCGCCCGTCGCGCCCACGGTCACCGACGACGACCGGCGTGACCTGCTCTGAGGAGGCCCGCGCGTTCGGTGCCGTGACGTGACGACGCACAACGACAGACGTGACGACGCACAACGACAGAGGAGTGACAGTGATGACCGATCACATCTGGTCCTACAGCACGGAGTCCGGCCACCTGGCGGGCATCGACCTCACCGGATGGCGGGTCGAGGCGGCCGACGGACACATCGGCAAGGTGGACAAGCACTCCGACGAGGTGGACGACGCCTATCTGGTCGTGGACACGGGAGCCTGGATCTTCGGGAAGGAGGTGCTGATCCCGGCGAGCGCCGTGACGCGCGTCGATCTTGAGAACTACACGATCCACCTCGCCCTGACCGAGCAACAGGTGAAGGACGCTCCCGAGTTCGTCTCCGACAAGCACCTCGCAGACCAGCAGTACCGCGAGGAGATCAGCCAACACTACCGCACCGGCGGCCCCTTCTCGGGCGGCACCGGGGCCATCTGACAAGCCCTGGCCGGGGTTTCCCCCAGGTCACACGACGGCGTGGGCCGGACGAGTCTCTGTCCGGCCCACGCCGTCGTACGTCCGTCGTGGTGCGGGGTCTGTCGCGCGACACCACGGGGGACACGAGGTGCCGCGCGTACGACGCACCAGGTTTACTGCAGGCGACTCCGGTGAGACGGCCCTCATGAGTGCTTCGGAGAAGAGTGGACAGAACCCGTTCCCCTGGACCGGGCCGTACGCGGTGCCGGACTATCCGGCCATGGCGGAGACGTACGGACCCGACACGGCGGAGGCGTACGGCCCCGCAACGTCGGAGGTCCACGCGGGCACGGGAGAGCTGCGTGCCCTCCCCGACCTCTTCCCCGAGAAGGGCCGTACGGCCGCGCAGGCGGTCCGCGGCGCCGGGAACACGCTCTGGACCGAAGGTCGTGCGCACAAGGCGGCGACGGCGGGTGCCGTCGCCGGCGCGGCGGCCGCACTCACCCTCGCGTACGCGATGGGCCGGCGGGCAGGGCGACGCCGCCTCGGACCGGTGGCCCTGTTCTTCGAACGCCGCTTCTGAGGAAGAGAGGCCCCCGGCCCTTCCCGGCGGCGCGTCCACCCCGTACCCCGTCCATCCGTCTCTTTCACCACCGTCCTTCGGAGGTAGATGCACATGCTCCCCCTGATACTTGTTCTCCTGCTCATCCTGCTGCTCTTCGGCGCCGGCTTCGCGATCAAGGCGCTCTGGTGGATCGCCGTGATCGTTCTCGTCCTGTGGCTGCTGGGCTTCGTGGCCCGACCGAAGGGCGGCACGGGCCGCTGGTACCGCTGGTAGGCGGTCTCCGTAGTCCACCGGCGGGATGGATCCACCCCCGCCATGAACGAGCCCGGCACGCTCCGAACGGAGCGTGCCGGGCTCGTCCGCGTGCTCGGACGGTCAGCGCCGCATCGCCCTCGGAACGCCATCCTGTGGCCCGTGGAACCCGGGCCGACGGCTTGTTCCGGCCGTCTGACGCGTCACCGCCCTCCTCTTGTCGATCACGGAGGGGTAGTGTCGTCATCATTGCCGTGCGGCAACGATCGTGGCCGGACTCGTCCTGGGGGAGCGGGCGTCCGGCCTGGTGACCGGGGTCGAACGGTCCGTAAGCGGAATCTTGTTGGCGAACGAGGATGGGGCATGTCTGAGACCACGACCGAAGGCTCCTCGACCCGGGTGCGGCCTGGGCCGGCCGCGGTGGGCGAGCCCGAGCTTCGACAGCTCCTGGCGGGACTCACGGCGGTGCGGGACGGTGACTTCGGTACCCGTCTGCCCGACGGGGCGGATGGCCTGATGGGCGAGATCTCCACGGTGTTCAACGGGATGATCGACCAGCTCTCCCTGTTCACCTCAGAGGTGACGCGGGTCGCCCGCGAGGTCGGCACGGAGGGGACACTGGGCGGGCAGGCCGTGGTGCCCGGCGTCTCCGGGACCTGGGCAGACCTCACCGACTCGGTGAACGCGATGGCCGGCAACCTCACCACACAGGTCCGGGACATCGCCCAGGTGGCCACCGCGGTCGCCAGGGGAGACCTCTCCCAGAAGATCGACGTGGACGCGCACGGCGAGATCCTGGAGCTCAAGAACACCATCAACACGATGGTCGACCAGCTCTCCTCCTTCGCCGACGAGGTCACGCGTATGGCCCGAGACGTGGGCACGGAGGGCATTCTCGGCGGGCAGGCCGACGTGAAGGGCGCTTCAGGCACCTGGCGCGATCTGACCGATTCCGTCAACTCCATGGCGGGGAACCTCACCGCTCAGGTGAGGGCGATCGCCCATGTCGCGACCGCGGTCGCCAACGGCGATCTGTCGAAGAAGGTCGACGTCGACGCCCGCGGCGAGATCCTGGAGCTGAAGACGACCATCAACACGATGGTCGACCAGCTGTCGGCCTTCGCCGACGAGGTGACCCGCGTCGCCCGCGAGGTGGGCACCGAGGGCAACCTCGGTGGGCAGGCCACGGTCCGGGGTGCCTCGGGTACGTGGAAGGACCTGACGGACAACGTCAACGTGATGGCGTCCAACCTCACCGGGCAGGTGCGTTCGATCGCCCAGGTCGCCAACTCCGTGGCACGCGGTGACCTCTCCCGGCGGATCACCGTGGAGGCCAAGGGCGAGGTCGCCGCGCTCGCCGACACCATCAACACCATGGTGGACACGCTGTCGGCCTTCGCCGACGAGGTGACCCGCGTCGCCCGCGAGGTGGGCACCGAGGGCCGGCTCGGTGGCCAGGCCCGGGTGCCGAACGTGGCCGGCACCTGGAAGGACCTCACCGACAACGTCAACTCCATGGCGAACAACCTGACCGGTCAGGTCCGGAACATCGCCCAGGTCACCACGGCCGTCGCCAACGGCGACCTCTCCAGGAAGATCGACGTCGACGCCCGCGGCGAGATCCTCGAACTCAAGACGACCATCAACACGATGGTCGACCAGCTGTCGGCCTTCGCCGCCGAGGTCACCCGCGTCGCCCGTGAGGTCGGCAGCGAGGGCCGGCTCGGGGGACAGGCCGAGGTCGAGGGCGTCTCGGGGACCTGGAAGCGGCTGACCGAGAACGTCAACGAGCTGGCCGGCAACCTCACCCGCCAGGTTCGCGCCATCGCCGAGGTCGCCAGCGCCGTGGCCGAGGGCGACCTGACCCGCTCGATCACCGTCGAGGCCTCGGGCGAGGTGGCCGAACTCAAGGACAACATCAACGCGATGGTCGGCTCGCTGCGCGAGACGACGCGGGCCAATCAGGAACAGGACTGGCTGAAGTCCAGCCTGGCCCGGATCTCCGCACTGATGCAGGGCCACCGGGATCTGGCCGTCGTCGCGGATCTCGTCATGGACGAGCTGACCCCCCTCGTCGCCGCTCAGTACGGCGCGTTCTACCTGGCCGAGGAAGGAGCGGGCGGCGTCGAACTCGGCCTCGTCGGCTCCTACGGGCGACCCTCCGAAGACCAGTGGCGCGACCGGTTCCGGCTGGGGGAGTCGCTCGTGGGACAGGCCGCCCGCGGGCGCCGCACCATCGCCGCCGAGAACGTCCCCGCCGACTACGTCACGATCTCCTCGGGACTCGGCAGCACGGCCCGGGGCAGTCTCGTGGTGCTGCCGGTCGTCGTCGAGGACCAGGTGCTCGGCGTCATCGAGCTCATGTCCTTCAGCCCCTTCACCTCCGTGCACAGGGACTTCCTGGAGCAGCTCATGGAGACGGTGGGGGTCAATCTCAGCACCATCGTCGCCAACGCCCGAACCGACGAACTCCTCGACGAGTCCCAGAGGCTGGCAGGCGAACTCCGCTCGCGCACCGAGGAACTCCAGGTGCAGCAGGAGGAGCTCCAGCGCTCCAACGCCGAGCTGGAGGAGAAGGCGGCCCTGCTCGTCACTCAGAATCGCGACATCGAGGCCAAGAACCTCCAGATCGAGCAGGCCCGGCAGGAGCTCGAAGACCGCGCCCAGCAACTCGCGTTGGCCTCGACGTACAAGTCCGAGTTCCTGGCGAACATGAGCCACGAACTGCGTACCCCGCTCAACAGCCTCCTGATCCTGGCTCAGTTGCTGGCCCAGAACCCGACCCGCAACCTCACGGCCAAGCAGGTCGAGTACGCCGGCATCATCCACTCCGCCGGATCCGACCTGCTGCAGCTGATCAACGACATCCTCGACCTGTCCAAGGTGGAGGCCGGGAAGATGGACCTCAACCCGGAGCGCGTGCCCCTGCGCAGGCTCTTCGACTATGTCGAGGCGACCTTCCGTCCCCTCACCTCGCAGAAGAGCCTCGCGTTCTCGGTCGCCACGGCCGCCGGTGTCCCCGTCGACCTGGTCACCGACGACTCGCGGCTCCGGCAGGTGCTGCGGAACCTGCTGTCGAACGCCGTCAAGTTCACCGAGCACGGCAGCGTCGAACTCCGTATCGAACCGGCATCGGACAACGAGCTCCCCGTGTCCGTCCAGCGGGGCGGCCCCGTCGTCGCCTTCCGCGTGACGGACACCGGCATCGGCATCGCCCCCGAGAACCTGGAGGCCATCTTCGGCGCCTTCCAGCAGGCCGACGGGACGACCAACCGGAAGTACGGGGGCACCGGGCTGGGCCTCTCCATCAGTCGCGAGATCGCGTATCTGCTCGGCGGTGCCCTCACGGTCACCAGCGTGGTCGGCGAAGGCAGCACCTTCACCCTCTACCTGCCCGTCACCCGTACCGACTTCACGGAGACGCCCGACCCCGCCGCCCGGCCGGTGGAGGCCACCGCTGTCCGGGCACCGGACCGGGGTGCCCCTCTCGCTCTGCCCGCCGGGCCCGGCGCGGCGACGGCCCGGCCGACACGGCGCCTCCTCGTGATCGAGGAGCGCCCGCGCGGACTCCTCGCCGTCGTCGCCGAGAACGCGGTCGCGCAACTCTCCGCCGACGGAGGGCACGCCGAACGGGCGGACATCGAACTGATCGCGGTCGTCGGTCCCCAGGAGGCGGCCACCGCGCTCGCCACCCAGCCGTTCCACTGCGTCGTGCTCGATGTCGACATGGCGGACGGCGACGCGCTGCGCTTCCTCGACGCCATGGACGGCGACGAGGCGTTGCGTACGGTCCCGGTCCTCGCCCACAACAACCGCAGGCTTCTCGCCGACGACGAGAGCACCCTGCAGGAACTCGCCCGCCGCCGCCCGCTGGAGCTCCTCTCCAGCCTCGACGAACTGCGCGAGCGGATCGCTCTGCACCTGTCCGCCGAGCAGCCTGGTGACGTCGTGCCCCTGGTCCGCGGGGACCACTGGGCCCCGGCACCCCAGGCCATCGACACCACGCTGCACGGCCGGACCGTCCTCGTGGTCGACGACGACGCCCGCAACCTCTACGCCCTCAGCGGCATCCTGGAGCTGCACGGCGTCACGGTGCTGCATGCCGAGAACGGCCGGAAGGGCATCGAGACGCTCCTGGCGAACCCGGCCGTGTCACTCGTCCTGATGGACGTGATGATGCCGGAGATGGACGGCTACACGGCGACGGCACGGATCAGGCAGCTGTCGCAGTACGCGGAACTGCCGGTGATCGCGGTCACCGCCAAGGCGATGCCGGGCGACCGCGAGAAGAGCCTCGCATCGGGCGCCAGCGATTACGTGACCAAGCCCGTCGACGCCGACGAGCTCATCGCCTGCGTCGGCCGCTGGCTGAACGATGGGTAGTCCTCTGACCGTCGCCGTCGCCGTAGGGCCGTCCGGCGCACCGAGGCGAACCCCGCGCCGTTCCGGCGCACCATGTCCCCGTCCGTGCGGCGGCCGCGAGGCCGCCCTGACCCAGGAGTCGCCGTGAGTGGCCCCCGCTTCCGGGACGGAGACCCGCCCGCCGGGCTTCCTCGGGACGGTGTTCTTCCGACACCCGAGACGCCCGCCGGCGTCACGGGTCTCCCGCCCGCCGACAGTGAACGCCCCCCGACGCGGGACGACTGCGCCGATGGCCGGCTCGCCGCCACGGTGGAGCGGCTGCGCGGCGAGGTGCGCGCCGCGCATGCGGCGGCCGAGGGGCGCGCCCTGATCGAACTCGCCAAGGGAGTCCTCGTCGAGCGCCTGGGCTGCGGCCCCGCCCAGGCGGCGCGGCAGCTCGCCGAGCTCGCCGACAGGGCCGGGCTCTCCCGATTGGAGCTGGCCGCGGAGATCATCAACCAGGCGGCCCGCGACCGGGTCGCCGAGGTCGCGGGCGAGTTCGTGAGAACGACCATAGGCGAGTCCGGCACCGCCGGGCCCGCCGACTCGGTCGCCGTGCGTCTGCGTACGGCGGAGAGCGCCGCGCTCGGCGCCGGCGACACCCAGGCCGTCGCCGATTCGCTGCTGGCGCATGCCCTCGAACCCCTGGGCGCCGTCGCCGTGGCGATCTGGACCACCGGCCAGGACGCGTCGCTCAGCCTGCGCGGCCACGCCGGGTTCGGAGCCGACGAGGCGGCCCGCTGGCACTACGTACCGCCGGGGGTGACCACCGCTGCCCGAGAGGCGCTGACCGGCCGTCGCACCGTCTGGTACCCCTCCCTGGCCGCCGCGGGCATCCCCTCGATCGGACGGGCGCGCCACCCCGACGGCGGGCGGGTCGTCGTCCCCGCCGGGACCGGCGGCCGCATCCACGGCGTCCTGGAGATCTGCTGGGCCCGCCCTCTGGACCCCCAGCCGCAGGCCGTGGAACGCCAGATCGAGGCCCTCGCGGAACTCTGTGCCCACACCCTGGAGGCGCTGCCCGAGCAGGCGGCCCCGGCGCACTCCCTCGTCCCCGTCGGTGACGGATCACCGGAGCTGGCCGAACTGTCCGACGGGCTCTACGACCCGGCCCTCGTCCTGACCCCCCACCTGGACGAGGCGGGGAGGCTCGCCGACTTCCGTATCCGGCACGCCAACGCGCACTTCCAGGACCCGGCGGGCCGGCCCCGCGGCGCCGTCGACGGGGCGCTGCTCCTGGAGGCGTACCCCGCGACGGCCGGCGAGAGCGAACTCTTCGAACGGATCGAGCGGGTCTATGCCACGGGTGAGCCCTTCCGTGCCCGCCGCACCCGGCTCACCGCCCTGGTGGACCAGGTGCCGCTCACCTCGCTCGCCGACATCAGCATCAGCCGGCACGGAGGGAGCGTCCTCCTCATCTGGCGCGTCGAGGACGAATCGGCGCGCGTGGCCAGCCTGTTGCAGCACGCCCAGCGTCTCGGCCGGGTGGGCGCCTTCGAGGAGGACGCCCTCACCGGAGAGATCACCTGGCACGGCCAGCTCTTCGAGCTCTTCGGCCGGCGGCCGACGGAGGCGCCGGTCTCCCTGCGCGACCTGGCCGGCCATGCGCACCCCGACGACCACGGCACCATCCGGCACTTCCTCCAGACGGTGCTGCACCAGAGGCAGGTGGGCTCCGCGGCCTTCCGCATGCTGCGGCGCGACGGGGTCACGCGTCACATCCGGGTGACCGCCGAACCAGCCCTGGGAGTCGACGGCGACCTCGAGACCGTCCGGGGCGCCTACCAGGACATCTCGTCGCAGCACTGGACCGAGGTCGCCCTCACGGCCACCCGTGACCAGCTGGCCGCCACGGAGGAGGCGGCCGAGGAACGCAACAGGCTCACCCTCCAGCTCCAGCACGCCATCATGCCGCCGGTCAAACCGCCGCTCGACGCGCCGGCCCTCGACGTCGCCGTGCGCTACCGCCCGGCCGAGACCGAGTCCCTGGTCGGCGGCGACTGGTACGACGCCGTCGTGCTGCCGTCCAAGAAGGTGCTCCTGTGCGTCGGGGACGTCGCGGGCCACGGAGTGGAGGCCGCCACCGGGATGGTGGTCCTCCGCAACGCCCTCCGGGGTCTCGCCGTCACGGGCGCCGGGCCGGGTCAGCTTCTGTCCTGGCTCAACAGCGTCGCCCACCACCTCACCGCCCACGTCACGGCCACCGCCGTCTGCGGGATCTTCGACCCCGGGACCCGCACGTTGCGATGGGCCCGGGCGGGTCATCTACCGCCGGTGCTGGTCCGGGGCAACGAGGCGGCCGACATGCCGCTCCTGCGGGGACTGCTGCTGGGGGCGCTCGCCGAAGCCGAGTACGAGGAGGCGGAGCTCCGGCTCGAACCCGACGACATCGTGCTGATGTACACCGACGGTCTCGTCGAACGGCGGGACACCCCCGTCCAGGACTCCGTAGCCCAGCTGCTCGCCGTCGCCCAGCTGCCGTCCGACAGCCTCGAACAGCGGCTTGACCAGATGCTGGCGCGCAGCAAGTCGGACACCGACGACGACACGTGCGTGGTCGGTGTCCAGGTGTTCTGATCGCCGACCGTCCGTCCGACGACCTTCCCCCCACCTGGAAAGCAGGGAACATGCCCGAGCGAGAATCGAACCTGGATGTCGACGTCGAGATCCGCGACGCCCGCACAGCTGTGCTGTCCGTGGGGGGTGAGTTGGACATGGAGACAGCCGGCCGGCTCGACGGCCACCTGGCGGAACAGCTCAGCCAGGGTCGGCACCATCTGGTCCTCGACCTGTCCGCGCTCGACTTCATGGACTCGTCCGGCCTGAACGTTCTGATCAGGTCGCTCCACAGGGCCCGGGAGGCCGGTGGAGACCTGTATCTCGCCGCGCCGAACTCGGCGGTGCGACGCATCCTGGAGATCACCGGGGTGACGACGACGATCCCGCCGCACGACCGCGTGGCGGAGGCGTTGGCCGCGGCCGACGGCGGGAGATAGCGGAAGGGGGTTCGGTTCCCGGGCGCGGGAACCGGGTCCAGGGAGGAAGGAAGAGGGAGACCGTGTACGAGATCGCCGACGTCGAGCAGGCGCTCCGCCGGGCAGCTCCGCACCGGTTGGTGAGCGTCGTCGAGGACGCCCTCCGGGAGCGCTGCGACGCCCTGCGGGTGGAACTCCGCCTGGCCGACTACGGCTTGCGGACGCTCCAGCTCGTCGAGCGCACCCCCGGGGCGGATCTGTCGGTGCCGATCCACGACAGTCCCCAGGGACGCGCTTTCGATTCCCAGGAGCCGTATGCCGTCCAGGGGCCGGCGTCGGTCCTGCTCCACCTGCCCGTCACCGTCCGCGGTGACCGGCTGGGCGTCCTCACCGCCGAACTGCCTCCGGGAACCGACCCCCGCCCCCTGTTCCCCGGACTCGCCCAGGTCTGCGATGCCCTCGGCCATGAGATCCTGGTGGCCGAGCGTGACACGGACCTGTACGTCCTGGCGCGGCGGGCGACGCGGCTCACGCTCGCGGCGGAGATGCAGTGGCAGCTCCTGCCCGGCCGTTCGTGCGCCCGCCCCGAGTTCGCCCTCGCCGCTCATCTCGAACCCGCCTACGCGATCTTCGGCGACAACTACGACTGGTCGGTCTCCGACGGCCGTCTGACCCTCACCGTCACCAACGGCATGGGAGAGGGCATCGAGGCCGCCCTGCTGACGAACCTCGCGATCAACGCGCTCCGCAACGCCCGGCGGGCCGGTCTCGCCCTCGTGGACCAGGCTGCGCTGGCCGATCAGGCCGTGTACGCACAGTACCGGGGAGGCGCCTTCGTGTCGGTGCTCCTCCTGAGTTTCGACCTGACCACGGGCGAGGTGGAGGCCGTGGACGCCGGTTCGCCCCGGGTCTGGCGGCTCCGGGGCCATTCGGTCGAGTCCATCGACTTCGAGGCGCAGTTGCCCCTCGGCATGTTCGAGGACACCGTCTACGTCCCCGAGCGGTTCACGGTGCAGCCGGGGGACCGCCTGCTGTTCGGCAGCGACGGCGTGTACGCCGCCGTCTCGCCGGCCGGGGAGAGTTACGGCGACCGGGCGCTGGCCCGCGCACTCAGAGGGACGCGTCTGCTGCCGCCCACGCACGTCCCGCAGGCGATGCTCCGGGAGTTGACCGCCCACCACGGCGGCGGCTTGTTGGAGGACGACGCCCTCGTCGTCTGTCTCGACTGGTGCGGCGCCGCGTCAACAGTTGCCGTGTGACAACTGTATCCTTGGGGCAATGCCAGGCGTGTGCCCGGTAGGACACATCATGGGACGACCAGGGGTGGCGATGGGGACATGGGGTGTGCGCCCGGCCGGAGCCGGCGCCGCGCGGAGATCAGGCCGAGCTGACGTCCTTCAGCGGCGTGCGAGGGCGTGACGCGGAGGCCGGCCCGTTCTGCTCCAGGGCCTCGTGGAACCCCGTCAGCCCCCGCAGCAGAGCCTTGCGGCTCGTCGGTGACATGTCCGCGATGACCGCGAGCAGGGCTTTCTCCCGCTGGGCCCGAAGCTCCCGCAGGTACGCCTTGCCGTGCACGGTCAGATGCAGCTCCAGCTGCCTCCGGCTCACGGCGCTGGGCAGACGCTGGACGAAGCCCAGCGCCTCCAGCCGGTCGCACATGCGGCTCACCGAGGGCGGCGCGGAACCGAGCAGGTCGCCGAGGGTGCGCAGGCTGATGCCCTCCTCGCGGTCCAGGCTGTACAGCACGCGCAACTGACTCGCCGAGACCGGTGTCGCCGACACCATGTCCCGGCCGCGCTCCCACAGCACCTCCAGCAGCTCGATGAGCTCCCGGGCGGACTCGGCCGCCTGCTGCGGTTCCCGCGCGGACGGGGCGGGGTTGGTGTTCATGCCTGTCGACACTCCTCGGGCGTCCGGGGCCGAGGACGTCGGCCTTGCGACGGACCGGTCATCTCCACATCTCTCCAGAAGGCGGTACGGATCCGGTGGATCGACACGTGACAGTGGAAGGCGCACTGCGCGGGGCGGCACCACACCTCCTTCTGGACTCCCTCCGTACCAGTCTCACGCAGCTCTACGCCGCGTCCTCCGCCGACCTGCTGCTCATCGACTACGGCTTCACGTCCCTGCGCCCCGTGCCGCCTGTGCAGGCGCCTGCCGGGGTGCCACACGTACCCGTGGACGCGGGCCCCACCGGTCGCGTCTTCCGCACCCAGCAACCATATCTTTTCCGTGATGGCGGGCCCACGGCGACCGTTTACCTTCCCGTCACGGTCCGCGGCGACCGGTTCGGCGTGCTCGTCGTCGTCCTGCCCGCGGACCGAGCCACCCCGGAGACCACCGAAAGCCTCTGCCGTGTCGCCGAGACGCTCGGGCACGCCCTGCGCGTCGCCGACCGCCACACCGACCTGTACCGCAGCACCCGCAGGGCGCACCCTCTCAGCATCGCCGGGGAGATGCAGTGGGGCACCCTCCCGGGCCGGGCCTGCGCCGGGCCGGCGTTCGACCTCCACGCCCACTGGGAGCCCGCCTATACCTCGGGAGGGCATCTCCTGGACTGGAGCGTCACCGAGGACGAACTCCTGCTGATCGTCGCCGACGGCGTGGGCCCCGGCACCCCGGCCGCCCTGGTGAGCACCCTCGCCCTGACGGCGATCCGCAACGCCCGGCGGGCCGGACTCGACCTGGTGGGGCAGGCCAGCCTCACCGACCAGGCACTCTACGGGCAGTACCGGGGGAAGGACGCGCTGGCCGCCCTGCTGCTCCGCCTCGACCTGACCACCGGCGAGATCGAGGTGGTCGACGCCGGGTCGCCGACGCTCTGGCGGATCAGCGGCGCCGTGACCGAGCGCGTCGAACTGGACCGCCAACTGCCTCTCGGCATGTTCGAGGACACCGTCTACACGACCCAGCGCCTGCGTCTTCGGCGCGGCGACCGGCTGGTCTTCGTCGCCTGCGGCACAGGAGAGCGTCCGGCCTCCGGTGCGGACGAGGCACCGGACGGTCCCGTCGCGCGGGCGCTGGCCCTGACCTGCCACCTGAGCGGCGCGGACGCACCCGGAGCCGTCGTGCGGGCGCTGCGTGAGAGACCCTGTGGTACACCGGACGAGGTCCTCGTGCTCTGTCTAGACTGGCGCGGCCAGGGGACGGCGTCACCGGAACCGAGGCGTGACGGGACAGCCCCTTCGCCACCTCCCTGACGCGCCGCCGGTGTGTGATCCCCGTCGAGGGCGGTGTGGGAACCATGAAGACGGGAAAGGCGGAGTAGGAGGTGCCGTGCGCACCCACCGGACGAGGGGAGTACCAGCGCCATGACGGACGCGATGACCGCGGAGCCTGCGACACGGGAGCCCTTCCTGTCCGCGAGTGTCGTCTACGACAACGCCTCCCACGGCGGCACGATCGCCGCCGCCCGCGCCTTCACGGCCGACTTCCTCGCGGCCGCGCCTTCCGTGCGGCGTGAACCGGTGGCCGACGAGCGCGTCGAGCTGGCGCAGTTGGTGGTCAGCGAACTCGTGACCAACGCGGTCCGGCACACCGTCGGCCCCTGCCGACTGCTCCTGGAGCTGCGTCAGGACACCCTGGACATTTCGGTGTTCGACCGCGCGGCCGCCGCTCCCGTACCCCGCGGACACGACCCCCGCCGGATCGGACAGCACGGCGTCGAGATCGTCGTCGCCGTCTGCGAGAGCCTGAGCGTGGAGCCGCAACCGGACGGGAAGCGGGTCCGGGCGTGCCTCTCCCTCCTGCCGGAGTACGCCGGCGCGGCGACCCCGGCGGACCGGCGCCCGCACTGACACACCGGCCCCGGCACGGCGCAGCGGACCCACTCGGCTCCCGGCCCTCGGACGGGCTCTGGTTCCCGCGGCTTCTGCCGACCCTGCTGCCGCGGCCTCTGCCGGCTCTGCTTCCGCGGCCTGTGCCGGCTCTGCCCCGCGGCCTCCGGCGGCTTTGCTCCCGCGGCCACTGCCCCCGCGGCCTCTCCCGGCCCTGTGCCCCGGCTGCCTCCGCCGGCTCTGTTCCCGAGGCCTTCACGAAACCGCGACGCCATCGGCACATCCGTCTCGCGTGCGCGAGGTGTAACAGGGGTGGGACGGGTCAGGCGGACACCGCACCCCCTCGCCACGTCCCCTCAGTCGGAGGTCCTCATGCCCCAGCACCCCGTCGCACCCCTTCCCGCGCCGCGCGTCCTCACCCAGCCCATGGCCATGGAACTGATGACCCCGGACGCGGCGGTCCCGATCGAGACCACCATCAGCTACACCTCCCGGGACCCCCACGCGCTGAGCATCGTCTTCCACCTCCTGGGCGATCCTCCCGTCACATGGCGCGTCGACCGCGAGATGGTCCTCACCGGAGCGCTGACCCCCACCGGTGCGGGGGAGGTCCACCTGCGGCCCGCCCCCGACGGCGGGCTTCTCCTGCGACTGGGCCCGGCCGGGCACTGCGCCATGGTCAGGTGCGACCAGGACAGGCTCGCCCGCCTCGTACGCGACACCTTCCTCCTGGTGCCGCAGGGCACGGAGGAGCGTCACATCGACTGGCAGCCGCTGCTCGCCTCCCTCAGGCGCTGAGGCGGGGTGGGCGGGCCGCCGCCGTGTGTGGACGCCTACGTTGTACAGCCGAACATTTCCTCGCCTTCCCCGGGAGAGCCGCAGCCCTCATCGGCTTTCGCCGACTGATCGGGTGAGCTGGTCGGTCGGGAGCGAACGTCTGCCGACACCGGTGGGCGAGGTGCCGGGTGGGATGCGGCCGGTCAGGCGGTGCAGGGGTTCAACCCGCCGAGCTCTCGGTCGAGTCAGGCGCAGGGATGGACCAGTCCTCCTCGGTTGTGAACTTCGTCCTTGTACGATTCGCCCCACGGAGGTTCGCCCCGGCGAGGTTCGCGTGTGTCAGGTCGGCATCGGTGAGGTTCGCGCCCTGGAGGTCGGCTCCCGCGAGGTCAGCACCTTTCAGGTTTGCATGGGTGAGGTTGGCCCGAGTGAGGTTTGCGCCCGTGAGACGGGCATTGTCCGGTTCTGCACCGGTGAGGTCTGCGCTGCGGAGGTCGGAGCGCATCAGACGGGTTCCCGACAGAGTGGATCCGCTCAGATTCACCTCCCTGAGCTGCGAGTCTGCCAGATCCGCACTCATGAGGGAGGCATGGACGAGACGCGCCTCGGACAGGTTCGCATGGGGCCAGACGGCGAACCTGAGATCCGCGTACGCAAGGTCGGCGCCCACGAGATGGGGGGGGGCTCCAGGCGCACACCACGGAGATCGGAGGACTGCAGGTCGACCAGCGAATGTGCGTCCGCTCCCGGATTTCGGCCGGCAAGCACGCTCACAGCCACCTGGATGTCCGTCGGTGGCTTGAGGCTGACGCCTGTGGGCGCCCCTTTCGGATCGGGAGCATGTTCGCGCACATACGCCGACAAGACCGAGACAATGGTGGGATGGTCGCGCGACGAGTCCTCCATGATGCGCTGGAGTGCGTAGATCCCGCCGAGGCGGACGTCCAGACTCTCGGACCCCAGGTGCTGGACTGCTGCAACGTTGAACCGGTTCGTGATCTGTCCGTGCTCCGCGAGCCGGAGCTCCTCCTTGGTCTGCCCCACGGTCACCCACGTGAACAGCACAGCGGCAACCGCGGCCAGACCCGGCAGAGCCGCCACAGCCAGTTCGAGCCACGGCATGCGTTCCCTCGAACGGCTGTCCCGGCCGGCACGCTCACCCGCCGGCCGCCGGCCGCCGGCCTCGACCAGCACCACCACGCCGCGCGGTTCGGCGCAGGCGTCGAAGGCTGAGGTTCCCAGTCACGATCCCATGACAACCCAGGGGTGAACCGGCCACGCGCCGGTACGCCCGAATGCCTCATTCCGGCCGGCCGGGCGACGGCGGGCCGAAGCAGGCGGTGACGTCCTTGCCGCGCGGGCAGGAGCGGATGCGCACATCGTCGGCGAGGGCGCCGATCAGGAGCAGGCCGCGGCCGCCCAGGGCGTCGTCATCGGGGTGGCGTTGCTCGGGAACACGGGACGACGCGTCGTGCGCGGTCACGTGCAAGCACTCCTCGTCCCACGTGAGGATGAGCTGCGCATCGCTGTGTGCGTGAACGTGGGCATTGGTGACCAGCTCGGAGACGGCGAGCACCACGGAGTCCACCAAGTCCGGCGCGGTACGGTCCCATCCGATCGCCGCCAGATGCTGACGCGTCCAGTCGCGTGCTGTCTTCACGCTGCTGCCGAGGGGGAGCGAGCGAGCCCACCCGACGGCTCTCAGTGAGGGATCCCGTGCCATGACTCTCCTTCGAACGACCGTAGTGACTGCACCTTCCTTCTGCCCAGCGACCTGCCGAAGACGCGGCCCTCGTCCCTCGACGGTCCCGACAGACGCTGCGGGGAGGGTCGCTGACTGCTCCTCACACCCGATACAGGTGAAATGACCGGTGCGCCCGGGATTCTGCTCCTCGGGGAAACCCTCGACAAAATTGTGTGTGTGGACTTGTAGGCTCCGGGTAGGCGAGCTGACACGGGGCCACGACTCCCGACCAGGGACACACGTGAAAGGGGAATGGCGTGACGCTCACGACGATGGCGGCCAAGGGAATTGAGGCCGGGACGGGAACGCTGCCGGTGATCCCGGACGCGTTGGCGGTCGCGCCGAAGGACGCACGGGCGCTGTCGAAGGTCTTCTTCCAGGAGCTCACGACGCTGGAGGAGGGGACGCACGAGTACCAGTACGCGCGCAACACCCTCATCGAGATGAACATGAGCCTGGTCCGTTACGCGGCCGGGCGGTTCCGTCATCGCGGCGACGAGATGGAGGACATCGTCCAGGTCGGCATGATCGGACTGATCAAGGCGATCGACCGCTTCGAGCTCTCGCGGGAGGTCGAGTTCACCACGTTCGCCGTGCCCTACATCGTCGGGGAGATCAAGAGGTTCTTCCGGGACACCTCCTGGGCGGTGCACGTACCCCGCCGCCTTCAGGAGGCCCGGGTGGAACTGGCGAAGGCGACCGAGGAGCTGAGCACGCGCCTGGGCCGGACACCGACGGTCAAGGAACTCGCCGAGCTGATGAGCCTGACGGAGGAAGAGGTCACCGAGGCACGGCTGGCCTCCAACGGCTACAACTCCTCGTCCCTCGACGCCGCTCTCAGTGGCGAGAACGAGGACAGCGAGGCCTCCCTGGCCGACTTCATCGGCAGCGAGGACCCGGCCATGGAGCTGGTGGAGGACTTCCACGCCCTGGCCCCGCTCATCGCCGACCTCGACGAGCGTGATCGCCAGATCATCCACCTGAGGTTCGTCGAAGAGCTCACCCAGTCCCAGATCGGGGAACGCCTGGGCTGCTCCCAGATGCACGTGTCCCGTCTCCTCTCGCGCACCGTGCAGCGTCTGCGCCGAGGCCTGCTCGAAACCGGCTGATCGGTCCACGCCTGACCCCGGCTCAGGGCGGCACCCGGCAGAAGGCACTCCTTCCCCTCGGTGGGGCAGGGGTGCCTTCGGCGTGTGCGGCGGCGACGCACTGGAGATCCGGCACATGAGGACACGGCCGCCGCTTCTCCTGGCCGGGGCAGGCCCGTTGCGAAGGCCGCGCGTTCTGAGTCGTCGTGCGGAAGAGGGCCCGGACGCGACGCGTCCGGGCCCTCGTCCATGCCGGCACGGCGCCGCTCAGCCGCTGCCAGACGGGAGGTTCTCCTTGATCTTGGCGATGGCGAAGCCCCAGCCCTGGGAGACGGTCGGCTTGCCGGGCACGGCCACTTCGGCGGGGTTCGTCACCACGTCCAGGAGCACCGGGCCGGGAACGGCGAGAGCCCGGCGCACGGCCTCGTCCAGTTCACCGGGTTCGGTGACGCGGATGCCGGTCAGCCCGAGGGCTTCCGCCACCGCGGCGAAGTCGGGGTTGTCGAGAACCGTCCCGAACTCGGGAAGCCCGGCCTGCTCCTGTTCGAGCTTGACCATGCCGAGCCGGCGGTTGTCGAAGACCACGAGCTTGACCGGAAGCCGCTCGGACCGGATGGTCAAGAGGTCCCCCAGCAGCATGCTCAGTCCGCCGTCGCCGCAGAAGGCCACGACCTGGCGGTCGGGTGCCCACAGCTGGGCGCCGATGGCCTGGGGCATGGCGTTGGCCATGGAGCCGAGGTTGTACGAACCGATCAGCCGGCGACTGCCGCGCATGCTGACGAAACGGGACAGCCAGACCGTGGCCATGCCGGTGTCGGAGGTGAAGATCGCGTCGTCGGCAGCGTGACGGTCCACCGCGGCTGCCAGTGCCTCCGGGCGGATCTCCTCGTCCCGGTTGTCGAACAGCGCCCGCACCCGCCCGAGGAGACGCTTGTCGTGGGTGGGGTCGGCCAGATCCGCCTGGCCCTCCTGCCACTGCAGGAACCGCTCGCGGGCCTCGTCGAGATGGGACCGGGAGCCGATCGGGGTGAGCAGCGGCAACAGGGCCCGCAGCGTCGCACCGACGTCTCCGGCCAGCCCCACGTCCACCGGAACCCGGCGACCCAGGTGCTCCTCCCGCACATCGATCTGCACGATCCGGCAGTCCGACGGATACCAGTCGCGGTAGGGGAAGTCGGTGCCCAGCAGGAGCAGCGTGTCGCAGGTGTCCAGGGCGTGGGCGGCGGCCGGGTTGCCGATCAGGCCGGTCTGGCCGACCTCGTAGGGGTTGTCCTCCTCGAAACCCTCCTTGCCCTTGAGCGTGAGCACCATCGGCGCAGAGAGGAGCTCGGCGGTGCGCAGCACCTCCTCGCGGGAGTCCCGGGCACCGCGCCCCACGAGCAGGGTGACCCGGGAGCCGGCGGCGATCGCCTCCGCAGCCTCTGCCAGCGCCGGGTCGTCGGGACGGGTCACGGCGGGGCGCGGCAGCGCGAACCGCGGCGGCCGGTCGTCCTCGACCTTCTGATCGCCGAGGTCGCCGGGGACGGTCAGCACCGCCACACCCCGGCGGGTCACGGCCGCTCGCACGGCCGACTCCAGCAGCCTCGGCATCTGGGCGGGGGAGGTCACGGTGGCCCGGTACACGGCCACGTCCCGGAACAGCAGGTCGTTGTCCACCTCCTGGAAGTAGTCGCCGCCCACCTCCGACAGCGGCACCTGGCCGCAGATCGCCAGGACCGGGGCGCCGCTCTTGGCGGCGTCGTACAACCCGTTCAGGAGGTGGACCGAGCCGGGCCCCACGGTGCCCATGCAGACTCCGAGCTCGCCCGACAGCTGGGCGCGCGCGCCGGCGGCGAAGGCCGCGGCCTCCTCGTGGCGGAAGCCGGTCCACTCGATTCCCTCTGTGGTCCTGATGGCGTCGGTGAGGGGATTGAGAGCGTCGCCGACCACGCCGAAGACATGGCCGACGCCAAGGTCCGCGAGCCCGTCGACGATCACTCGGGCAACGGTACGAGACATGGGATCTCCTTTCACGAAGGACGACGACCGGGTCACCGGAGGGTGAACCGGTCAGGATGAGCCGCGTTCCAGTCGCCTGCCCACGAAGGCGGTACGGATGCCGACGCGAGGAGCTGCCCGGCCTTGAGCGGTGCGTACAGCTCGCCGTGGGACCGCACGGTGTCCGGTCCGACCCGGCGCAGCAGCATCCCGGGCGCCAGGTCGCCCGGCTCCTCGACGCCCATGGCGGCCGCGATCTGCAGGGCGCTCCGGACCGTCGCCTCCTGGAAGCGCTGGACGCGGCGTGCTTTGTCCTCGACGTCGAGGGCCCGGGCGCGCCGGGGGTCCTGCGTGGTGACTCCGACGGGGCAGGTGTTGGTGTGGCAGCGCTGGGCCTGGACGCATCCGAGGGCGAACATCATGGCCCGGGCGGAGTTGGTGTAGTCGGCACCCTGGATCAGTCGCTTGACGATGTCGCCGCCGGTGGCGATCTTGCCGGAGGCGCCGATCCGGATCCGGTCGCGCAGTCCCGCGCCGACGAGGGACCGGTGGACCGTCGTCAGGCCCTCGGTGAGGGGGAGTCCGACGGTGTCCGCGAACTCCAGCGGCGCGGCCCCGGTGCCGCCCTCGGCCCCGTCGACGACGATGAAGTCGGGCGTGACGTCCTCCTCCAGCATCGCCTTGCAGACGGCGAGGAACTCGCGGCGCGATCCGACGCACAGCTTGAACCCGACCGGTTTGCCTCCGGCGAGCTCCCGCATCCGGCGCACGAAGCGCACGAGCTCCCGCGGAGTCCGGTAGACGCGGTGGTACGGCGGGGAGATCACGGTGCGGCCCTCGGGGACACCGCGGGCCGTGGCGATCTCGCGGCTGACCTTGGAGCCGGGCAGCACGCCGCCGATGCCGGGCTTGGCGCCCTGGCTGATCTTCAGCAGGACGCAGGCGACCTGGTCGAGGGCGGCCTTCTCGGCGAACCTCCGGGGGTCGAAGTCGCCGTCCTCCGTCCGGCAGCCGAAGTACCCCGTGCCGATCTCCCAGACGAGGTCCCCACCGGGGGCCATGTGGTGTTCCGATATCCCGCCCTCGCCGGTGTCGTGGGCGAAGCCACCGCGTCGGGCTCCTTCGTTCAGGGCGCGGACCGCCCGGCCGGACAGGGAGCCGAAGCTCATCGCGGACACGTTGAGCAGGGCCATGTCGTAGGGCTTGGTGCAGTCGGGGCCGCCGATCCGGACCCGGGGCGGTTCCTTCGGGACGGGGCGCGGGGACATGGAGGGGACGAGGTAGTCGGTGCCCGTCCGGTACAGCTCCAGCTCCGTCCCGAAGGGGTCCTCGGCGTCGGTTCCCTTGGCCCGTTCGTAGACGATGGACCGCGTGTCCCGGTCGAAGGGCGCGCCGTCGATGTTCCGCTCGACGAAGTACTGCTGCACCTCGGGTCGGATCCTCTCCATCGCGAACCGCAGGTGCCCCAGGACCGGGTAGTTGCGCAGGATCGAGTGGCGTCGCTGCACGACGTCGTACGACGCGACCGCCGCGAGCAGGAGTGCGGGGCCGGCCGCGCACCACCACCAGGGGGACATCAGGACGGCCAGGAGGCCGGTGGTGAGGGCGGCGACGGCCGGGAGGAGCACGAGAAGAAGCGTCAGCATGTGGGGCCGTCTGTCCCGGATGGACGGGGCCAAGCGTGCTGCGCCCGAGGCAGCCCGGCCCAGGGGGAGCCCCGGTTGTCGGCGCACGCCGGAACGGGGCTGGGTGCCGGTGTTCCGATTCTTCGCCGGCGCCGAGGGTAGGCGGTCTGGTGTGAGCGTGTGAGGAGTGAGTGATGAGTGCCAAGGAGAAGGCCAAGGCGAAGGCCGAGCAGATCATCGGTAAAGCCGTGCAGAAGACGGCTCATATGCGGGGTGACAAGAGCACGGAGGCCAAGGGTGCTGCTCTGGGGGTCCGCGGAAAGGCCCGTGAGCGGAAGGAGAAGGGTAAGGACTTCTTCAAGAAATAATCCGGTCCGGAGTTGCATGCATGCCCGTATTCCGGGCAGCGGACTCACGCGGGCCTCGTTTTTTCGAGGCCTGGACAAGGCATGGGAAGGTGAAGATCATGGCCGGAGGCAAGAAGGCCAAGAACGTGACGAAAACGGCCAAGGGCAAGGTGAAGGAGACCACTGGTAAGGCCGTCGGCAACGAGAGCCTGGAGATGAAGGGCCGTGCCGAGCAGGTCGAAGGCGACATGAAGCAGGCCGGAGAAAAGGTCAAGGACGCTTTCAAGCGTTGACTCGGCCCGCGATCGCGACGGTCGGCGAGCGGTAGTCGAAGGGAGGAGCGGCCCGAGGGGCCGCTCCTCCCTTCGACTACCGAGCGTCGCCATCAGCGGCCACGTCGTCGCCGACCCGTGGTCCGGTCCTCGTCCTCCTCGTCCTCCTCGTCCTCCTCGTCCTCCTCGTCCTCCTCGTCGTCCTCGTAACCCTCGGCGTCGTCCTCGTACTCCTCGTCTTCCGGCTCGCTCTCGTCGTCCTCTTCGTACGCGTCTTCCGGCTCGTCCTCGTCGTACTCCTCCTCACGTCCCTCGTCGTCCTCGTACTCGTCCTCAGGCCGGCCTTCCTCCTCCTCACCGCCTTCCTCGTCCCCGTCGGCTTCGCCCTCCTCCTCGAGTGCCTCTTCGTGCGAGCGCACCACCTCGCCGTCGCGGATCTCACCGCGCCAGCCCTCGGGTTCGTCATCGGTGAGGGTGACGTGGCGGCGGAAGTGCTTCAGGTCCAGCCGGAGACGCCGGCCTTGCGCCTTCCAGATGTTGCCCGTCTTCTCGAAGAGACCGGAGGGGTAGTACTCGACGGTGAGCAGGATCCGGGTGAGCGACGGGCCCAGCTCGTGGAAGCTGACGCAGCCCCGGGTGGAACCCTTTGCGCCGTCGGAGGTCCAGATGATGCGGTCGTCGGGGACCTGTTCCTGGACCGTTGCCTTCCAACTGCGGGTCGAGGGACCCACCTTGACCTTCCAGTCGCTGGTGGTCTCGTCGCCCTGCGAGACGTTCCGGACGCCCTTGGTGAACCCGCTGAAGTCCTCGTACTGGGTCCAGTGGTTGTAGACCCTGCGCAGGGGGGCGCCCACGTCGACGGTCTCGACGATGCTGGTGATTTTTTGAGTACCGCTCTTCCGCTTGCCTTTGCCCTTGCCGAACAAATTGGAGGCGGCGTCGGTGACTTTGTCTTTCAGTCCCCCGAGTGCCTGGCCTGCCACGGCCTTGACGGGGGAGTCACCTTTCAGCAATCGCCCGCCGATGTCTGTCAGTTTGCCGCCGTTCTCCGCCACGTCGTTCAGCTGGTCCGTGACGTCCCCGAGTTTGTCCGAGGCTTTGTCGGCCAGCTGGCCGGTCTGCGCGGTGAGGAACCCGCCCAGTTCGCTGAGCAGTCGGTCCAGCCCGGACTGGGGCGCCTCGGTGCGGTCTCGGTCTTCGGTTGCCATGACCTACCTCCGCGTCGACGGCTTGCGTGCCGTGGTCTTCTTCGCCGCGGTCTTGCGTGCGGCCGTCTTCTTCGCCGCGGGCTTGCGTGTGGCTGTCTTCTTCGCGGCGGGCTTGCGTGTGGCTGTCTTCTTCGTCGCCGGCGCGCGTGCCGTGGTTTTCTTCGCTGCGGTCTTCTTCGCCGGTGCGGCGGCGGTCTTCTTGGCGCTTGCGGTCTTCTTGGCGGGAGCGGCCTTCTTGGCAGGTGTGGCCTTCTTCGCAGGCGTGGCCTTCTTCGCTGTACTCCGGCTCGACGCCGACCGCTTGGCGGGTGCCGCCTTCTCTGTCGTGCCGGACGCTCCGGTCTTCTTGGCCGCCCCGGCGGGTTTCCGGGCCGACGGCGTGGTCTTCTTCGCCGGTGACGTCCTGCTGCGCCCTTGGGCCGCCTTGCGGGTACGGGACCCGGCGGATGATCGCGGACGGGATGCGGTGCCTTCCGCCGACCGTGAGCGGGACGACGGGCTGGGGGACCGGCGTCGGCGTGGCTTCTCCGGCTCGGCCTCGGCCTCCTCTTCCTCGGGTTCCTCTTCCTCCTCCTGCTCCTCGGGTTCCTCCGCCTCCTGCTCCTCGGGTTCCTCCGCCTCTTCCTCCTCCTGCTCCTCGGGCTCCTCCGCCTCTTCCTCGGGCTCCTCTTCGGGCTCCTCTTCCTCCTCCCACGCCTCTTCGTCTTCCCTGGCCTCCTCGTACTCGGGTTCCTCTTCCTCCTCCTCGGGCTCCCATTCGTCGTCCTCGTCGTACCGTTCGTCTGCTTCCGCGCCCTCCTCCTCGTCCTCCTGGTCACTGCCGCCGCTGCCGATGGCGAGCGTCCGCTCGTGGAGGGAGTCGGCGAGGTCGGCCAGCCGGCGGTTGGCCGCCGCGGTGAAAGCCTGGCGGCCGGCGTTCAGAGCCTCGCCCTTCAACTGCTCCCCCATCTCGGCGATTTGGGGTACGTCCTTGAGCTTGGTGAGCCCCTGTGTGAGGAGCTGTCCCGGCTCGAGGCCGAATCGCCGCCCCGCGAGGTAGGTCGCGACGGTGAACGCGAAGCGAGCCTTCTTCGTCCGTCCGAGTACGTAACCGCCCGCCACCGCGGCTGCCAGGGCGATCTTGGTCGTGTCCTCCATGGCCCTTGTCCCTTCACCGGGCGCCTGCGGGCCGCTCCGCTGCCCGCTCGGGACGTCCCTGGATCAGGTCGCGCGTCCCTCTGAGGACGCGTGAGGACGCCCCGTTGGGGCGGTGGGGTGTTGCCCGTTCTCCCGGACATGGCGTATGTCCCTATATCATGAAATTCTAACCTTTAGTTGGTATCCGTCTTGTGGAGCGCCATGGGCACTGTGGATCCGGATCGGCCTCGACGTAGCGCCTCGCGCGCTTCCGGCGAGAAGCGCCCACCTGCACGGCGGAAGCCGTCGTCGAGCCGGGCGAAGGCCGTGGATCCGGGCTCGGCCATGAGTTCGGCCACCGAGCAACTCGCGAAACTGCTCGGCAGACTTCCCGAGTCCGTCTCCTCGCTCAAGCCCACCGATTCGGGGTGGGAGGCGCAGGTGGAGGTACTGGAACTCGAAAGGATCCCCGACACGACGAGCGTGCTGGCCAGCTACCGGGTCTCGCTGGACGAGGAAGGCACGTTGATCTCCTTCGAGCGAACCCGCCGCTATACCCGAGGAACGATCGATCGGCCGTTCTGATCTCGGTTCGGCCGACGGAAGGAGGCGCCATGACCATGGTGCCGCAGAGCGGCAGCGCCGTCAGCAGGGGCGGTGGCGGCTCCACAGGCAGCCTCTACGACGTCCTGGAACTCATCCTGGATCGTGGCCTGGTGATCGACATCTTCGTCCGCGTCTCACTGGTCGGGATCGAGATTCTCAAGATCGATGCCCGGATCGTGGTGGCCAGCGTGGACACGTACCTCCGCTTCGCGGAGGCGTGCAACAGGCTCGACCTCGAAGCCGGCCGCAAGGCTCCGGCTCAGCTGCCGGAAGTCGTCGGCGGCATGATGGAGGGCGGGGCCCGCGGCAAGTCCAAGGGCGCCCTCACCGGTGCTGTCGAGGCCGTGACGGATTCTCTCACCGGGAAGTCGAACCGTGATGACGAGGAGCCGGACGAGGAAGAGGCCGAGGAGGAGCCCGTCCCCCGGCGTCGACGGCCCGCCGCCCGCCGCCCGGCACGACGGGAGAAGGAGTGACCCATGGCTCTCTACGTCTACGCGATCACCGCGGAGGACCACCCCCTCGACCTCGATGAGCAGTCCGGCGTGGGCTCCGAGCCCGCTCCTGTGCGCGTCGTCGCCTCCGGACCGCTGTGCGCCGTGGTGAGCGACATCTCCGAGAAGATCCGGGCCAAGCGGCGCGATCTGCTGATTCACCAGGAGGTGCAGGAACGCCTCATGCGCGGAGGGCCCGTGCTTCCGCTGCAGTTCGGATACACCGCCGCCGACGAGCCGACGATCGAGAAGGTTCTCCTGAAGGGCGCCGACGGCTATCTGGCCAATCTGGAGAGGCTCGGGGGGTGCGCCGAGTACCACGTCCGAGCGTCCCAGGACGAGGAGGAGCTCCTGCGGCAGATTCTGAGCGAGACTCCCGAAGCCCGAGAACTCAACGAGCGGATACGCGCAGGAGACCCGGATCCCCAGCTCCCGCTGACCCTCGGCCAACTGGTTGCCGCGCAGGTGCAGGAACGGCAGGAGGCCCTGGCGTCCGGGCTTGTCGAGGCTCTCGTGCCGTTCGCTCGGGAGCACACCGTTCGGCAGGCTTCCGGAGCGGACTTCCTCAACTTCTCACTCCTGGTCCCCGACGACCGGCGGGAAGAGTTCCGGGCGGCGGAGTCAAGCCTCGCCGGCCAGATCGGGGACGGGATCGAGATCCGGCTGAGTGGCCCGCTGCCGCCCTACAGCTTCGTGGAGTGACGCCCCCGGAAGGAGGAAGACGATGGGACTGCTGGGAACCCTGTTCACGCTCCCGTTGGCTCCGGTGCGCGGAGTGACCTGGGTTGCCCAGAGAGTGCTGGACGAGGCCGAGGAGGAGTACTACGACCCGGCTCCCGTCTGGCGGGAGCTCTCGGAACTGGAGGACCGGCTGGTGCGGGGGGAGATAGACGAGGAGACGTTCGGGCACCGCGAGGACGAGCTGCTCGACCGGCTCGAGGAGATCACCGCCCACCGTACGCGCGAACCATGACCGGGAATCGAGGACGCTGCCGTGTCTGATCCCCTGCCCGACCGCTTCGGGTCCGTACCGTCCAGGGCGTTGCCGTCGCCGTACGGGCCGAGCTCCTCCGCGAACCTCGCGGACATCCTCGAACGCGTCCTGGACAAGGGCATCGTCATCGCCGGAGACATCCGGATCAATCTGCTCGACATCGAACTGCTGACGATCAAGCTGCGGATCCTGGTCGCCTCCGTGGACAAGGCGAAGGAGATGGGCATCGACTGGTGGGAGCACGACCCCTCGCTCTCCTCGAAGCACACCGGAGGGCGCCTGGAGGAGGAGAACCGCCGGCTCCGCGCCGAGCTGGACGCGCTGCGGCGCGACGCACTGACCGCCGACGGACCCGAGACGCCCTCGTACCGGGAGACGGACACGGTCCACGAGCGGGCCGCGTCCCGCAAGACCTCCGCCTCGGAGCCTGACGAGGATCTTGAGCAGGGTGAGCCGGACGAGGACCTGGACGAAGGGACGACACCACGCCGCGGGGCAGCACGACGTAGGCGCAGCACATGATCGATCGTGAGGGCCTCACCTACGTCTACGCCGTGGTACCCGACACCCCGGGGCTGCGGGCGGCTCTCTCGGACGTCCGCGGGGTGTCCGGCAGCCTCGTGTCCCTCCTCGGCGAGCACGCACCGACCGAGGGAGAGGAGCGCCCCGACCCCCTTGCGTTCGTCACCAGCCGGGTCGCGCAGGACGAGTTCGACGAACGGACGCTGAAGGCGCGCTTCGAGGACCTGGAGTGGCTGGAGGACGTCGCCCGTGCCCACCACGAGGTGGTGCAGACGATCGCCCGCCACGACACCGTCCTCCCGCTACGGCTGGCCACTCTCTACGAGAACGACGACCGGGCACGCGGCGCACTCGCCGCCCAGCGGCACGTCTTCGCCGAAAGAATCGCCCTGCTCCGTGACCGGAGCGAGTGGGGCGTCAAGCTGTACATCAGGTCCACTGGGCCCTCCGAGGACCGAGACGGCGCCGCCGACCCCGGGGGCACCACGACGCTCAGCCCCGGCAAGGCCTACCTGCGGCGCCGTCGGGCCCAGCACAGCGCTCAGGAGAGCCACTACCGCAATGCCCGAGAGGCGGCGCAACGTATCGAGGCCCTCGTTTCCCGGTTCACCACCTACCGCGTACGCCATCCTGCGCAGCACGGCGAACTGGCGGGACCCGAGGAGAACGTCCTCAACGACGCCTACCTCGTCCCGGACGGCCGGACCGAGAGCTTCCGCGCCGCGCTCGCGGCGCTGGCGGCGGACCTCGACGGCGTGCGTGTCGAGGTGACCGGACCGTGGGCGCCGTACTCGTTCGCGATGCCGCCCCCTGAGCCGGCCCCGCACGGCGACGCACGGGAGGGACCGTCACGATGAGCGTCGCCGACCCCACGGACCCCCTGCCCGGCCGTCAAGTAGCCCTCATCGACCTGCTCGACAGGCTACTGAGCGGGGGAGTGGTCCTCTCCGGCGACATCGTGCTCTCGATCGCCGACATCGACCTCGTCCGTGTCTCCCTCCGTGCTCTGATCGTGTCCGTCGGCTCAGAGGCGGATCCCCTCGGATCGCCCAGCCTGGGGCAGGCGTGAGCGGGCACGGCCCGGCACCCGGAGAGCGGAAGCGGCCCCCGAGCGCGTCCCCGCCCCTGGAGGGCGTCGGCGCCGCCCTGGGTGACGCGTTCCGCCTCCTGAAGGCGCCGCCCACCCCCGCCGACGAGCCCGTCCGCCCCGCCCACAGAATCCGGACGGACCGCGAGTCGGTCGAGGAGGACCTCCTCAAACTCGTCCTCACCGTCGTGGAACTTCTGCGCCAGCTCATGGAGAGGCAGGCCCTGCGGCGGGTCGACGCCGGCGACCTCACCGACGACCAGGAGGAGGAACTGGGCGCCACCTTGATGGCCTTGCACGACACGCTGAGCGACCTCTGCGTCGAGCACGGCTTCACGCTTCAGGACCTCAACCTCGACCTGGGCCCCCTCGGACCACTGCTGCCGCCGGCCGACCGCGAACCCGAGTGACGCGACCGTACAGGCCGACGGCGCGCGCAGCGGAATCGGGGGTGCGGTCACGGGGCCGGTCGACGTCGTCGCTACGGGCGCCCGCCTCGCCTGTCGGTGGGGCGAAGCCGCTTTTCTGGGTACTGCTCGCCTCTCCACGCGGCCTCGACGGGCGTCGCTGGGCCGAATGGCCCCGCAGACCACCTGTCCGAGCATCTCCGCCTGCCGTCCGGCGAGGCCGATGCCAGGGTCGAGTGACTGATGCCCGACTCCGCGGGCAGGGGCGGAGAGGGGCGGCGGTGGAATCCGGCGCGGAACGGAAGGGAATGACCATGCCTCGTGGCTCGAGTCCAAAGCGAGAACGGCAGTACGAACACATCAAGGAAAGCGCGGAAGAGCGCGGGCAGAGCACCGAGCGTGCCAAGGAGATCGCCGCCCGGACGGTGAACAAGGAGCGTGCGCGTTCCGGAGAGTCGAAGACCGCGAGCAAGTCCTCGACCCAGGACAGGTCGTCGTCGAAGCGTGGTGGGCAGCGGTCCTCGGGCGGTGCGGAGGGCCCTACCTACGACCAGCTGTACGAGGAGGCCAAGCGCCGCAACATCCACGGCCGCTCGTCGATGAACAAATCCGAGCTCAAGAAGTCGCTCGGCCACTGACACCCAGGTTCTCCTGCCCCTCGACGGTCCGGAGCCTGGAGGACGAGGTGTTCCGAGATGGCCGACACCGGCCGGAGAACGCCGGGCGACGCCGCCGTTCCTCAGGCGGGCGCGCGTCATGAAGTTCGCGGAGGCGTACGATGAACTTTCCCCTGCCCGAGACTGTCGACGCCCTCAAGGGCATGATCGGCGGAGAGATCACCGCCTTGCGCGCGGCCGTGCGCCGGAACGCGGAGCGCCCGCTCGACGGATCTGCCGGTACGGAGCTGACGTCGCCGTTGCAGTCGCTGGCCGTGCTCCCTCCGTCCGCGGAGACGGACGGGACGTCACCCTGCCTGTGCGGCGCCCACGAGCCCGGCGGCAGTGGCGTCTGCTCGGTACTCGCCGCGATCCCGGTCTCGGCCGTACTGCTCGAACCGGTCCAGGACGACTCGGGTGCCATCCTCGACTTCCGCATCGTGGCCGGCAATCGGGTCCGGTCGGCGGACTGGCTCGAAGCACCGGACCACCAGGTCGGCCAGAGGTTCCTGGAGGCACGACCAGGCGCGGCGCACTCGGGACTGCTTGCCGCGTTGGCTGACGTCATGGACACCGGCAAGCCCCTGGACGGGCTCGTGGTGGACTATACGGAGCAGCGGCTCGGCCGGATCCACCGGGCACCGCTGCTGTACTCCGCCGCCCGGTGCGGTGAGCAGGTGCTGGCGACGTGGCAGCCCGTGCAGAGCCAGGCGGAGCTGCTGACGATCGACGCGCAGTTCCTGGCGTCGATGGGATGGGGGCACTGGGATCTGCTGTCCGGGAAGGTCACCTGGTCGGAGGGGCTCAGCCGCATCTTCCACGCTGATGTGCGCATGCCATGGACCCTGGAACAGCTGTGCGACGCCTTGCTGCCGGACGACCTGACGGCCCTCGCGGAGTTCCTCAGCTCGGTGCTGGCCGGCGAGGAGCCCGCCTGGACCCGGATCCGCTTCCTCGTCCTCGGCGAGCTCCGTACCCTCGACCTGCTGGGACGGCCGGTCACCGGCACGGACGGCAGAGCATGGGCGCTCAACCTCGTGGCCCGCGATCTCACGCCACAGATCCGCAGCCGCAGGCGGTTGGCCGAGACGGAGCGTGAGTCGGATCGGCTGAGGCGGCAGACGGAGGCGGAGCGGAGGGTCGCGGACGCGCTGCGCGAGGCGATTCTCCCCACGCATTCCGAGGCGCTCGCCGCGGTCGGGCTGACAGTGGCGGCTTCGTACCGCCCCGCCGAGCCCGACGCCGCGGTGGGCGGTGACTGGTACAAGTGCCGACTGCTCCCGGACGGCAGGGTGCTCATCGCCATCGGCGACGCGTCGGGACACGGCCTGGACGCCGTGGCACGGATGGCCCAGCAGCGGCACGCGCTGGCGGGGCTGGCGCAGACCGGGGCTTCCGCCGGCGAGATCACGACGTGGCTGAACGAGCTGGTGTGCAGTGACCCGGCGGGACAGACGGCCACCGTGGTGGTCGGTCACCTCGACGAGGACAAGGTCCTGCACTGGGCCGACGCGGGGCACCCCGCACCCCTGCTGCTGCGCGACGGCCGTGCCACGTCGCTGCAGGCCGAGCAGAGAGGCCCCCTCCTCGGCGCGCTGCCGGGGTACGCGTACGAGACCGCGTCGACGCGGCTGCGGCAGGGCGATCTCCTGGTGCTCTACACCGACGGCATGGTCGAGCGCCGCGGCGAGGACGTGACCGAGGGGATCGCGCGCTTGACCCACGCGGTGGCGGCCACGTCCCTCGTGGACCCGCGAGGGGTGATCGACGCGCTCCTGGACGACCCCGAGACGGTGGGCCACGAGGACGACGCCTGCCTCCTGGCGATCCGGGTGGACTGAGGGCGCGGCGGCCGAGGTGCCGGCCGTACGCCGCCGTTCCATGGCGTGGCGTTCCGGCGAACCCTTCCCTGGCCGCTGGGACGGTGATGCACCGGCTGAGGGGCGTGCGGACGGTCGCTTCTGTCCGCATACTGTCAGTTGCACCTCTGCTACTGCGCGCGACTCGCGACCGCCCTGCACGGTGTCCACCCTGGAAGGAGACTGTCTTGGTCATCAGCCACACCCTGGCGGACGGGGTCCTGTACGTGACGCTTCCGCCCGACCTCGACGTCACCGAGCGGGCCGCAGCCGCCCTGGAGACGGAGGTGCTCGTCCATGCCCACCGCCCCCGGCTCGTCCAGGTGACGCTGGACGGCACCGCCCCGTCGCCGGCCTCGCTCAGCGCGCTCGCCCGGGCTCGGAGAATGTGCGCGGGTCTCGGTATCCCCCTCACCATCACCGCCGTCGGCCCGGCGACGACGGAACCCGACGACTCCGCCGCCGCGGCGTGAACTCCCGGCCTGAGTCCGGGAAAGACGGCCGCCGATGCTCACGGCAGGGCGGTGCCTCCGGCCGCGTCGACGATGAAGCCGCCGCGGGGGATGTGGGCGAGGGGCGCACGGAGTCGATCCGGCGCAGCGCAATCGGCGCTTCTGCCCACGCCCGTCTCAGGCCGTGGGGTCCCAGAGGCCGCCGGCTTCGTCGCGGGCGAGGTGCTCGGCGTACACGTCGACCTTCCAGGCGATGACGGACCTGCACTCCTCCAGTGCCTGGATCTGTGCGTCGACGCGCTGTCGATGGGTGTCGAGCAGGCGCAGGCGTTCTGCCTCGTTGCCCGGACCCTGCCGTACGAGTTCGGTGAAGCGCTTGAGGTCGGCGAGTGGCATACCGGACTCGCGGAGCCTGACGCAGATCTGCAGCCATTCGACATCCGAGGCCGTGTAGCGCCGCCTGCCGCCGGACGTGCGTCGGACCGGTCCGACGAGCAGGCTCTCGCGCTCGTAGAAGCGCAGGGCGTGCACGCTCAGTCCGGTCCGCGCTGCCACTTCGCCGATGCTCAGCGACGGTGCGGCGGCCTCGGTCGTCATGCTTCTCACCCCTGGACTTGATCTAGACCTCGCTCTAGATCGTAGCGTCGGTGGCATGACCATGAATGAACAGCAGCCGCTGGGCTCCCCCTTCTCCGCTGCGACCTCCGCCACGGACGTCGTGACCGACTGCGACCTTCCCGGCATGACCGCCGTGGTGACCGGGGGCTACTCCGGGCTCGGTCTGGAGACCACCCTGGCTCTGACGGCCGCCGGGGCCCGGGTCATCGTTCCCGCCCGCCGACCGCACGTAGCCCGTGCCGCCCTCCGGGGAGTGAAGGGCTGCCAGGTCGTCGCCATGGACCTGGCGGACCTCGCAAGCGTCCGCTCCGCCGCCGCGCACATCAGCGACATCGCGAAACGGCTCGACCTCCTGATGGCCGTCGCCGGAGTCATGGCCACCCCGGAGCGGCGGGTCGAGCCCGGCTGGGAAGGGCAGTTCACCGCCAACCATCTCGGGCACTTCACCCTCGCCTGTGAGCTCTACCCGCTCCTTGCGGCCGCGGGCGGCGCGCGCGTCATCGTCAACAGCTCCGCCGGGCACACCCTGACCGGGATCCGCTGGCACGACCCGCACTTCCGCACCGGCTACGACAAGTGGCTTGCCTACGGCCAGTCCAAGACCGCGAACGCCCTGTTCGCGGTGCACCTGGACGCCCTCGGGCGTCACGATGGCGTGCGCGCGTTCGCCCTCCACCCCGGAAAGATCATCACTGGTCTCCAGCGCGAGATGGCCCTCCAGGAGCAGATCGACCGTGGATGGGTGGACGAGCACGGCAACGTCATCGGCGTCGGCTTCAAAACCCCTTCCCAGGGAGCTGCCACCGGCCTGTGGGCCGCCACGTCCTCGCTCCTCGACGGCCGCGGCGGGCTCTACCTGGAGGACTGCGACATCGCCGGCGTCTCCACCCCCGACCAGCCCATGGACGACGGTGGCGTCCGCCCGTACGCCGTCGACCCCGACGAGGCCGCACGCCTCTGGGACCTCTCCCTCGCCGCGACCGCCGTCACTCCGATCCTCCGTTGAATCCGCGCTGCCGGTTCCAGCGGGAGGGTGCTGAGGGCGAGGACGCCGACACCCCGGGCCGGCAGGATCAGGGTCACCGTCCCCCGAGCGAGACGGTCACGACGGGGGCGTCAGTCGAGGGGAAGGCCCTGCATCCCCGCGAAGGTGCGGGCTCCCCCACCGTGGAGCAGGGTGCCGTCACAGGCGGGCAGTTCGGCCCGCACCTTCTCCAGCCGCGCGGCATCCACATAGCCCACGGGGATGTCGCCCTTGTCGGTGAAGTCCTTGGTGTAGCCCCGGTCGTTGTCCGTCCCCATGGCCAGGAGGCGCTTGCTGTCGAGGAGCACGCCGTAGTACAGCCTGTCGGAGTTCAGCTTGTCCACGGCGGAACAGAGCACGGGTACCTCCTCGCCGCGCCGCGGGTGGCAATTCGGCTTCGCCTGATTGCACAGTGCGGTGCCACTGACCTTGATCACCTTGCAACCGTCCTCGGACTCGCCCGTGCAGGAGACCGGCATCATGTTGAGGGGCGGGCTCACCGTCGGCCTGGTGTACACGCCGGCCCAGTCCGCCTTGACGGCTGTCCGGTGCACTTCGGGGCGCGCACACAGGTCGATGTCCGCCGTCCCTCCGAATTTGTCGTCCTGCACGGTCGCCGCGTGCTTGTCGGGGCAGTCCCCTGACGCGCCTTCGGCGGTGCGTCCGTCGGCCACACCGCCCGCGGCCGTCGAAGCCGGGACGTCCGGGTTCTTGTCCGCCGTGGATCCGCAGGCGGCGAGCGACAGCGTCAGGACCACTCCCAGGAGGGTGGAGACGAGAACGCGGTGTGACACGGAGGTACCTCTTGTTCGACGGGGGAAGCATGCGACTGCCGGGGCGAAGGGCACGTGGCCGTGCCGCGACACGGGGACCGATGCTCGCAGGATCCGCTGACCAGGGCGTCGGTGGAAGCACGTACTTCGCTACGTATCGGCCGGTCGGCCACCCCGTACTTCGCTCCGTACGGGCCGACCGATCGCACCCTGGATTACGTGGGGCACGTCAGGGAAACCACGGACTCGCGGAACCGCGGAGGGCGGGAGAGTCGTGTCGGTTCGACGAGCCGTACACATCACAGGCGGTCCGCGTGGCGGCCGCCTTCCAGGAGGGCGGGCGGTGTGGCGCGAACGGCGGGGACGTGGGCGCGGAGGGTGGGCAGGACCGGATCGGTGGCCAGTCTCGCGGTCGCCGGGTGGCTGATCTGGCTGCTCCCGATACCCCACCTGGCGGCCGTCCTGGGGTTCGGCCCCGTGGACGGCGTCATGACGATCAGCTCGTGCTACGACGCCACCGACGCGCAGGGGTACGCGGACGGCACCGACTGCACGGGCACGTACACACCGAGGGCGGCCGGCGAGTCCCCGCGTCAGATCACGCTGGACAAGGCTGCCACGTCGCACAAGCCGGGCACCACCGTGGAGGTGCGGATGGCGAGGGGCAGAGCCCACGAGCTGTCGGGCTACGCGCTGGGTACGTGGCTCACCGTCACCGGGCTCATCCTCGGACCTTTCCTCGCCCTGTCGCTGTCGTTCCGTGCCAGTGCGCGGGACGGCACGTTCAGCCACGACGGCGACTACGTCCTGCTCTTCATCGCCGCCGAGTTCGCCGCACTCGTCCTCGGACTCCTCGTGGGCATCGTCGTCTCGATAGGCATCGCCGTGGTCGACCTGCTCGGCTGAGGAGACGGGCCCGCACGGGCCGGGTCCTCAGCGGAGGCACAACAGACGGTGCGGGTCGACTCTCGAACGTTCTTCCGTTCGACGTGATAGACAATGCCGTGGAGTTCGGTAGAGAGATCACACCCGTCGGACCGTCGGACGACGTGGCCACACATCACGACGGCGGGAGCCCCCTCGTCGGCCGCACGGCCGAACTGGGGCTGCTCGACACGGTGATCGACCGGCTGGGCCGCGGTGCCCCGTCCTTCGTCGACATCACCGGCGCGGCAGGCATCGGCAAGAGCCGGCTGATGTCCGAGTTCTGCCTCCACGCACGGCGACGAGGGATGACAGTGCTGCGCGGCCGCGCGGCGGAGTACGAACGGCACCTCCCGTTCCATCCGTTCGCCGACGCGTTCGCCGATCTCGACCACCGTCCGCCGCATGCCCCCGACCTGCTGGACGCGGTCTCCCGTGTTCTCGGCGGCACCGGCGCCGGGCCGTCCCCCGCACCGGTGCCCGCCACCGACGACCGATTCGGCCTCCACCGGTCGGTGGGACGGCTGATGGCGCAACTCGGCCGCGCCGGCGGCCTGGTGGTGGCGCTCGACGACGTGCACTGGGCGGACCCTGCCTCCCTGGAGCTCCTGGACCATCTCGTCCGGCATCCCGTACCCGGCCCTGTCGTCCTCGTCGTCGCCCGCCGAGACCGGCAGACGCCGACCGCGCTCACCGCCGCACTCACCCGTGAGGCCGACACCGGGGCGGTCCTCCGGATCGGTCTGGCGCCGCTCGCGGAACGGGAATGCGTCGAAGGGCTCGCCCCCGACCTGCCGCGCGACCGGGCCGCGCAGCTGTATGCGGCAGGCGAGGGCAACCCGCTCTACTTCCTCTCGCTCCTGCACGCGTACCGCGAGGATGCCGCACGTCGTCCTGCGCCCACCTCGGCCTCCGCCGAGATCGGCCTCGGCGAACTGCCCACCGGACTCGCACCGCTGCTGCTGAACGAGCTGGCCCCGCTGACCCCGTCGCAGCGCCGGACCCTGGAAGTGATAGCCGTGCTCGGCGATCACGCCGTGTCCCCGGTGATCCGTGGGGTGACCGGCCGCACCGACGCCGAACTCGACGACGATCTGGACGCACTGGCGCGACGTGACCTCGTGAGGCCGGGCCCCGGCGGCCGCATGGTGTTGCGCCACCCGGTGATCCGGACCCTGGTCCACGAGTCCACCACGGTGCGGCGGCGCGTCGAGATCCACCACGCCGCCGCCGCGGAGCTGGCCCGCACCGGCGCACCGGCCGTCGAGCAGGCCCAGCACGTCGAACGATCGGTGACCACATGGGACCCGCAGGCATACGCCGTACTGAGGCAGGCGGCCGAGCAGACCGCGTCGACGGCTCCGACGAGCTGCGCACACTGGCTTCGGGCCGCACTTCGACTCCTGCCCGACACGGCTGAACACGCCGCCGAACGACGCGATCTGACGCTGCGGCGCGCACGAGCACTCGGTGTCTCGGGCGGGCTGCGGGAAAGCCGCGACCTGCTGCACAAGGTGATCAGCACGGCCGGCCCCGACGAGACCGGCGTCAGAACGTCGGCCGTCGTGCTGTGCGCACTGACGGAACGGCACCTCGGACGATATCCGGAGGCGACCGCACTGCTGCGCCGCGAGTTGCGCCAGCCGGATCTGTCGCCGTCCGACCGGGTGTCGATCGGCCTCGAACTCTGCTCGTCCGCACCGCACAACGCCTCCTATCCGCAGATGCGGAGCGAGGTCGCACGGACCCTGGCCGATGCCCGGGTCCTCGGCAACGAACTCGGCGAGGCGGGGGCGCTGGCGGTCGCCGCGTTCGGCGAGGCCTACGAGGGCGACGTGGCCGCGGCGAGCGCGTACGCGGTGCAGGCCGCCGGGTTACTGGACGGCCTGCCCGACGACGACCTCACGGCCCTGTGCGAACCGCTGGGCAGACTGGGATGGGCGGAGGCATTCCTGGGCCGCTTCACCGACGCGGAACGCCACGCCGACCGGGGCCTCGGCATCGCCCGGCGCAGCGGCCAGATCTACCTCCTGCCGCTCCTGCTGCTGTGCAAGGCGCACGTACGGATCCAGACCTGCAGGCTGCAGTCGGCCCGGGAACTGGCGGACGAGGCCGAGGACATCGCCCGCGGGATCGGCAGCGGTGAACTGCTCGCGTTCGTCCTGGCCAACAAGGCCCAGGTGCGCGTCGCGGCGTCCGCGCCCGGCGATCCGGAGGCCCTGGCGGCTGCGGAGGAGGCCGTGGCGACCATGGGGCCGAGCGACAACTGGCGGGCCTCCATGGCCTGGTGCATGCTCGGCTACGCGGCGCTCACCGGCGGCGATCCGCACCGCGCCCGGGACGCCCTCCTCCGGGCCGGGGGAGACGACCTGCGTGGCCTGCAACCGTCGATGCGGCCTCTCCTGTCGGAACTTCTCGTCACGGCGGCCCTCTTCACCGGGGACGTCGCATCCGCGTCCGCGTGGTCCGAGCGGGCCCGAAGGGAAGCGGAGCAGCTCGGGCTGCCCGTGCAGCGCGCTTCGGCGATGCGGAGCGCGGCCCAGCTCGCACTGCACCACGGTGACCCCGGCAGGGCGGCAACGCTGCTTGCCGAGGCTGCGGCGGAATGCGCACGGTCGGGTGCGGTGTTCTGGGAGGCGCGGTCGCTGCTGCTCGCGGCCCCGGTGATGACGGCCGCCGGGCGCGGGGAGCGTGGTGAGGTCATGTGGAAGCAGGGGCACCGGCTCGCCACCGGGGGAGGGGCGGGACTGCTGGTGGGTCTGGCCGAGATGACGCGGCCGTCCGCACCCCGCACGCCCTCCACGACCCCGCCGTGGCTGGCCTCCTTCACGGCACGCGAACGGGAGATCGCCGGGCTGGTCGCCGAGGGCCTCACGAACCAGGCGATCGCCGGCAGGCTCTACCTCAGTCCGCGTACCGTCGAGACCCACCTCTCGCGGGTGTTCCGTAAGGCCGAGGTCGCCACACGGTCGGCGCTCGCCGCCCTCATGGCCCGTTCCTGACACCGGGCCTCCGCGGCCGCACGCCTCCAGCACGGGACGGCCCTGCCCGCCGTGCCGAGACCCGCCGTGCACGGCGCCGTGGTCGGGGGCACCACGGGGAGAGCATCCGGCACTCACGCGTCGCGACACGGGCGCCCGGCCGGGGTCGCCCCTAGATCCGCGAGTTGCGCAGCGACTGCCACACGGCCCCGGCCAGCGCCCGCGTCGAGCGGGGGACCGACAGCCTCTCGTGCCGGCGGTACAGGTCCCAGTTGTACGGGACCAGCGAGAGCTTGTTGGAGGAGAGCGAACCCGCCTGATGGGACCTGTACACCGCGAGCGGCTCGGTGAGGCCCCGGGCGTCAGCGCCTTCCCGCATGATCGACAGCCACAAGGCGTAATCCTGCCGCTTGCGCATCTCCGGCATCAGCCGCGAGCCGAGGACATTGCGGTCGTACATCGCGGTCAGAGCGCCGATGTAGTCCCTCACCAGCATCGCGCGGTAGTCGACGTGTTCCCGCGCGCGGACCACCCGACCGTTCGGGACGAAGTCGGCGCTCTCGCCGTCGTAGTCGGCGTCCATCTTGTAGTAGGAGGTGAACGTCAGGGGCGCGTCACCCGCGGCGGCGAATTCGATCTGCCGCTCGGTCTTCTCCGGAAGCCACATGTCGTCGCTGTCGAGGAACGCGACGTAGTCCCCCCGGGCCCGCCCGATGGCGAGGTTGCGCGCCCGGCCGGCACCCCCCTGCTCCGGCGCCGACTCCGGCTTGACGCGCTCGTCCTGCCGGGCGAACTCCATGAGCAGGTCCAAGGAGCCGTCGGAGGACTTGTCGTCGGTGACCAGCAGCTCCAGGTCACTGTGGGTCTGCGAGAGCACCGACCGAACCGCCGCACCGAGCGTCGCTGCCGAGTTGTAGACGGGCATCACGACGGACACCAGGGGCACAGCGCTTCTCCTTGCTCGGTCAAAGACGACGTCCTATTCAAGCACTGGAATCGTAGTGGGGCTGCCATGCATGGTGTCGTCGCCGGTCAGCCCGAGTGCGTGGGCGGGACGGACCCGTCCGGCGTCATCCGTCGGTCAGCTGCCGGACGGCCTTGAGCGTCAGGCCTGCTCCGTCCTCGGACGCCAGGTGTCGTGCCGCTCGCGTGGCGGCTCGTGTGAATGCCTGCTGCTTCACGACCTGGTCGAGCGCGGCGGCGAGCCGTTCGGAGGTGAGGGACCGGAAGGGGATCGGGGCGGTGGCGGCGCCGAGGGCGGCAAGCCGCCGGGCCCAGAACGGCTGGTCCGCGGTCACCGGTACCGTGACCGCCGGCACCGCGGCGCGCAGCGCGGCGGCCGTGGTTCCGGCTCCGGCATGGTGGACCACGGCGGCCAGCCGGGGGAACAGCAGGGTGTGCGGTACGTCACCGATGGTGAGCACGTCGTCGCCGTCAGCCGCGAGCCCGGCGCTGCCGGCCTGAAGAATGCCGCGCAGGCCGGCGCGGCGCAGGGCTCGCACAGCGATCTCGCTCAGTCGTTCCAAGTCGCCCGCCGCCATGCTCCCGAAGCCGATGAGGACGGGCCGAGGTCCGGCACGAAGGAAGTCCTCCACGTCCGCGGGGAGCCGTTCGGCCGGATCATGGTGGGGCCACCAGTTGCCCACCACCTCCAGACCCGGACGCCAGTCCGAGGGGCGTGGCACGAGAGCCGTGCTGAATCCGTACAAGATCGGCCAGTGCGCCCGTTCCTGCCGTCGGCGCATCGTGGAGGCGGAGGCCGGGGGCACCTGCAGACGCCGGCGCAGCCCTGCGGCCGCCTGCTCGTAGACGCGGTCGGCCATGTGGAGAGCGAAGCGTCCGGTCGCACGGTTGGCGAGGCGACCCAGCGAGCGGGAGCCTGTGACAACCGGAGGGAAGTCCCCGGTCGGTGCGGTGGGCTGGAGGTACACGCCGAGGCTGGGTATGCCCGTGGCCTCGGCGAGGTGCCAGCCGAGCGGGGCCGTGGTGGTCGACAGCAGGACGAGATCCGCACCCTCGGCCATCGCGTCGGCGAACCCCTGGCCCAGTTCGGTGATGAACGCGGCCGCGGTGCGCATGAGGGCGCGCCCGCCCACGACGCCGCCGCGCGCCTGCGTGTCGGCGGGGAGACTCCGGAATTCCAGTCCCGCGTCGCGTACGAGGGGTGCGAAGGTGTCCGCGGTGGCGAGGGCGACGTCGTATCCGGCCCGGCGCAGTGCGGCACCCAGGCCCGTGTAGGGCGCGACGTCGCCGCGCGACCCGGCCGCCGCGATGAGGATCTTCATCGGTCCTCCTGGGATTCGGTACGGCGGCTCGTGTGGCGGGCGGCGTTGGCGTGGACCGCCCTGCACGTGTAGGCGGCCAGGCCCGGGCGTTGTTGCGCCGGCGGTACGACCAGGGCGAAGGCACGTGGGTCGGCGACGAAGTCGTCCGCGATGCGCCGGTGCATGTCCGGCGGGCAGGAGGTGAACCAGCGTGAGACGTGCAGACGGTGCTCCTCGGCGAGGTCCATGGCCCGCTCGCCGTCGCTCGGCTCCTCCTCGTCGAAGGCCGCGAGCAGCTCCGCGCGCCATGCGGTGGCCTCGCCCATGAGTTGCCGCCAGTCCTCCTTGGTGTGGGCGGCCGCGCGCGCCATCGCCTCGCGCTGTCCCTCCGAGTGCGCCCACTTCAGCCCGGCCTGGGTGGCGTAGCTGAGGTCGAAGGTGATCTCGCCGAAGACCTCGAAGCGTTCCTGAGGACTCAGGGACACCCCGGTCTGCTGGACCTCGATGGCTCGTTCCGCCACCTCCGCCAACTGCTGCAACCGGGCGATCTCCTCACTCAACCGCCGCTGCCGGGAGCGCAGATGCTCCAGGGCGTTCGCCTGTGGATCCCTGAGGATCACGACGATCTCCTCAAGGGCGAAGCCGAGCTCGCGGTAGAAGAGGATCTGCTGGAGACGGGCCAGGTCCGCGTCGCTGTAAAGCCGGTAACCGGCGTGGCTGCGGCCACTGGGCGAGAGCAGCCCCGCCTTGTCGTAATGATGCAGCGTTCGCACCGTCACCCCGGCGAAAGCCGAGACCTGCCCCACGGAGTAGCTCATCCACCTGCCCCTTCATCGGCCTACAGCCTGAAGCCTGACGTAAGGGGAGGGTCAACTCGCCGAGATCTCCGCCCACTGGATCAGGGAGGACCGTGCGGTGGTCCATGGGTGAGGGCCGAACATCACCAGGGCGCGCGGACCGGGGTGGCGAGGGTGCGCAAGACGCGCGGGCGGGGGGTGCCGCCCGGCCGCGCGTCAACTCCCGTCCGTCAGACCTCGGTCGAGGACGCCCGTGAGCCGTGCTCCCGCGCGGTCGGTCGCGCGGTGTCCCCGCTTCGCACCCGCCGATGCCTGCTCCAACCGCAGCCGCGCCGTACGTCCACGCAGGGTCAGCGTCATCAACTGATTGCCGAACCAGGGTCCGCCGGTGCGCTCCCATCGGACCGCAGGCCTGGCGACCCGCCCGTGGCGGGCGAGGAGATGCCCGATCCCCTTGGCGAACCTGCTCCAGCCGAAACGGAATCCGGCCCGTATGGCGGCGGGCACCGAGTTGTGCAGCGGCGAGCAGGTGAACTGGAAGACGCGGGAGCGCGGCTGCTGCCCGGCGGGCCAGACGGCCTCCGCCACATACGCGTGGTGCACGTCCCCGGAGAGCACGCACACCGTCGCCGGGGCGTCCTCCGCCCTCCCCACCTCGGCGACCGTGTCCGTCAGCCTCCTGAACGACGAGGTGAACGCGGCCCAGTGCTCCAGGTCGGCCCGTCGGCGCAGCCACTCGCCGAAGCGGGCCCAGCGCGGTCCGCGTTCGCCCCGGCAGAGCGCCGCGTGCCAGCCCTCCGCGAAGTGGACCATGGGAGGCAGCAGCCAGGGGAGCGAGGTCCCGATCAGGAGGTGGTCGACGCCGCCCGGGTCGTCGAACGCCTGCGTCCGCAGCCAGGCCGCCTCCTCGGCGTCCAGCATCGCCCGGTGCTGCTCCTCCAGCACCCGCGCGGCCCGGGTGTCGACCATCAGCAGCCGGGTGCGGCCGAAGTCCCTGCGGTAGCTCCAGCGCACCGTCGCAGGGTCGGCTTCGGCGCGTTCCACGAACGCGCGCAGCACCTCCGTTCCGTCGTCGGCCGCCAGGACCGCCGCGTACAGCTTGTCCTCGGCGAGCTCGGCGGGCGAGAGGTTCCCGAGATGCTGGTAGACCCAGTACGACATGAGACCGCCGGTGATCCGCTCGTGCCACCAGGGCGTCGCCCGCATCTCGGCCACCCAGGCGGCGCTGGTGTTCCAGTCGTCGATGACGTCGTGGTCGTCGAAGATCATGCAGCTGGGCAGGGTCGACAGCAGCCAGCGCAGTTCGGGGTCGCCCCAGGACTCGTCATAGAGGTGGGTGTACTCCTCGTAGTCGGCGACCTGGTCCGGCGGGGCGGCGGAGCCGGTGCCGGCCGCCCGCCGGTGCCGGGCGATCCAGGCGCGGGTCTCGGCGGAGGTCTCGTCGGCGTACACCTGGTCCCCAAGGAGGAGGAGAACGTCCGGACGCTCGCCCTCGGGGTCGGCGGCGAGCCGGGCGGAGAGGGTGTCGAGGACGTCGGGGCCCACCGGATCGGTCCGGCCCTCGGCAGGCGCCGCCCATCGGCACGAGCCGAAGGCGACCACCGCGCCCGTGGCCGCGACCGGCGGCGTGTGGATGGTGCTGGGCGGCTGGGGCGAGTCCGCGAGGGGCCAGACCCGCCGGCCGTCGAGCAGCACCTCGTACGTGGTGGCGGATCCGGCGGCGAGTCCGGACACCACCACCAACGCGTAGTGATGGCCGCAGACGGAGAACGTGCGAGCAGAACCCCCTGCGCCGCCCGGGCACCGGACCTCCGCCGTACACGCCCGGTCGGTCTCGACCCACACCGTCGCGCGCGTACCCGACTCCCAGTCCACGTGACGCAGGAGCGGGCCCAGCCTCAGACCGGCCATCGCGAGTCCCCTTCCGGCGCTCCGCACGGTACGGAACGGCCGCTCCGTACGGTACTGAACGACGATGGAATCAGCGCCGTTGTGGCGTCCCGCCCCGCCGCGCCGCGCCGTGTCCGGCGGACCCGGGAGCGTCGTTGCAGCGGTCGTTCAGGAACGCCGGCCGCCGTCGCCGCCTGCCGCCGGTGCCTCGCCGGTCTGCGGTCGTCCGCGATGGCGGCGGCCGACCTCGTGGCCCGGGCCGGACCCGCATCCGCCGGGGTGGCAGACCTTCAGGGGGTGGTTCGCACGGGGAAGCTGAAGGTGCGTCCCTGTTCCTTGAGCCACGGCAGAACCTGCTTGAGGGCCTCGACGGTCTGACCGCGGTCGCCGCCGCCGTCGTGGAAGAGGATCGTCGGCCCGTTGGACAGCTCGCTCTTGACCGTGCCGACGATGGCGCCCGTGCCGGGCTTCTCGAAGTCCTTGGTGTCCACGTTCCACCCCAGCGGCCGCATGCCCGCCTCGGCGGCGATGCGCCGGCTCTCGGGGGTGAACGCACCGCCCGGCGCCCGGTAGTACTCCACCTTCGCACCCCCGGAGGCTTCCTCGATCATCCGCTTCGCGTCCAGGATCTCCTGCTTCTGGTACGCGACGGGCTTCTTGTCCATCCCGGTGTCGTGGGACGTGGTGTGGTCGCAGAGGCGGTGCCCGTCCGCGACGACCTGCTTGACCAGGTCGGGGAACTCCTTCGCCCGCGGTCCGACCATGCAGAACACCGCCTTGACGTTGTGCTCCCTGAGGACTTCCAGCACCTTGGGCGTCCACTGCGGGTCGGGCCCGTCGTCGATGGTGATGTTCACGGCCTTCCCGCCCGCCTCGGCGGCATGGGCGATCCCCTGGGGCATCCTCACCGTCGACACCGGCGGCGGGCCCGATGCCGGGTCCTGCGTCCGCCCCTCGGGTCCGGTCCCCTGCGAGCCCGCCTCCGTCCGGGCTGCGGCCTCGGTGTTCGTCAGCGCGGTGGCCCCCCACGCCGCCAGGCTGATCGCGACCGCCGAAGCCGCCACGGCTATGTGCGCGGTGTACTTGCCCTTCAGCCCCATGTCCTGCCACTCCTTGCCGGTTCTCTACGCTCTCCCGGAGGGGAGGACGGAAGAGAAGGCCGGAAGGTTTCAGCCGACCCGCCCCCAAGAGCGGAAACCTGCGGCGTGCGCTGCTCAGACCGTGGTGCTTCTCCTGAACCAGCCGCTGAACGGCGGCGCCCCCGCCGTGGATTCGGCCCCGGCTCCCGTCCCCGCCCCGGTGCCTTCGCCGAGAGCGTACCGCTCGGCCCTCGCCAGTACCCTCTCCGCCTCCGCCCGCCAGGTCGCCGCATCCGCGTCCGGCCGGGGCGGCGGCAGGAAGGGGCCGCGCTCCGGCGCTTCGGAGGCCGCTCCGAAGAAGTCGCCGCCCTTGCGCTTGAAGTCGTCCGTTCCCCACGGGCGGCCGTGGCCCCGAGCGGGGACCTTCTGGAGGTGGGGGATGTGCTTGGCGCAGTGGATGTACGCCTCCTCCACGGTGATCACCACCCACACCAGGGCCCGTCGGCCGGGCACTTGGTCGGCCGGGAGCCAGGGGTGGGCGCGGCGCATCTCGTCGTCGGCCACGCTCCTGGCACGGCCGTTCACGTGGAGGCCGATGCGGTCCCGGAGGAAGTCGACCATGAGGATGCCGACCTGCGGGTTCTCCTCGATGTTGCCCAGGCTGGCGTGGACGCCGTTGCCCCGGTACTCGGGGTAGGCGAGCGTCGCGTCGTCCAGGACGTGGAGGAAGCCGGGCGGGCCGGCGCGGAAGGTGTTGTCGCACGCGCCGTGCCGGTCGGCGGTGGCCAGGAAGAACATCTCCTGCCGGTTCACGAACTCGCGCATCCGGTGGTTCAGCCGGTCGAGGACCTGGTCGGCGTAGAAACGGTCCGCGCGCAGGGTGGTGCCCATGCGCTGCTGGACCAGGTGTTCGCCGTCGCTGCCCGGACGGGTGGTGCGGAGGGCCGTCGTCCCCTGCCGCCCGGCGTGTTCGAAAGTACTCACGTCGTTGCCCCGACCAGTTCTTCGATGGAGTCGTGCCGTATGCGGTGGGAGGGGACGCCGATGCCCACGAGGGTGTCGACGCTGCGCCGGATCATTCCGGGCGGGCCGGACAGGTACGCGTCGTACGTGTGCCACGGGCCGAATTCGCGCACGGCCTCCGGGATGCCGCCGGACAGGAGGCCGACGGGACCGTCGTCCACGACCGGGTGCACCGAGAGCCAGGGGTGCGACTGCTGCAGCCGGAGCATCGTGTCGATGTCGTAGAGGCCGTGGTCCCGGCGGGCGCCGTAGAACACGTCGACGGAGCGGAGCCGACCGTGCTGGGCGACATCCTCCACCAGGGCCTTGATGGGCGCGATGCCGGTGCCGCCGCCGAGACACAGCAGCCCGCTGTCGCTGGTGTGGTCCACGGTCATGGAACCCGTGGGAGGACCGAGCCGGATGACGTCTCCGGTGCGTGCGCGGTGGACGAGGGCGTTGGAGACCCAGCCCGCCGGTACGGCCTTGACGTGGAAGGACAGGAGCCCGTCGGAACGGGGCGCGGAGGCGAAGGAGTAGTGCCGCCAGACCCGCGGCCACCAGGGGGTCTCCAGGGCCGTGTACTGCCCGGCGAGGAAGGGGTACGGGCCGTCGGGCCGGACCGTGACGACCGCGACGTCCTTCGTACGCATGACATGGGCGACCACCTCCGCCTGCCACCAGGCGGGCGCGCGGAGTTCGTCCTCGGTCGCCGCGTCGATCATGATCTGGGAGATCGTGGTGTAGGCGCCCACCCACGCGGCCTCGGTCCGTGGCCCCCAGGTCTCCGGGGCGTGGCGAGCGAGGGCGCCGATCAGGGCCTCGCCGACGGCCGGATAGTGCTGGGGGAGGGTGCCGTACTTCCGGTGTCCGCGCCCGAGGTGGGTGAGGTACGTGGTCAGGGTGACGGGGTCGTCCGCGTGGGTCGCGGCGGTGAGCAGGGCCTTGAACAGCCGGTCGCGCTGGGTGTCCATCGCGGCGGGGAAGAGGTCGCGCAATCCGGGGTGGTGGAGGAAGAGCAGTGCGTAGAAGTATGACGTGACGCGGTCGGCGATCGGCTCGATCTCGGCCATCGTGCGGCGCAACAGCTCCGTGGCGGAGGGAACCGCCGCCGCTGCCGGGGCCGGTCGGCGCTGCGCCGGGCGCGCGGATCCCGGGGCCGACCGGCCGGTCTCCGGGTGCCCGGGCCGCTGGGGCCCCCGCGCTCCCGTCTGACCTCGCCCGAACCAGCCCCCGTCCTGACCGCCGGCAGCGGCAGCGGCACCGGAGCCGTCGCCGTCCGCCGACGGGGTGGTCGGAGCTTCCATCGGTCTGCCTCGCCTCGAACGTCTCTGGTCGGTCTTCGCCCACGGGGTCTGCATGTGCCCCGATTTCCTTGTCGCCCACGGAGTTCGACGAATACTCGGACAGGTGAGCGGGCCCGACCATACCCCGCCCGTCGGAATTCCGGGGATTCCGGCGACAGCCCTCGCCGCGAAGGCGTTCTGCCTGTTCAGGGGATGGTTACTAATGAGTTGGGAGGGTTCGAAAGTGTTTCCGGTACGGCATCGTCGAGGAATTCGCCGACCGAAAACTCACGCGGTGACCCGAACTTCTCCACATCTTCACGACCGGATCAGCGAGGGGCCGGTCACGGTGATGTCGGTGAAGCCGGGCCATCCCGAACATCTCGGCGCCACCGGGGCAGCCTGGGCGGTGCCGCAGCGCACCCGGAACCAAGAGACACATCGGACATGTTCCACTCCGTGCAGTTCGACGCCCGAGAACTCCCGGCCCCGATGAAGGTCCCCGCGCGGCCCGAGTCGCCGGGGGGCGTGCGCTTCCGTTTCCATGCCTCCTGCGGAATTCTGAGGGTGAGCCACGACCGGTCTCACGGGGCGCGGCCTGGGGGAGAGGGGTGCGCCGCATGGAGGCGCTGGAGTGGGGAGATCTGCGGTCGACGGGTCCCTGTCGGACCCTGAAACGCGGGGACCGGGCGTGGTGAACGCCGCTGCGGGGATGCGGCGGTGGCATTTCTCCCCCGGCCGAGGGGCCGTGTCGGCTCCAGCCGTCGCGGACGGCGGGGTGTACGTCGGCAACGCATCCGAGGTGTACGCCGTGGACGCGGTCACCGGGCAGCCGTGGTGGAGGTTCTCCACCGCCCTGGCGCGGATCGACACCACTCCGCCGGCGGTGGTCGACGGGACGGTGTTCATCGGCACCGATGACGAGGCCGGCCACGTGTACGCGAGGGACGCGCGCACGGGGCGGCACATCTGGAAAGCGAGCACCGGTGCGCCCGTGTCTTCGTCCTCCCCGGCCGTGGTCGACGGGGTGGTGTACGTCGGCAATCAGAAGGGGCTGTACGCCCTTGACGCCGCGAGCGGGGAACGGCGTTGGGAATTCCGTCCGTGCGCGGTGTTCGCGCGCCCCGCTGTGGCCGACGGCGTGCTGTATGTGCACGCCGGCGGACGGGACGGCGGCGGCCTGTACGCCGTGGACGCACGCACCGGGGAGCAACGATGGAGGTTTTCCACCGGCCGCGAGTGGAACGAGGAGTCGGCGCCGGCGGTAGCCGGAGGGATGGTCCATGTCGGCAGCGGAAGCAGTCTCTACACGGTGGACGCCCGCACCGGGCGGCAGAGATGGACGTTTCTCACCGGTCACTATGTGACCGCCTCCCCGGTGACCGCGAACGGAACCGTCTACTGCGGAAGTTGGGACAGGAACCTGTACGCGCTGGATGCCGCCACTGGAGGGATGCGCTGGACATTCGCCACCGCTGGGGCGATCGCCTCGTCCGCAGCAGTGGGCGGTGGGCTTGTCTATGTCGGCAGCCGGGACTTCAGCCTGTACGCGGTGGACGCGGCCACCGGTGAAAAGCGCTGGGAATTTCCCACCAGTGACGGGGTGAATGCTCCCGCGGTCGTGGACGGAATGGCGTACATCGGCACCCGGGACGGCCATCTCCACGCCCTCCGGACCCCGGTCCCTCCGCCACACGAAGCCACGGCCTGAGCGCGAGGCCCGCAGGGTTTCAAGCGCTCCCGGCCGATTCCGCGCCTCAGGAGTGCGGGGCCGAGTGACCAGGGTCTTTCGGTCCAAGCCACCAGTCCAGCAGCGGCGTCCCCCCATCGCGCCGGACGTGCCGTGTACTCGCCTGCGAAGTAACGTGAAAGGAGGCGGGAATCCCGCAATTCATGCCAGGGAATACAGGCTGCTCCGGACGCGCCGACGTACGCCGTCCCGCGCAGGCCCGTCGACTGGCGACACCCGAGCCGGAAGTGCGGAGCCGCACGGAACGGCCCTTGGCCGTCCCGTGTCCCGCATGATTCCGGCAGAGCGACGCAGTCGGGGGTCGGGGCAGCTTCAGGCTTTGGTCACCCGCACAGGAGGTCACGGATCATGTCCGTCTCCGCCCCCTTCCCCGTGGCGTTCAATGGAGCATTCGACCGGTTCGTCGTCACGATGGGCAACCGCATTATTGTCACTACCGGTTGACCGGTTCGTGGTCACGATGGGCAACCGCATCATCGTCATCACCCAGAACGGTGGTGTGTTCGGCCACGACATCAATGGCAACACCGTCGGTCCCGCCTTCGCGTTCGGCGGATCCAAGGTCGCGTTCAACGGAGCGTTCGACCGGTTCGTCGTCACCATGGGCAACCGCATCATCGTCACCACCCAGGACGGCGGCGTGTGGGCCCACGAGGTCGTCGGCAACACCGTGGGGCCCGCGTTCCCGATGAACTTCGTCCTCTCGCACTTCACCTTCGCGAGCGACATCTCCGCCGCGAACCGGCAGCGGACGCTCGACCGGCACAGGTTCGCGCTCACGCGGATGGCGGCATGCGGCAACCTGTCGGCGCAGGAGAGGACGAAGCTCCACCAGGCCTACGACCGCGCCATTCACCACACGACCAACACCACGGCCGGCGTGAACGCGAGCGCGACCGTCGGAGGCTCGCGCCTCAATGTCAACTTCGGGGTCCTGTTCCCGCAAGGCGATGAGGAGATCTCCCAGACGCTCATCCACGAGATGATGCATTGCGCCGGCTTCACCCACCCCACTCGGCGTGACCCTCCCGCAGGCAGCAGCTGCGCCGCGCCCAATCCCGCCGTGTTCGACTGCCCCGGCGACAACGGCGTCTACTACGGCACGCCCCCGCTGCGGGCGGAGTTCTGCATCGCGGGCGACCAGAGCGACGTGCGCTCCCGACTCAGGGGCAAGGCGGCCGTGGAGAGCTGCGTCATCGACGAGAACGGACTGGCTACCGTCCACACCGAGGCCTCGCGTCAGCCGCTCGGCGCGGCGTCGTAGCGTCCTCCTGCGTCGCACGGACGTGGTCCACGGCATCTCCGGCTGCCGCTCCCGATGGTGCTCTGCACGCACGGGCAGGCGTCAGCCGGACGGCCGGCCCGGCCGGTGGCACGGCAGCCGCCGCCCCACCGGCCGGGTCCCGTCCGGCAGCCCGCTCGCTTCGGCCGGACGGCCCAACCATCGGCCGGGTGAGCCGGGTTCCGTCGCGTCGATGACTCGGCTGCCGACCGGCAGGGTCTATCTCTTGACGGAGACAGACGACTCATCGGGAGTAAGCCATGGGCCTCATCACCATCGAGATGTTCGCGACCCTCGATCTCGTCGGACAGGCGCCCGGCGGCCCTGACGAGGACCCGGTGGGATTCCCGTTCGGCGGCTGGCAGGCACCCCTGCTGGACGAGGTCGGCGGGGCGCAGATCGGCGCAGCCTACGAAGGCACGGACGCTCTCCTGCTCGGCCGGCGGACGTACGACATCTTCGCCTCCTACTGGCCGCACCAGGACGGCGGCGAGGACGGCGAGATCGCCACGCTGTTCAACAGCATCCCGAAGTACGTGGCGTCGCGCGGCAGGCCCGACCTCTCCTGGGCCGGGTCCACGCAGCTCGGCCCGGACCTCGCCGACGCGGTGCGCGAGATCCGTGACCGGCACGAGGACGTGAAGGTCGTGGGGAGTCTGAACCTCGTGCAGACCCTGCTGCGCGAGAAGCTCTTCGACCGCCTCGATCTCTGGCTGCACCCGGTCGTGCTCGGCGTCGGGAAGAAGGTGTTCGACGACGGCGCGGTGCCCACCAACGTCACGCTCCTCGCGCCCCCGGTGGCCGGCCCGACGGGGACCGTGTTTCTGCGGTACGGGATCGCGGACGGCACTCCCGGGACGGGGGACATGAGCCTGCCCGATCGCGGTCTCGGCAGAAACGGCTGAGGCCCCGCCAGGCCGGCGCCGAAGTCGTCGTCGCGGCGACGTTCCCGGATACCGGGAGCTGCCCGGCGGGAATCAGCGCTCGGCGTCACCGAGTGCTGTCGGAGCGAGGACGGCGGCCGCCAGGTGCTCGCGGAACCAACGGTGACCCGGGTCGGCCGAGTTGCGGGGATGCCAGGCCATTCCGAGGTCCATGGGTGCCAGGTCGAGCGGGACGGCGAACGTCCGCAGCCCCATGGCGGAGACGGTACCGGGGAGCCAGTCGGCCAGGCTGAGCGCGACGAGGTCGGTGTCCCGGACGAGCATCATCGCGCTCGTGTGGCTGGGTACCACGATCGCGGTCCGGCGCCGCAGTCCGAGTTCCGCCAGCGCGTGATCGATGGGCCCGAGGCGCTTGCCGAGCCGCGAGATGCCGATGTGGTCGGCCGCGGCGAACCGGCGGGCGTCGATCGGCCCGTCGAAGAGGGGATGATCCTGGCGGGCGATGCCGACAGGCGTCATCCGCGCGAGCTGTCGGGTGCGGATCTCCGGGTCCAGGTGCCCGAGGACGCCGAGTTCGACGTCGACCCAGCCCTGCCGCAGGCCGGGGCCGCCCTCGACCGCCTCGGGCAGGAAGACGACGTCCACCTGCGGGGCCTCCGCGTGGATCCGTTCGGTCAGGTTCGCCGCCAGTCCCACCAGGAGCAGGTCGGTGGCCTGCACCGTGAACGTGCGCTGCAGACGTGCGGCGTCGAAACCGGGACCGGGCCGCAGGACGTTGTCGCAGCCGCGCAGCAACGCGCCCACCTCTTCCCGGAGTTCCAGGGCGCGCGGGGTCGGGACCATTCCCTGGCCGGCGCGGACGAGCAGCGGGTCGCCGACCGCTCGGCGGAGCCGGGCCAGGGTGCGGCTCACCGCCGCGGGCGAGGTACCGAGGCGTTCCGCTGCCCGGGTCACGCTGTTGTCCTGGAGCAAGGCGTCCAGGACGCGCAGCAGGTTGAGGTCCATCTATCGCTCCTGAACTGCGTGTTTGCGTCTGAGGCAATGATTGGATGCTCATCCTTGCATTGTTGTGGCGCTCTGTGGCGCGGACAGTGGAGACGCCCGCGGAATCCCGCGGCATCCTCCCTCCGCCCCTCTCAAGGAGCCGCTGTGCCCCAGTCCCCCCGTACCGGTCGGAAAGGCGATGTCCTTGCCGTCGTCAGCCAGAGCGGGCCGACCGTCTCGTTCTTCGACGCCGCCTCCGACCGCCACCTCGGGCATGTGCAGGTCCCGGCCGAGCCCCACGAGTTGTGCTTCGACGCGACGCACCGGCTCCTGTGGTGCACGCTGACGTACCAATCGGGCTACTACCACGCGAACGGAGGCCGGCGCACCGACCTGGCCGTCATCGACCCCGACACCCGCCGGGTCGTCGAGATCGTCGACATCGGTCCTGAACACGGGCCGCACGGCCTGGCGCCGGACCCGGCGCGCGGACGGATCTACGTCAGTGTGGAGGGTGCCGCGAACCGGCCCGGCGGTGTCGTGGTGATCGACACGGCGACCCGCAGGCCTGTGGGCAGGATCGACACCGACGCGCCGGGCCCGCACTGGTTCGCCATCGACCCGGCGGGCACCACGGGGTACGCCACCAACAAGGAGGCACCGTTCGTCTCGGTCGTCGACCTCGAACGCGGCGTCCTCACCTCGAAGGTCGAGGTACCGGGCAGCGAGGGCCTCGCCGTCTCGGCCGACGGCACACACGTCTTCGTCGCCGCGCCCTACGCCGACTTCTCCGCCGCCGAAGGCCGACCGACCACGGGAATCCGGATCATCGACGCCCGCACCTCGTCCGTCGTCGACACCCTGCCCACGGAAGACGTCGTCCTGCCGGTGCACCTGACCTCGACCGGGAAGCTGCTCGCGGGCGAAGTGCGCATGGCAGCCGATCCGGGGTCGGCGCTCGGGCACCACGCACCGGGACGCCTCACCGTGTTCGCTGCCGACACCCGCGAGCAGGTGGGTGAACTCGAGGTCGGGCTCTTCCCGCTGACCGTCACCTCGTCTCCCGACGGCCGACTCGCCTATGTGGCGTGCGCCGTCTCCTCCACCGTCGATGTCGTCGACCTGGAGACGCTGGATCGCCTGGCCCGGCTGGACATCGCCAAGCTCGGCGAGGCCGGCGCGCACGGCCTGGCGTATCTCCCGCGCCCGGCCTGATCACCGTGCGGGGCGGAAGCGGCCGTCGTCGTCTTCCGCCCCGGCCGCGGAAGCCGGGGCAGTGAGGTGCTCGGCCACCCGACAGACGGCGGGTCCGTGAAATGCCGCCCGACAGCGCGGCCGACCCGTGAGCGTCCGGAAGGCGGCGCACGCTCGCGCATCAGCGGGCGGTTCCCCGCTCCAGAAGTGTCATCAGCGCGCGGGCCGCCGGACTGGTGGACTGCGGCGGTGGCAGCAGGGCGACCGTCTCGTAGACCGCCTCGCCGGTGTAGGCGAGAGGGACGGCGTGCAGGGAGTCCCGCTTGTGCCGGAAATGCCGCGGTACGGCAGCGACACCGAGGTCCTCCTCCACCAGGTCGAGGAGGCTGTGCACGTCGTTCACCTCCAGGGTCACGGTGCGCAGGACGCCCGCGGAGGCGAAGGTCGCGTCCGTGGCCCGACGTGGTCCCCAGCCGGGGTGGAAGTCGACGAAGTCCTCCTCCGCGAGGTCTCGAAGCGCGAGGACCGGCCCGGCCGCGGTGAGCGGGTGCTCGGGGTGGCACAGGAGCGTCATCGGCTCGGACGCCAGGGGAACCGAGCGCAGTTGGTCGGTGTCCGCCCGGGTTCGGTAGGCGAAGGCCAGGTCGAGGCGGCCGGCGGCGACGTCCTCGGCGAGGGCGAGCCCACCCTCCTGCCGGAGCCGTATCTCCACCTCGGGGTGCCGCCGCCTGAACGCCGCCAGCAGCCCCGCCACGTGCACTCCCGCGACGCACTGCTCGGCCCCGAGGCGGAGGGTGCCGCGTACGACGCCCTGCACGGCCGCCACTGCCTCGTGAGCGGCCCGTACCTGCGCCAGGATGCGCTCCGCCTCGGCCAGCAGTGCGCGCCCGGCCTCCGTCAGCGTCACCCGGCGGGTGCTCCGTACGAACAGCGGAGCCCTCAGGTCCCGCTCCAGGGCCCGGATCGACGCCGAGAGACCGGACTGGGAGACCATGAGCCGCTCCGCGGCCCGCGTGAAATGCCGGGCCTCGGCGACGGCGACGAAGTGCTGGAGATGCCGCAGTTCCATGATTCAGAAGCCTACGCGCTGAATCCCATCGGATTCTCCTGTTGGATTCATGCCCATGGGGCAGGGGAGATTGGTGGCGGCACGACAATCTCCCCGCCGCCCCCCGTTCACCGGGGGCGTCCCCAGACCCTGGAGTCGCGTTGTACACCGCACATGCCGATCGCTATGCCGACATGCTGTATCGGCGCACAGGGCGCAGCGGCCTGAAGCTCCCCGCCCTCTCTCTGGGGTTGTGGCACAACTTCGGGCCCGACCGCCCGGCGGAGACCCAGCGCGCCATCCTGCGCCGGGCCTTCGACCTCGGAATCACCCACTTCGACCTGGCGAACAACTACGGCCCCCCGCCCGGCGCGGCCGAGTCCGCCCTCGGCGACTTCCTGCGGACGGACTTCGCGCCCTACCGCGACGAACTGGTCGTCTCCACCAAGGCCGGATACCTGATGTGGCCCGGCCCGTACGGCGAGTGGGGCTCCCGCAAGTACCTGCTGTCGTCGCTGGACCAGAGCCTGCGCCGGCTCGGTCTCGACCACGTCGACATCTTCTACTCGCACCGATTCGACCCCGAGACCCCCCTGGAAGAGACCATGGGCGCCCTGCACTCCGCGGTCCAGCAGGGCAAGGCACTGTACGTCGGCGTCTCCAACTACTCCGCCGAGCAGACCCGCGAAGCTGCTCGCATCCTGGCCGAGCTCGGCACCCCGCTCACCCTTCACCAGCCCCGCTACTCGATGCTCGACCGACGCCCGGAGGACGAGGGCCTGCTCGACGCCCTCGACGACCTGCGGATCGGTTCCATCGCCTACTCACCGCTGGAGCAGGGCCTGCTCACCGGCCGCTACCTGGACGGCGTCCCCGAGGACTCCCGGGCCGCGAGCGACAGCCCCTTCCTGGACCGGGACGCCGTCACCGAGGACGTCGTGACCCGGTTGCGTGCCCTGAACGACATCGCGACGTCCCGCGGCCAGACCCTGGCCCAGCTCGCCCTCGCCTGGGTGCTGCGCGGCGGCCGTGTCACGTCCGCCCTGGTGGGGGCGAGCAGCGCACGACAGCTCGAGGACAGCGTCGCAGCCCTCCACAACCTCGACTTCGACGCCGAGGAACTGGCCCTTGTCGACGAGCTGACCCGTTCCTGAGGCGCGACAGTCGTCGGTCGATCACGGGGGGCACCGTGCCTCGCCGACACCGATCACGTGGGGTGAGAAGCAGACCGTGCCGTTCCACAGTGCGGTCTGCACGCGGTCGGCCTGGTCGAGCGGGGCCGTGCCGCATCGAGCAGCACCGCGCTCACAGGGGTGAGCCGGCTCCACCGCTCCACGCTGCAACGATACTCAAGCGGTATCGACGTCGCGGAAGGGGTCTTGGACAGGCGCCGGGTCCTGGCGGTGCACTCGCCACATGACGGAACAAGCGAAGACCACCGCACCGCAGACCGACCCCGCCGTACCGGTGGTCGGTCCCGACGACGGCGAAACGATCATCCTGGGCACCACGCACATGCGCGTCCTCGAAGACGGCAGCCATACCGGGCACCGCCTCGCGATCGCCGAGTCCGTCCTCGCCCCGCACACCGCCGGGCCGCCGCAGCACCGCCACGCCCAGCACGACGAGGGCTTCTACATCGTCTCCGGCACGGTGCGGTTCACCCTCGGGGACAAGGTCCACGACGCCACCGCGGGCGCGTTCGTGATGGTCCCGCCCGGCACGCCGCACACCTTCGCCAACGTCACCGACCAACCCGCCGTCATCCTCAGCACGTTCACCCCCGACCTGTACGTGCAGTACTTCCGGGACCTCCAGAACGTGATCGCAAGCGGCGGGCCGCTGACGCCACAGGCCGGCGCCCACATGATGAGCCGCTACGCGACCGAGCCCGCCACCGACCTCGCCTGAAGCCGGCGGGACGACACCGCCCGGCCGTCCCCCACCGGACCGCCGCAGCCGGGGGCTCCCGCCCTTCGCTTCCGGATCACCCGGACCAGGCTCGGCCTCCTCCAAGAGCGGCCCTGGGACTCGACGGGTCACCTGCGACCGGTGACCGTGAAGGGAATCATGAACATCGCGTACTGGATCGTCTCCGGACTGCTCGCCCTCTTCTCCCTCTACTCGGGCGCGGTGAAGGTCCTCCATGACCGAGAGAGACTCCGCCCGATGATGGCCTGGGTCGATCGCATGCCACTGGCGGCCGTCAAGGCGCTGGGGACGATCGAGATACTCGGCGCGCTCGGGCTGATCCTGCCGCCTCTGACCGGCATCGCGCCCTGGCTGGCACTGGCCGCGGCCATCGGGTTCGTGCTCCTGCAGTGCGGTGCGATCGCCGTCCACCTGACAGGCGAGGACCGCCGGATCGCACTCAACGTCGGGCTCGTCGCCACGGCGGCCGTGACCGGCCGGCTGGCCACCACCTGGCTGTGATCAGCCACGGTTCTCCACCGGAGGACGCGACTGCGGGTCAGCCGCTTCACATCCGCTGCTGTGCCGGCCCGCCGGGTGGTGAGCGCGGGTGGCCAGGCGCAGTGTGGGAGGTATCCGCAGCCGCAGAAGCCCGGCTCCGTGTTCGGACGAAGGGCGCTCCCGATGATCGAATCAGCCGACATCCGTGAGTGGCGCACGCAGGACGTGGTCGATCCTGACGGCCACAAGATCGGCACTCTCGAGGCGATCTACGTGGACACGAGTACGGACGAGCCCGCCATGGCGACGGTGGAGGTGGGACTCCCGACCCGTCGCCGCCTGGTCTTCGTCCCGCTCGACGGCGCGGTCGTGGGGCCCGGATACGTCCGGGTCGCCTACGGAAAGGCGCTCGTGAAGGACTGCCCCTCGATGGGCACGGACGACGTCCTCCCCGCGGAGGAGGAGCCCGCGGTGTTCCACCACTACGGTCTGGCATACCGGCCCGGAGCCAACGGCGAGCGACAGCTCGCACGGCGCTGACCCGCACCCGCGGACGGTTCGCGATGAGAGCCGGTCGATAGCCTGCGCTTCATGATGCGCATCTGGGCTTTGCCGGTACTGCTCGTGCTCTGCGGCTCGGCCGTCGCGACCCGACTCGTCCGCGGGGAACGCCCCGGCGAGGCAGCAGCACTGCTCGTGGTGTTCCTGGTGCTCGCGGCGACGTACTCCCCTCTGATCTTCCCGAAGTCGATCGGCGCGCTGGAGGCGCAGCGTCGCAGCGCGGACGACGGCCGGCCGATCGTCTTCTGGAGGCCGGGCTGTGTGTACTGCCTGCGCCTGCGCATCCGGTTGGGGCGCAGCGCCCGACGGATGTACTGGGTGAACATCTGGCGTGACTCGGCCGGTGCGGCGGCGGTGAGGGCGGCCAACGACGGCAACGAGACGGTGCCGACCGTCCTCGTGGCGGGCCGGCCCCACGTCAACCCCGATCCCGCCTGGGCACGGGAGCAGCTCCGCCGTCCCGCATGACCGGAAGAGGCGTCGCCCGTCGCGCCGTGGGCGGCAGATCGCCAAGCGCCCGAAGGCCGTCTCACGCGGCAGGATTCGCGAGCCTCTCGCACCAGGTCAGGGTGGCGGCCATGGCCAGGCCTCGGCTCTGCCGGACGTTGCGGACCGTGTGACGCGATCTTGAGACCGGCAGCAGCCCATGGCAGGCTCATGCCGCATGATCGATGAATTCGCGAAGGACAACCTGCACGGGAGACTGCGGCGGGACCGCGAGGCGCTGCTCTGGAAGCTCGACGGCTTGTCCGAATACGACGCCCGCCGGCCCTTGACGGCGACCGGGACCAACCTCCTCGGCCTGGTCAAACACGTGGCCACCGTCGAGGCCAGGTACTTCGGCGAGGTCTTCGACCGCCCTTCCCCGGAATCGCTGCCCCGGTGGCAGGACTCCGACGGCAGCGATCTGTGGGCGGCCGAGGACGAGACCCGGGATCGGATCATCGGGTTCTACCGGCGCACGTGGGAACACTCGGACGCGACGATCAGCGAGCTTCCCCTCGACGCCCCCGGCCACGTGCCGTGGTGGCCGGAGCCTCATACGAACACGAACCTGTTCGCCGTCATGGTCCATGTCCTCGGCGAGTCCATCCGGCATGCCGGGCACGCCGACATCCTGCGCGAGGGCCTCGACGGCCGGACCGGGGTGCGCCCCGAACACGAGCAGCGGATCGACGAGGAAGCCCGTGCCGCCCACAGCGCGAAGATCGAGCAGGCCGCCAGGGCGGCCGCAGCGATCACGGCTTACTGATCGTTTCAGAACGAGGCGCTTGGCCGCAGAGTGGTGCGCTGCGAAGACGCGCATGCGACTGGACGGTGGGGACGGGGGCACGGGGTGGACGAGGTGGCAGCTCTTACAGGGAGACGTCCTGGTCAAGCCGTTGCCGGATTCGGGGCTCACGCCGGCCCCGGTCGACGGCGGGCAGCCGCCGTCGCAGCTTTTCAAGGGGAACCCTCCCCTGCGGCGTCGGAGCGAACGTCGTGTTCGCCGAAGTCGGTGGTGATGGCTGATGGTCGGTCGCAGGGGCTGACCACCCCGGAACGGAACGACGACCCGCGGATCTACGAAGCGACGCCAGGGACCGGGCGGTCGAAGCGATGCCCCGTCGGGGGCCGGGAGCGCCGCCCAGGCGGCTCCTCCGGGCCCGGGTGACGACTGGCGTCCCCGTCCTGGGGTAGCCGCCGGTGGAGGCTGCTTCCACGACAGCGAGGACGCGAGGAGGAGGCCGTGACGGACACGGGAACGCTGGCCCGCTACCAGGGCCGGCGGGACTTCGAGAAGACGCCCGAGCCGAAGGGCGGGGCCGGGGTGCAATCGGCCGACGGTCCGCCGTCGTACGTCGTGCAGATCCACGACGCGCGCAGCATGCACTTCGACTTCCGCCTCGAAGCCGATGGCGTACTGAAGTCGTTCGCCGTGCCCAAGGGCCCCTCCAGAGATCCGCACGACAAGCGCTTCGCCACGCCGACGGAGGACCATCCGCTGGAGTACCGCGATTTCGAGGGCGTCATCGCGCAAGGGGAATACGGCGGCGGCACCGTGATCGTGTGGGACGAGGGAACCTACCGCAACGCCACGACGGACCGGCAGGGCCACGAGGTTCCCCTCGCCGAGGCTCTGGAGCGGGGTCACGCCTCGTTCCGGCTCGACGGTCACAAACTGCACGGCGGCTACGCGCTCACCCGGATCCGCCGCACCGAGGACGGGGGACGCGAGGCATGGCTCCTGGTCAAAGAGGCCGACGAACGGGCCGCCGACACCGGCACGCCTGACCCCCGGCGGGCACGTTCGGCCCGTACCGGCCGCACGCTGCGGCAGGTCGCCGAAGCCGAGCGATCGGCGAGCGACCACAAGTGAGGGCATCGCCCCTCTCCCCTCGCCCCTCAGGGGCGGTCCGCGAACGCCAGGAGGAAGAAGGCCGATGACGACGCACCAGCGATCGAGCGGTCCCCGGCGGATACGGGCCGGCGGCCGGAGCGTCGGGATCGGCCACCCGGACAAGATCCTCTTCCCCGGCGACGGCATCACCAAGGCCGACCTCGCCCGGTACTACCGCGCCGCCGCCCGCAGAATGCTGCCCCACCTGCGCGGACGTCCCCTGATGCTGGAACGGCACCCGGACGGAACGCGGGGACCCGCCTTCATGCAGAAGGAGGTGCCGGACCACTTCCCGGACTGGGTCCACCGAGCCGAGCTTCCCAAGCAGGGCGGCACCGTCACGTACGCGGTGTGCGACGACACCGCGACCCTGCTGTACCTCGCCGACCAGGCATGCATCACTCCGCACCGCTTCCTGTCCCGAGCCGACCGCCCCGACCATCCCGACCGGCTCGTGTTCGACCTCGACCCGCCCGGAGACGACTTCCCCCTGGTGCGGGACGCAGCGCATGGCCTCCACGACCTCCTGGACGAACTGGAGCTGCCGTCCCAGGTCATGACCACCGGATCACGAGGCCTGCACGTCATCGTGCCGCTCGACCGCCGGGCACCCTTCGACGACGTACGGTCCTTCGCCCGCGACGTCGCCGGAGTCCTCGCGGCCCGCCACGCCGACCGGTTCACCACCGAGCCGCGCAAGAAGGCCCGCCGAGGCAGGCTCTACCTCGACGTCCAGCGCAACGCCTACGCCCAGACCGCCGTCGCCCCTTACGCCGTCCGGGCCCTTCCGGGTGCCCCCGTGGCGGTGCCGCTGGCCTGGGCCGAACTCGACGACCCCGGTCTCTCCGCGCGCCGATGGACCCTCGGCACCATCGCCCGGCGCCTCGAAGAGAACCCCTGGCACGACCCGCCCAGACCCCGCTCACTCACCAGGGCCCGCACCCGTCTCACCGCACTGACCCCGTGAACCGGTCCCGGCAGAGGCTGAAGGATGCCGGACGGAGGCCGGACGGGAGGGAGGACCGCCATGACCCGGCGCACCACGGTCCGAGACCTGCTGGACGAGCACGGGCACACCCACGCGGAGGAGGCGGGCATCCGGCTGAAGGACACACCCGCCCCTCTGTACCGACTCCTGACGCTGTGCGTGCTCTTCTCCGTACGGATCAAGGCCGGCATCGCGGTGGCCGCCGCCCGCGAACTTCACACGGCGGGCATGGGCACGGCCCGTGCGATGGCCACCGCATCATGGCAGGACCGGGTGGACGCCCTCGGCCGAGCGCACTACCGGCGCTACGACGAGAGCACGGCCACAGCCCTGGGGGACGGTGCGGAGCTCCTCCTGGACCGCTACCGCGGAGACCTGCGCCGGCTGCGCGACGCCGCCGACGGGGACCCGGACCGGATCCGGGAGCTCCTTCGGGAGGTCCCGCGGATCGGCCCGGTCGGAGCGGACATCTTCTGCCGCGAAGCCCAGGGCGTGTGGCCCGAACTGCGCCCCGCCTTCGACCGCCGCGCCCGCGAGACCGCCGCGAGGCTGGGCCTCCCCGAGACGCCCGCCGGCCTCGCCCGGCTCGTCCCTGACGAGGACCTGCCGCGGTTCGCGGCGGCGTTGGTACGGGCCGGCCTCTCCTGAGGACCCGGACGCCGGGCCGGCCGAGACCCACGAGAATCTCCCGACGCGGACGGTCGGCCGGAATGGAGCACCGGGTGCCGGGTAGGCGTGTGCCGAGTGAGGAGTCGCGATGAATGTCCTGACCATGGGCGTCGAGGAAGAGTTCATGCTGGTGGACCACGTCACCCGCGCGCCCGTGAACCGCGCGCCCCAGGTGATCGACCGGGCCTCCCGTGACCTCGGAGGGCAGCTGCAGAGCGAGTTCTTCAACGCGCAGATCGAAACCGGCACCCGGGCGACATCCTGCCGGACGTCCCTGCGCGACGAACTCTCGTGGATGCGTGGAGCCGTCGCCGCGGCCGCCCGGAACGAGCGCTGCGCGCCGGTCGCATGCGGCACCCCTGTGCTTCCCCCGGAGGAGCAGCTGACGGTCGCGAACACCGAGCGCTACCGACGGATGGCCCGGCGCTACGCGCCCCTGATCACGCGCGACGACGGAACCACGCGCGAGGACGGGCTCGTCTGCGGATGTCACGTCCACATCGGGGAGCTCGACCGTGAACGGGCCCTCGCCCTCGCCCAGCACATGAGACCGTGGCTGCCGATCCTCCAGGCCCTGGCCGGGAATTGCTCGCCGTACTGGTCCGCGGGCTCGCCGGCACGTTGCTGCCCCGCGTCGCCGCCCGTGTGCCCGCGCCGCGGATGTCCTGTCCCGACCTGTCGCAGGCGCACCGGCTCGCTGCCGCCCAGGGCCTCGGGGGGCACGGTCTGGACCCGGTCGACGGCCGGGAGCGGCCCGCGGTGACCTTGGTGGACGCCCTGATCGACTTCGCCCGTACCGCCCTGGACGCGACCGACGACACGGAGTGGGTACGTGCGCAGTGGGATCGGATCCGCACGGACGGGGGCGGGGCGGCCAGGCAGCGAGCCGTGCTCCGTCGTAGCGGGCGGTTCGCCGCGGTGGTCGATTCCCTGGCGGCCGCCACGGTGCGGGGCTGAGCACACCGACGGGTGCCGCGGACGGCCCGGGACCGGCGGACGGCCCGCGACCGTGCGGAGTGCGCAGCGGACGATCGTACGGAAGGGGCGATCCAGGGCTCACATGCCGGATCCATGGCCGTGGACGGGCAGCTGGTACAGGGCGAACGCGCGGTCGATGACCGGTTGGGCGACGTTGCGTACGCGTACCCCGCCCGCTGTCCTGCCGTGTTCCGTGCCGAGGTGCGCATGACCGTGCACGGCGAGATCGGCGCCCACCGCGTCGATGGCCTCGGCGAGCAGATAGCTGCCGAGGAACGGGTAGATCTCCACGGGCTCGCCCGCCAGTGTGTCCGGCACGGGGGAGAAGTGGGTCAGCGCGATCCGGACCTCGCAGCGGTCGGCGGACAGCTCCTCCAGCGCGGTCGACAGACGCTCGGCGCCGATGTGCGCCGTACGGACCCAGGCCTTCATCTCCGGTTCGCCGAACGCGCCGGCGCTGCGGCCGGCGAAGCCGCCGCAGAAGCCCTTCGCGCCGGCGACACCGACGGTGTGACCGGCCACGGAGAACGTGACGGACTGTCCTTCCAGGACGCTCACGCCCGCGGCGGCGAGGGCCCGCGTGATGTCGGCCTCCTGATCCGAGTGGTAGTCGTGGTTGCCCAGCACGGCCACCACGGGGACGCCCAGGTCACGGACCTCGTCCGCCACCACGACGGCCTCGTCGACGGTGCCGTGCCGGGTCAGGTCACCCGCGAGGAGGAGGAGGTCCGCGCACTCCGGCAGCGTCGCGAAGGCGGGGCGCAGCAGTCCGGCGCAGTCGGGGCTCAGATGGATGTCGCCCACGGCCGCCACGCGGACCGCGCCGTCCGGCTGCCGGGCGGCCGGGGCCGGAGTCATGGCAGCTCCTCCATCCGCTCCGGTGCGTCCGTGGAGGCCGACGCGAGGTCGTCGAACACGGTGAGTCCGGCGAGTTCGATCCGCGCCAGCCGCAGGATCTCGTCGCGCCGGGCGGCCGTGGGCACGGTGCCGGAGAGCAGCACGGCAGCGCCCCTGAGTTCCACGCGTACGCCGAGCTCGGCCACGTCGTCGCCGGCCAGCCGGTCCCGCAGCCGGGCGAGCCGGTACTCGACCTCGTGCGTCGCGGGTTCACTCATCGGACCGGCCTCCCTCTGCCCGGCCGTCGTGGGGCGGGATGACGTCGAGCAGTTCGAGCAGGTACAGGAAGGCAGCCGCCATCGGCTTGTCCGCCGTCTCGTGGCGTACGAGGTCCCAGTCGACGCGCTCCCGCAGCCCGCGTGCGACCGGGAGGAGCGGGCCGTAGTCGCAGTGGTGTTCCGAGAGCGCCGCCAGTCGCCCGGTCATGAGGTCGGTCGGGTCGATGACCGGCATGTGAACCGAGTCCACGGGCAGAGTCGGGGCGCGATCGAGCAACTCGGTGGTGACGGGCCGACCGGCCAGGGCGAAGATCAGATCGATCTGTTCGCCGTCCTTGCGTGCCTTCACCAGCCAGTCCTCGGGAGGCTCGACGACCTCGAGACCGCGCTCCCGCAGCAGGCCGGTCACCTTCTCGGCATCCTCGCGCCGCACGACGAAGTCGGTGTCGTGCTGGAGCCCGACCGGGATGCCGTACGCGTAGACCGCGACGCTGCCGACCAGGGCGAAGGGACACCCTGACGACTTGAGGACCCCGGCCACCTCCTTCGTGACCTCCAGGATGGCCTGGGTGTGGTCCGGTGGCAGGGCCTGGGCCTGCCGCACCTCCGCGGCGGCCTCGGCCGCGGACGGCGAGTGCGACCGCATGGGCGGCGAGCCCGTGGTGGGAGGGCCGACGTCGGCTCGGCGTCCTTCGGCGAGGTTCATGCGATGCCTCCTGCCGTATGCCTTGTGCCGTAGTCGCCGTCGTCGGGTACGAGGCGGGGAACACGCGAGTACCCCGTGCGCCGGGAAGAATGCGCGGGCGGGGGAGAGCGCGTGAGCGATCACGCGTTCTGCGTTTGACGGCAGCACGGCAGGGGACTGGACTGGATTCATGGAGGCTGTGGCGACTCCGTCCCAAGGAGCAGCGATGACAACCATGGAGAGTTTCGACCTTCTGCAGCCGTACAAGATCGCCGAGGAGACGTTCGTCATCCCGTGGGCTCTCGAAGCCCCGCCGGTCGGCCACTTCCCGATGAACTCGATGGTGATCAGGGGAACCGAACCGGTCCTCGTGGACACCGGGGCGCCCGCCGTGCGCTCCCAGTGGCTGGAGGCGGCCTGGTCCGTCGTGGATCCCCTGGACGTACGGTGGATCTTCCTCACCCACGACGACCGCGACCACGCGGGCAACCTCCTGGCGGTCCTCGCGGAATGCCCGAACGCGACCCTGCTGACGACATGGTTCTCCATCGGCCGCATGGCCGAGGAGTGGGAGACTCCCATCAACCGGTGCCGCTTCATGACCGACGGCGACACGATCGACGCGGGCGACCGCACCCTGGTCGCCAAGCGGCCGCCGCTGTTCGACAACCCCACCACCCGCGCCCTCTTCGACCCGAAGACCGACGTCCTCTGGGCGGTCGACACCTTCGCCACCAACGTGCCGACTCCCATGCCCGAGACGGCGGCGCTGTCGCCGGGCGAATTCCGCGACGGCCAGCTCTTCGGCGGAAGGCTGGTCTCCCCCTGGGTCGCCCTGCTGGACGCCCGGAAGTTCGGGACGGTCGTCACCGACTTCCAACATCTGAACGCCGAGGTCATCGCCGGCTGCCACTGTCCCGTCCTCCGCGGCAGTCACATCTCCGAGGCCTACGACCTCCTTCGCGGGCTTCCCGACGTCCCACCGTGGACAGAGTTCACCCAGGCCGACCTGGACCAGTGGATGGCGGCTGCCGAGAGCTCGGTTCCGCCGGAGCAGCCGCGGCCGTCGGGGACGTGAGCGGCGCCGCGATGTGCAGACACCGTCACGCGGCACCCCGGCGGTCGGACAAGCCCCCGTGGGGCCTCCTGTGAGGTCTCCGGCCGGAATCAGGGCCTTCGAGCCGGCGCAGGTCGTGTGCGTCCCAGGCACGGGTGTCCCGCGGCTCGGTGTACGGCTCCTCGTCCGGCGGCATACCGCCGAGCACAGCCCGCTGGCGCACCGCCTCGGCGTCGAACTCCAGGCCGAGGAGCAGCGCGAGGTTGCCGATCCACAGCCACACGAGGAAGACGATGACGCCGGCCATGGTGCCGTAGGTCTTGTTGTAGGAGGCGAAGGCGCCGACGTAGAGCGCGAACCCGGCGGAGGCGCCCGTCCACATCAGCAGCGCCAGGACGCTGCCGGGAGTGATCCATCTCCAGCCCTTGACCTTGGCGTTGGGACTGGATGCGTACAGCAGCGCGATCGTGAAGGACACCAGCACCACCAGGACGGGCCACTTCGCGAACGACCACACCGTCAGTGCCGTGTCACCGGTGCCGAGCGCGGCTCCGGCGTGACGCGCCACGGACCCGGTGAACACCAGGATCAGCGCGTTCAGCGCCGCCAGCACCGTCAGCACGGCCGTCATCCCGACCCTGAGGGGGAGGAGCTTCCACACCGGGCGGCCCTCGGGCATGTCGTAGACCTGGTCGGCCGCGCGCATGAACGCTCCCACGTATCCGGACGCCGACCACAGGGCGACCACCACCCCGACGACGGCCATGGCCGAGCCCGTGGCGGAGTGGCCCTGCAGCTCTTCCACCGCACGGCCCAGCACGTCACGGGCAGGGCCGGGAGTCAGCTCGCCGACGTGGTCCAGCACCTTCTCGGTGGTCGACGTCCCGCCGAGGCCGAGCAGGGCCACGAGAACCAGCAGCGCGGGGAAGAGCGACAGCACGCCGTAGTACGTGAGCGCCGCCGCGCGGTCGGTCAGTTCGTCGTCCCTGAACTCCCGTACCGAACCCTTGAGTACGGCGAGCCAGGACCGGCGGGGCAGGTCCGTGGGAGCGCCCGGCGCCCGTCGCTCCACTTCGGGCCCGGGGCCGACGTCTTCGGGGGCCGGCGTCTCGTGCGCCGGTGCCTTGCCGGCCGGCGTCCCGTGCGCGGATGCCTCTCCGGCCGGCGCTTCGCGTGCCGCGGCCTCTTCGGCGCGGCCCTGGTGCACTGATCGATTCGATTCGGCCATGCCGTTCGGGTACCCCGGTGCCGTGTCTCCAGGCCCTCGGGGGAGAGGGGCCGCGACCTGCCACACACGGCCCGCCGTCGTGGCCTGCAGTCGCCCCTGCCTCTTCATGCGGCGTCGGCGTGTCCCGCCTCGTGTCCGACGACCGGAGTGGGGTCCGGGTCCTCGACCAGCCGCAGGTGGCTCTGTCTGGCGTGCCGCGCCCGCTTCGGCGCGGCCGCCACCCGGTTCTCGAAGCGGTCCATCATGAACAGGAGCAACCCCATGGCGGGCAGCAGCAACACGGCAACCGCTATCACGGCCCCTTCTCCTCTCGGCCGAACCTCGCTTCGTCGCTGTTCCTCACTCCCTGTCCGCGTTCCCGCACGAACGGACGGTTCACGGCCGTGGATGTGAAGGTTCTGCGACCGCCGGGAACCGGCGGAAGTCGTGCCGGCGAACCGGGTTCGCTCCGGTGGAGTCGGGCAGACGGACCCTATGAGTGCCAGCGAATCGAGCAAGGAAAACCAGTCACCTCGTGGCGGCGCGCATGCCACCCGGTCGGAGACGGCCGACGCCGACGCGACGGTATCCGGAACCCTCACCGCGCTCCCCGCGCCGATGGCCGAGAAGACGCTGGCGGCCGTGCGTGCCGTACAGGGCACCGTCGGTCGGGGCGGCTGGGTCTGGAGCGACCCACGCGCCCGCAAGGCCCTCGCAGGCGGCGCCGCCGCAGGCACGGCAGCCGCTGTCACCGGGGCGTACGTCCTCGGGCTGAGGGTGGAGCGTCGTCGCCACGGTCTCCTCTCCCGGTTCACCGGGGGTTCGGGGCCGAGCAGCTGGTGGGCGCACAGGTAAGGCAGGACGCGCGAGAGCCGATCGAACCGCAGGCCAGGCCGCCGTCAGACGACGGCGGCCTGGCCTGTGACGGCTGGTGGCCCGCTCAAGCCGCCTCGTACCAGTGGGGGCGGCTGCCTCGCCACGTCACCCAGGCGGGATCGTCGAGCAGGTCTTCCGCTCCGGGAAGGCCGGCGCGGCGGAGGAACTCGACGACGTCCTCGTCGCGGTGGGCCAGACCGAGTATCTCGCCCCGCACGGTGACCCGCCGGCCCCCGGTCGGGGAGGGCGGGTGGACGACGATCGGCGCGGTACCCACCCCTCCAGGGTGCCTCCGACCGGTCGAGAACGCCGAGTCCGCCGCCCCGGACCGGCGGGCCGACGGGCGCCGAGCGGGCCGGCCCACGGGCGGGTACTCGCGTACGGGCCTCTGCCGCCCGCCCCTCATGCCGAGGGGCGGGCGGCAGACTTCGTGGCGGGCGAGGAACAGGCCTGCTGAGCACTCGCCGCGCCGCTGGTGGCCCGGGATCAGGGCGGGCGGGTGCGGCACCGGCGACGGCACAGCGGTGGGTCGCGGCGGTACCCGCGGTGGCCCGCGATCGGTCGGCGCGATCCAGAGCTCAGGTCAGAGCGGTCAAGTGGCTCGACGAGCCGGTGGTCAGCTCGGTCGGTGCCCGTCGGAGCCGCCCGGCGGCATCGGCCAGGCCTCCTGCGCTTCCGAAGGGGTGCTCGCCGGGCCGGGCGCGCCGGGCGTCCCCGGGGCCTCGCGTACCGGCGCGTCGGAGGGCGTCGGTGTGACGGGGGGCGGCCCGTCGGCGGTGTCGGAAGGCTGGACGCGGCCGCGCCAGCCACCGGTCTCGTGACCGTGATCCTCGATGAAGCCCTTGAACCGCTTGAGGTCCCCCTTGACCCGGCGGTCCAGGATGCCGAGTGCGTCGGCCGCCTTCTCGGCCAGGCCGTCGGGTTCCACGTCCATCGCGAGACTCACCCGGGTGTGACCAGCGTCGAGCCCTTGGAAGGTGACGACGCCCTTCTGCTTCACGTCGCCGCCGACCGTGCGCCAGGAGATGCGCTCGTCGGCCAGCTGGTCGACGATCTCGGTGTCGAACTCGCGCCGGACGCCTGCGATCTTGGTCTGCCAGTGGCAGTGTCGCTCGTCGAGCTGCGTGACGTCCTCGACGCCCTCCATGAAGCGCGGGAACTCCTCGAACTGCGTCCACTGGTTGTAGGCGTTCCGTACAGGAACGTCCACGTCGATCGTCTGCTGCACCATGCTCATGGCGGTTCCTCCTGCCTGTGTCGCGAATGATTCGGGGTCTTTCCCCGCGTACCCGACGAAACCGAGTGCAATCGCGCGGGGCGCTCGATCCCCGGCGAAGGGCCCCTCCGCCTCGGCGCAGCCGTCCCGCTTCGCGCCCCCTTCGGGCGTTCGTCACCCGTCACCCTGCGGCGTCCGGGCCGCGTGGCCGTCGGGTGCCTCGATCGCTGCGTCGGGCAGTCGGCGGACGAGTGTGAAGCGGTGCTTCACCTGGGCGTGCTCGATCCCCGCGACGTCGCTCAGGCGCGCCGTCATGTCGTACGTGCCGCAGTGGGCGCGCCCGAGGGGCAGCCGTTCGGGCGGAAGGCGGATCTCGTACGGGCCTCCGGCGCGGAAGCCGCCCAAGGCGGCCCGCCGAGCCACGGGCTCCTCGCCCTGCCCGACCCTGACGGTTTCGAAGACCAGTCCGTCGGTGTCCGCGCCCAGCCGGAAGGTGAGCGCGATGCTGACCACCGCGCCCTCCGGCAATTCGTGGGAGAGGCCGGCAGCCTCGCCATCGAGGGGCACCGTGAACGTCCCCAGCTCGTCGGAGACGAACGCCAGCTCCGTCAGTTCGACGGCTCGCGTGGCGATTCCACTGCCGTCCTCAGGGGCGGGGGCCGGCATGGAGGACCGGGATGCACGCGTGGCGGCCGGCATGGGAATCAACTCCGCGAGGTGGGTGCGAGGCTCTGCTGGTGCTGGTGCTGGTGCTGGTGCTGGTGCTGGTGCTGGTGCTGGTGCTGGTGCTGGTTCCGGCTTGCGACGACCGCGCTGGGGCTCGCGTCAGGCGAGTCCGACGCCGGCACGGTTCGGGACGACGGTGACCAGGCGAAGCGTGCCCGTCCGCAGGCGAGGGCCTCATGCAGGCAGGACACGGTGCTGACGCCGAACGAGCCGCTCAGGGCCAGCACGACGGTGCCGGACTCGGACGAGGCTTCCCGGACGACGTGCGCTCCGCCGTCCTCCGCCCGGCAGGGCGGGAGTTCCGTCGGTGTCGGCCGGGCAGACGCGGGGCGCCGGTTCCTGGTCATGGCGGGGGCATCCAGCGCATGCGTCCGTCGTCGGCGACGGGAGCCAGGACTTCCCGGGGCGGGGTGTTCCGAGACCGAAGGCGGCCATCGTGCGTGCGGCGTCCACGACGATCCTGGCCCGGTGGACGCAGGTCGGGTCCGAGGGGCACGAGGTCGCGAGCTGTAGTCATGGCCGGTCACCTCGTACGGGTCGTGGCGAGCGCTTCCCCCGGGGCGCATGCCCGCTGCTCGGTCCCACAACCGTCGGACGCGCGGTTCCTTGCTCGCCCCCTCGCCCTCCGCGCTGCGCCGCCCCGGTTCGCTCGGCCCCCGCGCGGGCGGAGCGAACCGGCGCTACGGGCATGCCGGGTACGACGGACGCATGACATGGTCGGGAACGGGCAACCGCCAGGCAACGGAGGCCGTGCTGAGGATGGCCCGACGGCCCCGGCGGCATTCGGAGGCGACGTCATGGTTCCCCTGCTCCTCGTCCTGTTGGTGATTCTCATCCTCGTCGGTGCCGGCTTCGCGCTCGAAGTCCTGTGGTACATCGCCATCGCCGTACTCGTGTTGTGGGTGCTGGGGTTCCTGATGAGGAGCGGCGACGGTCGCTGGTACCGATGGTGACCTGGAGCCGAATGCGGCCGCACTGATCGAAGGACATCGACCCGATGCAGCAGCCCACCATCGTTCGACGCCGGGCGACGCGCTCACCGTGCCGCGCCCGGCTGTCGGACCTACGGTGGCCTCATGAGCGACCCGGAGAAGAACAAGGCCACGGCCACGGCGTTCTACGACCTGATGTTCAACGAGTGCCGCCCGGCCGAAGCCATCGACCAGTACGTCGGCGACACCTACATCCAGCACAACCCGCACGTCGGCGACGGCAAGCAGGCGTTCATCGACTATTTCGAGCGCATGGCCGCCGAGTACCCGGGCAAGCGCGTCGAGTACAGGCGTGCCTTCGCCGACGGCGACCACGTCGTCCTGCACTGTCATCAGACCTGGCCCGACGAGGAGTACGCCGGGATCGACATCTTCCGTTTCGACGCCGACGGAAGGATCGTCGAGCACTGGGACGTCCTCCAGGTCGTCCCCTCCACGTCCGAGAACGACAACACCATGTTCTGAGCGGGATCTCGGGCCCGTCGACGCGTCTCGCTCCGAGGGTGCGGTGCGGCTGTCGAGTTCCCGCCGGAAGCCGGGACTTCGGTGAGGCAGGTGGTGGTCATGGCGCGGCCGGTGTGGTCAGGGAGTCTGACGTTCGGACTGGTGAGTCTGCCGGTCGGGATCTACACGGCTACGGAAAGTCACACCTTCCACTTCCACCAGCTGGAGCGCGGCACCTCGGACCGCGTCCGCAACCGGCGGGTGAACGAACGGACCGGCGAGGAAGTCGCCCTCGACGACATCGTCAAGGGGTTCGACACCGGGGGCGAGTACGTGCTCGTGGAGCGCCAGGAGCTGGCGGACGTCGCCCCCGGGCGTTCGAAGGCGCTGGAGATCACCGGGTTCGTCGAGCTCGACGAGATCGCCCGAGGCCGAGGTCCGGGGCCGCTCCACCATGACGCGCGACGAGCTGATCGAGGCCCTCGCCGCCTGAAGCGCCCGGCCGCCGGGCCCCCGCTGCCCCGACACGGCCGAGTACACGACCAGGCTCGCGCACGTGGTAGCGCACGCCGAGACTCGCCGACCGCCGGCCCCACGGACGACCGAAGGAGGTCGACCGAAGGAAGCCGACGGGAAGAAGCCGACCGTACGAAGCCTGACACCCGATAGGGAGAAATCGTGTCACTCGAAGGCAAGAACGTACTGATCCTCACGACGAACTACGGCACGGAGCAGGACGAGTTGATGAAGCCGGCCGCCGACCTGAGGAAGGCCGGCGCCCACGTCACCATCGCCGCACAGAAGGACGAGGCGGTCCACACCGTCGTCTCGGACCGCAAGCCGGGCGCCGTCGTCCCGCCGGACACGACTCTGACGAAGGCGACGGCGGACCGGTTCGCCGCGGTGGTCGTGCCCGGCGGCACCGTGAACGCCGACCGGTTGCGGACCGACGCGGACGCACGGCGTCTCCTCTCGGCCTTCGCCCAGGCCGGCAAGCCGGTTGCCGCCATCTGCCACGGACCCTGGCTTCTCGTGGACAGCGGGCTCGCCGGGGGCCGTGAGCTCACGTCGTACCCCTCGCTCCGCCCCGACCTCGAGAACGCGGGCGCCACCTGGCTGGACCGGGAGGTCGTCGTGGACACCTCCGGAAGGCATCCCCTCATCACCTCCCGCAGGCCCGGAGACCTCGACGCCTTCGCCTCGGCGATCGTCGACGCCCTCGGTGCCGGCGGAGACCGGGACTGACTCGGTCGACCGGCGGAACCGCTCGGCGACGCCGAGACGGCGAGCGCGACCACCGCGAGGACGCCGCCGTCAGCGGCGGTTGGGCCGGTCGCTGTCGGCGTCCGCCCCGTCGGCGGTGAAGACCTGTGCCGCTCGCTCCACGCGCAGCGTGTCCAGGACGTGGATCTGCCGTTCCGCACGCCCCAGCAGTTCCCGAACGTGTGCGACGTCGATGCGTGCGTCGGTGTCGGCCAGGGCTTCGAGACAGCGCCAGGCGCAGGCCTTGCCTTCGACGCCCAGGCGCATGGCCTCCAGTTCGAGAACGTCACTCAGCGGTGAGCGGGAGAGGACGCGCCCGTTGAGCTTGAGCCGGCCGGCCTTCTCGGCGAGCCGGCCGAGCACCACGCGGTGTCGCTTCACGGGGAGGTCGAGGGCGGCCATGATGCGGAGGAGGCTCTCGCGGTCCTGGCTGACTTCCAGGGCCATGGATGCCAGGGGTGGGCCGAACGCCGTTCCCCGGTGGGCCCGGGCCGCGCGGCGGAACAGCTCGACTCCGGCTGCTGCGCCGGCCAGATGGTCGTTGAGGTAGATGCCGAGGAACTGCGGGCGGATGGTCATGAGGGCGGTGCCTCCGTGAGATCGGTTCGTGGCGGGGCGCTGCCACCCCGCCGCCGTGGCGGGCCCGGGCATGCGATCACCTTCCGCCTTCCGCGAGGGCCGTGGTCGCCGGCAGCGGACCACGGCGTGCTCCGGCAGCGAGCGGCGACCCCGAGCCCCGGCTACCCAGGCTCGTGGTCGGATGTCGTCGGCTCTTCGCTGTTCTCGTCCACCCCCGTGTCGACGTGCATCGCGGCCTCCTCGGCGGGCGCGGCTCCGTCGTCCAGTCCCACGTCCCGGGCGACGGCGTGATCATCGTGCCCGGCCGCCGTGTCGACCGGCGCGAGCCGTCCGGCGCGGGTGGCGCCCGCCTGCTCGTCGATGGGCTCTCCGGCGCCGCCCGGGAGGTCCCCGATGCCGTCGTCTTCCGGCGGCGGCCCTTCCGCAGGGTCGGGGATCTCCTGCGCGAGACGCTGGTCGAGCGTTTCACCCTCCTGCTGTTCCCGGTGGGTGGTGCCGTGCCGATCGACGCCCCGAGGGCGCTCGGGCGGGGAGTAGCCGGGTACCGCCATGTCGTCGATCGGATCCGTCATGAGCGCGTTGTCGGGGTCGAGATCGCCGGAGGGTTCCGCCCCGTCGGAACCGGCGGGCTGATACACGTCGTCACCGCGGGCACCGTTCCCGCCCGGCTCGTCGCTGCCGGTGGTGGCGTGGGACTCGTCGCTGGCCATGGCCTTCCCTTTCGCTGTGGCGCCGTCGAGGCGGCCGAGGGTGGTGCCCTCCCCGCTTCGTGGGGCCCCGTGGCGGACGCGGAGTACTGCTCAGCCACCGAGCGCGGGCAGCACCTTCTCGCGGTAGGCGGTGAAGAACTGCTCCTGATCCTGTCCGATCTGGCCGACGTACACCTCGTCGAATCCGGCGTCCACGTACGCGCGAACGGCATCGACGTGCTCCTCGACGTCAGGGCCGCACGGTACGGAGTCGGCCACCTGGTGTCGTGTGACGAGCTCGGTGGCCTGCTCGAAGTGGGCGGGAGTGGGGAGGATCTGGTTCAGCTCGCCGGGCAGCTGCTCGGTCGGCCACATGCGGTGCGCCGTGTCGACGGCGACGTCCCGTTCCTGGTCCCAGCAGACCTTCAGGCCGCCGACGACGGGCTTGCCCTCCCCGCCTGCCTCGCGGAACGACGCGAGGGCCTCCTCGTCGGGGCCCATGGTGACGAAACCGTCCCCGATGCGTCCCGCGAGTGCGGCGGCCTTGGGGCCGAAGCCGGAGACGAGAATCGCGGGCGGCGCCGCAGGAACGGTGTAGAGGCGGGCGTTGTCCACCGTGTAGTGGCGGCCCCGACGGCTGACATCCCGGCCGGTGAACAGCTCCCGCATCACCTCCACCGCCTCTTCCAGCATGTCCGCACGCTCGTCGAACGCGGGCCATCGGTCACCGAGCACGTGCTCGTTGAGAGCCTCCCCGGTGCCCACGCCCAGAGTGAACCGACCGCCCAGCAGCACACTGGAGGTCGCCGCGGCCTGGGCGGTCACCGCCGGGTGCAGCCGCACCGTGGGGCAGGTCACGAGCGTGGTGACGGGCAGCTCCACTGTCTGGGACAGGGCACCGATCATCGACCAGACGAAGGGGCTGCTGCCCTGGGCGTTCGTCCATGGGTGAAAGTGGTCGGATACGGCCAGGCGGGTGAAGCCCGCGTCCGCCGCCAGGCGTGCCTGGCGCAGCAGCTGGTCCGGGGTGAACTCCTCGCAGGACAGGAAGTAGCCGAAGGACGTCATGCCGCGTTTCCCTTCACGTCGGCCCCCTTGGTCCGGCTACCCGGGCAGGGCGTCTCAATGCCCCCGAGGAGCGATCGACAGACTCCGCGACGGCGAAGGCGGCGTCGGGGGCGCTGGCGCGGCGGGGACATCGCCGACCGTCGGCAGGTCTGCCGACACGCGCGGCGCCCCGCGGCAGCGGTGCGCTGCCGGAGGGCCGGGCGGGTTCGACGGCTGGGCCCAGGAGCCGGCTCCGTCGTGTCGCAGCGGTGCCACCTCGCCGGATGACGGAGACTTGGAGGCAGGGGGCACGTGAGGAGAGGCGGCGGCTTCATGCCTCGTACGGCGCTCATCGTGATCGACATGCTCAACACCTACGCGCACGAGGACGCCGAGGCCCTGGTGCCGTCCGTCCGCGAGGCACTCCCGGGGATCACGACGTTGCTGCGGCACGCACGTGCCGACGAATCGCCCGTCCTCTACGTCAACGACAACTTCGGCGAGTGGCGCTCTCACCACGGAGAGATCCTGAGGGTCGCCCTCGAAGGCCGCCACCGCGACCTGGTGGAGCCGGTGGCGCCCGACGAGGACTCCCTCTTCGTGGTCAAGGCGCGTCATTCGATCTTCTTCGAGACCCCGCTGGCCTATTTGTTGGGCCGCCTGGAGGTCGAGCGCGTGGTGCTGTGCGGACAGGTGACCGAACAGTGCGTGCTGTACTCGGCTCTGGACGCCCACATCCGGCACTTCGACGTGGTCGTGGCGGCCGACGCGGTCGCGCACATCGACGCCGACCTGGCCGGAGCGGCCCTGCGGATGATGCGTACCAACATGTCCGCGACGATCTGCCGGGCGGACGAGATCGCCTTCGGCGCACGACGGCCGGAGTGACACCGGGGCCGGACCCCGCTGAACGGGAGGGCCGCCGTTCCCCCCGCCTCATGTGCGCGCGGCTCGATGCCCGTACCGGGGCTACGGTGGAAGTGTCCCGTCCCGCATGCGTGATCCGAGGGTGACGGCTGTGTCGACGTCGAGTCATGAGATCGCGGGCGCCCCGTGCTGGGTCAGCCTGATGGCCCGGGAGCTGGCTGCCGCGCAGCGTTTCTACGCCGGAGTGCTCGGCTGGCGGTTCCGTGCCAGCGGCCTGGGGGACCGCTTCGCGGTCGCCCTCCACGAGGGCACGCCCGTCGCGGGGATCGGCGCGCTCGCGGAACCCCTCGACCTGCCGGTGGCATGGACCCCGTATTTCGCCGTCGACGACGCGGACCTGACGGCCGCGCGGATCTGTGAACGCGGGGCGACCATGGCCGTAGGGCCCCTGACCTTCGGTACAGGCCGGGCCGGGCTGGCCGCGGATCCCGCCGGAGCGGTGTTCGGGTTCTGGGAGGGGGCCGTTGTGCCGGACTGGTCGGTGGGGAGCGGCAGCGCTCCGGCCTGGCTGGAGCTCCGCACACGCGACGCCTTCGAATCCTCGGCCTTCTACGGGGAGGTCCTCGGCTGGGCGGGGAGAGGACCGGGCCGGTGTGTGGCGTCCAACGAGCAGGACCACGTCGTCCTGCGCCATGGCCACGACACCGTCGCGCGCATCAGTGGCGGGGCGGACGCCGGGGCGTCGGACCCGGAGGTCCGGCCGCGCTGGCGCGTCCGATTCCCCGTACCGGACATCGAGGGGACGATCGCGTCCGCCGAGGAACTGGGCGGCGAAGCCGTCTCCCCGGTGGGTACGTCCACGGCGAGCCGGTGGGTCGATCTGGCCGACCCCGACGGGGCGCGCTTCACCGTGGTGGCACCCCACCCTCATGGGAGGGGCCCGGCTTCCAGCTGACGAGGCTCGTCGCGCGAGGTGCGCAGCGCTGACCTCCGCCGCGGGTGGGTTAAGGCCGGCACCGGTCGTCAGATGCGTTGGGCGCGGTGGAGGAGGGTGTGGAGTCCCTGGGCCCGGAGTGCCGCCCGGGCGGCGTTCGCGCCGGGTGCTCCGTGTACGCCGCCGCCCGGGTGGGCGGCTGCGGAGGCCAGGTAGAGGCCCTTGACGGGAGTCTCCGGACGTCCGGTGCCGGGGGTGGGACGGAAGATCGCCTGTTGGTGGAGGGCGGTGGTGCCGTTGTTGATGGCGCCGTTGTGGAGGTTCTCGTCCATGGCCTGGAGGGTGGTGGGGGCGAGGATGCGGCGGGCGCGGATCAGTGTGCGGAAGCCGGGTGCGAACCGTTCCACCTGTGCTTCGATGCGGTCGGCCATCGCTTCCTGTTCGCGGGTGTCCCAGCGGCCGGTGATGTGGTCGGGGCCGGCGTCCGAGGCGATGTGCTGGGGCAGGTGGGTGTAGGCCCATGCGGATTCGGTTCCGGCCGGGGAGCGGCTGCCGTCCGCTGTCGTCATCTGCCCGAAGAGGGCGAAGGGTGCGTCGGGGACGTGGCCCATGGCGATCTGTGAGGCGAATCGGGTCAGGCCGTCGATGCCGTCCGCGACGTGGACGGTACCGGCCCCGGCGGCCTGCTGTGCCGTCCACGGCACCGGGCCGGTCAGGGCCCAGTCGACCTTGAAGGTCGAGAAGTCCCATTGGAAGCGTTCCAGGTCCCGTAGCAGGCGGGAGGGGAGATGGTCCTGCCCGACGAGGTCCCGGTAGAGGGCGGTCGCCGACGTATCGGCGAGGACGGCCCGGCGTGCGCTCACCGTCTCTCCGCCGGCCGTCCTGACACCCACGGCTCTGTCACCGCGTACGACAACGGACGTGACACGCTCCCCGCACCGCAGCACTCCTCCACGGCGCCGGAGGCGTCTGACGAGTGCCGCGGTCAGGGCACCGGACCCGCCGACGGGGACCGGGAACCCGTGGCTCTGGCCGAGCATCGACATCAGCCATCCGAACCCGCCGCTGCCGGCGGCCTCCGGGGCCAGGTCGGCGTGGAGGGCGTTGCCGGCCAGCAGCAGTCGGCCGCCTGCACCAGCGAACTCCTCCTCGCCGAGGCGGCGCACGGGCAGGGTGAGGCTCCGGGCCAGCCGGATTCCGCCTGTGGTCCGGAGCTTCGCGGCCAGGCGGAGTCCGGCGCGGACCGGTGGGAAGGGGGTGAACAGGGCCTGGACGAGATCGGGCCCGACCCGGCTCCAGACCGTGTACATGTCCTGCCAGGCGTCTCCGTCGCCCGGCGCGAACGACGCCAGTCCGGATGCCGTGTCCCGCACGCGGCGTTCGAGCACCGCGCACCTGCCGTCCAGCAGGGGGTGGGCCAACACGCGCGGGGCGTGGCTCCACCGCAGGCCCTCGGCGGCGAGGTCGAGGCGGGCGAGGACCGGGGAGGCGGCGGCGAGCGGGTAGAACGCGCTGAAGAGGTCCGAGACGTAGTCCGGATGGACACCGCGGTCGCTGCGTACCGCCCCGCCGGGTACCTCCTGCGCCTCCAGGACCTCCACGCTCCAGGCGGCGTCCGCCAGCAGGTTCGCGGCCACCAGCCCGTTGGGGCCCGCGCCGATCACGACCGCGTCAGGCATGGCGCACCTTGCCGTGCCTGACTTCCACGACCTTGGCCAGGCGGGCCAGCATGCCGCGGTGGCGGAGCTGGAGCAGTGCTTCCGTGGCGGGGTTGTGGAGGGTGCCGCCGATGCCGCGCAGCGGGTGCTCGTCGCAGACGACGAGGGTCTCCTCGCCCCACGGCCGGAGCTGGAGGAAGATCCGGGCCGTACCGAGGGCCTTGAAGGAGGCCTCCAGCTCCAGCTCCCGGCCGGGCTCGGTGTGCCGGACGGTGGTGACGCCGTCGAGCGACCAGGGGCCGACGCGGACGGCGTAGCGGAGCCGCGAGCCGACCCCGGGCCAAGCGCCGTCGAGGGGCGCGGACTCGGAGGGCCCCACCACCCACTCTCCGTACGCGTCCGGATCCGCGAGGACCGCCCACACCGCCCGAGGGGAACGTCGGATCAACTGGTGTCGGACAGCCATGGGACAAGTCCTTCTGCCGGGGAGGCCGCTCGTTCCAGCCTAGGCGCCTTCGTCGCCGTCGGCCTTCGTCACCGTCGGCGTGCAACGCATGAGGAGGGCCCCCTGTCCGTGCGCGAGGCCCCTTCCGCTCCGGACAGGAGCACCGACCGGCTCCGCGGCGGCGCTGTGTGAAGCCGCGGGTGCGGTGCTGGGCGAACCGGCACGGTCGGCGTGCGCACCGCCGCGATCGCCCCGCCGATCGGCCGGACGCACACCTCGAACGGGTGAGGTGCCGGCTCCGCCGCGCCGTGGTCCGGCTCGCGCTGCCCGATGATCGCAGGCGGTTGGTGGACCGCGTCTCTCCGGGCCGCATCGTTCACCGCGACCCGGAAAGGCCCCCATGCGCATCCTGCTCGTCGCCGGCAGCTTCAACAGCCTCACCCAGCGCGTCCTGGTCGAGCTGTGCGACCGCGGGCACACCGTATCCGTGGAGGTCACCCCCGACGGGGCCGCCGTGCGCGGGGCCGTGGCGCTCCACGCGCCCGATCTGGTCGTCGCCCCCATGCTGAAGGCCGTCGTGCCTCGCGATGTGTGGACGGCACACCGTTGTCTGATCGTGCACCCGGGGCCCGTGGGCGACCGCGGCCCGTCCTCGCTGGACCACGCGATCCGGGACGGGGTCGAGGAGTGGGGCGTGACCGTCCTCCAGGCCGACGAGGAGATGGACGCGGGCGACGTCTGGGCGACCGCGACCTTCCGCGTCCCGGAGGTCGGCAAGAGCGATCTGTACCGCAACGAGCTGTCCGACGCCGCTGTGGCCGCCGTGCTCCTCGCCGTCGAAAGGGTCGCCGCCGGGGCGACGCCGCGTCCGCAGACCGGCGAGGCCCGCGCCCGTCCCGCGCTCCGTCAGGAGGAGCGCCGGATCGCGTGGGGCGAGGACACCACCGAGAACGTCCTGCGTACCCTGCGGGCCGCCGACTCGCAGCCCGGTGTACCGGACCGGATGCTCGGCGCCGAGTGGTTCCTGCACGGCGGCCACGCGGAGGACGGTCTGCGCGGCCGGCCCGGGGCCCTTCTCGCGACCCGGGCGGGCGCGGTCTGCCGCGCCACCGTGGACGGCGCGGTGTGGATCCCCGAGCTCCGCGCCCGCACCGGCCGCGGCCGGCCGCGTGCCTGCAAGCTTCCCGCCACCCTGGCCCTCGCCGGCAGGCTGCCGGAGCTCCCCGAAGTGCCGGCGCCCGCCGACCCGGCGCCGGGCCGGCGGACCTGGTCCGACATCCGGTACCGCGAGCAGGGACCGGTCGGCGTGCTGTCCTTCGCGTTCCCCGGCGGGGCGATGAGCACCGACCAGTGTCGCCGCCTCCTGGACGCGTACCGGACCGCCTGCGGGCGCCCCACCTCCGTCCTGGTACTCGGCGGGCAGCGCGACTTCTTCTCCAACGGCATCCATCTGAACGTCATCGAGGCCGCCGCCGACCCTGCCGCAGAGTCCTGGGCCAACATCAATGCCATGAACGACCTGGTCGAGGCCGTTCTCACCACGACCGACCGGCTTGTCGTGAGCGCGATCGGAGGCAACGCCGCCGCAGGCGGGGTGATGCTCGCCCTCGCCGCCGACGAGGTCTGGTGCCGTTCGGGTGCGGTGCTCAATCCGCACTACCGGCGCATGGGCCTGTACGGATCGGAGTACTGGACCCGCACCCTGCCCGGAAGGGTGGGCGAGGCCATGGCCGCGCGCCTCACCGAAGAGGCCCGGCCGGTGTCCGCCGCGGCATCGCTGAGCATGGGTCTGATCGACCGGGTCGTCGACTGCGGACCCGGGGAGTTCGCTGCCGAGATCACTCGATCGGCCCTCCACCTGGCATCCCGTGGCGGTCTCCAGCCGCGGATCGCGGCCAAGAAGGCGGAGCACGAGCGCCGGGAGTCCGTTTTTCCCCTAGCGGCCCACCGTGAGCAGGAGCTCTTCCGTATGCGGTCGATCTTCGATGATCCCGCCGCGAGCTACCACGCACGGCGCCGGGCCTTCGTCCGGAAGGAGGCCCCCGAGCGGAGTTCCCCGGCGGCCCAGGTGCGGGCGCGGGCGGATCGTCCGATCGTTGAGCAAGACCCAGGCCTGACATGAGGCCTTCGCCCCACCCCTCCTCAGGAGGCGACCTATGAGCGCAGCAAAGCCGGTCCCGGTCGAGGACCAGGGCGCCGCACCCGGCAGCGAAGAGAAGCCGATCCACATCCTCTGGATCAACGCGGGCCTGAGCTGCGACGGCGACTCGGTGGCCCTCACCGCCGCCATGCAGCCCAGCATCGAGGAGATCGCCCTCGCCGGGCTGCCAGGGCTGCCCAGGATCGCGGTCCACTGGCCACTGATCGACTTCGAGTGCGGTCCGGTGGGCGGCGCCGACACGTTCATCGAGTGGTTCTTCAAGGGCGAGCGGGGCGAGATCGACCCGTTCGTACTGGTCGTCGAGGGATCCATCCCGAACGAGGCCATCAAGCAGGAGGGCTACTGGAGCGGCTTCGGCGACGACCCGGAGACCGGTCAGCCCATCACCACCAGCGAGTGGATCGACCGGCTGGCGCCCAAGGCCCTCGCCGTGGTCGCGATCGGCACCTGCGCCACGTACGGCGGCATCCACGCCATGGCGGGGAACCCGACCGGCGCCATGGGTCTCCCGGACTACCTCGGCTGGGAGTGGAAGTCGCATGCCGGCATCCCCATCGTGTGCGTGCCCGGCTGCCCCATCCAGCCGGACAACTTCGCGGAGACGCTGACCTACCTGCTCTATCAGGCGGTCGGCTCCGCGCCCATGATTCCGCTGGACGACAAGCTCCGTCCGACCTGGCTGTTCGGTGCGACCGTGCACGAGGGCTGCGACCGGGCCGGCTACTACGAGCAGGGCCAGTTCGCCTCGACGTACGACTCGCCCAAGTGCCTGGTCAAGCTCGGCTGCTGGGGCCCGGTCGTCAAGTGCAACGTCCCCAAGCGCGGCTGGATGAACGGCGTCGGCGGCTGTCCCAACGTCGGCGGCATCTGCATCGCCTGCACGATGCCCGGATTCCCGGACAAGTTCATGCCGTTCATGGACGAACCTCCCGGCGGCAAGGTCTCCAGCACCGCCAGCGGCGTGTACGGCTCCGTCATCCGCCGCCTGCGGTCCATCACGGCCAAGACCGTGGACAAGGAGCCGAAGTGGCGGCACACCGGCGAGCGCATCACCACCGGATACCGGCCTCCCTGGTGACCGTGACGCCGTCGCACCACCCCCGCAGTACCCCCCATCCATCCCACTGTTCGCGAAGTCGAAGAGTTGACGAAGGGCACCACAGCAACCATGGCATCTCCGGCGAAGACGACGGGTGACGGCTCCGGCCTTGTGGAGATGGCCTGGGATCCCATCACCCGGATCGTGGGCAGCCTCGGCATCCACACGAAGATCGATTTCAAGCAGAAGCGCGTCGCGGAGTGCTACAGCACGTCCTCCGTCTTCCGCGGCTACAGCGTCTTCATGCGGGGCAAGGACCCCCGCGACGCGCACTTCATCACCAGCCGCATCTGCGGCATCTGCGGTGACAACCACGCGACCTGCTCGGTGTACGCCCAGAACATGGCGTACGGCGTGAAGCCCCCGCACCTCGGTGAGTGGATCATCAACCTCGGCGAGTCCGCGGAGTACATGTTCGACCACAACATCTTCCAGGAGAACCTGGTCGGGGTCGACTACTGCGAGAAGATGGTCCGCGAGACCAACCCCGGTGTCCTGGAGCTGGCCGAGCGCACCGAGGCGCCGCACGCCGCCGAACACGGCTACCGCACGATCGCGGACATCATGCGCTCCCTCAACCCCCTCGAAGGCGAGTTCTACCGCGAGGCGCTCCAGGTCAGCCGCTACACCCGGGAGATGTTCTGTCTCATGGAAGGGCGGCACGTCCACCCCTCCACCCTCTATCCCGGCGGTGTCGGCACGGTCGCGTCCGTGCAGCTGTTCACCGACTACATGAGCCGCCTCATGCGGTACGTGGAGTTCATGAAGCGGGTCGTCCCCCTCCACGACGACCTCTTCGACTTCTTCTACGAGGCGCTGCCCGGCTACGAGGAGGTCGGCCGCCGCCGGGTGCTGCTCGGCTGCTGGGGCGCCCTCAACGACCCCGAGCACTGCGACTTCACCTACGCCAACATGACCGACTGGGGCCGGCGGATGTTCGTCACCCCCGGTGTCGTCGTCGACGGCAAACTGGTGACCAACGACCTCACCGAGATCAACCTCGGCATTCGCATCCTGCTCGGCAGCTCGTACTACGAGGACTGGCAGGGCCAGGAGCAGTTCGTCACCCACGATCCCCTCGGCAACCCGGTCGACCCGCGCCACCCGTGGAACCAGCACACGATCCCGGCCCCGCAGAAGCGGAACTTCGACGACAAGTACAGCTGGGTCATGTCCCCGCGATGGTTCGACGGCAAGGACCACCTGGCGCTGGACACCGGGGGCGGCCCCATCGCGCGCCTGTGGTCCACCGCGCTCTCCGGCCTCGTCGACATCGGCTACATCAAGGCCACCGGGCACAGCGTCGTCATCAACCTCCCCCGGACGATGACCAAGCCGGAGACCACCTTCGAGTGGAAGATCCCGAAGTGGAGCAACGCCCTGGAGCGCAACCGCGCCCGGACGTACTTCCAGGCGTACGCGGCGGCCGTCGCCCTGCACTGCGCCGAGAAGGGCCTGGAAGAGGTCCGCGCCGGACGCACGCAGACGTGGGAGAAGTTCGAAGTGCCCGACGAGTCCATCGGCGTCGGCTTCACCGAGGCCGTACGCGGCGTCCTCTCGCACCACATGGTCATCAGGGACGGCAAGATCGCCAACTACCACCCCTATCCGCCGACGCCGTGGAACGCCTCCACGCGGGACACGTTCGGGACCCCCGGACCGTACGAGGACGCGGTGCAGAACACCCCGATCTTCGAGGAGAACACGCCCGAGAACTTCAAGGGCATCGACATCATGCGCGCCGTGCGCAGTTTCGACCCCTGTCTCCCGTGCGGCGTCCACATGTACACGGGCAACGGCAGGACCGTGAAGCAGATGCACGTGCCCACCGGCCTGAGCGGTCTGGCCGGATGAGCACGACCACCGCCGAAGAGGCGGGCCGACGCGTCGAGGAGGTCCTGGACCGGCTGGCCGAGAACGGCGACGCCGAGGCCTCCGCGGCCGCGGAGGAAGTCGTACGCGTCCTCATGGAGTTCTACGGCAGTGGCATCGCCCGCGTGGTCGAGCTCCTCGGGAGCCCCGCCGCCCGTCCGCCCGCCGACCCGCTGGGTCCGCTGCTCGCGGACGAACTCGTCGCGAGCCTGCTCAACCTGCACGGACTGCACCCCGAGGACGCGCCGGCGCGCATCGACCGCGCCCTGTCCGCCCTGCCGCAGCCCGTGGAGAACGCCGGGTTCGACACGGCGACGGGCGTGCTGCGGCTGCGGGTCACCGCCTCGACCGGCTGCGGCTGCTCCGGCACCCAGGAGTCCGTCCGGCAGGCGGCCGTGGACGCCCTCGCCTGCTTCGCGCCCGAGGTCACCGCCGTGGAGCTGGAGACCGGCGCTCCGCGCGAGCCGGCGCTGCTCCAGATCGGCACCCGTCCGTCCCTCGCGGGCGCGGACGGCCGCTCGTCGGCCGCCCTGTGAACGGGCCGCCGAACGGCGCCGTGCGGCCCCCGCGGCCCACGGGCCTGCGCCGGTTCACCACCCCGCGTCCGCCCCGCGAGGAACGGTGCGAACTGTGTGGGGCGGCACTCGCGGCCGAGGTGCGTCACCCGCATCTCGTCGACACGGACAAGCGGGCCCTGGTGTGCGCATGCGGCCCGTGCGCGCAGCTGATGGACCGGTCCGCGGCCTCCCCTGGCCGCTTCAGGGCGGTGCCCGGCCGTTTCCTGAGCGACCCGGGACACCGGATCGACGACCGGGCGTGGGAGTCGCTGCGAATCCCGGTCTCCGTCGCGTTCCTCTTCCGCAATTCCGCCCTCGACCGACCGGTGGCGCTCTACCCGAGCCCCGCCGGTGCCACCGAGAGCGAGCTGGAGGAGGACGCCTGGCGGTCCGTCCTCGACGCCACCCCGCTGGCCGCCCACCTCGAACCCGACGTGGAGGCCCTGTTGCTCCGCCGCCACGAGGGCCGCACCGAGTGCTTCCTCGTACCGATCGACCTCTGTTACGAACTGGTGGGCCGCATGCGACTGCACTGGCAGGGGTTCGACGGAGGCGCGGAGGCACGCGCCGCCCTCGACGAGCTCTTCGCCCACGTACGCGGCCTGGCGCGCGAGCCGCAGGGGAGCCGGCCGTGACCGAGTTCTCCTTCGGCTGCACCGACGTCCGCGCCGATCCCTACGCGGCCGGCCCCACGCTCGTGTTCCGGCTGCGGATCACCGCCACCGGCGGTGACCGGGTGCACGCCATGGCCCTGCGCTGCCAGATCCGTATCGAACCCGCCCGGCGCGGCTACGACGACCAGGAGGCCGCAGCGCTGGGCGACCTCTTCGGGGAGCGCTCCCGGTGGGGCAGCAGCCTCAACCCGGTGCAGTTCGCCCAGGCCTCCGTCATGGTGCCCGGCTTCACCGGCGAGATCGAGACCGACCTCGTCGTACCGTGCACCTACGACACCGACATCGCCGCGTCCAGGTACTTCCGGGCGCTCTCCGACGGCGACGTCCCGCTGCTCCTGCTCTTCTCCGGCACCGCGTTCACCGGCGCCGGCGGCTTCCACGTCGAGCCCGTTCCCTGGGACAAGGAGGTCTCGCACCGCATGCCTGTGAAGGTGTGGCGCGAGATGATCGACCAGCACTTCCCCGGCTGCGGATGGATCCGGCTCCCGGGCGACGCGATGGACGCCCTGCTCGCCTACCGCTCGCGCCGGGCCCTCCCGTCATGGCAGGCCACCGTCGAGTCCCTGCTCGAAGCGGCGGGGGAGAGGACAGCATGACCACCGTCGCCTTCACTCCCGGCACCGAGGCGCGGTTCGCCGTCGCCCGGCATGTCGCCGACGCCGTCCTCTTCGAGGGGTACGTCCTCTACCCGTACCGTGCGTCCGCCGCGAAGAACCGGCTCCGCTGGCAGTTCGGCGTCCTGGTGCCACCGTCCTGGAGCGCCGTCGCCGAGGAGCACGACCTCCAGCGCACCGAGTGCCTCATGGAGCCCAGGACCGGCGCCGAACTCGCCGTGGAGGTCCGCTTCCTGCGCGCCCAGCGGCGCACCGTCGAAGAACTCCGTGAGGACGGGACGTACGCCCCGACCGACGAACTCCGCCTGGCCGACCGGGTCCTGGTGCCCTGGGACGAGGGCGTCGAGGAGCGGGTCACCCTCGCCGTCCCCGTCGCCGAGCTGCGCGGTGACGGTGCCGTCCTGCCCTTCACCCGCCCCGCGGCCGACGAGGTCGAGAAGGTCACCGACGACGGCCGCGTCCTCGGCCGACTCGTACGCCGGCGCGACGAGATCAGCGGTACTCTGCGCATCTCCTCGGCAGAACTCGACGGCCCGTACCGTGTCGAGCGCCTCTCGGTCACGGTGGAGAACACCAGCACCTGGACCGCCGAACGGGACACCGACCGCCACGCGGCACTGCCGTACTCCCTCGTCGCCGCGCACGCCCTGCTGCGCCTCGACGGCGGCTCGTTCCTGTCGATGACAGACCCGCCGGAATGGGCCAAGGGTGCCGTCGCGGCCTGCCGCAACCTGCACACCTGGCCCGTCCTGGCCGGCGAACCCGGCCGTGACGACCTGATGCTCTCCTCGCCGATCATCCTGGAGGATCATCCGGCCATCGCGCCCGAGAGCCCCGGCGCCCTCTACGACGCGACCGAGATCGACGAGATCCTCGCCCTGCGCACGGCGGCCCTCACCGACGAGGAGAAGCGCGAGGCCAGGGGGACCGATGCCCGCGCGGCGGCGGTGATCGAACTGGCGGACACCATGCCCCCCGAGGTCCTCGAACGTCTGCACGGAGCGGTGCGGAGCCTCCAGAGCGTCACCGGGACCCCGAAGCCGGCCGGAAACATCCTCGAACCGGAGACGCCCTGGTGGGACCCGGGCGGCGACACCGGTGTCGATCCGGGCAACGACCACGTCCTCGTCGACGGACGCGCCGTCCGCGCGGGCAGCAGGGTCGTCCTGCGCCCACGGCTCCGCCACACGGACGCCCAGGACCTGTTCCTCGACGGGCGCAGCGCCCTGGTCGAGGCGGTCCTCCACGACGTCGACGGAGGAGTCCACATCGCGGTCACCGTGGAGGACGACCCGGGCGCCGACATCCGTCGCGAACAGGGCAGGTTCCTCTACTTCCAGCCCGACGAGGTCGAAACACTGGAGGACAGGTGAACGGCCCCGCGCCCGAGGCCGGAACGCCCGGTACGGCCCGCACCCTCGTGGCCGGGGTGGGCAACATCTTCCTCGGCGACGACGGCTTCGGCGTGGAGACCCTGCGGCGGCTCACCCGCGAGGAACTCCCCGCCTCCGTCGAGCTGGCCGACGTCGGCGTCCGGGGCGTCCACCTCGCCTACGAACTCCTCGAAGGCTGGGACACGCTCGTCCTCGTCGACGTCACCGCCCGCGGCGGTCCACCGGGGACGCTCTATCTGATCGACGCCTCGGCGGCGAACGACCGCGGCCACGGTACGGAGCCCGCGCCGCTCGACGGCCACCGGATGACGCCCGACGCCGTCCTCGCCCTGCTCGACACCCTGTGCGCGGGAACCGGGGCCGCGCCGCCACGGCGGATCCTCGTCGTCGGCTGCGAACCGGCCTGCCTCGACGAGGGCATCGGGCTCAGCCCCCAGGTCGCCGCGGCCGTACCCGAAGCCGTGCGCATGGTGACCGAACTGGTCCGGCAGGAAGCCGTCGTATGAACAGGGAAACGGAGAGCACCATGCACAGGAACATCCTCGGCATCGCAGCTGTCGCCACCGCCGCACTGGCCGTCGCGGCCGTCGTCGCCGGAGTCCTCCCCGACCTCCGGCGCTACCTGCGGATCAGCAGGATGTGACGCACCCGCAGGTTCGGTGGCGGCGGCTGCACCGAACGGACGACACCGACGGCCGGTCCCGGCGCGCCGGGCGTTCCTCCGCCACCCCCCGTTCTCTAATGGCGCCCGAGACCCACCCCGGCGCCCAGGACGGAGACCGATGCACGAGATGTCCCTCGCGGTCGCCGTCGTCGACCAGGTCGAGACCGCGGCGAGGTCCCGGGGGGCCATCGGTGTCAGCAGCATCGAGCTGGAGGTGGGCGAGCTGGCCGGCGTCGTCGCCGACGCCCTCGCCTTCTGTTTCGAACTCGCCTGCGCCGGAACCGTCGTCGAAGGCGCCGAGCTGATCACCCGAACCGTCCCCGGAACCGCGCGCTGCACCCCATGCGCCGAGGTCTGGCCGGTCGGCATGCCGCCGTGCCTGCTCTGCCCCGGCTGCGGCGCCGCGGCCGACGGACTCGTCTCCGGCCGCGAACTCCAGATCCGGGAGGTCCGCTGGGCCGACCCGGAGGCGTCGCGCGAAGAAGCGCACCAACCGATCACCGAGGAGAGCTGAGCATGTGCCGAGCAGTCGATCTCCAGCGTGCCGTTCTCGCGAAGAACGAGGCCGCGGCACAGATCCTGCGCACCGAACTGACCGCCCGCGGCACCACCGTGGTCAACCTGCTCTCCAGCCCCGGCAGCGGCAAGACCGCCCTGCTGGAGCGAGAACTCCGCCTCGCCGCCGAACGGGGCGTCAGCGCCGCCGCGCTCACCGCCGACCTCGCCACCGAGAACGACGCCCGTCGCCTGGCCCGCTCGGGTGTCCCCGTCAAGCAGGTGCTCACCGACGGCCTCTGTCATCTGGAGGCCGACATGGTCGCCCGCCACCTGCACGACTGGCTGCCCGAGTCGACCCGGCTGCTGTTCGTCGAGAACGTCGGCAACCTCGTCTGCCCCGCCGGCTACGACCTGGGAGAGTCGCTCCGCGTCGTGCTCGCCTCGGTCACCGAGGGGGAGGACAAGCCGCTCAAGTATCCCAGCGCGTTCGGCCTCGCCCAGCTGGTGATCGTCACCAAGACCGACATGGCCGAGGCCGCGGAGTTCGACGAGACGGCCTTCCGCACCCACGTGGAGCAGGTCAACCCCGGCGTCGAGGTCGTTCTCAGCTCGGTGCGGGACGGCCGAGGAGCCGGCACGCTGCTCGACCGGGCCCTCGCCACGGCCGAGGGCAACCGTGTCCACACCCCGGTGATGGCCCGGGCCGGCGCGTGACCACGGCGCGGCCCGGACCCGCACCCGCCACGGCCCTGCGGCGCAGCCGCGTGGTCGTCCGCGGCGTTGTGCAGGGTGTGGGTTTCCGGCCCTTCGTCTACGGTCTCGCCACCGGACTGCGGCTGTCCGGCCACGTCACCAACACGGCGGACGGCGTCGTCGCGGAGGTGGAGGGCGACCCCCAAGCCGTCGAGACCTTCTGTGCCCGCCTCGCGCCCGACGCCCCGCCCCTGGCCCGGGTCGAGTCGGTCGAGGCGGCCGACGTCACCGCGAGTGGCGCCAGCGGATTCACGATCGTGCCCTCCCGCCGGGGCGGCGCCGTCCGCACCCTCGTCCCGCCGGACACCGCCACCTGCGACGCCTGCCTCGCGGAACTCGCGGACCCGGCCGACCGGCGGTACCGGCACCCCTTCATCACGTGCACCCACTGCGGCCCGCGGTACACCATCGTCACGGGACTGCCGTACGACCGGCTCCACACCACCATGGCCGGCTTCCCGATGTGCCCGGACTGCGCCCGGGAGTACGCGGACCCGGCCGACCGGCGCTTCCACGCGCAGCCCGTCGCCTGCCCCCACTGCGGCCCCCGGCTGCGGCTGATCACGGCACCGGGCGACCCCGCGTCGTCCGGTACGGATCCGTCCCCCGACCACCCCCGCGCCGACCCCGGCCGCGATCCCGATGCCGACCCGATCGCCGCCGCACGCAGGATGCTCGCCTCCGGCGCCATCCTGGCCGTCAAGGGCCTCGGCGGCTACCACCTGGCCTGTGACGCGACGAACCCCGCGGCGGTGGCCGAACTGCGCCGCCGCAAGGCACGCGGTGACAAACCGTTCGCGATGATGGCCGCGGACCTCGCCGACATCGAGCCCCTCGCTCACCTCTGCCCGCTCGAACGTGAACTTCTCACCGGCAGCGTTCGGCCCGTCGTGCTCCTGCGCCGCCGCGACGACGCGCGGCCGCGCCAGGGGGCCGCGCCCGCGGAGGCGGTGGCGCCGGGCAGCCCCGACCTCGGCTTCATGCTCCCGTACACCCCGGTGCACCATCTCCTCCTCGGCCTCGGCCTCGGCGCGGCGGACGGGCAAGGGCCCCGACTGCTGGTGATGACCAGCGGCAATCTCGCGGGCGAGCCCATCGTCACGGACGACGGGGAGGCACTGACCAGACTCGCCGGCCTGGCGGACGCCTGGCTGCAGCACGACCGGCCCATCCACGTTCCCTGTGACGACTCCGTCGTGCGCGTCTGCGACGGCGAGCGGCTGACGCTGCGCCGCTCCCGGGGCTATGCGCCGCTGCCGGTCGCGCTGCCCGTGGAGGTCGCCCCCTCCCTCGCCGTCGGAGGGGACCTCAAGAACACCTTCTGTCTCGGCGACGGACGCCAGGCCTGGCTCTCCGCCCACATCGGCGACATGGACGACCTCGCCACCCAGCTCGCCCTCACCTCCGCCGAGTGGCGGCTCGAGTCCGTCACGGGCGTGCGGCCCGGACTGCTCGCCGCCGACCGTCACCCCGCCTACCGGTCCACCCGCTGGGCCCGCGAACACGCGGAAGGACGGCCTGTCGTCGCCGTACAGCATCACCACGCGCACGTCGCGGCGGCGATGGCCGAGAACGGGCTCGACGGCACGGCTCCCGTCATCGGCGTGGCCTTCGACGGCACCGGCTACGGTCTCGACGGCGCCGTGTGGGGCGGTGAGTTCCTGCTCGCGGACTACGCCGGGTTCGAGCGGTTCGCGCACCTGTCCTACGTACCCCTGCCCGGCGGCGACGCGGCCGTACGACGGCCCTACCGCATGGCCCTGGCCCACCTTCGCGCCGCGGGTCTCGCCGCCGACCGCGCTCTGCCCTGCACGCGAGCCTGTCCTCCGGGCGAACTCCCCGTACTGGAAAGGCAGTTGGCCGGCGGAGTGAACTGCGTGCCCACGTCCAGCATGGGGCGCCTGTTCGATGCCGTCTCGTCCCTCGTGGGGATCTGCCACCACGCGGGATACGAGGCGCAGGCCGCGATCGAGCTGGAGGCCGCGGCCCTGCGCGCACCCGATGTGGCCGAGGACGAACGGTACGCCTTCCGGCTCGGTTCACCGCAGTCCGGCGCCCCGCTCACCGCCGACCCCGCACCCCTTCTGAGAGCGGTGGCCGCCGACGTCCTGGACGGGACCCCGACAGCCGTCGTCGCGGCGCGGTTCCACCGCGCCGTGGCCCGACTGGTGCGTACGGTCTGCGCCGCCGCCCGCGGCGGAACCGGCGTGGAGACCGTGGCCCTGACCGGGGGAGTGTTCGCCAACACGGTGCTCTCCTCGGCCTGCGCCGAAGGGCTGCGGGAGGACGGCTTCACCGTGCTGCGCCACCGCTCGATCCCGCCGAACGACGGCGGTCTGGCTCTCGGCCAGCTCGTCGTGGCCGCCCGGATCACGGACCGGACGGCCCCCGTCACGCCGCGACGAGAGCGGCATTGAGGAGACACCCATGTGCCTGGCGGTACCCGGAAGAGTGCTGGACGTCGAGGACCGGGACGGCACCCGGATGGCCACGGTCGACTTCGGCGGTGTGGTCAAGGAGGTGTGCCTGGAATACCTGCCGGACCTGAAACCCGGCGAGTACGCCATCGTCCATGTGGGCTTCGCCCTCCAGAGGCTCGACGAGGAGTCCGCCAAGCGGACGCTGGAGCTGTTCGAGACCCTCGGCCTGCTCCAGGAGGAGTTCGGGGACCCGTGGGAGGCCGCCGAGGCCGCGGGAAGCGAGTGGCAGGCGCAGGACGACGTCCACGGAGAGGTGCGGCCGTGAAGTACATCGACGAGTTCCAGAACCCGGACCTGGCACGTCGGCTGCTCGACGAGATCAGCGCGACGGTGACCCGCCCCTGGGCCCTGATGGAGGTCTGCGGCGGCCAGACGCACAGCATCATCCGGCACGGCATCGACCAGCTCCTGCCCTCCGAGATCGAGCTGATCCACGGCCCGGGCTGTCCGGTCTGCGTCACTCCGCTGGAGATGATCGACAAAGCCCTGGAGATCGCTTCCCGGCCAGGGGTGATCTTCTGCTCGTTCGGCGACATGCTCCGCGTCCCCGGCACGGGCCGCGACCTGTTCCAGGTCCGCGGGCAGGGCGGCGACGTCAGGGTGGTCTACTCCCCGCTGGACGCGCTGCGGATCGCCGAGCAGAACCCGGACCGGGAGGTGGTCTTCTTCGGGATCGGCTTCGAGACCACGGCGCCCCCCAACGCGATGACGGTCCATCAGGCGCGCAAGCGGAACATCCGCAACTTCAGCCTGCTCGTGTCCCACGTCCGTGTCCCCCCGGCCATCGACGCGATCATGCGGTCCCCGGACTGCCGCGTCCAGGGCTTCCTCGCGGCCGGACACGTCTGCAGCGTGATGGGCACGGCCGAGTACCCCGACCTCGCACAACGCCACCAGGTGCCGATCGTGGTCACCGGATTCGAGCCGCTGGACATCCTGGAAGGCGTACGCAGGACCCTGCTGCAGCTGGAACGGGGCGAGCACACGGTCGAGAACGCCTACCAGCGCGCCGTGACAGCCGAGGGCAATCCGGCAGCGCAGGCGATGCTGAGTGATGTCTTCGAGATCACCGACCGGGCCTGGCGCGGCATCGGCGTCATCCCGGACAGCGGCTGGCGCCTGTCCGATCGCTACCGTGACCACGATGCCGAGCACCGCTTCTCCGTCGAAGGAATCGTCACTCGCGAGCCCGCGGAGTGCCGCAGCGGCGAGGTCCTCCAGGGCCTGCTGAAACCGAACGAGTGCGAGGCCTTCGGCACCACCTGCACGCCTCGCTCCCCGCTCGGCGCCACGATGGTGTCCAGCGAGGGCGCCTGCGCCGCCTACTACCTCTACCGGCGGCTCGACGCGGGAACCCCGGGACCGCGGCCCGCGGTCGCGGCCCGTGTGGGCTCTGGAACCCCGTCCCCGGCCACCGCCTCTCTGGAGGGCAGCCCCCTTGCCTGACACCGTCAGCACCACCCCTGCGGTCGACGCCGCACAGCCGGCACCCGACATGCTCGCCTGGACCTGCCCGGCGCCCCTGCGCGACCAGTCACGCATCGTCATGGGCCACGGCGGCGGAGGCGCGCTGTCCGCCGAGCTGATCGAGCACGTCTTCGCGCCCGCGTACGGCGGACCGGCCCTCGCCCACACCGCCGACGCCGCCGAGCTCCGCATCGGCGGCGCCCGCCTGGCGTTCTCCACGGACTCCTTCGTGGTGCGCCCGCTGTTCTTCCCGGGCGGCAGTATCGGCGACCTCGCCGTCAACGGCACCGTGAACGACCTCGCCATGATCGGCGCCCGGGCGAGCCACCTCTCCTGCGGGTTCATCCTGGAGGAAGGCGTCGAGACCCACGTGGTCGCCCGTGTGGCGCAGGCCCTCGGTGCGGCGGCGCGCTTGGCCGGCGTTCAGGTCGTCACCGGCGACACCAAGGTCGTGGAGGCCGGTCACGGCGACGGCATCTACCTCAACACCTCGGGGGTCGGGCTGATCCCCGACGGAGTCGACCTGCGTCCACAACGGGTGGTGCCCGGAGACGTCGTCATCGTGAGCGGCCCGATCGGTATGCACGGCGTGGCCATCATGAGTGTGCGGGAGGGTCTCGAATTCGGTGTCGAGATCACCAGTGACTGCGCACCGCTCGGTGGCCTCGTCGAGGCGATGCTCGCCGTCACGCGGGACCTGCATGTGCTGCGCGACCCCACACGCGGAGGCCTGGCCGCCTCGCTGAACGAGATCGCGGCCGCCTCGGGCACGGGTGTCGTCATCCAGGAGCGGGCCGTTCCGATCCCCGAAGCGGTCGCCAACGCCTGCGCGGTGCTCGGCCTCGACCCCATGTACGTGGCGAACGAGGGGAAGCTCGTGGCCTTCGTCCCGCGAGAGCACGCGGACGCCGTACTCGCCGCGATGCGCGCCCACCCCTCGGGTAGCGGGGCAGCGGTGATCGGCGAGGCGGTCGAGACCCATCCCGGCATGGTGGTGGCTCGTACCGGACTCGGCGGTACCCGGGTCGTGGACCTGCCGCTGGGAGAGCAGCTGCCGCGGATCTGCTGAGCTCAGGCCCGGCGGCCGCGTCGCTCACGGGAGGTGTCGAGGGTCCACATGTGCGTGCAGTTCGGGCACTGCAGGTGGACCCGGTGCCCGTCGTTCCCGATCAGATAGCGCCAATGGCTCCGGCAGTTCCGGCGGTCCAGGCAGGTTCCGCAGTCGCGGGCGTCGTCGCAGCCGGGGCACGCGACCCAGGCCCGCCGGGCCAGGTCGGCGTGGGGATCAAGCGGAAGACGCACGGCCCGGCACCTCCCCGGGCAGGACCCCGGCCGCGACCAGCATCGCGTGGATCCTCTGCTGCTCCTCGTCCAGGCCCGAGTACAGCAGGGCGTGTGCCGCCTCCTCCTCGCGCAGCACGGCCACGGGGTCCCAGTCGGGCCCGAGGGCCGCCACGACTTCGACACGCCGGCGTGCCTCTTCGGCGGTGAGGTCGATGCTGAAGTCGACCAGGGCGGAACGAGGGTCTGGGCCGTGGTTCATAGCTGGGCTTTCAGGGGGAATCGAACACGTACGCCACCAGCTCTACCAGAGCGGCCGCCGCGTTCGGAAGCGCCTGACCTGCCTTCGGTGGTCGTTGTGGCACACCTCATGCCGAACACGCGGAGGCGCTGCCCGGCGTTTCACGGGAGCCGACCCAAGGCGGCATCCGGGCCTGGCGCGGTGGCTCGGCCCGATCGACACTCTTTCCCTGCAGGTCTCTTGACGGGACACCTGCAACGCTGGCTTCATGAATTGATGGGAGCGCTCCCATCGATCTGCTCCCCTTCGTGGAAGGCCCCCACCCTTGCCTCCTGTCATCCTCCCCGGCGTGTTACGTCGCGCCACCGTCGTGCTCACCGGTCTCGCCCTGGCCGCCGGCACCCTGGCCACCACCGCCTCCGCGGCGGACACCACCGGCGCGGACAGCGGTGCGGTCCTCGCGGCGCCCGCCGACTTCCCCGTCCGGGTCAACCAGCTCGGCTACCTGCCGGACGGGCCGAAGCGGGCCACCCTGATCAGCTCGGCCACCGCTCCGCTCGCCTGGCAGCTTCGCGACGCGACCGGCGCGCAGGTCTCGTCGGGTACGACCACGGTGAGAGGCGCCGACCAGGCGTCCGGCCAGTCGACGCACCTGGTGGACTTCGGCGGCTACACCGGCACAGGGTCAGGCTTCACCCTGGTCGTCAGTGGACAGACCAGTCACCCGTTCGACATCTCCGCCGCGCTGTACGACGGCTTGCGCACCGACAGCATGTCGTTCTTCTATCAGCAGCGCAGCGGCATCGCGATCGACGCCGGTCTGGTGGGCGGCGAGTACGCCCGCCCCGCCGGCCACCTGGGTGTGGCACCGAACAAGGGCGACACCAGCGTGCCTTGCCAGGCCGGAGTGTGCGACTACCGGCTGGACGTCCGCGGCGGCTGGTACGACGCGGGCGACCAGGGCAAGTACGTGGTCAACGGCGGGATCGCGACCTGGCAGGTGGTCAACTCCTTCGAGCGGGCCCGTCGCTCGGGCGGCGACGCCGCACTCGGCGATGCGACCCTGCGGGTGCCCGAGCGCGGCAACGGAGTGCCGGACGTGCTGGACGAAGCCCGCTGGGAGCTGGAGTTCCTGATGCGGATGCAGGTCCCGGCAGGCAAGCCGTCAGCCGGCATGGCCTTCCACAAGATGCATGACACCGAGTGGACCGGCCTCCCCACACGTCCCGAACTCGACGAGAAGCAGCGCGAGTTGAACCGTCCGTCCACGGCCGCCACGCTGAATCTGGCGGCCACGGCCGCCCAGTGCGCCCGGGTGTACGCACCCTACGACTCCGCGTTCGCCACCCGCTGTCTGGACGCCGCGCGCCGGGCCTGGACGGCGGCCGAGGCCGACCCGAACGCGCTCGCCCCGGCGACCGACAACGCCGGAGGCGGGGCGTACGAGGACGCGGACGTCTCGGACGAGTTCTACTGGGCCGCGGCCGAACTGCTCGCCACCACCGGCGAGACGCGGTACCGGGACGCCGTGACCACCTCTCCGCACCACACGAAGCCCGCGGACGCGTTCTGGTGGGGAGGCACGGGCACCCTCGGGCGGATCACCCTCGCCACCGTCCCCGGGGTGACCCTGCCCGCCGACGACCTGACCCGTGTACGCGGCCTGCTGACCGCCGCCGCCGACGGGCACCTTTCCACCATGGCCGCAGGGGGCTACGCGGTGCCGATCCCCGTCACGGGATACGGGTGGGGATCCAACAGCGCTGTCGCCAACAACGCGATGACCCTCGCCGTCGCCTACGAGATCACCGGTGCACAGCGCTACCGCGCGGGCGCCCTGGAGTCGCTCGACTACCTGCTGGGACGCAACGCCCTGGACCACTCCTACGTCACCGGCTACGGCGAACGCGCCTCCGAGAACCAGCACCACCGCTTCTGGGCCCGTCAGAACGACGCCTCCCTGCCCCACCCGCCGGCCGGCTCCTTCGCCGGCGGGCCGAACGCCGGGCTCGACGACCCGGTGGCGAAGGAGCGTCTGAACGGCTGCGCCCCGGCGGCCTGCTACATCGACGACATCGGTTCGTACTCCACCAACGAGGTGGCGATCAACTGGAACTCCTCGCTGGCGTGGCTGGCGGCGTTCGCCGCGGAGCGGCGCGGCCTTCCGGCGACACCCGCGGTGCAGGTGGCGCCCGCCGCGGTGACCGTGCCTGAAGGCGGCGCCGCCTCCGTGAGCGTACGGCTGTCGGCCGCGCCCGCGCAGAGCGTCACGGTGACGGTGTCCCGCGCCGCGGGCGACCAGGACCTCACCGCGACCACGGGCTCGACGCTCGTCTTCACGCCCGCCGACTGGGCCGCCGCGCAGCAGGTTTCCGTGTCCGCCGCGCAGGACGGCGACACGGTCGCGGGCAGCGCGACGTTCACCGCCGGTGGCACCGGCGTATCGGCGGCGACCTTCACCGCGACGGAGGCCGACGACGACGTCGCGCCGCCCACGGCGTCCTGCGCGGTGACGTACCGGGTGGAGAACTCGTGGGGCAACGGCTTCACGGCCACAGTGGCCGTGAAGAACACCGGCGCCTCGGCGATCTCCGGCTGGATCCTCGGGTGGGCCTTCACGGGTGACCAGAGGATCAGCAGCGCCTGGAACGCCACGGTGAGTCAGTCGGGCAGCACCGTGACCGCCCGGGACGCCGGGTGGAACGGCACGCTGGCGGCAGGCGCGAGCGCTTCCTTCGGGTTCCAGGCGACGTACGCGGGTGTGAACGCGGCACCCGCACGGTTCGCCTTGAACGGTGCGATCTGCTCCTGAGGCGCATGAGTCCGCCGCCGGCCTCTGCCGGCGGCGGCTCCGGTGCCGGAGATCAGCTGGAGTGAATCGGCGCTCTTTTCGATCACCGCATCGGGTCGCCGGGCCGCCGGGAGGTCGGGTAGCCCTTCGGTTCAGGCCTCGGGGTCGCGCAGGCCGACGCAGTCGAAGGCCCAGAAAGCCTCGGAGTAGACGAAGGTGCCCGTCATCCACGGCTCGTGAGCGGACAACCGGGCGACCTGAAAAGCGGCTTCAGGAATACGCAGCGACGGCGAGCGAAAGCCCACCGCACCGGCTCCCTCGAAGCCGCGCGTGCCGTAGTAGTGCGGCGAACCCTCCAGGAACACCAAGGGCACACCCTGGCTGTCGGCCGCCTGGAGGGCGTGGGCGATGAGCTGTGTACCGATGCCCCGCCGCTGGAACTCGGGGACCACGCCCAGTGGTGACAGCGACAGGACGTCCACGATCCGGCGCGGGGCGTCCAACCGCGTCGCACTCAGCAGGACATGCCCGACGACCTGGTCATCGACGACGGCCACGAAGGACATCGGCGCCCATGCGGCCTCCGCGACGCGAAGTGCCTCCACGAGCCCGGGAACCCGATCGCTGTCACCGAACGCGCGCGTATGAACCTCGCGCACATCTCGGTGATCGTCAGCGGTCTCTCGCCGGATCACGAGTCCGGCACCACCGGGATCGTTCCGGGAGTCTTCGAGTACACCGGGAGACGCCATGGCCGCGAGGGTAGATCGCGGGGCGGCTCACGCGCGACTCAATTGCCCACGGGGCAGGCCTCGTCACGTCACCGGAGATCGCGTCGGCCTGGACGCTACGCACCCGGCGCCCGGTACTGGACCCGTTCGGCCTTGCGCAGCGCATCCATGGTCTCGTCGACGGTCAGGAGGACTGTCGTCTCGAACGAGCTGAGCGCGCCACCGCCGCTGATCGCCAGCGCGACCGCGGCCATGGACACGTTGTCAGGGGCCTCCCACAGGTTGTAGCCGTCGTGCGTGCCGAAGGCGTACCAGAAGCCGTGGAGCTTCCCGCCGACGGACTCGATGTACGCCTGAGCGGCCTTCGCGCGGTCCTCGGGGTGGCCGGTCAGCCTCGCCCAGGTCTCCGGTGTGTAGCTGAACCTCGAAAGATAGAGCGGCATCACGTTTCCCTTTCGTTCCACCAAGGGATGCCCGGCGCGGCGGGAAACGCCCCGGATGCGGCCCGTGTGTCCCCTGAACGGCCGGGGACGACGACCGTGACGGCCACACCAGGCGGCTTGGTGGCGCTGCTCTTCACCCGGTAGGGGGTAAGGGGGGCCGAGCAGCGCCGGCTCACCGCCCGGTTCACAGGCACCGGGCACCGGTCAGCCGCGTCTCGCGTCGAGCTCCTTCGGACCGTAGAGGGCCGCGGCTTCGCCTGCCGTCAAGGCCGCGTAACGGTCCCCGAAGGACCAGTGCCACCACTCCGTGGGATAGTTCACCAGCCCCGCGGCCGTGAGCACCGTGCACAGCAGCTTCCGGTGGGCGCGGGCCTCGTCGGTGATGTTCGTGGCGTGGGTGTAGCAGGCGCCCGCGCTCTCCTCCGGGTCCGCGTTCATGCGCGTGCCGAGGTCCAGCTCGTACCCGTCGGCATCGGCGAGGGTGAGGTCGACCGCCGCGCCGGCGCTGTGCGGCGCGATGTCGGGGGGTGACACGTATCTGCTCGCCGCCGAGTGGATCTGATGGGAGGACCACCCGGGGTTGTCGGCTCGCAGCCGGCCGGCGTACTCCTCGAAGTACTCCTGCTGGAGAGAAGGGGGCCGGTAGCCCTCGACGAACAGCAGCCGCATGCCCGCCGGAAGCAGCGTCTGCGCCGTGAGCAGCCGCTCCAGCACACCTTCCCGCAGGTGGGCGAAGGCGTCCGCCGGGTCCTGCTTGCGGGTGTCGACGAGCAGCCGGCCGCCGATGCGGACGTCCACGAGACGTTCCCCGGACTCGATCACAGGTATGGCGGCGACCCTCGGATCCGACATCAGCACGATCTCGTTCACGGCGTTGCCCTTCATCCGGCCCGCGTGGCCGGGGGACGCACGCCGAACCACTGGTCGGCGCCGTACTCCTCGAACCGCTCGACCTCGGTGAAGCCCAGCTTCGCCGCGAGGCGCATGGCGCGGTCGTTGGCGCTCTGGGTGGAGAGCACCACGGGTTCGCCGGGACGTGCGCCGGTGAACCAGTCGAGTGCCGCCGCGCACGCCTCGAAGGCATAACCGCGTCCCCATGCCGCCCGCAGGAACAGGTAACCGAGCTCGGCCTCACCGGCCTCGGGGCGGACATGCCCCGGGCGCTCGGTACCGCGGGGGTCGAAGGTGATCATGCCGATCATCGTTCCGTCGAGTTCGACCACGAAACAGCCGGGACGTCGGCCAGGTGCGTCGGGCATCGCGCGCTCGAGTTCTTCGCGGGGCTGGGCGCCACCGATGTAGGTGCCCACATCCGGTGAGGCGAACAGCTCGACGAACGCCGCCCGGTCCCGTGGCTCGGACTCGCGGAGCACGAGCCGTTCGGTCGCTATCGGGGCGGGTGGCCAGGCGAAGGTTCCAGGTTCGATCATGGCCCGGAACCCTAGCGCACGCCCCGTCAGAACGATCGGCGAAGAAGCCCGGATCCGCCGTGGTGATCAGGCCGTGGTGATCTTTTTCCAGCAGTCTGCAACCGGGACCACCGCGGCGCGCGTGTCGATGATCTGAGAAGTGCGAAGCGGGAAGCCGTTGTCCGTACGGCCGTCACGAGGGTGCGAACCGCCCGGCCGAGAGAATCTGGAGCCGTTCCATGTCGGATGAGATCGCCCTGCGTCATGTCACCGCCGAGGATCTCGACCTGTACGAGAGGGAGTTCATCGGGCAGGACGGCTACGGCGTCCATCCGTGGAGCGGGCTCCGGTCGGCAGCCGGCCCGCGTCGTCGATTCGACGGGACGGCGAAGTGAGCGTGCTGCGCCGAACGGACGGAGGGCGGCACGGCGTGGACCACGACCTGGTGCTCGAAGCCTTCCGGCAGGAATGCGGAGCCCTCAGCGGCGCTGTGGCCGGACTCTCCGAGGCTGCGTGGAACCTCCCGACACGCTGCACACCGTGGACCGTACGCGACCTGCTCGGGCACGTTGCCGTGGTGATCGACTGGCTCCCGGCCATGCTGGACGCTCCGGCACCCGACGAAGCGGAGACCTCCGCGGTGGAGTACTACCGTCCGGACGACCGCTTCTCAGCCCGGACCAATGCCATGCGGATCGCCTTGGCCCAGGACCGGGCGGCGGGACCCGTCGACGGCGCCGCCTTCGCCGAGGACTTCGCCGCGACGTGGCGGCGATGCGACAGGCTGTGCCGGACCCAAGCACACGCTCGGACTGTCCGGACACGCCATGGCGACGCCATGTTCCTGTCGGAGTTCCTCCTCACCCGTGTCGTGGAGGTCGCCGTCCACGGCCTCGACCTGGCCGACGCACTCGGACGCGAAGCCTGGCTCACCCCGGCGGCCGGTGACGCCGTGACGGAGCTGCTCCTCGGCCCGGAGCACGCCGCGGCGGCCGACAGGCTGGGGTGGAGCCGTCCTCATTTCCTGCGCAGGGCCACGGGCCGCGAGCCGTTGAACGAAGCGGAGGCCGCACAGATCGAACAGCTCGGCGTCCGCTGGATCGCCCTGGGCTGACCTCGCACCTGCCCGTACCCCGCGCAACCGGCGATCGCTCGGTCTGCGAGTCCCGTATCCGCCACGTCCAGCGGATCATCCGGTTCGGATGACGAGCAGGGGGTGGGCGGGCCGCCCGGCTTCGTGCGTGCCGGGCGACCCACCAGGTGTTACTTGACGTTGATCGCCGTCCAGGCCTTGGCGACCGCGGTGTACTCGGCGCTGCCCGCGCCGTAGAGGTCGGTGGCCGCGGACAGGGTCGCCGTGCGTGCGCCGGCGTAGTTGGTGGAGGAGGTCATGTAGGTGGCGAGGGCCTTGTACCAGATCTTGTAGGCCTTGGTGCGGCCGATGCCCGTGAGGGTGGAGCCGTCGCTGGTGGGGGAGTTGTAGGAGACGCCGTTGATCGTCTTGGCGCCGCTGCCCTCGGACAGCAGGAAGAAGAAGTGGTTGGCCGGGCCCGAGGAGTAGTGGACGTCGAGGCGGCCGACGCTGCTGGACCAGTAGTCGGCGGAGTTGCCGTCGCGGCTCGGCTTGTCCATGTAGCGGAGCGGGGTGCCGTTGCCGCGGATGTCGATCTTCTCGCCGATGAGGTAGTCGCCGGCGTCCGTGGTGTTGGCCGCGTAGAACTCGACCGAGGTGCCGAGGATGTCGGAGGTGGCCTCGTTGAGGCCGCCCGACTCCTTGCTGTAGCGCAGGCCGGCGGTGGAGGCGGTCAGGCCGTGGGACATCTCGTGGCCGGCGACGTCGAGGGAGGTCAGCGGCTTGAGGTTGCCGGCTCCGTCGCCGTACGTCATGCAGAAGCAGGAGTCCGACCAGAAGGCGTTGACGTACGCGTTGCCGTAGTGGACGCGGGAGTAGGCGGCGACACCGTCACCGCGGATGCCGTTGCGGCCGAGCTCGTTCTTGTAGAAGTCCCAGGTGACGGCCGCGCCGTAGTGGGCGTCCGCGGCGGCGGTCTCCCGGTTCGTCGCGAGGCCGTTGCCCCAGGTGTCCGTGCCGTTGGTGAACAGGGACCCGGTGCCGTTGGTGCCACCGTTCAGGTCGTACGTCTTGTGGCCGCCCCGCGCGGTGTCCGTCAGGGTGTACGAGGGCGCCGTGCCGAGTGTGACCTGGCCGCTGTACTGGGTGTTGCCGGTGCCCGTCTCGATCGCTTCGTAGGAGTACAGCTCCTTGCCCGAGGTCGCGTCGGTGATGACGTGACGCTCGCTCGGGGTGCCGTCGGCCTGGACGCCCGTGACGGTCGTCTCCCAGGCGAGCGTCGGCTTGCCGGTGGCCGCCCAGATCACCTTGCGGGACGAGGCGGGGGCGGCGGACCGCGCGTCGGAGGAGGCCGCGGCGGCCTTGCCCGCGGTGGTGGCCGTGACCGACGGGGCCGTGCTCGCCACGGCTATACGGGCGTTGGTCGCCTTGGTGGTGGCGCGGGTGCCGTTCTTCTTCTGGTGCACGACGAGGTCGCCGCCGAGGACGGGGAGACCCTCGTAGGTGCGCTCGTACCGCGTGTGCACCGTGCCGTCGGCGTCCTTGACGACATCCCGGACGAGGAGCTTCTCCTGGCCGGAGAGGCCGATGGCCCTGGCCGTGGCGGCGGCTCCTGCCTGGGCCTCCTGGACGGCGGCGGCACGCTGGGTGCCGGAGAGCACGAGCGCGGTCGCGCCGGCTTCGCGCTGGACATCGGCGCTGGCGGATCCGGTCTGGACTCCGACGACGACCATGGCGGCCGATGCGATCAGGGCGGCGGCGGTGGCGGTGCGGCGGTGCGAGGACTGCTGGCGGGTCACGCGGGCTCCTTCGCTGAAAAGCGTGGGGATCGTGGGGGGTGTGGTGCGGCTGCGAGCGTGCCAGCGAAAGAGCCCGTTTGACAGGTATGCAACAAGGATTTGACCATCTGTTGTCCGAAGGACAGAGAACCGTGTCCGCTATGCGGCCAGTTGACCGCTCCGTCGGCCCGATCCTCCTCGGGAGCCGGCCCGTTCCTCCCGGCAGGGGCAGGGGCAGGGGCAGGGGCAGGGACGGGGGCCGCAGGTCGCGACGGAAGCGCCTCGCCCCCGTCCCGCTGGCTGCGGGACGGGGGCGAGGGATCGTACGGACACCGTGTGATGGGTGTCAGAGCTGCTTCTCGAAGAACGTCACCCGGTCGAAGCTCCAGTTGCCCGGGGCGGCGTACCAGCTGTCCATGGGAGCGTCGAGCTTGTTGGAGGCGTTCGCCAGCCAGGTGAACGTGCGTACGGCCCCCGTGTTCGGTGCGACGTCGTACCCGTACAGGCCGGCGAACTCGTCCTTCCCGTCACCGTTGTAGTCGCCGGTGACGAGCTTGATGTTCCCGCGGAACATGAAGTCCTTGGCGCCGGTCCACGCCGGGTATGCGTTCGCCAGACCACCGGCCACCGTGCTCGTCCAGATGTGGATGCCGTCGGTGCCGTCCGCGTAGTCGTACCAGGCGGCCACGTCGTCGCGTCCGTCACCGTTGAAGTCGCCCGCGTGGATCGTGGTGCGGTTCCAGTCTCCCCAGGTGGTGGCACTCCACTTGTCGGCGGGGACGAAGGTGCTGTTCACCGTGGCCGAGAAGATGCGGATCTTCTCGCTTCCGTCCGGCAGGTGGTAGAAGGTCGCGAGGTCGTCGCGTCCGTCGCCGTTGAAGTCACCGCTGACGGTCTTCGCGCGGGACTGCTCCCAGCCGGTGAGGCCGCGCCAGTACTGCACCGGGTGGTTGAACGTGCCGGTGACCGTGGTGGTGAACGTGAAGAGGGTGTCGGTGGTGTCCGAGTAGTCGTACCAGACCGCGAGGTCGTCGCGCCCGTCGCCGTTGAAGTCGCCGCTGTACGGGGTCATGTTCTCGAAGTACCAGTGGCCGGGATCGGCGGTCCAGGACCTCGTCGCGCTGCCGAACGTGCCGTCGCCCTTGCCCAGCCAGGTGAACAGCGAGACGCGCCCGTCGCTGTAACCGTAGATGCTGGCGAGATCGCCCACGCCGTCACCGTTGAAGTCACCGGTGACGCGCTTCATGTGCTCCGAGTAGAACTCGCCGGCGGGGACGGACCAACCCGCACGGGGCGACGTCTCGAACTTGCCGTTGGAGGCCGGGGTGAAGACGTGCACCGAGTCGTGGCCGTCGTAGTAGTCGTACCAGTTGGCCATGTCGCTGCGGCCGTCGCGGTTGTGGTCGTGGCGGACGGAGGTGCCGCTGGACCAGAGGGCCTGGCTCTTGTCGTTGTAGACGACGAGGTCGCCGGAGTCCTTGAGGACGGCGAAGCCTTCCCCGAGGTTGACGGCGCCCGTGGTCCACGGGCAGCTGTTGTCGGCGTCGCAGACGGAGAGGTTGCCGTTGTTCTCGACGCGGGCGAAGGAACCGGGCGTTCCTGCTGCGCTGCTCCAGACCTTGGCGCCGGCCTTGTTCGCGATGGACAGTTTGCCGTCGAGTCCCATGGTCAGGGTCGAGGACTGGGCCGTGACGGAGTGACCAGAGGCGATCACGGTCTTGGGCGCCAGGCGCATGCCGCCGGTGATGCCGTCGATGACGTACGGGGCGTCGAACCCGGTGAGGTTGGTCGGCGTGCCCTTGCCGCGCCAGCCGACCATGGTGTTGTCGGCCTTGCGGGCCCACAGGTCCATGATCCCGTCACCGTCGACGATTCCGTCGCCGGAGCCGTCGCCGTCGAGGTCGCCGGAGACGCCGAGCTGGGGGTACAGGGCCTTCGTCAGACCGCTGCCGACCTTGACTCGGTTCCTTCCCCACGTGGCGAGGTTCATCCTCCCCGGGTTGGCGGGGTCGGGAGTGGCGTACGAGCGGAGGAGGTCGCCGGTGGCGTCGTCGCGCAGCAGCAGATCCGGCAGGTCGTCCCCGTTGATGTCGCCCGTGGAGACGATCGTGTACTTGTTCCACTGCGATTCGGGGCCGCCGACGAGGGCGAGGCCACCGCTCCTGCCGAAGCCGATCGTGGCGGCGCGGGTGCCGCGGTAGAACCACAGCTTGTCGGCCGTCTTGACGAGGACGTCGGGCTCCGCCTCAGGGTCCGCGTCGAAGTCGCCGCCGATGACCTGGTCGGCCGCGGACCAGTAGTTGGGGGTCGACGATGTCGTCCGGAGGGTCAGGGGGCCCTCCTCGGCGTTGACGAGCCCGGAGCCGTTGTTCTTGTAGACCTGGAGGTCCTTGGCTCCGTTCTGGTTCGGGTTGGGCACGAGGGCGAGGAGGTCGTTGAAGCCGTCTCCCTGCCAGTCGCCGACCGCGGAGACCTGCTGACCCGGGAAGGTCGCCGCTCCGGAGGCGGCGTTCATGGTGGAGAACGCTCGGTCGCCGTGGCCGGTGTAGGCGATCAGGGTTCCGTTGCCGTCGGGGCTCCAGATGTCCTTGAAGCGGTCTCCGTTGACGTCGTTGGACTCGTCCCGCTCCTGGTCCTTGTTGGCGTAGTAGAGGTAGGTCGCGGTGTCGGAGCGATTGCCGGCCGCGTCCACGCTGTATGCGTAGATCATGTGGGGGCCGTAGGACGGGATCGACACCAGGCCCGCGTAGACGCCGCCGGCTGGCGACACCTCCTTGACGTCCGGGTCGGAGTCGGTCCACCAGTAGATCTTCTTGACGTCCGACTCGACCGGCTGGAAGGTGAAGGTCGCCTTCTGGCGGGCCGGCCCCGTCGGCGTCGGCCATCCCGCGTCACCCGAGGGGAAGACGGGCTTGCCGTCGGCACCCACGGGCGAAACGATCTTGGGCGGGGTGCCCGGTCGCTGACGGTCCAACTTGAAGGCGCAGGGAGCGTTCTTCCAGGCCGACTCCGCCTTGTCGGAGTCGACGGCACGCACGCGCCAGGAGTACGTGATACCGGTGCCCCCGACGGTCAGCGCCACCGGCACGGACAGTGTGGCGACTCGGCCGTTGAGTGCGGGGACGGTCTTGGTGAACACGCGAGTGCTGCTGCCGGCCTTGTTCTCGTAGAGCTCGAACTCGGCACTGAGGTTGCCGTAGTCGGCATCCTTGATCGTGGCGTACAGGCCGACCGTCGCGTTGCCGAGGGTCGCGCCGCTCGCGCACGGGGTGGCCGGGCTGGTGCCGAGCTTCTCCGGAAGCTCCGGGGGCGTGTTGTAGACGGTTTCGAGGACGACGGTCTTGGGGTCGAACTTCTTCCAGCCGAAAGTGTCGTTCTCGTCGGCGTACAGACCGAAGGAGATGCTCTCCGCGCCCTCGGACGCCTTGGTCCTGACCCAGCTGGTGGCGTCGAACTCGAGGTTGCCGGCGGGGCAGGACGAGGAGGAGCCCGAGGGAGGCACCCAGCCCTTGGCGTCGTTCACCGTGTCGAGAGGAGAGCTCGTCAGCTTGCCCGGCTGGTTGGTCCAGTTGGTCTTGGAGTTGATCGCGCCGGTCGGGTACAGGTGCACCTCACGGGCCTGGCAGGACCAGGACCACGTGTTCTTCACCCGGAAGGTCGCGGACTTGACCTCGGTGTTCTTGAGGTGCGAGACGTCGAGTTGGAAGAAGGACCGTGAGACGCGGTCGGAGCCGCCGGTCTGGGCCTCGTAGCCCACGCGGACGGGATCCTTGGAGTTCCAGAACGACTGTCCCGGGTACGCCTTGTAGACGCGGGTCCAGTTCCACTTCTGGCGGTCGCCGAAGCCCCAGCTGGGGTCGATGTAGACCGGGTAGGTCGTCTCGGCGCCGGTCAGGAGCTCCTGGTCCGGAGTGATGGTGAGCGTGTCCGACGTCAGCTCGGTGGGCATCACGGCGTCCTGCGCGCCCAGCCCCGGGTCGAAGGCGCTACCGTCGTCCGACGCCCCGGCGGTTGCCGTGGCTTCGGTCGTCATCGCCATCGCGCCGCGCAGGGTGGTCGCCGCGGCCTGCTGGCTGGTCGTCGTGGTGGAGTCCCACATCATCGGGGCGGAGCTGGAGAAGACGATCTGGCCGGCCGGGTCCTTGGCCGTCAGGCTCCCGGTCTCGGCGTCCTTCTCGACCGTCAGACCGTCTGCGGCGATACCGAACTGCAGCCGGGCGAGCTCTGCGTTCTGCGCGGCCTGTGGTGTCTTGACGACGAAGACCTGGGAGAAGCCTTCGATCTCCGCCTTCAGCTGGAGGTCGACGCCCGGCAGTACCTCGGCGTATGTGGCGACGTTGCCGTCCAGAGTGGGCTTCGGCAGCGCGTTCGGCCAGGTCAGTGTCAGCGTGCGGCCGTTCATGGCGCCCTGGATCAGGGGTGCGGTCCCGCCGCCGGAGAACTTCGTGGCGATGTCGGTGGCCTTCGTGACCACGGACCCGTCCGGGGCGAACTCCAGGGTCGGGTCGGCGGCGACCCATTCCCCCTCACGCCACAACCGTACGGGCGTGCCGTGTTCGGTGACCTTGAACGAACCCTCGGGCTGTGCCCAGGTCTCGGAGCTCTCGGTCCGCCGGGAGACGACCTCGAAGGGCTGTCCCGTCGTGGCGGCCTGCTGCAGCGCGTAGTCCTCCTCGCTCAGCGAGCCGTCGGCCACGGGGTTGTTCACGACCGGCGCGCTCGCGGCCGCCGCGGGGGGCGCCTGCGGGGCGAGGGCCCCTGCGGGCACCGCCGCCATGACGGACGTCATCATGGCGCCGGCCAGGACGCCCGGTATCAGCGCAGCCCCCCTGCCACGTCTGAAGCCTTTATTTCTGGCATGGACACGCCTTAATTCCTCCCCTTGCTTGTGTCCCGATTTCGCTCGTCCTGGCGCCCGAAAATCGCTCCAGTGCGCGCGAAGTGGCTCGACTCTACAGGGCCGCTCCGATTGCGCCGGGCCTGATAAGGCGCCTGGAAAGGCCATGTGTTTACGGTGTAAAGACGGGCAAGATCGGGGAACTCGGGAGGGTTCGGATGCCATGCGCCGATCGGCCCCGACCTGGGACTCTGTGGGACAGCTGTGCGGTAACAGGGCTCATCGGAACCTTGCGGTGCAATTTCCGTACGCGAGGGTGGGCCGTGGCATTGTCCGCGGTGATGGCAGTGGGACTGCTGCCGGCCACCTCCGTCGCACTCACAGAACAGGACCCGGGCATCAGCACCTCGCTGCCCGGTCTGAAGCAGCCGAAGCCGGTACCGGTCGAACCGCTTCGCGCGGGGGGAGCCAGGCGTCCGGACGTCAGCATCGTCAAGGCGCCCGTCCGTGCGGCGTGGCCGCAGCCTGGCGTGCAGACGGTGAGCGTCTCGGCGGGGCGGACGCCGCTGGG